>NZ_CP020660.1:0-1604691 GCF_002381345.1 Candidatus Enterovibrio altilux
GTTCCGTTGCAATGCTATCGCCAATTGTCACCATAATTTCGGTAACCTCGACTTCATCATTACCAATATCTGGAACATACACTTTTTTTACAGCAGAGGCTACAGTAGGAACTTCAATCACAGGTGCTGCACCTGCGCCAGCCTCTTCAAAGACCATAATCAAAGAGCCTGTAGAGACTTTATCTCCTACTGCTACTTTAATTTTTTTTACGACACCTGCTTGTGATGTAGGAACTTCCATCGACGCTTTATCACCTTCAACAATGATTAGCGACTGTTCTTCTTCAACTGTGTCGCCGACGCTAACGAGGATTTCTGTAACTTCAACCTCATCGACTCCGATATCGGGAACGTTAATTGCGATTGTCATTGATTCCTGCCTCTTACGCGTACAGTGGGTTTACTTTTTGAGTATCTATACCGAATTTTTTGATAGCGTCAACTACTACAGATTTCTTAATATTACCATGTTTTGTTAGCTCGCTAAGCGCAGCAACTACAACGTAGCTTGCGTTCACCTCGAAGTGATGGCGTAGATTAGCTCGGCTGTCTGAACGACCAAAACCATCAGTTCCCAATACTTTAAATGATTTAGATGGCATGAATGCACGCACTTGCTCTGCATAGTTCTTCATGTAATCCGTAGCTGCAATGGCTGGTTCAGCCCCCATGACTTGAGTGATATAAGGCACTTTTTGCTCTGCATCTGGGTTCAACATATTGAAGCGTTCTACATCTTGACCTGTACGCGTCAACTCGTTAAACGAAGTTACAGAGTAAACGTCCGATGCAACACCGTATTCATCACTAAGGATTTGTGCAGCTTTACGTACTTCGTTCATGATGGTTCCAGAACTCATTAGCTGAACTTTATTTGCACCAGCATAAGATTCAAGTTTGTAGATCCCATTACGAATACCTTGTTCAGCTCCTTCTGGCATTGCTGGCATTGCATAATTTTCGTTCATCAGCGTCAGATAGTAAAACATATTTTCTTGATTTTCACCGTACATACGACGGATACCGTCTTGTATAATCACCGCTAATTCGTACGCGAACGTTGGATCGTAAGAAATACAGTTAGGAATAGTGTTTGCTTGAATGTGACTATGACCATCTTCATGCTGTAAACCTTCACCATTTAAAGTAGTACGCCCCGCAGTTGCACCTAATAAGAAGCCACGTGCTTGTTGGTCACCAGCCATCCACGCCATATCCCCAATACGTTGAAAACCGAACATTGAGTAGTAAATGTAGAACGGGATCATTGGCAAATCATTTGTACTGTAAGAAGTTGCCGCAGCTACCCATGAAGACATAGCACCCAGTTCATTAATACCTTCTTGCAAGACCTGACCCGAGGTTGCTTCTTTGTAGTAAGAAACAACACCATGGTCTTCAGGAGTATATGCCTGCCCAAACGGATTATAGATACCGATTTGACGGAACAAGCCTTCCATACCGAAAGTACGAGCTTCGTCTGCAATAATAGGAACGATGTTTTTGCCAATATTTTTATTTTTTAGTAAAATATTTAAAGTACGAATAAATGCCATGGTGGTAGATATATTACGTTTTTGCTCTGCAAGCAGTGATTTGAATTCCTCCATTTCAGGAATGACCAGTGCTTCAGTGAACTTAGGTAGCCGCTTAGGCGTATAGGCGTGCAGCGCACTGCGTCGTGCATGTAAGTATTCATATTCTGCTGAACCTTCTTTTAGTTTTAGGTATGGCAGAGTTTTCATATCTTCATCAGAAATAAGATCTTGTAGACCTAAGCGATCACGTAGGTGCTGAACATGTGTCATATCCATTTTCTTCACACCATGCGCAATATTCTTTCCTTCTGCTGCTTCACCCATGCCGTAACCCTTAACGGTTTTCGCTAAAATAACGGTCGGACGGTCTTTTTTTTCTTGCGCATTTTTAAGCGCTGCAAATATTTTAGATGACTCATGGCCACCACGTTTCAATGCGAAGATCTCTTCATCCGTCATGCTAGCAACGAGCGCAGCAGTTTCTAAGTATTTGCCAAAAAAATTTTTGCGAACGTAAGCGCCATCTTTGGACTTAAATGTTTGGTAATCACCGTCGAGAGTTTCGTTCATCAACTGAAGCAGTTTACCCGTGGTGTCTTTGGCTAGCAGTTTGTCCCAACCATTACCCCAAACAACTTTAATCACGTTCCAACCAGCCCCTTTGAATAGACCTTCTAATTCTTGGATGATTTTACCATTACCCATGACTGGACCATCTAGACGTTGAAGGTTACAGTTGATTAGGAAGCATAGGTTGCCCAATTTTTCACGAGCCGCGAATGAAATTGCGCCGCGTGATTCTGGCTCATCCATCTCACCATCACCCAAGAATGCATAAACGCGCTGAGCTTTGGTTTCTTTCAGACCACGGCCTTCTAAGTATTTTAGAAAGCGAGCTTGATAAATAGCAGAAATAGAACCTAATCCCATGGAAACAGTCGGAAATTGCCAGAATTCAGGCATCAGTTTAGGGTGAGGGTAAGCAGGAATACCCTTACCATCAACTTCTTGGCGAAAATTATCAAGCTGCCCTTCAGTCAAACGGCCTTCAATAAATGCACGAGAGTAAATACCTGGAGCAATGTGGCCTTGATAATAAACTAAATCACCGCCATCCACCTCGTTAGACGCACGAAAAAAATGATTAAAACATACTTCGTAGAAAGTAGATGCAGATTGGTAAGACGCCATATGGCCACCCAAGTCCAAATTTTTTTTCGAGGCATGCAATACAATCATGATCGCATTCCAACGAATGATAGAACGAATACGACGTTCCAGATTTACGTCACCTGGATATGTAGGTTCTTTATCTGCAGGGATGGTATTCACATAATTGGTAGTGATGCTAGTAGGCATATCAACACCGTCAAGGCGTGCCTTTTCTATAACTTGTTCAAGTAGGTACTGGGCACGTTCTACTCCTTCTTCACGAATGACCGAGGCGAGAGCTTCCAACCACTCTTGAGTTTCTAGTGCGTCCACGTCATTTTTTATGATTTCAGACATGACGATTCTATCCTTTCATTGATTGACTCGTACAAAATAAATGTATCGCAGCTGAAAAATGTTTTTTAACAGCTACCTCGGTGCTTTTTTTAGGATACTATTGATAAAACAGTCAGGATGAGTTATTCCAGTTCATCATTACGCTGCTAAATCTTGCGGAGCGAGCGCTCTTGGCGACTTGTTTTTCGACTGAAACCCGACAACATTTTTTCAATAAAAGCTACATATGGATATGATGCCAGACGGATTTTTGAGTGCCTTAGCAATAATTTTTGCGCAAGTTTCGCTCTGTGTATACTGACCTTTTCAACCACATCATTATCATGATTAAGCAAGTTAAAAATTTTTTATAATCTTTTACACTAGTAGTGGAGCTAATTTACGCATAATGTGCAGTAATACAACATGGTGTAATGCTTTAGTCATGGCAATTAGATATTGCATAACTGCACTTACCTCTGTTTAAAAGTTGCTAAGTTGCACGGATCTGGTCATACCATGGCATGTACAAATGCTCGTTAAATATTTTTTGGCTCCACGTAGCACAGCAATATAAAAAGAAATATCCTCTAATGTATGATGATATTTTCAGTAAATTCAATTGTGATCCTGGGTTCTCAGCTAATAATTTAATAAGTGGTTCATATAAGCATTAGTATAATGATTCCTGACACAGGTATCATCACCATGTTTACAATTTAAAAATTGTTTTTCTTCTAAAGACTGTATAATTTCGTCTACAGAAGGGAGATAATCATTAAAGTATTTTACTAACTCTTGCTACAGTGTCAATTTTTGCACTGAGAGGACGTCTTTTTAAAAATTAAGATTTTAAGTTCTTCTTTAATAACATTTGATAGCTGGGGTTGACGAAGTCGTTGTATTCCCATTATTTATCTTTATGTCCTGATGCCGGGACTTCTGCAACGTCATACCCCAAAGACTGGTCTAGTGTAAATTATAGGACCACTTAAAAAACAGTTAAAAATTTAACAGACCGTGGAGAAAGTGTCCACTGTAAACTTAATTTACATCATATATATTAGGTCTTCTATCCTAATTTGAGTTCAGGTAACTAATTTTAAAATAATGCACTATTAGACTATTGCTTTCATTTTAGGCATACTCAGTGCTGTCAATTTATGTAATATTTTATCTAGGTGTAGGTTGCACAAATCTGGGCATTGTCATACCTTAAGCTCAATGTTCCTCCGAGCAGTTTTTGATAGTATGGTTACCATACGCTGTGTGTCACTGCTGACTTGAATCGTATCACTCCTAGTCACTAACCACTAAATTACGTTGACGCCTTCATTCCCCAAAAACAGCGCCCTTTATTAGTACGATGAGTGGAGCCGCTAGTTTAATATAAACGGTTTTTTAACATTGTCTTGTATCATAAGCACTATCGTTTCATATCTTAGTGATTCTTCGGTGGGTTTGTTGGATCAAGTGAGGCAGTATTTACCCGTAAGTCATCTTTAATGAGCTTAACTTAGTAGCAATGATTTAATGCGCATTTATATCTATTACTAAATGCAATTTACGTCAAATTCGCCATCTCCCATCAGTGCCATTCTTCTTTACTTGCCCCCTTTTCTGTATCATCAACCTTAAATTCGTAAAACCAACGTGTTGAATGCGATATTAGCTATTTTGAATCGTTTGCTAATGCGCGAATAATGAGGATATGACAACGGGAGTTAAGTAAGTTTAAAATAAAATTAGTAAATTTTGCTAACCTCTTAATAGCATTGAAAATACGCATTTAACCATGAAAGCTCTCATAATGGCTTCATCGCTAAATAAACGGAGTTTTCCATCTTTACCCCGTTTAGTTTGATTCCGTAGCTGAATGATTTCTTCATCAATCCTGAATGTTAATGAGTCATGCTCGATTAACATTTGATTATATGGCTTCCTGCGGGTTGTTTTGTAGCTAAGCTTGTCCATAGACCTAAATATTTAAGTGACCTAGCTGTTTAAAGCATAGATTGATCATTTAGTTCCCTAGTTTAGGACACAAAATTTTCTTTAATTTGATGATTTTTTAAAATAGCACAAAAAACGGTATACTTTCAAAACTTGTCCAGGATACGTTCTCAGTATGAATAAAAACTATGTCAGACTCGTTAAAATGGCTGCGTGGGCAGCCACTATTACAGCCACTGGCCTTCTTGTTATAAAATTTTTTACCTGGTGGTACACAGATTCGGTGAGTTTACTTGCCTCACTTGTAGACTCATTGATTGACTTATTAGCTTCTATAACTAACCTTGTGGTGGTGCGTTATGCTCTTCAACCAGCGGATGAAGAACATCGCTTCGGACATGGAAAAGCGGAATCGCTTGCAGCACTGGTGCAAGCTGTTTTCATTGTTAGTTCAGCCGGCTTCTTGTTGTTTAATGGAATGGAGCGGTTGTTCCGTCCGTCTGAACTGCACCACCCAGAAGCAGGGATAGTGGTGAGCATCATTGCGGCTATTATCACTGGATGTTTGGTGTTATTCCAAAAATGGGTAGTATATAAGACAGGCAGTCAAGCTATTTCTGCTGACTCCATTCACTATCAGTCAGATCTTCTTATGAACATAGCGATTATTGTTGCACTGAGTTTAGCATGGTATGGCGTGACGCAAGCTGATGCAGTATTTGCACTTTTTATTGTGATCTTTATTCTGGCAAGCGCATTTAGGATGATCAAAAATGCGGTACAATCACTTCTTGATCATCAACTTTCAGTTGAGGATCAAGAAAAAATCATGCTACTTACTTCCACCGTCGCAGGTGTTCATGGCGTTCACGATCTTCGTACTCGACAAGCAGGTATTACGAGGTTTATTCAACTGCACCTAGAGTTGGACGATAACATAAAACTAGTTGATGCTCATCTAATTGCGGATGAAGTAGAAAGCCGGTTAGAAGTTGCTTTTCCGATGTCTGATGTATTGATCCACCAAGATCCGGCATCAGTCGTAGGAAAAGACTCTCAAGAATAAAATTTATACACGTATTGTCACAAATACTTAGCTTTATTTTTTCAATGAAGGAACTCAATTATCAATCTACTCTCTAAACAACTAGGTTCCACTTGAATATTCAGGTCCATGGACAAGCTTCGCTACAAAACAACCGACAGGAAGCTGTATAATGAAGCTTTCAATCACTCGTGATTCACGAACATGTTGGATTGATGAGGGAGCCATTCAGCTATGAAATCAAATTTCAGCAGGGTAATCATGAAAAATTTTATTTATTTAGGGATTTAGCCATTATGATGGCTTTCATGGTTAAAAGCACATTTTCAAGACCATGAATAGGCCTGCAAAGATTCATTAATTTTGTTTAAAACATGCTTAACTGCCGTTAAGCATGCCCTCGCCATTCACCATTCCCGCATTAGCAATGCGAGCCAAAATGGTTGGCATTACGTTCAAAATTCATACTAAAGGAACCATCCGGCATTGAACGAGAGATATATATACGCATGAAATAATTGCTGCTAAATGAAATAGCATTAAATGTGACTGACGGTAAAGTGCTACCTAATTTGCTCAAACAGACCCATCTAAGAATCAATGAAATATCAGGCGATAGAGTTTATGATACCAGATAATGTTATGAAACTGTTCGTATTAAATGAGTGGTTCGCTTCATTCCAGCCAAAAAAAATAATTTTTGAGGACCGAGATTATCCGCATAATTAGCGTTTACCTACCAGAAAATCATATGATTCAAATCAGCGTTGGAAAACGAAGTATAGTGATCATAAACGTTCCCTATCAGAGGCGGCCATGATTCGAGTCAAAAAACTATTCGGGGGGGAGGAACATTGAGCCTAAGGGATCTGAATGCTAAGATTAATAAAGTCTATGCCATGGTAAAAGTGTTAAATGAGTTAATTGGGCTAGGTATGTCTAAAACAAAATTGAACGTCTTATGGTTCATCATATTGAAATTTTATTTAAAAAATTAGGAAACATAGTTCAAATTGTTGTAATTGTTACTGATATTGATTAACAAAAAATAATTTTTAAATTATATTGGCCTTACATAAAAAAGAAAGTTACAGTTTTAAATAAGCAGCCGGCAAGCTAGACTAGTGTATCAAATATGCCTAGGGTAAACCCACGATATCCCATAAAATTTTTCTTAGGTAAGTAGGGTTCTAAGCTCCATTTCTCAACATGCGATAGTGGATTTGAAGTTTCAATTCTCAAAATTAGAGGGCAATTTAGAGGGTAATAATGGTTAGTAAAATTGGTGTTTTGACTAGTGGTGGTGACTCACCGGGTATGAATGCAGCCATCCGCGGTGTTGTACGCGCGGCATTGAGTGAAGGTATTGAGGTCTACGGAATTTATGATGGCTATCAAGGTCTCCATCAGAACCGCATTGAAAAGCTAAACCGTACTAGTGTTTCAGACATCATCAACCGAGGTGGAACCTTCTTAGGTTCAGCACGTTTCCCTGAGTTCAAAGACGAAAGAGTTCGTGAGCAAGCCATCAAAAACATGAAAATGCATGGTATTGAAGCACTAGTTGTTATCGGTGGTGATGGTTCTTATATGGGTGCAAAAAAATTGACTGAAATGAGTTTTCCATGTATTGGTTTACCTGGTACCATTGATAATGACATCCCTGGTACTGATTACACTATAGGTTACTTAACAGCACTAGATACTGTTGTTGAAGCGATTGACCGTCTGCGAGATACTTCTTCTTCTCACCAGCGTATTTCCATCGTTGAGGTGATGGGTCGCCAGTGTGGTGATCTGACTTTGATGGCATCTATCGCAGGGGGTTGTGAATATTTTGTGACACCAGAACTTGGCTTTGATAAAGAGCAGCTTCTGACTAAAATAAAAGAGGGTATCTATAAAGGTAAAAAGCACGCAATCATCACAATCACTGAGCTAATAACTGATGTAAACGATCTAGCTCAACACATTGAAGGTGAAACGGGTCGAGAGACACGTGCTACCATTCTTGGACATATTCAGCGTGGCGGTCAGCCATGCGCATTTGACCGGATCCTTGCGTCTCGCATGGGTGCATACGCGGTCGCATTGCTGAATAATGGTGAAAGCGGTCGTTGTGTAGGTGTTCAATGTGAAAATTTGATTCACCATGATATAATGCATGCAATTGAAAATATGTGTCGTCCGTTTCGCCAAGATCTTTACGATGTTGCAAACAAATTATTTTAAGTTTCAGACCGGCTTTATTTCCTAAATCAGGGGACTCAATTATTAATCCGTATCTTAAATGGCCAGGGTTTACTTAAATATTCAGGCCATGAACAAGTTTAACTACAAAATAACCAACTGAAAGCAGTATAATTAAGCTTTAATTAATCATGACGGACTGATATTTTGGATTGTTAAAGAAGTCATTGAGCTATGGAATCAAATGAAGCAGGATAATCATGGGAGACCCCGTTTATTTAGTGATTTAGCCATTATAACGGTTTTCATGGTCCAGCGCGTATTTTCAATGCTATTGATAAGTTTGCAAGGATTCATTAATTTTGTTCTTTAACTGGTTAAATTGTCGTTATTATGCCCTTATTATTCTTGCGCTAACACACGAGCGAAAACCGTTTTTGTTGCGCTCAAGACAAAAATTAAAGGAACCATACAGCATTTAGTCATTGATTTTACAGGGCTGAAACTTTACGGAACATGTCGAATTTGATGCAGGTTACATTTAGCGGTAGATATGAATAAGCATGAAATCATTGTTGTTACATTAAGTTCATTAAATGTAACTGACAGTGAAGTGCTACCTAGTTTGTTCAAACAGCCCCGCTGAATAATCAATGAAATATTAGACGATAGAGCTTACAACACTAGGTAGTATTTCTAGTTAAAAAACTCCTGAGAGTGGTATTGAGCCTAAATAAAATTTTTTCTTAATTCGAGTTCAGATAGCAAATTTTAATTCAAATTAGGAAATTTCATTACAATATACGCTCTAAACAGCTAGGTTAACTGAAATATTCAAGTATATGGACTAACTTTACTATCAAAAATTAACTGAAAGTAGTGTAATTCAGCTTTACTTAATTGTGGCTCACTAACACTTTGGATTGATGAAAAAGTTATTCAGCTATGAAATCAAACTAAGCCGAGTAATCGTGGAAAATTTCGCCTATTCAATACCACTAAGAGGTTAGCAATGATTCATTCTATTTACAAACTTGCTTAACTATCGTTGTCATGTCTTCATTTTTTATGCATTAGCAAGCGATGATGCTTACGACATCAAGCAGTGTTATAAAATCATTCGCATTAAACAAGCTGTTCCACTCATCCCATCAAGACAAGAGACAATTTTTGGGGTACGAGATTATCTGTGCAATTTAGCGGTTAGTTACCAAAAGTTATACGGTTCACATAAGCATTGTAAAATGAGTCTAAGGAATTATCATGCTTAGACTGGAGAAACTGACGCCATAATAAAAGA
The DNA here is from genome assembly GCF_002381345.1 of Candidatus Enterovibrio altilux. Lineage (GTDB taxonomy): Bacteria > Pseudomonadota > Gammaproteobacteria > Enterobacterales > Vibrionaceae > Enterovibrio > Enterovibrio altilux. Next base: position 9,515 of record NZ_CP020660.1, read on the forward strand.
GTTACATAAGCTGACAGGGATAAGTATGCCTAAAGTGCAAGAGAGCGTTTAGTAGTTCATTACATTGAAATTTGCTATCTGAACTCGCATTAAGAAATAACACTCATTTATCTGGTTGAATGCTTCATGATACGCGCTTTATCACGTTTCCAATCGCGATCTTTTGAAGAAGCACGTTTGTCATGAAGCTTTTTACCTTTTGCCAGACCAACCTTAAGTTTAGCCCAAGACTGTTTCCAGTACATAGATAAGGCGACAAGAGTATAACCGTCTCGATTTACCCTACCTATTAATGCGTCTAGTTCACAACGTTTTAGCAATAGCTTTCGGATGCGCGTTGGGTTTGCTACTATATGTGTAGAAACAACGCGCAGTGGTGTGATTGTGGCACCAGACATGTAAGCTTCACCATCTTTAAAAAACATGTAGCTTTCCGTGATGTTGACCTTACCGGCTCGGAGAGATTTTACTTCCCAGCCTTGTAGCACAAGTCCTACTTCAATGTCATCTTGAATAAAATAATCGTGGTTAGCTTGACGGTTCTGCACAATTGTATTAGTGCCTACTTTATTTTTTAAATTTTTCTTTACCATAATTATGCTATTATACGTAATGGCAGTGAATGGTGATATAATTTTTATTAAATTTTTAGATTCTCGTTAGATTCGTTCACGGAAATAAGAGTTTATACTAATAATTGTGAAGGTGCTTGGTTTCTTAATGATTCGGAATCTTATTCTAGGCTGAAAAATTTTTCTAACTAAAAGTTAAAATAAGGATTTGAGATTCAGCATGATAAATTTTGTGATAATCGAATGTATGGCCGCATAAAAATAGTATCACTTACATCCGTAAGATGTAAGTGATGTAGTGGTTTAACAAGCTCAAAAAATTTAATTATTACCATAGCTAAGCTTTGTTGACTAATTCAAATTCAGAGCGTAAATCCCAATATGATGAACTATTAGGTGCTCACTTTTGTGTTAGGCATACCTAGTTTTGTCAACTTATTTAACGTTTCTATCATGGCGTAAGTCTCGCTAATTTGAGCATTATGATCTCTTAAGTTTAATGTCACCCCCCTAGTAGTGTTTGACTTGAGCCATTGCCGTCTATGATAGGGAACATTTATGGTAATCATACCTCGTTTTCTAATACTGATTGGAATCGTATAACTTCTGGTAACTGCCCGCTAAATTACGCGGATGACCTCGTTCCTCAAAAGTTATTCCTTTTCTTTGTGAGATGAGTAAAGCCGCTTGTTTAATACGAACGGTTCGTAACATTGTCTGGTGTCGGAAGCACGATCGGCTGATATTTCATTAATTTTCGGCGGGTCTGTTTTAGTAAGCTAGGTAACACTTCACTGTCAGTGACATTTGATGCACTTAGCTTAGCAGCAAGGATTCCATGCGTATTTATATTTACCGCTAAATGTAACTTGCGCCAGACTCATCATTCCCCACCAATACGATGCTTTTTTACTTCTCATTCTTCTTCAACGTAGATTTTGAGCCCCACAAAATCCATGGTTAAGTGCTGGATGCTTCCTTTATTCGTCGTCTTGAACGTGACGTTAACCATTTTGGCTGCTTGCAAATGCATAAATAGTGAGGGTATGACAATGGTAGTTGAATAAGTTTGGAAACAAAATTAATGAATTTTTTGAGACCTTTCAATGGCATTGAAAATACGCATTTAACCATGAGGACCGTTGTAATGACTAAGTTGCTAAATAAACGAGATCTGCCATGACTATCCTGCTGAGTTTAATTGCATAGCTGAATAGCTTCTTCATCAGTCTAGAATGTTAGTGAGCCCCGATTGATTAAAGCTTGATTATATTGCTTACAGTTAGTTGTTTTGTAGCGAAGATTGTTCATAGAACTGAATATTTCAGTGAACTTCACTGTTTAGAGTGTTAATTGAAAATTTAGTTTTCTTATTTAGGAAATAAAGCTGGTTATCATAAACGTTCCCTAACAGAGGCAACAATGGTTCGAGTTAAAAAGCTACTTGGAGGGAGATTGAGTCTAAAAAAGCATGGAACTTAGATTCGTGAAGCCACCACCATGATGAAGTGTTAAATAAGCTTACAAGGCTAAGTATGCCCAAAATGCAAGCTAGCATCTAATAGTCCATGATGTTGGGATTTGCTATCTAAATTTTAATTAGTGAACAAAACCACGACATAACGCTTACTGCATGTTATCACTTTCGCAATCTAATCATCAGTTTTTTTGTAGGTAAAAATATTCTGCTAAACTATAATAGTTTAACTTAGTTAGCTGAATGATACACTGCTCCCATTCTTCATACGTGAAAAAGTCATCAGGCCTAAGCGACTCCTAGGGTGTCAATAATACATGATTTTGTTTGAAATAATGCATAATTTGAGCCATATTTGCTTTTTGTATTGTTTGTATTGTTTGTATACTAAGATTATTCACATCCAAATACGGAGAAAGGATTTATAATTTTTTATATTCAATGTTCTTCTAGTTTAGATGCAGCATGCCTATATTTTATAATAGATTTTGGGAGCTTTTATTTTTGAAATTAAGTAACTGAATTATCAGTTTACGCTCTAAACAACTAGGCTAATTAATATTTTGGACTGATGAAAGCGCTATTGAGCTATGGAATAAAACCAAGCAGAATCATCGAATGAGACCTCATTTATTTAACGATTTAACCATGAATTATTCGGAGTTGAGAGTCTACGGAGAAAGCTGATGGTAAGTAAAAAAGCAGGGCATAGGTGGAAAGCGTCTAGTCTGGTGTAGGCCAGATGTAGCGGTAGATATAAATACGCATCCATGCATTGCTACTGAGCCAAGTGCGTCGAATGTACCTGACGGTAAAGTGCTGCTTAACTTGCTCAAACAGACCCGCCTAAAAATCAATGTAATATTAGGCGATGGTGCTGACGATACTAGAAGTGTTACGAAACCATTCGTATTAAACGAGCTGTTCCACTCATCCAACTAAAAAAAGCAACTGTTTGAGAACGAAATCATTCGGATAATTTAGCGATCAGTTACCAAAATTATATAGTTTAAATCAGCATTGAAAAACAAAGTATGGTTGCTATAAACGTTCTCTGTAAGAAACAGCAATGTCCTGAATCGAAAAACTGTTCAAAGGAATATTAAGCCTAAGGGATTACCATGCACTGACTGGCGAATTTTTTACGCAATGATAAAAGTGCTAAATAAGCTGATTAGGTTAGATATGCCTAAAACGCAAGCGTTCATTTAATCGTGAATCATGTTAAAATTTATTATTGAAACTTTCATCATAAATCAAGTCAAGAAAAAGATGTCGTCGAGACGCATATGTCGTTATGATTCCAACGTTTGAACCTATTCAACGCTTGCACTTACCTGATTAAATGCAGTTTTATTAGTAGGTATGCAGAAAATAACCAGCATTAACGTAATCGTTGTATCCATTATTTTGTACATGACTTAGCTAAACAGGCCTTCACGCCATTAGCATCATTAGCGCCATTTACATGTGCTCAATCATTATATGAGGTAAAGAACATGAACGATTGGTCAATTAACGACGCACGCGATGTCTATAACACACCGTATTGGGGCCAAGGGTATTTTGACATTAACCCAAGTGGGGAAGTCATCGTTCGTCCAGACAAAAACCAACCTAATAATGTAATTGCTTTATCTTCATTGGCCGACGAATTGATTGCCAAAGGTGTATCACTACCAGTTTTAGTGCGTTTCCCCGATATTCTTCACCACCGGGTAGATAGCCTGTGCTCAACCTTCAACGATGCTATTTCAGATTACGACTATAAAGGTCAATATTTGGCGGTTTACCCAATAAAGGTTAACCAACAAGAGCCAGTGGTGAGTGAGATCCTAAAGAGCCAATACGCACGCCAACAGCGTCAATTGGGTTTAGAAGCTGGAAGCAAACCTGAATTGATGGCAGTGCTTGCCATGGCGCAACAAGCGAGCTCAGTGATCATCTGTAATGGCTATAAAGACCGTGAATACGTACGCCTTGCACTCATCGGCGAAAAGCTGGGTCACGAAGTGTATATCGTGCTTGAAAAGTTGTCAGAACTTAACACGATTTTAGAAGAAGCCAAAGCCCTGGCTGTAAAGCCGCGTCTTGGCATACGCGCGCGTTTAGCGTCTCAAGGAAAAGGCAAGTGGCAAGCAAGCGGTGGCGAAAAATCAAAGTTCGGTCTGTCCGCATCGCAAGTACTGACCGTGATGGAAACGTTACGTGAGCACGATATGCTCGATTCACTTCAATTAATGCACTCCCATCTAGGCTCACAAATTGCTAATATTCGCGATGTACGTTCAGGTGTGAACGAAGCGGCACGTGTATTTGCAGAACTATATAAATTAGGCGCGGGCATTACTACAATTGACGTAGGTGGTGGATTGGCCATTGATTACGAAGGCACCCGCAGTCAAAGTTGCTGCTCAATGAATTATAGCCTTCGTGAATATGCGAATAACGTTGTCTACACCATTGGTGATGTGTGTAAAGAATATGACATTCAAATGCCGCGCATTATCTCTGAATCAGGCCGCAACTTAACCGCGCACCATGCTGTCCTGATTACTGACGTTGTAGGCGTAGAGAGTTACCAACGTGAGGAAGTGTTTGCACCAGCAGCCGATGTGTCGCAGATTCTACATAACATGTGGCACTCATTTAAAGATCTAAGTCAATCAATCGATCATCGTTCTCTGGTTGAAATTTATCACGATAATCAAAGTGATTTAACAGAAGTACACATGCAATTTGCAATGGGCATGGTGAACTTTACAGAGCGAGCATGGGCAGAACAAATTAGTCTTCGCATTTGTTACGAGCTGTCTTGCAAAATGTCACATAAAAATCGCGCACACCGTCCTGTTCTTGATGAGCTAAATATTCGGCTGGCAGACAAGTTATTTTTAAATTTTTCATTGTTTCAATCACTGCCAGATGTATGGGGTATTGACCAAGTCTTCCCTATTCTTCCGCTGAGCAACCTCGATAAAGCACCTGAATGCCGTGCAGTGATGCTTGATGTCACATGTGACTCAGATGGAGCTGTTGACCAATACGTTGAAGGCCAAGGGATCGAAAGTACGCTGATGGTGCCTGCATGGACAGATGAAGAACCGTATCGCATAGGTTTCTTCTTAGTCGGTGCGTATCAAGAGATCTTGGGTGACATGCACAACCTATTTGGTGACACAGACACAGCTGTAGTACGGTGCAGTCCAGATGGCCGCTATGACATCAAAGAAATCGAACGTGGTGACAGTGTTGGCGATGTACTGCGTTACGTTCACCTTGATGCTAACTTATTTCTCGAACAGTATGAAGAAATGGCGAAAGCTGCACTACCAGAAGAAGAACGAGGTGCAATCTTGGCGGAATTGGCAGAAGGCTTAAATGGTTACACCTACCTCGAAGATATTCGTACTTATCGCTAACGTGGGTCATTAATCGTTATTACTAATGGTGGCTCACTAGCGAATGAATAAAGCAGGTAGCCAGTTGATTTTATGGAGAGTGTTATGGCAACTCTTGCTAATTTTCCAGATTATTCGCTGTACGCGAATGCGTTCGGTTTTTTACGTCAACCTCTGGTATTTCAACCACAAGGTTTTGACGCAGATGTTGTTATCACTGGTGTACCGTTTGATATGGCAACCACAGGTCGTTCGGGCAGTCGTATGGGTCCAGGCGCCATTCGCCAAGCCTCAATTAACCTCGCTTGGGAAGGTAAATGCTGGCCATGGGACTTTTCCCTAACTAAAGAAATTAAAATCGCAGATTGCGGTGATTTGGTGTTCAATTGTGGTGATGCTGCACAAATGTGTGAGCGCCTAGAAGCACACGCATCCAGTTTGCTGGCAGAAGGCAAAACCTTGCTGACTTTTGGAGGCGATCACTTTGTGACTCTGCCACTGTTACGTGCTTACGCAAAACAATTCGGTGAAATAGCACTGATTCATTTCGATGCCCACACGGACACTTACGACATGGGTAGTCAGTACGATCATGGCACTATGTTCTATCATGCGCCAAACGAAGGTTTGATTGACCCATACAGTTCTATTCAAATAGGTATTCGCACTGAACACGGTTATACCTTGGGTTATCAAGTGGTGGACGCTACAAAAGCGAATGATTGGCCTGTTAATAAGATAGTTGACACAATTAAGAATCGTGTCGGCAACCATCCGGTTTATCTGACGTTTGATATTGATTGCCTTGACCCTGCTTACGCACCTGGCACTGGTACGCCTGTTTGTGGCGGCCTAAGCACGGCGAAAATTTTACAAGTGATTCGTGCGCTTCAATGCATTAACTTAATTGGTATGGACGTGGTTGAAGTCGCTCCTGCATATGACCACGCAGAACTAACATCACTTGCAGCAGCAACCATTGCCACTGATCTACTCCACGTTTGGGCGGTGAACCACAAGAAAGCGGAATGTGGTTTAAACTAGCAAAAAATGTCGGACTGTTCCGGCATTTTCTATTTTTGTGATTAATTGCATTCAGATAAATTATATCTTTCTTCAAAACGTACTATCGGCCAGACATCCCAGCTCCAAACATAGCAAATCGCATGACCTTAAACCCACCTTTGATCCCCTAGTGGCCTTTATGCAACACAGATGAGCGGTGAATAGTGAATGATTTTGTTTGCTAATTTGAGTACAGAAAGCAAATGTCAATATGATTAACGATTAAATGCTTATTTACATTTTAGGCATACCTAGTCTTATCAACTTATTGAACGCTTGTATTTTTGTGCAGGTTTCGCCAACTTGGGTATTATCATCTCTTAGGCTCAATGTTCCTCCCAGTAGTTTTTTAACTCAGTGTATCGCTGTCTTTTATAGAGCTTTGTTTCCTAAATCAGAGAATTAAATTATTAATCTACGCTCTAATTAGCTAGGCTCGCTTAAACATTCAGGTCTATGAATAAGCTCCGTTACAAAACAACTAACTGGATGCAATATAATCAAACTTTAATCAATCATGGTTAACTAATGTTTTGGATTAATGAAGAAGCCATTCAGTTATTCAATTAAATTAAGCAGGGTAACAATGGGAGACCTCGTTTACTTAACAACTTAGCCATTATTACGGTCTTCATGGTTAAATGCATATTTGCAATGCCATGGAGAGATTTGCAAGGATTCATTAATTTTGTTTTCAAACTTGTTCAACTGCCATTGCCATGTTCTCACTATTCATGTATTAGCAAGCGAGTCAAAACGGTTAACGTCACGTTCAAGACGAAGAATAAAGAAAGCATCCAATACTTAACCATTGATTCTAGGGGGCTTAAAGTTTGTGGTAAAAAATGAAAAGTAAAAAAGCATGGTATTGCAGGGAAACAGTGAGTCTGCTGAAAGCTACATTTAGTGGTAGATATAAATACGCATGAAACTATTGGTGCTGAGTTAAGTGCATCAAATGTAACTGACGGTGAAGTGTTATCTAACTTGCTCAAACAAACCTGCTGAAAAATTAATGAAATATCAGCCTATGGCTCTTCAATATTACGAAATAGTTCGCATTAAACGAGTGTTATCCGCGTAATGTAACGGTCAGTTTCTAGAAGTTATATGGTTCCAATTAATATTAAAAACCGAGGTATAGTAATCATAAATATTCTCTATCAAAGCCGGCAATATTTGAGTTAAAAAACTACTGGTAGGACGTTGAGCTTAAGAGATCAGAATGCTCGAATTAGCGAGATTTACGTTATGATAAAAGCGTTAAAGAAGCTGACAGGATTAGATATGCCTAAAACAAAAGCGATCATTTCATTGTTAATCATGCTGGGATTTGCTACCTGAACTCAAATTAGGGAATAAAACTTCAATATATCACGTGGGTCATGAATTTCACCACAATATTTTAAACGACAGTTTTCATGTTGAATTGCTCATGGGACACGAAATATTGGCTCGTTGATTTATTCGTAAATTTAGTACTGAACATGCTGAAATAATAAATGTTTTTAATAATTTTCAATGTGTTATGCATTATAACATTGAAGGAAGCCGAGAAGGTAAGATCTTGAACTTACAACTAACCTAACAGGAAGTCTTGGTGCAAGTCAACGTCCTTATGTAACGTTACGATAAAGAAATATTATAGAACGACTTTCACGCCTATGAAGTAGGCATATTATTTTGTGACTTTAAACGTTTCACTTGATTACTTGGAGCGAGGCAAAATTTTAATTTGTCGTTATAGTTGCTAATTTTTTCTTTGTGTTTATTACGTTGAGGTAAGAGAGTGCTTAAGATCTAATTTTTAAAACTATCTGTCTTCTTTTTTGCATGGCATCTATTGGTGCACGATTCTTTCCTTTGACAACATTTGTTTAGTAATGGTGAAATGAATACATCATTATAATTTTTATAAATCATTAAATTTTAATGTTATGTCCAGACTACTTATTATTAATAAGCTGAGCACGTGAAATTTTGCTGCTTAGCAGAACATTTTATTTATGGTTCAAGGAGACAGGAATGAAACTAATCAATGCGATAATCAAGCCTTTTAAACTTGATGATGTGCGTGAAGCATTAGCTGAAGTTGGTGTAGATGGCCTGACGGTATCTGAAGTAAAAGGTTTTGGCCGACAAAAAGGACATACTGAGCTATACCGCGGCGCGGAATATCAGGTTGATTTTTTACCAAAAATAAAACTAGAAATTGCTGCACACAATGAAAACGTTGATGAAATCATCGAAGCTATCAGTAAAGCAGCACAGACTGGCAAGATTGGCGATGGAAAAATTTTTGTTTATGATCTTCAACAAGTCGTACGTATTCGTACTGGTGAAATGGATGCTGAAGCAATTTAAATACGTTTAGGGAGTAAATAACCATGGAATTAGCAAATACAATAATAGAGATGCGTTATGCACTTGATACATTTTTTTTCTTAATGTCAGGTGCATTGGTTATGTGGATGGCGGCTGGTTTTGCCATGCTAGAAGCAGGCTTAGTTCGTTCGAAAAATACCACTGAAATTTTAACAAAAAACGTATGTCTTTATGCTATAGCTTGTACTACTTACTTGCTCGTAGGTTACAATATTATGTATGTTGATAACTCTGAAAGTGGCTGGTTACCATCGTTTGGCCATTTGATCGGTTCGCAAAGAGAAGGTGCCAGCCATTCTTTAGAATCTGATTTTTTCTTCCAAGTGGTCTTCGTCGCAACAGCAATGTCTATTGTATCTGGTTCGGTTGCTGAACGCATGAAGCTTTGGGCGTTCCTTAGTTTCTCAGTCATTTTTACAGCAGCAATTTATCCGGTAGAAGGCTACTGGACTTGGGGTGGTGGCTTTTTATCAAAAGCAGGTTTTAGTGATTTTGCAGGATCAGGTATTGTTCATATGGCGGGTGCATCAGCAGCATTAGCAGGTGTATTACTACTGGGTGCGCGCAAAGGAAAGTACGGACAAAGCGGACAAATTTACCCAATTCCAGGTTCAAACATGCCATTGGCGACACTAGGTACTTTTATCTTATGGTTTGGGTGGTTTGGTTTTAATGGTGGTTCGCAATTAATGCTGTCAGATTTTAAAAGCGCTACGGCTGTCGGTCAAATATTTTTGAATACTAATGCCGCAGCGGCAGCCGGTGCCATTGTTGCTTTAGCAGTATGTAAAGCGACGTGGGGTAAGGCGGATTTGACCATGGTATTGAATGGTGCATTGGCGGGTTTGGTTGCTATAACCGCTGATCCATTGTCACCATCACCCGTTGCTGCATTGCTTATTGGTAGCTTTTCTGGTGCGATAGTTGTTATTAGCATAATCGGTTTGGACAAATTGAAAATTGATGACCCAGTTGGTGCGATTTCGGTACATGGTGTATGTGGTTTGTTCGGCTTAATGTTGGTTCCTTTGAGTAACGTAAATGCGTCATTTAGTGCTCAGCTTTTAGGTGCGGTTATTATCTTTGCTTGGGCATTTAGTGTTAGTCTCTTAGTATGGGGTGTTTTAAAAGTAACGATGGGTATTCGTGTTGGTGAAGAAAAAGAACTTGACGGTATGGACGCTCATGATTGTGGTGTAGATGCCTACCCTGAGTTTATAAGCATTAAATAAGTAGAGTTCACGACTTTGTTTCTTCAATCAGAGAACTAAATTATCAATTTACGCACTATACAGCATAAATGTACTTAAATATTTAATTTGTTTAATAAATTATTTCTATAAAGCAATCAACTGGAAAGGCTTTGTTTCCTAATTTGAGTTTAGATAGTGAATAATGTTGGGATTTACGATCTGAATGCAAATTAGGAAACAAAGCCCTAACTGACTGCTAGATTGTTGCGGATGACCTCTTTCCCAAAAAGTTGTTCCTTTTTTTGGTGGAATGAGTGGAACCGCTCGTTTAATACGAACGGTTTCATAACATTGTCTGGTGTCGCAAGCCCTATCGGCTAATATTGCATTAGTTTTTTGTCGAGTCTGCTTGAGCAAGTTAAGTAACACTCAACTGCCAGTCACATTTGATGCACTTAACTCATCAGCAATCATTGTACTCATATTTACATCTACCACAAAATGTAACTTACGCCAGACTAACCGTTTCACATCAGTGCCATGCTTTTTATTTTTCATTCTCCTTCATTGTAGATTTTGAGCCCCTATAGAATCAATGGCTAAGTGCTGGATAGTTCCTGTATTCTTCGTCTTGAACGTGACGTTAACTGTTTTGGCTCGCTTACTAATGCATGGATAATGAGGGCACGGCAATGGCAGTGAAGAAAAGTAAAAAAACACAACTAATGAATCCTTGCAGATCTTTTAATAGCATTGAAAATACGCATTTAACTATGAGGCCGTCGTAGCGATTAAGTTACTAAATAAATGAGGCCTTCTATGATTGTCTTGCCTAGTTTGATTCCATAGCTGAATAGCTTCTTCATCAATCTAGAATGTGAGTGAGCGGCTATTCATTAAAGCTTGATAATACTGCTTCCAGTTAGTTTTTTTGTAGCGAGATTTGTTCATAGACATGAATATTTCAGTTAGCCTAGCTGTGTGAGAGAGTTGATTGAAAATTTAGCTTCCTATTTTAGGAAATAAAGCCGATTACCATAAACGGTTTTCTAGGCTTGCACCATAATAAAAGCATTAAATAAGCTGGTAGGATTAAGTATACTTATAACGTAAGCAATCGTTTAATAGTGAATCATATTGAGATTTGCTATCTAAAACTGAATTTGGAACAACGTTAGAGTCCCTGTGAGATAAATTATTGCAAAATTTAGAACTTAATAGTTTTCCATATAATGATGTCAGCTTCTTCTATGAAAATACAATAAGTGTTATTGTATACGCTTCAATAATATGTATACTAATTTTTTTAATAAAAAATTATTTTTTAGTTTCAGTTTAAAAAATATTTAATTAAAAATTTATTGTAGTATTTATGTTGGTACTTGAATTGATAGGTATTAATAGTGTTACATATGCTGTGGAAATAGTGAATGTATATTTCTACCTCAACCATTGTTGATGGAACTAACGTGGTGAATACAGACTTTCACGTGCTGTTGACGGGTGATATCTCTTGTTTGATTAAATTAGTGAGTGAAAATTGGGTTTAGTTATGTAATCGTGACATGATTAATGAACACCTCTCGCACAATGCTGAGACAGTGATAATAGATAAATTTCTGTTCGCTGTGTTGTTTACGCCCCAAGGGAATGGTTGTGATAAAGAAAATTATTTTAAAAAGCTGCTGCAATGTTCCGCTAGGCAACTATTACTATCTAAGTAAGATATCGTCTGATAATAAACAAATAGCTTAAATGTATAGTGTTTACTGCCATTACTAATAGCTAATGATAAGCATGTGAAGATTAGCAGTATAAAATGACATAATATGTGTAAAATAGAAAATGCATAAATTTAGATGGTGTTTTGGCTCCAGACATAGTACAGCCAATGTATGTAAAAGATCGCGTAAAAGCGATGAAATTTTTAATAAATTACAATTCCACTTATAATGCTTTTATCCTGTGAAGGTAATGGTAAAAAGTATTTCCCTCAGTGTATTCTGACGGCATAATGTAGTAGATAATGTTAGCACAGAACCTATTTTTGAAAATTAATAGCTGGGTATTTACATTACTGATAATTTTACCGATTTTAGTAATCTTCTATACTGCTATAGGTGAAACTACTGATGTATTTAGCCATCTGATGTCTACAGTGATAGGTACTTATACGCTCAACACAGTATTATTAGTTACGGGAACTGTATTTTTATCTTTGATTATGGGCATTCCCTCTGCATGGCTAATGGCAAATTACTCTATCTTTGGTGATCGCTGGTTACAGTGGGCATTAGTTCTTCCTCTTGCAATGCCTGGTTATATTGTTGGTTATATTTATACTGATTGGTTTGATTATGCTGGACCCATTCAGTTGTTTCTTAGATACGTATCGGGGTGGACATCAGTAGCACAATACTGGTGCCCTGATCTTCGCACCTTACCTGGAGCATGCTTTGTCTTAGCGCTTGTCTTGCATCCTTATGTTTATTTACTGGCCCGCGCGGCGTTTATGGAGCAAAATCTTACGTTAACACAATCAGCACGATTGTTGGGTTGTTCACCCATGCAAAGTTTTTTTCGTATCTCCCTACCTTTAGCTCGTCCAGCGATTGCTGTAGGTGCTTCTTTGGTGGCCATGGAAGCATTGGGAGACTTCGGAACAGTCCGTTATTTTGCAGTGAGCACGTTAACGACGGCAGTATATGACACATGGCTAGAATATTCTAACCTAAATGCAGCGGCCAAAATTTCGGCTATCATGTTACTGGTTATTTTCTTCTTGATAAGTAGTGAACGATACAGCCGCCATAAACAAGAATTATTTTGTCAACATGCCTGTGCCGATAAAGTCACTAAAGTGCACTTACGAGGAAGATACAAACTATTTGCCACAGTTTGGTGCTGGAGCCTGTTTATCATTGCATTTATTGGCCCGTTTGGTCAGCTGCTTATCTACACGAAAGATTATTATTTTTCAAGCTCCATTGATAATTTTTTTCAGTGTAGTTTGAACAGTTTATACGTCTCTTCTGTAGCGGCAGTAATTGCACTAGCGATTGCTTTACTGGTAAATTTTTATCAACGTTTTTCTGTCACGGCATTACGTAATGTACCTGCGCGCTTAGCATCGCTAGGTTATGCCGTTCCAGGCACTATTTTGGCAATAGGTGTGCTCATTGCTCTGACTAGTGCTGATCACCTGATGAATAGCATTGCAAAAGAAACGGGGTGGGATAAGCCAGGATTGCTGTTTTCCGGATCTATGTTTGCGTTATTGACCGCGTTTGTTGTGCGTTTTAGCGCAATTGCAATAGGCAGTGTTGAATCAAGCTTAGCTAAGGTCTCTCCTTCACTGGATATGGCTGCGCGGACTATGGGATGCAGTATGCGTAGCATGATTAAGCGGGTTCAGCTCCCATTGATTCGTCGTGGGTGCTTAATTGCTATATTGCTAGTGTTTATTGAATCAATGAAGGAACTAAATGCTACACTTTTGCTGCGCCCATTTAATTACGAAACGCTGGCAACTTATGTTTTTAACTACGCATCGGATGAACAACTTGAATACGGAGCATTACCTGCTGTTTTGTTAATACTAGTAGGGCTAATTCCGTTGATCATGATTAACCGTTCTTTGGAGCAAAGCCATTTATGAATGATGCGCTATCCGTTAGTAACGTGACCTGTCGCTACAATGGTCAAGCCGTATTAAGTCACCTTTCATTTAATGTAGGTAAAGGTGAAATTATTTGTTTACTGGGCTCTAGTGGTTGTGGCAAAACGACCTTATTAAAAGCCATTGCAGGCTTATTACCATTAGACGATGGCACAATGGCAATAAATGATCGCATAATTGTAAATATGCACCTCAATGTACCACCAGAGCAGCGAAACGTTGGCATGATTTTCCAAGATTATGCCTTGTTCCCACACCTAACTGTAGGCGGTAATGTTTCGTTTGGCATTAAACATTGGAAAAAATCTCGTATTGACGCTCGTGTAAAAGATATGCTTAAGTTAGTAAAACTGGATGGTTTAGATGGTCGTTACCCACATCAGCTTTCTGGTGGTCAGCAGCAACGTGTTGCTATTGCTCGTGCACTCGCTTGTAAGCCTGATTTATTATTGCTCGATGAACCATTTTCTAATATCGATACGCAAGTTCGTCACAGCTTAATCAAAGAAATAAAAAAAATTTTTAAGCAACAAGGTGTTACTGCAATATTTGTTACACATAGCCGTGAAGAAGCTTTCGCTTTTGCGGATAAGCTTGCGGTGATGAATCGAGGTATGATTGAACAATATGGTGATTCAACTGAGCTGTATTACCGTCCAAGTAGTCGCTTTGTTGCCGATTTTTTAGGACATAGTTCATATGTGCCAGTATCAAGCATTGATAATAAAAGTATGATCACACCGTTAGGTGAATGGCCTATTGAGCAAAAAGACCGTGGTCATGCATTAGAGTGGCTTATCCGTCCTCATAATTTATCAATACTACCTGATAGTAAGGGAAATGGGATTGTGTGTGATGCACAGTTTATGGGGGATAACTGCCGATATTTGGTAAAAGTTAATGGTCAAATACTAATAGTATATTCAAACCAATTGCTTGATACTGGTGATAAGGTACGATTAACAATTCATCCCCATGTCCCAATATTGTTTGAATTAAAATAAAAATTTAAGTAATAGGTGACTCGCTATAGTTGGATGACCTATGACTGAGGCTTTTTTATGTCCAAATATAGTCAAAAATTTATGATCATAATTGCTCAATAATATTTTGATGGTACAATAGTAAATAAACTATAAGATGAGTGTTGAAAATCGTTTAGATAAATACAGTATTAGTTTAAGGTATTTATTACGCCTAATAAATGTTCATTTTACTTACTACATATTCTAGCAGCATTGCAATGGTTTTGTTTTCTAATTTTAGCGTTGTTAGCTTATTTAATGCTTTTATCATGGTGTAGGCTTTGCCAATTTGGGTAAGTTGAACATTGTTCAAGCGTATGGCTTCACATACAATGACATTAAAATAGAATTCCATCTGTATTAATAAAATTTAGTTAAACGTACTAGGATTAACATGAATGTTAAAACACGTTTTGCACCAAGTCCGACTGGCTTCTTGCATGTAGGCGGTGCCCGTACTGCATTTTATTCATGGCTTTATGCTAAGCACACTGGTGGAAAGTTTGTTCTTCGCATTGAAGACACTGATATTGAGCGTTGTACTCAAGAAGCGATTAATGCGATTATTGAGGGAATGCAGTGGCTAAATCTCGAGTGGGATGAAGGCCCGTATTATCAAACTAAACGATTTGATCGTTATAATGCAGTTGTCGAGCAACTTTTAGCTGAAAATAAGGCTTATAAGTGCTACGCTTCCAAAGAACTTCTTAATGAAATCCGTAAAGAACAGATTGCTTTTGGCACTAAACCTCGATATGACGCTTATCATCCGCGAGTGATAGCTGCAAATACAGAAGCAACAGAAAGCTCACTTTTTTGTGTTCGCTTTCGAAATCCCAAAGAAGGTTCAGTGGTCTTTAATGACAAAATTCGTGGCCATATTACAGTTGCAAATAGCGAACTTGATGACTTGATTATTCGCCGTACTGACGGTACCCCAACGTATAATTTTTGTGTCGTTGTTGATGATTGGGATATGAAAATTACCCAAGTAGTTCGTGGTGAAGATCATATCAATAATACGCCCCGTCAAATTAATATCTATAAAGCGATTGGAGCACCACTCCCTGAGTTTGCTCATTGTTCGATGATTCTAGGTGATGATGGCACCAAACTTTCCAAACGCCATGGTGCGGTGAGTGTGATGCAGTATCGTGATGAAGGCTATCTGCCTCAGGCTGTGTTGAATTATTTAATCCGATTGGGGTGGTCTTATGGTGATCAGGAAATATTTTCTTTGGAAGAGATGATTAGTTTGTTTAGTTTAGAGGCAGTTAGTAAGTCAGCATCGGCATTTGACGCGGATAAACTTTTGTGGTTAAATAACCACTATATTAGGTCGTTAGAACCGAAATATATAGCTAAATACCTTCAGTGGCACTTGGATAAAAAAGAAATTAATACTTCGAATGGTCCTGTAATCACTGATGTAATTCAGTTAGTTGGTGAACGTTGTAATACATTAATTGAGCTCGCAGAACAAAGTCGTTATTTTTACCAAGACTTTGAAAATTTTGAAGACTTTGAGACGGATGCAGCTAAAACATACCTTCAGCCTGCTGCTAAAGAAGCACTGGAATTAGCGCTGAATAAAGTGAAAACGCTTCATTCCTGGACTACGGAAAATCTGCATACGGTTATCGTTGATATTTGCAATGAATTAGAGCTTGCAATGAGCAAAGTAGGTATGCCTCTTCGCGTTGCTGTAACGAGACAAAGTCAGTCTCCCTCAGTCGATGCTGTTATGATGTTAGTTGGAAAAACTCGGGTTATCACCAGAATTGAACAAGCACTAACGTTCATTTCTCAATACGAGGTGCAATAAACCTAAATTACTTATTTTACAAATTCTTATGCTGTAAAATTTTTTTAGTGAGGTGTTCTTTTATATCTAAGTTTTTGGATAAAAGTTATATTTATTTTTTATTTACTCAATATAGTCGAAAAGCAATATGATTATATTGTTAAGGGTCTCCTTCAGTATTTGAAATTTTACGATGTTAATTTTTCTGTTGGTTGGGTGTGCATAAAGTTCATAAGTGTAGTTTCTATTTTTATATAAACCTTTAATATTTAATATTTAATATGTTATTCTTCCATGTTTTTTCGTTACAGATTAAGTTACACAATGTTGACAGTCTAACTTAATAAATAAATAAATACCAATGTCATAGATTAACTGTGTCCGACTAAGAATGACGAACTGCTCATTGGTATTCCTTAATTTGAGTTCAGATAGCAAATTCCACATGAAGAACTATCAGACAATTGCTTTCGTTTGAGGTATAGTTTTATACTATCAGTATATTTAATTTTTTTATCATGGCGTAGGTTTTGCTAATCTGCGCATGGTAATGTCTTAAGCTCAAGGTTCCTCCAAGTAACTTATGAACTCAAAAAATTGTCGTCTCTAATAGAGAACATTTATGGTAACTATACTGCATTTTTCAATGCTAATTTGAACCATGTAATGTTTGGAAATTTATTGATCAATTGTGCGGATAATCTCGATTCCTAAAAATGTTCCTTTTTTAGTGAAATTAGTAGAATTGCGTGTTTAATATGAACAGTTTTGTAACACTACCTAGGTGTAATAAGCACTATCGCCTGATATTTCTTTGATTCTTCGACGGGGTCTGTTTAAGCAAGTTTGAAAATAAAATTAATGAAATTTTGCAAACCTTTGAATAGCATCTTCATCAATGCAGAATGTTAGTGAGCCATGATTAATTAAAGCTTGATTATACTGCTTCTAGTTAGTTGTTTTGTAGCAAAGCTTATTCATGAACTTGAATATTTAAGCTAGCCTAACTGATTCGAGTCAAAAAACTACTTAAAAGAATATTGAGCCTCAAGGAGTAACTATGTTCGGATTAGTGAAATCTACGCCATAATGATAGTGTTAAATAAGCTGACCAGGTTCAGTATGCCTAAAATTAAAAACGATTGCCTAATACTGAATCATGTTGGGACTGGCTATCTGAACTCCCATTAAGCAATAAAGCTTCAAACAAATTTAATGCAAAAATATATAATAAACTATAGTGCGCAACGCCACTACCATGGCAAGCCATGTTGTCTAATGTTGCCGCTTGAATGTACTTACAATGCTTGTCAACAAAGTATAAAAAAGTACATTGAGGTACTCCTTATGGAAAATATTTAAATTTATCATTTGATTTAAGTGCTACACATCAGTATTAATACTGTTATTTGTGTTTAGTTTTATTTCTTAATTTGAATGTAGAGAGAAAGTAACAACATGGTGCATTACTAAATGCTTACTGTCGTTTTAGGTACTCCTAATAAAGGATAATTATCAGGTGCTCAAGCCCGCATATTCAAGTAAATTGCTGGACTGGGACTTATGGTATGTTACTAGTGATGACGCTGTTGATTGGAAATGTATACAATGCATTCTTTAAAAAATTCACAGAATTAGTGCTTTACATACTACTATTTTTGAAAAAAATATTTTTTTAGGGTCAAGGAACTTAGGCTGAGCATCTAGTACATAGATATCAAGCACTGCTTTTACACGTACAAATATTTTTCGCATACGGTTTAAAACTTACAAAATCAGTTGGACTCGGTACAGCAAGGTAGATTGCATCAATATCATATTAATTTACAATAAAAAGAGCTCATTTACAGTGAAATGCTTGTGTTACCAAAGTGAATTGATTCGCATCGAAAATTGCATAATTGAGGACAAGATTATCGTCTGGGGTACCAGCAAGTAGCATGTCCTGTTTCATTGTCCACGGTTCATTATAAAAAAGATGTGCATTATCACCACTTAGTAATAGTATATCAAATTTCTTCTCTTGATAGAGAAGCTTGAGCAGCTTCAATACGATCAATATAATATAGATTGCGATGTGTACCTATGTATTTACTGGTGCCAAAACCAGGGTAATATGGCGTGGAAGCATGTTTAGGATCGAGTAATATATCCGTCTTTTACGATTGGTAAAATACTCAGAAGTCTATCACCGCTATTATAAAAAAAGCAATGTAGCAGAGAGAATAGTGAATTATAAATATTCTTTTACGTAAAGGCATTTCAGGTTAAACAGTATTAATTTTTAAAAAATTAAGTTAATAATAGCAAAAATATGTAAATAAAACAGTAGTATCCGTACTTGAATCTACTACGCAGTAGATCTATACTAAAAAGCGGTGCGTTTATACTGGCGGTATTCTGGTTGCCAGAATATGGCGGATATTTTCTTTTTTAATGCATCTTCAGTTAATTCAACCGCGACGCCTTGTTTAATGGCTTTTTTTGCTACTGCAAAAGCAATATGTTTAGACACAAAATGAATGTCTTCTAATGGGGGAAGTAATGCTCCAAACCCTGATTTTGCCAATGGTGAGCATTCAGAGAGTGCGTGACTCGATTCCATTAGCATCTCATCAGTGACTCGTTTAGCGTCAACAGCAAGGACACCTAAGCCTATACCAGGGAAAATGTAACTGTTATTGCATTGTGCAATGGGAAATATACGCCCGTCATCTAATAAAACGGGCGCAAATGGGCTTCCTGTTGCTACAAGTGCTTTGCCATTGGTCCAACGAAGAATATCGGCAGGTGTAGCTTCAATACGACTAGTTGGGTTTGATAGAGGAAAGATAATAGGGCGCTTACAGTTTTTGTGCATGGTTTTAATCACATCTTCGCTGAATAATCCTGATGCGCCAGATACACCAATTAAAATTGTTGGTTTAGCATTTTTAACCACGTTCAACAACGATACAGTTTGGTCACCAACTTTCCAGTCTTTCAGTATTTTATGCTTTTGTGTGAGTTTGTGTTGAAAGTCGAGTAAATTTGGCATGGTGTCAATAAGTAAACCACAGCGATCAACCATGAAAATAAGGTCACGTGCTTGTTCATCGGAAATTCCTTCAGATACCATCTGTGCAATTATTGCCTCTGCAATACCACAACCTGCTGAACCTGCACCTAAAAAAGTAATGCGTTGTTTTGCAAGTAAAGTGCCAGCTGCTTTACATGCAGAGATTAATGAACCAACAGTGACAGCAGCGGTACCTTGAATATCATCATTAAAGCAACAAACGCGATTTTTATAGCGCTTTAAAAGTGGCATTGCATTTTTTTGTGCAAAATCCTCGAATTGAATAAGAACATTAGGCCAACGACGTTGAACGGCCTGAATGAACTCTTCAAGAAAATCATCATATTCTTCTCCCGTTACTCTGGAATGGCGCCAACCCATATACATTGGATCTGAAAACCGTTGTGGGTTATTGGTTCCAACATCCAGAATGATAGGTAATGTGTATGCAGGACTGATACCGCCACATGCGGTATACAATGCTAATTTCCCGATAGGAATACCCATACCTCCTATACCTTGGTCGCCCAGACCAAGAATCCTCTCACCATCAGTCACAACAATGACCTTAACGTTATGACGAGATGCATTGTTCAGCATCTCGTCTATACGAAACCGGTTTGGATATGATATGAATAGACCACGACCACGACGGTAAATGTTGGAAAAATTTTCACATGCTGCGCCAACAGTTGGAGTGTAGATAATAGGCATCATCTCAGTAACGTGGTTGTTAACCAGTCTGTAAAATAGTGTTTCGTTAGTATCTTGAATATTGCGCAGATAAATGTGTTTATCCATATTATTTTCGAAGCGCTGATACTGTTTATATGCACGCTCAGCTTGTTCCTTGATGGACTCGATGGCTTCAGGAAGAAGGCCTTCAAGGTTGAAAAACATACGTTCTTCAATAGCGAAGGCGCTACCTTTATTAAGCAATGGAGTTTCTAATAACGCTGGTCCAGCGTAAGGGATATAGAGAGGACGTTTTTGATTATACATTATTAATAATAACTCAAAGCATTTAAAATTACAATAAAATATGATAAATAGTATGACTTTTAAGTCAAAAAATAAAATTTCATTAATGATGCATAAGTATCAAGTAAAAATTTTTTAACAACAGACACATAGAAATAACGAACTTATAATAATAGTCCATTATTTATTTGGTGTTAATGTAGTGTAGAATAAAATTTCAATTGAAATATGTAGATACAGATAAAATTTAATTTAGTTTAAAGAGTCGTTTGTAAGGGAATGGAAATAAACTTACTTGTATCCTACAGTCCCAAACAATTACCATTAAACCAATGCTAGCACTTTATTTTCCATTTATACTCGTTGCGAGTGAATCACAATGATCCTGCTACAGAAAAAACTAATAATCAAAGTGGATGTTGGTACAGGTAAATCTACTCTCGTTCCGTGATGAGCAGCCAGTTTTGAAAAGGTATTAGTGATAGGGTATTGTCGCGTAGCGTGTGTTTTTTTAGTTTGGCTTGTTTGTCGCAAGTATTAGCTTGAAAGTAGGCGCAGACGTGCATGATGCTATTAAGGTTGACTATTGATTTACTGATAAATCAAAGATGATTATTGTCGCTCTGGCACTGCATTCTATTGGTTTAACTAAAATAAATTGGGCCATATATTCAATAAGTTGATTTTGCCTTAAAAGTAATTTGCATGGTCAATGAATGTGCTACTGATTTTATCGTGTATTTCAGTTCATGTTAAATATCTAATCACTTTTTTATGAAGTGCTTTCAAACATTCTACGACGGTAAAATTTTTGTTTCAATGGGTTTCGTTTCCTAATTCGAGTTCAGATAGCAGATCCCAACATGATTAACGATTAAATAATTGCTTTTATTTTATGTATACCTAGCCCAATTAGCTTATTGAATATTTTTAGCATGATATCAATTTTGCTAATTTGAGCATTATGCTTTCTTAAGCTCAATGTCCCTTCTAGTAGTTTTTTGACTCGAAACATTGCTGTCTCTGATAGGGAACGTTTATTGTAACCATACCTCGTTTTCCCATGCTGATTGGAACCGTATAACTTCTGGTAATTAATAGCTAAAGGTAACTTGCCCCAAGCTTGCTGTTTCCCATCAGTACCATGCTTTTTTACTTTCCATTCTCCTTCACCGTAGACTTTGAGCCCCATAAAATTAATGGTTAAGTGCTAGATACTTTCTTGATTTTTTTATCTTAAACGTGATTTTAACCGTTTTGGTTCGCTTTCTAATGCATGAATAATGAGGGCATGACAATGGCAGTGGAGCAAGTTTAAAAAATAGAATTAATGAATTCTTGCAAATCTCTCGATGGCATTAAAAATACACATTTAGCCATGAGAGGTGTCGTAAAGGCTAAGTCATTAGATAAACAAAATTTTTATTTTACTCTGCTTAGTTTGGTTTCATAGCTGAGTAGCTTCTTTACCAACCCAGAATGTTAGTGAGCAACGATTAATTAAAGCTTCATTGTACTGCTTCTAGTTGGTTGTTCTATAGCGAAGCTTATCCATAGACCTGAATATTTAAGTGCGCCTATCTGCTTAGAACGTAGATTAATAATTTAGTTCTCTGATTTAATAAACAAAGCCTCACAACTTCGACAGTGATAGATTATCTTATGTTGAACTTCTAATCTTTGCTCTTGATATGAGGTCAGCATTGTTTGCATAATACATAGCTGGATTCTCATTGTGCTTAAAATCAAGCAACTTCATTTAACACGGGTATATAATGATATTCATTAATTTTGGAACACATGTCGTTAATGGATGACTTAAGGCAGGTACTATGCGTATGCAATTTAGATCTGAGGTGGTCCCAATCTCACTGGTTGTAGTAGGTGCAACATACGAACCATGGTTAGCAACTTTGGAACAAGCAGGATGGCATTGTCATCGTTGCTATGACCTCAGAGCCGCGCAAGCCCTCCTTCAGGACGTTGGTCCTTGTATTGGCATAGTAGATATTAGGCACGATGATTTCAGCTTGAATGGAATAGCATCACTTATTAATCGCAATAAGCAAGTGCGTTGGTTGGCACTTATCCGTGAAAATCAACTTAACAATGATGCGATCTGCCAGTTTATTGTTAGTTTTTGTATCGATTATTTTACATCTTCTATCCCTGATAACCAATTAATGAGTACTATTGCACACCAATTGGGCATGCTCAGACTTGAGCGTCATGTATGGCCTCAGCTTGGTGATCACAGTGACATGGGTCTGCTTGGAAAAACGTCAATTATGAAAAAACTGCGTGACCAAGTACGCCGCGTTGCTCTGATGGATGTTTCTGTACTTATTCACGGAGAAAGTGGGACGGGTAAGGAGCTGGTGGGTATGGCTATCCATAACGCGTCTACACGAGCAAAAGGACCCTTTATGTCAGTTAAATGTAGTGCGCTTCCTGAAAAACTCATTCGATCGGAATTATTTGGGGATAGTTCAACGGAAGGTAAGATCCAAAAAGCTCATCAAGGAACGTTGTTCTTGGATGAAATCGGTGATTTACCATTTAACTTGCAATCAAACCTTTTGCATCTGCTTCAAGATAGTACCGTTGAATCACATAATAATAAATATGCAAAAAAAATAGATGTGCGTGTAATAGCTGCGACTCATATGGTTTTGGAAAAAGTGGTAACGGAAGGAATGTTCCGTGAAGATCTTTATTATCGTTTGAATGTTCTACGTATCTTTGTGCCTTCACTCAAAGAACGTGGTGCAGACATTCCTGAGTTGGCAGAATACTTTTTGTTGAAATTTGCTCGTCAATATAATACGCAAGCACGTACCTTTTCAGAAGAAGCTAATAAAATTTTGGTCAACTATAGTTGGCCCGGTAATGTACGTGAACTCATTAATCAAGTGAAACGTGCTGTTTTTTTGGCAGATAATGTGGTAATCGAAGCAGAACATTTAGATCTTCCACGTCAAGGAGATTACCAACAAAGTCTACGCAAAATTCGTGAAGAATCTGAACGTGATGCATTGTTGACTGTATTGGAGAACAACAATGGTCAAGTCTCTGCTGCTGCAAAAGAGCTGAGTGTTTCACGTGCGACCATGTATCGTCTGCTGAATAAACACAGTTTAATTTCTGCTCCGCGTAGTTTTCGTTGATTCAGTATGCTTTAGTTAGCATAACAATCGTCTTAGCAGTTTTGATTTGATTTGCACAGCTTTGTTTTCTAAATCAGAAAACTAAATTGTTAATTTATGTTATAATCTGCTAGGTTCACTTAGATATTTAGGTCTATGAACAAGCTCCACTACAAAATAACCAATTAAAAGCAATATAATTAAGATTTAATCAACCGTGACTCACTAACATTTTGGATTAATGCAAAATTTATTTAAATATGGAATCAAACTAAGCAGGGGAATCATAGGAGATCTCGTCTATTTAGCGACTTAAGCATTGCGAAGGCCCTCATTATTCATGCATTAGAAAGCGAACCAAAACGGTTAACGTCACGTTTAAGATAAAAAATAAAGGAAGTATCCAGCACTTAGTCATTGATTTTACGAGGCTCAAATTCTACGGTGAAGGAGAATGGAAAGTAAAAAAGCACAGCATTAATAAAAAATAGCTAGTCTAGCGCAAATTACATTTAGCGGTAGATATAAACGTACATAAGATGATTGCTGCTGAGTTCAGTGCATTAAATGTAATTGACGGTGAAGTGCTACCTAACTTACTCAAACAAACCCGTTGAAAAAATCAATGAAATATCAGCCGATGGTGCTGACGACACTAGCTAATGTTACGAAATCGTTCGTATTAAACGAACGGTTTCACTCATACCACCAAGAAAAAGAGCAATTTTTTGAAGGCTAGGTCGTCCGCGTAATTTAGTGGTCAATTGCCATAAACGTTCCCTATTAAAGAAGGCAATGTTGCGAGTCAAAAAAATCACTCGGTGTAACATTGAGTGTAAGAAATCATAATGCTCAGATTAGCTAAATTTACGTCATGATACAAGCGTTCAATAAGCTGATTGGGTTCGAGATTCCTAAAATACTCGTTATCGTTTAATAACTCATCATGTTGATATTTACTATATGAACTCAAACTAGAAAATAAAATTTATTTTAGGTGCTTTTATAGCATAAAGTTCTAGTTTAAAACTATCCTATATTGTGTTGCTTTCAACAGTTGGATAAGCATTGCTTATTAGCATGCAACTATAAACAGTGCGGTGTTAATGCTGCCTTAATTATTACTTTCATTAAAAATTTTTATTCATAAAGGAAGAAAGTTTTTTGTCACGCGCAATATCTTGCAATGCGGCTTCAAGCAGACGGTTTAACGCAATTTCCATATCTACAAATGATGCACTTATTGTACCTTGAGTTGTTGACTGGCCGGAGTAGCGTTGCACAAATTTATTATTACTTGTTTCAGCAACTAACTGAATTTGAACATTGGTGGTTATAGTATGAGAGAAAGCTGAATATTCAACTTTCACCAGTGAATTAAGAAGATCTAAGCGAAGCTTACCTTTTGCATGGGTAGTTACTCGATAGCCTTGAGAACTTAACTGACGTATTAACGCATTTTCAAGCATAATTCGCATATTTGATGTAGGATGAATGAGCTGTATATTTTGGGGGCCATTATCGATAATTGCAACGAATTGTGCGGTACGCAAGTCGCGGCTTTCAACCATAACCAGTACATTTTGAGTAATAGCAATGGATGAGATAGTTGGTTGTGGAGAAATTGTAAGCTGTGATTTTTTAGATGTTGAGCAAGCACTCAAAGCTAGAATAAACCCAGATACAAGCAAAAGTTTTTTCATGGTTTAATACATTCCTTTGATACTTGCCTTATTTAGAAGCTTCAACCGCAATAAACTTACTATCGAAAGTAATAATTTGTGAATTATCTAGAAAATGTTGCAATTTAGCGACTTTATTTCCTAATTCGAGTTCAGAAGCAAATTGTCCACATAATTCACTATTAAGCAATCGTTTTAGTTTTAGGTATACCTAACTTAGTCAGTTTATGTAACGCTTTTATCATGCCATAAGTTTCGCTAATCTGAGCATTATTCTATCTTAAGCTCTATGTCCCTCTCAGTAGTTGTTTAATTTAAACCATTGATATTTTACTATGGAACATTTATAATAACTATACTCCGTTTTTTAGTGCTAATGGGAACTATATAACTTCTAGTAATTGACTGCTAAATGACTCATATGATTTTGCTTCCAAAAAGTGCTTTTTTTTGGTGGGATGAGTGGAATCTCTCGCTTAATCCGAACAGTTTCGTAACATTGTTTGGTATCGTAAGCACCGTTGGCTGATGTTTCATGGATTTTCAGTGGGTCTATGTGAATGATCTAGGTAGCACCCCCTGTCAGTCATATTTGAGGCGCTTAACTCAGTAGCAATGACTTCATGCGTATTTATATCTACCGCTAAATATTACTTGCGCCAGACTCCCCATTTTCCATCAAGACAATGCTTTTTTATTTTCTATTTTCCTTAACCGTAGACTTTGAGTCCCGTAAAATAAATGACTAAATTCTAGATGCTTCCTTTGTTCTTCGTCTTGAACGTGACGTTAAGCATTGGGGCTCGCTTGTTAATGCATGAAGAATAAGGACATAGTAATGGTAATTGAGCAAGCTTGAAGTCAAAATTAATGACTCCTTGCAGACTTTTCAGTGCATTGAAAATACGCATTTAACCATGAGGGCCGGCGGAGTGACTAAATAAACGAGGTTTTCCATGATTACCCTGCTTAGTTTAATTTTATAGCTGAATGATTTCTTTATGAATCTAGAGTGTTAGTGAACCACGATTGATTAAAGCTTGCTTATAGATTTCAAGATCTAAGTGAATTTAGAAGATTAGAACATAGATTGATAATTTGATTTCCTGACTTAGAAAACAAATCTGTTACACAAAGAAATATCACCGCATGAGAGTATGCTTACCAACCAAATAAAGATTTAGATTGCTTTTTACGTATTTCCGTCTCATCAGCCCATTCAATCATGCCAGATTCCAGATCTATCAAACGCATCGTCATCTTGTAATAAACATTTTCATCATTACTAGTGCGCTTGTTGATACTAGACAAGTTACCATACAGCATGTATTGCGCACTCACCATTTCACCAAATTGAGTTGCGGTACTATTATTTACTAATATACTATTTTTTTGAAAATTTAACTGATCGTGCACAGCATCCATACGAGTCATATCAACAAAGCGAAATTTTTTAGATTGAAGCAGACGAGTGCTAATACTATCCGTAATAGATTCAGTATCAATATGTTCAGCTGTTTTATTTTTGATTGATTCAACAAATAAAATTGGATGATTGTCTCGTATAATTTCAGCAATTTTACTCGAATTAAGCATGCTGTCTGTCATGTCGACAGCAATTTTTTGCAAGTCGGTAGAACCGAACTCTATGGTGGTCGTTTCCACTTCCTGCGAATCACCATAGTTCACTTTTTGCAAGCAGCCACCCATAAGGAGCATCACTCCCACTAATATAATTATGTTTTTATTCATTTCATAATCCTATTTTAGTCATGACCAGATATGTCACTGAATGATACGTAATGACAGAAACACCACGGTGATTCACACTAGATTCCGCTTAAAAAGCTTTGCCAATAAATAACGTTACCACCGTGTCTGAATAACCATAGCAACGTTATCTGATCTGATTTGAGTATAATGTTTATTATTTTTCCATCTGCAGTAACTACATGCTGTCCGGCTGGGTAGAAACCACTATAAACACCCGCGGTTTGTGGCAATGTTTGCCAACTACGTGTATCGGGTTGGTCACTCAACACGTTGAAAATATTAGCAACTAAATTATTTATACCACGCTTATTTTGTTCTGCTAGCGACTTACGAACTGCATTTTTTGCCACAATTCGCAACACTTGCCGTGCGGCCATCGAGGGCAGAGATTCGTTAAGAAACTGCTGTGCCATAGCATTTACGTCAGTGAGCTGCAACGGTTTTACCAAAATATCATCAATCAATATTGCACCTTGAGGTGTGTTAAATAATGAACGGTAATATGGTAACGACACTGAATAAGACACAAGATTGTTATGATTATCGTACAACCATAAAGGTAATCTCCATGCATGCCTGGCGTTGACTATGTTCTGTTCATTTAAGATAACCAATGTCGCACTATTATGCACAGGTTGTACATATGGACCATATTTTTTTTCAAGAAGAATTAGTGCACTTTGACGACCTTGTTTTATGGCAACGCGTTTAGCAGACTCAGCAACGTATGTATTGTTAGGTTCAACCGCCAATGCACGGTTATAATCAATAAATGCACTATTCAAATTTCGTTCAATTTCATGCAATAAACCAGACAGATAAAAAAGATACCCATTTTGAACGCCGCCTAACATTTTTCCAGCATCAGGATAATGAGAAATTATAGCGCCTATGTTATCTGATATGCCATTTTGCTGAATAGTATTTTTAATTTGTTTAAGTTCTTTCGCTCGTAATTGCAACGCATTTTTTTGCACATAGTTTGCACGGCGCGCTTCAACCAACGCTCCATCAAGATCACTTTTTCTTAAGTAATTCAACATTAAATAAAGATGCATAAACCCAAGCTCATACCCTGGTGGTGAGTATGTTAGCATATTGTTATTACTAAACAACGAACCGACTTGATTCAAACCTTCGGAGAGTGGCATGATCGCCTGACGTTGCTGTTCAGTCACCTGAGTATCAACTTTCTGTAATATGCTTTGGCTCAAGACAGCATCGCCAGCAAGTAAAGCCAAGCGTCCCCGCTCCATACCCGTTAAAATATCACTATAAAGTGTATTAGGAAATGATGTCAATGCTGCTTGATATTGACCACGTGAAGTGAGCATTCTTGTTTTTTCAAGTGCTGCCGAGTAGTGACTAAACAGGGTCTGAACGGATAAATTTGCACAACCAACAAGTGCAATGCACAACGTACTAACAACAAATAGATAACAATAATTGTCCGTCTTGGCCTGTTTGCAATGAAAAATACGTTGATTTAAAAAATACATAATAATATTTGAGAGCAATACATTGAAAGCCGAACATTAACCGATCAGCATAGGGCCCAAAAAGTGACCACCCACCAAATGCATATGAATATGATAAATTTCTTGCCCACTATGCACATTACAGTTCATGATCAAACGGTAACCATCTTTATCGATACCCTCTTCCTTTGCAAGCTTTCTCGCTACTGTAAACATACGACCCATTGTGACTTCATCTTCGGTTTCAATATCGTTAACAGTTGGAATCAGCTTGTTTGGTATAATAAGAATATGGCTTGGCGCACGAGGATTAATGTCGCGGAATGCGGTTATAAGATCATCTTGATAGACTATGTCAGCAGGAATTTCCTTACGAATGATTTTACTAAATATAGTTTCTTCGGCCATAAGTACCTCCAACAGAATGATTACATGCACTTGTTAGTATGCGAGAGATGCTAACAATGAGCAATATGAAACAGCATTTTTATAGCAACCTGTGTGTGATTCTGCGTAAAAGATTAATAAACTTCCATATCAATAAACAATATATCTTGATATAGTACTTGTTTTATTGGAGGTACTATGGAGCATAGAATAAATGATATGTTACATATGCTCCAGCCTGCTTTTTCAAGTTGATAGCAGTATAGGCAACATGGCATAACATAAGTTAATAAAAATTATAGTAAATAATGATTATTCAACAAAAAATTCAACAGAAGTTAACCGTGGCATTCTCTCCAATATTCCTTGATGTAGTGAATGAAAGTCATATGCATAATGTACCTGTAGGCTCTGAAAGTCACTTTAAAGTGACGGTCGTAGCAATTACCTTTGAAGGAAAACATATATTAGCCAGACATCGCGCGGTTAATCGAGCGTTAAAAGATGAGTTGCAACATGGTCTCTATGCTTTAATAATTCATACATATACGGAACGCGAGTGGAATGATTTAAGCGATCAATTTTCAGTGTCACCACCTTGTCACGGTGGAGCCACATTTGAGAATGATATTGGCTAAAACTAAAGGAGCTGTTAGAAATGGAAATTATTCATGCAAAGGTAATACTCATATTCAATGAATGTACCAACCACTTTATCAGATTTTGTTAAAAAAATTTTTAAAAATTATATATATATTATCCTTCAGGCACAAGTAGGTTATTAATGAATAAAACTGTTCATAAATAGATATATTAGCGGTTTTGTTTGAATATTGGCTATAATTCAACCCCCTGCACTTGTTGCCTCAGTATCAGTATAGGTTTATTTCCTAATTCGCGCTCAAATAGTAAATCTCCAGATAATGCACTATTAGACATGCACTTTTGTGTTAGAGATACTTAGCTTCGTCAGTTGATTGAATGCTTTTATCATGGCGTCAGTTTCACTAATTTGAGCTGTATGAGTCTTTAGGCTCCACGTTCCTTCCAGTAGTTTTTTGATTCAAACCATTGCTGTCTCTGCTAGGGAATGTTTATGGTAATATTAGCGGACAATTTGATTGATACAAATATCTATGCCAGCAATAGTGTTAATGCTGGTTACATGACACTTAGCTTACCTCTCCGAATACTGTCATATGGGTATTCTGCCAAGACGTACAGTACATTAACAAGTAACCCAAACATATCAAAATAAAATCATGGAAGTCAATGCATCCTAATAAAAGAAAGTGTGCATAGTATTATCAAATACCATGTTATAAAATATTTGCTAAAGTACCAAAAATAATGAAGCGTTCGTTCTGAACTAATTATTGTAAGTTTGCAATTTACTGTATTACAATAAATCTAATTTATTGATTAATACCTTCGTTTCTTCTAAATAATGTCCACCAAATAAGAGGCAATGATTGAGCATATGGTAAAGATTATAGATGTCTTTTCGTTCGTAGAACTCAGATTCAAATGGCCACACTTCGTTATAGCCTTGGTAGAATATTTTGGGGAACCCTGGGAATAACTGTGTGGTTGCTATATCGACTTCTCTGTTTCCCCAATAACATGCCGGATCGTAGATGATAGGACCGTTAATCGGCATTGACGCATTACCTGCCCATAAATTTCCATGCAGCAAACATGGTTGCGGCTAATGCCCATTAAGACGTTCTTTGATAGTTTCAACGATAGTCTCAATATCACCAGATGACATATTGCGTTCTTCTGATAACTGTAATTGAAGGCCTATACGGTGATCAGCAAAAATGGACCCATTTTCGGTGCCAGTTATTTCTCTGTTCCGTTGTTCCTATAAAGTTATCAATGTCAAAACCATATTCTAGTTGCTCCCCCATTGGTGGAGGCTCGCTAGTTTTCTGCCGAGTAAATAGGCATTTTTTTATCCAGGGCTTTCATGGGAATATAATTTAGCACCAGCACTGCCTTTTCTTTAATGATCCCAATGTAAATGACTTGAGGAACCGAAACTATACTACTGAGTCCTAAGTGTCTTAGGCTTTCAATTTCAGCTTCATAAATGGCAAGATTTTCACGTACGTTTACTTTTATGAAAAATTTAATACTTCCACAACTGATGACATAACATTCATTAATATCGCTACTATCAATGGGTGTTATCTCATTAATTTCAAGCTGTTGCCTGAATGTGAGAGACAGCTGGACAGCAAGCGAATGCCACATAAGTATACCTCTATGTTTCAGTACGCAAAATAATACAATAGCAAAATAGTAGCGTAATCTTGCAAGAGTAAAGTGTGATTAGAGCACAAACCATGATGTCTTCATCATTTTTGCTGTAAAATATGATACATCTCCAGATCAAAGATTAAGTTTATTATTTAAATGTATTTTTGTTTTTATTAGTACAGTTAAAAACTGAGCAAGCTTTGCTCCCTAAATTAGGAACTAAATTATCAATCTACACTTTAAATAACTAGATTCACGTAAATATTTAAGTCTATGGACAAACGTCATTATAAAGTAACCAACAGGAAACAGTATAATCAATCTTTAATCAATTACAGCTTACTAGCATTGTGGATTGATGAAAAAAAGCTATTCGGCTATGGCATTGAATGAAGCAGAGTAATCGTGGAAGACCTCTTTTATTTAGCAACTTAGTCATTAATGCTACGAGGCTGAAAGCCTACAGTGAAGACGAATGGGAAGTAAAACAGTATGGCATTGACGGTTAGCGTTGAGTTTGATGCAAGGTACATTTAGCGATAGGTATAAATACGCATAAAATCATTGTTGCTGAGTTCAACTCACCCAATATGACTAACGGTGGTGTGCTACCTAATTTACTCAAACAAACCCGTTGAAAAATCAATTCAATATTAGGCGACAGTGCTTATGACACAAGATAAGGTTACGAACCCGTTCGTGTTAAACGAGCGGGTTCATTCATTCCACGAAGAAGAGAAGCAACTTTTTAAAAATGCAGTCATCCGCGTAGTTTATCGGTCAGTTACCAGAAGTTATACGGTTCAAATAGGTATTATAAAACGAGGTCTGGTTACCCATAACGTTGCCTATTAGAGGCGCCAATGTTTCAAGTTAAAAGATTTTTCATAGGGACATTAAGCTTAAGGGATTACAATGCCCAGATTGGCTCAATTTATGCAATGATAAAAATATTAAATAATCTGACAGTGTTAAGTTGGACTTAAATGAAAGTCTCATTTAGTAGTTAATCATATTCAAATTAGCTCTCGTTACTTGAATAATGAGACCCATAAAAGGATGATCTAAATAATGAATTTCACCACTTTTCATGCGGCGTTTTTGTTTGAAAGTGTAAGACTGTAAATACTTTTCGATGGTGTAAGTACGTTTTAATTGCTGTGTTTTTGTAAATTTTACATCCGAACTATTAACGTTCTCCGTGTTTTTAATCATTGTTGTTCCATCTTGAGTTATATTTTTTGCGGGCGTATTAGGTTGTTTCAGAATAGATGCAGGTGTGGCGCTGATATCATCTAATACTTTTCGCTCGCCAGGCTCACGTAAAATAAGATCAGTTTCTATGAATAGGTAATGCTCAACATACACACGAATAAACCCGTCTAATTCATACATTGAACCATTTTGTTTCGTTATATTTGAGTCGCCATTTAGAGATAATGCATGACTATACCCTTGGACATCTTCTGATGTTTCATTAGTGTAGAAGTCATTGTCATATTTTATGCCTGCAGTGAAACGTAGCTTAGGCATAATACTTTTGCTACCATCATTTTGACGCCATGCAACATGAAGGAGTGGTTTAAAATCAACGTGCCGAGATAAAAGATTATATTCTTCATTCAACTTACAATCACTTTTTGGTAACAATTTGATGTCACGTGAAGAGAGTGTGACTGAATCAAGCACTGAAATTGCATTAAAAAAATCATTATTATTTAGTTCTTCCTGCCAATTTTCTTTTATTGTATCTGAATTTTGGTTTCTTTTAAATACGATGACTTCAACATCATATATACGCTCGGCTAGTGATGACCAGCTAATGGTGTATAACAGCAGGACAATTAGCTTCTTCAAAGCATTACTCCAGTTCGGTTACGTCAAATATCTTAGATTTAGGCAACCAACACATTATTAGCAAATTCTATTAGTAAAGTCTCGATAAACGTGACTCGTTCACGGCTATCAATTAGCGACTCAGCAATTCTAAGTTTGGTTTGTCCATCGAAACGGTAACGACTAGGGTGAGATTGTAGCAAACTTACCAAAAATTCAGGATTAATTTGAGCATTTGGAGTAAATTCAATCATGCCACCTTTATCATGAGCATCAATTTTTCGGACTCCAAGCCTTGCTGCATCTAGTTTTATTTGCTGAACCTTAAGCAAGTTTGTTGCCGCAACAGGGAGTAAACCAAATCTTTCAATCAATTCAACACGTAACTCTTTCACATCATCTTGAGTTTTAGAACTTGCGATGCGTTTATATAGCGATAAACGCGTGTTAATGTCCGGAATATAGGCATCTGGTAGCATGGCTGGTAGACGAAGTTCAACATAGGTTTGTTGGTTCCACAGATCTTCAAGTAATGGTTCTTTGCCTTCTTTAAGTGCTTTAACTGCTTGTTCCAACATTTCCATGTAAAGGATAAAACCAATCGTCTGGATTTGGCCACTTTGCTCGTCACCCAGTAACTCACCAGCCCCTCGAATTTCAAGGTCATGGGTTGCTAAAGTGAAACCAGCGCCCAACTCTTCCAAAGAAGCTATAGCCTCTAAACGTTTTAGGGCATCTTTGGTCATGCGTTTAGGATGCGGGGTGAGCATGTAAGCATAAGCTTGGTGATGAGAACGTCCAACACGCCCTCTTAATTGATGCAGTTGTGCTAAACCAAAGTGGTCAGCACGATCCATGATGATGGTATTTGCGGTTGGAACATCTATACCTGTTTCAATGATGGTGGTGCATACTAGCACATTAAATCGTTGATGATAAAAATTGGACATGATGCGTTCCAATGCGCGCTCTCGCATCTGACCATGTGCAATGGTAACACGAGCTTCTGGCACCAGCTTAGCCAATGCATCTGCTGTTTTTTCAATGCTGTCTATGTCGTTGTGTAAAAAATATACTTGCCCACCGCGCATTATTTCACGCAGCATTGCTTCTCTAATCAGTACGTTATCACTTTCGCATATAAAGGTTTTGACTGCGAGTCGACGTAAGGGCGGTGTGGCGATAATAGAAAGATCTCGCATGCCACTCATAGCCATGTTCAGAGTTCGAGGAATGGGTGTTGCGGTTAATGTCAAGATATCGACATCTGAGCGCATTGCTTTGACTTTTTCTTTTTGACGAACTCCAAAGCGATGTTCTTCATCAATGATCAACAAGCCGAGATCTCGAAAGCACACGTTATCTTGAATTAATTTATGTGTACCTATAAGAATATCAACCTTGCCTTTTGCTGCATCTGTCAAAATCAGTTTTTGTTCCTTGACTGATTTAAAGCGAGAAAGCACTTCAACACGGACAGCTAAATTGGCAAAACGATCACGAAAAATTTCGGAGTGTTGTTGAGCTAGAAGAGTGGTTGGTACTAATATTGCTACTTGCTTACTATTATTTACCGCAAGAAAAGTCGCACGCATAGCAACTTCTGTTTTACCGAAACCAACATCACCACACACTAAACGATCCATGGCAATTGGCTGGCACATATCAGATAGCACTGCATTAATAGCTTGACTTTGATCAGGTGTTTCTTTAAATAGGAAACCAGAACAAAAATTAAGATAAGATTCGCGGTCATGTTTAAATGCGAACCCGGATTTTGTGGCTCGCTTTGCGTATACATCGAGCAGTTCTGCCGCAACATCTCGTACTTTTGCAGCAGCTTTTTTGCGTACTTTTCCCCATGTTTCTCCACCCAGCCGGTGTAAAGGTGCTGATTCTTCTGTGCCCCCGCTATATCGACTGATCAGATGCAATGATGAAACGGGCACATAAAGTTTAGACTGTTGCTGGTATTCCAAGGTGACGTATTCGGCTTTGATGCCACCTGCTTCCAAGGTTTGCAATCCACCGTAACGCCCAACGCCGTGTTCTATATGAACAACGGGTTGGCCTGATTGCAGATCAGCTAAATTACGGATTAAAATATCACTGTTGGTTGAGGTTTTCTTATTAATGCGATGTCGTTGCTGAATAACTTGTGCGTCAAATAAATTATTTTCACAAATTAATGCAAATGCAGGATTTTCAGAAACAAAACCATATTCAGCTGGGCCAATCACTAAAGAGCATGATGTCGGAGACTGCAGGGCTTCACCCAGCGATTGGCAAACCATTGGGCGTATTTTTATGTGCGACAATAAGTCTAATATTGCTTCACGATGACCTATAGTTTCTACTGAAAAGACTATTTTGCCAGTAAAATTTTTAATAAATTTTTTTACTGCATAGAGCGGATCTTTGTGTTGTTGGTTAACGGTTAGTTCAGGGAGAAAACGAATAGGCGCGTTTTGGTGACCGATTCTTTCTTTTATAATGTTACGCTTCAGCTTGATGCGTGGATAGGCTTTGAATGCTCTAAATAGCTCCTCGTTAGTTTGCCAAAGTTCCATTGGTGCTAACAGTGGACGAAGTGGATCTACACGGCGTTGATCGAAACGGTTCTTAATATCGGCCAAAAATGTTTGCGTTGCTGTGTTAATATTTCCAGAGGTTAGCAGTAATGTGTTTTTGGGTAAATAGTCGAACAGAGTTTCGGTTTGATCAAAGAACAATGGCTGCCAATACTCAATACCTGCAGGCCAGGTTCTTTTGCTGACTTGTTGATAAATAGATTCTGGCTCGCGACGTGCGTCGAAACGCTCGCGCCAACGTCCTCTGAATCGTTCTATTGCATCGTCGTCGGTAGGAAACTCGTGTGCTGGTAGAAGATTAATTTGATTCAGTTTCTGCGTTGAACGCTGGTTTACAGGATCGAACTCACGAATAGTATCCACCCTATAATCAAAAAAATCTATGCGAAAAGGTTGACTAGATCCCATAGAATATAGATCAATAATGGAGTCACGACTAGCGTACTCTCCATGTTCGATAACTTGTTCAACATGGCGATAGCCTGAGAGTTCTAACCAATCACACAGGTTCTTACGTGAGATAAGATCGCCTTTCTTGACGGTGAATGCATGCTGCATCAAAAAAGAGCGAGGTATGACTCTTTGCAGTAAGGTGCTAACCGAAATTATGAGAATGCCGCTTCGCTGTCGCGGTAGTTGGTATAGAAGCGCAATTCGATCAGAGATAATGTCCTGATGTGGCGAGAAGCTATCATAGGGTAGCGTTTCCCAATCAGGAAATATATGACATTCACAACCCGTAAACTGCTTAATCTCGGGCTCAAGTTTCAATGCTGTTTGGTTGTCAGGTACAACCAGCAAAATCATGCGATTTTGCTGGGTTGCGATATGCGCAATAGTAAGAGAAAGAGCCGAACCGTGAAGGTTGGCAAGAATGCGTGTATCACCTGCTTTTTCAGGGGCAGGTAAATCAAAAAATATTTGTTTTATCATTGAATTGACTTAGCTATCTCTTTCCAGTGTTCGTTGACGAAGGAGTTTTTGTTGTTGATGCAATGCTGCTCGAATAAGGACATCTCTATCATTGTCTTGTAACCGTATGTACTTTGCACCAACTGCGTGTTTGCCGTTTCTTTCTTCACAACTGTAGGCGCTAGCATAGCAGTATATAGCAGAATGAGGATGTTCAAGAAAGAGCTTTAGACGAATATGTTGACCTTTTTTGAACGATGTCTTCGTAATAAAAGTCAAACTACTGGCACCAAAGGTTTCGGTTTGGTGGCGTAATTTGGGATCATCTTGCTGAGCAAGCATAAATCCGAGGAGTAGGTTTATTTTTTCGCTTTGAGCATGCAGGCACTTTGACAACGCTTGACTATTATCATGATGTAGAGCATTGAGTTCATTCTCTATATTACTGTCGAGATTGCTGCATGCGCTAGCAATACGAAATGAAATTGGAATTTCACGCTCAAATTCAACATTGGAAGGCACATGTTCATCATGACTTAAAATTTCTACATTAATTTTTAAGTGTGCATGTACTGAAAAATATTCATCCTGGCTCATGACTTATCCTAATACATTGTAATCAGTTGATTATTACGCAGTAACCTCGATTTCTCAACCTGTTGCCTGAGTTCGTAGCATTTTTTATAATACTATTATTTTTTTGATATATAAATTGAAGCGACATTGTAAAAATAAACTTTCCTCATGTAAGACATGTAACATCATGCAAAAGTTACTCAACCCCTTGTAGGACATAGTGGCAATTCACTAATTTTAAAGGTATTCTTACATTATATGAGTGTGTTTTTTCAGTGTTTAACTGAGAAGTATTCAAACACAAAATCTTACTTGCTGTGATATAACGTTCTACAACGTATTATTTTATTGAGAATTGCTACTATGTTTCATCCGTTACCGGTGTTTATTGGCCTACGTTACTTGCAAGGTCATTCAGGCGATAAATTTGGGCGGTTTATTTCTTATATGTCTACAGCAGGTATCGCTATTGGCGTGATGTCGTTGATTACTGTGCTTTCTGTTATGAACGGTTTTGAAGGCCAACTTAAAACCCGTATTTTAAGTATTCTACCACAAGCCATTATCGCAGGGGATGCGAATTTTACACCAGATATTAATACAATTTTAAAGTGGGATGGTATTGTAGGCACCGCACCGGTGGTATCGACGGATGTCATCGTGCAAAGTATTGCCTCTCTGGGAGTGGGAAGATTACTCGGGATTGATCCTCAATGTGTTGAACCCGTACGTCAGTTTATGGTGCTAGGATCAGTTGATGCTTTAACAGCTGGTAGTTACAAATTGGTAGTTGGACAACAAACTGCAAAGCAACTTGATATCTCGCTCGATGAAAAAGTGAGGGTGATAATCACCAGTGCTAGTCAGTTTACGCCAATCGGGCGTATCCCTTCGCAGCGTAATTTTACCATAGCAGGTATCTATGACACAGCAACAGGCGTTGATGAACAAGTGATGTTTGCTAATATAAATGACGTGGGGAGACTAATGCGTTTGCCTTATACTCAACCCGTAGATTTACGCTTGTTTATTGATGATCCTTTTGACGTGCCAGCGTTAAAAGTGAAGGCGGAATCACTTGGCTATGAATGGTCTGATTGGCGTGAGCTTCACGGTGAGTTATTCCAAGCAATAAAAATGGAAAAAAATATGATGGGGTTGATGTTGAGTCTGATCATCTTGGTTGCTACATTTAATATTATTTCAGCGTTGGTAATGGTGGTGATGGAGAAGCAATCGGAAG
Source organism: Candidatus Enterovibrio altilux (assembly GCF_002381345.1). GTDB lineage: Bacteria > Pseudomonadota > Gammaproteobacteria > Enterobacterales > Vibrionaceae > Enterovibrio > Enterovibrio altilux. The sequence goes on from NZ_CP020660.1 coordinate 48,044, forward strand.
TTGCCATTCTTAAAACGCAAGGCATGAAGCAAAGCGCCATTGTGTATTTATTTATTGTTCAAGGAGCCAGCAGCAGTATTATTGGGGCTATTCTAGGTGGTATCGCAGGTACTATCGTGGCATTAAACGTTAACGGCATTATGTCTATAATGAATATTCGTTTACTTGGTAATAGCTTGCCATTGCCTGTCATTGTTAAATATGAGCAAATTATCTTGGTTGTGGTGAGTACTATTGTCTTAAGTCTTGTTGCCACTCTATTCCCATCGATTAATGCGGCGTCTATTCGTCCGGCAGATACTCTTCGCTATGAGTAATGTATTGTTAACGTGTTCACATGTGGTCAAAACCTATCAAGAAGGTGAACTTAAAACTCAGGTGCTGAAAGGTGTGTCTTTTACTATCGATAAAGGTGAACTTGTTGCCATTGTTGGCTCGTCAGGTTCTGGCAAAAGTACGTTATTGTATATCCTTGGTGCGCTGGATTCTTTGACTAGCGGTACTGTATTATTTAAAGGTAAAGATCTAATGAAAATGCGAGCGTCTGATCAAGCAATATTACGCAATCAATCGATTAGTTTTATCTACCAATTTCATCATTTATTAGCTGACTTTACGGCCGTTGAAAATGTGGCGATGCCACTATTAATTGGTGGTAAGAAACCGGCAGATGCAAAACGTCAAGCATTGGAAATATTAGATGCAGTAGGTATAATACACCGTAGGGAACACCGTCCTTCTGAGCTGTCTGGTGGCGAGCGCCAACGAGTCGCAATTGCACGTGCTGTCGTAAATCGCCCTGCCTTAGTATTGGCTGATGAACCAACAGGTAACCTCGATCATAAAACGGCCCTTGATATTTATGCTTTAATTCGTCAGTTAAATAAAGAATTCAATATGGCATTTTTAGTCGTTACTCATGATCAAGAATTAGCAAGGAAATTGGACCGCCAGCTTTCCATGTTAGATGGCCAGTTTGTTGAAACGTTTAAGCCAACTGTACATACATGATGATGGAACCTTTGGCGTTATTTATTGGGCGGCGGTTTAGCAAAGCAAAACATCGTAATAAACTGATTTCTTTCATTTCTCTCTCTGCAATGATCGGTATTTCGATTGGAGTAATGGTTATTATTGTGGGTTTATCAGCAATAAATGGTTTTAAACATGAGCTTGAAAAGCGTGTGCTTGCTGTTATTCCACACGCACAGTTGGAAGGTGTTGATACGTATCTCTCTTCATGGAAAGATATGCGAGTCACGGCAGTAGCTAATCCAAGAGTGGAAGCCGGTGCGCCATACGTTACATTTATCGCCTTACTTGAAAAAAACACAAATTTTAAACTTGTTCAAATCCGAGGTATTGACCCTAACGCAGAAGCCACAGTGAGTAATATTGGTAATTATGTGCTTGATCAAGGCTGGCAATCATTGGTACCAGGTAATCGTTCGATTGTACTTGGTAAGGGCATTGCCGATTACTTGAATGTAAATATTGGGGATTGGTTCACGGCATTAATTTCTTCCCCTGACTCCGAATTCAAATTACGCGCACCAAAACGCATTCGATTGCAAGTATCTGGCATTTTAAGTTTAGGCGGAAAAGTTGATCATGGTCTATCCTTGATTCCGATTAAAGATGCACAAACATATCTTGGAATGGATGACTTTGTCTCTGGTATTGCCTTAAAACTAACCGAACCACTTGAGGCTCCCAATATCGTGCGTGAAGTGGGTAAAACTTTAAAAGAATATGTGGGCTTGAAGAATTGGACGCAGGAATATGGTTTTCTTTATCGCGATATTCAAATGGTTAGAACCATTATGCATTTGGTTATGATATTAATTATTGGTGTCGCATGCTTCAATATTGTTTCTACTTTAATGATGGCAGTCAAAGATCGGGCTACTGACGTAGCTGTGTTACGTACTATGGGTGCGAAAGATAGGCTAATCCGAACGATATTTATTTGGCATGGTCTGCTTTCAGGTTTATTTGGCAGTATTATTGGTTGTTTCGTAGGTTTTGTAATCGCTTCAAATTTGACGGAATTTATCTGTTGGATTGAAATTTTTACAGGTCAAGTGTTACTTTCTGGAGATATTTATTTTATTGATTTCTTGCCAATAGAACCCCACCTCACGGATATGTTTTTGGTGTCTACTACTGCGATTGTATTAAGCTTATTGGCAACATGGTATCCTGCCCAGCGTGCTTGTAAATTGCATCCTGTATCAGTGTTAAATACACGTTGCTAATGGGGCTGTTGCAACTAATTATAGATTATAGGATGCAGATCTACCCAGCAATGGGCTTAACGATTACTGATAAATCACCTCAACATTGAATAGACGATTCATAAAGGCGGATCTCTCCCAAATAAGAGTTTTACCCTCATTATGACGTAACCAGAAGTCAAACTGGCCTTTGTTCAACATTCGCAGTGATTCGAATCCCTCGATAGTTGACCAGGCTCGCTTTCGTATTTTAAAACCGCCGGAGCTGACAACGAGCTTCTTGATGGGAGGGAGTGATCGGACTCGATACTATTATTGAGATACTTCACTTGCCGTTGCTCGACATCCGCTCGCAGCCGTCCCTCCTTCTTCAGGCGCGAGATAGCATGAGCATACGAGGAATGATTGTCTGTGTTCAAGGTCTTAGGCACCGTTTCAAGAACTGATAAGCCGCGTTTTTATTACGTTTTGGGAGAAATAGAAGTCCAGTGTCTCGCCTTGCTTTTGGATAACTCGATACAGATAATGCCATTTCCCTTTCACCTTGACGTAGGTTTCATCGAGCTGGCACGAAGAATCTGCTCGGATGAATTGATGGCGACGTAACTTCTTGCGTAATGCTGGGGCATATGCCATGAACCAACGATAAATGGTCGAGCGGTTAACCGAAACCTCTCGCTCTGCCAGCATGTCGCTGAGGTTGGCGTAGCTCATTGGGGTCGAACCATACCAGCGCAGGCACCAAAGAATAATTTCAGAAACAAAATGTTTCCATTTGAATATGGGATTGGTCATTGAGTCACTAGATCAGAAAAGACAGAACTAAACTCTGAGTCTTGGTTGATTTTTGTTGCAACAAAGCCGTTTATATTACTATCAGCGGTAATGCGTGGAATTTACGCAGCAGGACCTAGTTGTGGATGCTTAAGGGATGACAGAGCAGTAATTTCTAGTTGCAATTCATTTTCAACAAAATTAGAAATTTTTTTATAGAACATCTCTAATGATTTAGTCACTTCTTTGGTACATCTCTTGGGTACATGATCCATTTTCCAATTGCCTTCTGTATTAAATTTACCAAAGGTATACGCATATTCAAATCCACCTTTTTTCGGCGTTAATTTTAACCACCAACCCCAGAACTCTCGGCTTTCTGGTAGCTTTTGTGCATTCACACATGCAGATAAACAATCAAAGAAGTAGCCTTCTTCTGACGATTTATTTTGTCTAATATAAGGTCCGAGTTGAGTAAACCTCGTAAGTAGTCTTCCGTGGGATAACATTTTGATCTTTCTAGTCATAGCAAGCTCCATTTATATAAGTTAGGTCTAATTATATAACACGCAACAACTCAAACTTCGTCTTCAGAGCAATTATTCAAAATATTGTCTCGAAATTAAGACAATTTGTTGACCTAGATTACACAGTATTCTCAAACCGCTTCATCATTTCGAATGTGTTTCCTAATTTGAGTTCAGATAGAAAAATTCAACATAATTCACTATTAGATAAGTGCTTTCATTTTAAGTATACCTGATCCTGTCAGCTTCTTTAACGCTTTTATCATGGAGTGGGTTTATTTAATTTGACTTGTATGATTCCTTAGGCACAATGTCCCTCCTAGTAGCTTTTTGACTCGCACTATTGTTGTCTCTGCTAGGTAACGTTTATGGTACGTGGCTTTATTTTCTAAATGAGAGGACTAAATTTTTAATCAACACTCTAAATAGGGCTTTGTTGCAAAAAAATCAACCAAGACTCAGAATTTAGTTCTATCTTTTCTGATCTAGTGACTCAATGACCAATCCCGCATTCAAATGGAAACATTTTGCTTCTGAAATCATTTTTTAGTACCTGCGCTGGTATGGTTCGACCCCAATGAGCTACGCCAACCTCAGCGACATGCTGGCAGAGCGAGGGGTTTCGGTTAACCGCTCGACCATTTATCGTTGGTTCATGGCATATGCCCCAAGATTACGCAAGAAGTTACGTCGCCATCAATTCATCCGAGCAGATTCTTCGTGCCAGCTCGATGAAACCTACGTCACGGTGAAAGGGACATGGCATTATCTGTATCGAGCTATCAAAAAGCAAGACGAGACACTGGACTTCTATTTTTTCCAAAAACGTAATAAAAATGCGACTTATCAGTTCTTGAAACGGTACCTAAGATACTATGATGTAGACACTCAGCCTAAGACCTTGAACACAGACAAGCATTCCTCGTATGCTCATGCTATCTCGCACCTGAAGAAGGAGGGACGGCTGCGAGCGGATGTTGAGCAACGGCAAGTGAAGTATCTCAATAATGGTATCGAGTCCGATCACGCCCCCATCAAGAAGCTCGTTGTCAGCTCCGGCGGTTTTAAAATGCGAAAGCGAGCCTGATCAACTATCGAGGGATTCGAATCACTGCGAATGTTGAACAAAGGCCAGTTTGATTTCTGGTTACGTCATGATGAGAGTAAAACTCTTGTTCGGGAGAGATCCGCCTTCAGGAATCGTCTATTCAATGTTGAGGTGATTTATCAGTAATCGTTAAGCCCATTACTGGGTAGATCTGCATCCGTGTGCCGCACTTATCCGTCAGGGATATCAAGTGATTGTAGTCACTTTTTGTGGGTTTAATTCAAATTAAAAAACAAAATTTATTAATGAAGATATGTTGGACTTTAAATTTTTATTTGCTGGTTAGAGAAACTTATATTTTTCATAATATGACCTTTACTCATTCAACAATAAAGCATTCACTGTAATTACGAATACACACTATTTTAATACACAGCAATCGCACAGCACACAACTTAGCTCTATATGCTCTGTGTTAAATCAGTTAAATGTCCCTTTCGTTGAGATAGAATCAATTGTCTCTACTAAATGATTTTAAATAGAATAAAATATGATTATATTGCATTCTAGTTTTGATGATATTCAAATCCAACCTAACACTGAAAAAGCGCTTCAAATACAGATAAATTTTTTGCAACATTGCTGAACAGTTTTTATGATAGTACGTTTTTTCACCGTATCATTGACAATTTCATAGGTCAAGGCAGTAATATGACATCTGGCATAGAAGAAAAAGAGTTACAAACCCCAATTAAAAATGAAGCGAATAATACTTTAAGGAATAAGACCAGTATTTTTACGGTAGCACGCACCCTGAGCGATAGAGTCGCATTCAATGAATTCTCAATTTTTCACAAACTTAAATGGTAGCACTTTCCTAGACTGCAAATAAGAGTCAATGAATGGCCTAGATTTAGGTCTATTTGCTAAAATTGTACAAGGCATGGGCATAATTAATAAAATTAAAAATGGTGCGACAAATAAATGGGTCTACGTGCACGAAGATATTCGTGTTGGGACAGTGCAGGTCAACAGCGTAACCATCGAGAATAATACATCGAGAGACAACGATAATCATCGCAGTTCTCTTTCCTATGGCAGTTCACTTTCCTATGACAATACTTTTTATATCAGATTTACACCTAAGTCCTTCTCATCCTGCAATTACTGATTGTTTTTGCCGCTTTCTAAATGAAGAAGCTCTGCACGCATCCATGTTATATATTCTTGGAGACTTATTTGAGGTTTGGATCGGTGACGATGATAATACTCCGCTTCATCGAAAAATAGCCTCCGCCTTGAAAACATTATCCGAACATGGCGTTCCTATTTACTTCATTCATGGCAACCGCGATTTCATGATTGGTAAATATTTCGCGAAAGAGTCTAGCATGATATTGTTGCCTGAGCATACCGTGATTGACCTTTTCGGCAAACAGACGCTCATCATGCATGGCGATACTTTATGCATACACGATGAAGACTATCAGCGCTATAGGAGGAAAGTGAGGAATATATTTACTCAGTGGCTATTCTTACGACTTCCTTTATCGTATCGTAAAAATATCGGCGAAAAAATTCGTAAAAGTAGCGTAAAAAGCAACCAACAAAAAACTGAAGACATCATAGATGTAGACACAGATGAAGTCTCGCGTTTAATGAAAGTATATGGCGTAACACAGATAATCCATGGACATACGCACCGTCCGTATGTTCATACTGTGTCTATGAGTACTAACACTGAGTTCACACAACGAATCGTTCTAGGTGATTGGTATACTCAAAGCTCTGTACTTTCTTGCACCGAAGACGGCTGTCAGTTGGCATCACACACATTGGGTTACTAAACGGCTTTGTTTCTTAATTCAAATTGAAATAGCAAATTTCAACATAATGAACGGCTTTGTTGCAAAAAAATCAACCAAGACACAGAATTTAGTTCTGTCTTTTCTGATCTAGTGACTCAATGACCAATCCCGCATTTAAATGGAAACATTTTGCTCCTGAAATCATTCTTTGGTGCCTGCGCTGGTATGGTTCGACCCCAATGAGCTACGCCAATCTCAGCGACATGCTGGCAGAGCGAGGGGTTTCGGTTAACCGCTCGACCATTTATTGTTGGTTTATGGAATATGCCCAGCATTACGCAAGAAGTTACGTCGCCATCAATTCATCCGAGCAGATTCTTCGTGGCAGCTCGATGAAACCTACGTCAAGGTGAAAGGGAAATGGCATTATCTGTATCGAGCTATCAACAAGCAAGACGAGACACTGGACTTCTATTTCTCCCAAAACGTAATAAAAACGCGACTTATCAGTTCTTGAAACGGTACCTAAGATACTATGATGTAGACACTCAGCCTAAGACCTTGAGCACAGACAAGCATTCCTAGTATGCTCATACTATCTTGCGCCTGAAGAAGGAGGGACAGCTGCGAGCGGATGTCGAGCAACGGCAAGTGAAGTATCTCAATAATGGTATCGAGTCCGATCACGCCCCCATCAAGAAGCTCGTTGTCAGCTCCGGCGGTTTTAAAATACGAAAGCGAGCCTGGTCAACCATCGAGGGATTCGAATCACTGCGAAGGTTGAACAAAGGCCAATTTGATTTCTTGTTACGTCATGATGAGGGTAAAACTCTTGTTCGGGAGAGATCCGCCTTCAGGAATCGTCTATTCAATGTTGCGGTGATTTATCAGTAATCGTTAAGCCCATTACTGGGTAGATCTGCATCCTATAATTAGTTGCAACAGCCCCGTTGACATGCTTTATATACAGCGTATTGAAAAAAATTTCACTCCTCGCATCAGTTTGAAACGGCTTCATAGAAAGACGATTAGATATTTAAAACCAATGCAAATGCATAACAAAATCATTGGTACATTCATTGAACATGAGTATTGTATTTGAATCATAATCACTTTATTGAATACGTAATTGTTTTTTAGGTGCATTAAATTTATTAAAGTGGGCTGAAGCCAACTGTATGCTTCAATACGTTATGCTGAACATTTTTAATGATACCGATGTAATAAAATTATTGTGGCGAACATAAAAATTTCACCATTGATAAGTATAGAAGGTCAATCAACTGAATAAAACGTTGTACAATTGTTACAGTAAGAGCTATGCATAGGGAGTTTAACATGATCGACAAAATGCTTATCACACTAACATATGAGACAGCAGCTGACGCGTGGGGCGGTACAAATACCGTTATTTCTTTTGATCAAAATGGTGCACTTATTCATGCAAATGCAGAAGCAGCGCTAGACAATATTCAACAGGCAGCACGTAAATTGGATACTCAAGGTATCCGCAATGTCGCGTTAAGTGGAGATAATTGGGATGTTGAAACCGCATGGGCATTTTATCAAGGATTGCGTGGTCCAAAAACAGATTATAAATTTGACGCCTCAGTGGTAGAAGGCAAACAGCAACAAATACTAAAAAATCGTATTATGACAACCGATTGGGTTCGTCAAATAATTAATGAAACAGCTGAAGCAGTTGGCCCACAACAATTAGCTGTACGCTCAGGAGAATTCATTAAATCACAAGCTCCAAACCCCGAACATGTCAGTTACAAAATCGTCGGCGGTGCTGACCTACTTGAGCACGGTTGGGTAGGTGTACATACCGTTGGTAGAGGTTCCGCACGAAAACCAGCCATGCTACAATTGGACTACAACCCAACAAACGATGAAAAGACAGAGGTCTTTGCGTGTATAGTCGGTAAAGGTATTACATTTGACTCAGGTGGCTACAGTATCAAACAATCTAGTTTTATGGATTCAATGAAAGCCGACATGGGTGGTGCAGCAATGGCAACCGGTGGATTGGCCCTTGCGATTGCACAAGGGCTTAATAAGCGTATAAAACTTATTCTATGCTGCGCAGAGAATATGATTTCAAGTAACGCTTATAAGCTTGGTGATATCATCACTTACAAAAATGGAGTGAGTGTTGAGGTTCTAAACTCAGACGCCGAAGGCCGATTGGTATTGGCTGATGGCTTACTTTATGCAAATAAACATAAACCTGCATTAACTATTGATTGTGCAACCTTAACAGGGGCAGCAAAAATGGCTTTGGGTAATGACTACCATGCATTGTTCTCATTTGACGAGGCGTTAGCACGACGTTGTTTAAATGCTGCAGAAGCAGAGAATGAAGGCATGTGGCAGCTACCACTGGCTGAATTTCACCGCAATATGTTGCCATCAAGTTTTGCTGATTTGGCAAACGTAGGGTCGGGGTTGTATTCACCTGGCGCGAGTACTGCCGCTGCCTTTCTATCTTATTTTGTTGATAACTACCAAAAAGGCTGGATTCACCTCGATTGCTCTGGTGCATATCGCAAAGTAGCTAACGAAAAATGGTCTGTGGGCGCAACAGGTATGGGTGTCAAAACATTGTCGCGAATCTTGATGGATGAATCAGGCAGTTAATACATGCGTAATCATTGAAGGAGCTTGATTTATGAATGATTCAGAAGTATACTATGAACTGTAAAATTTTTTCTACTCTATAGTCAATAATTATAAATTTAATACAATAAGATTAATAGTTGTCGTGCGCTTGACTGGATAAAAGAGGTACTTTTTATGTACAAGGACAAGATTGTGGAATATAATTATAATTTTTTAACTTGAATGGAGGAAGTAAATCTTCACATGATTCATTCTTAGACGATGGCTTTTGTTTTAGGCATACCAATTCCGTCAGCTTGTTTAACGGTTGTATTATTTGTAGATTTAATTAATTTAAGCTTTATTATTTTTTAGGTTTAATGTCCCTCCCAGTAACTTTTTGACTCGAAACATGACTGTTTTTGATAGAGAATGTTTAGGGGTAATCATACCTCGTTTTTCAATGCTAATTTGAACCGTATAACTTCTGGTAACTGGCCGCTAAATTACGTGGATGATCTCGTTTCCCTAAAGTTACTCCTTTTCTTGATAAAATAATTGGAACCGCTCGTTTGATACGAATGGTTTCGTAACATTGTCTGGTGTCATAAGTACCATCGGCTGATGTCTCATTGATTTTTTATCAGGTTTATTTAAGCAAGTTAAGTAGCACTTCACCGTCAGTCACATTTGATGCATTTAGCTCAGCAGCAATGCTTTTATGTGTATGTACAGCTACCTTTAAATGTAATTTGCGCCAGACTAGCCGTTTCTCATCAGTACTATGCTTTTTGACTTTCCATTCATCTTCACCGTAGGTTTTGAACCCCGTAAAATGAATGGCTAAGTGCTAGATGCTTCCTTTATTCTTCGTTTTGAACGTGACGTTAACCATTTTAATTAGCTTGCTAATGCATGAATAGGAGGGCATGACAGTAATGTCAGTTGAGGAAGTTGAAAATAAATTAATGAATCCTTGCAGACCTTTCAATGGCACTTTAAATATGTATTTAATCATGAGGGACCTTGTGATGGTTAAATTGTGAAATAAACGAGATCTCCTATGATTACCCTTCTTAGTTTTGTCCCATAGCTGAATCTCTTCTTCATTAATCAAGAATGTTAGTGAGCCACGATTGATTAAAGCTTGATTATACAGCTTCCAGCTAGTTATTTTGTGGGGAAACTTATTCATAGACATGAAAATTACAGTTAGAGGTAGTTGCAAATATGCATGAAAGCATTGCTCCTAAGTTAAGTTCATCGAATGCAACTGACAGTAAAGTGCAACTTAACTTGCTTAAGCAGACCCACCGAAGAATCAATGCAATTTTAGTTGATGGCGCTGACGATACCTGGCAATCCTATAAGACTGTTCGCATTAAACGAATGGTTTCACTCATTTTATCAAAAAAGAAGCAACTTTTTGTAAACGAGATCATCCGCGTAATTTAGCAATCAGTTACTAGAAATTATACGGTTCAAATCAGCATAGGAAAACGAGGCACAGTTACCATAAACGTTCTCTATTAAAGGCGACAATGTTTCGCATTAAAAAACTGCTGAGGGACATTGATCCTACAGAATTATAATGGCCAGATTAGTGAAATCTATAACACAATAAAAACGACACATCAATTAATAGGGTTAGGGATGCTAAAAATAAAAGTGAGCGTCTAATAGTGAATCATGTTTGAGATTTATTATCAAAACTTGCATTAAGGAATATAGCCTGATAATAATCACCATAAAAATTACATATTTTATACGAAGAATAACTTCTTGAATACATGACCTCCTGTGCTATCTGTAATCGATGAATTACTACGCGTCTAAGATAGCTTTTTGCTTGTGTGTAAAAAGTGTGTATCTTGTAAATTTTTTATTAGACTAGTGGAAGACTTGACTTTGATGAAAGTGGAACAAAGAAGGGGAGGTATTTACTATGGTATATGGTCGTAACAAAGTAAATGCAGTTGAATTGCTTGCCGTAATTACATTACTTAACCAATTTGAACATCATGCATTTATCAAGGATTGGGCAAACCAATATGGCTTAGTTTTTCAGTCAGAGGATAATGAAATTACGGTAAGGTTGCCTTTTGCCGCTAGTGCATTGATATCTGAGTTGGATGCTTGGATTAAGGACCGCATTAAGCTGAATATCTCTTTGCTTAGGTTCAAAGTGATTCAAGACATTGCGGCGTTGAAAGCGGGAAATAAAACTCTGCTTCAGGGAGTAAAAAATATAATCATCGTTAGCTCTGCGAAAGGAGGAGTAGGTAAGTCGACGACCGCAGTTAATTTAGCGCTTGCTCTTCATGCTCAGGGTGCAAAAATTGGTCTTTTGGATGCAGATATTTATGGGCCTTCATTGCCGTTGATGTTAGGAACAAAAGGAAAACAACCAATATCGTTAGACGGGAAAAGCATGGAACCTGTTGAAGCTTATGGCCTTTATAGCAATTCTATTGGTTATCTTGTGTCTGATGAAAATGCAATGGTATGGCGTGGGCCGATGGCATCAAAAGTCTTTGCGCAATTAGTTAATGAAACACATTGGCCGGATGTAGACTATTTAATTGTTGATATGCCTCCAGGTACTGGGGATATTCAACTGAGTTTGGCACAGCAATTTCCAGTAACTGCAGCGGTTGTAGTGACGACCCCACAGGATTTAGCTCTCACCGATGCTATTAAAGGTGTTATTATGTTTGAAAAAGTCGCGGTACCTGTGCTCGGGATAGTAGAAAACATGAGCTATCATATTTGTAGTCAATGTCGTCATCATGAAGCTATTTTTGGTGAAGGTGGCGCACAGAAAATGTCGTTGAAATATAGCTTACCACTGCTTGGACAAGTCCCCTTGCATATTGATATTCGCGAAGATATGGATGCGGGAAGACCAACCGTTGTGAGCAAACCAGATAGTGAACATACAGCTATTTATCAGCAAATAGCGTTAAATGTGGCGAGCAGACTTTATTGGAGTAGCGAGGTTGCGCCTGCACAAATATCTGTTGTCAATTAATAAATTTAAATATTATTCATTATTAGACAATCACTTGAGCCTTAGACATACTTAGTCTTGTCAGTTTATTGAATGATTTTATTATGGCGTAGGTTTCACTAATCTGGGTTGCATGATTCTCTAGGCTCAATGTCCCTTCCAGTAATTTTTTAATTCGAACCATTGCTATTTCTGCTAGGGAACGTTTATGGTAACCGGCTTTATGTCTTAAGTAAAATAACTAAGTTTTCAATTAACACTTTAGATAGTTGGGCTCACTAACATTCTGGATTGATGATGAAGCTATTCAACTATGGAATCAAACAAAACGGGGTAACTACGGGAGACTTCGTTTATTTAGTAACTTAACCATTACGACGGCTTCGTGATGAAATGCGTATTTGCAATACCACTGAGGGGTCTACAAGGATTAATTGATTCTGTTTTTAAATTTGTTCAACTGCCGTTGCTATGCCTTCACTATTCATGTTATGCATGAGCAAATGAACCAAAACGATTAACGTCACGTTCAAGATGGAGAATAAAGTAAACATCCAGCACTGAACTATTAATTCTAAGGGCTCAAAGTCTATAGTGAAGAAAAATAAAAGTAAAAAGCATGGCTAATGGCAAATAATAAATCTGGCACAAGTTACACTTAGCGATAGATATAAATACGCATGAAATTATTGTTGCTGAGTGAAGTGCACCAAATTTGCCTACCTGTGAAGTGCTACCTAACTTCCTCAAACAGACCCACTGAAAAATTAATGAAATATTAGCCGACTGGTGCTTATGACACAAATAATGCTACGAAACCATTCATATTAAGCGAGAGACTTTATAGCATACTTTGTTTCCTATTTAATACTCTAATTTAGGAAAGAAATTCCATTTTTTTCCATATCTTTGGTTATTTTATTAAAATATTGTGATATGCATTACGCAGAGCTTGACTGCCTGAATCATTTCACTAAAGTGTGACTTGTAGTAAAAATATATGACATCAATTACCAATGAGTAACACGATCACAGATGTAAATATTACTCATAGTTATGCAATTTGAATGCAAGAGGAATGTTTCGCATGGCAAGTGGTACAGTTAAATGGTTTAATAATACTAAAGGGTTTGGTTTCATCTGTCCTGATGAGGGTGATAGTGATATTTTCGTTCACTATTCAACGATTAAAATGGATGGTTATCGAACATTGAAGGCCGGTCAAACCGTTAATTATGAAGTCTTTGCAGGTCCAAAAGGTTATCACGTTAGTCAGATTGTGCCAATAGAGGACGCAACTTCAAAAATTGAAGAGTAGACTAGAGTCTACTCCTTTCGTGTGTACTTGATTAGCCTGTATACGCAGGCTGCAGGCTGGAGTATCTAAAACTTATCATATATTCATAGCTCTACAGTGTATACACTATCTATAAAAAATTACAATAAAATATGCTTAAATGGTTTCTTTAATGTTAATTATTTACAATAAACATTGTTTTTTGCTACGCATGACTTCTGATTTTGTTTCCTAATTTACTATCTAAACTTGAATTAGTAGACAAGGCCATTTGGAAGATAAAAAATACCTCGTCGCTGCGAGGTATTTAACTACACACAATTTAGTGTAATTAAAATTAGCATATTACATTGCTAAATTTTTAACAACATACTCCCAGTTAACCAATGCCCAAAATGCTTTTATGTAGTTTGGACGTAGGTTTCGGAAATCAATGTAGTAAGCGTGTTCCCAGAGGTCAATGGCTAGAAGTGGTGTCACACCATCTTCAGTCAGAGGTGTACCCGCATTTGATGTGTTAACTATATTCAGGGAGCCATCAGCTTTTTGAACCAACCAAGTCCATGAAGAGCCAAAGTTATTGATGGCTGAATCAGTAAATTTAGCTTGGAACTTTTCGAAAGAACCAAATGACTTAGAAATTGTATTTGCAAGCTCACCAGTTGGCTCACCACCGCCATTTGGGCTAAGACAGTTCCAGTAAAGCGTGTGGTTCCACATTTGTGCTGCATTATTGAAAACAACACCAGTTGATGTCTTGACAATCTCTTCCAAAGATCGATTCTCAAGCTCTGTACCTTCAACTATGCTATTAAGTTTAACAACGTAAGCGTGGTGATGTTTACCGTAGTGATATTCTATAGTCTCTTGAGACATATGTGGCTCAAGTGCATTTTTTTCGTAAGGGAGGACTGGTAGTTGAAATGCCATTACTTGATTCTCCATGATGGTGGGGTTTCCCCCTAACATTATTGCTTCCTGTAGATTTTCTATACACTACATGAGTCGACGTTTCTACTTATAGACTGACTGCAAAGAAGTTTAACAAGTTTTTACTGTATGAAAAGAATAATTTAAAAATTTATAAATATGCCTTTATAGTTTTTAGATGTTTTTTTATACTCTTTTTCCAGTTAAAATTGATATTATCGTCACACTTGATGTTCGAGGAAGTAATGAAAACTATTGATAAAATTAAACAACAAATTGAAAAAAATACGATTTTACTTTATATGAAAGGTTCACCTAAGCAACCGAGTTGTGGCTTTTCTTCTCAATCCAGTCAAACACTAATAGCATGTGGTGAAAAATTTGCTTACGTAGATATTTTGCAAAATCCCGATATTCGCGCTGAATTACCAGTATATGCGGAGTGGCCAACTTTTCCACAGCTTTGGATTGAAGGAGAGTTGATTGGTGGTTGTGATATCATTTTGGAAATGTTCCAAAAAGGCGAGCTCCAGTCAATCGTCAAAAATGCTGCAGCACGTCGTGACAATGAAAAAATAATTAAGTGAATTTTGAATTATATTTCCTAAATCAGAGAACCAAACTATTAAGTAATAGTAGCTTATTAATGTTTTGAATTGATGAAAAAGGCATTTAGCTATGGAATCAAACTAAACAACAACATCAAAAAATATTAGTTTAGTGAGTGATGTAGCCATTACGATAACTCTCATGGACTTTGTTTCTTCATGCAAGTTTAAATAACACATCACAACACTAGGAACGGTTAGACAATCGCTTTTGTGTAGCTATACTGAATCTGGTCAGCTTATTTAACATTATTTATTATTGCGAGGTTTCTCTAATCTGAGCATTGTGATCCCTCAAACTCAATATCTCTCCGAATAATTGTTTTGATGTAAAATATTGCCGTCTTTGATAAGGAACGTTTGTGGTAACTATACCCCCCACTGTTCAGGCTGAGGTGAACCGTATAATTACTGGTAATTGATCACTAAATTACACAGATTATTTCGTTTTTAAAAAGTTGTTCTTTTTCTTGATGAGATGAGTGAAACCGCTCGTTTAATACGAGCGGTTTCATAGCATTGCTTGGTATCGTAGGCACTCTCGCCTAATATTTTATGAATTTTCCGGCGGGTCTGTTTGAATAAGTTAGGTAGCACTTTATCGTCAGTTACATTTGATGAGCTTAACTCAGCAGTAATGATTGCATGCGTATTTATATTTACCACTTCATGCAACTTGCGCCAGACTCACCATTTACTGTTAGTGCCATGCTTTCTTACTTTCCATTCTCTTTCACCGTAGACTTTGAGTCCTGTAAAATCCATAGCTAAATGTTAGATGGTTCCTGTATTCTTTGTTTTGAACATGACGTTAATTATTTTGGCTCGCTTGCTGACGCATGAATAATAAGGGTATGACAATGACAGCTTAACTAATTAAAAATAGAATTTATGAATCCTTTCAGACCTCTCAATGGCATTGAAAATACGCGTTTATCCATGAAGGATGTAGTCATGGCTAAGTCGTTAAATAAAGGAGGTCTGCCATCATTACCCGACTTAGTTTAGTTCTATAGCTGAATGGCTTCCTAATTAATTCAGGCTGTTAGTGAGCCGCCATTGGTTAAAGCTTGATATATTGCCTCCAGTTAGCTGTTTAGAACATTAATTGATAATTGAGCACTCTCATTTAGGAAACAAAAAGCTAAGGAATCATAACGTTCAGATGAGCGGAACTTACGGGATGGCAAAAACGTTAGATAGGCTGAGAGGGTTAGATATACTTAATACGAAAATGATCTTTTGTAATTTGTCATGTTGGGATTTGCTGTTTGCACTGGAATTAGGGAACAAAGTTGTTTCAATAATAATTTACTACCGCTCCGAACGACGGAGTGGGTGTACTATTTTTAAATTGAAGAAATTTTCACTAATTACTGGTATAAAATAGTAAAAAAATCTGTTTTTTTAAAAATATTGGAGTTAAGGTGTGCTTGAAGGATGCGGTAGCAGCACATGGAAAGAGTTAACTTTTAAAGCCTTATTGCTCCTGATTTCTTCTTTACTGCATTTTAAAAAAAGAATAATTTTTTGCGGTAGTTGACAATGTAGAGTTAAAAGATAATACCGTTGCAACCATTATTGTGTTGGATAATGACAGTGCGATTACTTTGAGCATACTAGCTATTTAGAGTGTAGATTGATAATTGAGTTTCCTGATTTAGGTAATACAATATATAAATATGCTTTATCTAATTGAAACGCAAGAAAACTTGCAGTTATACGAATACTCATTCTATTTATGCATCGCTGAGAGTGATGGCAGCGCATAGGAACACTGATGACCACTAACATTCAACAACAATTGCAGAAACTGAAAGCTCAACTGAACTATCATGGCCATCTTTACTATGTAGAAAATAAATCTGAGCTTCCTGATGCTGAGTATGATCAATTGATGCAGCAGTTGCGGGCAATAGAAGCAGATCATCCTGAAAATATTTCTGCTGATTCGCCAAGCCAGCGTGTTGGTGGCCGATCATTAAATGCGTTTATGCAAGTGCACCACGAAATTCCGATGCTGTCTCTTGATAATGCGTTTGATGACACAGACCTACTGGCGTTCGAAAAACGGATCAAAGAGAGATTGAATCGTGCAGACGATTTTACATTTAGTTGTGAACCGAAACTGGATGGACTAGCGGTTAGTTTAATGTATGAAAAAGGTGTGCTTGTTCGAGCAGCAACACGTGGTGATGGTACCACAGGAGAAAATATTACTAACAATGCGCGCACGATTAAAAATGTACCCTTACAGTTACAAGGCACTGATTGGCCAGTACAGTTAGAAGTACGTGGTGAAGTACTTATGTTAAAAGAGGGCTTCAATAAGCTGAACGAAAAAAATTTAAAAAAAGGTAAAAAAATTTTTGTTAACTCACGAAATGCGGCAGCAGGCAGCATTCGTCAACTAGACCCTAAAATAACGGCTACGCGCCCACTACGCTTTTATGCCTACTCTCTTGGTCTTATATCAGAAGTAGTTGACGATTCACATTTTGGCCGTTTAAAGCAGTTACATCAATGGGGAATACCACTGAGCTCTGAAGTAAAAAAAGTGAAGGGATTGAGTAATGTAATTGCTTACTACCAAAACATGATAGCGCTCCGTAATACACTTCCATACGAAATTGATGGTGTTGTCATTAAAGTTGATGCTATTGCTACTCAAAAACAACTAGGTTTTATTGCAAGAGCTCCACGTTGGGCTATTGCCTATAAATTCCCTGCACAAGAAAAAATCACAATTGTATTGGACGTGGAGTTCCAAGTTGGTAGAACAGGTGCTATTACACCTGTCGCAAAGTTGGCCCCAATTGTTATTGGTGGTGTTACCATTTCCAACGCAACGCTGCACAATGCCGATAAAATAGTGCGTTTAGACATTAAAATTGGTGATACGGTGATTATTCGTCGTGCTGGAGATGTGATTCCTCAAATTGTATGTGTTGTAAAAAGTCGTCGGCCTGATTATGCCAAAAAAATTGTGTTTCCTACGGAATGTCCTGTTTGTCATTCGCATGTTAAACGTATTGAAGGTGAAGCTGTGACACGTTGTTCTGGAAGACTCATTTGTTTGGCGCAACGCAAAGAAACTATTAAACATTTTTTTTCGCGTAAAGCCTTAAACGTAAATGGTCTTGGTGATAAAATTATTAAGCAGTTGATTGATAAAGAATTAGTTAAAGAGCCAGCAGACCTTTTCAAGCTGTCAGCAGAGCAAATTGCGATGCTTAAGCGTATGGGACCTAGATCTGCACAAAAGATCATGCTTTCTATCAAGAAAGCAAAAAAAACCACACTCGCTCGCTTTATTTATTCACTGGGTATCCGAGAGGTGGGTGAAACAATGGCAGCGACCCTTGCGCATTCTTTCGTTACTTTAAAAGTGCTTCGTACTGCTTCAGAAAAACAATTGGTTAGCGTGCATAATGTAGGTGCCGTTATCGCAAAACATGTGACATCTTTCTTTGGCGAAGAAAAAAATAAAAACGCCATTAATGCATTGCTTGAAGTTGGTATTCATTGGCATGAAATTAAACTTCGTGATAAAAGCAAATCATTATTGCTTGATGGTAAGGTTGTAGTTCTTACAGGTTCTTTGTCACAAATGACTCGTAGTGATGCAAAAGCAGCATTACAAGCCTTTGGCGCGAAAATCACTGGTAGCGTGTCTACAAAAACTGATTTACTTATCGCAGGTGAGGCTGCGGGGTCGAAATTAGCTAAAGCACAAACATTAGGCATCGAAATTTTAAATGAAAATGAGATGATTAAACTATTTTTAAATTAAGTCATACATTTTTAAATGAAATCGATAGTATTGGTTTCATGCTGATTGTTGCGAAGATTGAATGGTTCCAAAAGGGCTTCATAAGAGATTTAAATGTTGGCGAAGCTCATTTTTTATGTCTAAGTTTTGAAAAAAGTATAGGTTACTGCCGAGTTTTGCCAAGACCACGATATTAATACGTTTCCAAAACATATTTCTTTAAAGTGAGTCTAAAAAGCGATTAAATAAACTGGCTACATTGAGGTGCATAAACGACGTTATCATGCTGAGTAACTAGTTTAGGAATTGGGCTACTGCGTACTATTAAAAGTATCTGTCATAAGTTCATCATGTTGAAATTTACTATTCAAACTCACATGAGGAAACAAAACCTACTTGTATTACAGTTAGCGTCCTGCTTTCTAGATGTCTCAATGTCAGTCTAGCGCCTTAAAACATAACTTTAAAAGGAAGAAATTTATGAGTACAGTGGTTTACGGAATTAAGAATTGTAACACCATAAAAAAAGTCCTTATATGGCTAGAAGCTAAAAATCAACCCTTTTCATTTCACGATTATCGTAAAAATGGCATTAATCAAAATATGCTTAAAAAATTTATAAAAGAGCTTGGCTGGGAAAGACTTGTTAATAAACAAGGCACTATTTTTCGCGCATTGTCCAAAGAACAAAAAAATAATTTAAATGAATTTAATGCTATTGCGTTAATGTTAATTCAACCGACCATTATAAAACGCCCTGTACTGGAACATGAAGGCCACTATTATCTTGGCTTTAAACTGGATGAGTATGCTGTCATTTTTGGTGAATAACGCCATCAAAAATAGTAGAATTTAATTCGTAGTATTTAAATAAATTACGAGGATGCACATCCCCCCATGACAGACAGTGCTGTATTATCTTTAGCTAAAAATTTAATCAAGCGTCCATCCGTAACCCCTATAGATGGAGGATGCCAAGAACTCATGATCCAACGACTTGAAAAAATACATTTTACTGTCGAACGGATGGTATTTGAAGATACTACTAATCTATGGGCCCGCCGAGGTACTAAAGCCCCATTATTCGCTTTTGCCGGTCATACTGATGTTGTTCCATCTGGCCCTGTCGAGCAATGGCACACACCTCCGTTTGAACCAACAATCATTGAAGGATATCTGTATGGCCGTGGTGCAGCAGATATGAAAGGTTCTTTGGCGGCCATGGTGGTTGCTACTGAACGTTTTGTGGCAGAGAACCCAATTTACACTGGCTCATTGGCGTTTCTTATCACGTCTGATGAAGAAGGTTCGTTTATAAATGGCACTACTCGAGTGGTTGATACCTTGGTAAAACGCAATGAAATTATTGATATGTGTATCGTGGGCGAACCTTCAAGCACAAATGTCGTAGGAGATGTAATAAAGAATGGCCGACGCGGTTCAATCACGGGCGACCTCATCGTCAAAGGAATTCAAGGCCACGTTGCTTACCCACAACTGGCACGCAACCCTATCCATCAAGTACTTCCTGCATTGGCTGAACTTGCGAGTATGCTATGGGATAATGGAAATGAGTACTTTCCACCAACCAGCTTTCAAATTTCAAATTTAGCAGCAGGAACAGGCGTGAGTAATGTTATTCCCGGCAATTTTCAGGTGCAATTTAATTTACGTTTCAGTACAGAGTTAACCGCTGATAACATTAAATCACGTATTTATGCTGTGCTTAATAAACATAATCTGGAATATGATTTAGCTTGGACATTCAGTGGTTATCCCTTTTTAACAGATACAGGTACATTGCTTGATGCAGTTGTTACCGCCGTTGATGAAGTGAACAATCAAAAACCTCAATTGTTGACAACAGGTGGCACTTCTGATGGGCGTTTTATCGCGCGGATGGGTACTCAAGTCATTGAACTCGGACCAGTAAATACAACCATCCACAAAGTCAATGAGTGCGTCAGCATAGCTAATTTAGAAAAGCTATCTAACATGTATCAAAAAGTATTGAAAAAAATATTAGTACAATAAGTTAGACTACTGTTGATTTAAAAAGTCAAATTTAGGATTATTATTAATTAGGCTTTGTTTCTTAATTTGAATTGAGATAGCAAATCCTCACATGATTAACGATTAAACCATTACTTTCGTGTTAGGCATGCCTAGTCTTGCCAGTTTGTTTAATGCTTTTATCATAGCGTAGGTTTCATTAATCTGCATTGTATGATTCCTGAGACTTAATGTCCCTCTCAGTCGTTTTTTGACTAAAACCATTGCTGTCTTTGCCATGGAACGTTTATGGAAATCGGCTTTATTTTCTAAATAATGGAGCTAAATTTTTAAGCAATATTCTAAATAGTTAGGTTCGCTTAAATATTCAGATCTATGATAATCTTCACTACAAAACAACGAACTGGAAGCAGCATAATCAAACTGTAATCAATTGTGACTCACTAACATTCTGGGTTCATGAAGAAGCTAATCAGCCATGAAATCAAACGAAGCAGGATAATAATGGGAGACCTCATTTATTTAATACTTAGTCATTGATTCTATGAAGCTCAAAATCTGCGGTGAAGCAAAATGGAAAGTAAAAAAAAGATGGTACTGATGGGAAACGGCGAGTCTGACAAAAGCGGCATTTAACAGTAGATATAAATACGCTTGAAATCATTGCTACTGAGTGAAGTGTATCAAATGTGACTGATGATGAAGTGCTACTTACTTACTCATACAACCCCGCCGCAAAATTAATGAAATATCAGCCGATGGTGCTTATGACACCAGACAATGTGTGAAACCGTTCATATTAAACGAACGATTTCACTCATCCCACCAAGGCAAAAAATAATTTTTTGAAAACGAAATTATCCGCGTAATTTAAAGGTTAGTTACCAGAAGTTATACGGTTCAAATCAGCATTGAAAAACGAAATATGATTATACTACACGCTCCTTACCAGAGACGGCAAAGTTTCGAATTAAAAAAATTTCTGTAAGGATATTGAGCTTAAAGAATTACAATGCTTAGATTAGTTAATTCTACGTCATAATGAAAATGTTAAATAAGCTGATATAGCTAGTAAGTATGTTTAAAACGCAAACAAGAGTTTAATAGTGAATCATGTTGAGATTGGCGATCTGAACTCTAAGTAAGAAATAAGACCACTTAAAGCATAAATTAATAAGTTAGTTCTCTGATTGAGAGAGCACAGTCCAATAAAAGCATACACGAAGATTAATCACGATTTTTAAAGAGCTAAAAATCAATAGTGGTATCTTATTTTCACCTACAACGTTATATAGATATAGTACATAATATTTTAGTTTGCACGTAAATATCATGCATTCACTATGATGTGGCCATGCAGCGATTTCTTTTTTAAAAGCTTGCTCTAGTTGCAGAACATACTTTAAGACTCAGCGATTCAATGTGGCATAATTCATGCCTAGCTTACGCGCTGGAAACATATATTCGAGATCATAAACTCTTAATTGGTAAGCAATATATAGTTAAAACTAACAAGAATAAACGATAAAGAAGCCTATATTTTTTAAACCATGATCAACTTATTGTATTATGATTAGCTGAGGGCTAAGTTTTTATTTTGAATTTATATAATGTAAAATTAAAGTGTTAACTTGTGCTTACCGTAAGATATCTTAGCTTGCAAATATTGTCTATTATCGTTTTTTAAATGTGCTTTAGTGCCAATTACATCACTTAGTTCAATTCCATATTCTTGAATTTCTTTTATTTTTTTTGGATTATTTGTGATAAGTTGAATTACTGTTACTCCAAGCGCTTTCAACATGTCTGCCGCATCTTCAAAGCTACGCAAGTCATCTGGAAAACCCAAATAATTATTCGCCTGATATGTATCCATACCCGAGCTTTGAAGCCCATAAGCATCAAGCTTATTATACAAGCCAATACCTCTTCCCTCTTGACGTAGATAAAGCAAGATACCACCTTGCTCACCCATCTTTTGAATCGTTTCTTCTAACTGTTCGCCACAATCACAACGAGAAGAGTGGAAAACATCCCCAGTAAGGCATTCGGAGTGAATGCGAACCAATGGTGTATCTTGAAACTGATCAACATTTTTAAAGATGATAGCGACGTGCTCATTCTCCGTGTTTAGACCTTCAAACGACAGAATTTCTGCGGGGGTTTGACTGCCTACACCCACATTCAAAGCAATCCTTGCTCTTATTTTTGCCATCGACTGTAATTCTCTTTTCATTCGGTTTTCACCGATATACACATTCTAGATCTCACAAGCCATGTACTTAGAACCATAAAATTATTACATTATAATATTTATTACAACATGATGGATAATCGTACCAGAACTCTAAACATACCGCCAATCAATCAACATCCACGTGATAATAATGTTCGAAAGCTATACTTTATAAAACTATCAATGCAAGCATTTCAAGGCGATAGAAGGATGCCAAGCAACCATGGCAAAAAATTCAACTTTAACCACTAAGTTCACATCTATAATGGCTCCTTCGCCAATGCATACACCAGCTACATGACACTGTTGTCACCTATTACAGGCTTTGTTTCCTAATGCAAGTTCAAATAGCAAATCCTCACATGATTAACTATTGAACAATCGCTTTTATGTTAGGTATATCTGGTCTTGTTAGCTTATTTAACGCTTTTATCATCGCGTCAGTTGCACTAGTCTGAGTTGTGTGATTCCCTAGGCTCACTGTTCCTCCCAGTAGTTTTTTGACTCGAACCATTGCTGTCTCTGTTAGGAAACGTTTATGATAACTGACCTTATTCCCTAAATAAGGGAACTAATTTCAACCAACACTCTAAATAATTAAGATCGCTGAAATATTCAAGTTATGAATAGTTTCCGTTACAAAATAACTAACTGGGAGTAGTATAATCAAGCTTTAATCAACTGTGGTTCACTCACATTCTAGGTTAATGAAGAAGATATTTAGCTATGGAATCAAACTAAGCAGAGTAATCATGGGAGACCTCGTTTATTTAGCGACTTAGCCACTATGACGGCTCTCATGGTTAAATGCGTATTTTGTAATGCCATGGGGCAGTTTGCGAGGATTCCTCATTCTGCTTTCAAACTTGCTCAACTGCCATTGTCATGCTCCTACTATTCATGCATTAACAAGCGAACCAAAACGGTTGATGCCACGTTCAAGACGAAGAATAAAGGAAGCACCCAGCTATTGATGCTACGGGACTAAAAGTCCACGGTGAAGGAGAATGGAAAGTAAAAAAGCATGGTACTGATAGAAAACGGCGAGTCTGGCGCAAGTACAGTAGATACAAATATGCATGGAGTCGTTGCAGCTGAGTTAAGTGTATCAAATGTGACTGACGGTGAAGTGTTACCTAAATTATTTAAACAGCCACGCTGCAAAATCAATGAAGTATAAGTCAATGGTACTTACGGCACCAGCCAATGTTATGAAACCATTCGTATTAAACGAACGGTTTCACTCATACCATCAAGATTCGAGATGAATTACTAGAAGTTATACGATTCCAAGCAACATTGGAAAAGAGGTATGGTTACCATACACGTTCCTTATCAGAGACGGCAATATTTCGAGTTTAAAAACTATTAAAAAGAACATTGAGCTTAAGAGATCATAATGCTCAGATTTGTGAAATTTACGCTATGATAAAAACGTTCAATAAGTTGACCTGGTTAGGTATGCCTAAAATAAAAGTGATTGTTTAATCGTTAATCATGTTAAAATTTTTATTTGAACTCAAATTAAGAAATAACACTGGTTTTTCCAGTAAATTAATCGAGAGTGATCCCTTTACTCATCAGGTCCATATCTTTCTCTATCAAGAAAATATTATTGAGTTTACTACAAACGATGTTGGTATCCGTAATTCAGCTCGAACTTGAGTGTTAAACATTATTATTAATGAGGTTTGTTTGTAGTTTTAAACATTTTAACAACACTGTGCAACTAAGCATCCTTTTAATATGCAGGAAATGGGATTCATCTACAAAGTGAATAAGTACCTCGTCTAAAAGCGATACTTCATATATGCGAGGATGAACGTATTGCTGTAATTTGAAGGCTCTACTCAAAATTAACAGCAGCTACAATTAGTATTCAGAAAAAGCTTATACATTACGCAAGGAGCAAACCAATGAGTATATGACTGATTTTTATAAATCATAAAGTATAAAACCCTATGGTCTATATACTTTAACGTTGTTAAAACCATTTTCTTGCATATACATTGCTTGTAAACGACTCATAATACCATGATCACAGTAAAGTAAATATGTTTTATTTTGATCTAAATTACTAAATTTTGTTGCTAATTTAAAAAATGGAATATGCGCTACTTCCACACCATCGATTTTTAATGTGCTATTGTCTTTTTCAGGACTACGAATATCCAAAATCACCGCATTAACTGGGATGTCTTTGATTAGCTCGACTTCTGGTGCTTTCTCAGTGCTTAGCTTTGCAATGTCACGAATATCGATAATACGCGCATTGTAAATAGCTTTGTTTAACACATCAAAGTTAAACTTAGCTTCTTCTATGTTTAACTTCGCTTTTTCAGCTTTGATGGTTGGCTTACGAGAAATTACGCCACAATATTCAGGCATGGTTTTAGCAAAATCTTCCGTACCTATATTACGCGCTAAATTAATGATATCTTCTTTGTCCCAATTGATCAGGGGACGAAGAATTAGTGTATCTGACACGTTGTCAATCATACGCAAGTTAGTGAGTGTTTGGCTTGAAACCTGTCCTAGTGCTTCGCCTGTGACTAATGCTTGAATATCGTACCTTTTTGCAACTTGAGATGCTGCACGAATAAACATGCGTTTAAGTACGACACCTATTTGACCATCCTCGACGTTTTCTAGAAGCTCAACTACAACAGGTTTAAAATCAATAGATACGAACTTTACTTTGGCAGAAGAACCAAATTTTTTCCAAAGGTAGTAAGCCGTTTGTTGAACACCTATTTCATGAATCGCACCACCAAGATTGAAAAAACAATAATGTACCTTACTACCACGTTTAATGTGCAGGTAGCTTGAAACACCTGAATCAAAACCACCAGAAATTAAGCTCAATACATCTTCTTGAGTTCCTAATGGAAAACCACCCAAGCCTTTAAAACGTTCTCTAATAACGTTCACATTTTCTTTATCAACTTCCAAGCGAACCGTTATGTCAGGATTTTTCAATTGTACTCGTGCAGATTTGACATATTGGTTTAAGTGATCACCTACGTAGCGCTCTACATCAATAGACGTAAATTCGTGATTACCACGGCGCTTAGCTCGGACGCAGAATGATTTGCCTTCAAGCTGATCACACACCGTCGCAGACACAATTTCATAGATATTGTGTAAATTTGTAAACGGTGTCTGTTCAACTTCTAGCACATGATGAATACCAGGAGTTTGGGTAAGCACTTCCAGTGCAATTTTGCGCTCAAAATCGTTTTTTAGGATAATTTCGATGTGATCACGCCGGTTGAATACAGCCATAGAATCTGATTTTTTTTTAAGAATATTTCGGATGTTATTGTTTAAAATTTTCGTGAAGCGCTTCCGTACAGATTCACTTTTAACCATTACTTCTGGGTGAATTTTTACAATAAATTTCATAATAGGTTTCGCTAAAACTACGATAAAGGCGTGAATTATACATTAAGCATAACGTATTCGATATGACCCAACACGAACGAAACAGTAGTTTTACCACTAACGCTAATTTTTTTGAATAGGCTGAACAGGCGCGCCTGCAGACAATGCATCTGACTCTTTAGCTTTACCTTGCATTACTGAAATCTCCACTCGACGGTTAAGGGCTTTATTTTCTACAGAATCATTCGACACGCGAGGCATTGAACCAGCTAGACCCTCTACACGCATTCGCATAGGATCAAATCCAGTCACCTGTTCCATTTCTTGTGCAACTGACACCGCACGTTGGGCGGATAAATCCCAATTAGATCGGTACAACTCTGAATCAAGTGGCGAATTATCCGTATGACCGGAAACCCTAATTTCACCGGGAACATCTTTAACTAAATTAGCGATTTGACGAACTAAAGGACGGAATTTAGGTTGAAGGAAAGCAGAGCCTGCAGGGTATGCACCTTGCTCTCGAATGCGAATAATGAGTTGCTGACCTAAGTTTTCAACCTCAATTATACCTTCTTCTATTTCTCGTTCAAGAGCTTGTACTACTAATGGTGTTATGTTTGACATCGGTTCTACGTTTTTCGTATGTTCCTGCAATGAGACTTCATTTGTAGTTGAGCCGCCCTCTAATTTTGTAAATTTACGTTTTGATCCACCTGCACGATTCGATTCTCCGTCTTGAAAATTCAATGAACGCTGTGTTATGTTAATAGTATGTTGCATAATCACTTCAATCGGAGTAGGTTCAGGTCGTCCTGGGCGAAACTCTTGTGCAATAACGCTTGTACCTTTTGGAATATGTTTTACTTCTAATACATTTTGCACACCAAACGCAAACTTCATGGAGCCAGCAATTTGCCTGAACTTAAGTACATCCATTTCTGAAAAAGAGAGTAGGAGTACGAAAAAGCACATTAATAGTGACATTAAGTCTGCGAACGTACTCATCCAAGCAGGAAGGCCAGGAGGGGGACATTGGCATTCTTCTTTCACCTCAGGTCCCTTATGCATTTACATCAATGACACGTTTTTTTTCATTGAGGTAGTTTTTTAGGTAACCATCGATAACACGTGGATTTTGACCATCCTGAATGGAAAGAAGGCCATCCATAATGAGATGCCGATTCAATTTTTCTTGGTCTTTACGCATGCGAAGTTTGTCTGCGATCGGAATGGCCACTATATTAGCAAGCATGGCACCATAGAGAGTTGTTAAAAGTGCAACTGCCATTGCAGGACCGATTGCTTTTGGATCATCCATGTTTGAAAGCATTGCAACCAGACCAACTAGTGTACCTATCATTCCCATTGCGGGAGCAACATCAGCAATAGCACTGTAAAACTGCGCACCGTTATCATGTCGTTCATCGGTCATTGTGATGTCTTTTTGAAGAGTTATTTTTATAACTTCGGCGTCATGACCATCCACTAGCATATCTACGCCTTTTTTCATGAAAGAGTTGGTCACTTCCATCTCTTCTAATGCTAAAAAACCACCTTTACGTGCTGCATCAGCCATTTCAACTACTGTCGCAATCAAATCTTCAGGATCATCAGTCTTAAACATGAAGGCCTTGCTTGCAATTTTAAATGCACCAAAAAATTGCACCATAGTGTATTTCATCATTACAACAGACATACTACCACCAAATACGATCAGCGCAGACGGCACATCCGCGAACATACTAAGGGTTCCACCCAACATCATCGCCATAATAATGAAAGCAAATGCGCCCAAAATCCCCACTAATGTCGCAAGATCCACAGCTAGATTCCCTTTATATGTAGCCAGATTAACCCGCGAATTATCTAACTATCTTAATAACTACTATGTTTAGCGGCAGTAACGATAATAATTTTAACGGTTCAATGAAATTTATAAAAAATTAAATATACATAATTCCATTTAAGGGTTTGACCCTCATCAGGTGCTGGGTTAACTTTTCCATAATTATTTCTAATGTAGAATGATCATGGCAGTTAAAAAGTTAGAAAATATAACCTTTGAGGAAACACTCAAAGAGTTGGATAGTATTATTAATGCCCTTGAAAATGGGGAACTCTCTCTAAACTCAGCACTAAAACAATTTGAACGAGGTATATCACTAGCTCGGCAAGGGCAGAAGACCTTAACAGATGCTGAACAACGCATCGCAATTCTTTTGGCTAAAAATGATAATGCGCCGTTAGAACAGTTCGAAGATACTTGCGATGAATAGCTCTACACTGCAAATTGCTCTTCGTCAATATAAACAACGTAGCATTGTGCAACTTGAGCACTGGATGGATTCGCTCGGTCATAAAGATCAGCCTTTAATTCAAGCCATGAAACATGGCTCTTTACTTGGGGGAAAGCGCATACGGCCTTATCTCACTTATGTAACAGGCCAACTTTTAGGCTTATCTGATGAAGCACTAGATACACCAGCTGCAGCTGTCGAATGCATGCATGCTTATGCGCTTATTCACGATGATTTGCCAGCAATGGATGACGACAACTTACGTCGAGGGCAACCGACTTGTCACGTTGCATTCGATGAGGCGAATGCGGTGCTTGCAGGTGATGCACTTCAAACCCTAGCCTTCACCATTCTTGCTGAAGGTGAGCTTTGTGACCAAGGTAATGCGTATCGTATTCACATGATAAGGGAACTTGCATTTGCATCTGGTGCAGCAGGTATGTGCTTAGGACAAGCACTTGATCTTGCGGCAAAAGGCAAACACATAGACCTTCAAGCACTAGAAACCATTCATCGACACAAAACTGGTGCACTAATAAGATGCGCAGTTAGACTGGGTGCTTATGCCGCGGGGGGGAAAGGAGTTAGATGTCTACAGCAGTTCGATAAATTTTCTGAAGCAATAGGTCTCGCTTTTCAGGTGCAAGATGATATTATCGATATTACAAGCGATACAAAAACACTTGGAAAACCACAAGGTTCCGATATTGAGGCGAATAAAAGTACCTATCCCGCATTGTTCGGTATTGAAGGAGCAAAAGAGAAAGCAGAGCTTCTCTATAAAGAATCAATACACGCGCTTGATGCAATTCCCTATAATACACAACAATTGGAACTATTCGCCAAGTATATCATCGAGCGTAATAACTAAAAAAATAAGTCGTGCCAAGCGAATATATACTCATAATCATTGAAGGTGCTGGATTTATTAATTATTTAGGCTCATGCTATCAACTGTATAAATTTTTTAATCAATAGTAAAAAATACAAACTAAAAATCCAACATGATATGATGTGTAATGGTCAAGCACGGGACCGTATAAAAGTGGTATTTTTCAGATTCTAAGGTTGGAAGAAGCCATTATTTCTAAGGTTCTACCTAGCCATAAAAAAATTAGTTTTATGTTTCCTCAAAGACTACGAAGAATTTGAAAAACTGAAATTTAAAAATGGTGGCGTAAACAGCTATCTATCATTGAGCCAATACCCACTATTAAGTACTTCAGCACGTTAATGTGCTATTATGCTTATTAAATGATTGCCTGTTAATGAACTGTTTGGGGAGAATACACGGTAGCATGGATGCACAAGTGGCCTCATACACATTTAATATCGAAAAATAAAAAAATTATATTCTTAATTATAAGGCATGGAAGTCTCTTTGTACTAAAGATGAATTCATGTTATTCGTTGATGCCATAGATGATTATGCAAAAGGCATTATAATGTTCTCGAAACGGCTGGTAACCGTAGTTGTCTGAATATCATTGGCACCATAAATTTTCGTGATATTGCGGGCACTGTGGTTAGAGAGTATGAGATAATAAACAGTATAAATATTGCCTGTTTTTTTCAAATTGAGAGAGAATGACGTATTAGCTCATCAGTGCTATGCTATTCTCGGTGGATCGGGATGTTATTGAAGTGACTTCGTCACAGATGTGTCAGCTGTTCTCAATATGGAATTTCACTATTTGTTTCCTTACAGACCAAATTTAACTTTGATAGAGTGGCCATGGAAAGTGGAACATGAAGAATCAGGAAATAAAGAGTACTTTAAAAGTTAGCTTTATTTCCCAAAAGCTATTGAGTAATTTTTCATTGTGACTCTTATAAAGATTCTAAACTTTTTGATCTCCCGAATAAATAATAAGTTTCAGGTGCCCAAACCTGGATTTTCAAGTTGATTGAGTATATGACGCTCGATATCGCAAAATACCCAACGCTCGCACTGGCAAATACTCCCGATGAACTGCGAAGACTCCCGCGGGACACATTACCGACATTATGTGCAGAGCTACGCACATACCTCCTCAACTCTGTTAGCGATTCTAGCGGACATTTTGCCTCGGGTTTAGGAGCAGTAGAGCTAACTGTAGCGCTGCATTATGTCTACAATACACCTTTTGATCATTTAGTATGGGATGTTGGACACCAGGCTTATCCTCATAAAATTTTGACAGGACGCCGTGAACGCTTGTCTTCCATCCGCCAGAAAGGAGGATTGCACCCCTTCCCTTGGCGTGAAGAAAGTGAATACGACGTTTTGTCTATTGGTCACAGTTCCACGTCTATCAGTGCTACACTTGGGCTCGCAATTGTTGCTGAAAAAGAAGGTCGTGAGCGTAAAGTTGTGAGTGTTATTGGTGATGGTGCCATTACTGCAGGCATGGCGTTTGAAGCAATGAACCACGCTGGTGATGTGCACTCAGACATGTTGGTTGTCCTCAATGATAATGAAATGTCTATTTCCGAAAACGTCGGTGCTTTAAACAATCATCTAGCACAGTTATTGTCGGGTAATTTTTATACTTCCATTCGTGAAGGCGGAAAAAAAGTTCTTTCGGGCGCCCCACCAATTAAAGAATTAGTCCGTCGTGTAGAAGAGCATCTGAAAGGCATGGTTGTTCCTGGGACCTTATTCGAAGAGCTAGGTTTTAACTACATAGGACCTGTTAATGGTCATGATGTAGAAGAATTAGCCAAAACGCTTAAGAACATACGTAATCTTAATGGTCCACAATTTCTGCATGTTATGACAAAAAAAGGTAAAGGCTATGAGCCTGCGGAAAAAGATCCTATAGGCTATCATTCCGTGCCTAAATTTAACCCAGCAGATAACAAACTCCCAAAAACTAAAACTTCGGGTCCAACTTTCTCCAAAATTTTTGGCGATTGGTTGTGTGACATGGCAGCAGAGGATAAAAAACTACTCGCCATTACACCAGCCATGCGCGAAGGCTCTGGTATGGTTCGTTTTTCCAAAGAATATCCAGATCGTTATTTTGACGTCGCGATCGCAGAACAGCATGCAGTCACCTTAGGGGCAGGTATGGCAATTGGCGGGTATAATCCTATTGTCGCAATTTATTCGACCTTCCTACAACGTGGCTATGACCAATTGATCCATGATGTTGCCATCATGGATTTACACGTAATGTTTGCGATTGATCGCGGTGGTTTGGTAGGTGCTGACGGTCAAACCCATCAAGGGGCATTTGATTTAAGCTTCATGCGTTGTATTCCAAACATGGTGATCATGGCACCAAGCGATGAAAATGAATGTCGTCAAATGCTCTATACTGGTCACAAGTACCAAGGTCCATCAGCCGTCCGGTACCCTCGAGGTACGGGCTGTGGCGCTGAAGTTCAACAAAAAATGATAACACTTATTATTGGCAAAGGCATTATTCGTCGTCAAGGTGAAAGCATTGCAATCCTAAGTTTTGGTACTATGTTAACCTATGTACTTGAAGCCGCAAAAAATATTAACGCGACTGTGGCAGACATGCGTTTTGTTAAGCCATTGGATGAAGCATTGATCGACGAGTTAGTTGCAACGCATGATGCAATAGTCACAGTTGAAGAAAATGCTATTGCAGGTGGTGCAGGGTCTGGTGTTATTGAATATTTGATGAAATCACGTCAAATTAAACCAGTCCTTCAGATTGGTCTGCCGGATAAGTTTATCCATCAAGGTACGCAGCAAGAATTACATGAAGAATTAGAGATTGATAGCAAAGGCATAGAGGCACAGATTAGGCGCTACCTTGCAGACTAATGTCAGAATAGTCACCTATGCAATAGGCTGTTCTTAGGACCTTTTTCCCTAAATCAGCGAACTGAATTATCAATCTGCGCTCTAAACAGCTAGGATCACTGAAACGTTTAGTTCACTGAATCAACTTTGCTACAAAACAACTCACTGGAAGTCGTATAATTAAGCTTTAATCAATAGTGGCTCACTAATGTTTTTGATTAATGAAACAACTACTCAACTATGGAATCAAACTAAGTAGGGTAATTATGGGAGACGTCGTTTATTTAGTAACTTAGTCATATTACGATAGCCTCCCATGGTTAAACGCGTATTCTCAATGCTATTGAGAGGTCTACAAGATTTTATTAATTTATTTTTAAACTTGCTTAATGACCATTGTAATGCGCTGACTATTCATGTGTTAGCAAGCGAGCTAAAATAGTTAACGTCGTGTTTAAAACGAAGAATAAAGCAATCATTGAGCACTTAGCCATTGATTCTGCAGGGCTCCAAGTCTACGGTGAAGGAGAATGGAAAGTAAAAAAAGCATGGTACTAATGGGAAACTACGAATCTTGCGCAAGTTACATGTAGAAGTAGACATAAAGGCGCATGAAATTATTACTCTTGAGTTAAGTGAATCAAATGTAACTGACGGTTAAGCGTTGCATAACTTACTTAAATAGGCCCACCACAGAATTAATGTAATATCAGGTGATAGTGCTGACGACACAAGATAATATTACAAAATTATTCGTATGTAACGCACGGTTCCACTCATCCCACCAAGAAAAGAAGCAACTTTTTGGAACCGCGATCATCTGCGTAATTTAGCGGTCAATTACCAGAAGTTATGCAGTTCAAATTAGATTGGAACATGAGGTATGGCTACTATAAATGCTCCTTATTATAGACAGCAATGGTCGAGTTAAAAAACTGCTTGTAGGGACATTGAGCCTAAGGGATCATAATGCTTAGATTAGCGAAACCTATACCATGATAAAAGCGTCAAACAAGCTGACAGGGATAGATATGTCAAAAGTGAAAGCAATTGTCTAATAGTGAACCATATTAAGATTTGCTAACTGGACTCAAATTAGGAAACAAAGCCATACATACTAGATATATTTAGGCATCTTCTAAGCTGTAAGGCAGTGGTAGCTTTTGCCAAATCGCTGTCGTATTAGCAAGACGGAACTCTGTATCATCGCCTAAGTTGTTTGATATAACAACCAGAGCCAATGCTTGCCCATCATCAAATGGATAACCTGATAAAATTATGCCTCCAGGACGCCAGCTCTTACCCACGCGGCGTTCCATTACATCACCAGCTTCTAGTAATGTATCAGTGTAACCTTGCATTAGATAAGTTGCTCGATTATTTACGCCACGGTATTTAGCTCGAGCCACAGTTTCTTGACCTATATAACAACCTTTTTTGAAATTAATCGCGTTAAGTGCTTGGAGATTTAGTGATTGCGGTATAAATTTATTGGTTGTATCATACGTAAGTGAAGGGATTGCAGCGCGTAGTTCGAGTAAATTCCACAGTGATGAATCACTTAATGTAGCTCTTTCAGTCAATTCATTCAGTAAGCTATCCGCTTCAAAGGTCTCCATGGCAAGTAACCAACGATTAGGTTCGATGCGAACGGCTGTACCTGTTTGGGTAGCGCATACATTATTGTTTCCTATGTCACGGGACAGCATCGTATCATCTGCTTTTGCACCAGCGATGCCAAGTAATATTAGGGTACTGATCTCAAAATTTATTTTTGAAAAAATAGCGTATTTTTTAAGTTCGATCAGTTGTTTTTCAGCGATGGCAGTTGGTTGAGTGTAAGCAATGCATTCAAGATGATGAAAAAGGCGTAGTACTGACCACACTTTACCTTTTGCATCACAATGCGCAGCAAGAGTTGAGAAGTGTCTGTTCAACGACACTAAGTCACACGTGAGCTGACCTTGCAGGTAACTAATAGCATCATCACCTTTGACGGTAATAAGTGTGGTGTTGTCGAGGGCAATTACCGATAATGCTGGTAAAATGCTATTCGAAAACAATGGTAATCGGGAGAAATCGTGTGTTTGATACCAGTTAGTCATAGTATTTTTCTTGTAAATATTTAGATCACCATGATAATGCTCTAATGAAAGAAAGTCAGCATTTTACATACTCTATCTATAATGTACTGAATCTTATTATTGGTTTGAGACGTCAAAAACTAACTTTATTTTTAAATTAGCGAACTAAATTATTAACCCACTCTGCTAAGTAGCAAGATGCACTGAAGTATTCAGGTCTATGGTTGAGCTTAGTCACAAAACAACTAACTGAACGCTATATAATTAATCATGGCTTTCAACATTTTGGATTAATAAAAAAGCCATTCAACTATGGAATTAAACTAGGCAGAGTAATCATGAAACACTTTGCTTATTAAGCAACTTAGCAATTACGAGGGCTCTCATGGTTAAACGGACTTTCTTTCCTCATTCGAGTTCAAACAGTAAATTGCCACATGATTGATTATTAGGCAATTGTTTTCGTGTTAGATATACTTAATTTTGTAAGCTTATTTAACGCTTTTATCATGGGGCACGCTTCTCTAATCTGAGCATTATGATTTTTTAAACGCAATGTACCTTTTAGAAGCGTGTGACTCTAAATATTACCGTCTTTGATAGAGAATATTTATGGTGACCATGCCTCATTTTCTACGATTAATTTGAACTGTATAATTTCTGGTGACTGACCGCAAAATTATATGAATGCTCTTGTTTACAAAAAATTGTTTTTTTTGGTGGGATGAGCGGAACCGCTCGTTTAATACGAACGGTTTTATAATATTGTCTGGTATCGTAACCACTCTCGGCTGATATTTCATTCATTTTTCAGCGGGTCTGCTGCTTGGATAAATTAGGTAACACTTCACCGTTAGTCACATTTGATGCACCTAACTCAGTAGTAATGATTTCATGCGTATTTATATCTACCGCTAAATATAACTTACACCAGGCTCGCCGCTCCCCATCAGTGCCATGCTTTTTTATTTTTCATTTTCCTGCACCGTAGACTTTGAGTTCCGTAGAATTAATGCTAAGTCACTAAATGATCTAGATCTCCCATGATTACTTTGCTTAATTTGATTCTATAGCTAAATAGCTTCTTTATGAATTCAAAATATTAGTGAACCACTATTGATTAAAGCTTGATTATACTGTTTTCAGTTCATTATTTGATAGCAAAAATTATTTATAGACCTGAATATCTAAGTGATTCTAACTGTTTAGAGTATTACTTGAAAATTTAGTTTCCTTATTTAGAGAATAAAACCAATTACCATAAACGTTCCCTATCAGGGGCGGCAATGTTTAGAGTCAAAAATTTATTTGGAGGGACATTGATCTTAAGAGAGCATAATGCTCCGATTAGCTAACCCTGCGCCATGATCAAAGTGTTACATAAGCTGATAGGGCTAGGTATTCCTAAAATAAAGCAAGCATCTAATCATTGATTATATTGGAACCTTCTATTTGAATGTAACTTAAGACAAATAATTTGTACTTCATTAAGAATAATAAAAATGGCACTTGTACCGCGTTATTTTTTATTACTTATCATGCATATTTCATTATGCCTATAAATTTATCCGGAGCTTACTATGATAAACTATAAATCAAAATCATCATCTTGTAAGTTACCCAGCATATTGATATCTTGTAGTTCTTTACGAAGACGCTGTCGATCTTTTAGTGCTTCTATTTCTCTCCATTTAAGCTTTGCTTGCTTCGTCCGTCTGCCGCGTTGTGGTTGTTCTTTTTCAAAGATTTCATAAAAGATAAAGCGATTCATGATTCACCTCATTTTCCTAGCGGTTATTCTTTAAATACCAGCCTTTTGATAAAATAAAATTGAAGTGTTACCCATTTATTGCATTTAAGTGAAGTTTTTGGAATGTGTAAATCACCTCTTCTAAAGGTTTATACGAAATGCATACAGTGGTATAGTCTTATGTATTTTTTACTATACGTAAAGAACAATGGTAATTGAGGTCATGTATTCAATAAGTTGATGATGATCTGAAAATTATGCATACGATCAATGAATATACTAATGACTTTATCATGCATTTAAGTTGATTTGAAATATCAGATTGTTTCTATCTTGAGTCATTTCAAGCAAATGGAGGAATTATGAATTCATAGTATTATTGTACCTAGTGTAATGTGTCTACTTTTATGAATAGTTATTGTGGCTACCGTTTATTTTGAGGATTAGCGTTAAATCATAATCAACTTATTTAATAGGCTCTGTTTCCTAATTTGAATGCAGATAATGAATTTCAGTATAATGAACTATTAGGTGCTCACTTTTGTTTTAGGCATACTTAGCTCGATTAGCTTATGTAACGCTTTTATCATAGCTTCGGTTTAACCAATGTAGGCATTGCAATCCCTTAGGTTCAACGCTTCTCTGAGTAGTTTTGGACTCGAACCGTTGCCGTCTCTGCTATGGAACGTTTATAATAGCTATGCATCATTTTTCAATGCTGGTTTGAACCTTCTAATTTTTGGTAACTGACCACTAAATTACATGAGTGACCGAACTCTCCAAAAACTGCTTCCTTCCTTGATGGGATGATTGGAACCGCTCATTTAATGCGAACGGTTTCATAACCGCCATTGCCTGATATTTTATTAATTTTTCGCGAGGCCAATTTGAACAAGTTAGGTAGCACTTCACCGGCAGTCATATTTAATGCACTTAACCCAGCAGGAATGATTTCATGCGTATTGATATCTACTACTAAATGTAACTTGCGCCAGGCTCGCAGTTTCCCATCAGTACCATGCTTTGTTATTTTCCATTGTCCTTCACCTTAGACTTTGAAGGCCGTAGTAATGACTAAGCCGCTAAATAAAGGAAGTCTCCCATGATTACCCTGCTTAGTTTTATTCCATAGCTAAATAGCTTCTTCATCAATTAAGAAGGTTAGTAAACCCCGATTAATTAAAGCTTCATTATACGGTTCCTATTAGTTATTTGGCAGTTTAGTTCCCTGATTTAGTAAATAAAATCGCTTTGAATAAAAAAACCCTTCGGAGGGAAATTAGGTTTAAGTGATTATAATGCCTAAATTAATGCAACTTACGTCACGATAAAAGCATTAAATAAACTGACAGGGATAGGTATGTCTAACACGAAAGTTCTCGTCTAATAGGGAATTATGTTGAGATTCAATATCTGAATTTAAATTAGGAAACAAAGTTTAAATTCACTGATGACGCATCCACTTTAAAAGAGGCTAATCATATGTACAATTTACTGTAGATACGGTTCTTTATTTTCATAAAGAAAATAAGACTAATATTTTGGAATAAATAATGTGAAGAATATAGTTATCCACAAAATTTGTGGGTAACCTCTGCCAAAAATGAGTCTGATAGTAATCTCTATAATCAATATATTTTTAATTCAACATGCTAAAGTAGAACGTTATTTGATAAATTTCCGAATGAGAGATACAATTCAAAGTTGAATAAAGCTTGTTTAAGTAAATAAAAATAAAATGATTCTATTTTAATATCCCATTAATAATTTATAGGTCACTTTTTAATCACCCGAATTTAGCTCTAAAATTCCATGAAATAGATTAATTTTGTGCTAGTAGCACGCACTCGATTCTGCAGTGCTAATCATCTTTATTTCTTAATTTGAGCTCAGATAGCAAATTTTAATATGATTTACTATAAGAAGAATGCTTTTATTTTAGACATACTTAGTTCTGTTAGCTAATTTAACGTTTTTATAATGGTGTAGACTTCACTAATTTGATATTGTAATCCTTAGCTCAATGTCTCTCCCAGTAGTTTCTTAACTTGAAATATTGCCGTCTTTGGCAGGGAATTAAGGAGCGTTTATGGTAGCCATATTTCGTTTTCCAATGCTGATTAGAACCGTATCATTTCTGGCGACTTATCGTTAAATTACGCGGATGATTGCGTTCCCCAAAAATGGTTTTTCTTCGTTGCATAAGTGAAACTTCTCATTTAATCGGAACGTTCTTATAACATGGTCTGGTGTGGCAAGCATCACCGACTAATGTTACATTAATTTTTTAACGAGTTTACTGGAGCAAGTTAGGTAGTATTGGGTCGTCAAGTCACATTTGATGCACTTAACTTAGTAACAATGATTTCAGACGTATTTATATCTATCGCTAAATGTAACTTGCGTCAGACTCGCTGTTTCCCATTAGTACAATTTTTTTACTTTCCATTCGCTTTCATCGTAAACTTTGAGTTTAGTAGCATCAATGGTTAAGTGCTGGATGGTTACTTTAGTCTTTGTTTTGAACTCGACGCTAACTCTTTTGGCTCGCTTGTTAAGACGTGAATAGTGAGGGCATGACAATAGTAGTTGAGTCAGTTTAAAAATAAAATTAATGAATTCTTGATGACTTCTTCATGGCATGGAGAATACGCATTTAACCGTTGGGCTGTCGTTATGGTTAAATTGTTGAAAAGCCGAAATTTTTGATGATTACCTAGCTTAATTTGATTTCATAGCTGAATAGCTTCTTTATCAATTCAGAATGTTAGTTAGCTACGATTGATTAAAGCTTGATTATACTGCTTGTAGTTAGTTGTTTTGTAGCAAAGTTTATCCATAAACCTGAATATTTAAGTTAGTTTAGCTGTTTAAAGAGTAGACTGATAATTTAGTTCCTTGCTTTAGGAAACACAGCCCTAAGGGAGCACACAGTTCAGATTAATGAAATCTACGGCATGATAAAAGCGTCAAATAAGCTGACAGGACTAGATATGCCTAAAACGAAAGTGATTGTTTAATAGTGAATTATGCTGGAGTTTGCTCTTTGAACTCGAATTAGGAAACAAAGTCACTTGATCCTAAAGCGTGAATATTATTATGATTCATAGTCAGTACAATAATATGCGTTTTAACTTTCATTATACTCAAACTGGAAGGTTCAATAGTGGTGCAGATCTCAACCATTGTTCATTTTGTATCTTTGCTAGGTACTTATTTGCTGGCAAAAAAATTTAATAGCAGAGGTAGCCGCAATAATCATACCGAGAATAAGTGAATACATGGGCAGACTTTGTATACTTGGATGCTGATGATTGAACGCATGTTTAATCAAGCTCTTTCTTCACCAAAGTATTACATGATGATTCCGTGGCTAGGGTAGTTTTATATGCTTCTTTTCTATTTTTTCTGCACGACGACGACGGAAAAAAGCTTGAATCTGTTCACGACATTCTTTTTTCATCACTCCACCTTGAAAAGCGACATGGTGGTTAACACCTTCATAATTAAACAAGTTCATGATACTCCCTGCTGCCCCCGTTTTTGTATCAGGTGTTCCGTAGACTACTTTTTTAATACGACTGTGTACCATAGCGCATGCACACATTGGACACGGTTCTAGCGTGACATACAATACGGCATCTAACAAACGGTAATTTTCAAGCGTTCTCCCCGCGTGACGTAATGCTATCATTTCCGCATGTGCCGTTGCATCATGCTGACCAATTAAACGGTTCCAACCTTCGCCAATTACGATGTTATGAAGAACGATAACGGCACCTACTGGCACTTCTCCCTCCACTCCTGCATTGCCAGCAAGCTCGATTGCTCGTTGCATGAATTGGTAGTCTATTTCGATTTGTGTCATGTTGTTTTCCATAGCAGGCATGTAATCACTCGGTATGATGCTAAGTATCTCACTGTAGCATATGTCAAAAAAGAGCTCTGTTTCTTCATTCAAATGCAGATAGTACATTTAAATATGATTAATGATTAAACAACCGCATTTGTTTTAGGTGTGCCTAATCTTGTCAGCTTATTTAATGCTTGTATCATGGCGTAAGTTAGACTAATCTGAGCATTATGATCTCGTAAGCTCACCGTCTTTTTGATTAGTTTTTTGATTCAAAATATTGCCGCCTTGAATAGGGAACGTTTATAATAATTATACCTTATTTTTCAATGCTTACTTGAGCTGTATAACTTCTTATAACTGACCGCTAAATTACGCGGGTAAACTCGTTTTCAAAAAATTGTTCCTTTCTTGGTGAGATGAGTGAAACCGCTCGTTTAATACGAACGGTTTCGTAACGTTGTCCGGTGTCGTAGGCGCCATCGGCTGATATTTCATTGATTTCCTCGCGGGTCTGTTTGAGTAAGTTAGGTAGCACTTCACTGTCAGTCACATTTGATGTGCTTAACTCAGCAGCAATGATTCCATACGTATTTATATCTATCCCAAGGTATAACTTGCATCAAATTCATCGTAGACTTTGAGCCCTGTAAAATAAATGGCTAAGTGTGGAATGTTACCTTTATTTTTCGTCTCGAATGTGACGTTAGCCGTTTTGGCTCGCTTATTAATGCATGAAAAGTAAGGGCATGACAACTGCAGTTAAGCAAAGTTTGAAACAAAGTTTATGCCTAACACGTAAGCGATTGTTTTATAGTGAATCATGCTGGTGTTTGCTATCTGAATTGGAATCAAAAAACAAAGCTATATGATTACATGAACACGTTAATTTAGCTATTGTTATTGGGTATTCTCTTTCTCTTCATCGAAAATTTTTTCTAAAATTTTCAATTTCGTCGAATCTCGCCTCGTGACCGAGTATTGCATCAGCTTGCTTGCTAGGTGTATTCAGCTTTTTAAGTGCGGCATCTAGCATTACGTCTAGCGTATCGACTGTTTTAGCTCTGCGAAAAAAAATGAGCCAATCTGTCCGGTTGGAAGGTTTTGTCTTTTGCATATACTCTCTTGATTGCAACGTTGAGAAGTTATTTTAAGTAAGATTGATTTGAAAGGAAGTGTCTATCATTTATGGAATGATTTTAATTGAAATAAGCAAATTATGATAGTAATATGTATTTATACAAATGATCTTTCTAGATTAAGTATGTTTATTATATCTTTATTTTTGTATTTATACCAGTAATCATTGAAAATCTTTAGTTTATTAAAGATGCAGGCTCATGCTCTACACTGTTTTATTTCGTAACTTGAGTTTAGATAGCACATTTTAACATGATTAACTATGAAACGAGTGCTTTTATTTTAAGCATATGTAGCTTGGTTAACTTATGTAACTCTTTTATCATGGCGTAGATTTCGCTAATCTGAGCATTATAATTCCTTAAGCTCAATGTCCCGCTAAGTAGTTTTTTGACTATAAATATTGTCGTCTCTGATCGGCAACATTTATAGTAACCATATCTCGTTTTGCAATGCTGATTGGAACTGTATTACTTCTGGGAACTGACCGCTAAATTACACGGATGATCTCGTTCCTCAAAAGTTACTTCTTATTTTGGTGGTATGAGTGAAACTGCTCGTTTCATACGAACGGTTTTGTACATTTATCTGATATAGCAAGTATCGCCGTCAGTTACATTTGATGTATGTAACTCAGCAGCAATGATTTCATGCTTACTTATACCGACCGCTAAATGTAATGTATGCCAGACTCGTTATTTCCCATCAGTGCCATGCTTTTTTACTGTACATTTTCCTTCGCCACAGGCTTTGAGCTCTGTAGCATCAATAGATAAATCAATGAGGTCTCTCATTATTATAATGCTTAGTTTGATTCCATAGCTGAATAGCTTTTTAATCAATCCAAAATGTTAGTTAGTTACGATTGATTATACTGCCTCCAGTTAGTTGTTTTGTAGCGAAGATTGCTCATAGACCCGAATATTTGAGTGAGCCTAGTTGTTCAAGGTGCTAGTTGAAAATTTAGTTCCATAATTTAGGAAATAAAACGAGTTACTAGAAACGTTCGATGGCAGAGATAGTAATGGTTCAAGTTAAAAAACTATTAGTAGGGATCTTAAGTCTAATGAATCACATAACTCAGATTAGTGAAACCGGCGGCATGATAGAAGTGTTAAATAAGCTGACAAGATTAAGTATGTCTAATACGAAAACTATTGTCTAATAGTGAATTATGTGGGGATTTGTTACCTGAATTTAAGCTAGGAAACAAAGTCGCTACGGAGCTAAAAATCTATGGTAAAGGTGAATGGAAAGTAAAAAACATGGTACTAATGGAAAATGACGAATCTGACGCATGTGATATTTAGAGGTAGATATGAATACACATGAAATTAATGCTGCTCAGTAAAGAGCGGTTTAACTTGCTTGAATAGACCCGCTGAAGGAGTAGTGAAAAATCATGCGATAGTGCTTACGACACCAGATAATGTTACAAATTAGTACGTATTAAACGATCGGTTTCACTCATCCCACCAAGAAAAGAAGCAACTTTTTGGAAATGAGGTTATCCGCGTAATTTGGCGATCAATTACTCATAGTTATAAGGTTCAAATTCACCTTAAAAAACTAGACAACGATTCTACATTTTTAATAAATTAAATACTTTCAATAAGTAAGAGTATAGACTTACTTTTAGCTTACTGGTATAAGGTTAAATTATATTGAAAATATTATTACAATATGTATTATTTTATTACATATAATAACTTTTTTTAAAATATTTTCTTTATTATTATTTAAATAATTTAACTAAAAGCATCCGTTTAAATTATTTAAATACAATAGCTTAATTAGCCTGATAAATACAATTAATGTGATTTTGTTTGTGATATATATATAGTTTTTAACTAAACTCACTGTATGACATAGAGTCATATAAGCAGCATCTTTATATTATACATTCATTTACACATATTGATAAGTTGTCTAGCACTCAATTGGATAGAGGTTTGAGTGTAACTTGCATTATCCTCAGGAGCATTATTATGTTTAAAAATCTTTTTGCAAATCTGCAAAAAGTCGGTAAGGCACTGATGCTACCCGTATCAGTAATGCCTGTTGCAGGCATTTTGCTAGGTATTGGTGCTGCAGACTTCTCGTGGCTACCAAGCATTGTTTCTACCACTATGATGAGCGCTGGCGCTGCAATTTTTGGGCATATGGGATTGTTGTTCGCTATTGGTTTAGCCCTTGGCTTTACAAATAACAATGGTGTTTCAGGCCTAGCGGCAGTAGTAGGCTACTACATCATGATCAATATACTGAAGGTTATGGCTGGTGTATTCGGAGTTGAATCAATCGAGACTGGTGTGTTGGGAGGTATTTTGGCTGGGGGTGTTGCAGCTTGGGTCTTTAACCGTTTCTTCCGCATTCAATTACCGGATTATATTAGTTTCTTCGCAGGTCAACGTTCAGTACCAATTATCACTGGTTTCTTAAGTATTGGGCTTGCAATTGTTTTGTCGGTTATTTGGCCTCCGATTGGTTCGATTATTGCTACGTTCTCTCACTGGGCCGCGGTTCAAAATCCTGAATTAGCTTTTGGTATTTATGGCATTGTTGAACGTGCGTTAATCCCCTTTGGATTGCACCATATTTGGAACGCACCGTTTTTTTATGAAGCAGGTCAATGTATTACACCAGCTGGTGTGACCCATACTGGTATCTTGACTTGCTACATGGTAGCTGATGAAACATCACGTATGACAGGGAATGGCTTTGGTCAATTAGCTGGTGGATTTATGTACAAAATGTTTGGTTTGCCAGCTGCTGCTATTGCAATATGGCACACTGCTAAACCGGAAAACCGAGCTAAAGTTGGTGGAATGATGATGTCTGCAGCACTGACTTCCTTCTTAACGGGTATTACTGAACCAATAGAATTTGTATTCCTTTTTGTTGCCCCAGTTCTTTATGTTATTCATGCTGTACTGGCTGGCACTGCATATGCTCTGACTAACATCTTAGGTATGGTTCATGGGACATCGTTTTCTCATGGTTTGATTGACTTTGTTGTTTTGTCAGCTAATTCGCAAAAAATATGGTTGTTTTTATTATTGGGTATGGCATATGCAGTGTTCTATTATATTGTATTTCGTGTCACTATCGTGAAGCTCGATCTGAAAACACTTGGGCGTGAAGATGAAGAAAAAAATGATAAAATGACAATGAGCAGCGGCTCTGATATGGCTAAGGAATTAGTCATGGCACTTGGTGGTAAAGACAATATCACCGGTTTAGATGCATGTATCACTCGTCTTCGCATTGCTGTTGCTTCAACTGATCATGTTGATCAAGATAAGCTAAAGAAATTAGGTGCAGTTGGTGTGGTTATTGTAGGTGGAGGTGTTCAAGCGGTCTTCGGCACAAAGTCTGATAACTTAAAAGCAGAAATGGATGAGTGGATTCGTAATAACTAATACCCATGGTCATACCCAATTAACTTGAAGATGCAGGCTTTAGCATCTAAAAAGTAGTATTCATCTTGAACTTCAAAGCATATGCACTTTTTGGGAGAATAGCTGTTAACAATTGTTTCATAACTGATCTGTTGGGTTAATATTTGGGCCACAAGAAAGCTATGTTTCCTAATCCAAGTTTAAATAGCAAACCGCAACATAATTCATTATTAAACAATTACTTTCGTTTTAGGTATA
This sequence comes from Candidatus Enterovibrio altilux, assembly GCF_002381345.1. Classification (GTDB taxonomy): domain Bacteria; phylum Pseudomonadota; class Gammaproteobacteria; order Enterobacterales; family Vibrionaceae; genus Enterovibrio; species Enterovibrio altilux. The sequence goes on from NZ_CP020660.1 coordinate 92,838, forward strand.
CCTAGCTCTGTCAGCTTATGTAACGCTTTTATCATGGCGGAGGTTTCGTTAATATAAGTATTATGATCACTTAGGTTCAATGTACTTTTCGTAATTTTTTGATTCAAAACATTACCATTTTTGATATGGAGTATTTGTGGTAATCATACCTCTTTTTCTTGTGCTTGTTCGAATCGTATAGCTTTTGGTAAGTAACTGTTAAATTATGCTACTTACCTGATTCCTAATAAGTTATTCCTTTTTTAGTGGAATGATTAGAACCACTCGTTTCATACAAATGATTTCGTAACATTGCCTTGTGTCGTAAGTTTCATCGCCGGATATTTCATTGATTTTTCGGTAAGTTTGTTTAAGCAAATTACGTAGCATTTAACGGCCAGTCATATTTGATGCATTTAACTCAGCAGCAATGACTTCATGCGTATTTATATCTATGGCTAAATGTAACTTGCGCCAGACTTCGCTGTTTTTCATTAGTACCAGAGCTTTCTTACTTTCATTCGTCTTCACTGTAAACGTTGAAACTTGCAGAATTAATGGTTAAGAGCTGGGTGGTTCTTAGTTTTCGTCTTGAACATAACATTAACCGTTTTCACTCGCTTGCTAATGAATAGTGAGGTGCGTGACAACGGCAGTTGAGCAAGTTTGAAAATAGAATTAATGAATCCTTGCAGAGCTCTCAATGGCATTTAAAATGCGCATTTAACCATGAGAGGCATCATAATGGCTAAATCGTTAAATAAATTAGGTTTCCCATGATTATCCTGCCTAGTTTGATTCCATAGCTAAATAGCGTCTTCATTAACCCAGAATGTTAGTAACCCACGATTCATTAAAGCTTGATTATACTGCTTCCAGTTAGTTGTTTTGTAGCGCAACTTGTTCATAAATTTGAATGTTTAAGTTAACCTAGCTGTTTAGCAGTGTAGATTGATAATTTAGTTCCCTTATTTAGAAAATAAAGTTGCAGAGATGGTAATGTCTTGAATTAAAAACTACGTGGAGGGACATTGATCCTAATGGACTACAACGCTCAGATTGATAAAACCTACGCCATGATAAAAGCACCAAATAAGCTGATAGAATGAGTTACACCTGAAACAAAAGTAATCGTCTAATAGTGAATTGTATTGAAATTTGCTATCTGAATTTGAATTAGAAAATAAAGTCTTTAGGATGAACCTGATCATATTGCAAATCATTACTAATGGGAATGCTTTTTTTATTTAATGAACTTGATTATGGTAAAGAACTGGGATTAGGTTCGTTTCAAGGTAAGCTAGTTTATTTTCGTATTTTATATAGTAAAAGAGCCTACCACAGGGCTTTCACTCAAAAAAATTTTTCCATAAAAATGTTTAATGTGATACTGCAAGTAATTTAGAAATTATCTTACCATGTCATATGAAGAATAAACTTAAATACTATTTAATATAGATAGTCAAGAAAAAGCAAAAAATAATAGTTTTATGAAACCGCTTTCACTTGCTTGGTCAATAAATCGTAAAACACGTCTAAATTTAAGTTTTTTTATGGTTTTTCAGATACAAGTAATTATAATACTAAGCACTTATTTTGTCAATTCGTATGCAATCTCTATTGTCGTCTTGCACAAAGAGACAGGAAGGAAAATGGAAAATACTGAAAAACTGGTCAATAGCAAACAAATTATTGCCTATATCGCTGAACTTTTTCCAAACTGTTTTACTCTAAGAGGTAAAGCGCATCCCCTAAAAATTGGCATATTCCAAGATTTGTCAGAGCGTATTGCTGATGATCCAAAGGTAAGTAAAACCCAACTTCGTGCCGCTATTCGTCAATATACATCTTCCTGGCGTTACCTTTACGGTATGAAAGCTGGCTCTGTTCGCGTGGATCTAGATGGTGTTAATTGTGGTGAACTTGAGCAAGAGCATATTGACCACGCTCAAACAATATTAGCTGAGAGCAAAGCTCGTGTTGCAGAACGTCGTAAAGAACAAGTGGTAGAGCAGGATAAGAAAAAGGCGAATGGGAAAGACAAGAAAAGGCTGAAAGTAGATAAATTAACAGCTAACCAAATAACACTTCGATCAAAAAAAATAAAAAATACCAAGGTTAATAAGAAACCTGTTGAGTTACGTCGTGAACTCAATACTAAAGATATTATTGTAGGTAAGCACGTTAACATTAACATAGGCAATGGTAACATGCCCGCTACGGTTGTAGAATTGAATAAAAATGAGATTCGCGTACGTTTGAGTAATGGTTTGACCATGCTAATTAAGGCGGAACACCTCAACTCATAAAGGAAAATCCGCGACGCATGACCGGTCGAATCCGTTTTTTTATGATTATTGCCAGCATGATGTTGACAACATCAGAGCACGCCTTAGAGACTAAGTATGATTCTGGCAACTTACCTACACTGATGCCTGAAGCACAGCATAAGACTGCTAGCAAGCGTATTATCCACCATTTCGAACAATCGCATTACAGGGAATTCAAACTGAATGATGCATTTTCAACAAAAATTTTCAGTAGCTATCTCAAAACACTTGATTTCAATCGATTGTTTTTCACGCAACAAGAAGTTAATGTATTATCGAAGTGGCGTTTGGAGTTTGATGATCAATTACGTTCAGGTAATACTTCTGCGGCTTATAATATTTTCAACGTATCATTGCAAAATCATTTTGAGCGATATCAATACGCATTATCTTTGCTGGATAGTGAAATTACGTTTAATATAGATGAGGTAATGCTCATTGATCGTAGTGATGATGTATGGGCAAAGGATGAAGCCGAGCTCAATGAGCTTTGGCGTTTACGAGTTAAAAATGATGCATTGAACTTGAAGTTAGCAGGAAAAGAATGGGCTGACATTCAAGCAACATTGAAAAAACGTTATAATAATGTCCTTAAGCACTTAATCCAGACCAAGAGTGAAGATGTATTTCAAGTCTATATGAATGCATTCTTTCGTGAGGTTGACCCTCATACCAGTTATCTTTCACCACGTACTGCAGAACGATTTCAATCAGAAATGCATTTGTCTTTGGAAGGGATTGGTGCGGTGCTGCAAATTGAAGATGATTTTACGGTAATTCGTTCTTTGGTTTCGGGTGGACCTGCATCAAATTCTAAGAAACTATCTCCAGGTGATCGAATTATTGGAGTTGCTCAGGACGATAATCCAGTTGTTAATATTATTGGGTGGCGTCTTGACGACGTCATCCAGTTGATCAAAGGTCCGAAGGCTAGCAAAGTAAGACTCGAAATTTTGCCGAAAGGTACTGATTCAAAAAGTTACAAGGTAATGATTGTTCGTGATAAAATTCGTTTAAAAGAGCGCGCAGTCAAATCTGAAGTATTAAAAAATAGTGTAGGCATTATCTCAGTGCCAAGTTTTTATGTTGGTCTTGCTGAAGATACTAAGAAAGAAATCTCCAAACTCAATAGAAATAGAGTAACTGGTATAGTTATTGATCTTCGCAATAATGGTGGTGGTGCGCTGAATGAGGCGTCTGCATTAACGGGTTTATTTATAAAAAGTGGTCCTGTTGTTCAGGTTCGCTATAGTAATGGACGCGTTAAAATAAATAGTGATAGTGATAATGCCATTTACTATGATGGGCCTTTAACTGTGCTGATTAACCGTTACTCTGCATCTGCATCCGAAATATTTGCTGCAGCATTGCAAGACTATGGTCGGGCTATAATTCTTGGTGAACAATCATTTGGTAAAGGAACGGTTCAACAACATAGTTCACTGAAATATATTTACGATTTGTTCGATAAGCCCTTAGGATATATTCAATATACTATTCAAAAATTCTACCGCATTAACGGTGACAGTACGCAGAACCGAGGTGTTGTTCCTGATATTGCTTTTCCAACAGCTGTTAATCCGGATGAAACTGGTGAAAGTATAGCAAAAAATGCATTGCCGTGGGATAACATTGATCCAGTAGTATATAATAAAGTGGACACCACTAAAACATTAGTGGTGGCATTAGACAGAATTCACAAATCTCGTATTAAGAAAGATGTAGAATTCGGTTTTATTCGTGAAGATATTGCTGAATACAAATTACGTAAAGAGGATAAAAAGATTTCACTTAATGAAAAGTCACGCCTTGCTACACGTGAAGAAGCTGATGCTAAGCGTTTAGCCCGTTTGAATAGTCGTCAAGTAATGTTGAGTGCTAAGCCATTCAAAACATTAGATGATGTACCAAGTGACTATGAAGAACCTGATGCTTATTTGAATGAAGCTGCAGCGATTACATTGGATTTAGCTAAATTCAGGAAAGGCTAGTAGCAAGATAACGATACCTAAGTAACTTATAGCAATAGAATTAATATTCTTATAGTACGGGATGGTTCCTCTAGTCTTCGTCTTAAACACGACATTACCCACTTTAATTCGCTTGCTAATGTATGAATAGTGAGAGCATAGCAACGACAGTTGAGCAAGTATGAAAATAGAATGAGCAGATCCTTGCAGACCTTTTAATGACATTACAAATATGCGCTTAACTATGAAAGCTGTAGTGATGGTTAGGTTGCTCACTAAATGAGGTCTCCCATAATTATTTCGTTTAGTTTAATTCCATCGTTGAATATTTTATTTATCACTCTACAATTTTAGTGAGCCCCGATTGATTAAAATTTTATCATGCTGCTTTCAGTTAGCTGTTGTGTAGCGAAGATTGTTCATAGGCCTGGATATTGAAGTGAGTCTAGTTGTTTAAAGTATTAGTTGAAAATTTAGTTATCTTATTTAGGAAGTAAAGCCGGTTAGCATAAATGTTCCCTAGCAAAAACAGCAGTAGTTAGAATTAAAAAACTACTGCTAGGGACATTGAGTCTAAGACATCACACAACTTAGATTAGCGAAACCTAAGCCATGACAAAACGTTAAATAAGCTGACAAAACTAGGTGCACCTAACACGCAAGCGATGGTCTAATAGTGAATCATGTTGAGATTTGTTATCTGAACTAGAATTAAAAAGTAAAGCCACTTTTAAATCAGAATTAACGTATTGAAGTCAATGCCTGCGTTTGAATCCTTTGCGGACTGTACGTTGATTTTTGGATTCAAAATAAAATAACGAGAAGTGTACCTGCAAAAGTCAATAATACGTTCGCAATGGCGTAAGTGCCTGCGTAGCCAAGTGCTGGAACAATGCTGCTAGCATGTTGGTTCATCATATCCATCGCAGGTGCGCAAGTTCGAGCTCCGATGATGGCACCAAACAGTAGAGCACGGTTCATCTTTAGAATGTACGCCCCAACCAAATAAGCAAGAAGCACGGGAACAATACTTACAGCTAGTGCCCCCAGTATGATAGTGCAGCCCATTTGTTGTAGATATTCCCACAAATTTCCGCCAGCACTCAAGCCTATACCTACCATGAACGTCATTAAACCAAGTTCTTTCACCATATTAATTGCACCTTGAGGGACGTGACCAAAGGTTGGGTGGTTTGCACGTAAGAACCCAAGCAAAATACCCGAAATTAACAACCCAGATGTGTTACCTAGACCAAGTGTCATTTGGCCAAATGTCATGGTAACTAAACCAAAAATGAGGCCAAAGATAAAAAATGAGCAAAACGCCAACATGTCTGATACTTGACTGTGAATCGAGATAAAACCTATACGTTCAGCAAGTCCTAATACTCGGCGTTTTTCACCACTGACCTGTAATACATCGCCTTTAGATAACATGATGTTATGATCCATTGGCATTTCAATCTGTGCACGCACTACACGGTTCAAAAAACAACCGTATTCAGACAGGTTTAAATCAGAGAGGCGTTTTCCGATAATACTGCCGTTCTTGACCACAATCTCTTCTTCAACCACTTGCAGGTCGAGTAAGTCGCGGTCAAAGACTTCTTTGCCATTACGAAAAAATGGATCGAGACGTGCGTGACTATCAGGGTAACCTACTAAAGCAATTTCATCTCCTTCTTGCAAAATAGCATCACCGTCAGGGTTTGCTAAAATACCGTTACGACGTATACGTTCTATGTAAGAACCTGTTTGTCGATAAATGCCCAGTTCTCGCAAGTTTCGTCCATCCACCCAGTTGATGAGTTCAGGGCCTACCCGATATGCTCGGATGATTGGCAGATATACTTTGCGCTGAGATGAACTGCCTAGACCACGTTCCATGGTAATTTTTTGCGCAGAGTGCGCGAGATTTTCCTTTTGCAATTTAGGCATTAGGTTAGCGACCAGAATTAGACTAATAAGGCCAACGAGATAGGAGAGGGCGTAGCCCACACTGAGGTTATTTATCATCTCAGCAAGTTGTTGGGGGGAATAACCCATACCTGCTAAACCCGCATTAAGCGCATCTTTGGCGCCTACCAATACAGGCGTAGCGGTCATTGCACCTGCCATCATTCCTGTAGCAATGCTGTTATCCAAAGCAAATTGATAACGCATCAATAGTGTGATACCCACAGAAGCGCTGAGCACTGTAAGGGCAAGCACTAAATAGGATTTGCTATCGCGAAAAAAGACACCAAAGAAGTTTGGGCCAGCTTCGATGCCTACACAAAAGATGAACAGCATAAAGCCTATGTTCAATGCTTCAGGGCTAAAGATAAAACCAGCATGCCCAAAACTAAGGGCTGTCATAAGCATCCCAATAGAATTACCAAATTGGAAATTACCAATTCTGATTTTTCCAATGGCAAGACCAATAGCAAGAACAACAAAAAGAAGAAGAATATCATTTTGTACAAGCAAGTTGTATACGTCTATATTCACTTAACCGTAATCCGCATGCAAGAGGAGGAAAATTCTGGAGCGATATTATACACACTTTGTAGTTTTTGTAATGAAAAGGTTCGTAATACTTAGTATTTTATTCTATGAAATTATTAAAATTTAGACAATGGCTTATAAAAAGCTTTGTTTCCTAAATTAGGGCACTAAATTATCAATCTACGCTTTCAACAGCTCGGCTTATTAATGTTCGAGATTAATGAAAAAAACTACCCAGCTATGGAATCAAACTTAGCAGAATAATCATAAGAGACTTCGTTTACTTAGCAACTTAGCCATTGCGACAGCTCTCATGGTTAAAAGCGTATTTTTAACGCCTTTGAAAGATTTTAGAGGATTCATTAGTTCTATGTTCAAACTTGCTTAACTGCCAGTATTATACCCTCACTGGTCATGCATTAGCAAGTGAGCCAAAATGGTTAACGTCGAGTTCAAAATGAAGGCTAGGTGAAGACGATTGGAACAGCCTTGTTTCTTAATTCGAGTTCAGATAACAAATTTCAATATGATTCGCTATTAAACAATCGCTTTTGTTATAGGCATACCTAGTCTTATCAAATTATGTAACGTTTTTATCATCGCGTAGGTTTCGCTAATCTGAACGGCGTGCGCCCTTAGATTCAATGTCCTTTCAAGTGTTTTTTTGATTCAAAATATTACCGTCTCTGATAGGGAACGTTTATGGTAATTATACTTCTTTTCCAAGGCTGATTGAAACCGTATAACTTCTGGTAACTGACCGTTAAATTACGCGGGTAACTTCGTTTCCAAAAAGTTGTTTCTTTTCTTGGTGGTATGAGCAGAACCGTTCGTTTAATACGAACGGTTTCGTAGCATTGTTTGATATGGCAAGCACCATCGCCTGATATTTCATTGCTTCAGAAGCAGAGCTGTTTGAGTAAGTTAGACAGCACCTCACCGTCAGTCACATGTGATGTCCTTAACTTAACAGCAATGATTTCACGTGTATTTATATCTACCACTATATGTAACTCACGCCGGACTCGCCGTCTCCCATCAGTGCATGCTTTTTTACTTACTATTAACCTTTACCGTAACTTTCTGTTTCGTAAAATAGATGGTTAATGCTGGATAATTTTTTGAATCTTTGTCCTGAACGCGACGTTAATCATCTTGTCTCTCTTGCTAATGTCTGAATAGGGAGGACATGACAATGGCAGGTGAGTAAGTTTGAAAACAAAATTAATGAATCCTTGCAGATTTATCAACGTGTTGAAATACTTGTTTGACCATGAAAGCCGTCATAGTAGTTAATTTGTTAAATAAACGAGGTCTCCCATGATTACTCTGCTTAGTTTGATTCCATAGCTAAATGGCTTCTTCATCAACCCAAAAGATTAGTGAACCACGATTAATTAAAGTTTTATTATACTGTTTCCAGTTAATTATTTTGTAATGAAGCTTGTCCATAGACCTGTATATTTAAGTGAACTTAGCTGTTTAGAACGTAAATTGATAACTGAGCTCCCTGATTTAAAAAGCAAAGCCGGTCTTATATTCAAAATTATCGAAAATGCACAATAATGTGAATTAGTGCATGTATTGAATATGAGCATTATCTTTAAAGCACGATCAGTTTATTAAATACATGACCATAACATCAATACTAAGTGAAAAATTTGGTTGGCAAGCTTCATGCAATGATATGCACAGTAACGACATCGTGTGGATTGATAAACGTACTGACAGTTTTTACTGAATAGACATGCATAACGACAGTCAAAATGAAAAATGTCTAATTCAACAAACACACTGTATCTTGTTTCGGACATCATGGGAGCATATGCATGAAATTTAATGAGTTACCATTATGGTTCAAGTATATTATGCTAGTATTAATGTTGACGGTAGGTTTGAGTTATATAGCTGGAGAAGCTATTCGCTCATTTGAAAAACGTTATCTTGAGCAACAAATGGACACACAAATTAAAGCTAATTTTTCAGCGCTTGCAGCCACCTTTTCTGCTGATGTAATTGCTGAACGACGCACCTACTTGAACAATAAACTGAAACAGCTTGCTGTACATTACTCTGATCTTTGCTACGTATCTATCCTAAATATCAATGGCACTGAAGTAGGACAATGGGGTGACAGACCACATGATGACAACTCAATGGCATTAAATTTCACCAATAATATTAATCACGTAAATCAACTTGCAGGCTCCATGCGTATCTCGCTAAGCAAAAAACAGATGATGAAAGACATCAATGTTCACGTAGAGCAAATGCGTATGTACACTGCTATCACCTTGCTGACACTAGCAGCATTAATTTACATTATTTCTCAGTATTTATTACTTTCACCAATTTCCCGAATCAACCAACGGCTAATGTCAATCGCACATGCTGATTTTACTTTGCATAAAAGTCACGATGAACTCAAACGTCTCGATAACTGTGTTGACATGTTATCGGTTCACATCATGCAAAAAGAGGCAAGAGAACTTGAATTGGAAGAGGCCAAAGGGGCTGCAGTAACCGCAAATGTTGCAAAGTCTCAATTCATTGCAACCATGAGCCATGAAATTCGTACACCAATGCATGCTATCATGGGTGCTCTTGATATATTAAAAGAAGAGTCCCTTCCTTCATATTGTGAAAATCTTACCAAGATGGCTGATGATGCTGCTAATTTACTACTTAGTCAATTAAATGACATTCTCGATTACTCTAAGATTGATGTAGGCACATTAAAGGTTCAAGAAGAAGAATTCGATATTAGTGAAGTGGGCAAAAGTGTTTTTGCTCTTTTCGAAACTGCGGCCAAGAAAAAAAACATTACTTTATCCTTTTGTAATAACCTAAATCATCGTTTTTTGGCCAGCACAGATAAAGGAAAATTTGCTCAAATATTGACAAACTTAGTTGGTAATGCACTTAAATTTACTAACGATGGCCAAGTAGAATTAATCATGACTCATACTTTTCCAAAAGGCATAAAAATTCAAGTTCGAGATTCCGGTATCGGTATTGATAATATATATAAAGACATCATATTCGAACCATTCAGACAGAAAGATGCCACCTTCGCCCGTAAGTATGGTGGTGTAGGTATGGGACTAGCAATATCAAGTAAATTAACAACATTGTTGGGTGGTAAACTGACCCTTGAGAGCAACGTTAATGAAGGAAGCGAATTTACAATTATACTTCCTTGCCAGATGCACTTCCCGGAAGAAAGCATATCTGCAATAGAGAACCACGAGTCATATCATACTAGCAGTGAAATACTTATTTTACTGGTAGAAGATAATGTTGCGAATCAACTCGTAGCAAGAACAATGTTAGAACGTTCAGGCTTTAAAGTTATTACCGCAAATAATGGGCGTGAAGCTATAGAAGCTATAATGCTAGATCATTATACAATAATTTTAATGGATTTACAAATGCCGGAGATGGACGGTTTTGAAGCTTGCAAAGCTATTCGAACACTCAATGAGCATGGTCGAGCTCTACCCATTCTTGCTATGACTGCAAATGTAAGCGATCAAGATAAAGAAAAGTGTAGACGTGTCGGTATGGATGATTTTTTACCGAAACCTGTGAGTAAAAAATGCATGATTAATGTAATATTAAAATGGGCTGGTAAAAAACATCTAGCATTTGACGCATAGATCGGTTTTATTTCTAAATTAAGGAACTAAATTATCAAGATACGTTCTAAACAACTAGATTCACTTAAATATTCAGGTCTGTGAACCCGCTTCACTACAAGATAATCAATTGGCAACAGTGTAATCAAGTTTTAATCAATAGTGGTTCATTAATATTCTGGATTGATTAAGAAGCTACTCAACTATGACATCAAACTAAGCGGGGGAATCATGGGTAACTTCGTTTATTTAGTGACTTACCACTTACAACGGCTCATGGTTAAACGCATATTTTTAATGCTATTGAAAGGGCAGTAAAAATTCATTAATTCTATTTTTCAAACCTACTCAATTACCGTTATTATGCTCTCATTATTCATGCATTAGCAAACGAGCCAAAACGGTTAATGTCGTGTGTAATATGAAGACTAAAGGCCTTACCCAGCACTTAGCTATTGATTCTACTAATCGGAAAATTTACGGTAAAAACGAACGGCGAATAAAAAAGTATGGCACTTACAGCAAGCGTCTAGTTTGACGTAAGTTACATTTAGTGATAGATATAAATACGGATGAAATCATTGCTGATGATTGAAATCTATCAAATATGACTAACAGTGTCGTGTTGCCTAATTTGCTTAAATAGACCAGATGAAGAATCATCAGGCGATAGTGCTTACAACGCCACACAATGTTACGCAATGGTTCGTATTAAATGAGTGATACCACTTATCTCACCAAGAACAGGGACAACTTTTGGGAATGAGGTCATCCTCGTAATTTAGCGGTTAATTTTTCGTAATTATACGGCAAATGAGCATGGCTGTGTTTCTTAATTTTAATTTAGATAGTACATCCCAACATAATTCACTATTAATAATTACTTTCGTGTGAGATATCCCTAGTTTTGTTAGCTTATGTAACACGTTTATCATGGCGTCGGTTTTTTAATTTAAGTTGTATGATTCCTTAGGCTCAATGTGCTTCTCAGTAGTTTTTTGACTCGACCTATTGCTGTTTTTATTAAAAAATATTTATTTGAATTGGCATTATTTCCTAAATAAAATTTAAATTTTCAATCAATACTCCAAACAGTTAGGCTCACTTAAATATTCAGGTTTATGAATAATCTGCGCTACAGAACAACTAACTGGAAGAAGTATAATTAAGCTTTAATTAATCGTGACTCACTAACATCCTGGATTGGTGCAGAAGCTATTTAGCTATGGAATCAAACGGAGCAAAGTAATCATGGGAGATCTCGTTAATTTAGCAACTGAGTCATTACGGTAGCCCTCATGGTGAAATGCATATTTTTAATACCATTGAGAGGTCTGCAAGGGTTAATTAATTTTGTTTTCAAATTTGCTCAATTGCCGTTGCCATGCCCTCACTATTCATGCATTAGCAAACGAGTCAAAACGGTTAACGTCACGTTCAAGACGAAGAATAAAAGAAACATTCAGCACTTAGCTATTGCTTCTATGGAGCTAAAAGCCTACGGTGAAGGAAAACGAAAAGTAAAAAAGCATGATACTGATGAAAAATGGGGAGTTTGGTGCAAATTACACTTAGTGGTAGATATAAATATGCATGAAATCATTGCTGCTGAGTTAAATGCATAAAATGTGACTGATGATGAAGTGCTACCTAATTTGCTTAAACAGACCCGCCAAAAAATCAATGGAATATTAGCCGATGGTGTTTACGACACCAAACAATGCTACGAAATCGTTCGTATTAAACGAGTGGTTCCACTTATCCCACCAAAAAAAGGAATAATTTTTTGAAAATGAGGTTATCCGTGTAATTTAGCGGTCAGTTGCTAAAATTATACGGTTTCAATCAGCATTGAAAAACGAGGCATAGTTGCCATAAACGTTCCCTATCAAAGATGGCAATATTTTTAATAGAAAATTATTGGGAGGTACATTGAGCCTAAGAGAATACAATGCTCAGATTAGCGAAACTCCCGTCGCGATAAAACGTTAAATAAGTTTACCGGGTTAGATATGCTTAAAATGCAAACGATTATTTAATAGTTAATCCTGTTGAAATTCATTATCTGAACTCGAATTAGCAAATAAAGTCTGAACAGTGTGAAGCTCAAAGTGAGAAAAAGACATTCAGTTGATGATGAAGAAAAAATTAATATCTTGGCTAATGAGTGGATTGATGTGGGTGCATGGGGCAGTAATCGCAGGCATTAAATTTGACATTCATGGTCTCGAGGAACGATTGAAAGAAAATGTTAGCGTTTACCTTGATGCTATACCCGATAGCGAACGACAGTTGGATTTTGGTTTTCAAGCGCGTATTACCAACGAAGTCAGCAAAGCCCTGCAAGCACTTGGGCACTACGATTCGACAATCGTGTTTTCCATCGAAGATAATATGTCTAATAAAGATATCACTGTAGTTCTTGATATAAAAGATGGCCCTCCGATATTGATCACTGATGTTGATGTGCAACTCAATGGTGCTGCGGCATTCGATCCTGCATTTGCAACCTTTTTGAAATCGGCTCCTAAAAAGGGTGATGTATTAAATCAAGGACAATATGATGCCCTTAAATCTGGTATACAGAGCCTTGCCATTCGACGTGGATACTTCGATAGTGATTACGCACTAACGCGTTTAGAAGTCGCACCGAAGCTTAAAAAAGCGTATATTCGACTTCATTTCAATAGTGGAAGCCGTTATCACTTAGGTCAAATTATTTATAAAAATAGTCATATTAACGAACAGCTATTAGACAGTATATTGATGCTTAAAGAAGGCAATCCATATTTAGCTAGTGATTTAAGTGCTTACAATCAAGCATTGTCCAACACGGGTTGGTTCTCTTCGGTATTGATTGAGGCGGAGTTCGATTACATGCGCGACAATCGCATACCTATTTCAGTGTATCTTAATCCTGCGCCGAGCAATCAATTGGAAACTGGTATTGGTTACTCAACGGATTCTGGTCTTAGGGTTAAATTTGGTTGGATGAAGCCGTGGTTGAACAGGCGCGGGCATAGTCTGCATACGGATCTGTATGTGTCGAAACCAAAGACAATTTTGGGGTCTACCTACAAGATTCCTCTCGAAGGTTTTCAGCATAAGTATTATGAAGTGCAAATTGGTTTTGTTAAGCATGAGAATAGTAATATAGAGAGTTTTGCATGGTCGTCATCCGTTTCTCGTCACTGGAAATATGACTCTGGTTGGCAAGGCTCTGTGCATTTTAACTGGTTGTATACAGGTTATACGCAAGGTACAAATGTAAATATTATAAACCTATTCTTGCCGGGTATTAATTTTTTTCGCGTAAAACATCAAAGTGGTGCGATGTCATCCTGGGGGGGCAAAGAATCAATTACATTTGATGTCACCGATCGCCTATGGGGAGCTGAGATCAATTTGCGTCGCGTGGTTTGGCAAACATCATGGATCCGCAGTCTCAATACAAACAATCGAATTATCATGCGTTTGAATGGTGGTGGCGTGTTCACTCACGAATTTAAGCGTGTACCGCCATCACTGCGTTTCTTCGCCGGTGGTGATAACAGTATCCGTGGTTACGGGTATGAGTTAATTTCGCCAAAAAATAATATAGGTAAACCACTAGGTGGTAGCTACATAACGACTGGTAGCTTAGAATATAACTATCGGATAACAGGTAATTATTGGGTAGCTATGTTTACGGATGTAGGCGATACATGGACAAACAGAGCTCCGTCTTGGAATATGTCAGTTGGTGTTGGTGTACGTTGGGAATCTCCTATTGGTCCAGTACGATTTGATGTTGCCCATGGCTTTAAAAACACAAGAGATGACTTTCGATTACACTTTAGTTTAGGGCCAGAGCTATGATGCATTTAACTCAGTAATTTTGCGTCGCAGCGGTGCATTGATTATCACATTTGGGAGTGTAAAATTTGAAATGCTAGTCAGCTTCGTTTCCGAATATGAGTTCAGATAGTAAATTTTAACACAATTAACCACTAGATGCTTGCTCTGTGTTAGGCATGCTTAGCCCTGTTAACTTACGTGACGTTTTTATTATCGCGTAGGTTTCATCAATATGGGCATTGTAATTTTTTTGGCTCAATGTCCCTCCCAATAATTTTTTGATTCAAAACATTGCTGGATTTGATATGGAACGTTTATGGTAATTATACCTTATTTTTTAATGTTGATTTGAACCGTATCACTTCTAATAACTAACCACTAAATTACGTGGTTAGCCTCTTTTTTAAAAAGTTACTTCTTTTCTTGGTGGGATGAGTGGAACCGCTCGTTGAATACGAATAGTTTTGTAAAATTATTTTATGTCATCAGCAATATTGTCGGATAGCCAATTGATTTTACAGCAGATCTCTTTAAACAAATTAGGCTGCTTTTTACCGTTAGTGGAATGCTTTGTTACTTTTTATTCATCTTCATTGTAGACGTTGAGCCCTGTAAAATTAATGGCTACGTGTTGAATATTTTTTTTGAGCTTTATCTTGAACGCGACATTAACAGTTTTGGTTTGCTTGCTAATGCATGAACAATGAGAATAGGGCAACGACAGGACAGCTGAGCAAGTTTGAGCACAGAATTAATGCATCCTTGCAAACTTCTCAATTACATTAAAAATACGTGTTTGACTATGAAAACCATCGCAATGTTTAAATCGCTCAATAAACGAGGTTTTCCCCACGATTATCTGACAAGTTTTAGGTGCGCAAGTTGGCATCTTTAAGTTAATTGAGTCTCAGATATGGTTTTATCAAAATAATCAAGAATACTATCACTAGCATTTTCAATTAAATTTAATACATGTTCGAAATCACGAGTACTGCCAAAGTAAGGGTCTGGGATTTCATTCAATTTTGATTTACTATGACTTAAAAACAGTGAAATTTTATGTTTGTACTCAGGTGGACAGATATCTATAAGATCGGCATAGTTTGCTTTGTCTGCTGCTAAAATCATGTTACATCGTTCGAAATCAGTATCTTTTATCTGCCTTGAACGGATTCCAAAAAAACTGTACCCCCTTGCTTCACCTGCTTTTTTGCTACGATAATCTGGTTTACTTCCAGCATGGAAGCCAATGGTTCCAGCAGAATCAATATCCACGTTTAATCCGCGCTCTGCCGCTCGTGCACGCAATATAGCCTCACCTGTTGGGGAACGACAGATATTGCCCATACAGACAACAAGAATTTTAGGTATTAAAATAGATGTATCAGACAATTGACGGGACATGGTCCATCCAGAACTAGATATCAGTAAAATATGATGATACTTAATACGCTAAAATAGAGCAAAAATATTTTATTAAATTATGAGGTACTACTTACTCTTAATACTAGCATTGTTTCCTAAATCAGGTGAACTAAAGTATTAAGCTACGTTTTAATAGCTAGGTTCATTTAAATATTCAGGTATATGGGCAAACTTTACTGCAAAATAACCAACTAATAGTAGTATAATAAAGCTTTACTTGATCATCGCTCACTAATATTTTAAATTGATGAAGAAGCTATTCAGCTGTAAAATTAAACTAAGCTGGGTAATAGGGGGGGAGATCTCGTTTACTGCAGAACTTAGCTATTACGACGATTCATGGTCAAATGTGTATTTTAATGCCATCAAAAAGTCTACAAGGATTAATTTATTTTGTTTTCAAAGGTGCTAAATCATCGTTTCAATGTCATCATTATTAATGCATTTGCAAGTGAATCAAAACGGTTAATGTCGCACTCATGACGAAGATTAAAGGAACCATTTAGCACTTAGCCCTTGGTTCTGCGAGGATGAAAATTTACAGTGGGGGCGGATTAAAAGTAAAAAAGCATTGCATTGATGGGAAACGTAGAGTCTGGCACAAATTACATTTAGCGCTAAATATAAATACGCATAAAATAATTGCTTCTGAGTTAAGTGCATCAAATGTGACTAACGACGAGGTGCTATCTAACTTATTCAAACAGACTTGTCAAAAAAATTAATTAAATATCAGCCGATAGAGCTTATTATATAAGATAGTATTACAAAACTCTTTGCATTAAACGAGCGGTTTCACTCATATTCCACCTAAAAAGAAGTCGCTTGTGAAGAACATGGTTATCCACAGAATTTAGAGGTCAGTTACCATAAATTTTTCGATGAAAGACGGTAATGTTTAGAGTCAAGAAGCTATTCGGGGGGGGGACATTGAGCCTAAGGGATTACAATACTCCATATTGATGCAACTGGAGCCATGATAAAAGCATTAAATAAGTAGACTGAGCTAGATATGCCTAAAATGAAAGCAATTCTTTCATAGTTCATCATGTAGAAATTTGCTATCTGAACTCGCATTAAAGAACAAAACTATTGACATTAAGAATAATTGATTAGCTAAACTGGATGATGAAAACAATCATCTATATGGGTGGCTATCGCTTTCAAAATGTCACGCCGTGAAACAATACCTACTAATCGCCCATTTTCACACACAGGATATACTTTTGGTATCCCTGGCAGCATTTGTTCTGCAAGTATAATGATGTTGTCGTCAGGCGTGATTGTAACAACTTCTTTATGCATACAGTCTTCGACCGTATTGGTGTCTTGGCAGTAATAACCCACTTTTAACAGTTTATGGATCATATCCTGCTCAGACAAAAAGCCCATAAGATGACTATTATTATCAATGACAGGACCGCCTGTTTGATGAAAATTTAACAGTTTTTTCAGTGCGATCGACAAAGTCATAGAAGTTTTAAAAGTCACTGGTTTCTAGTCATATAGTCTCTGACTTTTATTGATTCCATAAATCCCCCTATTTGGAACATTAAGTAGCCTGAACTGCGCACAATAAAGTAGCTAATACCACAGTGAGTGACCTAAGTGTTTGAAAAACTATTGATTACACAAGTATGTGCACAAAAATAATGGAGACGCTATTTTTGTCAATGTTGACGGTTTCTGCCAAATTTTTTCACTATATGGAAAAACACCTAATTTTTCGATGTCAAACAAAGAAACAAGCCTTTCGTCTCGCTATCCGCGTAATAATGGTGAGAGTAATAGTTTTTCATCAATTTTGGCATCGAGACTCCAAAATTTACTACATTCATTTTGTTTACCGCTACCTCACTAATTAATTTGCTGAATTAACAATTGCACGTAAATGCTCATGTCCGTGCAAAATATGCTGGTTCAACTTTGCTCTTACCTTATTCACCGTTTGGCTTATGCGCCGTTTAAATTAATTAAAAACAGAGCATAACTCTTTACGTTACTATTTAGTGTTGACTAAGGGGGTGAAACTACTAACATTATTCTAGTTTAGACAGTAAATTTCAACATGATTTGACTATTAGACAATCGCTTTCGTGTTAGACAGACTTCGTCCTGTCATCTTACGTAATGCTTTTACCATGGCGTCGGTTTCACTAATCTGAGCTATGTGATTTCTTAGGCTCAATGTCCTTCCCAGTAGCTTTTTTAACTCGACCCATTGCTTTTTTTGCTATGGAACGTTTATGGTGATCGGCTTTATTTCCTAAATAAGGGAACTAAATTTTCAATCAACACTCTAAACAGTGAGGCTCACTTAAATATTCAGGTTTATGAATAAGCTTCGCTACAAAATAACTAACTGGAAGCAGTATGATCAAGTTCTAATAAATAGTAGCTCACTGACATTCTGAATGGATGAAGAAATTATTCAGCTATGGAATCAAACTAAGCAGGATAATCATGGGAGACCTCGTTTACTTAGCGACTTACCCATTACGATGGCTTTCATAGTTAAACGCGTATTTTCAATTCCATTGAGAGGTCTTTAAGAATTAATTAATGCTGTTTTTAAATTTGTACAGATGCCGTTATCATGCCCTTACTATTGATGCATTAACAAGCGGGCCAAAATAGTTAACTTGTGTTCCATATGAAGGTTCAAAGTTTATGGTGAAGGTGAATAGAAAGTAAAAAAGCATGGCTCTGACGGTAAATCTTGAGTCTGGCACAAGCTACATTTAGCGATAGATATAAATATGCATGAAATTATTGCTGTTGACTTAAGTGCATCAAATGTGGCTGACGGTTAAATGCTACTTTACTTGCTCAAACAGATCCGCCGCAGAATAAATGAAACATAAGATGAGGGAGTTTACGACCCTAGATAATGTTACGAAATCATTCGTATTAAATGGGGAGTTTCAGTCATTTTACCAAAAAAAGGAACAATTTTTTAAAAACGAAGCCATCCGTGTAATTTAGCGGTTAGTTACCAGAAGTCATGCGGCTCAAATCAGCATTCAAAAACGAAATATGATAGTCATAAACATTTTTTAACAGAGGCGATCATCGTTCGAGTTAAAAAATTTTTTAGAGGAACATTGAACCTAAGGGAGCATGATGCTCAGATTAAGGAAACCTACGCCATGCTCAAAGCGTTAAATGAACTTACCGGGCTAGGTATTCCTAAAACAACAGTGATTGTTTAATTGTTAATCATATTAAAATTGATTATCTGAACCCGGATTAGGAAACTAAGTCGAAACAAGGCCAAATAAAAAAAGTTATTGATTGTAATAACTTTTTTTATTTATGCCTATTAACTTTAGTGATTAGGCAGTGTAAGAATTATCTAGTGAAAACACGGCTACGTAGTTCAAAAATTAATTTTTCTGCACTGCATTCAAATTTTAGTTTCACTTGTAGCCGATTGAACGCAAAATCGGTTGCTTCATCAAAGTCATGAATGACATAAGCATTTACTTGCTTTGCTAGAGCTAAATAATCGTGAAACTTAGCAATAGCAGCCGTTTTGTTTGAAGCAAATATTTCAACGTCAGCAACATCATCTCCTTCACTAATAACATAACCTATTTCAACGGCAACCCCGCATGCATCACATACTTGATATTCTTTGTGGTTCATTGTGTGCTCTCTTGATGAGGGATAATAATAGTTATTATCCATTAAAATTTTCGTAATATTACTAAATCAAACATTCATAGCTGTGAATTTTTTTGTTGGGATGGAAGTCGCTATTGTATAACATCTACCCAGGTTATTGCATGTGTCATGCTACAAATAAAAAGTTTTAAAGCTAAAATGGTTCGTAAGATCAATTTAGACATGTAATGTTTTTACTGATGCATTTGTCCTCCTCCGTTTTATAGCCAAACTGATACAGCTTTGTTTCCTAAATGAAGGAATTAAATTGAGCCAGATAATGGGGGGGACCTCGTTTATCTAGCAAAATAGCTATCACAATGGGTCTCATAGTCAAATAAATATTTTTAATGCCATTGAGAGGTTTACGGGGGATTCATTAACTCTGTTTTAAGCTTGCTCAACTGTTGTTGTCATTCGTGTATTATTTATGTATGAGAAAGCAAGTTACAAAGGCCAACATTGCGTTCAAGACGAAAACTAACGGAACTATCCAGTACTTTGCATTGATTCTACGGAGGATGAAAGCTTATAAGGAGGAGAATAGCTAAATTATTAAATAAATGAGTTCTTTATCCGATTATTCAGCTCGGTTTAATTTCATAACTGAATGGCTTCTACACCAATCTAAAACGTTAGTAAGCAATAATTAATTAAATTGTTGTTGTATTGCTTCTAGCTGGTTATTTTGCGGCGCCGCTTGTCCATTGACCTGAATGCTCAAGGAAATAAAACCCTTATAATCTAATCCACGTAGCTTTGAATTCAGTGTATTTTTCAAATGCATGCAGAGATTTATCTCGTCCGTTTCCTGACTGTTTGTAACCACCGAATGGGCATGTCATGTCACCACCATTATAGTGGTTTATCCATACCATTCCAGTTTTTAACGCTTTTGCTGTTTTATGCGCTTTGCTTATGTTAGAGGTCCAGACCGCAGAGGCAAGGCCATAGTTTGTATCGTTCGCAATAGCGATAGCTTCTTCGATGGTATCGAAAGTAATCACGGATAGCACAGGCCCGAAGATTTCTTCGCGTGCAATGCTCATGGTGTTGTCTACATTATCGAAGACTGTCGGCTCAATAAATAAACCGCCTGATTGTTCCATTACCTGCGAGCCACCGCATACAATATTTGCACCTGAGGCAGTACCTTTTTTGATATATTCCAACACTGTATCAAATTGTTGTTGGTCTATTATGGCGCCAACCTGCGTATCTGGATCAAGCGGGTGCCCTGGTTGCCAGCCTTTTAACGCAGTAACTACTTTTTCAATGAATGCATTTTTAATTGATGCTTCCACGAGAAGACGAGAGCCTGCTGTGCATACTTCTCCTTGGTTAAAGGCAATAGCAGATGCTGCTGAGTCAGCAGCATCATCAAGATTAGGAGCATCAGCAAAAACAATATTAGGACTCTTTCCGCCGGCTTCAACCCATACGCGCTTCATGTTAGATTTACCTGCATCAATCATTAATTGCTTGGCAATACGTGTCGAGCCGGTAAAGACTAGCGTATCTATATCCATGTGCAAAGCGAGTGCTTTGCCTACTGTGTGGCCAAAACCTGGGAGTACATTTAACACACCTTTTGGTATACCTGCGTCCATCGCCAATTGCGCTAAACGGATAGCCGAAAGAGGCGATTTTTCTGATGGTTTCAAGATCACTGAGTTCCCTGAAGCCAGCGCGGGGCCGAGTTTCCAACATGCCATCAGCATGGGAAAATTCCATGGTACAATTGCTGCTATAACACCAATAGGCTCGCGGGTAATCATGCCGATTTCATTGTGCGGCGTCGGGGCTAATTCATCATAAATTTTATCGACAGCCTCACCTGACCATTGAATGGCACGAGCGGAGCTATTGACATCCACTTCTTTTGAATAACGAATAGGTTTACCCATATCTAGGGTTTCAAGAAGTGCTAATTCATTGCCATTTTTTTTGATCAATTCCGCAAATAAAATTATGATTTTTTTTCGTTCAGCAGGGGCTAATTGTGACCATACACCACTATTAAATACGGTGCGTGCACTTAAAACAGCATGGTTTGCGTCTGCGAGATCACAACTGGCTACATTAGCGAGCAATCTTCCATCTATAGGGCTGATGCAAGCAAAAGTATTATTAGATGCGGCATTAATGTATTCACCGTCAATAAAAGCCTGTCCACGAATGTTAAGTTTTTTTGCGTAAGATTCCCAATCACTGCGTGACACTAATGAATTCATATTTATCTCTGTATTACTTATGATAAACTAAATTTTTACTCACTATGCACCATGTAAAAATGTTTTACAAATAAGTTATTAGGTATGTGTTCAATCGATTGCCATTAGTTTCATATACTTACTTTTTGTGGAGTAGTTATTGTGGCTATCATGTATGCTAACTACTGTTTTGTTAGCACCTAATTACAGTTCAAAAGTACGGCATTGAGTATGGTGGAGACTTTGTTTCCTAATCCTAGTTCAGATAACAAATTTCAACATAATTCGCGATTAGACGCGCGCTTTAGTTTTAGGTATACCTAATCAATTAGCTTATTTAACGCTTTTATCATGGTATAGGTAGCGCCAATCTGGGCATGGTACTCCCTTCGACTCAAGATCCCTCCGAATATTTTTTTAACTTGAACCATGTCTTTATTTCCTAAATCAGAGAACTAAATTATTAATCTATGTTCTCAATGGCTAGGATCATTTGAATACTTAGGTCTATGAGCAAACTTTGCTACAAAAGAATTAACTGGAAGCAGTATAATTAAGCTTTAATCAATCGTAGTTCACTAATATTATGGATTGATGAAGAGACCACTCAGTTATGCAATCAAACCAAGCAGTGTAATCATGGAAAACAACGTTTATTTAGTGACTTAGTCATTACAACAGACCTCCTGGTTAAACGTGTGTTATCAATGCCATCGAGAGGTCTCCAAGGATTGATTAATTCTATTTTCAAACTGACTCAACTGCCGTTGTTATTTCCTCACTATTCATGCATTACCAAGCGTGCCAAAATAGTTAATGTTGCGTCCAAGATGAAAATTCAAGGAATCGTTTAGCACTTAGTCATTGATTTTATGGGGTTAGAAATCTACGAGAAGGACGCATGGGAAGTAAACAACCATGGCAGTTAGCATTAACAAACTATGATTATACTAGTAGATCGTGTATCTTATGTAGTATTAGTTTTTATAGGGATTATTGACGCGTGCTTATGAATATCTCCTTAATTGCTGTCTTGTGCGTCCTTTTGTTTGGGCTAATTGTCGGTTACAATATTATGGCTCAGTATAGACAGCGTCTGGAGTCATCAAAGCGTCAGGAAATGGCTAAATATATTGCGGTTATTGATACCACTGAGGAGCTAATAGGTAATGCGCATAATTTACCATTTAGCGGTTCTTTGCTTGTTTGTCTTAATAACAAAATTCTTGATGCATTAAAAACAATGCATGATATTGACAGATCAGATCGTTCACTTGAACAACGTATAGTGGATGTTCAAGGTCAGATTAAGCAGATTCAGCATGCTTACCAAAACCAAGATTCAACTTCATTTCGCGTATCCGATAGTGACCGTGAAGCGATTTCAATGTTAAAGCTAGTTAAACGTCTTCGTGCCGTAATTAAAGCAGAACACACCAAAGGTCGAATGCTAACACAATTATTTGTGGCTGAAAATTTGCGTCTTGAACAAATGCAAGTAAAAATAAACATAGAGAATGTATTGAAGCGTGTTAATGATGCAAGGATAAAAGGCCAGCTGGGCACTGCTCAGCAGCTTATTAAAAAGGCTATTGAGGTAGTCAGCTCTAAAAATAATGCATATTGTCAATCCGCAAAAGAGTCGCTCAACGAGATGCTTGATGAAGTTAACCAAGCACTGAACAAGGGTCACGAGTCAGCAAAATCAAGAGCAACTGACAACAAAGAGCTCGACGAATTGTTTGCGCCAAAGAAAAAATGGTAATACCATGCACTTTCTTTAACAATTTACGTTCAATTAATTTGAAGATGATGGATTTTGCATCTGGAACTTACTAGGTATTTTCGTTCTAAACAGCTCAGTTCACTTAAATATTCAGATCTATGGATAAAGTTCGCTACATAACAACCAACGGGAATCAGTGTAATCACGCTTTAAATCATTATGGTTCATTAATATTTTGAATTTTTGCAAAAGCCATTCAGTGATCGAATTAAACTGAGTAGAGCAATCATGAGAAGCCGCGTTTATTTAGAGACTTGATCATTGCAATAATTTTCATAGTTAAACGCGTATTTTCAATGTTATTGAGAGGTTTACAAGTATTCATTAATTATATTTTCAAATTTGCTCAACTATCGTTGTCATCCCTTCACTATTCATGCATTAGCAAGCGAGCCAAAACGGCTAATGTCAGGTTCAAAATGAAGACTAAAGGAATCATCCCGCACTGAGCCATTAGTTCTACGGGGATCAAAGTCTACGGTCAAGTGCTATCGAACTTGTTCAAACAGACCGGCCAAAAAATCAATGAAGTACTAGCCGATAGTGCTTACGTTCCTGTTCGTATTAAACGAGCGATTCCACTTATCTTACAAAGAAAAGGAGTAACTTTTGAAAACGAGGTTATCCGCGTAATTTATCGGTTAGTTACCATAAATATTTCCTATCAGTGACCGCCATGGTAAAAGTATTGCATGAGCTGACTGGGTTAGGTATGTCTAAAATAAAAGTAATTGTTTAATCGTAAATCATGTTGGGATTTGCTACTTGCATTCGAATTAGGAAAGAAAGCCACGTTAAATATAAGTTATGCCATACTTGATGTTTACCGTCAGTCTCATGCTTTTTTACTTTCCATTTCATCTTTGCCGCAAATTTTTAGCCACGTGGAATCAATAGCTAAGCGCTAGATAGTTCCTTTATTTTTTGTTTTGAACGTGACGTTAACCGTTTGGGTGTGCTTGCTAATGCATGGATAGTGAGGGCATAACAACGGTAGTTGAGTTAATTTGAAAACAGAAGTAATTAATCCTTGTAGACCTCTCAATCGCATTGAAAACATGCGTTTAATCAGAAGAGCTGTCGTAATAGCTAATTTACTAGATAAATGAGGTCTCCTATGATTACCCTGCGTAGTTTTATTACATAGCCGAATGGCTTTTTCATCAATTCAGAAGATTAGCTAGCCACATTAATTCAAGCTTCATTATGCTTCTGCCAGTTCGTTTGTTTATAGCGAAGCTTGCTCATAGACCTGAATGTTTCAGTTAACCTAGCTGTTTAAAGCGTAAATTGATAATTTAGTTCCCTGATTTAGGAAAAAAGCCGATCTATAGTAGCGTCTTGGATGTTTAAGAAATCAAAATTTTTTAATGCTTTCCGACATATAATATGATTTTAAATCATTCAGAAATCAAATGCCTGCAATCACTACTAGTATATACTCATAGAGATTACATAATCAATAAATGGAATAAATTATGACCACTTATGATCCTATTGTGCCGGTGTTGCTTGAAAAAGTTTATCATCTAATTGACGAAAAACTGGACAAAAAACAACAACCACTTGTAGAGACTTTGGCTAAAAGAATCCTGGGATCCATATCTGATCATGATTTACAAGAAAGGAATGAATCTGATCTATACGGTGCTGTTATCAGTCTTTGGCACCATTTAAATACTTTTGATCAATCTAAAATATTTGCGAAAGTGTTTAATCCCACGCTCAGCT
Organism: Candidatus Enterovibrio altilux; assembly: GCF_002381345.1. Classification (GTDB taxonomy): domain Bacteria; phylum Pseudomonadota; class Gammaproteobacteria; order Enterobacterales; family Vibrionaceae; genus Enterovibrio; species Enterovibrio altilux. Next base: position 117,900 of record NZ_CP020660.1, read on the forward strand.
GTGATGGTTGGCAATCTACCCATACTATTGTTGAAATTCTTACACCAGATGCGTCATTCTTGGTTGACTCAGTACGTATGGCACTAAATCGTTTTGAGGTTACTACCCACTTAATGGTCCATGATCCACAGAGTGTTGTAAAAAACACGAAGGGCAACGTTACTCAAATTGGTAATGAAAAGGGCGAACGCCAAACTGTGTTCCATATTGAAATTGATAAGATAACAAGTAAAAAAGAAATGGCAGCACTCGAAAAAGACCTAATTGAAACGCTCACGGATGTGGCACTTGTTGTGAACGATTGGCAACCCATGCATGATAAAATGGAAGAGCTTATTGTAGATCTAAAAAAGAGACAGCCACCTGTTGATAAAGAGCGTCAAGAACAGGCGATTGAATTCCTAAAATGGGTTAGTGCACATAATTTCACCTTTATGAGTTATAAATACTATGACTTGTTGGCGATCGAAGGTGACCACATATTAAAATCGTCTGATCAAGCTGGACTAGGGTTAGCTAAAAAATTTCACTTGCTGAGACTCGGTATTAAGTTATCTGAAATCCCAGAGTCTGCGAGAGCAACAGCGCTTCGTAAAGAATTGTTGATTATTAATAAAGGTAACAGTAAATCGCGTGTTCATCGCCCTAGATATGTCGATTATATCGGTATTAAGTGTTTCGATAGCAAGGGGAATGTAGTTGGCGAACATAGATTTCATGGTCTTTATACCTCGTCTACGTATAACCAGCCAACGAATAGCATTCCAGTATTGCGAAATAAAGTTCAGCGGGTACTAGAGATGAGTGGCTATTACCGAGGTTCACATTCTTGGAAAGCACTGTCGAATATCATCAAAAATTTTCCGCGGGATGAGTTGTTTCAAGCAACCGAAGCTGAAATGCTCGCTATCGGAATGGGTATTGTGCAAGTACAAGACAGGGATATGCTACGAATTTTTATTCGTCGTGACCAATTAGGGCGTTTTTTTTCCTGTATGGTGTATGTTGCACGTGAGCGTTACAATACAGAGCTTCGACGTGCTACACAGCGTATTTTGAAGCAATACTTTGGCTCAAAAGAAGACGTAGAATTTACAACATTTTTTTCTGAAAGTCTGCTGGCAAGAACTCATTACATTGTACGTGTTGATAACAATAACTTCGATATTGATGTGAAAAAAATTGAAGATAATCTGAGAGAAGCAGCAGCAACATGGCATGATCGTCTAGAAGAGACCATTCTTGCTAACTTTGGAGAAAACAATGGTTCACTTGTTGCTAAACGTTTTTTTCGAGCATTCCCTCGCTCTTATCAAGAAGTAATGTTACCGAGTTCTGCGGTTGCTGATATTGAATGTCTTAATAGTTTGAGTGACAGCAAGCAACTCGACATGTTGTTTTATCGTCCACAAGAAGAACCTTCTACTTCGCGAGCTGTGCGACTTAAATTATTCCAAAGGGGGGAGGCTATACACCTGTCCGATGTGATGCCTATGCTCGAAAATTTAGGTTTACGCGTGATTGGTGAGGCACCGTATAAAGTGGAGACTACAACGGGAAATATTTTTTGGATTTTGGATTTTTCAATGTTGCATAGCGCAAATAATGGTTTGGATCTTTCGGAAGTACGCGATAAGTTTCAAAATGCGTTTGCTGCAATTTGCGAAGGGCGCTTAGAAAGCGATGGTTTTAATCGATTAGTTTTGAATGCTGGTTTATCTGGTCGTGAAGTTACGATTCTTCGAAGTTACTCACGTTACATGCGCCAAGTGGCTTTCCCATTTAGCCAATCGTATATTGAAGAAACGCTATCTTCACACGCTGATTTGGCACAGTTATTAGTAAAGTTATTTAACAAGCGCTTTGATCCACAGTCATACTGTGAGAAAGCACAAGACAAGATCATCAAGTTAATTGAAAAAAAATTGGACCAAGTTGAAAGCTTGGACGACGATCGTATTATTCGTCGCTACATGGAAATAATTCTTGCAACACTGCGCACCAATTATTATCAACAAGACAAAAAAACTGGTGAGTTAAAGGACTATTTATCATTTAAAGTGGAACCATCGAAGATTCCAGAAATTCCAAAACCTGTTCCTGCCTTTGAAATCTTTGTTTACTCGCCAGATATTGAAGGTGTGCACCTTCGTGGCGGAAAAGTTGCTCGTGGTGGTCTTCGTTGGTCTGATCGTCAGGAAGATTTTCGAACAGAAGTGTTAGGTTTAATGAAAGCGCAGCAAGTTAAGAACACAGTCATCGTACCCGTAGGAGCAAAAGGAGGATTCGTTTGTAAGAAGCAACATTCTCTAATCGGTCGTGACGAAATTTTCGCTGAAGGGCAGCGTTGCTACCGTACCTTTATTCGTGGTTTGTTGGACATATCAGACAATATTATTGAAGGCACTTTAACATCACCTATATATACAGTTTGTCATGATGAGGATGATGCCTATTTAGTTGTTGCTGCGGATAAAGGTACGACAACTTTTTCTGATTTAGCAAACTCCGTATCTGAAGAATACAACTTCTGGTTGGGAGATGCTTTTGCATCTGGTGGTTCCAATGGCTATGACCATAAAACCATGGGAATTACTGCAAAAGGTGCATGGGAATCAGTGAAACGTCATTTCCGCGAAATAGATATTGATTGTCAAAAAGCTGATTTTACCTGTGTTGCGATTGGTGATATGGCTGGTGATGTATTTGGAAACGGAATGCTGCTTTCAAAGCACATTCGTCTTCAGGCAGCTTTCAACCATATGCATATATTTATTGATCCAACCCCAAATTCAGCAAAATCATGGGTTGAGCGTGATCGACTTTTCAAACTCCCGCGTTCAAGCTGGGAAGATTACAACAAGAAACTTATTTCAAAAGGGGGAAATATATTTTCTCGTCAGTCCAAAGCGATAAAATTGTCTCCTGAAATTCAAAAAATGCTGGGTGTGCATAAGAACACCATGACGCCCAACGAACTGATAAAGCAAATTCTAAAAGCCAATGTTGATCTTTTGTGGAATGGTGGTATTGGTACTTATGTTAAAGCTGAATCCGAAACACATACTGATGTAGGAGATCGAGCGAACGATGCTGTACGCCTTAATGGTAACGAGTTAGGCGCTAAGATTGTAGGTGAAGGAGGTAATCTGGGGATGACTCAGTTAGCGCGATTTGAGTACGCCATGAATGGCGGACGTGTAAATACAGACTTTATCGATAATGTTGCGGGTGTAAATTGCTCAGATAATGAAGTCAACATCAAGATCTTGCTTAATGGATTGGTTGCAGCAGGAGATTTGACGTACAAGCAACGTAACGAATTGCTTGTACGAATGGAAGATGAAGTTTCTGATATCGTGCTTGCTAATGCATACTGTCAGAGTGAATCTATCTCTGTAATGGAAACTCAGCAGGTGGCATTATTGAAAGAGCAGATCCATTTTATTCATTATCTTGAAAAAAACTGGAATCTGGATCGCGGGCTTGAATACTTACCAGATGATGAAGCGCTAACAGAACGTCATCTTCATGGTAAGGGATTAACTCGGCCAGAAATAGCAGTGCTAGTTGCTTATGGTAAAATGATATTGAAAAAGCAGTTCGTCATAGACGAAATCACTCAAGATCCTTATTTCGGCGCTTTATTGCAAGTTTATTTTCCTAGTGAGTTACAATGTCACTATCGAGATGCAATGGAGTACCATCCACTACGAACTGAAATCATTGCGACGAGTTTGGCAAATCAAATGTCTAACTGCATGGGGTTTAATTTTGTATCTAGGATGCAAGATGAAACTGGTGCAAGTGTTGGAGAAATTGCGTTAGCATATGCCGTAGCGCATAATATATTTAATTTTAATGTACTATTTGAAGATATTCGTACATTAGACAATCAAATTATCACTGATGTGCAATATACTATTTTGTTCAGATGTCGTCGTATGTTGCGTCGTGCTACGCGGTGGATATTGCGGAATCGCGCGCGAGGCCAAGGGATTCAAGAGCAATTGGCGTTCTATAAACCTGCAATCAAGAATTTATCAGATCACCTTGAAAAATATTTAGTTTCATCAGAAGTTAAAGAGCACGAACAACAAGCAGCCGGTTATATGCAAAGTGGTGTGCCAAAAAAAATTGCAAATAAAGTCTCATGTCTAACTAGTTTGTTTGCTGGTTTGGATTTGGCACAAGTCTCTGATCAAGTGAATCAGCCATTTGATGTGGTGGCGCGTTTGTACTTTGTTCTGGGCGACACTATGTCTTTGCATTGGTTTTTGAAACAAATAACTAATCAACCAGTGGAAAATCATTGGCAAGCATTAGCTCGAGCTTCATTTAGAGAAGATTTAGGTTGGCAACAACGTTTACTGACAGCACGAATTTTAGCTGATATGAATAAAGGCGAATCTGCTGAAATCGGTTTGGAAACTTGGATGATAAAACACGCCGTAAGTTTAGGTCGTTGGGAAAGTATTGTTGCCGAATTTAAAGTCGGTTCAGCGCATGAATTTGCTAAATTTTCTGTTGCATTGCGGGAACTTACGCTTTTAAATTTGAATTAAAAATTGAATGTGTAAATAATACAGTTTCCGTGTTTCGGAGGTTATATGATGTATCGCTTTGCCAGAGCGGCCATTTTTAAGCTTGACCCAGAGCATGCTCATGATCTGATCATTAAAAATCTTTCTCGTTTCACTGACACTCTGTTAGATGTTTTTTATCGTCAAGACCTTCCGCTGCGTCCTGTTCAAGTCATGGGATTGCATTTTAAAAATCCAGTAGGCCTTGCGGCAGGCTTAGACAAAAACGGGGAGTGCATTGACGCATTTCGCGTAATGGGGTTTGGTTTTGTAGAAGTAGGAACGGTTACACCACGTCCTCAATCAGGCAATGATAAACCACGTCTTTTCCGTGTACTTCCAGCTGAAGGTATTATCAATCGCATGGGGTTCAATAATGCAGGTGTTGATGCACTGGTTGCAAATGTAAAGAAGACAAAATACGAAGGTATTGTCGGGATCAATATCGGTAAAAATAAAGATACATTACTAGCAAATGGTAAAAATGACTATTTAATTTGCATGGAGAAAGTCTATAATACTGCAGATTATATTGCGATTAATATATCTTCGCCAAATACGTCAGGTCTTCGTGCAATGCAATATGGTGAAGCACTGGATGATTTATTGCATTCACTGAAAGTGCGGCAAAATGAATTGGCTCAAGATAGTGGTAAATATGTACCGCTTGCATTAAAGATCGCGCCAGATATGATAGAAGACGAATTGATTCAGGTTGCTGATGCTTTGATTCGTCATAACATTGATGGTGTTATTGCTACTAACACAACCTTGGATAGGTCATTGGTAAAAGGTATGCCGTACGCTCAAGAGCAGGGTGGTTTAAGTGGGCGTCCTGTTCAAAACCGAAGCACTGAAGTGATTCGTCGTTTGTATCAAGAATTGAATGGTAAGTTGCCAATAATAGGAGTGGGTGGCATTGATTCAGTTATAGCTGCAAAAGAAAAAATAATGGCTGGTGCTGTGCTTATTCAAGTTTGCTCTGGTTTTATCTACCATGGTCCAAAACTGGTTAAGAGTATTGTTAACAATATTTAACCCAAAAGTTAAGTAATTAGCAAGAAGGAAAATTAGGGTTACCATTTTTTGTTTCAATTTAATTAAATTTCGGAAAAAACACATATTCAATCAGACATGTGTGTTAAGTAGTCTTTTGATACCTCCGCAAAAGTATTAATGCTTGAACACAAGACAATGTTACGAAACAGCTCGTTCAATACGTATTGTTTCGTAACATTGTCTTGTGTCGGAAACATTATCGGCTGATATTCCATTGATTTTTTTAACGGTACTGGTTGAGCAAGTTAGGCCTTACTTCACCGTTAGTCACACTTGACGCACTTAACTGAGCAGCAATGATTTCATGCGTCTTTACATCTACCGCTCAATGTAACTTGTACCATACTCGACGTTTTCCATCAGTGCCATGCTTTTTTACTTGCCGTCTAGCTGCACCGTAGACTTTGATCCCTGTAGAATCAATGGCTAAGTGTTGAATAAGTTTGAAAATCTTCGGCTTACACACGACATTAACGGTTTTGGCTCATTTGCTAATGCATGAATAATGAGGGTATGATAACTGTAGTTGAGCAGGTGTGAAAATAAAATTAATGAATGCTTACAGATCTCTCAATGTCATTTCAAATATACATTTAACCATGAAAGACGCTATCATGGCTAAATCTCTAAATAAACGAGGTCTCCCATGATTATCTTGCTCCGTTTGATGCCATAGCTGCATAGCTTTTCCATTAATCCAAAATGTTAGTTAGCCATAATTGATTAAAGATTGATTATGCAGCTTCCAGTTAGTTATTTTGTAGTGAAGATTCTTCATAGACCTGAATATTTAAGTGAGCCTAACCGTTTAGAGTATTGATTAAAAATTTAGTTTTCTTATTTAAAAAATAAAGCCGGTTACCATAAATCTTTCCTAGCAGAGACAGCAATGGTTCGAGTCAAAAATTACTGGGAGGGATGTTTTGCCGAAGGAATCACATAACCAGGCTAGTGAAACCGATGCCATGATAAAAGCGTCAAATAAGCTGACATGGTTAGTAAGTGTGCTGAAAATACAAGCAAAAGTTTAATAGTGGATCATATTGAAATTTGTTATCTGCACTCTAATTAAAAAACAAAGCTGTGAAAGTGCTCACTGAGGTGATGTCATAGACATATTTAAAAATTTATGAAAGCAATCGCAATAGATAATTTGGTTAAAGTATATGACACAAGTATAAAAGCGCTGAAAGAAGTATCTTTGACTGTAAAGCAAGGTGATTTCTACGCATTGCTAGGTCCTAATGGGGCGGGTAAATCTACCCTCATAGGTATCATTAGCTCTTTGGTGAACAAAACATCGGGAAATGTAAAAATTTTTGGATACGATATTGACATTGATCTTGTTGAAGCAAAGAAGCAACTAGGTTTAGTGCCGCAAGAATTTAACTTCAATCAATATGAAAAAGTGCAACAAATTTTATTGAATCAAGCCGGATATTATGGTGTAGATCGTGACACCGCAAGAGTGCGAGCAAAAAAATATCTTTCTTTGCTCGATTTATGGGAGAAACGAAATGAGCCATCGAAAACGCTGTCTGGTGGCATGAAACGTCGTCTCATGTTAGCAAGAGCATTGATGCATGAGCCAAAGTTACTGATTCTTGATGAACCTACAGCAGGTGTTGATATTGAATTACGCCGTTCAATGTGGACTTTTTTAAAAGATATGAATGAAAGCGGCATCACTATTATTTTAACAACGCATTATCTTGAAGAGGCGGAAACACTATGCCGAAACATTGGGATTATTAATCGAGGAGAATTAATTGAAGACACATCTATAACGTTGCTTTTAAAAAAGATAAATATTGAAACGTTCTTGTTAGACGTGGCTCCTCACAGCCAAGTTGTAACGCTGAATAATGTGAAATGGCAGCAAATTAGTGACAATACTTTAGAAGTGGAAATTCATAAATCCATTGGCCTTAACACAGTTTTTTCGCAATTGACGGAACAAAAAATTCAAGTTCTTTCGATGCGTAATAAAACAAATAGGCTTGAAGAGTTATTTATAGCTTTGGTACGAAATAGTGTGCTGTGAAGACACAAGTATGAATGAAAAAAAATTAAAAGTTAAATATAGGCTTTGTTTCTTAAATTATGGAACTGAATTACTAATCTATGCTTTAAACAGCTAAGTTTGCTTACATACTTAGGTTTATGGACAAATTTTGCTGTAAAATAAACACTTGGGAACAGTATAATCAAACTTTAATTATTCATAGCTCACTAATATTTTGGATTGACATAGACGTCATGTAGCTATGGAATTAAATGCAGCTAGTAATAGAGGGAAACGTCGTTTATTTAGCGACTTAGCCATTTTTAGCGGTCGATGTAAATATGCATGAAATAATCGCTGCTGGGCTTAATGTATCAAATGTGACTAACGGTGAAGTGCTATCTAGCTTGCTTAAACAGATCCGCCGCAGAATTGATGAAGTATCATGCCATCGTGCGTACGACACAAGGCAATATTTCGAGTCAAAAAAAACAGTAGGAGAAACATTGAGTCTAAAGGATTAAAATGCCCAAACTAGCGAAATTTTCATCATAATAAAAGCAATACATAAGCCAATGGGGCTAAGTGTACTTAAAACGTAAGGCTTTGTTTTTTAATTCGAGTTTATATGACAAATTTCAACATGATTAACGATCAAACAATTGTTTTAGGCATACCTAGTTTGGTCAGCTTATTTAAGGATTTTATCATGGTGTAAATTTTGCTAATTTGAGAATTATGCTCTCTTAAGTGCAATGTTCCTCTTAGTAGTTTTTTGGCTCGCAACATTGCTGTCTTTGATAGAAAATATTGATGGTAACCATACCTCGTTTTTTCAATGCTAATTGGGATCGTATAACTTCTGTTAACTGAGCGTTAAATTATGCGGATGACTCCGTTTTCAAAAAATTGCCCTTTTTTGCGGTATGAGTAGAATCTATCGCTTAATACGAATAATTTCGTAACATTGTTTTGTGTCATCAACACCATCGGCTGATATTTCATTGATTTTTCGGCGGGTTTGTTTGAGTAAGTTAGGTAACCCTTCACCTTCAATCACATTTGATGCGCTTAACTCAGCAACAATGATTTCATGTGTATTTATATTTATCGCTAAATACAACTTGCGTCTAACTTACTGTTTTTCATCAGTATCATACTTTTTTACTTTCCATTTTCCTTCACCGTAGGTTTTGAACCTCAGAGAATCAATGGTTAAGTGTTATATGCTTCTTTTACTTTTAGTCTTAAACGTGATGTTAACCGTTTTGGATCGCTTGCTAATGCGCGAATAGTGAGGGCATGATAATGGCAGTTTGTAAGTTTAAAAAATAGAATTAATGAATCCTTACAGACCTCTTAATGGCATGGAAAATCTGCATTTAACCATGAGGTCCATCGTAATGATTAGGCCATTAAATACATGAGGTTTTCCATGATTATCCGGCTTGGCTTGATTTCATAGCGGAATAGCTTCTTCATCATTCCAGAATGTTAGCAAGTCACAATTGATTAAAACTTGATTATACTGTTTTCAGTTGGTTGTTTTGTAGCGAAGATTATGCATAGACCTGAATATTTAAGTGAGCTTAGTTTTTTAGAGTGTTGATTAAAAATTTAGTTCTCTTATTTAAACAATAAAGTCATTCAGTAATAATTATGCTAATTATGCATCTAAAAAGGAAGGACCTGCATGGTTCTTTTCTTTGTCTCATGGTTATAATTATAAAAATTATTTTTTCTGTAAGGCACATATGCTGTTCTCATACTTTGAAAATGTTCTTGATGCCTACACGTCGCATTCTCGCCAAATCGTCTTGGCTTTTAGTGGCGGCGTCGACTCTAGAGTACTTCTGGACCTGTTGTCTATATATCGAGATGCTCATCCACAACACCGATATTTAGTGATTCATATTCACCATGGATTGAGCGACGACGCAGATTATTGGATGAAGCAATGTGAAGTGTGGGTGCACGACGCTGGATTTTGTTTTCAAGGACTCAGAGTGCAAGTGGCTCAACACGGAAAGAATATTGAAAAATCAGCGAGAGAAGCAAGGTACCGTGCACTTGCTGATAATGTTGATGTAGGTGAATTAATTATTACAGGGCAACATGCTGATGATCAGGTAGAAACCTTTTTATTAGCATTGAAAAGAGGCAGTGGACCAGCTGGGTTAGCTGCAATGCCATTACTCCGCCTATTAGGGCATGCAAACCTGCTCAGGCCGCTTTTGTCAGTAACGAGAGCAGAAATTGAATTATATGCAAATTCGAAAGGACTGCATTGGGTTGAGGATAAAAGTAATTTAAACTGTCGCTTTGATCGTAATTTTATTCGTCAATCTTGGTTACCGGCAGCAAAAGAGCGTTGGCCAGGTTTAATTAAAGCAGTCAATAGAACTGCGAAGTTGTGCGCAGAACAAGAAGCATTACTTGAAGAACTACTTGCTGAGCATAGTAAAAAAGTGAACATTGGACTCGGGATTCTGTCATTGACAGCGTTGGCTACTTACTCGAATAGAATGCAATCAGCATTAGTAAGACGGTGGTTAAAAAAAGTATCTGGATTATCTGCATCCCAGGCTCAATTACAAGAACTATTTGCGTCAGTAATTACCGCATCATATGATGCTAATCCCAAGTTACAGTTAGGTGAATGGCAAGTTAGACGTTTTCAACAGCGTCTCTATTTAGTGCCTGTATTTAATGATATATTGATGTGGAAAGAGGTAATGACTATTGGCACAGTAATGCGCTTACCTGATGGTGCTGGTGAACTATGTTTAGTGCGTAACACAAAAGCTAAATGTTGCAGTAATATTGAATTAAATGTGTATTATAGTTTATCATTGAGAGAACCTGCGAAAGGTGAAACTATATCAGTAGGATTTAATCCTAAAGGGTTGACTCTCCACCCCTCAGAGCGTCAGAAAAAGCGAAAGTTGAAAAAACTGTATCAGGAGTACGGGGTGCCAAGTTGGTTGAGAAGACGGACACCATTGATTTACTATGGCAATCACTTGGCTGCAGTGGCTGATCTTTTCGTGTGTAAAGGATTTGAAGGCAAAACCTATGACTTAGTCTGGCACAAAAACAAGTACAGAGTGCGTTGATCATAATTATTTCCAAAGGTTAGTGTGTACTGGATAACAATAAACCGGACCAGAATGAAATAGTTTTCACCTGATGGTTAGTGACATTAATAACTGCTGCTCCTCTACTTGTCGATAGGAATGTGAGAACCAGTAAGGTCAAAATAATTCTCTGTGTTGTATGCTGTGACGCTAACTTTATTCAAGGTTACCTGTGCGATTTAGCAGATCAAAATAGCTTGGTTTTTTAATTCGAGTACAGATGGTAAATCTCAGCATAATTCACTATTAGACTATCACTATTGTTTTAGGCATACTTAGCCTGGTCAGCTTATGTAATGCTTTTATTATGGCGTAAATTTCACTAATCTGAGCATTGTTCTCCCTTAAACTCAATGTCCCTACGAGTAATTTTTTTGATTTAAAACATTGCTGTCCTTGATAGGGAATGTATATGGTAACCATATCTAGTTTTTCAACACCGATTTGAACCGTATAACTTCTGGCAACTGACAACTACATTGCGTGGATGATATCGTTTACATAAAGTTGTTCTTGTTCTTGGTGGGATGAGTGGAACCGCTCGTTTAATACGAATAGTTTTGTAACATTGTCTAGTATAGTAAGTGCCATCGGCTAATATTTTATTGATTTTTCGGCAGGTTTGTTTGAGTAAGTTAGGTAGCATGTTATCGTCAGTTACATTTGATGCGCTCAACTTAGCAGCAATTATTTCATGTGTATTTATATCTACCGCTAAATGTAGTTTGCGTCAGACTCACCGGTACCCATCAGTACCATGCCTTTTTACTTTCCATTCTCCTTTACCGTAGACTTTGAGCCCCGTAAAATCAATAGCTAAGCGCTGAATGTGTTCTTTATTTTTCACCTTGAACGTGACGCTAATTATTTGGGCTTCCTTGTAATGCATGAACAGTGAGGGCATGACAATCGCAATTAAGCAAGTTTAAAAACAGAATTAATTTATTTTTGCAAAATTTTTTAATGACATTGAGAATACGCATTTAATCATAATAACCATAGTGTAATGACTAAGTGGCTAAATAAACGAGGTCTCCTATGATTACTCTGCGTAATTTGATTCCATAGCTGAATAGTTTTTTCATCAATCCAGAATCTTAGTGAGCAACTATTAATTAAAACTTAATTATACTGCTTCCAGCTAGTTGTTTTGTAATGAAGATTGTTCATAGACTTGAATATTTAAGTGAGCCTAATCGTTTAAAGTATTGGTTGAAAATTTAGTTTTCTTGTTTAGTAGATGCAACTGATTACTATAAACGTTTCCTATCAAAGATAGTAATGGTTTGAGTCAAAAAACTACTTGTAGAGGCATAGAACTTAAAGAAGCACACAATTCAGGTTAGTGAAACCGATGGCATGGTAAAAGCATTAAATAAGTTGACAAAACTAGATATGTCTAGCACCAAAGCTATTCGTCCCATAGTGAATTATGTGGAAATTTGCTATCTAAACTTGAATTAAAAAAAACAGAGCTCTAACGCATTGAGCGGAAGAATTGAACCATTCGTACTTGTTTGAAACAATTTAATTTGAAAATAATTTGATATTAAAAGTAGCGAAAATGTCCGACCAAGTGGTTAGTATACCTATTAAAGTTGGCATTATCTTATGAATTATCATCAATCCATTGAATACATATTCATGAAATTTATAATTAATAAGCCTGTAATTTGAGTGATAGCTATTGAAGTCTTTTGTGATTAGTGCCGTCACTGGTAACATAGCAGCTTATATCTTCTACATTATAACCTAGATAAACGGATAGCTTAAATGCGTACCAGTCAATACCTTCTCTGTACTTTGAAGGAAATTCCAAATGACGCAGAAATAATTAGCCACCAGTTAATGTTGCGTGGTGGCATGATCCGCAAATTAGCCTCTGGCCTTTACACTTGGATGCCAAGTGGTCTGCGCGTTCTTCATAAAGTAAAAAAAATTATTCGTGAAGAAATTAATAATGCTGGTGCTATTGAAATTTTAATGCCAGTGGTTCAGCCCTTTGAACTTTGGGAAGAAACTGGGCGTTTTAAAAAAATGGGGCCTGAGCTTTTACGCTTTACTGACCGCCATGCGCGTCCGTTTGTCCTAAGCCCAACAGCAGAAGAAGTAGTAACCAGTCTAGTTCGTAACGAAGTGAACTCTTACAAACAACTCCCCCTGAATTTATATCAAATTCAAACTAAATTTCGGGACGAAATGCGACCACGATTTGGCGTAATGCGCGCACGTGAATTTTCGATGATGGACGCATACAGCTTTGATCTCGATAAAGCAGGCTTAGAGGCATCTTATCAAGCAATGTACGTTGCGTATTGCTCTGTATTTGAGCGTATTGGTTTGGACTATCGCTCTGTTCTTGCTGACACTGGTGCTATTGGTGGTTCTGCTTCTCACGAATTTCATGTATTGGCAAACAGCGGTGAAGACGTAATTGCATTTTCCTCTGATTCAAATTATGCCGCAAACGTTGAGATGGCTGAGGCTTTAGCACCTAAAGGTAATCGTGCAGTAGCGACTCAAAAAATGACACTAGTTGATACATTAAATATAAAAACTATTTCTGAGTTGGTTGAACAATTTAACTTGCCAATTGAAAAAACTATCAAAACGCTGTTCGTTAAAGCTTCAGAGGAATTTGATGGTGATTTGATTGCGCTTTTGATCCGTGGCGACCATCATTTAAATAAAACTAAAGCAGAGAAATTACCTCAGATTGCTAATCCACTTGAGTTTGCTACAGAAGAAGAAATTTATGCCGCTGTCGGCGTAAGTTCAGGTTCTTTGGGTCCAGTGAATTTATCTTTCACTTTTATTGCAGACCGTAGTGTTGCTGTAATGAGCGATTTTAGTGGCGGAGCGAATATTGAGGACAAACACTACTTTGGTATTAACTGGGAGCGCGACGTTGAATTAGGTGAAGTTGCTGATATCCGAAGTGTTATTGAAGGTGACCTAAGCCCATGTGGCAAAGGTACGTTGCAATTTCAACGTGGTATCGAAGTAGGTCATATTTTCCAGTTGGGGACAAACTACTCGGAAAGAATGAATGCTGTTGTCCTCGGTCCTAACGGTAAAAACACTACGCTAGAAATGGGTTGTTATGGTATCGGTGTTTCTCGTATAATTGCGGCAGCAGTTGAACAAAATCATGACGATAATGGTATTATCTGGCCAGATGCCATAGCACCATTTTCTGTTGCTATTGTTCCTATGAATATGCATAAGTCGGCTCTCATATGTGAAGTTGCAAATAAATTGTACACTGATTTAACTGCGGCTGGAATTGAAGTTTTGTTTGACGATCGCAAAGAACGTCCAGGCGTCATGTTTTCTGATATGGAACTTGTAGGTATCCCTCATACTATTATCATCGGTGAGCGCAGTATGAACAACGGAGTCTTTGAATATAAACATCGTCGTGACAGTGAAAAACTACCAATAGAAATTAAAAATATAGTGCAGTATATACGCTTAGTCAGTGGAGGTGATGAATTTATTAATGATTAAACATCATGCTATAAACTATGAAAATTTATCTACCGATAATAAAAACTCAAAATGCAGCATGATAAAACTCGTGTGATGGTTGCTGGCGTGGCCTCCTTTGTCTTTTAATTCGAGTTCAGAAAGCACACACATCCCAACATGATGAACTATTAAATAATCTCTTTCGTGTTAGGTGCATCTAGTCCTGTTAGCTTATATAACGCTTTCATTATGGCGTAGGTTTCGCTAATCTTAACAGTGTGATCCTTTAGGTTCAATGTTTACCCCCAGTAGTTTTTGACTCGAACCATTGTTGTCTATGCTAGGGAGCATTTATGGTAATCGGCTTTATTTTCTAAATCGAGAACTAAATTTTTAATCAACACTCTAAACAGTTAGATTAACTTAAATATTCAGGTCTACGAACAAGCTTCGCTACAAAAAATTAATAAAAGCGATATAATCAAACTTTAATTAATAGTGGTTCACTAAGATTTTGGAGTTATGAAGAAGCCATTTAGCGATGGCGCCAAGTTAAATAGGGTAATTAGTGGGGAAGACGTTGTTTATTTAGCAACTCAGTCATTATTACGGTTCGCATGGTTAACCGCATATTCTCAATGCCATTAAGAAGTATGCAAAAATGTATTAATTCTATTTTTAGGTTTGCTAAATCACCGTTGCCATGCCACCACTAGTCATATATTAGAAAGCGAACCCAAACGGTTGCCGCCACCGTTCAAGACGAAAAATAAACGCACTATCCAATTGATTCTAAGGAGCTCAAAGTCTACAGTGCAGGAGAATGGAAAGTAAAGAAGCATAGCACTGATGGAAAACAGCGAATCTGGCACAAGTTACATTAAGTGGTAGATATAAATGCGCATGAAATTGTTGCTGCTGAGTTAAGTACATTAAATATGACTGATGGTAGCAGTCCTACTTAACTTACTTAAGCTTAAGCAGACCTTGTCAAAAAATCAATTAAATATCAACTGATAGTGTATACGATACCAGGCAATGTCACGAAACTATTCGCATTAAACGAGCGGTTTCACTCATCCCACGAAGAGAAGGAGCAACTCTTGGGGAGCGAGAGCACTCGCGTAATGTCGCGATCAGTTGTCAGAAGTTATACGGTTCAAATTAGCATTGTAAAATGAGGTATAATTATTTTAAACGTTTTCTATTAAAGACGGCAATATTCCGATTCAAAGAACGACTAAAAGGGACATTGATCCTAAGGGATTATAATCCTCAAATTGACGAGATCTGCGCCATAATAAAAGCGTTCAATAAGTTGATAGGGTTGGTATGCCGAAAACGCAAGCGAAAATTTAATAATGAATGATGTTGAGATTTACGAGCCGCCCTCAAATTAGGAAACAAAGCCTTCCATAGAGTAGAGGACGGATTTTTTAATTAATTATAAATGTCAGTGAGTCACAATTGGGTAAAACTTGATTATACTATTTCCAGTTGGTTACTCTGTAATGAAGCTTGCCCATAAACCTGAATATTTAAGTGAACTTTGCTGTTTAACGCATAGTAAAAAATCTTGGCATACGGTAGCTGAATCATACTGTGTATTATCTAGTAATAAATTTAAAATTTATTTCTTTTAGCATTTCCAAATAAGGTTAACAGAATGTTGTAATTTTACAATTGGTGATAAATACATAAGGAAATAGAGTGATGTCATCTAAACGTTGTAATGATTCCGTTAAGCAACCTCCTCAGCATGAGTTGGAGGATTGGTTCCATTCATTGAAAGCTGCATATCAGCACGATCCTTTACCAACACTTGCATTGCGAAAGAAACGGCTTATGGCTTTGAAAACTCAGTTGCGCCGTTATCAAAATGTATTAGCTGATGCTATAAGTGAAGATTTTGGCGGACGCAGTCATTATGAATCGTTAATGGCGGATGTCCTTGGGCCTATTTTGAATATCAATCATGTTTTAAGTCACCTTAGTTCATGGATGCGTCCAAAGCGGCGCCCTACAGAATGGCTGTTCAAGGGCAATAAACTGGAAATTAGGTACTATCCGAAAGGCGTGGTGGGTATTGTTTGCCCGTGGAATTTTCCTATATATCTTTCTCTCGGGCCTCTGATTACTGCATTAGCGGCTGGAAATAGCAG
The DNA here is from genome assembly GCF_002381345.1 of Candidatus Enterovibrio altilux. Classification (GTDB taxonomy): domain Bacteria; phylum Pseudomonadota; class Gammaproteobacteria; order Enterobacterales; family Vibrionaceae; genus Enterovibrio; species Enterovibrio altilux. Next base: position 134,317 of record NZ_CP020660.1, read on the forward strand.
CATGATCAAAATGCCGCCAAATTGTGAAGCTACAACGCAAGTGCTTCAAACAATGCTTAAAGAAATTTATCCAAATGACTTAGTATGTGTGGTTTCTGGCAATCACCCTCAAGCAATGACAATTAGTCATTTTTCCTTTGATCATTTTGTATTTACAGGCTCGCCTAATAGTGGCAAAATTATTATGGCTAATGCGTCAGCTAACTTAATGCCTATAACATTAGAGCTAGGTGGAAAATCTCCTGCAATTATTTTTGAAGATTATAACATTCAAAAAGCAGCGCAACGAATTGCCCACGGTAAATGCTTCAATGCAGGGCAACTCTGCATTGCTCCGGACCATGCTTTTGTACCAATAAATAAGGTTAATTATTTCGTAGATGCACTAGTTTCAGCATACAATACAATGTATCCCAATATTAAGAATAACCCTGATTGCACATCATTAGTCAATGTTGCTCAATACCAGCGGTTCAAAGCATTAGTCAATGATGCGATTGTGAAAGGTGCAACTATTACGCTGTGTACCAAAGAGTATGAAAACCGAAGATTACCACTTCACATTGCAACCCATTTGACGCCGAATATGCGGATTTGTCAAGAAGAAATTTTTGGCCCATTATTGCCTGTTTTTGGTTACGAAAACCTTGAGGATGTGTTGCAGCACATGACTGAGCGAGAGAAACCATTGGCTTGTTATCTTTTTAGCCACAATAAAGTGCAACGTGATTGGGTGCTTGAGCATTCCCACAGTGGTGGTGTAACAATCAATGATTGGGGTTGGCATGCATTAAATCATTCAGTACCGTTTGGCGGAGTGGGGCATTCCGGTATTGGAAACTATCACGGAGAAGAAGGTTTTAAAGAGTTGAGCCACGCCCGTACGGTGCTTCAAATGCGTCGTTGGTTTCCAATTCATGTCTTTACACCACCTTATCGCAATAGAATGCAGAAGCTTGTGATGAAAATGCTCATTGGTAAAGCGGACTCAACACTTTTGGCCACGCGTAAAAATGAGATAGATTTGAGTTCCACGACTTCTACATAAAATGACGTACTGCAACTAAAATAAGAGTAGGACAAGGAGTGTAAGTAATGCATAACTTGATCTGACTTCAAAGAAGAAAGGAACTAAAGACTAAAGTTGCTGATCCTGTTTGTATTAGATTGAAGCTTTGTTTCTTAATTTAAGTTTAGCTCGCAAATTTTAATATAATTCACTATGAGACGTTTGCTTACGTTTTAGGCATACTTAGCCCGTTCAGCTTATTTAACGCTTGTATCGTTGCGTGGGTTTCTTTAATCTGAGCGTTGCGCTCACTTAGGTTAGATGTCCCTCCCAGTGGTTTTTTAATTCGAATCATTGTTGTCTCTGCTAAAAAACGTTTATGATAACTTGCTTTATTTTTTAAATAGGGAAACTGAATTTTTAACTAATACGCTAAACAGCTAGGCTCACTGAAATATTCAGGCCTATGAATAAGTTTCGTTACAAAATAACTAACTGGAAAAAGTATAATCAAGCTTTAATCAATTGTGACTCACTAGCATTCTGGATTGATGAAAAAGCTATCCAGCTATGGAATCGAACTAAACAGAATAATCATGTAAAATCTCGTTCATTTAGTGACTCAATCATGACGGCGGCTCTCATGGTTAGATGCGTATTCTTAATACCATTGATCGGTCTGCAAGAATTCATTAATTCTGCTTTTTAACTTTGCTCAACCGCCATTATCATCTTCTCACTATTCCTGTATTAAGAAAAGAGCCCAAACAGTTAACATCGCGTTTAAGACGAAGGATAAAGGAACCATCTCGCACTTAGCTATTGATTATATGGAACTGAAAGTCTGCGATGAAGGCGAATGAAAAGTAAAAAAGCATGTCCTGATGGAAAACAGCGAGTTTAGCGCAAGTTATATTTAGCGGTAGATATACATATGCATGAAATCATTACTGTTGAGTTAAGTGCATAAAATGTGGCTGACGGTGAAGTACTACTAACTTGCTCAAAGAGACCCGCTGAACAATCAATGGAATATTTACTTTTGGTGCTTACGACACCGTTACTATTAAGCAAATGGTTCCACTCATTCCCCAAAAAAAGGAGCAATTTTTTAAAAATGAGGTATGATTATCATAAATATTTTTTGTTAAAGACAGCAATGGTTCGAGTCAAAAATTTTTACAGAAGCACATTGAATTTAAAGAGCACTACGCTCAGATTAAAAAAATATACGCCATGATAAAAGTATTACATAAGCTGATTTAGCAAGGAAGCCTTAAAATAAAAGTAATTTTTTAATCATTAACCATATGGAATTTATCATGTTTATTCACATTAGGAAACAAAGCCAACGTAGATTGATAATTTAGTTTTTTGAGTTAAAAAACAAACTTTTTCTTAGTTTTTGTTTTGAACGCGACATTAACGGCTTTGGTTCACTCCCTGATAGACTAATAGTGAGGGATTGACAATGGCAGTTGAGTAAAGTAGAAAATAGAGTTAATGAATTTTAGTGTACATTTAAACGATATTGGCAATATTCGTTTGACCATGAAAACTATCATAATAGTTTCTTCATCAATCCAAAAAATTAATAAGTCACGGTTAATTAAAATTTGGTTATACTACTCCTGTTGGTTATTTTGTAACTTGCATATAGTGCTAAAAATTTAAATGAACCTAGCGGTTTAGAGCGTAGGTTGAGGATTTAGGAAACCAAACCTTAATATAGGTTACACTGGTAACTAATTATTAAAGGAGGTATAATGTACTGCTCATTCTGTGGTGCTAATGAGACCAAAGTGATTGATTCACGTTTAGTAGCTGATGGCCATCAAGTGCGTCGTCGTCGTCAGTGTCTAGTGTGTAGTGAACGTTATACCACGTTTGAAACTGCGGAATTGGTGATGCCGCGTATCATCAAAACTAATGGTAATCGAGACCCATTTACTGAAGATAAATTACGCGGTGGTATTCAGCGGGCGCTAGAAAAACGGCCTGTCAGTGTCGAAGATATTGAACAAGCAATACGCACTATAAAATTAACTATTCGTTCGACGGGAGAACGTGAAGTTTCATCAACCATGTTAGGTAACTTGGTTATGGATGCATTGAAAGAACTTGATAAAGTCGCTTATATCCGCTTTGCTTCTGTGTATCACAGCTTTGAAAATATTCAGGATTTCGGCGAAGAGATTGCCCGTTTGGAAAAATAGTCGGCGATATGTTTTCTATTTTTGATTTCCAGATGATGCAGCGCGCCATTAATTTGACAATCTTAGGCGTCTATACTGCAACACCTAACCCTAGTGTAGGTTGTGTGATTACGAAAGACGATCATATTGTTGGCGAAGGCTGCCATCTTAGGGCTGGTGAACCACATGCTGAAGTGCACGCACTAAATGCCGCCGGAAAACGTGCTAAAAATGCAACAGCATATGTCACATTAGAACCTTGCTCTCATTACGGTCGTACTCCTCCTTGTACTCTTGCATTATTAGAGGCGGGTGTGAATCGTGTGGTTTGTGCTATGGTTGATCCTAACCCTAAAGTTGCTGGGCGTGGCATTCAATGCCTGAGAGATGCAAATATTCAAGTTGATATTGGGTTAATGGAAGTGCAAGCAGAAGCATTAAACCCAGGTTTTATTAAAGTCATGAAAACTGGCTTACCCTTCGTTCAACTCAAACTTGCTGCAAGCCTTGATGGTCGCACTGCACTATCTAATGGGAGAAGCAAATGGATCACTAGTTTTGAAGCACGGAAAGATGTTCAAACCTTTCGGTCCATGTCTGATGCGATCTTGTCCACTCGCCAAACGGTTGTTGATGATGACCCTTCGTTAAACGTGCGTTGGGATCAGCTTCCGAGCAAGATTCAAGCAAATTATGAACAAGCATCATTACGACAGCCTGTGTGCGTGATCCTTGATAGCAAGGGCATGGTGCCATCAACATCACGGCTATTTTCGTTTCCTGGGAAGAAGATTATTCTGACGGCTAATCCTGCTGTCCTATTTACTCAAAAAAACATTGAAATCGTGGTGATCCCTAAAGCGTCTAATGGGCTAGATTTAAATGTCGCATTCCGCGTACTTGCGAGTAAAGGTATAAACCATATTTGGGTTGAAGCTGGTCCGACACTGGCGGGTAGTTTGCTTACCGAAGAGTTGGTGGATGAGCTTATCGTTTACCAAGCACCTAAACTTATGGGATCAGATAGTCGAGCATTGGTTAACCTTGTGGGTTACACCGAAATGGAGCAGGTCCTTACTTTTTCATTGACTGATGTTTGTCAAATTGGCAGTGATATCCGCCTACGTATGTACAAGCAGTAATGCTCAACGTAAAAAAATATACTGATAAAAATTATTGAAGCAGTTGACCAATTTTAAACTATCATCCCAAGAAATCAAGAAATCAAGAAATCATAAAAAATAGAAAAAATGAAAAAAAGGAACTGCATTTTCAATCAACACTCTAAACAGTTGGGCTTATTTAAATATTCAGGTCTATGATCAAGCTTTAGTGAATTGTGGTTCACTAACATTCTGGCTTGATGAAGAAACTATTCAGTTATGGAATCAAATTAAGCAGGGTAATCATGGAAGACCTCATTTATTTAGCTGCTGAGTCATTGATTCTACAGGGCCCAAAGTCTACGGTGAAGGAAAATGAACAGTGAAAAAAGCATGGTACTCATGGGAAATGGCTAGTCTGGCGCAAGTTACATTTAGTGACAAATATAAATGCTCATGAAATCATTCCTGATAAACTCAGTACATTAAATGTGACTGACGGTTAAGTACTACTTAACTTACTCAAATAAACCCACAGAAAACATTAATTAAATATCAGTCTATAGTGCTCACGACACCAGACAACGTTATGAAGCTGCTCGTATTAAAAGAGCCGTTCCACTCATCTCACCAAGAGATGGAACAACTTTGGGAAAAAAGTTCATCCGCGTAATTTAACGGTCAGTGACCAGAAGTATACGGTTTCAATCAGCATTGTAAAACGAGGTATGGTTGCTATAAATACTCCCTATCAGAGACGGTCATGTTTCGAGTCAAGAAATTACTTGGAAGAACATTGGGCCTAAGAGATTATAATGCTCAGAGTAGCGAGACTTACGCCATGATAAAAGCATTAAAGCAGTTGACAGAGCTAAGTATGCCTAAAACAAAAGCAATTATTTAATCGTTAATGATGTTGAAATTTGTTATCTGAAATTAAATTAGAAAACAAAGCCGATTAATGTAGTTGATAATGATGGTTTTAAGTTTATGATTGTACCGCATACAGTATGTATAATGACCATCGAAGATTTTATTTTTGGAAGGCAGGTGAGTATTGAAGTCTATATAATAGCTTGCTATTTGGAAGAACAAATGATATGAGACCCTGCTGCGCAATAAACTGGCTGAAGGTAGCATGGTCATGGCGAGATTAGCCTAAATTAATTTTTAATAAAACACCATCATTGCTATTTTAGTAAAGGTAGGAGTGACAAGGACAGAGTAATGGCCATTAGCAGTGTAGAAGAGATCATTGAAGATATTCGTCAGGGTAAGATGATAATTTTAATGGATGGCGAAGACCGAGAAAATGAGGGCGATTTAATAATTGCTGCTGAAAAAATTACGCCAGAAGTAATTAATTTCATGGCAATGTATGGCCGTGGTTTGATCTGCTTAACTATGACCAAAGAATGCTGCCAACATCTTGGTTTACCGTTGATGGTGAGCGATAATAATGCTCAATTCTCTACTGCGTTTACTGTTTCAATTGAAGCTGCTAAGGGTGTCACCACTGGCATTTCTGCTGCAGATCGGGCGCGGACTATTGAAGCTGCTGTTGCGCCTAATGCGATTGCTGCAGATTTGGTTCAACCAGGTCATATTTTTCCATTGATGGCTCAAGATGGTGGCGTACTAACTCGAGCGGGTCATACTGAAGCAGGTTGTGATTTAGCTCGGCTTGGTGGTTTTGCACCTTCAGGCGTGATTGTTGAAATCCTGAATGAAGATGGTACTATGGCGCGCCGTTCTGATCTGGAGCATTTTAGTGAAAAACACTCTATCAAATTGGGAACTATTGCTGATTTGATTGAATACCGTCACAATAATGAAACGACCATTGAGCGTGTTGCTGAATGTAAACTACCGACTGACTTTGGTGAGTTTGATCTGATTATGTATAGGGATATCATTGATAATCAAGTGCACTACGTATTACGCAAAGGCGTAGTGGATAACCAGCCCACACTTGTTCGTGTTCATCTTCAAGATACTTTCACCGATGTACTTCATTTTGGTCTCTCTACATTGCGCAGTTGGTCCTTGAATGATGCAATTCAGCGTATTAATGAGGAAGGGGGAATATTAGTTATTTTAAGTAAGAAAGAATCAGCAGACAGCATTATCGAAAAAGTACGCAACTTTGAAGCGAAGGATAAAGGTGAGCGGCCTGAGTTAGTAAAGTTTCAGAATGCTAGTAGACAAGTTGGTATTGGTTCTCAAATTCTTGCAGATTTAGGAGTGGTGGAAATGCGCTTACTTTCTTCTTCGACAAAAAAATATAATTTTTTGTCTGGTTTTGGACTAAAAGTTGTGGAGTATGTTTGCGACTAAACTAAAAAGACACGTATAATAACAAAAAGCGCAGCTTAAGCTGCGCTTTTTGTTATTATACGTGTCTTTTTTCCTAAATCCAGGAACTAAATTATTAATCTATATTTTAAACAACGAGATTTATTTAAATATTTTAGATTGATGAAGAAGCTATTTAGCTATGGAATCAAACCAAGGAAAGTAACCGTGGGGAAACCCTTATTTATTTATCAATTTAGCCATTACTATGGGTCTCATGGTTAAACGTATATTCACAATGCTGTTGCTAGGTCAACAGAGTTTTATGACTTCTGTTTTTAAATTTATTCCACTGCCATTGTCATGATTTAGCACATGAACTCAAATGGTTAACGTCGTATTTAAAAAAATATTAAAGGAACCATCCTGTACTTAGTTATTCATGCTACTGGACTGAAAGTTTACGGTTAAGATGAGTGGTAAGTAAAAAAGTGTGGCATTAACGGTGAAAAGTTACCTAATTTATTTAAATGAATTTTTCTGCAAAATCAATGAAATACCATGTTTATGGTACAATACAGCATTACAAATACCTTCGTATTAAACTAAGGGTTCTCTTCATCCTTCCAAGAAGTAATGCAGCTTTTGTGAAACGAAATCATCCGCATAATTTAACGGTCAATTACCAAAAATTATACAGTTTAAATCAGCATTAAAAAATAAGGTATGATTACCATAAATCTTCCTTATCAGAAGCAGTAATGTTTCAAGTTAAAAAACTGTTAAAATGGACATTGAGCTTAAGGGATGACGATACCCAGATGGTCAAAACTCCTGCCATGATCAAAGCGTTAAATAAGCTAACAAGGATTGGTATGCCTAAAATGAAAATGAACGTTTAATAGTGAATCATATTGGGATTCGCTATTTGAACTAGAATTAGCAAATGAATTCATTTTTACATTGTACTGTACACAAAAAGTGTTACGGGATAAGAGCTAGAAACTTTGTCTCAAAATATGATAAAGTTTCACAGTTTTTTATCTGATTAAATAAATTACAGGATAGTGCATGAAGATAATCGAAGGTACATTAGCAGCACCAAATGCTCAAGTTGCTATCGCTATCTCCCGCTTCAACAGTTTTATTAACGAAAGTTTGCTGGAAGGAGCCATTGATGCGCTTAAGCGTCATGGTCAAGTTAGCGACAAAAATATTACAGTAGTACGTTGCCCAGGCGCTTACGAGTTACCATTGGTGGTTCAACGTATTGCTAAAAGTGGTGGCTACGACGTCATTATTGCTATTGGCTCAGTGATCCGAGGAGGTACTCCGCACTTTGAATATGTGGCTGGGGAATGTAATAAAGGTTTGGCACAAGTAGCCCTAGAGTTTGATATTCCCGTTGCTTTTGGTGTACTAACCGTTGATTCCATCGAACAAGCCATAGAACGCGCTGGTACCAAAGCTGGTAACAAAGGAGCTTCGGCTGCATTAAGTGCGCTGGAAATGGTCAATATTCTATCCCAAATTGAATCCTAACGGTGGTTAACGTGAAACCAGCTGCAAGACGTAATGCACGTCATTTTGCAATACAAGCCATTTATTCTTGGCAATTGACCAGAGGTAATGTAACTGACATTGAAGCACAGTTTCTTTCTGCCGATAACTACGAAGAAGAAGAATACCATGCTGAAGAACCTCATTTATGTCAACCAGAAACTGACGTAGAGTATTTCCACGATTTATTTATGGGTGTCGTGTTGAACCATAAAGAAATGGACAGCAAAATGCGTCCTTATTTGTCTCGTCCATTGCAAGATTTAGATGAAATAGAACATGTTCTCTTACTCTTAGCTATGTATGAATTAATGAAACGTAAAGATGTTCCTTTTAAAGTTGTAATCAACGAAGCCATTGAATTAGCTAAAAGTTTTGGCGCAGAAGACAGTCACAAGTTTGTGAACGGCGTACTGGATAAAGCAGTGTCATCATTAAAAAAATTTAGATAACAGGCCAGCTTTGTTGACTTTGCCCTTAATCTCTTTTAATGCTTGGCGGGAAACAATGTCAGGAAATGAATTCGATTTGATTAATTGTTACTTCAAATCCCAGCCTGTTAATCGAAAAGACATTGTATTGGGTATTGGTGATGATGATGCGGCCATTATTTCTGTTCCTGAAAATAGTCAATTAGTTGTGACGACAGACACTCTTGTCGCAGGAACACATTTCTTTAAAATGTTAATCCAATAAAGATTGCTCATCAAGTACTTGCCTCAAACCTGAGTGATCTTGCCGCGATGGGGGCAGTTCCTGCGTGATGTTCTCTAGCATTGACAATGCCTAGATCCGATGAACTGTGGTTATAAGGTTTCTGTGAGGATTTTTATAAATCTACTGAATACTATAACGTTCAACTTGTTGGGGGACACCATGAAAGACCTGCTAAGTCTTACAATTACTCCCTAGGGTTTTGTCCTTGTAGGTACTATCATGCGCCGCGATGGTATAAAAATGAGAGATTGGTTGTATGTCACATTATCTGGTAATTTTTTTTAAATAGTCTTGAAGAAGTCTTCTTGAATCGTCATTACTATTCTCAACCACGTATTTTTACGGGTTGGTTTTTGATATAAAACATATCCTTAAAGCAAGTCAAGTTGCTGCTGTTATGCCTGCGGAAAGTCTGCCGGTATCAAAAGAGCTATTGCAATTTGTAGATAGCGCCAAGAAATCGACTACAATCGCGCTGAATAGCGGTGAAACGCATGAGCTTTGTTTTACGGTTCCTGAAAGCCATTGTAAAGTATTAGACATTGCGCTTGCTCATACGAATACACCAGTAACCTATGTTGGTTAGATCCGTTATGGTGCAGGACGAAAAGTATTGTGAGAAGAAAAGCTTTTGATTAGCTATTGTCAGGCTGGGATGATTTTAGAAGTAATGTGTGAATAATCCGTTAAGTAGAATTCATCTGTCTAATCCTGTTCATTTGTTGGCTACTGGATTTGGTTCTGGATTGTCACCATGGGCTCCTGGAACTATGGGTACCTTAGTTGCGGTTCCTCTTTATTTACTTATGGTATCTTGGTCAGTTTTGTTACTACTTGCTGCAATTACAGTTGGTTTTGTGGTGGGCATTTACCTCTGTGGACGGACATCTGAAGACATGGGTGTACATGACCATGGTAGCATCGTTTGGGATGAGTTTATAGGCTTCTGGGTTACCATGCTATTAACTCCAGTGATGGAGTGGCAGACGGTGCTTGCTGGCTTTATAATTTTTCGTTTCTTTGACATTGTCAAACTTTGGCCAATAAGTTGGTTGGATAAAAAGATTCATGGTGGTTTTGGCATTATGTTGGATGACATTGTTGCAGGTTTAATGTCGATGGTTGTCCTTCGGGAAGGTCATCAATACTTTGGCTGGTGGTAGGTGAATACGAACAAGTTCAACAGTGGTTCTATTCTTTCTTAGTGGAGACGTAATTTACCACCGAGAATGGCTAAGATTGTGCTAAACAAGTGGGTCACGCTGTGCTATGCTTTGTTTCTTAATTTGAGTTTCAATAGTAAGCTCCAATATGATAAATTAATAGACGATGACTTTCATTTTAAGTATATTTAGGCCTGTTAGCTTATTGAATATTTTTATCATTGCGTGAGTTTAGTTTAGTTAATCTGGGTATTGTAATCCCTTAGGCTCAATGTTCTTCTGAGTGATTTTTTGATTCAAAACGTTATTGTCTTTGATAGAGAACGTTTATAGTAACTATCCTTTATTTTTCAATACTCATTTGAATTGTATAACTTCTGGTAATTGATAATTTACACTCTAAATAGCTAGAATTACTAGAATATTCAAGTTTATGAATAAATTTCGTTACAAAACCACTACTGGAGGCGGTATAATCAAACTTTAATTAATCATGCTTTACTAATATTAATGCTTGATGAAGAAGTCATTCAGCTATAGAATTAAGCTAAGCGGAATAATCATGAAATACCTTGGTTTATTTAGCGACTTAGTCATTACGAGGGCTCTCATGGTTCAACGTATATCTTTAATGGTATCGATTCTGTTTCAAATTATTTAACTGTCGTTGGCATGCTCTCATTATCTACGCATTAGCAATCGATCTCAAAGGGCTAGCGTCACGTTCAAGGCGAAGAATAAAGAAACCATCCCGCACTTAGCCATTGGTTTTACGGGGTTCAAGCTCTACGGTGAAAGCGAATGGTAAGCAAAAAAGCATTGCACTGATAGGAAACGTAGAGCCTTCATAAGTTACATTTAGCAGTAAATATAAACATGCATGAAATTATTGTTGCTACATTAAGCGCGTTAAATGTGACTAACGGTGAAGTGCTACCTAACTTGCTCAAACAAACCCGCCGTGGAATCAATGAAATATCAGGCGATGGCGCTGATGACACCAAATAATGTTATGAAACTGTTCGTATTAAACGAGCGGTTCCACTTATTCCCCCAGACAAATAATTTTTTTGGGGAACGAAGTTATTCGCATAACTTAGCAGTTAATTACTAAAAGCCATACAATTCAAATAAGCCTTTGAAAATGAAGTATAGGTACCATAAACGTTGCCTATCAATGATAGGCCATATTTTGAGTCAAAGAACTACTTAATGAAAATTGAGCTTAAGGGAGCATCATGTGTAGATTAAAGAAACCAACAGCATGATAAAAGTGTTAAATAAACTAACAGGGCTAAATATGTTTAAAAACGTAAACTACTAGTGAATCATGTTGTAATTTACTACGTGAATGTGAACTAGGAAACAAAGCCTTATTTATGGCAAGTTCAACAATGTGTTATTTTATACTTAATTAATAAGATTAGCAAGTATATGCAAGCTGTAAGACTCGACCGCGTAGCTTACAACAGTAAGATTGGTTCTACTATAGCTTATTATACACTTTTGCATTGCACTTGTTTGCCAACAAAATAGCACTGAACATCAACGATAGTCACAACAGGCACTCCGCAAAAAACGAGGAACATTACACTAGGTTTCATTCATTCAATATATAACTTGTTTCTTTAATTATGAGTGCAATTACTTAGCTATTATTTAATTGGATGAGCTCACGAGTGTGGAACGCTGGTACATTCAAACTCAATTTTTCATAGGCATTAAGCATTAATAGCAGTGATTTTTTTGCTGCTATAGTATCAAAAAAATGGCGTTGTAGTTCTTTACAACGATTAATTACAGCAATCCATGCTCCTCGGCGGACATAAAAGTCAGCGATTGTGAGTTCGTAATCGGCGAGGCGATTTTTTAGTGCAATCATGCGCTTTTTAGCATCCGCCGCATATTCACTATTTGGATATTGCTCTAGCAAACGACGAAAATCAACAAATGCATGTCGAGCGAATTCAGGATTGCAATCTGCACAGTTAATGTTAATTAGATCATATAAAACATTTTTGTCCTTCGCCATATTGGTTAGGCCACGCATATATAATACCCAACTTGTATCAGGGTGATTTGGATTGAGGCGCATAAAGCGATCAATGGTTGCTTCTCCAAGAACCAGAGCATTATTTTTATAGTATGCGTATATTAGGTATAGTTGAACTTGTTCAGAATACACACCAAATGGATAGTGTGAATCAAGAGCTTCTAGCTTGTGAATTGCTGAGCTCCAATTTCCCTCCTTTAATAAAATTTGGGCTTTTTGATAAAGTTCTGACGGTGAGAGGTCAGGCATGATGCCATCTGTGCTAGAACACCCTGCTAGTAGGGAAATGGCGAATAAAGAGGAGATAGTCAAATGTTTCATTACTATGGTCGCTTCCTTGAAAGAATATTTTAGCCTTTGTCATTACGAATATCAAAAGCTACATTGGTATAATAGGGATTATTTTACTCACCGAACCGATATAATACCAACTAGATAAACATGAGCATCTTACGGACAAAAATTTACATAGTACGATATGAGTTTCATTGAGAATAAAAAATTTCATTATGGCGCAGCATTTAGAGTTCAGCAGCACAGTCACTGAGAGTCAACTTGGACAACGCTTAGATCAGGCAATGGTCGAGTTGTTTTCTGATTATTCACGTTCTCGAATTAAAAAATGGATTTTAGCAGATAAGGTAAGCGTTGATGGAATAATCGTCAATAAGTCTCGTATGAAAATGATGGGTGGCGAAGTTATTCTTGTAAAAGCAAAAATTGAAGATGAACGGCGGTGGGAGGCTCAAGACATCTTACTTAATATTGTTTACGAAGATGACGATATTATAGTCATTAATAAACAACGTGGTTTGGTTGTCCATCCAGGTGCTGGTTGCCCTAATGGCACGGTATTGAATGCACTACTCTTTTTGCACCCAAATATCTCTGAAGTGCCGCGTGCTGGTATTGTGCATCGCTTAGACAAAAACACGACGGGTTTGATGGTGGTTGCAAAAACGATCTCAGCTCACACTCGTCTTGTTCGCGCTTTGCAAAAGCGTAAAAAATTCATGCGAGAATATGAAGCGATTGTGATCGGCACGATGACTGGTGGCGGTACCATTGACAAGCCAATCGGTCGTCATCCGACTAAGCGCACACACATGGCAGTGAATGAGTTAGGTAAGCCTGCGGTTACGCATTATCGAGTAGCTGAACACTTCCGTGCACATACGCGCTTACGCGTGCGTTTGGATACAGGACGTACTCACCAAATTCGTGTTCATATGTCGCACTTGAATTATCCATTGATCGGTGACGACCTCTATGGAGGGCGTCTATGTCCACTACGAAATACTGGCAACGAATTGATTCAAGTCTTGCGTGATTTTGATCGACAAGCTCTTCATTCCACCATACTGCGTTTAGAACACCCAATTACAGGTGAGTTGATGGAGTGGTATGTTCCTATTCCTAACGATATGGTAAAACTTATTGCAGTGCTTCGTGCTGATGTTGAAGAGTTCCGAGAGTTGCAATATTAATTATGGATTGGATTAAGCCAAATTGGCCTGTGCCACATTATGTTCAAGCCATTAGCACGACGCGTGTGGGAGGTATTAGCTTTCCCCCCTACGATAGCTTGAATTTGGGAAATCATGTTCAAGATAATCCAGAACATGTTGCAAAAAATCGCGCGCTATTTGCAAAACATATGCAAATGATGTCGATGCCAGTTTGGCTTAATCAAGTGCATGGTACAGATGTAGTAACGTTACCTCTATCTGTTTCAGTTCCTATTCCTGAAGCAGATGCTTCTTTTACGTGTGAGGTGGGGCAAGTATGTGCTATTATGACTGCTGATTGTTTGTCGGTTTTGTTCTGCGATGCAGCTGGCTCTCAAGTAGCTGCTGCTCATGCAGGATGGCGGGGGCTCGTCAAAGGAGTATTAGAACAGACGTTGTTGCACTTTTCTGATCCTAGTCAAGTTATAGCGTGGCTGGGTCCTGCTATTGGAGCATCTGTTTTTGAAGTGGGGGTGGAAGTCCGTAATGACTTTATTGTAAATGATCCTGGCGCTGATATTGCCTTTAAAGTACATAAGGATCGCTGGTTAGCAGATATTTATTTATTAGCGAGGAGACGCTTGAATCGAGCTGGTGTAACCAATATTTACGGTGGGGATTTGTGCACGGTTTCTGAACCTCACCGTTTTTTTTCCTATCGACGGGAAAATCAAACAGGTCGGCAGGTTAGTTGTGTATGGATCGACAACACAATTAAACAGTAAATATTTCGCCATTTAACTTAGAATTAGTCATGGCTGTTCCCATTTTATTAGTACGTATATATTGATGTAGTTTAGAGGAGGAGATATGCGACTTGATCGATTTACCAGCAAATTTCAACTGGCAATTTCTGAAGCTCAGTCTCTGGCTTTAGGGTGCGATAATCAGTATATTGAACCTGTGCACTTGATGGTGTCTCTTCTCAGTCAGGACAGCGGTACCATTCGTTCTTTCATGTTACTTATTAATGTTGATGTGAGCCAATTGCATTCTAGTTTGAGTGAGCTGTTGAATAAATTACCTAAAGTGACTGGTACAGGGGGAGATGTTCAGTTTTCTAATAACATAGTAATGCTTTTCAATATGTGCGATAAGCTGTCACAAAAACGCAAAGATAAATACATTTGTCCTGAGTTATTCATTTTAGCAGCAATTGAAGACAAAGGTCCTTTGGGTGAACTACTCAGAAGTTTCGCTTTAACCACGAAAAAAATTGAAGACGCCATCATTAAAGTACGAGGTAGTCAGGTAATTAATGATCTAAGCGCAGAGAATGCTCGTCAAGCATTAGAGAAGTTCACGGTTGATCTTACCGAAAAAGCTGAACAAGGTATGCTTGATCCTGTTATTGGTCGAGATGAAGAAATCCGTCGAACTATACAGGTGCTGCAACGGCGTACTAAAAACAACCCGGTGATCATTGGAGAGCCTGGTGTTGGTAAGACAGCAATTATAGAGGGTCTTGCTCAACGTATAATTAATGGAGAAGTTCCAGAGGCTCTACGTAATAATCGAGTGCTTTCGCTTGATATGGGATTGCTTGTTGCTGGTGCTAAATTTCGCGGTGAGTTTGAAGAGCGATTGAAATCAGTTTTAAATGAGTTGGTGAAAAAAAAAGGGAACGTTATTCTCTTTATCGATGAAATACACATGATGGTGGGAGCCGGTAAAGCTGAAGGCTCTATGGATGCAGGTAATATGTTAAAACCTGCATTAGCTCGTGGTGAGCTTCACTGTGTGGGGGCGACAACGCTAGATGAATATCGACAATACATTGAAAAAGATACTGCACTGGAGCGTCGTTTTCAGAAAATATTGGTTAAGGAACCCACGGTTGAAGACACTGTGGCAATACTGCGTGGTCTTAAAGAACGTTATGAACTTCATCATGCGGTTGAAATCACTGACCCTGCAATTATTGCAGCGGCAAATTTGTCTCACCGTTATATATCCGATCGTCAATTGCCTGATAAAGCAATCGATTTGATCGATGAAGCAGCCTCCAGTATTCGCATACAAATTGATTCTAAACCAGAACAATTAGATCGTCTGGAGCGTCGGCTTATTCAACTTAAAATTGAACAACAGGCACTTGCAAAAGAAAATGACGATGCAAGTAAAAAACGCCTTGAAATACTTCAAGCTGAAATTGATGAAAAAGAGCGTGATTATGCTGAGCTTGAAGAAGTATGGAATGCAGAAAAAGCAGCATTATCTGGAACACAGCATATTAAAGGTGCGTTAGAACAAGCACGTATAGATTTTGAGATAGCTCGCCGTGCAAGTGATTTAAATCGCATGTCTGAATTACAATACGGTCATATTCCTTCTCTTGAAAAACAGCTCAATTTAGCAAATAAAGCCGAAATGCAAACAATGACTTTGCTGAGAAATCGCGTTACGGGTGCGGAAATTGCAGAAATCTTATCACGTCAGACTGGTATTCCAGTTGCAAAAATGCTTGAAGGCGAGAAAGAAAAGCTTCTACATATGGAAAATGAACTTCATGGACGAGTTATCGGGCAAGCTGAAGCGATTAACTCTGTAGCAAATGCAATTCGTCGAAGCCGAGCGGGTTTGGCTGACCCGAATCGTCCTATTGGTTCTTTTTTGTTCCTAGGTCCTACGGGGGTAGGTAAGACTGAGTTATGCAAAACACTTGCAGTGTTCATGTTTGATAGTAGTGATGCCATGGTTCGTATTGATATGTCTGAGTTTATGGAAAAGCATTCAGTCGCAAGATTAGTGGGTGCTCCTCCTGGTTATATTGGATATGAAGATGGTGGTTATTTAACAGAAGCAGTACGTCGTCGGCCATATTCTGTCATTCTACTAGATGAAATAGAGAAAGCTCATCCTGATGTTTTCAATCTATTACTTCAGGTATTGGATGATGGTCGTTTAACAGATGGACAAGGTCGTACTGTTGATTTTAAAAATACAGTAGTTATTATGACGTCCAATTTAGGGTCAGATAGGATTCAGGAGCATTTTGCTGAATTGGATTATGATGGCATAAAGATGATGGTCATGGATGTGGTAAGTAAACACTTCCGACCTGAATTTATTAATCGTATCGATGAGGTTGTGGTGTTCCATCCACTGCATCAAGAACATATTAAGGAAATTGCAAATATTCAACTTCTATATTTGGCAAAACGCATGGCCGAACATAATTTAACACTGGAAGTTAACGATGAGGCACTTAGTTTTATTGCAAAAACTGGCTTTGATCCTGTATATGGGGCGCGTCCTTTGAAACGCGCAATGCAGCAGAATATCGAAAATCCTTTGGCACTGGCGATACTGAAAGGTGAGGTGAAGCCTGGTAAGCCAATCAAACTAACTGTTGAGAACAACAAAATTAAAGCTACGCAGCAATAATTACGATGTACTGTTTCCATTATTTTAGTTTTATGATAGGATATATACATTAATAATCTTTTTAATTTAAGCATAGATAGTAAATTTTACATGTTAACTATCTGACTGTGGGTTAGGAGATATCACCAATTAAGCATATAAATTTATCACATCATATGTAAATGTTTATTTTTCAAACCAATAACTCATAATGAGTGCGTCTTCGTGGCGACCACTCATTGTGGGATAATAATTGTAACGTCGGTCAGATTCATTAAAGCCTTGTGACTCATAAAATTTAATTGCATTAACGTTGCTTGCTCTCACTTCTAGCCAAGCTTCCTGAGCATTCGCCCCTTTTGTACATTCAATAAAAGCAGATAAAAGCTGTTTGCCATACCCTTGACCTTGATATATAGGTGCTACGGCTATATTCAATAAGGAAGCTTCCCCTGCTACGCACTGTGAGTAAAAATAGCCAACAACATCTCCGTCTACAATAAGTACCCTATTGTATGCCAATTTATCTGGCGATTGTTCTAACATAGTCTTTGGCCATGGATGGGTATGAGCCACACGTTCAATACTGATGACAGGATTTATCCACTGAATATCAAGGGGAAGGAGTTTACTTTTCATATTTTTTTATCTGAAGCCAAAGCGCTCTTTTCTCTGCTTCATTATTTTGTAGCTCTGCTAATGTGGGTGAAGTCAATGTTTGCATCACCTCTATATGTGTTTGTTTAATACCCGCAAACCAACACCATTCAAGTTCATGCTCATCTATTTGACATAAGGAAATTAGAGGGACGCGCAAAGCATGATGAGCCTCTAACTTCATACTCGCTAAAATTTTGCCAAACAACCAAGCATCATGTTCATTCAACGGTTCTGCACAAACAAAAAGTAGCTTGCATGATGGTGGTACTGATAACAAATTTGATGGTGATCCAGGATAGAGTTCAGGCCGCCTGAGTGCCCAAACTGGAATCTTCATTTCTTTGAGACGTTGTAAATTATTCATGTTCGATAAATACCCATAAATAAGATAGGAATAATGGAAAAGTATTATTAAAAAATATCAGACGAAAACACACCAAAGTTTACCATAATAACTAGTCAATACTAGATTGCTAAATTACAGAATATTAAGTTCAGTATAATACTCCACGAGTTCTTTAACATGCCTATACTGGCTTTGTTTTTTTATTCAAGTTTAGACAACAAGTTTCAATATAATGAACTATTAGACAATCTCTTTCTAGGTAAACTTAATTCTGTTAGCTTATTTAACACTTTTATCATTGTATAGGTTTTCTCTCATTCGGTCATTGCAACCTCTTAGGTTCAATGTTCCTTCGAATAGTTTTTAACTCAAAATACCGCCGTATCTGGTTGGCTGTATTTTCTACATCAGGAAACTAAATGATCAATCTACGCTCTAAACAGCTAGGCTCTCTTGAATACTTAGGTCTGATGAACAAGTTTCGTTACACAACAACTAGCCGGAAGCAGTATAATAAAATTTCAATCAATAGTGGTTCACTGACATGCTGAATTGCTGAAAAAGCCTCTTAACTATGGAATCAAATTAAGCAGGGTAATCATAGAGACCTCATTTATTTAGCGACTTAGCCACTTCGATAAATTTCATAGTTAAATGTGTATTTTTAATGCCATTGAGAAGTTTGCAAGGATTCATTAATTCTGTGCTCAAATTTACTCAACTACCATTGCTATGTCCTCACTATTCATGCATTAGCAAGAGAGCTAAAATGGTTAATGTTGCGTTCAAGACGAAGACTAAGGAACCATCAGTACGTAGCCATTGGTTCTACGAAGCTTTGTTTGATTCAAGCTATTTGTTTTGCGCTCTTTTATCTAGGAAATGTTCTACATCAAGTGCAGCCATACAACCTGTACCTGCAGATGTAATAGCCTGACGATAAACGTGGTCCATAATATCACCCGCGGCAAAGACACCTTGAATACTAGTTTGTGTTGCGTTACCTTCAAGACCAGAGCGTACTTTGATGTACCCATTGTGCATGTCTAGTTGGCCTTCAAAGATGGCAGTATTTGGTTTGTATCCGATAGCGATGAAAAGGCCCATAATGTCAAGAACTTGTGTGGTTATAGACAGTGTTTTTTTAATGCGCACGCCTGTGACACCCATATCATCACCTAGCACTTCGTCCAGTACATGGTTAGTGTGCAAAATAATGTTGCCATTTTTTACTTTGTCCATCAAACGGCTGAGCAAAATTTTTTCAGCACGGAAGGTATCGCGGCGGTGTATAAGATGGACTTCTAAGGCAACATTAGATAAGTACAATGCTTCTTCAACGGCTGTATTACCACCCCCAATAACAGCGACTTTTTGATCACGATAAAAAAATCCATCACACGTTGCGCAAGCAGAAACGCCCCGTCCTTTAAACTTATGTTCTGATGCTATGCCTAAATACTGCGCAGAAGCACCTGTCGCAATGATCAGCGAATCGCAGGTGTATTCATTGTTATCACCTTTTAAATGAAACGGACGTTGGGACAGGTCGGTTTTATTTATGTGATCGAACACAATTTCAGTATTAAATTTTTCGGCATGCTCCTTCATGCGATCCATAAGAATAGGACCTGTTAGTTCTTTTGCATCGCCAGGCCAGTTTTCTACTTCTGTGGTAGTCGTCAACTGGCCACCTTGTTGGCTGCCAGTAATTATAACCGGGCTCAGGTTAGCGCGTGCAGCATAAACTGCGGCAGTATAACCAGCAGGACCCGAACCTAGAATAAGAAGGCTTGCATGCTTTACATTGCTCATTATTTCTCCGAGTGGGTTGTGTATTTATATTAATACTGATTGTAAGGAAAATAAGGAGGTAAAGGAAGGAGACCTTACAGTACCCGTAAGATAAATATATGTACTTTCTACACTGCACATCTTTACTGATAGAAATAATGCTCAAAATAAATAGCAACTGACTTTATTTCTTAATTAAAATTTAGGTAGCAAGTCCCAACATGATTCACTATGAGACAATTACTTGCGTTTGAGGAATACGTATCACTGTTAATTTATTTAATGCGTTTATTTTGGTGCAGGTTTCGCTAATCTAAGCATTGTGATCTCTTAGAGCTTTATTCCCTAAATTAAGGAGCTAAATTATCAATATACACTTTAAATAGCTAAGCTCACATCAATATTCAGGTTGATGAACAAAATTCGCTACAAAACAATTAACTGGAAGTAGTATAGTCAAACTTTAATCAATTGTAGCTCACTAATATTTTGGATTGATGAAGTAGTCACTCAACTGTGGAATCAAACGAAGCAGGGTAATTATGGGATACCTCCTTTATTTAGCGACTTAGCCATGATGACAGCCCTCATGGTTAAACGCGTATTTTTAATCCTATTGAGAGGTCTACAAGGATTCATCAGTTTTGTTTTTAACTTACTTAACTACCGTTGTCATGCCCTCACTATTCATGCATTGCAAACGAACCAAAACGGTTAACGTCGCGTTCAAAATGAAGAATACAGAAATTATCCAGCACTTAGTCATTGATTTCAGGGAATTAAAAGCCTGCGGTGAAGGCGAATGGAAAGTAAAAAAGCATGGCACTGATGGGAAACGATAAGCCTGACATAAGTTACATTTAGCGGTAGATATAAATACGTCTGAAATCATTACTGCTGAGTTAAGTGCATCAAATGTGGCTGATGGTACAGTGCTATCTAACTTACTCTAACCAATTCGTTGAAAAATTACTAAAATATCAGGCAATGAGGCTTACGACACCAGATAATATTACGAAACTATTCGCATTAAATGAGAGGTTACATTCATCTCATCAAGAAGGGAAGCAACTTTTTTGGAAAGAGGTCATCCGCGCAATTTAACGGTCAGGTGCTAGAAGTTATATGGTTCAAATGAGTATTAAAAAATGAGGATGGTTATTATAAACGTTCCCTATACGAGACATTGAGCCTAAGGGATCACAATGCTCCAATTAACGAAATTCACACTATAATAATAGCACTAAATAAGCTAATAGGACTAAGTTTGCCTAAAATGAAAGCGATTGTCTAACAGCAAATGATGTGAAAATTAGCTATCTAAACTAGAGTTAGGAAATAAAACTGGTATAAGCAGGAAGGTAGTAAACATTAATGTCGAGATCACATGTGGCATTTTTACCGAAATTACTTCGATGATATCCCACTCCATTGAGAACAATATGTAGCTGATGAGTCGGTGAGTTATTCTATCTTAGTTTGCTAAAGAAAGGAGTAATATTGTACTCTTGATTATCTTATACTAGCTGATTTTAGTGCCTGCAGTATCGCTAAAATCTATGGCATTAATAAAATTATAATAACTACAGTTATCGGCCATTACGAGAAAATTATTATTGTGAGTATTTTTAATGTTAAGTGCCTTTTATATCAAGCAGATAAGTATAGTACAGAAGTACATAATAAGCAATAGTAGCCACTAATTCTACCATGGGAAGCAATGTTGTCGTGCTTTCCAGCTTGAATTTACTATGAACAATATCGGTATTAACGATTAGAATCGCATGCTGTACATAAGTATTCATGCGGTTACTTGTGTTTTTAAAACATTCAAACTTCACTGTGTAACTATGCTCCTTTTTAACGTGTTGGATGTGGTGCTTATCAGCGGAAGTGTATGAGCAATGATCTTCGTGGATAGCAGAAAATTTCGTTGACCCTGATGTGAGCGATAACCTAAGTTTAATAAAATTATTGGTTATGCGTTTTAGTGTTGCGGAAAAAGATATTCAATGAACTTTGTAAAAATTTATTTATATTCTAAACTGCATTTTAGCGTACATATGGCTGTAATGTATATAACCTCTTTTTCGAGTATAAGCACATTGTTGGCATGCTTTATACTCAATGCATTGAGAAAGAGTATACAACTCTTCACACTATTGTGATGCTATTCAATAAAAATAATAGGGTATTCGATATTAACGGAAATACATAATAAGATCATTGGTTCATTTATTAAACAATAGTATTGTCTTCAACTATAATTAACTGGTTGAATACATAACTCGCTTTGTTCACTGAAACAATACATCCAACCGAATGTATGCGATGATTTTTTTTAGCCGTTTTGAATGAATAGCACTCTCAAATTTGAAATTTGATCACGCAAAGATGCAGCTATCTCAAACTCAAGGTTCTGTGCTGCTTTATGCATTTGACTTTCTAATAATTGAATTTGTTTCTCAATTTTTTCTGCAGATTGTATTATGTATGTCATATCATTTTCCGCAAGCGCGTTAAGAACTCCGTTTATTTTTGGTCTTTGCAGCTTTTGTTTTCCGTTAAATTTCATCACGTCTATCACTTTTTTATTTAGACGTTGTGGCACTATTCCATTTTTTATATTGTACAATTTTTGTTTTACTCGACGTTGCTCCGTTACATCGATCGCTCTTTGCATTGAACTCGTAATTCTATCTCCATAAAGAATTGCTTTACCATTAAGATTACGTGCAGCACGGCCGATGGTCTGGATAAGAGAGCGCTCAGAACGAAGAAAACCCTCTTTGTCAGCATCCAAAATAGCAACTAATGATACCTCTGGCATATCTAGGCCTTCTCTCAATAGGTTAATTCCTACGAGTACATCAAATTTGCCTAATCGCAGATCTCGAATAATTTCAACGCGCTCGACAGTGTCTATATCAGAATGCAAATAACGCACTCGAACACCATGCTCCTCCAAATACTCAGTAAGATCTTCCGCCATGCGCTTTGTTAGTGTCGTAACGAGTACTCGTTCATCTATGCCAGCACGTAGACGAATTTCAGAGAGTAGATCATCAATTTGAGTGTTAACTGGACGAACTTCAATCTTAGGATCGAGCAAACCGGTAGGACGAACCACTTGCTCAGCAATCTCTCCATCTGACTTCTCAAGTTCATAGCTGCTTGGGGTCGCAGAGACGTAAATAATTTGTGGTGCAAGCGCTTCAAATTCATCAAATTTGAGTGGCCTATTATCCAATGCAGATGGCAAACGAAAACCATACTCTACTAACGTTTCCTTTCGTGAGCGATCACCTTTATACATGGCCCCAATCTGTGGAACCGTCACATGAGATTCATCAATTATCAGTAATCCATCAGCTGGTAAGTAATCAAATAAGGTCGGCGGCGGCTCACCATCTAAACGTCCACTCAAATATCGTGAGTAGTTTTCAATTCCAGAGCAATAACCAAGCTCTGCCATCATTTCAAGATCAAATTGAGTACGCTGAGAAATACGTTGTTCTTCAATGAATTGATGGTTATCAAGCAGAATCTTCTTACGATTGGCCAACTCTTCTTTTATGTGCTCAATGGCTTCAATGATGCGTTCTCGTGGTGTAACGTAGTGTGTTTTCGGATAAATGGTACAATGAGAAAGATTACGTTCAGAAGTAGCTCCTGTAAGCGGATCAAAGATGCTAATATACTCAATTTCATCATTGAATAATTCTACGCGAATTGCATCATGGTCAGATTCTGCTGGGAAGATATCAATCACTTCACCACGAACCCTAAATGTACCCCGAGTAAATGTTTGGTCGTTGCGCGTGTATTGAATTGCAGCTAATCGTCTCAGCATACTTCGTTGATCTATTATATCACCACGGCGTAAATATAGCATCATCTTGAGGTATGAATTTGGGTCACCTAAGCCATATATGGCAGAAACTGATGCGACAATAATAACATCACGCCTCTCCAACAATGCTTTCGTCGCCGATAAACGCATCTGTTCAATATATTCGTTTACTGAAGCATCTTTATCAATAAAAGTATCTGTTGTTGGCATATACGCTTCAGGCTGATAGTAATCATAATAAGAAACAAAATACTCAACTGCATTCTCTGGAAAAAAGTCTCTCATTTCACCATAAAGTTGTGCTGCCAATGTTTTGTTAGGTGCCATTATCATCGTAGGTCGACCCGTAGCCGCTATGATATTGGCTATGGTGTAGGTTTTCCCAGAGCCTGTAACACCTAGAAGTGTCTGATGAGCGAGGCCAGATTCTAACCCATCTAATAACTGATTAATCGCTGTAGGCTGGTCACCCGCCAGTTCAAATGGAGAATGTAATTTAAAGTCCTTATTCATAGCGCATCCGTGACAATGAATACTAAATTTTGCATTTTGAGCCAAGGTCAGTGTAAGCCAACTAATCAAATTATCAAACGTATGAGTTTTATTTATGAACTTTAGTTCAGATAGTAGATCCCAACATAACAAGCTATCTAGACGATAACTTTCATTGTAAAGGTATCTAATCCTGTTAGCATTATTTAATGCGTTTATCATAGCGTAGATTGCACAAATCTGTGTGCTGTAATCCCTTAGGCTCAGATTAGCTAAATTTACGCTATGATAAATGCGTGAAATGAGCTGACTAAGGCAGGTATGGTATAAAATACCAGAAGTTTTTTAATAAACATTATGTTGCAATTTGTTTTTTTTACTCCAATTAGGAAATAAAACTTGATTAAACGAGTATTTTTAATGCTGTTGAGAGATCTGCAAGGGTTCATGAACTCTATTTTCAAGCTTACTCAACTACCATTATGATGCCCCATTATTTATGCATCAAAAAATAAAACCATTAATAATATACCTTTGTTATCTTGCCTATTTTTAGTGCATTTATTAAATTTTTCTCTATGAAGGGTTACCAAGGTTTGACGGATACAAATGATAAATATCTAACTAAGAGGAAATAATTTTACTTATAATTGATTAATTATACAGCAGTTAACGTATGTCTCAACCAAATACTTTGTAGCAGCCGTCTAGAATGTTTAATATTAGTCACAGCTATATTAGGAATATGTTTAATACAAGCCTAACTAGCTCGGCACATCAGTGCCACATTAAAAGGGGGATTTGTTTACACAGGCTCTGGAAAGAAGCTTAGTTAGGAGCATGAATTCAGCCTCACCCGTGTTTAAGCATTTACTTATCGATACGAAAGTATCGCGCATCAGTTAGCCTGACGAGGAAAAGATTAACATGTTAACTAGTATTGTGGATCTGTCTCGGTTCCAATTTGCTCTCACCGCAATGTATCATTTCTTATTTGTACCACTGACTTTAGGCATGACATTCCTACTTGCCATTATGGAGTCGCTTTATGTTATGACTGATAAGCAAATTTACAAAGATATGACCAAGTTCTGGGGTAAGCTTTTTGGTATCAATTTCGCGGTAGGTGTTGCAACAGGTCTAACAATGGAGTTCCAGTTTGGCACGAATTGGGCATATTACTCTCACTACGTTGGTGATATTTTCGGTGCTCCTCTTGCCATTGAAGCACTGATAGCATTTTTTTTAGAATCAACCCTGGTGGGCATGTTCTTCTTCGGTTGGGATCGTTTATCTAAACGCCAGCACCTTACTGTGACTTGGTTAACGGCTATTGGTTCAAATTTTTCTGCGCTTTGGATTCTTGTTGCAAACGGCTGGATGCAAAATCCAGTGGGTGCTGAATTTAATTTTGAAAGTATGCGTATGGAAATGGTGAGCTTTGCAGAAGTAGTACTCAACCCTGTGGCACAGGTTAAATTTGTACATACAGCGGCTGCCGGTTATACTACAGGGGCTATGTTTGTTCTGGGTATTAGTGCTTATTATCTTCTTAAAGGTCGTGACATTGCTTTTGCACGCCGTTCATTTGCTATTGCAGCTTCATTTGGTATCGCCAGTATTCTATTAACTATCGTTTTAGGTGATGAATCAGGTTATGAATTGGGTGCTGTCCAAAAAGCAAAATTGGCGGCAATTGAAGCAGAATGGCACACGGAGCCAGCACCTGCTGCCTTTACTCTATTTGGTTTCCCGAAACAAGAAATAATGAAAACGGATTACGCTATCAAAATTCCTTATTTATTGGGTATCATTGCAACGCGATCTTATGATAAGCAAGTGACTGGTTTACATGATATCATTGATGAGCATGAAGTGCGCATACGAAACGGCATGGTTGCTTATAGTTTGCTAAAAAAACTGCGTACAGGTGATAAAACACCTGACAATATTACAGCGTTCGATGAAGTTAAGAAAGACCTTGGTTATGGTTTACTACTGAAAGAGCACACCAACAACGTTGTTGATGCCACAGAAGCGCAAATTAAGCAAACAGCGAAAAATTCGATTCCTCAGGTAGCACCACTATTTTGGAGCTTCCGTGTAATGGTTGCGTGTGGTTTTGCAATGCTGTTTATTTTCAGCATGGCATTCTACCAAACGTGCCGTCATAAAATTAGTCAGAAACCTTGGGTGCTAAAACTGTTTTTGTTCAGTATTCCACTACCTTGGATTGCATCTGAGGCGGGTTGGTTTGTTGCTGAACATGGCCGGCAACCTTGGGCTGTTAATGAAATTTTGCCGGTTTATATGGCGGCTTCTAATCTCCCAGCATCTGAAATAATCACATCCTTAGTTGTGATTATTGCATTGTATACTGTGTTCTTAATTGCCGAAGTGTACTTAATGGTGAAGTTTGCATGTTTAGGGCCAAGTAGTATAAAAACCGGCCGTTATCACTTTGAAAAGCTAAAAACTCCTGCAATGGAGATGGCGCATTAAGTTGAGACGCAAAGGAAATTGTGAGTGATGTTTGATTACGAAATTTTACGTTTAGTTTGGTGGGTACTTATTGGTGTTCTACTGATTGGCTTTGCGATTACTGATGGCTTCGACATGGGTGTCGGCACATTAATACCTATTATCGGTAAAACTGATAATGAGCGTCGCATTATGATTAATTCTATTGCCCCTCATTGGGAGGGTAATCAAGTTTGGCTGATCTCCGCTGGCGGTGCATTATTTGCAGCATGGCCATTGGTTTATGCTGTTTCATTCTCCGGCTTCTATCTGGCGATGATTTTAACGTTGGCAACATTATGGCTGCGTCCGATTGGCTTCGATTATCGTTCAAAAATAGAAAATGTACGATGGCGCAAAAACTGGGACTGGGCAATTTTCATTGGTAGTTTTGTCCCTCCAATTATTTTCGGCGTGGCATTTGGCAACCTACTTCAAGGTGTACCATTTGAGCTGAATGAATTTTTGATTCCAACCTACAAGGGCAGCTTCTTCGGTTTACTGACCCCATTCGCAATTTTTTGCGGTTTAGTTAGCTTGAGCATGACTGTTACTCAAGGTGCAACCTACTTGCAGATGAAAACTACCTATACATTATATGCTCGTACACGTATAATAGCACAAATATCCGCGCTCCTAACTGCAGTTTGTTTCGCATTTATTGGTGTCTGGGCACAAAGCATTGATGGTTTCGTTATTACTAGTACAATTATTACTAATGCAACATCTAACCCTTTAAACAAAGAAGTTATGATGGTAACGGGTGGATTGTTTAATAACTACAAAGCATACCCAATTTGTTGGGTTGCTCCAGCATTGGCTGTATTGATGTCACTACTGGTTGCGCTATGTTCACGGATAGGACGAGATGGTTTCGCCTTTTTATTCAATAGCTTAGCTATTGCTAGCATTATTTTAACTGCGGGTTTTGCGATGTTCCCATTCGTGATGCCTTCCAGTTTGTTCCCTTCACACAGCCTCACTATGTGGGATGCAACGTCAAGTGAATTGACGTTGAACATTATGACAATTATTGCGTTTGTTATGATCCCGATTATTCTATCTTATACCATTTGGTGTTATTATAAAATGTCTGGTCGCTTAGATGATAAGTACATAGAAAAAAATAAGCATTCACTTTATTAGAAAGGAACTAACTTTGTGGTATTTTACTTGGATTTTAGGTGTATTGCTGGCGTGTTCACTAGGCATTATTCATGCTCTTTGGTTAGAACACACTGAAACAATGGATCACACCAGTAAAAATTAAATTCGTATTTATGTTAGCTTTGTTTCCTAATGCGAGCTCAGATAGCAGATTTCAACATGATTCACTATTAGACAATTGCTTTCGT
Source organism: Candidatus Enterovibrio altilux (assembly GCF_002381345.1). Taxonomy (GTDB): domain Bacteria; phylum Pseudomonadota; class Gammaproteobacteria; order Enterobacterales; family Vibrionaceae; genus Enterovibrio; species Enterovibrio altilux. The sequence goes on from NZ_CP020660.1 coordinate 162,306, forward strand.
GTTAGGTATATTTAGTCTTGTCAGACTTATTTAATGCTTGCTATCATGGTATAGATTTCGCTAATATAAGCATTATAATCCCCTAGGCTCAATGTTCTTTCAGTGGTTTTTGATGTTAATTATTGCTGTCTTTTTACTAAGGAATATTTATAGCAACTGGTTTTATTTTTAAATCAGGGAACTAAATTTTTAATCAACACGCTAAACAGCAAGGTTCACTTAAATATTCAGGATCTATGAACAAACTCCACTACGGAACAACCTACTGGCAGCAGTGTAATCAAGCTGTAAGTAATCATGAAAACTCACGCTTGTTTAGCATCTTATTCATTACGATAGCCTTAATGGTCAAACACACATTTCCAATGCCATTGAGAAGTCTGCAAGGATTGATTAGTTTTATTTTTACACTGGCTTAAGTGCTGTTGTCATGGTCACACTATTCATGCATTAGCAAGGGAGCTACAACCATTAATGTCACGTTTAAAACGAAGAATAAAGGAATTATTCAGTACTTAACTATTGATTCTACGGTGAAAACGAATGAAAAGTAAAAGAGCATGGTACTGATAAAAATGGTTAATTTAACGTAAGTTACATTTAGCAATAGATATAAATTTGCATGAGATCATTGCTACTGAGTTAAGGTCATTAAATGTGACTGCTCGTGTAGTGTTACCTGACTTGGTCAAACAAACTAGCCAAAAAATTAGTAGAATACTAGGTTATAGAACTTATTACACCAGAGAATGTTACGAAGCCGTTCAGATTAAACTAGCGGTTCCACTCATCCTACCAAGAAAAGAAGTAAATTTTTTGGGGACAAGTTTGTCCGCGTAATTTAGCAGTCCGTTACTAAAAGTTATACGGTTCAAATCAGAATTGAAAAATGAGGAATGATTACCATCAACGTTTCCTATCAAAAGGTAATATTTTGAATTAAAAATTTTTCAGAGGGAACATTAAGCCTAAGGAATTATAAAGTCTAGATTAGCAAAATCTACGCAATGATGAAAACGTTAAATAAGCCAGCCGAGCTAAGTATACCTACAGCGTAAGCGAACATCTAATAATTAATCATATTGAAATTTGTTATCTGAACGCTAATTAGGAAATAAAGCCTATAAATCCAACATGTTAGTGTGCTATTACTAATTAAAGTTTGGCTATACTGCTTTCAGTTGGTGGTTTTGTAACGCTGTTTATTCATAGCCTGAGTATTTGAGTAAACTTAGCTGTTTAGAGCGTAGATTGATAATTTAGTCCTCTGATTTAAGAAATAAGGCTGATATATAACTATATAAGACTTTTTTTGTATTGAGAGCAAATAATACACCAATAATAGCGCCAGCCCAGTGTGCTTGATAAGCAATCTCAGCTCCGATAAGTTCAGCTGTTATAAAATTTTTGCCTATATATGCCTCATGGATCAGCTTAAATATAGTCCCCATCAATAACATCCAACCTAGTGGTATCTTATTTTTAATATCATTGATTACACCCCAAACGAATAATCCATACAATACGCCAGATAATCCTGCATACCATGCAAATGGACTCCAAAACATGGCAATGCCTATCACTACCATCATGCACCACATCATGATCATTAACGAACGAACATCGTAGTATCGACGATGAAGAAGCGTTAGTATTACCAACGCTGCTAGATTCATTGCAAGATGCATTTCATTGGTATGTGTGATGTTACCGGTTACGATTCGCCACCATTGACCCGTCTCTATTTCAACACGATCCCACACTATCATTTGGTGAATCACTGGAATTTGAGCGATGAGCATCAGGAGAACGATTAACCCAAGTAATCGATATATAGGTAAAAATAAATTCCATGCTTTTATATTCATAAAAGTGATAGCGTGTCGTGATCATGAACCAGAAAGCTAGTCGATATGGTTTTGCTTTCTAATTTTAGTTAAGATAGTAAGTCTCAGCATAGTGCATTATGAGACGATGATTTTTATTTTAGGTATATTTAGCCTTGTCAGCTTACTTAACACTTGTATTATGGCGTAGATTTTTGCAATCTAGGGATTGTAATTCCTTAGGTTAAGCGTTCTTTCAAGTAGTCTTGTGACTCTAAACATTACTATATTTAATAAAGCTTTATTTCTTAAATTAGGGAATTAAATTATCAATCTACGTTTTAAACAACTATGCTCATTTATTTAGTGACTTAGCCCTCACGTCGGCTTTAATGGTCAATAAAGTGTTTTAATGCTGTTGAGAGATCTGTAAAGATTCATTAATTTTGCTCAACTACCCTTGTTACGCCTCATTATCTATGTATTATCAAGTGAACTAAAACAGTGAAAATAGCATTCAAGACAAATTTCCAAGAAATCATCCAGCACTTAGTCATTAATTCTACAAATTTCAAAGTCTACGGTAAAACCGAATGAAAAGTAAAAAAGCATAGCACTGATGGGAAACAGCGAGTCTGACGTAAGTTACATTTATCGATAGATATAAATATGCATTAGATCATTACGGTTGAATTAAGTGTACCAAATGTGACTGACGATACAGTGCTACTGAACTTGCTCCAACAGACCCTTCGAAGAATCAATGAAACATGAGACGGTGGAGCTTGCGACACAAGACACTGTTATGAAACCATTCGGATTAAACGAGCGGTCCCAATCATTCCACCAAGAAAAGGAGCAATTTTTTAGGAGCTAGGTCATCCACGTATCAGCTATGGAAACGAGGCCTAAGAGATTATCATGTCCATATTAGCTAAATTAACGCAATGATAAAAGTGTTACATAAGTTGACAGACTTAGGTATACCTAAAACAAAAGTGAGCATTTAATAGTTGCTCATATGAGGATTTGCTATCTAAATTAAAATTAAAAAACTAAACCCGCTATTATTCAGTAATAAAAATTTAGTTATAATCTCAAGAAAAGCATTCAAATACGTAGTGAATACTATATATTCAAAGGCGTCCAATGATATCATAATCTTTAAAATATATTTTTTTGTGTTTCTGTGCTCTGTTTGATTAAAATAATATCTAAGTGTCACTTTACTCTGTCTAAGCCATCGAGTTATGCGTTTCATCATTTTTAGTGCAAACGTTAAATTAAATTAATGTCGCCCATTTAATTTCAAAATATCCGGATATGAATACGAATATTTTTGTCAGGATTAGACCCATCCTGTTTACTATTTTTGGGTTTGCGATCAGCCATAATCTTTTCTTCATTATGCTGCCTATCCGCATGAAAGAAACAGGCTATGAAACGTCCAACATTGGCTTCGCGATGAGTATGTTTGCTGTTGGCACAATTTGTGCCGGACTTTTTGGATCACGCGCGGTACTTCGAGCTGGCTATATTAGGGCTTTCGCCTCCATGGCTGCCACGCTCTCTATTATTTCCGTCATTCACAGCTACACAAGCAATATTTGGTTAGCCGGTAGCCTGAGAATGATCGCGGGATTTTGCTATGTTACCAGCTTTATCACATTAGAAAGCTGGCTAAATGTATTAAGTGACAGGAGTAATCGTGGGCGTGTGTATGCAACGTATCAGATCTGTTTTGCCGGTGGTTTCGGTATCGCACCATTCCTGCTCAGCATGTTCAGGGAAAGCGACCCACGTCTTTTTGGCTTAATTTCCGTGTTTCTGAGTTTTTCTCTCATCATTATGTCGATGAGCCGACTACCAGCTCCTGAGCTACCGGCTAAAAACACACCACTAACCTTAAAACGACTTTGGCAATATTCCTCATCAGGTACAATGTCTTGTTTTTGTGCAGGATTGATTAATACAGCAAGTATATCTCTAATATCTCTATACGCTTATGATAAGGAGATTTCAGGGATATGGTTATCCTTAATTTTGGGTTCATATCAAATGGGTGGCTTGCTCACACAATTTCCTACTGGTTGGTTAGCCGACCGTTTTGATAAGCATGTTATCACCTCATGTCTAATGATTATGGGTGTTATCAGTAATAGTTTAATTGTGTTAGATAATTTTTATTCCTACCCCATCGAATTACTTGCTATTTTGTTTTGGATTTCGGGAGGGGTAGGGGCAGCCTTATTTCCGCTTGCTGTTACCCAAGTTTTTGATCACATTGACTCAAAAGAAGCAATGCCAGCGATTAGTACCATGCGGATTTTATCAGGGACGGGCGGTGTTATTGGGCCTATTGTAGCAAGTCAGCTAATGAATGCATTTAGTGCAGTGTGGCTATATTATTATATTACCACGATCCACGTGTTTGTATTTGCTTTCCTCATATTCAGAAAACTATTTATTTGAACACAAATATTGCCAGCAACTACCCCTTATAAAGTCAACGTTTAGTCTATTACAGGCGTCAGAACTTAATCTAATCTTTCATTTGAAGGATATCAACACCACAAACCCAGAACTTAAACTTTATAATTGCTGCTTTAGGACATAATCCTACTGATCCAGGCTTACTCATCAAGTTAGCACTGAGAGGTTCTGCTCTTAATGCAAACGATGTGGCAAAGAGCATTGCTCTCGCGTATACAAAACGTTCTGGCGAAATACAGCGTCATTTTGTCGAACAATTTCTGAAGCGACGCTTGGAAGTAGCCTATTCACTACATGACTTGTTTACCTTGAAAAAAGAACGTATTAATGCCTTGATCCAAGGTGCGCTATTGGATGGTGCTACTTTAGAAGAAGCGTCCTTCATCACAGACTTAATCGATGAAATTAAAGCCAAATTTGAAAAAAATTTAGGCAGAGAAGAAAAAATGAATACAAAAAAGTTAGACATTTTAATTATGTATTTAATAGCTTATTATTAGTGTAATTTACCCATTTTTGCGGAGTGATTATTCTGGTGGCTGTTAATGTTAAGTGTTGGTTTTGTCAGCAAACCAGTACAGTTTAACAGTCTTAATACGCTGTGGTGAATATTAATTCAACTGTTGTAAGTAATGCTGTCAAATTTTTTCGGCTAAATAAACAGGCTTTGTTTCCTAAATTAAGGAACTAAATTATTAATCTGCGCTCCAAACAAATAGAATAATTTAAATATTCAGGTATATGAACAAGTTGTTTTACAAAACAACTAACTGGAAGCAGTATAATCAAGCTTTAATTAATCTTGGCTCACTAACATTCTTGATTGATGAAGAAGTTATGCAGCTATGAAACCAAACTAAGCCGGGTAATCATAAAAAACTTTGTTTTTTCGCAACTAAACTATTACGACAGTTCACATGGTTAAATGCGTATTTTGAGTGCCACTTAGAGGTCTGCAAGGATTCATTAATCCTGTTTTTAAATTAATTTAACTGCCGTTGTTATGCCTTCACTATTCATGCATTAGCAATCGAGTCAAAACAATTAACGTCGCGTTCAAGACGAAGACTAAAGGAACCATCCAGCATTTAGCCATTGATTCTATGGGGCTTGAAATTTATGATGACGGCAAATAGTAAAAAAAGCGTGGTGCTGATGGGGAGTGGAGAGTCTGACGCAAATTACATTTAGCGGTATATATAAATACGCATGAAATCATTGGCTGAGTTAAGTGCATCAAATCTGACGGACGATGAAGTGCTGCCTAATTTGCTCAAACAGGATCTGCAGAGGAATCAATTAAATATCGATCAATAGAATTTACGATCCTAGACAATGTTACGAAACCGTTCGTATTAAGCGAGCGGTTCCACTCATCCCACTAATAAAAGAAGCAACTTTTTCGGTATGAGGTCATCCGTGTAATTTAGTGGTTAGTTACCAACAGTTATGCGGTTCAAATCAGCATTGAAAAATGAGGCATGGTTACCATAAACGTTTCCTAGCAGAAACAGCATTATTCAAAGTTAAAGATCTACTGGAAGAGACATTGGACTTAAGTGGTTAGAATGCTCAGATTAGCGAAATGTACACCATGACCAAAGCTTTAAATAAGTTGACAGGGGGTAGGTGTGCCTAAAATGAAAGTGATTGTCTAATAGTTAATAATGTTTGGATCTACTATCTGAACTCGAATTAGGAAACAATCCTGCGTAGATTCAAAATTTAGCATTTTACTTTAGGAAACAAAGTTCTGCAATGGTCGCAATATGACTGAAAAATATTTTTTCACTAAGGCTGTGCCGACAAAACCAAACTAAGACATGAACCAGATGCCACAAACATTTACATCTGAAAGCATGATGACATGAGTAACAGAAGTAAACTGAGAGAAAAATTATTTATTTACGTGATATTACTATTTTTTAAAATGAAAATATAGTGGGCTAAGCAACCTGTACCAAAATTATTTACAGGTTATTTTTTCCTTTTTTTTGGTAATACTGTATCTTTTGGCATGTGTGAGTAGATGTATACACCGGTTGCAAATATATATATCAATGTCAGAAAAAAAAATCCGAAGACTTTGAAGTTCACCCACACGTCCAGTGGTAATGTATAGGCAATATAAATATTTACAATCGCCATAACATAGAAGAAAATAATCCACGCGAAATTTATGTTACGCCACACCTCATTGGATAGTGTAAGCTCTTGACCAAGCATACTTTTGATTAATGGCTTACCCATAAATTGAGATATAAGCAAACCACCTGCACACAAAGCGTAAATAATAGTTACTTTCCATTTAATGAAGCTGTCATCTTGAAAAAAAAGCGTAAGTCCACCGAATACAGTAACTAATACCGTGGTTATAATCTGTATTTTATCTACTTTATTATACCGTATCCATGTCACCATCATGTGGATAATGGTGGTAACAATAAGTGCCCATGTCGCGACATAAATATCCTGCGTTTTGTATAGGACAAAGAAAATAATCAATGGGATAAAGTCGAAAAAGTGTTTCATTCAGATACGTATCCTTATTATTTTTTATTTCAATGTAAGCATGTATAGTATACTTTTATTGAAAATTTTTTTTTCAATTACGAAACTTAATTACTAATTTACGCTATAAATAAGCTAGGTTCACTTAAATATTTACATTTATGAATATGCTTCCTTGCAAAATAATCATTGGGAAGTAGTACAATCAAGCTTTAATTAATCCTTGCTCACTAACACCTTGGATGGATAAAGAAGTCATACAGTTATTGAATCAACCTAAACTCGGTAAATCGTGGAAGGTTTGCTTTATTTTTTAACTGAGCCATTATGACGGTTTTCGTGGGCTTTATTTTTTAATTTAAATGCAGCTTATTTAACGCTTTTATCATAGCGTCAATTTCGTTAATTTGAGCATTGTGATCTTTTAAGCTCAATGTTCCTCTTAGAAGTTTTTTTTAAAAAACCATCCCGCTTCTGATAAGGAACGTTTATCGTAACTACACTTCATTCCCAAAAAGTTGCTCCTTTTCTTGGTGAAATGGATGGAATCGCTCGTTTAATAGGAACGGTTTCGTAATATTGTTTGGTGTCGTAATCACCATTAGTTGATATTTCATTGATTTTTCGAAGGGTTTGTTTGAGCAAGTTAGGTAACGCTGTATAGTCAGTCAGATTTAATGCGTTTAGCTCAGTAGTAATGATTTTATATGTATTTATATTTACGGCTAAATGTAACTCGCATCAGACTCTCCGTTTCCCATCAGTGCCATATTTTTTACTTTTCATTCTTCTTCACTGTAGACTTTTAGCTTTGTAGAATTAATGGCTAAGTGTTGGATGCTTCCTTTATTCTGTGCCTTGGACGTGACGTTAGCCGTTTTGACTCGCTTGCTCATGCATGAACAATAAGAGCATGACAATAGCAGTTGAGCAAGCTTGAAAATAGAACTAGTGAATATTTGTAGACCCTCAATAGTATTGCAAATACGCGTTTACTCATGAGAATTGTTGTAATGGCTAAGTGGCTAAATAAACGAGGTCTCCCACGATTACCATGCTTAGTTTGATTCCATAGCTTCATGACTTTTTCATCTATTCAAGAGATTAGTGAACTAGGATTAATTAAAGTTTTATCATCTACTTCCAGTAGGTTCTTTTGTAGCAAGGCTTATCCATGAATCTACGTATTTAAGTGAACCTAGCTGTTTAGATCGTAAATTACTAATTAAGTTCCCTGACTTAGAAGAGAAAGCTTATTAAAAACGACACTATTTAGAGTCAACAAACTGCTTGGGGGACATTGAACCTAAGGGATTATAATGTCCAAATGGGTGAAACCTATGGAATAATAAAAGCATTAAATAAACTGACCAGGCTAGGTATGCTTATAGCGAATGTGACCGTTTAATCGTTCATTATGTTGGAATGTATGATCTGAACTCTAGTGATGAAACAAATCTGGACGTGAGTATTACTCTTGAATCACAATCAATTAATTGAAGACATGATCCAATTTGTAGTTAAACAATTTTTTGCAAGTGTTTAACCGTATTTTTTTCAATGCAATGAATTCAGATATTTTAAAAAAATAACAATAATAATTTTTAAAACTAAAGGGCAGTAATTTACGTGGAATAGCAATGACACTGCTATTTTTTTAAAATCATTGTCAGATTGCGAAACGACTAGCTCTCAACTAGTTTTCAATAAAAAATACTGCTCCCGCATATATTAAATTAATATAATTCATTAAATTAACATATAATAAAATATTTGGCATTATATTTGCGTAATACAATGTATCTATACAGGGGAGATAGAGAATTATGCAAATTGAACACATTTTACAATCAAATAATTCACTTATGCTCATAATATATGGCGATATGGATGCACAAGGGTGCAGTGACATGCAACCTGAACTCGATGATGTGGTTGCTACAGACGAGCTAACGGACATAATACTCAACCTTGGCTATGTGGATTTTTTAGACAGCTCTGGCATTGGTGCTATCGTTTTTCTCTTTAAACGCTTAAAAACAAAAGGACGCACACTATCATTGATACAAGTACATGGCCAACCAATGGAAATTATCCAGCTACTGCGAATTAATAGTGCAATTTCTGTCGAAATGTCCTCTCCTGTCCGTTAATACTTATAATAACAGGTACACTCTCCAAAGTAAGAGGCATGGGATGCAAACTCTACTCAGCTTACTATTACCCATTGTTGTCCTTTTAGGTTGTTCTGCTTTTCCTGAACATGGTACAGGTGGCATGGCAGAGCATCACTATTCATCGCTGTCGCCTGTCATGGCAGATGAACCTCTAGGACCAGAGCATGGTTTACGTTTTGAATGGGAACTTGCTTCTCGTCATCTCGACGTTCTCATATTAGAAGGTGCTGAACTCTGTTTTCCAGCATCAGTTGTTAATGCCAGACGAATGCTAGAACGCATTGTTCGTGAGTTACATGGTGGCCTCAAATTTGATGCTGCTAATGATCTAATTGTTCAACGCGTCACCTTAGAGCGTCTTGAAAAACAACTAGATGCTGTAGTAAGTAGTGCAGCCTGCATTCCTCCGAAGTCGGTTGGTTTTCAATCCACAGCTGAGCTTGCTGAAAAAATTTATAGTTTGCTTAATGCTGATAACCAGTTTGCTTTTAACTCCTCAGAAATAAATCCTAAATACATGGGTAGGTTGGCAGAAGCAGCAATGATATTACGTGATATCACTCAATTCAACTTGCTCATCACAGGACATGCAGATGCTATTGGCAACACAAAAATCAATAAAAAATTATCCTTAGCACGTGCTAATCAAGTTAAGCGTTATCTACAAATTTTTGGCATTGTGTCATCACGCCTAACTGTTGCAGCAGTGGGATCAAGTGATCCTCTTTTTGAAGGAAATCAAGCACAGATTAGGCTAACTAATCGCCGTGTTTCCATTGAATTAGTTGAGGTCAACTTCAACAGACAAAATCAGCTATGAGGGTCCTGATGCAGCAGATGATCCTTCTTATTATTACCGTGATGTTTAGCAGCTCATGTAATGCGCTAGCAAAAGAATACCGCGTGAATATCGGTGACCAGATTGCTGTTCTGCTACCAGGTGAAGCTAACCTAAACAAAGAATTTCAAGTTGATCGGCAGGGTCGGATCACTCTTCCTGAAGTGGGTATGATTCAAGTGCTTGGCATGACAGAGACTGCATTATTAGGTGCGGTGAAAGAAATGCTAAGTGTTGTATTCCGAGATTTATCACCTCTTAAGGTATTCGTCAGTAAAAGACAGCTACTTATTATTATTCAAGGTTACGTTGCTGAACCAGGAGAGTTCATTTTGAAGCAAAATGCTTCAATTCAAATGGCACTCTATACTGCAGGAGGCTTGCGCACAGGTGCACAACTTGACCGTTTTCAGCTTCGTCGCAATGGTGAAATTATTATTTTTGATTATAAAAAATTTCTTGACACTGGTGATGATAGCCTACTTCCACAGCTTCAATCTCTTGATACCTTATTTATTCCCGCATCGCCAATGATTGGTAACGTTGAACAAAATTTTAATCCCGCGGCACTTGCCGATTCAGGTGATGCGGCAGAAGACCGAAAAGCTATCAAAGTCTTTGGAGAGGTAATTCGTTCTGGTAGTTTTTCGGCGAAGGATGAAAACAATCTGGTAGATTTATTAATGCGCGCTGGTGGGGTAACTCGCTACGCCGCTGTTGAACAGATTCGTGTCATTTCAGGCAATGAACCGCGTCTATTCAATTTGAAGCAATATCTTGATAGTGGAGATGAATCACTTCTTCCTAACATTATTGAAGGATCAACTATTTTCGTACCAAAGCAAGAAGAAGAGATTAAAACAGGCTCAAATACGGTATACGTAATGGGTGAAGTCGCTAAACCTGGTGCTTATGAAAGCAAAAAAAGCGCAACTTTTATTGATATTCTTGCAAATGCTGGCGGGCCCACACGTTTTGCTGAAAGTAGACAAATTCGCGTGATTAAAGCAGATGGTTCAACTGTCCCCTTTGATTTGACGCTTTTTACTGAAGGCAAATTGGTTGGGGATCCACCCCAAGTCAACCCAGGCGATGCTATTTTCGTTCCAGAAAAGCTTGATATGAATGAAAAATCATGGCTTAAGGTAACCCCTGAGCGTGCGGTACGTGTAATTGGTGAAGTACTGCGCCCAAGCCGCGTAGAATGGTCAGATGAAATGTCATTACTTGATCTTCTTGCGCATGTCGGGGGCCCAACGAGTCGTGCAGACACAAGCAAGATCGAAGTAGTAACACCAACCAGTGTCACAAAATCTCAAACTTATATATTTAACCTTGACAGATTTATTAAGCAAGGCCTTTCTGACTCTGATCTTCCTCCAGTGAATGCAGGTTCTACCATTCGCGTTCATGATTTGCCTGATGATCCTGTAGACAACAAATCAAAATGGATTCGCCAAAGTTCAGACAGCTCCATCTATGTATTCGGTCAAGTAGGTGCCCCAGGCCGTTATCGATTTACCGAAGAAATGCACTTTCTCGATATTCTTTCGGCGGCAGATGGACCAACTGTAAATGCCGACTTACACAATATTCGCGTGACTCATTTAGACGGAAAACATGCGCGCGTTAATAAATTAAATTTAGCTCTTTTTTTTGAAACCGGTGACACCACTATTTTACCTGAAGTCAAAATAGGCGATACAATTTACATACCTGATAAAAATCGCGATTGGCTGGATAGGCCAAAAGAAGAAACAATCCGTGTTCTTGGAGCGATAAATCGTCCTGGTCGCTACACATTCGATGATCATATGACCATTTTAGACTTGCTTGCAGAAGCAGGTGGTCCTAGTAGCAACGCCTACATTGAAAAAATTACAGTTGTAAATATATCATGCTGTAGAGATCAAGCACGCACCTTCAATTTGTCGGAGTTTAGTCGTACAGCACGATTCCAAGATCTTCCAGTGTTACGGGCTGGCGACACTATTTATATTCCAAGCCACCAGGAAAGTACAGCGTCGAAAATTCGGCAAAGCTTAACGGATATTTTCCAGATTGCTGGTATCGCAGCATTGATAGGTATTATATAATGCATATTTCTCCACTAAACTTAGAAGTCGAGCGAATTTACTCTCAAGTTGTTCGTAATGACTATAAAACATTGGCCGTTGTGGCCACTGAATCAGGTGAGGGAGTGACTTCTCTTGCCACAGCCATTGCGCAACGGTCATTACTAGCTGGAAAATCAACGTTGATTGTTGATTTAAACCTGTACCATCCTAACTTAGAGAGTCAAGGAATAACTCCGGTAGTAAAATCCCAGCGGCTGCTTCCTAGCCCTGAACTTGTTGGTGTCATCGGAGAACATACTTATTGTACTGGCATCATTGCACCGTCAAAACGTGGGATCATCATGGAACTGCGCCGTCCTGATTCATTGGAAGGTTATTTGAAAGAATGGCATAAAGAATATGATTTGGTCATATTTGATACATCACCGATATCTCGCATGAACGCCAACAACATACCTCCAGAGCGTGTTGCCGCCGCCGCAGATGGCACTATTTTTATAGTGATGGCAGGACAAACTACAGAAGCCATGGTATCTGAATCAGTGAAAAGACTTAACGATGCAGGCGCACATTTGCTCGGCTGTGTCCTAAATGACAAAAAAAACCATTCATTAAAAATTGCTTTATTGCTTGAAATAGATAAACTTCAAAAATATTTACCCAAAATAGCAAGGATGCTACGCCATAAAATTCTTAGTAGCCATTTGCTCTCTTTGGAGATTTAGTCATGGTGTCAATTGTTAGTCATGAATGTCGTCCTGCCACACTTAAATCCATCAGTCTCGCAAGAAAGAACTTAAATAATGTGTTTAAAAAACACGCCGTACCTGACCACATAACGAATAAAATACTGTTGTGTTTTGCAGAAGCTGCCACAAACCTTGTGAATCATTCAAACCTTCAGCCTACATTCATTCATATCGATTTAGAATGCAATAATGATAGTTGGAAATTACACTTAAGTGACGACGGACAAAGCTGGAATCCTAAACCACCAGATCGTGTTCAATTGCACGATATATTTAAAGATAAAGAAGGAGGACGAGGTCTAGCATTGATTCATAGTTTATCTGATGATATGGAATACAAGATTCATGATACAATTGGTAAAAATACACTAACTTTGAAATGGCACCGTCAAAAATTTTTAACAAAACCTAGCATATTGATAGTAGATGATGATATCTGCCAGCGTCGATTATATAGCGCGTATCTGTGTGAAGACTATCATGTTATCGACGCTGAAAGTGGTGAGGCTGCTTTATCACTGCTGCTCCAACAAGATGTAGATTTAGTAATATCAGACATTAGAATGCCGAGAATGGACGGCTTAAGCCTTAAAAAAGCACTCCATAAAGAAAGTAACACACTATTAACTCCTTTCATATTTCTAACCTATGCAGACAATCCAGAAATCCTAGAAAGTGCGATGGGATTAGGTATTGACGATTATTTAATTAAACCAGTAAGTAAACCCGCACTAATTCAAAGCGTAACAAGAGTATTGAATCGCTCAGCTCAGATTTACCGACAGCTCACTGATCGTGTGAACAAACGCATCACTGATTCTTTAACTCCATCCTTACCCAAAAAAGCATATGGTTGGGAAATGACGGTTATTAGTCGAAACACTGGCATTGGGGGGGGTGACCTCGTTCTTCATCGTGGGAATAGTCGATGCATGATGCTTAATGTGGTCGATATCATGGGTCATGATGTCACTGCAAAATTTTTTTCATATGCGTTTGGCGGATATTTACGTGGCCTAATGTATCATATTGACCATGAAACCAACCCGTGTACAACGCTACTGAGTAGACTCTCAGACAGCGCATTGGAAGATGGTTTATTATCACAAGTTATCCTAACGTGTTGCTCTGCCGTACTGTCGGATAACGGAAAAATTGAGGTTGCTACCGCTGGCCATCCTGCTCCGTTTAAAATTTCGCCAACGTGCACTCAACTAATAGATGTTGGTGGTATTTTACCAGGTGTTATTTATGGAGCTAACTACGAAAGCATCACTATTTATCTAGCCAACAATGAGCGTCTAGCTATTTACACTGACGGATTATTTGAAGCAGCTGAAAATGATCAGGCTCGGAAAATTTTGAGTAATAGCATTATGACTACACTGCAAAACACGCTAATACTACCGATTGATGAAGCTGCACAACGCGTAATGCAAACATTTGACCGTAAAGGAGAAAGGTATCGTGATGATGCAACTCTTGTATTGCTGCAACGTGCAAATTGACACCCTACAGTAGGTTTTGCTAATCTGAATTGTGATTCCTTAGGCTCAATGTACCTTCACGTAGTTTTTTGACTCAACACATTGCCGTCTCTGTTAGAGAAGATTTACGGCAACCGTATTTCATTTTTTATGCTGCTTTGAACTGTATAATTTTTAATAGTTGATCACGAAATTACGCGGATGATCTTGTTTTTAAAAAGTTGTTCCTTTTTTGCTGAATTAGTGGCCTCTCGTTTAATCCGAACGGTTTCGTAACGTTGCATGTGTCATAAGGATTATTACTTGATACTTTATTGATTTTTCAGCGGATTTATTTGAGGAAGGTGGGTAGCACTTCACCATTAGTCACATTTGCTGAATTAAATTCAGCAGTAATGATTGAGTACGTATTTATATTTACTGCTAAATGTAATGTGCACCAAACTTTCTGTTTCCCATCAGTGCCATGATTTTTTACTTTCTATGTGTCTTTATCGTAGACTTTGATTTTTCTAAAATCCATGGCTAAGTGCGGGATGGTTTCTTTATTCTTTCGCCTTAACCGTGACATTATCCGTTTTGGCTCGTTTTTAATGCATAACTATTGAGGACATAAAACGGCAATTGAGCAAATTTAAAAAACAGAATTAATGAATCCTTGTAGACTTCTCAACAGCATTGGAAATATTCATTTGTTCATAAAAACCATCGCAATGGCTAAGTTACGAAACAAATGAGGTCTTTCATGCTTACCCTGCTTAGTTTGATTCCATAGCTAAATGACATTTTCATCAGCCCACAATGTTAGTGAGCCACGATTGATTAAGGTTTGATTATACTCCTTCCAGTTAGTCGTTTGGTAGATAAGCTTGTTCATAGACTTAAATATTTAAGTGAGCCTAGTTATTGAAAGCGTAGATTAATCATTTAGTTCCTTGGGTTAGGAAACAAAGCCGCATGTAAGCCGCAGACCTGAATTTTATACACGTGACCTAGTATAGACAATTGACATTTTTTTATTATTTGATGAGTTTTCGATGGTGACAAATGAATATAACCTACATCATGAAGACAGTGAATTAAACTTTTAGTACAAAATTCACAAGAAGTTGGATCAATTTTTTATTCACTTTAAAGCTAATATTAGTTGAACAGAAAGATTCTACCTTAAAAAATTTACATAATAATGCTAGAAACTCTACTTTTAAGTCAGATAAGCATATGCTAATTTTATTAGCATATGACAATACAGCAAACTAAATTATATTGCATACTATGCTTGAATTTTTAAATTTGGCTGCATACATAATTAGTAATAGAAAGAAAAAGTTGCTGTCAAAAGTAGAGTACCTTATGACATTTTGTTTCTGAATATCTCCATACCAGGAATGGGTCAAATTAAAATCATATAGCGCATCCAAAAAATGGAGCAACCAGCCAAAAAATCAATATTATAGTGCTCACCGTGCATTCCATGTGAATGGATAGAGAACATCTTCTTAAACAAGAAATGGATGATTCACACCAAGCTATTACTAATTGTTTAAGTTGTTGTCAGCACTGATTGAACAAACCAGCACCACTACCTCATTAAATGGGCCAGACACTACCAATGACATGAAAACACCCACCAAACCAGTATGCATTATTGATGAAGAGACGCTGACACAACTAGTGTTCGACACTTCAGCAGATGCAGCCCTCAGTCTCGTTGCATTCTATGTTAAAGACGCTAAGGTGCGAACAATAAAACTTCTTCAAGCAGCAAAAGAAAATGATTATTATACGCTTGAATTTGAGGCTCATACACTTGGAAGCAGTGCAGCAGCGCATGGCAACAGTGCATTAAGTCAATTATGCAGGCGCATTGAAAGATTTTGTTTAAATGAACATTTTGACCAAGCGATTGATAATACAGCGCAGCTAGAAAATATAGCAAAACAATCATTCTTAGCCTTGGAAATGCGCTTACAACAGGGGTTTAGAACATAGGTATTATCTTGTTTTTAATGTATCACGCTGTAGAATCAAATTTTGTCATACACTTACATGCATATGAATTTTATCCATCTTGCTTACCTTCACCACTATAAATTTTGCATGGCGTTGGTATATATTTCAGAGGAAGCATAGCCACATGAAGTCAAAATACCAAGTTTTACTTATTGAAGACTCTAAACCATTGTCGAATCTTTATAGCAAATATCTATCGAACGAACCCATTGACCTAGTGTGCTTGAACACGGGACGAACTGCACTTAATTACTTACAACAGAACACCCCTCACCTAATCATGTTGGATCTCAAGCTACCAGATATGTCTGGAAAAGACATATTGCGTTGGATCAAAAAACAAGCCTTACCTTGTGCCATCATCATTGTAACCAGTCATGGCTCCGTCAATACTGCTGTTAAGTTGATGCAGCAAGGTGCTGATGATTTTTTAGAAAAACCAGTGAGTGCTGAACGACTCAAAACTACATTGACTAATCAACTTGAACATATACGCTTACAACACCTTGTTGATGATATTACAACTAATTTTAATCGAAATACGTATCACGGTTTCATTGGCTCAAGTCTTCCAATGCAAAATGTTTACCGTATCATTGATGCAGCAGCACCCAGTAGAGCAACAGTGTTTATTACTGGAGAAAGTGGTACAGGAAAAGAGGTGTGTGCAGAAGCAATTCATAATCAAAGCCCTCGCGCTCAACAAGCTTTCATACCATTGAATTGTGGTGCCATTCCGCATGACTTAATGGAAAGCGAAATATTTGGTCACGTAAAAGGAGCATTCACTGGAGCGAGCAGCGAACGTAAAGGAGCAGCTGCACAAGCAAATGGTGGCACTCTATTTCTTGATGAAATCTGTGAAATGGATTTAGATCTTCAAAAAAAATTATTGCGTTTCATTCAAACAGGACGTTATCAAAAAGTCGGCGGTAGTAGAGAAGAAAGCGTTGACATTCGTTTTCTTTGTGCAACGAACAAAGATCCCCTTCATGAAGTTGCTGCTGGTAGATTTCGTGAAGATTTGTATTATCGCCTTCATGTTGTACTACTTGCGTTACCACCACTCCGAGAACGCGAGAATGATATTCTTACCATTGCTACCAGTTTCCTTAAAACCTATGCACAGGAAGAAGGAAAAATCTTTTTACAATTTTCACCCGCAGCCGAAGTGGTACTTCGTCATTATTCGTGGCCAGGCAACGTTCGTCAATTGCAAAATGTAATACGCAATATTGTGGTGCTACACGATGGTGAGGAAGTAAGCGTAACACAATTGCCACCACCTCTTAACGAAACCTTGAGTGATAAAGAAATTCAATCTCTCACTGTACCACTTCATCCTACACCAATTGCTAGTCCAATTGAGTGCGTTGGCATTGCAACATCAGGGGAAGAATTAAGTATTCGATCATTAGAGGACGTTGAACGAGAAGCTATTCAGCATGCTATCGAATTTTGTAATGGAAATGTTTTGAAAGCAGCAGTATTGCTGAAAGTTAGCCCTTCTACCTTATACCGTAAGAAACAAGCTTGGGAAACAGGTGAAGCGTAATATACTCATTATCCTACATTATGACGTATTTTATCGTCATTCAATAAATAACACAGGTTTAAGCGCTGAAAATTTATATTTATTTGAGGCATCGAGGAACCTCTAATTTTTGAAATGGTCACAGTGAAAAATTGATCAATAGCCGCTTTGAAATAACGTTAAATTTTAAATAAAATGACTAAATTAGTAACCTACGTTCTAAACAGCTCGATTCATTTAAATATTCAGGTATATAAACAAATTTAGCTACAAAATAGCCAACTTAAAGCAGTATAATCAAGTTTTAATAAATTATGGCTCACTACCATTTTGAATTGACGAAGAAGTCATTTAGCTATAGAATAAAACTAAGCAGGGTAATCATGGGAGACCTTATTTATTGAGCGACTTAGCCATTATGATGGCCCTCATTGTTAAACACGTGTTTTCAATACCATAAGTGCCATGTCTGCAAGGATTCATTAATTCTGTTTTCAAACTTATTCAGCTACCGTTCTCATGCTTTCATTATTCATACATTAGCCAGCAAGATAAGACGGTTAACATCTCGTCAAAGAGGCTTTCTTCCCTAATTCGAGCTTAGATAGCAAATTACAGCATAATTAGCGATTAAATAATCGTTTTGATTTTAGGTGTACCTAGCTCGGTCAGTTTATTTAACATGTTTATCATGACGTAAGTTTCGCTAATTTGGGTATTGTGATTTCTTAAGCTCAATGTACCTGATAGGAGTTTTTTGATTCAAAACATTGCCGTCTTTGATAGCGAATGTTTATGGTAAACATACCTCGTTTTCTAATGTTAATTTGAACTGTATAACTTCTAGTCATTGATCGCTAAATTATGCGGATGTACTCGTTTTCAAAAAGTTACTCTTTTTCTTGGTGACATGAGTGAAACCGTTCATTTAATACGAACGGTTTCGTAATATTGTCTGGTATCATAAGCACCCTCGATTGACATTTCATTGATTTTTTCAGCGGGTTTGTTTGGGTAAGTGAGGTAGCACACATCGTCAGTCACATCTGATGCACTAAACTAAGTAGCAATGATTTCATGTGTATTTAAATCTACTGCTAAGTGTAATTTACGTCAAACTCACCGTTTTTCATTAGTGCAATGTTTTCTTGCTTTTTCATTATTTTTCATCGTAGATTTTGAGCCCTGTAAAACCAATGACCTAGTGCTGGATAGCTCCTACATTCTTCGTCTTGCACGTAACGTTAATCGTTTGGGCTCGCTTGTTAATGTGTGAGCCGTGAGAGCATGACAATGCTAGTTAAGCAGATTTTAAAATAAAATTAATGAATCTTTACAGACATCTCAATGGCATTAAAAATACGTATCTAACCATGAGGGCCATCATAATGGCAAGTCGCTAAATAAACTAAGTCGCCAACGATTACCCTGCTTGGTTTGGTTCCATAGCTGAATAGCTTTTTCATCAACTCAGAATGTTAGTGAGCTACGATTGATTAACGCTTGATTATACTACTGTCAGTTAGTTTTTTAGAGTGTTGATTTACAATTTAGTTCCATGATTTAGGAAATAAAACTGATTATCATCAATGTTTCCTAGCAGAGACAGCAATGATCCAGATCAAAAAATTTCTCGGAGGGACATTGAGCCTAATGGATCACACAACTCAGCTTAGCGAAATCTACACCATGATAAAAGCGTTAAATAAGCTGACAAGACTAGGCATGCCTCACACGAAAACGATGGTCTAATAGTGAATCATGCTGAGATTTATCATTTGAACTCGAATTAAGAAACAAAGTCTATATTTAGCGGTAAATATAAGTACGCATGCAATCATTGTCTCGGAGTTAAGCTCATTGAATATGCCTGCTGGTGCAATGCTATTTAAAGCCCGCTTAACAATTAGTAAAATATCAGGCGATGGTGCTTACTACACCAGACAGTGTGATGAGACTGTTCGTATTAAACGCGTGGCTCCATTCATCCCACCAAGAAAAGGAGTAATTTTGGGGGGATGAGGTCATCCGCATCATTTAGAAGTCAATTACCATAAGTGATACATTGTAAATTAGCATTACAAAATGAGGTATAGTTACCATAAAGATTCCTTATCAGAGACGGCAATCTTGCAAATTAAAAAATTACTTGGAGGGACATTGAACTTAAGGAGTCAAAACACTTAAATAAACAAAATTTAAGCCATAATCCAAGTGTTAAATAAGCTGACAGAGCTAAGTATGCCGAAAATGAAAGTAATTATCTCATAGTGAATCATGTTTGAATTTGCTATTTGAACTCAAATTAGGAAAAACAGCATCCATGACTCATTTTTTATTATGTTAGCTGCATGACTGCTATATTTAATAATGTAAGTGGTTTTTAGTGTATAAGCGAGACTCTAAATATCATTAGAACCTTGTCTACTAAATAATCTAACGATGAAGGATTAAGGTTCTTTAGTATACATATTATTGTTAACGAGGCTTTACCGGAACACTCCTAGGCACCCATGAAGAAAAGCTAAAATACATTGTTGCTGCAAAATAGTAGTGGCATTAAAGCACGGAATACCCTACTATGCCATTATAGATATGAGATTTGAATATTTACCATAAAGCTAGAAATCATAATAATCTTACGCTTAATACTGCGTCAATATTGTTCATAAAAATACGAAAATAGCTGAACCCTATTATATAAAATGACAAAATATAGACTAATGCAAATAACCTTGCAGTGTCTTGAGTATTCGCCTTACGCACTTTCCACGCTGTTTGCGCGCGTCGAAATACAACCTTGGGCAATGCTTTTACAATCAGCAGCAGTTTCTCATCCTGATAATCGCTTTGATATTCTAGTTGCCGATCCTATAGCAACTCTGTGCAGTAATAATGGTATCAATACACTGTATTACCGGAATGGCCATGAAACAACAAATAATGACAATCCATTTGACGTGCTGCGCCAACTACAAGAAACTCTTTTACCTCCCCTTGAATCAATTGCCCAATGGCCTTTTTTAGGCGGTGCGCTAGGTTACTTTAGCTATGATTTAAGCCGACAAGTTGAAACCTTGCCAGTAATCGCAGCACAAGACATTGCTATCCCAGATATGGCCGTGGGCTTTTATAACTGGGCATTATTAGCCGATCATAAAGAGCAAGAGCTTGTACTAATACAACCTCAAGGCGAAGATCGACTAGCTTGGTTAGACGGGTACATAACGACGGCAACACCTTCTTTTGAGCTCATTGGAAAGTGGCAATCCAACATGACGCCTGAAAGTTATGAACAGAAATTTAATTGTGTTCAGGATTATCTTATGTCAGGTGATTGCTATCAAATCAATTTGGCGCAACGCTTCCAAGCACCCTACCATGGCAGTGAATGGCAAGCATATCAACGACTCGCTGATAATAATGGTGCACCATTCTCTGCCTTTATCCGATTGGAAAACGCCTGCATTCTTTCTGTTTCACCAGAGCGCTTCCTTCAATTACATGGCCATACAATTGAAACTAAGCCAATCAAGGGCACACGTCAGCGGGGTAAAACCAGAGAAACTGACATTCAAAATATGAATGATTTGCTTAACTCTGAGAAAGATCGCGCTGAAAATTTAATGATTATAGATTTATTGAGAAATGATATTGGTCGCGTCGCCTCGCCGGGTTCTATAAATGTACCTAAACTTTTTAACATTGAGACATTTCCAGCCGTTCATCATTTAGTCAGCACTATAACTGGTACACTTTCTGATGGTGAACACGCTACTGATTTACTACGAGCGTGTTTTCCAGGTGGTTCAATCACTGGCGCGCCTAAAATACGAGCAATGGAAATAATTGAAGAATTAGAGCCGCACCGTCGTAACGTGTATTGTGGAAGCATCGGCTATTTAAGCCGTTGTGGCACGATGGATACCAGCATTACCATCCGCACCTTGGTGTGTCATAAGCAGCAAATATACGTATGGGCTGGCGGAGGTGTAGTTGCAGACAGTGATGTAGCTTCGGAATATCAAGAAACGTTCGATAAGCTCAGTAAAATTTTACCAATCCTTTCTGCGTAGCCTTATAATGAGTTGATACGCGGCGTCTTGATATATATTTTTGAGATCGAGTGAAATGTTAGAAACACTAAAGATGGAAAATAATGCAGAGATGTTGCTGGGAACACTTGTTTAATTTATATATCAAAATTTCATGTGACTGTTGTCCCTCTTTTGGCTTATTCACCGTTTTAGCTTAAGTCCTTGTAATCATCATGAAGCATTGTTTACTAATTTGAGTTGAGATAAAACATTTTACATGGCTAACGATTATATAATCGTTTGTATTTTAAGCATACCTAGCTCAATAAGCTTACTGAACATTCTTATTATGCGTAAGTTTTGTTAATCTTAGCATTGTGATCTCTTAAGCTCAATGTTCCTTCGAAAAATTTTTTTAATACGAACGGTTTAGTAACATTATTTGGTGTCGTAAGCACCGTAGGTTTATATTTCATTGATACTTCGACAGGTCTGTTGAAGTAAGTTAGGTAGCATTTCATCGTCAGTCATATTTGACACACTGAACTCAGCAGCAATGATTTTATGCTTATTTAGATCTATCGCTAAATGTAACTTGCTTCAAATTCGCCGTTTTCTATCAGGTCATGCTTTTTGATTTTTTATTCTCTTTCACCGTAGATTTTAAGTTCTGTAGAAGCAATGGCTAAGTATTGTATACTTCCTTTATTCTTCGTCTTGAACGTGACGTTAACCGTTTTGGTTTGCTTGCTAATGCATGAATAGTGAAGGCATGACAACGGCAGTTGGACAAGTTTGAAAACAGAATTAATGAATTATTGCAGACCTTTTAATGGCATTGAAAATATGCATTTAACCATGAGGATCGTTGTAATAACTAGGTAGCTAGATAAACAAGGTCTCCCATGATTATTCTGCTTAGTTTAATGCCATAGTTGAATGGCTTCTACATCAATCCAGAATGTTAGTGAGCCACGATTGATTAAAGCTTGATTATACTTTTTCTAGTTAGTTGTTTTGTAGTGACGCTTATTTATAGGCCTGAATATTTCAGTTAGCCTAGTTATTTAGAATATTGATTGATAATTTAGTTCCTTGGTTTAGGAAACAAAACCTATGTTTCGTGCCAATTGAATGAGTAGTGCGTACAATAAAGTCTACTGTCAATTAAAAGACATGCTGGCTCAGAACAGCATATTTTTTTGAATCTGACTGTTGGAAATGGCACGCTGCACTTCGCAGCAAAATTACAAATGGAAAGTAGTGTGAATTTTGAAATCATAACTGAACTAGCCCACTTGGAATGTGTTTGCCAAGAAGCACGGCAGGTTCCTGCAGTAATGTTGGACACTGAATTTATCCGCACACGTACATTGTACCCAAGATTAGGTTTGATCCAAATGTATGATGGTGACACAATATCCCTACTTGATCCTATAGAGCTAGAAAATTTATTACCATTTTGGGCACTTTTAGCAGATGAATCTGTGATTAAAGTGCTACATGCCAGCAGTGAAGACCTAGAGATTTTTCATCACCACGCTGGTGGTATGCCAACTCCAATGATTGATACTCAAATTATGGCTGCATTTTTAGGGCATAGGTTGTCTACTGGCTTTGCAGCATTGGTTAATGAATATTTAAATGTAGTCTTAGATAAAGGTGAAGCTCGTACTGATTGGTGCGCTCGTCCTTTAAGCGCAAAGCAACTTGAATATGCAGCAGCGGATGTTTACTATTTGCTTCCTCTTTATAACTTGTTTACTGAGAGCATTGAACAAGCGGGATGGAGAGAAGCAGTTCAGCAAGAATGTGAGCTAATGGCGAGCAAGCGTGGTAAAATATCGGATCCAGAAAAAGTATATCTTGACATTAAAAATGCGTGGCAGCTGAAGCCAAAGCAACTTGCGGTATTGCGCAAGCTTTCTAGCTGGCGCTTGAAAGAAGCGCAGCACCGAGATTTAGCTCTGAACTTCGTTGTGCAAGAGTTAAATCTCTGGAAAATGGCTCGATTTGATATTCGTTCATTAGAAAAAATGATGGATGGAGGGTTTAATCATTTTGAGCTTGAGCGTCATGGTAAGCATTTGATATCACTGGCTATTGAAGTTGATAATATGCCAGATTCGCGTTACCCAAAACCTATCGAAAGGTTGATAAATTTTCCATATTATAAGCAAACAGTAAAGAACATTAAAGTTCAAACGAATGCGGTGGCTAAATCGCTAGGTATTGTTCCTGAATTCATAAGCTCAAAAAGACAGGTCCACCAAATGTTAAAGTGGGCGTGGATACATGAGCAAAATCCAGATAAAATACCCGATTTACTTTCTGGTTGGCGTAAAAATTATTTTGAGGAAATATCGCTGCCGCTTCTGAAGAAATAAGCAGTCTCAGTTAGGTGCTTCAATAAAAGCTAGTTAATAAGCTAAGACCATTCGCTTAAGAACAAATAATGTTTTATTCTTTGTCTTTGAAGGGGCTTTGTTTCCTAACCTGAGCATTATGATCGCTTAGGCTCAATGCTTCTCCTAGTAACTTTTTAAATCGGAACATTACCGTTTTTGATAGAGAATGTTTATGGTAACTAGACCTTATTTTTCAATGTCATTCTAACTTTATAACGTTGGGCAACTGACCGCTAAATTACACAAATAACCTCAGTTTTTAAAAGTTACCTTCTTTTAGAGGGATGAGTGGAACCGCTCGTTTAATGCGAACAGTTTCGTAATATTGTCTAGTGCCGTAAGTCCCATCGGATGATATTTTATTGACTCTTCGGTGGATCTGTTTAAACAAATTAGATAGCATTTTACCGTCAGTTACATTTAATGCGTTTAATTCAGCAGCAATGATTTCATGCGTATTTATATTTATTGCTAAATGTAACTTGCGTCAGACTAGCCGTTTCCCATGAGTGCCATGCTTTTTTACTTACCACTCGCCTTCATTGTAGATTTTTAGCCCTGGAGAATCAATGGCTAAGTGCTAAATGGTTCCTTTAGTCCTCCGTCTCGAACTCAATGCCAACCGTTTTCGCTCGCTTACTAACGCATTAATAGTAGAGGTATGACACGGCAGTGGAGTAAGTTTATAAACAAAGTTAATGAGTCCTTTCAGACCTCTTAATGGCATTAAAAATATACGTTTAACCACGTCGTTGTAATGGCTAATTTATTAAAAAATGAGGTCTTCTATTATTATTTTGCTTAGTTTAATGCCATAGCTGAATAACTTTTTTATTAATTCAGAATATTAGTAAGCCACAATTGATTAAAGCTTGATTATACTATTTTCAGTTAGTTACTTTATAATAAAATTTGTTCATAAACCTAACTATTTAAGTGAACCTAGCTGTTTGGAGTGTAGATAAATCATTGAGTTCTCTAATTTAAGAAATAAAGCCTCAGTTTATGGTCAACTTGCTGGTTGGGCTTATCGCGTACTTATTTCCACCAAAGAAACCGAGCATTAATGTTACTAGGCTGGATAAACAAAAGTTTTATGCTAACCTGAGGTTAATTAATATCTATCTACAGTGAGCTTATCTAGAACGGAGTAATAATTTCATTGACATTATAGTACAGACTTTTATTTCAGGTATAAAATAATATGAGTTTAAAGAGGTTACCAGAAAAATAAATAAAAAATATAATTTTTAATGCAAAGTTATTACATATATAAAGGTTTGTGGGCTGAGAAAGCAATGTTCTCTTTTAATCGATGAACCCATCAAGTAAAATTACCTGTTTGGATTTTACCAAGCGCTGTCGGTAACTCTTTTGAATGAATTTGTTAGTTCTCGGAATTAATCACAAAACCGCTACGATCGATTTGCGTGAAAAAATTGCTTTTTCACCGCAACAACTTAGGGATGCGCTTCTCCAGCTGAAAGAACAGCAGGTTGCGCAGAATGGAGTTATTGTGTCTACATGTAACCGAACTGAAATTTATTGCGAGTTAGAACACCCTAGTTCAGGTGTTGTCGTTGATTGGCTGCAGCAATTCCACAAATTAGATAGTGAAACGCTATTTTCTTGCCTGTATACTCACCATGATCAAGCTGCCGTTCAACACCTTATGCGTGTAGCAAGTGGCTTAGATTCCTTAGTGCTTGGAGAACCGCAAATTTTAGGACAAGTAAAACAAGCGTATGCTAAATCTGTTGATCTTGATGCTATTAATGGGCTATTAGAGCGTTTATTTCATAAAACATTCACTGTCGCAAAACGTATTCGTACAGAAACTGATATTGGTGGTAACGCTGTGTCTGTGGCGTTTGCTGCATGTTCTCTGGCTCGACAGATATTTGAATCTCTAGAATTTTCTACTGTACTGCTGGTGGGGGCTGGGGAAACGATCGAACTTGTTGCTAAGCATCTTTATGAACATAATTGCCGAAAAATAATCGTCGCTAATCGCACGAAAGAAAGAGCAAAGCTATTTGCTGACGCATTTGGTGCAGATATTATTTCTCTTGAAGAAATCCCGGAGCACATACACCGTGCTGATATCGTAATCAGCTCTACTGCTGCGTCTTTGCTAATTATTGGTAAGAGCATGGTTGAAAAAGCTTTAAACAAGCGACGTCATCAACCAATGTTATTGATAGACATTGCAGTGCCACGAGATATTGAAGAAGAAGTAGGTGAACTGAATAATGCTTACCTTTATACAGTTGACGATCTTCACTCTATTATTGAACAAAATCGTGAGCAGCGAAAAATTGCGGCTGTTCGAGCCGAAACTATTGTTGATGAAGAAAGCATGGAGTTTATGACCTGGATACGTTCCCGTGACGCAGTAAACAGCATTAAACAATACCGGGCTCACTCTGAATTACTAAAAAATGAAGTGCTTAATCGAAGCATACAAGCTCTTGCCAGTGGTACAGACCCAGAAAAGGTACTTAAAGAGTTAAGTAATAAATTAACCAATAAACTGATCCATGCGCCAACGCAGGCTATGCAAGAAGCTGCCAGAAATGGTGACGAACGTACATTAGATGTGCTTCGTCAGAGTTTAGGTCTGGATCCTCAAAAGTAGTTTAAAAGATGCCCTATGAAACCATCTATTATGTCTAAACTTGAAGCACTGAGCGAGCGCTACGAAGAAATACAAAATTTGCTGAGCGATCCTAGCATAATTGGTGAACAACATAAATTTCGGCTTTTATCAAAAGAATACAGCCAACTGGAAGAAGTCACAAAATGCTTTGGCTTCTATAAACAAGCTATTGATAATCTAGAAATCGTGCTAGAAATGGCACAAGAAAATGACGCGCAAATGCGTGAAATGGCGCAAGAAGAAATAAAAATCACAAAAGGTGAAATTGAACGTTTGACAGAAGAGCTTCAGGTTCTGTTGATTCCCAAAGACCCTAATGACGAGCGTAATTGCTATGTTGAACTTCGTGCGGGTGCTGGAGGTGATGAAGCAGGTCTTTTTGTAGGTGATTTGTTCCGCATGTACAGCCGTTTTGCTGAATCAAAAGGGTGGTGTATTGAAGTAATTAGTGCAAATAGTTCTGAGCAGGGTGGTTACAAAGAAATGATAGCAAGAATATCTGGTGATGGTGCTTACGGTGCATTGAAGTTTGAGTCTGGCGGTCACCGTGTTCAACGGGTACCTGTGACCGAATCTCAAGGTCGCGTGCATACATCAGCTTGTACGATTGCAATACTTCCAGAAATCCCAGAAGCTGAAATCCCTGATATTAATCCGGTTGATTTGAAGATTGATACTTTCCGTTCATCGGGCGCAGGAGGACAGCACGTGAACACTACTGACTCAGCAATTCGTATTACTCACTTGCCTACAGGTACTGTGGTTGAGTGTCAGGAAGAGCGTTCACAGCACAAAAATAAAGCAAAAGCGATGTCAGTACTGGCGGCACGCTTGATCAAAGCGCAAGAAGAAAAACGCACCGCTGACCAAGCAAGGACACGTCGTAATTTGCTTGGTTCTGGCGATCGTTCTGACCGTATCCGGACTTACAACTACCCACAAGGGCGTGTGTCTGACCACAGAATTAACCTTACGGTTTATTGCTTAGATGACGTAATGGCAGGAAATTTAAACTGCCTGATTGAGCCAATAATGCAAGAATTTCAAGCTGATCAGTTGGCAGCACTGGCTGTACAACACTAATGTCAATAAACATTGCAAATACACTGTATGATACAGTACATTTACTGACAAAAAATAAAATATCATCTCCGCAAATTGATGTAGCAATATTGCTTTGTCATGTTTTAAAAAAGCCTAGTAGCTATTTATATACTTGGTCTGACAAACTTTTATCCGATGAAGAAGTAAACGAATTCAGTATGTTGATTGCACGTCGTGTAAAAGGCGAGCCAGTGGCTTATATCATCGGACACCGTGATTTTTGGTCGCTACAGTTGAATGTAGAACCTAATACATTAATTCCACGTCCTGATACGGAACGCTTAGTGGAGCTTGCTTTAGAGCGTTTACCACAAAGGATGGGTCATGTGCTTGATTTGGGTACAGGCACAGGAGCGATTGCTCTGTCCATTGCGAAAGAGAGACTAGATATGCATGTTATTGGTGTTGATATTCGACCAGAAGTGGTTTTACTGGCAGCACGTAATCAGCGGAAAAATGCGATCACTAACGCTGAATTCTTGCAAAGTAATTGGTTTGATGCCCTGCCAGAACGTACTTTCACAATGATCGTCAGTAACCCGCCTTATGTTGATTCTGAAGACTTACATCTCTCGCAAGGTGACGTGCGGTTTGAGCCTAGAACTGCATTGGTAGCTGGTGATCATGGATTGGCAAACATTAGGCATATCTGTAAACACACCCCGTACTATCTTCAAGATGGTGGCTGGCTATTGATTGAACATGGTCATAATCAAAGTCACGCTGTAAAAATATTTTTTGCAAGTGCTGGATTTCGGAATGTGCAAACGGTTCAGGATTATGGAGGGCAAGATCGTGTTACTTTAGGATGTTTTTCGATTTAATTTGATATTATCTGATAATGAAGGATACTTGACTTTTCAATAAATTAGAATTAAATTTGAAATTCAACACGATAAGATTCGTGATAATTGAAGGTATAACCACATAAAAGTAGGTTTATTTTTATATAAAGGAACTCAATTATCAATTTACGATCGAAACAGCTAGACTCACTAACATTATAAATTGATGAAGAAGCCACTCATCTATGGAATCAAATTAAGCTGAGTAATCATGGAAGACCTCATTACTTATAGACTTAACCATTACGGCTGTTCCCATGATTAAACGTGTATTTTTAATGGCATTGAAAGGTCTGCAAAAATTTATTAATTTTATTTTTTCAACTTGTTCAACTGCCCTTGTCATATCCTTACTATTCATGCATTAGTAAGCGAATCCAAATGGTTAACACCATGTTCAAGACGACGACTAAAGGAATTATCTATCACTTAGTCATTAAATTTATAGAGCTCAAAGTTTACGGTGAAAGAGAATGAAAAATAAAAAAGCATGGTACTGATGAAAAACGGCAAATCTAGCGTAAGTTACATTTAGCAGTAAATATAAATACACATGAAATTATTATTGCTAAGTTAAGTACATCAAGTAGAACTAACGGTGCAGTGCTACCTAATTTTTTTAAACAGACCCCCCCTGAAGAAACAAGGAAATATCAGGTAATAATGCTTACGGCACCAGACAATGTTACGAAACCGTCCGTATTAAACGAACAGTTCCACTTACCCTATTAAGAAAAAAAGCAATTTGTTGGAAACGAGGCCATCCGAGTAATGTAGTGGTCAGTTATCAAAAGTTATACGGCTTAAATCGGCATTGTAAAATAAGGTATGGTTATCATAAACGTTTCCTAGCAGAGACAACAAGGTTTTGAGTCAATAAACTACCAGGGGGGACATTAAGTTTAAAAAAATACAATGTTAATTGTAATAAAATCTACGCAATAATAAAAGCGTTAAATAAACTAACAGAGATAGGTACGCCTGAAACAAAAGCGATTGACTAATAGTCAATTATATTAAGATCTACTATCTGAACTTGAATCAAAAAATAAAGCCACATGACAACTATTAATCCAATGAAGGTATGGATATTTTGACATGATATAGTCAGTATGGAATACAAAAAGAGGTTTATAGTCTACATTATATTTAGAATAGTTTGAGGCACCTTAATTATTAAAAAATCAGTTAACAAAGTACTATTTATGTATAAGAAAAGTATTGAATATAGCATAGTTACGGTTGCTAGAACACAATCAATAAATTATATTTTAAGTATCAGTGCGTTTCTTTTGTATGGTATAATACAATAAATAATATATCGATAAATAATTGTTTTATAAAGAACATTTGAGTTATCTTAAAAATTATAAGCAATTATGAGTAAAATGGGCGAATGGATAGTTCGGATTTTTACGTTAAAGAAGCGGAAAAAACGAAAGCAAAATTGCCATCATTGTACAAAGTACTTTTGTATAATGATGATTATACTCCCATGGGCTTTGTAGTGGAGATCTTACAGCGATTATTTTTCATGGATTTAGAAAAAGCAACACAGCTGATGTTAACGGTGCACTATAAAGGAAAGACTATTTGTGGCATTTATACGTCGGAAGTTGCCGAAATGAAAGTTGCACAGGTAATGATGTATGCAAAAGAACACCAATACCCATTACTATGCACAATGGAGAAAGCCTAAATAAACTAAAAAAATTTTCCGGCCTGCTAGAATGTGGTTTTTGAGAGAGGTGCCTTATGCTAAATAAAGAACTTGAAGCTAGCCTTAATATGGCTTTTACAAGAGCGCGCGAGAAGTGTTACGAATTTATAACGGTGGAACACTTGTTGTTAGTGCTATTAGAAAACATAGCCGCTCGAGAAGCACTGCTCACTTGTCATGCCGATCTTGATGCCTTACGTAAAGAATTAGAAGTATTCATTGAACAAACAACACCGTTAATTCCTGTTGATGACGAAAATCGAGAAACTCAGCCAACATTAAGTTTTCAGCGCGTACTGCAGCGTGCTGTATTCCATGTTCAATCTTCTGGACGCAGTGATGTTAGTGGCGCAAATGTTTTAGTGGCTATTTTTAGCGAGCAAGAGTCGCATGCGGTATATTTGCTTAATAAAAATGATATTAGCCGCCTTGACGTTGTTAATCATATTTCTCATGGTACAATCAAATCTGTTAATTGCGATGAAAAATTATCTGGAGTCGATCTGTCTCCTGAAGAGGCGACTGTTGAAGGTGATGCAGAACATTTGACAAACTTTGCAACCAATCTAAATCAACTAGCTCAAGTGGGTGGTATTGATCCACTTATAGGACGAGACAAAGAACTTGAGCGTACAATTCAAGTCTTATGTCGTCGCCGTAAAAATAATCCCTTATTAGTTGGTGAAGCTGGTGTGGGTAAGACGGCAATAGCAGAAGGTTTAGCTTGGCTTATTGTTGAAGGTGAGGTTCCTGAAATCATTCATGACTGTGTAATTTACTCGCTTGATATTGGCTCACTGCTCGCAGGTACTAAATATCGTGGTGATTTTGAAAAGCGTTTTAAGAACATACTTAAACAACTCGAGAAAGAAAAACATGCGGTATTGTTCATCGATGAAATCCACACTATCATTGGTGCAGGAGCTGCATCAGGTGGCCAAGTTGATGCTGCGAATTTAATAAAGCCATTACTATCTAGTGGAACGCTACGATGTATTGGTTCAACCACTTATCAAGAGTACAGAAGTATTTTTGAAAAAGAACGTGCTTTGGCTCGTCGTTTTCAAAAAATTGATGTTATTGAACCTTCTCTAGATGACACAACGAAGATTTTGTTAGGATTAAAACCTAAATATGAAGCTCACCATGAAATTCGTTACACCAATAAAGCAATTCGCGCTGCAGTTGAACTCTCTGCTAAATATATTAATGATCGTCATCTGCCGGATAAGGCAATTGATGTGATTGATGAAGCAGGAGCTCATTGTCGTTTAGTACCAGCTAATAAACGTAAAAAAACAGTGGGAGTTGGTGATATTGAGACATTAATAGCTAAAATGGCTCGTATCCCTGAAAAATCAGTATCTTCAACAGACCGTGAAGTGCTTAAATCGCTTGATCAGAAACTGAAAATATTAGTTTTTGGGCAAGATGATGCAATAGGCGTATTGTGTGAAGCTATTAAACTTAGCCGTGCTGGACTAGGTGCAGAAAATCAACCTGTGGGTTCATTCTTGTTTGCTGGGCCCACTGGCGTAGGTAAAACCGAAGTAACGGTTCAATTAGCGCGTGCTATGGATATCGAACTCCAGCGGTTTGATATGTCTGAGTATATGGAACGTCATACGGTTAGCCGTTTGATTGGTGCACCTCCGGGTTATGCCGGCTATGACCAAGGTGGTCTATTAACGGATGCCGTTATTAAACATCCTCATAGTGTCGTGCTTCTCGATGAAATTGAAAAAGCCCACCCTGATGTCTTTAATCTGCTGTTGCAAGTTATGGATCATGGTACGCTAACGGACAATAATGGGCGTAAAGCTGATTTTAGAAATATTATTTTAGTCATGACTACCAATGCTGGTGTTACTGAGACAATCCGTAAGTCTATTGGTTTAATTCAACAAGATAATAGTCATGACGCAATGTTAGAGATCAAGAAGGTGTTTTCACCAGAGTTTAGAAACCGATTGGATGATATTATTTGGTTTAATCATCTGGATAAAAGCATTATTCTTCAAGTTGTTGATAAGTTTATTGTGGAACTTCAGGCTCAGTTGGATGTACGCGGTGTGTCTCTTGAAGTGACAGATGAAGCAAAATTATGGTTAGCTGAAAAAGGGTATGACAAATCAATGGGTGCACGTCCGATGGCACGTGTCATGCAGGAGCACATGAAGAAACACCTAGCAAATGAATTATTATTCGGTTGTTTAATTAATGGTGGTACGGTGAAAGTAGATGTGAAAAAGGATGAACTTATTTTTAGCTTTAGTGATGAAATGGAACCTGCGTAAGAATTCCACAAAGCAGGGTAATTTTACTCAATGTTACTTAGAACAATATTCCAGTAATGTATCCCATGGTACTACACATGTTCAATGAATGAACCAATCACTTTATTACATTATTTTATTAATTTTAAAAATAGACCGCTGTTCTATTAGGTTGTTTCAAATTCATCTAAAAATTAAATTCGCTTTTATGTGAGGCTGCGTATAAAATTTACCAATAATATGTGTATATTCTTTAACAAGATCGTGTACATTCAAATTATCTGTATACTAAAATTAACGTGGGGTGTCCTTGGTTGCTACCCACGGAATAAAACCAATACGCATTCACTTTGCAGATAAACATGATTTCCTGTACATTAAGAAGGAACTGCATAGTTATGTAATATGGTTCCAGTTTTTAAAAACACGAACTACCATATTAATACTGATGCATAGCACTCAAGCTAAATCATCAATATCGATATTATTCATAGTAAATTTAAGTATGTACTCTTTTATGCCTGTCTGACAAGCAATATATACTCAACCAACCTGAATATACAAACTCGAGTACCGAAATTAATCATTAATTCAGAACGTTGCTTTGTTTCCTAAATCAGGAAATTTAATCATCAATATACGCTCTAAACTGCTAGGCCACTTAAATATTCAAGTCTCTGGAATAAACTTAGCGACAGAACAACCAACTGAAAGCAGTATAATTTAGGTTTTATTAATTGTGACTCACTAATGTTTTGGATTGATAAAAAAAATTATTTGGTTATAGAATTAAACTAAGCAGAATAATTGGAAGAGACCTTATTTAACGACTTAATCATTATGATGCTTTTCATGGTTAAACGAGTATTTTTAATATCGTTGAGACGTTTGCAAAGATTCATTAATGCTCTTTTTAAATTTGCTCAACTACCGTTATCATACCCTTACTATTTATGCATTAGCAAGCAAATCAAAATGATTAATTTTGTGTTAAGCACGTTGATTTCATGGGACTTGACATCTATCACAACGAAAAAATAGAAAATAAAAAAGCATGGTACTCACGGGAAATAGTAAACATGGCGCAAGTTTATTTAGCAATAGACATAAATATGTTTAAAATAATCACTGCTGAATTAAGTTCATTGCATATGACTAACGGAGTAAGTACTACTCAATTTATTCAAACAGACTCGCCTAAAAATTCACGAGATATCAGGTAACGGCGTTTACGACACAAAATAATGTTATAAAACCGTTCATATTAAATGGGCGGTTTCACTCATTGCACTTAAACAGCCCACTAGTTTTGGGGAATGAAGACATCAGCATAATGTAACGGTATAGTTTCTAGGAGTTATACGATTCCAGTCAGCAGAGATGAATAGAGCACAGTTCCATTGCTATCAAAAACGGCAATGTTCCAAGTCAAAAACTGCTCGAAGAGATATTGAGCTTAAAAGATCACAATGCCTAGATTAGTAAAATCTTCACAATGATAAATGCGTACAATAAGTAAACAGAGCTAAATATACCTGTAACAAAAACACTCACCTAATAGTTAATCATATTAGTATTTGCTATCCGAGCTCACATTAGGAAACAAAACTGCTGATTTACGAAGCGAATGAATGATCATACTTCATGGTGATGACAATACTTTACGCTGGCTATGCTTAGGTGGAACCGTTCGAGTAAAGACAATTATTGCAAATGAATTTGGTTCTTTATGTGATATCTTATCTGATAATAGGCCTTATATTAATAAATTTTATACGCAACATATTGAAAAAAGTTTAAATATGTATTCATAATAGACAATTATAACTTAAAGTTAATCCTCAAAGTAAACAGTAGCCACAGCAATCATTTAAAAAATACGATGTATTATGCTAGGTGTAGTTCAATAAATACATAGTTTTTTCATTATTGCTTGAAGCTACTTAAAATAGAAATAATTTGATACTCAAAATTAACAGGTATATATACTAAAGAGATTAATGCATTCATTGAACGTAAGTAGTACCTTATGAAT
Source organism: Candidatus Enterovibrio altilux (assembly GCF_002381345.1). Lineage (GTDB taxonomy): Bacteria > Pseudomonadota > Gammaproteobacteria > Enterobacterales > Vibrionaceae > Enterovibrio > Enterovibrio altilux. The sequence goes on from NZ_CP020660.1 coordinate 197,096, forward strand.
CATAAGCAATACATTGAAGGCATGATCTAATGGATCACTATGATGCATAGAAAGCGCTTGTTCTAAGGATGCATCAATTTTAGTGATATTCCAGTACTGTAGTTCACTGGTATGAGACAATAAAAAGCATAGATATTACTTGTTTTCCAGCATACTACGATAAAGTTACCCACCAACTTGCCAGTTCACTATTTTGCTCAATGAAACGGGATATCATCGAAGTAATTGTATTAAAGAGGCTATTGAATAATTTTTGACTGTAATTATTTAAAAAAATGTAGACTTATTGGTGTTCAATATAAATGATAAATTTCAAATTTTTACGCTTATCTTTTCAAGTTGATTTAATATAATAACTCAAAATAAATCTTTTACTTAAGCTTACAGATGGCGGTGAGCAAGAGATTCGAACTCTCGATACGTTATCGTATACACACTTTCCAGGCGTGCTCCTTAAGCCACTCGGACAACTCACCACTGTACTACTGAGTTTTCAATTGTATACTTATACCATAAAATACTTTATTTTAACAAGATGAAACTACATACGTAATCATTACAAATAGTTGATTTATTAATAATTTGGAATTATGTTATGATTACAAGAATTGATGTGACTGATAGTTAAGGATACAGACTTTAAAATATAAAATGATCAGTGTTGTGATGGTCGAGTGCATAATTATATATAAAATGTATAACCCTGATTTTGCAAGCTCTCTGTATTCATAAATAATATTTTTCATCACTCTATCTAAAGACTATACAGAGCTTAATGCACTAAAAAATAATAATAGTGTCTCAAATTACTATTTTTTCCGTAAAAACTACTATTTTACTAAAAATTGCAGAATATTCACTTACCCCAGACCTATTAAAATGAATAAACAAATAGCTTCACTATATTGCGCTCAGTTATAAGATACCAAAAAATATTTTGTACACATTTGATCAAAAAGCAATATGATTTAACTTATCAGTATGATGCTACTCACTGTAGTAGTACATCTAGCATAAATAGTTATATAATGGTCAAGATATAGTTTTCAAGACAACGGGTAGCTGTAGCTATCTTAATCTTATTTGCACCTCAATTATTATCAATATTCTGGATACTACGCTACGCGTATGAAACGATAAAGTTCAATAATATTGTACTTTTATTTCTGTAAACTGAGCAGTTTATCTAAAAATTCACAAGTCTCATATTATTTTTGATAAAATACCTCATGCGAGTTCAGATCATAAATAATGCCCCCCCACGATTCACTATGAGATAATTACTTTTATTTTAGGTATACCTAGCCCTATTAACTTATTTAACACTTTTATCATGGCGTAAATTGTACTAACCTGAATATTATTCTATCTTAAATTCAACGTCCCTTAAAATAATTTTTTATTTAAAAATTATTCTTTATAATAGTGTATAGTAACCGAAGTTTGTTCGCCACTGCTGACTTGAATCGTATAATTTCTGGCAACTGGCCACTAAATTATGCTGATGTTTTAGTTCCCAAACCGCGCTCCCTTTTTCAGTGCAATGAATGAACCCACTCGTTTAATACGAACGGTTTCATAACATTGTCTGGTATCGTAAGCTCCATCGCCTGATACTGCATTGATTCTTCGGAGAGTTTGTTAAAGCAAGTTAGGTACACTTCACTGTTAACCGCATTGAATGCACTTAACTCAGCAACAATTATTTTAAGTGTATTTATATCCGTCACTAAATGTAACTTGCATCAGACTAGAAGTTCCTCATCACCTCCATGCTTTTTCACTTTCTGTTCACCTTTATCGTAGACTTTAAGCCCCGTAGAATCCATGGGTAAGTACTGGATGGCTCCTTTATTTTTTATTATAAACGTGACGTTAATCGTTTGGGTTCGCTTGCTAATGTATTAATAGTGAGGGAATGACAACGGCAGTTGAGCAAGTTTGTACATAGAATAAATAAATCTGTGCAGACCTACCAATGATATTAAAAATAAGCGTTCAACCACAATAGCCGTTGCCATGGTGAAGTCATTAAATACACGAAATCTCCTAGGATTATTCTCCTTAGTTTGATTACATAGCTGAATGACTTCTTCATCAATTCAAAATGTAAATGGGCCATTATTGATTAAAACTTAATGGTACTGCTTCCCGTTGATTGTTTTATAGCGAAGTTTACCTATAGGTCTAAATATTGATTAGTTCCTTAGCTTAGGAAATAAAGTCGGTCGCCTGAAATTATACGGCTCAGATCAAAAGTGGAAAAACAAGGTATGGTTACCATAAATGTACCCTATCAGAGACGGCAATGTTCTAAATCAGCAAACTTCCTAGGAGGGCATTGAGCCTAAAGGATTACACAGCTCAAATTAGCAAAATCTTCGCCATGATAAAAGCATTAAATAAGCTGACCGAGTTAGGTATGCCTAACGTGAAAGCGATTGTCTAATAGTTCATCATGTGGAGATCTGTTATCTGAACTTCAATTAAGAAACCAAGCCTATTTCATGTCAGACATTATGCTTCTTCTTGTGCCATCAACTTCGCAATTGCATCACGGTTATTAAACCACATGGCACCACTTTCACGACTATATTGTTTAATACACTCAGCAACATCACCATGGCGATTTGCAATCGTTAGCTCTAATAAATCGCGATAAAATTGCAGAGCAGCTTCACATGCGCGAGTATCCATGAAGTAATAGCCACCCACTCGTGAATAAATTTTACGCATACCATTCATGGTCAATACATATATCTTATTGCCAGAACGCTGCGCCATGCCTTGAAACAACATGTAATCAAAATAGTTGAAAGCACGGCCTCGACAAACAGCTTCACACAATTTAGTATCTTGCTTGCCAAATGTGTCAAAAATTTTCTTCACGTCTTGCTGAATCGCAATTTTTTCTTCTACAGCGTCAACAAATACACTGAAGCTATCGCTCGCAAGCAAGTTTTCACAACGGCCAATGATTCTCGTAATCAAAGCTGAACATGACGGTGCATCACCTTTAATTGCATAGCACATAAAAATGCTACTAATATCGGTCCTGGATGCAAGCAAGTTTTCAAGAACTCCATGAACGTCTTCACCTTCAAGTGTCACGAGGGTATCTAGAATGCTCAAACTAGACGTATTCATATAATCATTTACCCGCGTGGGTTTACCGTGCTGAATAGTTAACCAACCATCTCGCGCTAAACGCTGAAGTACTTCACGTAGTGTGGTTCGAGTCACGCCGATAAGTTCTGACAACTCTCGCTCTGCAGGCAAAATAGAACCTTTAGGAAAGTGATTATTCCAGATGCTTTCAATTATGTATTTCTCAGCAAATGTTGCCGGACTATCAGCTTTAATAACCATTTGATATTGTACCCAAGTTGTTTCTTATCTTGATTAGGAACTCATCATACCACTTCTAACGGCAACCAAGAAATCTTCTAGTGACATCATTTAACCCTGTACTGTAAGATTAGTTGACATACAGAAGCAATGTTTTCCTAGCGCTACAACTAACGTTACAACAAAACCGATTCTAGCTATTTAGAGCATAGACTGATAATGTAGTTCCCTGATTTAGGAAATAAAGTCCAAATAGTCCTGAATCAACTTTACGATAGAAACGATATGCATAATAAAAAATCGTCTTCATATCTGTCGACGTTCTGAGTTTTTATCACGTGATCATTTAGCGAATGTCAAGCTCGTCAAAATTTTTTATCAGGTCATCTAGTGCTTTCATTTGCTTAAGGAATGGCTCTAATTTATCCAAAGGTAATGCAGAAGGACCATCACAACGCGCATGATCTGGATCTGGGTGTGTTTCAATGAAGAGGCCAGCAATTTTGGTACTTAAACCTGCACGCGCCAAATTAACAGTTTGTTCACGACGGCCACCGGACACCGAGCCCAACGGATCCCTACATTGCAGAGAATGCGTTACATCAAAAATTATTGGACTTCCATAGCTCGCTTTCTTCATTACATCAAAGCCCAGCATATCAACAACTAGATTGTCATAACCCATGCATGAGCCACGCTCACAAAGAATAATGTTTTTATTACCACATTCCGCGAATTTGTTCACAATATGTTTAACTTGATCTGGGCTCATGAACGGAGGTTTTTTCACGTTAATGACGGCGTTAGTTTTTGCGCAAGCTTCAACCAAATCCGTTTGACGTGCAAGAAATGCCGGTAACTGAATTACATCAACCACTTCAGAAACTGGCTGTGCTTGCCAAATTTCATGGATGTCAGTGATTACTTTAACCCCAAAAGTTTTTTTTAATTTTTGAAAAATTTTTAGGCCTTCATCAAGGCCAGGACCACGATAAGAGTGCACAGATGAACGATTAGCCTTATCAAACGAAGCTTTAAAAATGTAATGAATACCTAGCATTTGCGTCACTTCCACATAATGCTCACATATTTGCATCGCCAGATCATAAGATTCCAACACATTCATTCCGGCAAAGAGAACAAATGGCTTATCATTAGCAACTTTAATATCGCCAATTTGAACTATTTTTTGTACTGTCATAGCAGTTTCCTAATTAGTGAAAAATTGGGGTTTCTGCCATCAATGCTTTAACTTGTAACTTTAGTAATTCAGCCGAAGGATCATCCGGACATTGAGCAATAAAATATTCATAGTCTTCCGCCGCTATCCAGTCGCATTTTAGCTGTTGGAGAATATAGCCACGGTCACGAATTTCATAGGGGTCATCAGGGTTAAATGTCAAAGCAAGTTCACTACAGCGTAATGCCATAGAGTAATTTTCTTCACGAAGAAGTGCGCTTTTTACGACTGCGAGCCAACGGCCAATCAGCGTAGCATTGTTTGATGCTTTTAAATATTCAATTTTTACTTCTGCGTTTGGTCCTTCTTTGCCCACCAACCAACCCCGCAAAATACGCTGCGATAAATACTCGCCATCAAACGGATTTATGTATCGTGCTTCTTTATCTAGCCCATTTACTTTCAATATCATTTGTGTGGGATACCCCACAGGCTGCAATGGTAGATCTAATCGATGTGCCAAGTAGAGAAAGAGTGTACCTAAACTTACAGGAATACCTTTTCGACGTCTCAATACTTTTTCTATAAAGACATTATCAGATGAAAAGTCTTGCTCAAAATCACCTTTAAACTTCCATTCTTTATAAAACAAACGGAGTAGACCATCCAATCGAAATTCAGCATTAGTTTCACCTGCTAGTAAATGGTCGGTTTCTTGAGCAAGGTGCTCAAGTTCAGTACTCACCCAATGCAAGGACATCGTTGGATCAATGGCTACATTCAGTGCCAGAGCACCTTCAACTAATGTTAGTTTATCTAATTTTTGATCCGCAAACGCCATCATTTTTACCTCAATAACTACGATGTTTTGATTATTATCAAATTAGCAGCTGCATAAACCCAACTTAAAGTACCGAAGAAAGCAAACAGACAAAATAAGATACTTTGGTTCTAATTGAGTGCAAAAAAACTAAGAGCAATGTTAACAGTCTCAGAAGTTAATTTTTTCGTCATCCATTCCGCTTAAAACTCCAATAGTGTGAAACTAATGACAAAAACCAAAAAATATACCAGGGAGAAACAGTCCTATATTAGCTTTGTTTCCTAATTCATGTTTCGATAGAAAATGGCAACATGATTCACTATTAGACAATCGCTTTTATTTTAAGCATACTTGACCCTGTCAGCTTATGTAACGCTTTTATCATGGTGTAGATTACACTAATCTGAACATTATGCTCCCTTAGGCACAATGTTCCTCCCAGTAAATTTTTTAACTCGAAGCATTGCAATCGCTGATAGGGAACGTTTATGGTAACCATACCTCACCTTGCAACGCTGAGTTTAACCGTATAACTTCTGGTAACCGACCGCTAAATTACTCTGATGATCTCGTTTTCAAAAAAATCTCTTTTTTGGTGAGATAAGTAAAATCACTCGTTTAATACGAATGGTGTCGTAAGCATCATTACCTGATATTTCATTAATTTTTCAGCAGATCTGTTGTAACAAGTTAGATAGTATTCCACAGTTAGTCACATGTGATGCATTTAACTCAGCAGCAATTATTTTATGCGTATTTATGTTGACGACTACATATAATTTACACAAAACTAAACAGTTTTCGTCTGTATCATGCTTTTTTGTACTTGCTATTATTCTGCACCGTAGACTGTAAGCTCTGCAGAATCAATGGCTAAATACTGGATGGTTCCTTTAATATTCGTCTTGAGCTTGATACTAATCGTTTTGGCTTGCTTACTAATGCATGAATAGTGAACTACTCTTCATTAAAATTTGATTATACTGCTTCCAGTTAGTTATTTTGTAGCGAATCTTGTTCGTAGACCTGAATATTGTAAGTTAACCTAGCTGTTTAGAGTGTAGATTGATAGTTTAATTCCTTGATTTAGGAAATAAAGCCTGCCATATCGATAATATGAGGTACGATTTTCACCCACTTTTATTCAAGCATTTTGCCACTTATCATTCGATAAACGAATACGACAATGAACAAGGATACGTTGAGCACAGTAATTAGAGGGTGTATGTGCCCAATGCTATGCACCTAATCTGCCAATCACTTTATAATTTATTGTGTTGCACCAGATCAACCTTAATGTACTTATTCATTCCGCTTTATTATTGACTAAGCTCAATCAATTTGAAAATGTTTATTGGAGCATCTGAAACTTGTCATTTATTCTTGACGTTTAAAAAATTTGTAATCTCTGACAGAGTCATCGTGAAAAACTATTCAATAATTTTTTTAAAACAACATGTACTGCAAAAGTAAACGTTGTTACTTGCTTGTTTTTTCGTCACCTTTCATAGCCGCTCTATCTAGTATAATATTGTGCCAGTAAGTTGATTGATAATTTTAGTTCAATTTGGGCTTTGTTTCATAAATCAGGGAACTAAATTATCAACCTATGTTCTAAACGGCTAGGTTCACGTAATGATTCAGGTTTATAAACAAGCTTCGTTACAAAACAATCCACTGGAAGCAATATTACCCAATTATAATCAATTAGTTGTTCACTGATATTTGAATTTACTGAAGAAAATATTCAGTTATACGATCAAATCGAACAAAATAATCGTAGGAAGCCTAGTTAATGCTTGTAAGCATTGAAGGGACTAAATTACGTAATACTTAAGAGCCATACTGTAAACTATGCAAGTTTTTCTCACCAATAACCAAAAATAACATTTAAACTTCAACATGATAAGACTCGTGTTAGTCGAGTATGTGGCTACATAAAAATGAATTTATTTCACCCTTTTATCATTGAAGCAGTTTCACTAATTTGGGCATTGTGATCCCATAGATGTAATATTCCTCCGAGTAGTTTTTGGTTCAAAAAATTATCGTTTTTAAGCAAGAACGTTTAGGGTAATCATACCTCGTTTTTTTATGATGCTTTGATCCATCTAACTTCAAGCCACTAACCACTAAATTGCGCGGATAATATCATTTTTTTAAAATATTTTTTTGATAAAATGATGCTAACCGCTCGTTTCATGCGAACGGCTTCAGAATACTAGTTTGTGTCGTAAGCACCATCTTCTAATATTTATAAAAAATACTTTACCGACAGTCACATTTCATGAACTTAACACAGCAACAGTGATTTCATGCGTATTTATATCGATCGTTAAATGTCATTTACGTAAAACTCAACGTTTTCCATCAGGTTCATATTGTTTTACTTACAATTTACCTTCAACATAAATTTTTAGTTTCTTAAAATCCATTGCAAGTGCTGGATGGTTCCTTTAGTCTGCGTCTTGAATATGATATTAACCACTGTAGTTTGCTTGAAATAGTATTTAATGAATCTGTACAGGCCTCTAAATAGCATTACAAATACTCATTTGACCATGAAAATAGTTGTACTGGTTAAGTTGTTAAATAACCAAGGCCTCTCACGATTACCCTGCTTAGATTGATTCCATAGCTTAGGCTTTATTTCCTGATTCAGGGAGCTAAACGAGCAATCTATGTTCTAAACAGGATATAGATGGTAACGTTAACCGCCCCAACCTTTACTACTAGAGCGGCTCCAGCTAGACTTTGCTGCAACTTTAGAGCCAAAGCCTCCCCGAGAAATAGTTTTGGTTACTGCGGGTTTCTGCTTCAGGTGATCCTTGGGAACATAAACTTTGGAATATCGCCCTTTCTTACCGTAAGAGTATCCGTCAGAAGAGATCCAACTGCCATAATAAGAACTCCCAGGGTAGGTAGAGCTGAATATAGGTTGCTGGTAGTAAGGTTGATTATTTATAGCTCGACCAAACATGAATCCGGCCATTGCTGGCATAAACCAATCATTTTGAGGGGCACGAATACAACTATTGTAGCCAAATTCATGGCTGCAATCATCGCGAGAGTCGTATTTCGGCGCCGTACTCGCTGCGCTATCCACAGCATCTTGATAAGCCGCACGGCATACGTTACTGTATCCAGGATTATCATCGATACAATCAGGAACATTAGCATAGATGTTCATCGTTTTGCCGTTATCACTGCAACCAGATACCAAAATAATGGCCATAATGGTTACCGTTGGTTTCCAGCTTTTACGCATTTGAGCTCTTATGACCTGTTGGCTTCTTTTCATGTCAATTCCTTTTAATACGTCATGCAAGCCGCATTAAGCTGACCAATGGCGATAGACATCGAACCCATAATAATACCCGCTGAGATCTCATTGTTTTGAATACGTTCAACTAATTTTGGCATGAAACCATATCTGACAATTAAGAAAGCTAGAATTTGAGTGATAAGTGCAATAATGCCCCAAATGACAAAATCTAAGATGTTCACTGAGTTACTGGCTGCACTTGCGATGGTTACGCTATATCCAATAAAAGCACCAGATAGTGTGAGGGCAGCTGCAATATTATGTTCTTCTTTTAATAGATGCCATTCATCATAAGGTGTAATGCGTATATAAACGAATTTAAAAATTATTAAAAATAAAAGCGATAAACCTAGATAAAGAGCGAATGAACCAAGGTTTACCAATGAAAGTGCGAGTTGAGACATAAGAGTTCCTTTCTACATTTGATGTTTGGCGACGGGTTTAGCCCGTACTGGTAAAGTCAGTGAAAGATAGTGGTATACCTGTGCTTAGTACAATTACATGTTCGGTATGATACTCTGATATAATTTCTTCACCAGAGACTAATAATGATTCGAAGATATCTTCACCAGCTTTTCGTTCGTAAACCATGATGAATTGGTCGGTTGTTGATGTGCTCCCATCTTCGGCCCAGGTCTTTTCGGTCATTGCAACTGGTTGTGTGTTGTCCCAAACTTTTTCGTAAGTTATGCCATTTAGATTCCAATAGGGTTGGACAATCTTGTTGGTTATCCAATCATTCCACACGGCGTCCGTATTGACAGGCTTGGACTCGTAAAAATAAAATAAATGCACTTCATTCACATCCAAATCATTAATGCCGGACTGTAATACTTGAAAATACCCATCATCATCGGTATAGAATCTGATTAACCGAGTTTGAGCATCTAGTCTAACTTCACCAACTGCTTTGATTATTTGAATTCTGGATACTTGATCTATTGTTAAAATTGGCTCTATCAGTCGAAACTTCAGATCGTCTAGTTCTATCGCTCCTCCTAATCGCAGTCCAAGCACCTCAGGAGCGCTGGCTTCTAGTGCGGGAGTGCGTTTTTTTAACCAATTAAACATATAAAGCTCCGATAATCAGGGTTCACAAATACGACAACATATCATGAATTCAGTGATTGTATATTATTACGCTGCGCTGCGGGGCCACTGAAATTTATTTACTCGTTCATCAGCAATATAAAAAAGTCGAGTACCTTCTTTAATGTGAGTATCGAATGAGGGATTTAAGGCTAATCCTCTCCCAGTATCTATGCCGATGAGCGTGGCATCGTGTATATTTTTGAAATAAATGAATAAATCTTTAACTGTTAATGTCGGTGATTCTGGCGGATATTTTACAGAATATTGCGTCATTCCTTTTTGACTGTGAAGTAGCTCGTGATGTAGTTCACTAGAACCAGGGTCAACAGCTTCTTTTGCCAACATTGCAACAGATAATGATGGTATACACTCCACATTAGGACAATGTTGTTTGAGAAGATCACATAGTACTGCTTCATTGAAATAAGCCAGTATATGAGCGTTAGGATTTTTATTTGAACAAAATAAGGCAGCAGAAAGGGTAATGTCATCTTGTTCATTGTCGATGATGATACAATCTGCTTCTGCTACTCCCGCTCTTTCCATCCCTACAGTATCAGTGAAGCTAGCCAGTTGAACAAAATCTATGTCTTCTGGTAATGGATTTTCCATTTCTGGTCTGATACATAATAAAATGCGACGGCGTTTTTTCTCTTCATGTAATAGCATTTGGATAAGGTACAATGTGCGTTGTCCATTCCAACCTAAAATTAAAATATGCCCAGACACGTTGACTCTTCTTTTCCCCATTATGCTGCTTTTCCAGAGTTGCATCGTCATAGCGGCAAGCCGACCGATTGTGAGACCAAACAAACTCAATCCAGCAGGAATGACAAAAAGTACAACAATCCATTTACCTGCAACAGTCTGCGGATACATATCCCCATAACCGACAGTCGAAGTGGTGACTAATAGGTAGTAAATAAAATCAGTAATGTTTAATGTGAGTGCTTGTTCCCCAACAATACGCAGCATCAACCAACAAATGACACTGTAGACTATCCACGCAAATAATATATTTCTACCAGAGAGGTAACTGAACTGTGTAAACAGCCATCGGCGCATAAGTAGCCAAAAATACATAACCATCCTCTATTAAAGGTATTTTTTCCCTAAAATACGGGCAAGTTCGTCTTCAGCAGATGCACTTTGATTGCCTATGATGCCTGCTTCGTGCAGTTTTTTATCGAAGCTACTACCGGATAGTTCGTGTTCTAGCTCTGTGGCGGCTTCGAATTGTGCTTGGCGGTCTTGCTGACGATTTTTAATTCGCTCCAAAGATTCAATAGCAGTATGCATTTTTGCGTTAGCACCTAAATTAGTATTCGATACCGCAATTTGGGCTCGTTGTACTGATTCGTTGGCCTTGACCACATCAACTTGTTGCTCAAGTTGGCGCAGCTTGTCTTTAGCTTGTGCAATGTTGGTTTTGAGAGACCCTTCTGACTGAATGAATTGTTGGAGGTAGGTGTTTTCTGTATCTTGTTCATTACGAAGTGTGGTTACGCGGGTTGCACACTCTAACGCGAGTTCTTGCTGACCCTTTTCCATTGCAGTGCGGGCGTGCCCTTCATATTCAGTAACACTGCTATTAAAACTAGCTACTTTTTGAGCTGAAAGTTTGCGCTTAGCGATAATGCCCACTAAAGCGTTATCCGAGCGTCTAAGTTCTTCTTTCGCATCTCGAATTTCTTGATCTAAAATCCGTAATGCTTGATTGTCTGCGATTGCTTCAGCTGCTTCAGTTGCGCCACCTTTCATGGCCATAAATAATTTTTTCCATATGTTCATCGTGCGGTTTCCTTATAGATAATCTTGGTACAATTCAAGAAAAGTTTCAACACTACGAAACAGAGTAGCCACCTCAATTATAATGGTTTCCGCTTTTGATTGCGATGAAAGCGAGCCAAATGCAGCATAATAACTGTGTCCGTCAATTTCGTTTATGCAGATAGTGCTGAGTGGGAATAGTTTATGGGTACGCAGTATGGTATCATTCAAACGTGGAACATCTTTAACTACATTGTGGGAAAAAAGGAGTACTTCAACAAGAATTTGTTCTCCTGCAACCGCCAAAAATGCTTCGATGCCATCTTCATTGGTTAGACACAAAGACTTTTCTGCTTCAGCAACACTCCAACCTTGATGTTCCGTCAATAGTGTTTGCAAATCTTTTAGTTGCCAGGTCATAGTGTTCCCTCTTATTGTCTCAACTCATTACGTCAAAATAATAATACAAGCTCAACTTTTAGTCAGCAAGCTTTGTTTTTTTGTATTTAGTTACTATTTTATTTTATCTAAATCATTTGTTAACTATTAATATTAAATTGATCTGGAATATCAACAAAAATTAGTATAAAGAGTGCCGCATCGAGCTATGTATCAATAAGTTAATTGTGATTTAAGGTAATACTTGCGTTCAATAAATGCACCCATAACTTTACCATGCATTTACGTTAATTATGGTATTCAATTATTTGCCTATTTCTGCATTTGAAACGAATGTAAAGGTTCAAGTTCTCCCTCTTAATGCTGTTTTATGTTCTGAAGTAAAAAACTAATCAATGAGTTACGTTATAAAGCATTAAGCTTACACCAATATTTAAATCTATGGGTAATTTCACTACAAACCACTAACTGGAAGTAATTTAATCAAAATTAATCGATCGTGGCTCACTAATATTCTGGATTAATGAAGAAGCTATTTAGCTATGGAATCAAACTAAGCGAGCTAATGAATGGCAAGTAAAAAATATAGAATTGGTGGGGAGCGGTGTGTTTGATGCAAGCGATATTTAGTGGTAAATATTAAAGACGCATGAAATCATTGTGGCTGAGTTAAGTGCATCAAATGTGACTGACGGTGAAGTGCTACCTAGCTTACTCAAAGTGATCTGCCTAAAAATTAGTGAAATATAAGCCGATGGTGCTTACGGCACCCGACAATGTTACGAAACCATTCGTATTAAATGAGCGGTTTCAATCAACACAAAAAAATGAGGTATGGTTACCAAAAACCTTCCCTATTAAAGGCGTCAATATTTCGAGTTAGCAAACTACTTAGAGGGACATTGAGCTTAAGAGAGCATAATGCTCAGATTAGCGGGAGATTAGCGAGACTTACGCCATGATAAAAGCGGCAAATAAACTGATCTGACTAAGTATGCCTAAAACAAAAGTAATTGTTTAATCGTTAATCATGTTGGGATTTGCTATCTGAACTCGAATTAAGAGACAAAGTCCACTTTACCGCCAGTTACATTTGATGTACTTGACCCAACAGCAATAATTTCATATGTATTTATATCTACCACTAAATATTACTTGCATTAAACACCGCTGTTTTCCATCAACTCCATATTTTTTACTTGCTATTCACCCCTACAGTAGACTTTGAGCTCCATCGAATTAAAGGTTAAGTGCTGGAAGGTTCCTTTATTTTGCGTTTTGAGCGCAACGTTAACCGTTTTGGTTCGCTTGCTAATGCATAAATAGTGAAGGCATTACAATGGAAGTTAAGCAAGTTTGAAAACAAAATTAATGAATTCTTGCAGACTGCTCGATGGCATTAAAAATATATATTTAATCATGAGATCCGTCGCAATAGCTAAGTCGCTGAATTCATGAAATTTCCCATTCATTAATTCGCTTAGTTTGATTGCATAGCTGAATGATGGCCTCTTCATCAACCCAAAGTATTAGCAAGCGACGATTGATTAAAACTTGATTATACTGCTTCCAGTTAGCTATTTAGAACATAGATTTATCATTTTGTTCCCTTATTTAGGAGACTAAGTTACCATAAACAGCAATGGTTTGGATCAAAAAAATGACTCAGAGAGACATTGATCCTAAGGGATTAGAATGCTCAAATTGGAGCAACTTATGCAACAATAAAAGCATGCAATAAGCTGACAGGGCTAGCTATATCTACAACGAGAGTGATTGTCTAATAGTGAATCATGTTGGGATTTGCTATTTGAACCAAAATTAGGGAACAAAGTTAGATTTGGTTTAAAATGCACTCAAACCTGTTAGTTATTCACAGACAGCTACCTACATAAATATCAAACACGAGACTTTATTTTTTTAAACGGATCGTTAATTATGTTAGCTTTTTTCAATGGAATCTCAAAAATCCAAGGTCCATGGTTCCTCCTTCTTCTCATTATTATGGGATGTGAATTTTGTGCACTTTACTTTCAGTACGTAATGAAATTAGCACCTTGCGTCATGTGTATCTACGAACGTGTTGCTATGTTAGGTCTTTTTGTCTCGGTGCTGATAGCTAGCTTCATGCCACAAAACGGACTTTTCCGTTGGTTAGGTTTGATTGGGTGGGGTCTGTCTTCAGGCTGGGGCTTGAAACTCGCAGTTGAACATGTTAGCTACCAATTTCAGGATCTTTATGGCTTTTTGGGCACAACATGTGATATATTTGTGTCATTTCCCTCTTGGGTACCACTAAATAAATGGGCACCATGGATATTTGAAGCAAATGGAAATTGCAGCAAAATTGTATGGAATTTTCTCGATCTTTCCATGCCACAGTGGTTGGTGATTATTTTTACTGAAATACTCATTTTAAATGTACTTGTAATACTATCACAGTTTTATGGTAAGCATTAACATTGTTTTCTTTAACACGAAGACTTTCTTTGTTTCCTAATTGGCGTGCAGGTAGCCGAGCCTAATATGATTAATTATTAGTCGCTTATTTCGTTTTAGGCATATGAGACTTGTCAGCTTATTGAATTTTTTATCATTGTGTAGGTTTCGCCAATCTACGCTGTAAACAGCTAAATTTATTTAATATTCAGGCCTATGGATAAGCTTCGCTACAAAAAAACTAACTGGAGCAGTATAATAAAGTTTTAATCAATCGTGACTAGCTAACATTGTGATTGATTAAAAAAATTATTCAGTTATGAAATTAAACTAAGCAGAGTTGTCATAGAAACCCTCGTTTTTTAATGGCTTAGCCATTACGGTAGTTCTCATGGCCAAACGTGTATTTTCAATGCCATTGAAAAATTTGTAAGGATTCATTAATGCTGTTTTTAAACTTGCTCAAACAAACCCGCTAAAAAATTAATAAAGATTAGGCAGCGACTTTTACGATACCAGATAATATAACAAAACTATTCATATTAAATAAGTGGTTCCAGTCATCCCCCCCCAAAAAATAATTTTTAAAAAGCGAAGTGATACGCGTAATAAAGTAGTTAGTTACAACACAGTTAAAATATGTATTAAAAAATGAGTTATGATTACCATACAGATTCCCTATAAGAGATGGCAATATTTCGGAGTTTTGAGCACAAAAACTACTGGGAGAGACCTTGAGCCTAAGGGAAACACAATATTCAGATTAATGAAATTTCCACAATAATATAAGTGTTAAATACGGTTACCCATGATTATCACTGCTCAGTTAGCTCGATAATTAAAGAGTTTTTTCATTAATTTAAAATGTACGTGAGATATGATTGATTAAAGTTTGATTATATTGTTTCCTGTGGGTTATTTTGTAGCGAACTTGTTTGTAGAGCTGAATATTTAAGTGAACCTAATTTAGAAGATAAAGCCACTATATAGATAGCTCAAAAAATATATAGTACGATAAATAATATTTCAGCAGTCAATATCTAAAGTAGAAGCTAGCATTAAATAAAAAAAGTGGCGTACAAAACAGGAGCCTTCTACGCCATCTTTTAAAAATTATAGAGCCACAACGTTAGCAGCTTGTGGGCCTTTTTGACCTTGCTCAACTTCGAAAGATACTTTCTGGCCTTCCGCTAAAGTTTTAAAACCTTCTGATGCAATGGCGCGGAAGTGAACAAATACATCAGCACCACCGTTATCTTGAGTGATGAAACCAAAACCTTTTTCTTCGTTGAACCATTTAACGATACCAGTTGTCTTAGACATTTTGTGTCCCTTATATATAGAATTAATAATAAATTTTCACGATAATGCGAGGCACTGGCGCTTGAATTATTGAATGTGACGATGAAGCTAAGGGAAACACTAAGGATAACGTCGTAACGAAGAAATCTTTGGGTTTTACTTTGGCTTGAAGTTTCATTAATAAATCTGAACATACAGAGCAAAGTATATATTACTCTAACCGAACGCTTAGTAAAGCATTATTTGTATTTTTTTCAAATACTTTTATTACTTTTTCAAATTTAGTGATTACTAACTCATATTTTGAATATTTCATAACCATATTTTTCAGAACTATCTATAAAATTAGCTTTGTTTTCTAAATAAGGGAACTCAATTATTAATCTACGCTCTAAACAATTAAATTCATTTAAATATTCAAGTGTATGAACAAATTTCGCTACAAAACAACCAATTTGGAGCAGTATAATCACACTTTAATTAATCGTGGCTCAATAATGCTTTGCATTGGTACAGAAAGTATTCAACTATGGAATTAAACTAAGCATGGTAATCGTGGAAGACCTCGTTTTTTAGTAACCTTCCATAGCGACGGCTCTCATGGTCAAACGAGTATTCTCAATTTTATTGATAAGCCTGTAAAGATTCATTAATTCTATTTTTAAACTGACTTAACTACTATTGTCATATCCTCACTATCTGTGCATTATCATACGAATCAAGATGGTTAACGTCGTGTTCAAGACGAAAAATAAAGGGACCATTCAGCACTTGGTATTGATTCTACGAAAGCAAAAGTCTTCAGTGAGGGCGAATAGTAGTCAAAAGTATAGTACTGACGCAAAACGTTGAGTCTAACGCGAGTCACATTGAGTTATAGATATAAATACGTATAAAATTATTGTTACTAATGCTAAGTACTGACTAAAGTGCTCAAATAGATTCGCCGAAGTATTAATTAGATATCGGGCGATAGTGCTTACGACTCCAAACCATGTTGCGAATCCCATCATATTAAACGAGCGGTTCCACGCAGACCACCAAGAAAGCAAACAGTTTTTTGAAAACGAGATCATCCACACAATTTTACGGTTAGTTGCCAGAAGTTATACGGTTCAAATCAGTATTGAGAAACAAGATATAGTTGTTATAAATAAACGTTCTCTATTAGAGATAGCAATATTTAAAGTCAAAAATTGCTTGACAGAATATAAATTTTTTCATGGATCACATTGCTCATATTGGCAAAATTTGCACCATGATAAGAGCGTTAAATCAGCCATCAAGGCTGGTATGTCTAAGCCGCAAGCAATCATTTAATAGTTAATCATGTTGGGACTTACTATCTGAACGTGAATTAGGAAACAAAACCCTATTTTTCGTTACTTTTTCCTTTCATTTTTTCACATTTACGTATTAACCAGCGCTAATAACTTATGGGTCTAGTTGATGTTTAGAGTTAACAGTACTCCTCGACAAAATTGGAAAAAACTAGCAGATGAATATGGATTTGGCTTCCACACCATGTATGGCGAGCCATATTGGGATGAATCCGCCTACTACCAGTTTACTTTAAAACAAATTGAACAACATATTGAAACTCCAACAGAAGAGCTTTATCAAATGTGCTTGGAAGTCGTCAATCATGTTGTCAAAGACGAGTACTGGTTAAAACGGTTCCAAATTCCACAAACTCGCTGGCAAGGCATATTAGACTCTTGGACTAAATGCGAACCTTCACTCTATTCAAGGCTCGATTTAGCTTACAACGGCAGCGATAACGCCAAACTATACGAAAATAATGCGGACACCCCAACATCTGTATTTGAAACAGGTTTTTGGCAATGGGTTTGGTTAGAAGAAATGGTTAACAATGGTAAGATCCGGCAAGATGCAGATCAGTTCAACTTACTACAAGACCTATTGATCAATCGGTTTAAAGAATTGGGCCATCGATTTTCAGGCAAAATGCTATATTTTTCTTGCTGTCAGGATACGGAGGAAGATCGAGGAACCGTACAATATATGGAAGATTGTGCAAAAGAGGCGGGCCTTCTGTCATCTTTCGTTTTTATTGAAGATATTGGTGTCGATGCCCAAGGTCAGTTTACTGATCGTCAAAATAGAGTCATCAACTGGATATTCAAACTGTATCCTTGGGAGTTTATGTTTGACGAAGAGTATGAAAAATGCTTAGATACTGCTAATATTAACTGGATGGAACCCATGTGGAAGAGCATGATGTCTAACAAAGCGCTTTTGCCCATGCTCTGGAAATTATTTCCCCATCATCCTAACCTACTCGCATCTTATTTTGCTGATGATCCTGCAAGCAAAAATTTAAATAATTTTGTGGTTAAACCACTCTTTTCTCGTGAAGGTGCCAACATCTCAATCTTTTTGGATGGTAAAGAAACAATGGTAGTCGATGGTCCATACGGTGAAGAAGGTATGATTATTCAAGCATATCATCCGTTACCAAAATTTAGTGACAACTATACTCTAATTGGAAGTTGGCTAGTTAATGACAAAGCTGCCGGTATCTCGATACGGGAAGATACCTCGCTCATCACTCAAAATTTATCACGTTATTTGCCACATATAATTCTTGAATAGATAACTGAACAAGGCTACCGTATTGATCATGTATTCAATACGTTATTATCCGTATAAACTGCTGTATTTTATGGTTATTATTATATCTATAATTGATATCATATGTTATTTTTACCAACATATGGCTGTGTTCTCTAATTTGAATTCAAATAGCCAATCCCAACATGGTTCACTGTTAGACAATCTCTTTCGTGTCAGGCATACTTAGTCCTGTCAGCTTATTTAACGCTTCTATCATGACGTTGGTTTCTCTAATCTTAGTTATGTGGTTCCTTAGACTCAATGTCCCTATCAGTAGTTTTTGACTCTAACCATTGCTGACTCTGCTAGAGAATGTTTCTCGTAACCTGCTTGATTTCCTAAATAAGAGAACTAAATTTTTAAGCAACACTGTAAATAGCTAGGCTCACTTAAATATTCAGGTCTATGAACAATCTTCGCTATAAAATAATTAACTGAAAACAGTATAATAAAGCTTTAATTAATCGTGACTCACTAACATTTTGGATTGATGAAGAAGCGATTTAGCTATGAAGTCAAATTAAGTAAGGCAATCATGAGAGACCTCTTTTATTTAGTTACTTAACCATTACGATAACCCTTATGGTTAAATATGTATTTTAAATGTTATTGAGAGGTCTGCAAGAATCCGTGGACTCTGTTTTGAAATTTATTAACTTCCATTGTCATACCTTCATTATCCATGGATCAGCAAGCGAACCCAAACGATTTACGTTACATTCAAGACAAAAAATAAAGGAAGCATACAGTATTTAGCCCTTGATTTTACGGGGCTTAAAATTTACGGTGAAGGAAAATGGAAAGTAAACAAACATGGTGCTGGTGAGAAACGGTGAGTTTGATGTAAGTTACATTTAGCGGCAGATATAAATACGCATGAAATCGTTACTGCTGAGTTAAGTGCTAGCCAGTGTGCTCAAATAGACCCGTCGCAGAATCAATGAAATATCAGCCGCTGGTGTTTACGGCACCAGCAATACTACTAAACCGGCTGTATTAAACAAGCGGCTCCACTCATACCACCAAGAAAAGGAGCAACTTTTGGGGAACTAGGTCATCCGTGTAATTTAGCGATAAGTTACCAGAAGTTATACGGTTCCAATCAGCGTTGGAAAGCGGGGGTATAGTTACCATAAATATTCCCTATCAAAGACGGCAATCTATAGAGTCACAAATTACTGGTAGGGGCTTTGAGTCTAAGGAATCACACAACTCAGATTAGCGAAACTGTTTTCATGATAAAAGCGTTACATAAGCTGACAGGGTCAAGTATGCCTAAAATAAAAATGATTATTTAATAGTGAATGATATTGGGATTTGCTATCTAAACTCGCATTAGGAAACAAAGCCTGTTTTTATTGTTAACTTGGAAAAAATGGTTACATGCAGATATACATGCATTGATCAAGCCTGAGTTTCCGACTAAGTTAATCTATTTGATACCTGCAAGCCGAGGTGGATTAGGATAGTATAGAACTTTTATGTAACAAGAGAATACAAACAGAAATGGTTGAGTACGTTTACACTATGTCGCGCGTTAGCAAATTTGTGCCACCGAAGCACCAAATCTTGAAAAATATCTCCCTATGCTTTCTCTCTGGCGCCAAAATTGGCGTATTGGGTCTGAACGGAGCAGGTAAATCAACGCTTCTTCGCATTATGGCGAGTATAGACACTGATATCGAAGGTGAAGCTCGTGTTCAACCTGGTATCAAAGTCGGTTACCTTCCACAGGAACCAAAACTAGACGAAGAGAAAACCGTTCGCGAAACTGTAGAAGAAGCGGTTGCCGATGTAACTGACGCGCTTTCACGTCTTAATGCAGTTTATGCAGCATATGCTGAACCAGATGCTGATTTTGATGCACTAGCAAAAGAGCAAGGTAATCTGGAAGCGCTGATTCAAATAAAAGAAGGTCATAACCTTAAAAACGTTCTTAACCGCGCCGCAGATGCACTTCGCCTGCCAGAATGGGGCGTAAAAATTAAGCATCTGTCTGGTGGTGAGCGTCGTCGTGTTGCTATCTGTCGGTTATTGTTAGAACAGCCTGATATGCTGCTTCTAGACGAACCAACTAACCACTTGGATGCTGAATCTGTAGGCTGGTTAGAACGTTTTTTAGTGGATTACAAGGGTACTGTTATAGCGATTACGCATGATCGTTATTTCTTGGATAATGCTGCTAACTGGATTTTAGAGCTTGACCGTGGTGAAGGTATTCCATGGGAAGGTAACTACACCTCTTGGCTTGAGCAGAAAGATGCTCGTTTACAACAAGAATCATCACAAGACAGCGCTCGCAAAAAGACCATTGAAAAAGAGCTTGAGTGGATTCATCATAATCCTAAGGGTCGTCAAGCTAAATCTAAAGCACGTATGACGCGTTTTGAAGAATTGAATAACACTGAACATCAAAGACGTAATGAAACCAACGAGTTATTCATCCCTCCCGGCTTGCGTCTGGGTAATAAAGTTATTGAAATTAATAACCTAACTAAATCGTTTGGTGAACGCATATTGATTGATGATTTATCGTTTAGCGTACCTAAAGGCGCAATAGTAGGCATCATTGGTGCTAATGGTGCGGGTAAATCAACCCTGTTCAAAATGCTAAGTGGCACAGAGCAACCTGACAGTGGCACGATTGAACTGGGTGAAACTGTGCAATTGGCGTCAGTTGAACAGTTTCGTGATAGCATGATTGACTCGAATACGGTTTATCAAGAAATATCTGAAGGTGCGGAAATTATCCGTATTCATAACTTTGAGCTATTGGCTCGTGCTTATTGCTCCCGTTTTAACTTTAAAGGCAACGATCAACAGAAACATATAGGCGATTTATCAGGTGGTGAGCGTAACCGTGTGCACCTTGCGAAACTGCTAAAATCTGGTGGTAACGTATTGCTCCTGGATGAACCAACCAATGACTTGGATATAGAAACCCTGCGTGCGTTGGAGGAAGCGTTGCTAGAATTCCCAGGCTGCGTGCTGGTTATCTCGCACGATCGTTGGTTCCTTGATCGTATTGCGACTCACATTCTGGATTATCGTGATGAAGGTAAAGTACACTTCTTCGAAGGTAACTACAACGAATACAATAATTGGCTGAAGATGAAGTTGGGCGCGCAAGCGATACAACCTCATCGCATGAAGTACAAGCGCGTTACCAAGTAACTCGGTTTGTGTCATAGTAAATACATCAATGTAAAAGGGCCATATTATGGCCCTTTTTTAAGCTTTGTCGCATAATTTACAAAAGCAACATCTATATTATTCTTTAGATACAATTCAGCAATTAAGGAGCTTTGTTTTTTACTTCAAATTTAGATAACAAATTTTAACATGATGGACGATTAGACAATCATTTTTATGTTAGGCATACTTAGTCCTGTCTGCTTGTTCAAACAGACTCGCAGAAGAATAAATGAAAGATTAGACAGTGATGCTTATAACCACAGATAATGTTACAAAATTGTTTATATTACATGAATAATTTCACTCATTTCACCAAAAAAGAACAATTTAGGAGAAAACTAAGTCATCCGTATAATTTAAAGGTTTGTTACCAGAAGTTATATGGTTAAAACAAGCATTATAAAACGAGAGGTTAGCTACCATAAATATTTTTTATTAAAAACGACAATGTTTCGAGTTAAAAAATTCCTCAGAGAAACGTTGAGCTTAAAAAATCATAATGCTTAGATTAGCGAAACCTGCATCAGGATACAAGGGTTAAGTAAGCTGACCGAGCTTGGTTTGCATAGAACAAAAGCAATTGTTTAATCGTTAATCATGTTGAAATTTGCTATTTAAACCCGCATTAGGAAACAAAGCCAATAAATAAGTATACGACCCACATTTCTCGTCTTCCTTTTTTGAAAATTTATCATGATACAACCATGCAATTGATCATATATTACATAGCTTGTATTTTATACTATATATTTATTTTTTGAAATGATTATTATGGTTATTATTGGTATTTTTGTTGATAAATAAGGACTTTGTTCCTTGATTTAGGAAACAAAGCTCTGTGAATGCATTACCTTGTGAATTTTAGCTATATTTTATTCTCGATAGAGATATTATCATACTTAAAATAGCAAAGCATTGAACACATGACCGGAAAACAGAAACATTATGCGGGGTTCAATCTTATGTGTACATAAATAGAATTACTGCTAAAGATGTACCTTTCTTTTCCGATATACTCAGTAATCATGCAACCTAATCAGGCACAGGACATCTCCCTGCTATGATGCTAGCCAAGCATTTAACTCTGTTATCGGTCAGTATTGCAGTCAGCATACTGCCTTCAACTGCAAATACGACGAAGTTGTACGGTACCAAACCAACAGAGTCGGTGTGGCAAGTGACAATTGATACGCCTGTTAAGTGTCGAGTTGAGCATATGATCCTAAACTTTGGTAATGCGATGTTCACATCGCGAGCGAATAAAAAAATTAATCTTGATCTTGAATTAGAAATGCAGCGTCCTATGGGTCAAATAGAAGATGTCGCGTTACTTTCTATGCCTGCTGCTTGGATGCCGGGTGAATCTGCTGAATACATTGATCGCTTGCACTTTTATAAGCAATTTAATGGTTATGTTGATGGCCAAACAGCTTGGAGCATACTTGCTGTATTAGAAGATGGACGCTTTCCAACGTTCAGTTTTCGAGAATGGCAAAATAGAGAGAAGCGTTTAAATGTGGCCCTCTCTCCTGTTTCGTTTCAACAGTCTTATAATGAATTTAACAGCTGCATAAATCGTTTATTAAAGTACTCTTTTGAAGACATTGCTTTTACTACGCTCCATTATAATAAAAATGGGGATACGCTAAACCAATCGTCAATAATTAAATTGGCTCAAATTGCCGAGTTTATTCGGTATAGTCCTGATATTAATTTGGTATTTTTTGCAACTTATACAGATAATCATGGTGCGAAAGCAGACAATCAACGCATTTCGGAAAGACGAGCGGAAGAACTTAAAGACTATTTTGTGGAACTTGGCTTACCTAAGGATAGGATTGGCGTCGAAGCATTTGGGGAGCGCCGTCCTATTGCAGAAAACGAAAGCCCAATTGGGCGCAATAAAAACCGACGGATTGTGATTTCTCTTGGCCGTTCTATTACCTAAAGTTACATTACATGAAGCTTTGTTTCCTAATTCGAGTTAAGATAACACATCTCAACATGATTAACGACTAAATAATCGCTTTTATCATGCCGTAGACTTCGTTAATTTAAGCATTATGATTTTTTAAGCTCAATGTCTCTTTTAGTAGCCTTTTGATCCTAAATATTGCCATCTCTGGTAAGGAATATTTATGGTAAGCATATCTCGTTTTTCAATGCTGATTGGAATCGTATAACTTCTGATAACTGACCGCTAAATTACGCGTATGACTTCGTTCCCAAAAAGTTACTCCTTTTCTTAGTGGTATAAGTGGAACTGCTAGTTTAATACGAATGGTGTTGTAAGCATCATCAGCTGATATTGCATTGATTTTTCCGCAGGTCTGTTTGAGTAAGTCAGGTAGAACTTCACAGTCAGTCACATTTGATGCGCTTAACTTAGCAGCCATAATTTCATGCGTATTTATATCTCCAGCTAAATTTAATTGGCGCCAGACTCTTCGTTTCTCACCAGTACCATGTATTTTTACTTTTCCTTCACTATAGGTTTTTGAGCCCAGTAGAATCAATGGCTAAGTGCTGTATGCTTCCTTTATTCTTCTTCTTGAATGTGACGTTAACCGTTTTGGCTCGCTTGCTAATGCATGAATAATGAGGCATGACAACGGCAGTTGCGCAAGTTTGAAAACAAAATTAATGAATCCTCGCAGACCTCTCAATAGCATTGAAAATACGCACTTAACCATGAGGGCCATCGTAATGGCTAAGTCGCTAAATAAACGAGATCTTCCATGATGACTCTACTTATCTATGATTCCATAGCTGAATATCTTCTTTATCAATCCAAAATGTTAGTGAGCCACGATTAATTAAAGCTTGATGATAGTGCTTCCAGTTAGTTGTCTTGTGGCGAATATTGTTCATAGACCTGAATATTTAAGTGAGCCTAACTGTTTAAAGTGTTGATTGGAAATTGAGTTCCTTTATTTAGAAAATAAATCCAATTCTCACAAATATTCCCTAGCAGAGACAGCAATGCTTCGAGTCAAAAAATTGCTGGTAGGAAAATTGAGCCTAATGAATCACACAAATCAGATTAGTGAAACCTATGCCATAATAAAAGCATTCAATAAGCTGATAGGGTTAGGTATGCCTAAAACAAAAGCGATTGCTTAATCGTTAATTATGTTACGATTTGCTATCTGCATTCAAATGAGGAAACAAAGTATTTTACGATGACAAATATTTGAATCACAGTATACTATGTTGAGTTTGATTAATGAAAATAGAGATCATTGATGAATAATATACCAACGCTAACACACAGTGAGCAACAGGAGGCCACTGATCGCATCCATGCATTAATGGCAAAAGGTATGAGTAGTGGTGAAGCGATAATGATCGTTGCAAATGACATTCGTCTGCGTGAAGCGCCAAAAAACAATGCTTCATGAATTTTGCTATCTGCATTCAAATGAGGAAACAGAACCCATTGTTAATCACATTTTATGAACTTCACGCAGTAGCAATGATTTCATGCGTATTTATATCTGCCGTTAAATATAAATTGCGCCAAATTCAACGTATACTGTCAGGATCGTACTTTTTACTTTTTAATAGAATCAATAGCTAAGTACTGGATGGGGCTCCTTTAGTCTTCGTATTAAACGCACTGTAACCGCTTTAGTTCGCTTGCTAATGCATGAATAGTAAGGGCATGACAACGGCAGTTGAATAAATTTAAAAATAAAATTTATGAATTATTGCAGATCCCTTCAGTACCATTGCAAATGCGCATTTTACAATGCTACCGATTGTAAAGGCTAAGTCACTAAATAAACTAGGTTTCCTACGATTACCCTGTGTAATTTAATTCCATAACTGAATGACTTTTTTATCACTCCGGAATGTTAGTAAGCCACGATTCATTAAAGCTTTATTATACTGCTTCCCATTGGTTGTTTTGTCGCGTCGTTTGTCTATAGGCTTGAATATGCAAATGAATCTAGCTGTTTAAAACGTAGATTAATAATTGAGCTCCCTGATTTAAGAAACAAAACCATTTTTATCTATGCATTAACAGCTATCACATGAGTGTTGGCAGTTATGATTCATGAATCTCCAGTGTGCATCCAAAATTTGTATTGTTTAAATACATTCACCAATATTCGCTAACATTAATACTGAAACACAGTGAATCATGCAAGACTACATTTTACCTTTCTTCATCAAACTGTTACTCTGAAACACTACTTCAATGAGTTTTGGCTTTGTTTAAGGAGAATCAAGATGTCTACAGCTTACCTTTATCCGCACTCTTTAAAATGTCTTCTGATCACCGGCGCTAATCGAGGCATTGGTTTAGCGCTGACTCAGTTATATTTAAATGCAGGCTGGCAGGTAGATGCATGTTGTCGCAGCCCAGAAAAAGCATCCGATCTTAATGCCTTAACCACGCAATTCAAGACCCTCAATATCTATGATCTAGATATCACAGATTATACTGCGGTGAATGTGCTTTCAGCCAAACTCTTCTCACGAAAGTTTAACCTTATTATCAGCAACGCTGGATATCATGGGCCAAAAAGCTATAAATTTGGTAATGTAAGCGTAAGTGAATGGCGGAAGGTGCTGGAAATTAATACCATCGCACCGCTTAAAATAGCTGAAGCTTTTTATTCTCAATTGCTGGCCGGTACACCCAGCATTTATGTCGCGCTATCATCGAAAGTTGGTAGCATAACTGATAATATCTCAGGCGGAGGTTACATTTACCGATCATCAAAAGCTGCGTTAAATGCCATAGTCAAAAGTCTCTCCATCGACCTTGCTCCACAAGGTGTTATCTCGGTCGTCCTACACCCTGGCTGGGTCAAAACAGAGATGGGTGGTCCACATGCCTTAATATCAACGAGCACAAGCGCACGAGGCTTGTTTGATGTAATAGCAACATTGAAGCAAGAGGATAGCGGAAAATTTTTGAACTATGATGGACAGATGTTGCCTTGGTAACAAGGGGCTGCTGCAACTAATTATAGGATGCAGATCTACCCAGTAATGGGCTTAACGATTACTGATAAATCACCTCAACATTGAAGAGACGATTCATGAAGGCGGATCTCTCCCGAATAAGAGTTTTACCCTCATCATGACGTAACCAGAAATCAAACTGGCCTTTGTTCAACATACGCAGTGATTCGAATCCCTCGATGGTTGACCAGGCTCATTTTCGTATTTTAAAACCGCCGGAGCTGACAACGAGCTTCTTGATGGGGCGTGATCGGACTCGATACCATTATTGAGATACTTCACTTGCCGTTGCTCGACATCCGCTTGCAGTCGTCCCTCCTTCTTCAGGCGCGAGATAGCATGAGCATACGAGGAATGCTTGTCTGTGTTCAAGGTCTTAGGCGGAGTGTCTACATCATAGTATCTTAGACACCGTTTCAAGAACTGATAAGCCGTGCTTTTATTACATTTTGGGGGAAAAATAGCAGCCCAGTGTCTCACCTTGCTTATTGATAGCTCGATACAGATAATGCCATTTCCCTTTCACTTTGACGTAGGTTTCATCGAGCTGCCACGCAAAATCTGCTCGGATGAATTGATGGCGACGTAACTTCTTGCGCAATGCTGGGGCATATTCCATGAACCAACGATAAATGGTCGAGCGGTTAACCGAAACCCCTCGCTCTGTCAGCATGTCGCTGCAGTTGGCGTAGCTCATTGGGGTCGAACCATACCAGCGCGGGCACCAAAGAATGATTTCAGGAGCAAAATATTTCCATTTGACTGCGAGATTGATCATTGAGTCACTAGATCAGAAAAGACAGAACTAAATTCTGTGTCTTGGTTGATTTTTTTGCAACAAAGCCCTCTAAACAACTAAAGTCACTTGAATATTTAAGTTTATAAACAAGTTTCACTACAAAACTATTAACTGGAAGCAGTATAATCAAGCTTTAATCAATTATGGTTCACTGACTTACTGGATTAATGAAGAAGCCATCCAGTTAGGGGCTGTTAATAGGAGACGGGTGAACAGTTACCTTGGGGTATCAAGAAAAACTTTCTATCGTTATCATGAGTTAGTTTAAACTGGTTGGTGGTATTCATGCGCTGATTAATCAGACCTGCAGTGAACTACATTTGCAAGATCACAACCTTTTGGGGGGTATATACTTTAATAAAGATCAAAGCATTTTATACATGTGGTAATTGGTCAGCACCTAACCTTTTCTGGTGGTTTTATTAACCAGCTTTATTTTAAAGCCCCATACTTTAAAAATTGGCATGGCCACTTTTGATGCATCTATACTTAATTGTAACAGTTTTTTCTGGTGAGCTAGTTCAAGGGCTTTGTTGCAAAAAAATCAACCAAAACTCAGAATTTAATTCTGTCTTTTCTGATCTAGTGACTCAATGACCAATCTCGCAGTCAAATGGAAACATTTTGCTCCTGAAATCATTCTTTGGTGCCTGCGCTGGTATGGTTCGACCCCAATGAGCTACGCCAACTGCAGCGACATGCTGACAGAGCGAGGGGTTTCGGTTAACCGCTCGACCATTTATCGTTGGTTCATGGAATATGCCCCCAGCATTACGCAAGAAGTTACGTCGCCATCAATTCATCCGAGCAAATTTTGCGTGGTAGCTCGATGAAACCTACGTCAAAGTGAAAGGGATATGGCATTATCTGTATCGAGCTATCAATAAGCAAGGTGAGACACTGGGCTGCTATTTCTCCCCCAAAATGTAATAAAAGCACGGCTTATCAGTTCTTGAAACGGTGTCTAAGATACTATGATGTAGACACTCCGCCTAAGACCTTGAACACAGACAAGCATTCCTCGTATGCTCATGCTATCTCGCGTCTGAAGAAGGAGGGACGACTGCAAGCGGATGTCGAGCAACGGCAAGTGAAGTATCTCAATAATGGTATCGAGTCCGATCACACTCCTATCAAGAAGCTCGTTGTCAGCTTCGGCAATTTTAAAATACGAAAGCGAGCCTGGTCAACCATCGAGGGATTCAAATCACTGCGAATGTTGAACAAAGGCCAGTTTGATTTCTGGTTACGTCATGATGAGGGTAAAACTCTTGTTCGGGAGAGATCCGCCTTCATGAATCGTCTCTTCAATGTTGAGGTGAGTTATCAGTAATCGTTAAGCCCATTACTGGGTAGATCTGCATCCTATAATTAGTTATAACAACCCCGAATTAAGTGCATTAGATGTGACTGACAGTAAAATGCAACTAACTTACTCAAGCAGACCCGTCTAAAAATCAGTGAAATATTCGGTACTAGTGCTTACGACACAAGACAATGTTACGAAACCATTCGTATTAAACGAGCGGTTCCAATAATCCCACCCAGAATAGGAGCAACTCTTTATCAAAGTCGGCAATATATCGATTAAAAAAACCAACAATATGAGAGAAAGATTAAATTAACTGGCAGGGCTAGATATGCCTAAAACAAAAGCTATTATTTAATAGTGAATCATGTTGAGGTTTACTATCTACATTAGAACTAGGAAACAAAGCTTATTTTAGCTATAAAAATTTACAGATTAACCTAATAGCTTACTTTGTTACTCCTTAAAAATAAGATGGTGCTTTTTCTTCTAATTATACTTTATTTTTTACTTGAAAACTCAGGATTAATGGCACTACATGAACAATAAAAATCAAAGAACAAACATCATAGCTATTGGTGGTGGGCACGGCTTAGGCCGCATGCTTTCTGCGCTTAATGAATGCGGAGATCAGGTTACAGGTATTGTCACCACAACCGATAATGGTGGTTCAACGGGTCGAATTCGAGCCTGTCAGGATTGTATCGCTTGGGGGGATACCCGTAACTGTCTTAACCAATTAATAACAGAACCTTCTATCGGTTCAATGATTTTTGAATATCGTTTTAAAGGAAATAGCGAACTAAATGGCCATAATTTAGGTAATTTAATGTTAACCGCATTAGATAACATGTCTATTCGCCCTCTAGAAGCGATCAACCTGATTCGTAATATGCTTAACGTATCCACACATATCATTCCTATGTCTGAATATCCCGCTGATTTAATAGCACAAACTCATGCAGGACAAATAATATCAGGTGAAACTAACATTGATAATCTCAAAGAACCTCCAGCACTACTCATGCTAAAACCTATCGTACCCGCGACCAAAGAAGCCATACAAGCAATTAATGATGCAAAATTGGTTATTCTCGGACCAGGCAGTTTTTTAACCAGCGTAATGCCTCCCCTTTTACTTCCTGAAATCAATCGAGCACTTGAATGCACACCGGCAAGAATAATCTTTGTACGGAATTTAAGTAAAGAAGCTGGTCCTGCAAAAAAAATGACGCTGAGCACCATATTAAAATGGTGTGAACGTTCCATGGGCGGAAGAAAAATTAACTTAGTTTTAGGGCCAGACAACGACGAAACCATCGAAGAAGTCTATCAACAAGTATCTGTGGATTTAGCATCCGTAAGCCACCAGTGGCGGCATGACCGTGATAAGCTTTCGCAAGCAATCAAAGAGATCCTACTAGGTGATGAATAACACTTAACTGTTAGTCACCAATTCATCTTTCGAATTATGTTTAATAATTAAATAAATCGCTCTGACTAGTTAACGCTTTGTATTCAGAAGTCGTACGCTGCTGCATAGACATTAGATATAAAAGTTGCGCATGTACCCATGCTTTTTATCTAAATTTTCCATGTCCCACATTTTTAAGTCAGTTCTGCCAATTCATCTGTACCAAAATTGGCAATACTATTTTTAATCGCATAACTAATTTCACAAACCTAGCTCGCACTTTGTCTTCCTACGAACTGGTCACAATAATAGCTAAACTCCTCACTAAATAAACAAAGTTTTTCGCGATGACCTCGCTTAGTCTAGTTCCATAGATGAATGGCTTCTTCATCACTCCAGAATGTTAGTTAGCCACGATTGATTAAAGCTTAATCACACTACTCTTCGTTGGTTTTTTCATAGCGAAACTTAAGCATAAATTTGAATATTTAAGCGAAGCTAACTGTTTAAAACGTAGATTAATAATCTAGTTCCCTTATTTAGGAAACAAAACCTATTTTCTATGGAATGATTATTCTAGTTCTTATCGATGGCAAGTGTAGTTCTGATCATGTGTTCATTTATTTAACGTAGATTAACTGTTGTGGCTACCATTAACGTTAAGTACCATTTTGTCAGCAGGTAAAAGCTTTTTTCCCTAATGCAAGCTCAGATAGCAAATCTCCACATGATTCACGGTGAAACAATAGCTTTCATGTTAGGCATACCTAGTCTTGTCAGCTTATTTAACGCTTTTATCATGGCATAGATTTAGCTAATCTAAGTTGTGTGATTTCTTAAACTCAATGCTCCTACCAGTAGTTTGAGATTCAAAATATTATCGTTTATGGTAACCGGCTTTATTTGTTAATCAGGGAGATAAATTTTCAATCAATATTCTAAATAGCTAGATTAGCTTAAATATTCAAGTCTATGAAGAAGCCTCGCTACAAAATAACCAACTTGAAACAGTACAATCAAGTTTTAAGCAATCGTGGCTCACTAACATTCTGGATTAATAAAAAAAACATTCAGTTATGGAACAAAACTAAGCAGGGTAATAATGAAAAATAAAAAAGTATGGCGCTTATAGGAAACGGTTAGCCGGACGCAAGTTACATTTAGCGGTAGATATAAATATGCATGAAATCATTGCTGCTCAGTGAAGTGCTTCAAATGTAGCTAACGGTGCAGTGCTACCTAACTGACTCAAATACCCACCGAAAAATTAATGAAATATCAGATGATGGTGCTTACGACATCAGACAATATTGCGAACCAGTTCGTATTAAACAAGCGGTTCAACTTATCTCACCAAAAAAAGGAGCACGTTTTAAAAAACGAGGTCATCTGTATAATTTAGTGGTTAGTTACCAGAAGGTACACGGTTCAAGTCAGCATTAAAAAATGAGATATGGTTACCATAAACATTCCCTATTAAAGACAGCAATGGTTCGAATTAAAAAAACTCCTCGGAGGAACATTGAACTTAAAAGCTCACAATACTCAGATTAGCGAAACCTATGCAGTGATAAAAACGTTCAATAAGCTGACCAAACTAAGCATGCCTTAAACGACAATGATTGTTTCATAGTTCATCATGCTGAGATTTGTTATCTGCATTCAAACTAGGACACAAAGTCTCATTAAACATGCATATTACCTTTTAACCAAAAGAAAGTTATTGAAGACATAATCATTTAATTTTTTCCATATACGTTAAGCCTGAATAGCTAAACTGCTATTTTTTTAGTTTATTACTAACAAAGACGAAAACTAATCATGATAAGCACGTAAACGTATTTTCAGTTTGGCTTTATTACGTTGTTTATTTACTATGTAACATTACGCATATATAAATTATCAGGGTAAAACTAGCTGATGCAAATTAAGATTAGTTTGTGTATCTTGTGACGAGAACTGGTATACCTTTTACTCTGTAAGTAATCGCTAGACAAGATGGGTAAGGAAACGATGCAACAACTAGAAAATATTCTATCCAACGCAACATCGACCATCGAAGCATCTGATTCAATTGTAGCTCTGGATGAAGTGCGCGTTAAGTACCTAGGTAAGAAAGGTAAGCTGACCACACAGCTTAAGGCTCTTGGTAAACTGCCACTTGATGAACGTCGTGAAGCTGGCTCGAACATTAACAAAGCAAAGCGAATGGTTCAGCAAGCGATATCTGAACGCAAAAATGCATTAAAAAGTGCTGAACTTGAAGCCAAGTTAGCTACTAGTGCTATCGATGTAACTCTCCCAGGTCGCCGCATGAAGAACGGTGGTCTTCACCCAGTTACGCGTACCATAGAACGCATTGAAAATTTTTTCAGTTACTTGGGCTTTGATGTAAAAACGGGCCCGGAAATAGAAGATGCATTCCATAACTTTGACGCGCTGAACATTACAGAAGATCATCCATCTCGCACTGGTCATGATACCTTCTTTTTTAGCCCAGACTTGATGCTACGTACGCACACCTCTGGGGTTCAAATTCGTATATTAGAAGAAAATCAACCACCATTACGATTCATTGTACCTGGACGCGTTTACCGAAATGATTATGACCAAACGCACACCCCAATGTTCCATCAGGTAGAAGGTATGATGATTGATGAAAATGTTAACTTCGCCCAATTAAAAGGGATCCTTAATGACTTCCTATGCAACTTCTTTGAAAAAGATCTTGAAGTACGTTTTCGTCCCTCCTACTTCCCATTTACGGAGCCTTCCGCAGAAGTGGATGTTCGTCATAACAATGGTAAATGGTTAGAAATTTTAGGTTGCGGTATGATTTCCCCTAATGTACTGCTCGCTGTTAATCTCGACCCAGAACAATACTCAGGTTTTGCCTTCGGTATGGGTGTTGAGCGTTTAACCATGCTGCGTTACGGCGTGAACGACCTGCGCGCGTTCTTCGAAAACGATTTGCGTTTTTTGAAACAATTTAAGTAAGCATTGAGGCAATTCATAAATGAAATTCAGTGAATTTTGGCTTCGTGAGTGGGTTAAACTTGCTATAAATAGCGAAGAATTAACACACCAAATTACTATGGCTGGTCTAGAAGTGAATGATGTTGCACCCGTGGCGGGTAAGTTTACTGGCGTTGTTGTTGGTGAAGTGGTTGAATGTGGCCTACACCCCGATGCTGACAAACTATGCATAACTAAAGTTAATGTTGGCGGTAAAGAGCTACTGGAGATAATTTGTGGGGCATCAAACTGCCGATTGGGTATTAAAGTAGCAGTAGCAACCATTGGTGCTGTTCTACCGGGCAATTTTAAAATAAAGGTAGCAAAACTGCGAGGTCAATCTTCTTACGGGATGCTTTGTTCATTTACCGAGTTGGGTATCAACGTCGAATCTGACGGTATTATGGAGTTACCTGCAGAAGCCATTCTTGGTACTAACTTCCGTGAATTCCTTTCACTCAATGATGTTACCATTAATGTTGATGTTACAGCAAACCGTGCGGATTGTTTGAGCATCAAAGGTATGGCACGTGAAGTTGGTATATTGAACCGAGCTGACGTGTCTGTTCCTGCATTTAAAAATGTAAAACCATTAATTAATGACAAGATATCTGTTGCTATTGAAGCACCTATTGCGTGTCCACGTTATTTGAACCGTATTGTTAAAAATGTGAATGCAAAAGCTACATCTCCACTCTGGATGCAAGAAAAACTTCGTCGTAGCAGCATTCGTTCAATCAATCCAATCGTTGATATTACTAACTACGTGATGCTTGAACAAGGCCAACCGATGCACGCATTCGATCTTATGAAGATTGAAGGCGGCATTGTTGTTCGTATGGCTAAGCAAGGCGAACAGATGACTCTCCTGAATAGCAATGAAGTTGAATTGAATGATAATACGCTTATTATCACTGACCACAATAAAGTTCTAGCTATTGCAGGCATCTTTGGTGACGAATCCTCAGGTGTGACTGACGAGACAACTGACGTATTATTAGAAGCTGCATTCTTTGCACCAGATGCAATCCGTGGTCGAGCACGTAGCTACGGTCTGCACACAGATTCATCACATCGATTTGAACGTGGTGTTGATTCAAATCTGCAGTATCATGCCATGGAACGAGCTACACAGCTGCTAATTGAAATTTGTGGTGGTGAAACGGGAGAAATCGTTAGTAAAGAATCTGCAGAGCATCTGCCAAAAGCGAAAACTATTTCCTTACGTCGTATTAAGTTAAATCGTTTGCTGGGGCACTGCATTTCATCTGATGATGTTGTTGAAATCCTAACGCGTCTAGGTTGTGATGTCGAAACCACAGAATCAGGTTGGGTAGCAAAAACTCCTTCATGGCGTTTTGATCTTACTATCGAAGAAGATTTGGTAGAGGAGGTTGGGCGTATTTTTGGTTACAACAACATCCCAAACCAAGTACCAAAGGCATGCCTGACTATGAAGAATTGTAAAGAGATGAATCAACCTCTGAAACGTGTTCGTGATCTACTGGTTGACCGTGGGTACCATGAAGCAATTACATATAGTTTTGTTGAACCTAAACAACAAGCATTAATCGTGTGTGACGTCAAACCATTAATCTTGCAACACCCCATTTCTGCTGAAATGTCATCAATGCGTTTGAGCTTATGGCCAGGTCTATTAAACGTAGTTGCATACAATCAAAAACGTCAGCAATCACGTATTCGCTTGTTTGAAGCAGGTCTGCGCTTTATTCCTGAAGTGACAGCGGAAAACGGTATGCGTCAAGAGATGATGCTTGCAGGTGTAATTACGGGTACTAGCTCTGAAGAGCATTGGAACATTGAATCTAACACTGTTGATTTTTTTGATCTAAAAGGAGATTTAGAAGCTATTCTGGAGCTAACAGCTAACGAGATTGCGTATAGCTTTAAAGCTTCTAAACATAACGCATTGCAGCCAGATCAGAGTGCAGCAATTGAAGTTGGAGGTAAAATTATTGGTCATATTGGCACTGTCCACCCAAAACTAGAACCTCTATTCGGCCTGAATGGTCGCACTATCGTATTCGAAATTGAGTGGGCTGCGATCAATCAACGCATTATCCCTGAAGCAATTATGATATCAAAGTTTCCAGCGAACCGTCGTGATATCGCAGTGATCGTTGCTGATAACGTTGAGTCAGTAGCTGTTGTTCGCGCATGTTTGGGCACCAGCAATGCACTTATACAAAGTTCACAATTGTTTGACCTTTATACAGGTAAGGGCGTTGAGTATGGAAAGAAAAGCCTCACTATTACACTGACGCTTCAATCTGCAGAGCGTACCCTCGAAGAAAATGATATTTCTGAGTCGGTTGCAGAAGTCATTAAACACCTTGGCAATAAATTTAACGCTCATCTTCGCGACTAATATGAAAACCATCCATATAAAATAACCATAGAGTTACTTTTTTATCTAATAATTCTAACACATATAATTTTAATAAATTCTAATTTTATTAAATTGATAACAAGTAAGCAAATCAAAATGAATAAAAACAGTTGATAAAAAGCATAGCAATAATATATGTTTCATATTGTATACATAATTTAAAAATGTAAACCCCCATAAACAGAGCACTGTTACAATTAATGGTATGGAAAAAATTAGCGCAAATCAGCCGGTTGGCTTACACTATTGATCAGTTACTGGAGAGAAATTAATTGCCCTAATGCGGAGCAACTGAATATTTCGATGCAGTGAAATATCATGGTGTGAATACGACGTATTACATTTGTGTTTAATATTTCTTGAGGGAATGACCTATGGCGCTCACGAAGGCTGATTTGGCTGAGAACCTGTTTGAAAGTATCGGAATGAGCAAGCGGGATGCCAAGGAGACTGTCGAAGCTTTTTTTGAAGAAGTTCGAAAGGCGCTTGAAGTTGGTGAACAAGTAAAATTGTCAGGATTCGGTAATTTTGATCTTCGAGATAAAAATGAACGTCCTGGTCGTAACCCTAAAACGGGTGAAGACATTCCAATTACTGCTCGACGTGTGGTCACTTTTCGTCCAGGACAAAAACTCAAAGCACGCGTTGAAGATGTCAAGTTGAAAAAGTAACACTCTAGTTTGACATTAAAAAGCCGTGGTGTAACCACTGCGGTTTTTTATTACTGCTACATTTAATGAGCTCTGTTCTATACTGTTGGATTTTCAAATTATCTCCGTAACAAGGTTAAATCATTGTTTTCAATTTATTTATTTTGTGTATTTTTTTAAAAAGACGATAAACTATTTTGATTACAGAATTAGACAGTTATTAAGGATAGTATAATGATTGATAGCTATTTGTCGGGCGGTTTTCTGCATCATACGCTATATTCTCCTACTAATTTTCAACCTCAGCATTTTGTTTTAAATAATGGGGTAGGTATTAAGCATCATGATGTTGGTGTAGTTGAAATTGTGTCACCTAACTCGCAGATAAACGTTGTCATTTCATCGGGTATCCATGGCGATGAAACAGCGCCAATTATACTCATTGATGAATTAGTTACTGATATTTTTAACCAAAAGTTTGTTCCAATGCACCGAATTCTTTTTATCATTGCTTATCCAGCAGCAATACATGCGCATACGCGATTCATTGAAGAAAACTTGAATCAACTTTTTGCAGGGAAAAATGATGACCGAAATGCTGAATGTGCATTGGCGAATCGGTTACAACGACATGTTTCTACTTTCTTCGCCTCTACATCAGCCAATAGTTTTTCTCAGGATAAGACAAATCGGTGGCATTTTGACCTTCATAGTACAATACGTAATTCGAAGCATTATATGTTTGCTGTCATTCCTGCTTCCACTCACGCAATAGACATCCGTCCACTTACGGTGTTTTTAAGTGCAGCAGGAATAGATGCAATACTATTGAGTAGAACGCCATCCTCAACGTTTAGTTGGTGGACTTGTGAAAATTTTGGTGCTTTAGCAGCAACATTTGAAATGGGCTGTGTTACACTATTTCATCAAAATAATATGGAGGCATTTAAGCCACTTAAGCAAGCAATGAAATCGCTTCTCAGTAGTGATGCAGTACTGCAACGCAAAAGCTCGTACGCTCTCAAAGCGTATAAAGTAAGCCGAACCATCACGAAAATGGATGAAAGTTTTAGGTTGGCATTCGACAAACAAGTAGCGAATTTTACCTTTTTTATTGAAGGGGAACTTTTGGCGCAAGAAAATAATATTTTCTATACTGCAGGGCTGGGTGGAGAAGCGGTTGTGTTCCCAAATGCCAAAGTTACTATTGGTCAGAGAGCTTGTTTGTTAGTTCAACCTTTTAAACCAAATTTTTCTCAACCACTTTATGTCAATGTTGAACTCAATCCGGAGTTATTAAACTCTAGCTAGTGCTTTTTATTTCTATGTCTTTTCAGACATGTATGCCATGAATGAAATGTAATGCTAACTTTGTTTTCTAAATAAGGAAACTAAATCATCAATCTACACTTTCAACAGTTAGGTTCATTTAAATATTAAGGTCTATGAACAAACTTCACTACAAAGCAATTAACTAGAAGCAGTATAATCAAGCTTTAATCAATCTTGGCTCACTAATTTTTTGAATTGATGAAGAAGCTATTCAACTATGAAATCAAACTAAGCAGGGTAATCATGAAAAATTTTATTTATTTAGTCATTTAGCCATTACGATCTTTTTCATGGCACAGACTTCACTAATCTGAAAATTATGCTCCCTTAAGCTCAATGTTCCGCTAAAAAATTCTTTAACTCTAAGCATTGCCGTCTCTGATAGAGAACGTTTCTGATAATCATACCTCGTTTTACAATGCTGATTTGAACCGTATAACTGCTAGTAATTAATCGCTAAATTACGCGAATGACATCATTCTCCTAAAGTTGCTTCTCTTCTTAGTGGGATGAGTGGAACCGCTCGTTTAATACGCACGGTTTCGTAACATTGCCTGATATTTCATTGATTTTTTGGCGGGTCTGTTTAAGCAAATTAGGTAGCACTTCGCGGGCAGTCACATTAAATGCATTTAACTCAGCAGCAATGATTTCATGCGTATTAACATCTATTATTAAACGTAACTTGCGCCAAACTCAACGTTTACCGTCAATACTATGCTTTTTTACTTATCATTCACTTTCACTGTAGACTTATCACCCCGTAAAAGACATGGCTAAGTGCTGAATGGTTCTTTTATTCTTCGTATTGAACTCGACGTTAATCATTTTAACTCACTTGCAAATGAATGAATAATAAGAGCATAGTAGCAGTTAAACAAGTTGAAAAATAAAATTAGTGAATTCTTCCAAATTTTCAATGTCATTGAAAATACGCATTTAACCATGCTAGCCGAAGTAATGATTAATTTGCTAAATAAATGAGGTATCCCATGATTGCCCTGTTTCATTTAAGTCCATAGATAGATATTCTTCATCAATCCATAAGGTTAATGCACCCACGATTGATTAAAGCTTGATCATGCTGTTTGTAATCGATTATTTTGTAGTGCGACTTACCCATAAACTTAAACATTTAAGTGGACTTCGCTGTTTAGAACGTAGATTACTGATTTAATTCTTTTTTTAAGAAATGAAGCAAAAGTGCACTGAAAATGTAGGATCCTAGCCAGTGTCTATATTATAAATTAGTCAGAATTTTTCGCAATAAGAATAGCTCGCTTAGGCGCAGGGTAACCTTCGACTGTTTTTGCAGGATTGTCTGTGTCAAGGTAATCAGGTAGCGAATGATGAGTCATCCATTTAGTTGTGCGTTGCTCATCAGTGGTTGTTGCACATTCATCAACAATACGCACATCAATAAATTTCATTTTTTTAAGCCATATTTTCAATGCTTTGGCTGAAGGACAGAAGTAAACGTTGCGCATTTTAGCATAGCATTCAATTGGCACCAGCACTTCATTTTCACCTCCTTCTATTACTAAGGTTTCCAACACTAATTCACCATCTTTCACTAACTGACTTTTTAACTGGATCAGATGATCCAGTGGAGAACGACGGTGATGCAACACACCCATACTGAACACAGTATCAAAGGCTTTTAATTTTGGAAGGCATTCAATACCCAATGGCAGTAAGTGTACGTGTTGAGCGTTACCCATCAATCGACGAATAACTTCGAACTGTACCAAGAATAGTTCTGATGGATCGATACCAATGGTAAGTTCTGCTCCTTCACCTAACATACGCCACATATGGTAGCCATTCCCGCAACCAACATCTAAGACATACCGGCCTTTCAACGGAGAGATGTGCGGCAATACGCGATTCCATTTCCAATCTGAGCGCCATTCTGTGTCAATGTTAATGCCGTGGACACGGTAAGGACCTTTTCTCCAAGGGTGGAATGAATGAAGCATATTTTTTAGCTTTATACGTTGTTCTTCTGGCAATTCATCGTCAGTACCAATGGTTATATAATTTTTGAGCTCGGACATAGATGGTGGATCAGTAGAGATTTTCTTCAAAACGCGCATCCATTTTAGCATGTCTCTGTGCGGCAAGGATTGCCATTTGGTTAACTGCGCTGGAAGAATATTTAACCAGTTCTGTAGGCGATTTTTGGCGATCAGTTGATAAAAATCAGAAAAATCAAACATGAATTATAAATCTGTCCGTTATGTATTTATTAAATACTGTAAGTTAACGTGCTAAGTATTAGTTACGAGGAAAACAACAAGCTATATCAAATCTTGCATACGGTTATTTAATCGCAAACATCGAACCGAAGTTAAAGCATTGGAACCATACGGTTACGCTACTAAAACCGATGTTACTCAAGCGTTGCTTATGGTAGTCAATGGTATCTGGTTTCAAAATATTTTCTAGTGCGCTACGTTTTTGACTAATCTCCAATTCGCTGTAACCGTTAGCACATTTAAAATCATGGTGTAAGTCAATGAGAAGTTCATGTGCTGTTTTGTCTTCAAAACTATATTTTTCAGATAAAATTAAAATACTTTTTGGTTTCAATCCTACATATATGCGTTCAAGTAATGTTTGGCGGTCATCTGGATTTAAAAATTGTAACGTGAAGTTCAACACTACAACAGAGGCGTTTTGAATATCCATGTTGAGAATGTCATTCTCGATAACATCAACGTTTGTATCAGAATAGTAAGCATTTACATGAATTTTGCAGCGTTCAATCATAGCAGGAGAGTTATCTACAGCAATGATTTTGCAGTTTGGAACATTAATGTGGCGGCGCATAGACAAGGTAGCTGTACCCAATGAACAACCTAAATCATAGATGTTAGATCCTGCGGACGCATAGCGTCCTGCCAGCGTGCCAATAGTAGAGATGATGTTACTATAGCCTGGTATTGAACGTTGGACCATATCAGAAAATACTTCTGCCACGGTCTCATCAAACGTAAAATCACCCAATTTTTCAATGGGAACAGCAAAAATACTGTCATGATCAACCATCGGAGCCTACCTTGAAACTATATCTACCGGTACATTTATAAATATTGACATGCGATAAAATAACCTTACATAGTGCGGACAGCAAGCTAACACTAAAAAATATATATTATATAATATTTTATAATATTTGTCTCACAGTACAACGTTATTCATCTATCTTTAGGCTCTATCTCCCAAATCAGAGAACTAAATTATCAACCTACGCTTTAAACAACTAGGATAACTTAAATATCAAGTCTATGAATAAGCTTCGCTACAAAACAACAAACTGGATACAGCATAATCAAGCTTGAATCACTCGTTGCTCTCTAACGTTCTGGATTACTGAAGAAACTATTTAGCTATGAAATCAAGCTAAGCAGGGTAATCATGGGTGACCTCGTTTATTGAGCTACTTAGCCATTACGACGACCCTCATGATTAAATGCGTATTTTCAATGCCATTGAGAGGTTTGCAAGGATTCATTAATTCTGTTTTCAAACTTACCTAACTGCCATTGTCATGCCCTTACTATTCATGCATTAGCAAGCGAGCCAAAACGGTTACGTTACGTTCAAGACGAAGAATAAAGGAGCCATCTAGCACTTAGCCATTGATTCTACGGGGATTCACAATTACGGTGAAGACGAATGGACAGTAAAAAAGCATGTTACTCATGGGAAACGGTGAGTCTGGCACAAATTACATTTAGCGGTAGATATAAATACGAATTAAATCATTGCTGCTGTGTTAAGTACATCCAATGTAACTGGCAGTTAAGTGCTACCTCATTTACTCAAACAGACCCGTCGAAAACGCAATAAAATATTAACCTATGGTGCTTACGACACAAGATAATGTTGTAAACATCTTTCATATCAAGTGATCATTTTCACTCATCCCACCACGAAAAGAAACAACTTTTTGAAAACGAAGTCATCCACATAATTTAACGGTCAGTTGCAGAAGTTATACGGTTCAAATCAGCATTGTAAAATGAGGTACGGTTGCCATAAACGTTCCCTGCCAAAGATAACAATGTTTCGAGTCAAAAAACCACTAAGAAGGAAACTGAACTTCAGAGATCATAACGCTCAGATTAGCGAAATTTACGCTATGGTAAAAGCATTAGATGAGTTAACAGAGCTAAGTATGCCTAAAACAAAAGCAATTATTTAATCATTAATTATGTTAGGATTTACTATCTTAATTCAAATTAGGAAACAAAGCCAATTAACGAGGATAATCCTCTTGTTCTTGCATGGCGTTGATTCAGGTAATAATAAAACAGCACTAAAATGTCTTGAGCTTAATCATTCATGCGTAGCTGACTAATTCAGGAAATCAGTTGATAAAGTAGCAACAAAGAAAGTGTATATAATAGGTTTGAAAGTTATCACTATCATCATTACTGTGCTAATGAAGACGTAATAAAGCTTATTTCATTTTTTAATACTCATAAAAATTAAGTACTACTCTCGTGCCAAGAAAAAATTTAGTAGCAGTCATTTACATCAAGGCAAACAATCAAATGTAAACTTTGGTATGTAGTCAATTGTTTATACGTATTTCAGGTTAACTAGCTAAGCTATGAACGCATAATATTTCCCAATGTAACGTTTGGTACGTCTAGACAGAATCGAACTGCCGACCCCTGCCATGTCAAGGCAGTACTCTAACCAACTGAGCTATAGACGCATCTTCAATTAAACATGAAATAACCAAACGGATCATAACCACTGATCTCACTATTCATAATGGTATTCTAATCAACTGCACACCAATTATACTACATTACTTTTTTAAACGTTTATACTTTGGAAAATTTTATTTCCCAAATTAGAGAACTCAATTATTAATCTATGCTCTACACAGCTAGGCTGGCTTAAATATTCAAGTCTATGAAGAAGCTTTGCTACCAGACAACTAACTAGAAGAAGTATAATCAATCTTTAATCAATCGTGGTTCACTAGCATTTTAAATTAATAAAAAAACATTCAGCTATGAAATCAAACTAAGCAGGGTAATCATGGGAGACTTCGTTTATTTAGCAACTGAGCCATTACAGCGATTTTCATGGTTAAACGCTTATTTTCAATGCTACTGACAGGTTTGCATGAATTCATTCATTCTGTTTTCAAACTTACTCCACCGTTGTTGTCATGCCCTCACTATTCATACATTAACAAGCAAGCCAAAACGGTAAACATCGCATTCAAAACGAAAACTAAGGAAACTATCCAACATTGAAGCATTGATTATACAGGATTCGAAATTTACAGTAAAGGCGGATGAGTCGTAAAAAAGCATAACACTAAAGTGCTACCTAATTGGCTCAAACAGACCCGACGCAGAGCCAATAAAATATCAGGCTATAGTCCTTACGACATCAAATAATATTACGAAACAGTTCGTATTAAACGAATGGCTCTACTCAGCCCACCAAGAAAAAGGAGCAGCTTTTTGGGAATAAGGTCATCTACGTAACTTAACGATCAGTTATCAGCAGTTATACGATTCAAATCAGTATTGAAAAATGGAGTGTGATTACCATAAATATTCCTTATCGGGGACGGCGATGTCTAGAATCAAAAAATTTCTCGGAGGACATTGAGCCTAAGGAATCACAATGCTCAAATTAACGAAACCTACGCCATGATAAAAACGTTAAATAAGCAGATAGGACTCAACAGGTACAACAAGAAAGCGATTGTCTCATAGTGACTCATATTAAGATTTTTTTATCTGAACTTAAATTAAAAACAAAACTTCTTGCAAGTGGAATGGATATTAACAAGGCGGGTAAATGCATACAAAAAAAGATAAACTTTTGTGCATTTATGAGTTCGTTTATTATTTTCGGGCATGACAACAGCAATTCAGCAAGGTTGAAAATAAAATGAATGAATCCTGTCTGACATCTTAATAGCGTTGAGAATACGCGTTTAACTATGAAAGCCGTCGTAATAGCTAAATCTCTAAATAAGCGAAGTCTCCCATGATTACTCTGCTTAATTTGATTCCATAGCTGAATCGCTTCATGATCCATGCAAAATGTTAGTGATCTCCACTCAATTAAAGCTTGATTATACAGCTCCCAGTTAGGTATGTTGTAGTGAAGATTGTTCATAGACTTGAATATTTCAATTAACCTAATTGTTTAGAGTGTCAATTAATAATTAAGTTACCTGATTGAAAAAAATAAAGCCGTTTGAACACAAGCTCATCCACGCAATTTCGTGGTCAGTTGCCAGAAATTATATGGTCAAATAAGCATTGAAAAGCGAGGTATAGTTACCATAAACATTCCCTATCAGAAGCAGTAATATTCCAAATTAATAAACTGCACAGAGAAATATTGAGCCCTACGGCTTGCAATGGCCAGACTGATAAAATTTGCAAAATGACAAAAATATTAAAGAAATTAACAGACTTAAGTATACTTAAAATAAATGCGTTCATCTAGTAGTAAATCATATTGGAATTTACTACCTGAACTTGTATTAAAAAATAAAACCACACCAAACCGAAATAAAGCACTCTCTGAACGACCAAAACTATTAATAATAGCATAATTCATTAACAATGATTCATCCAAATTTAGTAAGCTTTTTTGTTTTAATCGATCTATGGTAAAATCGTATGCATAAATATAAAGCAGCACATAAACTTGCAGGCATGACATTAAGGCAAAAAACAGACTACCAGAATCATTATGCTCCAGAATTACTGCAGCCTATCTCACGTAGCCTTAACCGGGATAATCTCAATTTAAAACAAATACTTCCTTTTACTGGTTATGACGTTTGGACACTATACGAACTGTCTTGGCTCAATATTAAAGGCTTGCCACAAGTTGGCATTGGTGAAGTACGCATACCCGCCACCAGCCCGAATTTAATCGAATCCAAGTCTTTTAAACTGTATCTTAATAGCCTTAATCAAACCAAATTTGCAATATGGCAAGAAGTTGTCAATGTATTAGCAACAGATCTTTCAGCATGTGTGGGGAAAAGTGTTGATGTCACTATTCTTCCTTTGGAAAAATTTACTAATACCACCATTGTTGCATTTAGCGGTGAACATATTGATACACAAGATATCTTCATTGACGATTATGAGTTCAATGCAGACTTACTGAAAGGCGCCGCAGATGGCACTATAGTGACAGAGACCTTACACAGTC
Source organism: Candidatus Enterovibrio altilux (assembly GCF_002381345.1). Lineage (GTDB taxonomy): Bacteria > Pseudomonadota > Gammaproteobacteria > Enterobacterales > Vibrionaceae > Enterovibrio > Enterovibrio altilux. Next base: position 241,730 of record NZ_CP020660.1, read on the forward strand.
ACCTGCTTAAATCTAACTGTCTGATTACTAATCAGCCTGATTGGGGCTCAGTGCAAATTACTTATAAAGGTAAACGTATTAATCGCACAAAACTGCTGCGATATATTGTGTCTTTTCGTCATCACAAAGAATTTCACGAACAATGCGTAGAACGAATCTTCACTGATTTAATGAAATACTGTCAACCGAAATTGTTAACCGTGTATGCTCGTTATACGCGGAGGGGTGGTTTGGATATCAACCCATACCGCACTAACATGGGTAACATACCAAGCGAAAATAACAGACTTGCTCGACAATAATAATGCTCAGATTAGGCGACAAAGCCACCGCTACATGTAGTTTACGCCAAACTCTCCGCATTTCCATCAATGGAATATTTTTTTATTTTTCATTTACCTTCACCGTAAATTTTTAATCCTGTAGAATCAATGGCTAAGTGCTGAATGGATCCTTTAGTCTTCGTCTTGAACACAATGTTAACCATTCTTGCTCGATTACTAATGCATGAATCATGAGGCATAATAACGACAGTTGAGCAAATTTGAAAATGGAGTTAAGAAATCATTGCAGACATTTCAATGGTATGGAGAATACACGTTTGACCATGAAAACCGTCATTATGACTAAGTCATTACATAAATGAAGTCTCCCATTATGACCCTTATTAATTTAATTCAATAGCTAAATAATTGCTGAATCAATCAAAAATATTAGTGAACCACTATTAATTAAAATTTGACTCTACTACTGCCAGTTGGTCATTTTATAGCTATGTTTGTCTATAAAACCTAAACACTTAAGTTAACCTACCTGTTTAGAGCATAGGTTGATAATTTAGTTCTCTGATTTAGGAAATTAGGAAATAAAGAAACTTAGAGGAATAAATTAGTACATTAGTGCAGGATACGTGAACGAAGCGTTCCTTCAATCGCTTTAAGTTTTTTCGATGCAGTCCCTGCATACTTAGTCTCAACATCAATCACAACATAACCGTATTCAACATTAGTTTGCAGGTACTGACCAACAATATTGATACCTTCTTCTGCAAAGATAGTGTTTATTTTAGTCAAAATACCAAATCTATTTTCATGGATGTGAAGCAAACGAGAAGTTCCTAAGTGTTCTGGCAGTGACACTTCTGGTAAGTTGACACATGACAACGTTGAACCATTGTCTGAATATTTAATCATCTTACCAATCACTTCAATACCAATATTTTTCTGCGCTTCATGCGTAGAACCACCAATATGTGGTGTCAGGATAACATTATCAAATGCTTGCAATGGCGACAAAAATGGATCATTATTAGTTTTTGGTTCAGCTGGGAATACATCAACTGCAGCACCGCTAATATGACCACTTTCTAACGCGGCACAAAGTGCGTCAATATTCACTGCAGTGCCACGCGCAGCATTGATAAAAATAGCACCAAATTTCATGCAAGCAAACTCTTCTTTACCTATTATATTTTGTGTTAAATTTGTTTCTGGAACGTGAAGCGTAATAATATCACTCTTATTCAGCAAATTTGACATAGAAGCCACTTGCGTGGCATTGCCTAAAGATAATTTATTCTTAATGTCGTAGTAAAAAACATGCATCCCTAAATTTTCAGCCAAAATACCTAATTGAGTACCAATGTGACCGTAGCCAATGATGCCAAGGCTTTTACCACGCGCTTCGAACGAACGATCAACAGATTTTATCCAATCACCACGGTGCACCGCTGCATTTTTTGCCGGAATATCACGCAGCAATAATAAAATTTCACCCAACACAAGCTCAGCAACACTACGTGTATTTGAAAATGGAGCATTGAAAACAGGAATACCACATTTTGCGGCAGCAGCCAGATCGACTTGGTTAGTACCAATACAGAAACAACCGACCACAATTAATTTTTGAGCTTTTTGAAAAATATTTTCTGTTAATTGAGTTCGGGAACGAATACCAATTAAATGTACATTTTTAATGGCTTTTTCAAGTTCTTTGACTGCCAGAGGGCTGTTATAATATTCAATATTACTGTAACCAGCGCTTTGAAGAACTTTTAATGCAGACGGATGAACACCTTCAAGAAGCAAAATTTTTATCTTTCCTTTTTTAAAAGATGTTTCAGTCATCGAAAATTTCATCCTTAAAAACAAAACTAGAAAATTAATTTTCACCATGCAAATTGCATTCAATAATAACTAACATAACACATAGCACATAACATTAAGAGAGAGTAAGAACATTACATTATATATACGAAAAAGCAGTGTCATAATAGCACCATTAACTTATTTAATCTTCTACACCAAAACGTTTAGTTAAGCCTTTAAAAAATCAAACGCTAAGGGCTTATGAGCTAAAGAAATTTTAACTTTTTATAACACCATTTAGGGTGCCTTCAAGCACAACATCTGCACCTCGATTTGCAAATAGCCCCACTGTGACCACGCCTGCGATAGCATTAATTTTGTTCTCTAATGCTTTTGCATCAATGATTTTTAAATTGTGTACATCCAAGATTATATTTCCGTTATCAGTAATACAACCTTCGCGGTAACAAGGATCTCCGCCTAATTTCACTAATTCGCGACCCACATAAGAACGCGCCATTGGGATCACCTCAACAGGAAGTGGGAAACTTCCCATTACATCCACTTTCTTACTATCATCAATGATACAGATGAATTGTTCAGCAATAGCAGCAACAATTTTTTCCCGCGTCAATGCTGTACCACCGCCTTTTATCATGTCATTAGTTGGGTTAATTTCATCAGCACCATCAACATAAATGTTTAAATATGCCACTTCATTTGCATTAAATACAGGAATGCCAATTTTTTTAAGACGCTCAGTTGATGCAATAGAACTCGACACAACCCCTTTAATTTGCTCCTTCATTGTCTCTAGTGCATTGATGAAATGATTCACGGTTGAACCAGTGCCAATGCCAACAATACTGTCTTTTTTTACGTATTTTAATGCAGCCCATCCTGCTGCTTTTTTCATGTCATCTTGAGTCATTAGGGTCTCCTGCTAATTTGGATTAATATCATATATGAATGATTTGTCAGTGATCGTACAGATCAATACAAAACATGCGTAGCTTTTTAAAAAAATGTTTTTATTAAATATTTTATAGTCTGCAAAATACTGAAGAATTTAATTAATTATTATTGTTACACGCGAGATGGAGTCAAAATTAATGGTAGTGAAGCGTATCATGCTTCTACTGGCAATGTATCAATTTGCTGACAATCATGCGCAATATCCACAGGTTGAGGTCCGTCACTTGAAAGCAACCCAAGAGCTAACGTTCGATCATAGTAATTTCTTCCCTTGCTCAAACGTTATCCAGGTTTATCAAACGCAACAAGGAGTGTGCAAATAACATCCAACATATGAACTGATAGTATATCACGCACATCCAATTTAGGTTCTAATATTCGATACTGGTTTAATACCAGTTCCAATGCTGGATGTAGTAAAAAAAACAGGAGATTACCTTGGCTAAAAGGATGGGTGACAGAAAGGTACATCGTCTTCTTCTAAATCCCAGCAATATTCAATTGAAGGCTGAATATTGAGTTCACCGTCGACAACTAGATAAAGAGCAACAGAAGATGCAGCATTCATACTATCAATGTGCTAAAAATGTGACAGTAGGGCCTGCGCAGCACAATGTTGCTCATTTTTATTAAGAGCATATAGTTTTGAATGAATAAATTTTCTTAGCATAGAGCGCTGTTCTGAAGTGGATGTTTGATTTTGCATCGGCAATTCTTGCCGTAACGTTATGGTTGTAGAAAAAAGATGACCCCAGAGTACCGTTAGGATAATCAGCCCTTGAACCCTGTGGTTCAAGGCGAATATGAAGAATAGACTGTAGCTTTCTCGGTACGAACCGAAATTACTCAAAAGTCTAATAACGATATATCCTTAAATTTACTTATCGGCTCAGGGACATAGATCCGCTGACGCACACTCCAGGGTCAAGCTGATAAAGCCTTTAGGCCTTCGAGACGCTATGCTTCAATAACGCCTCTTCAATTGTTTGTTGCAGAAGCATAAGGCGCTGTTCCATTTCACGTGTATCACTGATATTTTTCTTTTTTTCTTCATGAAATTCATTGCACATATTCAAGGCCGCAATGATGAGCAGTTGCTCTATATTCATTACTTTAGTGCGTTTAGACAATTCATGCAACCGCTGATCAAAGTCATTTGCAGCATTAACCAAAGACTGCTCTTGACCCACAGGGCAAATCACACGAGTGATTTTACCAAGAATTTGAATTTCAACAGCCTGCATAGTCACAATCGTTTAGAACTCCCTTTAAAGCACAGTATTATCCACTGATACAAAGAACATAAGTTATAAAAAATAATAGGTTACCTTAAGTATATTCTATTGAGTAATACTTTTTCGATACACTAAACAGTTCAAAAATTGTACATATAGTGAAAATCAAAGTACTTTTTATCTCGTACATACAAATAATACTGCATCATAATGTTTTTTTTACAAAATATTTTCCAAGTTTAAGGATATGGTAATATTTAATAGAGAATTAACTATATATAAGGTGATCCAACGTGATCCCAATAACTTTATTCAATTACAGTAAAATTGCAGCCATTCTTTCTACAGATAGTATAGCAGTCAGCACAACGGAAATACATGGACTATTATCTGGTACGCTATGTGGCGGATGAAATTTGTCATTGGGTGACTGGATAATCATATTGCACGATTACACGTATGATGAGTAAAACTGGCCAATTTAATCCAAAGGTCAAGAGGCATCATGTGTACTATGAGCATTAAAGCAATTGACGGGTGAAGCGCTTGATTTAGAACTTCTACTTCCAACAGCTAACAAAAGTTTACTTGGGCGCGGAGATGCGTTAACCAACTGGATTAGTTGTATCTATTACAAGCATCAACTTAGTTAGCGTAACGTTAGGTACTCTGTCTGAAGATAGCAATGAAATTCTCGCTAATCTCGCTGAAATTGTACAATTAGGCATTGATGAAAATGCTAACATGGCAGAGCATGAACTACTATTTGAACAAGTTACAGAGCACATTCGCGTATGTACAATGATTTTGCATATTGAACTAAGTTTAAAGCCATACAATAACGTATAATTCTAAACCAACATGCACTAATTATCATTGGAGAATACGTAAAAATGGAAATAACTAAGCCTTTAATATCAGAGGCAAAAAGTTACTCGCCAACAGTATTGAACTTTGACGTCGTTATTGTAGGTGGGGCAATGACAGGGGCCACACTGGCACTTGCTATCGAATATTTCACCGACGCAGGCTTGTCCATAGCAGTTGTTGAAGCGGCCATACATGACAACTCTCACCCCGGTTATGATGCAAGAAGCATTGCGCTATCCTATAGCAGCTGCAATTTATTAGAGCGCATTGGTATCTGGCGGGCATTATCCCATTTTTCTTCCGCTATAAAAAGCATTCATGTTTCAGACCAAGGCCATTTCGGTTTAACAGAAATGCACGCTCAACATGACAATTTTCCGTTCTTTGGCAACGTTATAGAACTGATTCATGCGGGACAGGTTTTTTTTAGCGCTTTTAAAACTGCAAAAAATATTACTTTTTTTTGCCCTGCTATCGTGTTATCTGTTGAGCGTGAGCAAAAATGCATAAAGTTAACGCTAAGCAGTGGTCAAGCACTTCAAGCACAGTTACTTGTCGCAGCAGATGGGACAACATCATCATGTTGTGCAATGGTAGGGATTGGCCATCATGAACATGATTTCAACCAAGTTGCGGTTGTCGCCAATATTACCACATCCATGCCACATCACGGCCGTGCATTTGAACGCTTTACCAGTTCAGGACCTCTCGCCTTACTACCAATGTCAGAAGCTCGAAGCTCTTTAGTTTGGTGCGTTACTCCTTTAGAAGCACCAAAGCTACTAGCGCTTTCCGACAATAATTTTCTTGATGCGCTTCAATGCGCTTTTGGATGGCGATTAGGACATTTAGTTCACGTCGGGCAACGAAACACGTACCCGCTTATTTTACATCAATCAACCCAACTCATCAGCCATCGCTTCGCCGCAGTTGGTAATGCAGCACAAACGCTTCATCCGATTGCAGGGCAAGGGTTTAACCTTGGTTTACGCGATGTAATTGCATTAGCAGAAGAGATTGCTTCCGCATATCGAGAAGCAAAAGATTGCGGAGACATAGCGCTTCTACTGCGCTACCAGAAACGCAGAACTCATGATCGAGATAACACTATCGCCATGACATCGGGACTAGTTTATGGTTTTTCCAACACCTCAATACCGCTCGTACTTAGCCGGAACCTCGGATTAGCCAGTATGTCTATATTCCATGAAATAAAAGCACCTTTATTGCAAAAAGCTATGGGATTAATAGAATGAAAATGATAAATATGGATATTGCTATTGTTGGTGGTGGTATGGTGGGTTTAACACTTGCTGCGGCACTTAAAAGCAGTAATCTGCGTATTGCCATTATTGAAGGTAATGCACCTGACTCTAGATTTAATATTCTACCCGATCTGCGTGTTTCAGCACTCAATCGTGCGGGCGAAAACATTTTAAAAAATATTGGTGCTTGGAACGGCGTTCTGAGCCGTCGATATAGTCCTTATCAAAAAATAATTGTATGGGAGCAAGACAGCTTCGCGTCTATTGAATTTGATGCCATAGATTTAGGGCAACCAAACTTAGGTCATATCGTTGAGAACCGCGTAATCCAACTGTCACTGTTTGACAAAGTCAAACACCAACATAATGTGACTATATTTTGCCCCGATAAATGTGCTTCAATAATGTTCAGTGAAACTAAAGCATGGTTAACTCTCGACTCTGGAAGAGTTCTCACTACTAAGTTGGTGGTTGGAGCTGACGGCGCAAATTCTTGGGTGCGTACCCAACTATCAATCCCACTTACTCATTGGGATTATGGGCACAGCGCACTTGTTGCTAATATTCGTACCACACAGCATCATGCTGGTATTGCACGTCAAATTTTTACACCTGATGGACCTCTGGCATTTTTGCCGTTATCAGACCCCCATCTTTGCGCTATCGTCTGGTCACAATCGCCAAAATTAGCCGATTTAAACTGCACCATGCCATCAAAAAGCTTCAATAAAGCCCTTAGCGTAGCATTCGATTTCCGCTTAGGTTTTTGTTCAGTAGAAGGAGAGCGAGCTGTATTCCCACTTAAGATGCGTTATGCACGTGATTTTATTTTAGATCGTGTCGCATTGATTGGTGATGCTGCACACACTATTCATCCTCTCGCTGGCCAAGGTCTTAATCTCGGCTTGCTAGATGCAACCTCTCTCGCTCAAGAACTTATTTACTTACAAGAAGAAGGGAAAGACATTGGTGAAAAATCGAAGCTGCGCCATTTCGAACGTTGGCGTAAAGCTGAAGCTACGCAAATGATCGCTGTAATGCAGGGCTTACGAGATCTTTTCGCAGGCAAGAATCCAACGAAAAAATTGATTCGGGGTATTGGTTTGATGGCAGCCGCTACGCTTCCTGGTATTAAGACACAGTTTATTAAACGTGCTCTTGGATTAAGTGGGGATTTGCCGGCATTTGCAAAGAAGTAGATTCGACAAGGTCATATCGCGTGGGATAACCAACTTAAATTTTTTATTTAATTACTTTTGTTTTTGATTGTAACTAGATTATATTCTTCATTGCATTACTTAGCTTTCTTTCCTAGTTCTAGTTCAGATAGTAAATCTCAACATGATGCACTATTAAGCCATCGCTTTTGTATGAGGTATACCTAGTTCTGTTAGCTTATTTAACGTTTTTATCCTGGCGTAAATTTCGCTAATCTGAGCATTATGATCTCTTAAGTTTCATGTTTCTTCTAGTCGTTTTTTGACTTGAAACATTGCCTTTTTTGATAGGGAATATTGATGGTAACCATACCTCCTGTTCTAATGCTAATGGGAAATATATAACTTCTAGTCACTGACCGCTAAATTATGAGGATGATCTCGTTTTCAAAAAATTACTCCTTTTCTTGGTAGTATGAGTTGAAACGCTCGTTTAATACGAGCAGTTTCGTAACGTTATTTGGTGTCGTCAGTACCATCGGATAATATTTCAGTGAGTCTGTTTGAGTAAACTAAGTAGCACCTCATCGTCAGTCACATGTGATGTACTTAACTCAGAAGCAATGGCTAAGTCGCTAAATAAATGAGGTCTGCCATAATCATTAACCTTCTTAGTTTGATTCCATAGCTGAATAGCTTCTTCGTCAAGCCAGAGCATTAGTGAGCCACAATTGATTAAAGCTTGATTATACTCCTTCCAGTTAATTATTTGATAACGAAGATTATTCATAAATCTGAATATTTCAGTGAGTCTAACTGTTTAGAGTATCGAATGAAAATTTAGTTTTTTTATTAAAAAATAAAACCGGTTACCATAAAGATCCCATAGCAGAGACAGCAATGGTTCGAGTCAAAACATTACCTAGAAGGACATTGAACTGAAGGAATCACGCAACTTAAATTAATAAAATCGACACCATGGTAAACGTGTTACATAAGCTAACAAAACTAGATATACTTAACACGAAAGCGATTACCTAATATTGAACTATATAAGGATTTGCTATCTGAACTCAAATTAGGAAATAAAGCTTCGTAGCTAAGGTAAATTATAGGATCTTATTATTCTTCCATCCTTCCGTTTTGGCAGCACGCGCCTCGCGTTTTTTTCTAGCATCGCAAGGCTCAGGACAATTGCATATTTTCTTAATACCAACAGAACTTAAACCACCACAGCTGCCACTGATTGTTTGACATTGAATGATGTAACCGATTGACATGCTAGCAATCACCAACAAAAAAATCAAAAATGTTATTAAATATAAAAACATTTTATATCCTAATATAATAGATATTTTTTAAATGCATCTGAGGCTATTTCTGTAAAACCAGTATCAGTTTTAACGATGAAAAACGCGGCAATTGCTTCATCATTAGCTACAACTAGTGCATCTTCTGGTCCCATCACCATAAACGCTGTAGAAAAACCATCTGCCGTCATGCATGATTTATCCACTATAGTTACTGATACCATTCGATGATTTATGGGTTTTGCTGTTGCTGGATTGATAATGTGAGAATATCGTATACCGTCTACTTCAAAGTAATTTTTATAATTACCCGACGTAGCCATTGCCATATCTCCAGGTGCAATTATTTCTTGAATAGTTTGCTGTGCATTATTTGGTTTCTCTATGGCTATACGCCAAGGTTGACTTTCAGCATTCATTCCTTTGAGCTTAAGTTCACCACCAATTTCAACTAAATAATTCTTCAAACCCAACTCAGTTAAATAACTGGCGATAACGTCGACACCAAAGCCTTTTGCAATTGATGAAAGATCAACATAAAGATCTGGATTAGTTTTGATCAAATTATTGCCATCAACACTGAGGTGCCTTATACCAGTCATTGCACGTCGCTGGGCAATAAGCTCATCGGAAGGTACGCGATCAGGACGCTCTTCCGGTCCAAATCCCCATAAATTAACTAAGGGACCCACAGTTACGTCCAATGCACCATTCGAAATTTTATTAATTCGGAGAGCTTCATTAATTACCTCGGCCGTATCAACAGATACTCTAAATGGAGAGCGGTCTTTATGCTGATTAAATAAACTTAACTCCGATGTCTTGCGATACGTAGACATGTGAGTATTCACCAATGCAAGTCGCTTGTCTATTTCAGTGTGTACTTCTTCAATACGAGGAAGCACAACATTATTTAAAAATTTAACTGAATAATAGGTTCCCATTGTAGAACCTGTCAGGTGCATTTGTTTTGGTGTTTGTTTGCAACTTTCCAGTACTAATAAGGAACTAATCAGAAGCCCTATAGTCAAAAAAATTTTTCTCATTCCTGTACCCAGTTATTAAAAAATTTATATCAAACCACGTTATTTTTAAAGTTAAAAAAAATAACATTACCTAACTTAAGCTGCGCATAAGAAAGAAATTCAATGTCAAAGTTACAATCTAATCGTTTGGCATAAGCGATGGACTGCACGAAAACTTGAGCATAAATAATTTAAACATGTCTTTCGTCAATGTAGATGACTTCAGCCAGACTTTACTTTATGCATGAAAAAATACCTAATTTTTACGGCATTACGGCATTACGGCATTACGGCTTTATTTCCTAGTCTGAGTTCAAACAGAAAACCCTAGTACTATGACCTAGTAGGCGCTTACTCTCGTTTGAGACATACCTAAACCTACGCCAGCTTCTTTAATTTTTTATCATAGCGGAGATTGAGCTAGTTTTGACATTATAATCCCTTAGGCTAAATGTCCCCCCGAATAGTTTTGTGACTTGAAATATTGATTCTCTGATAAGGAACGTTTATGGTAACCATACTTCCTTTTTCAATGCAGATTGGAATCATATAACTTCTGGTAACTGACTGCTAAATTACGCGGATGATCTCGTTTCCAAAAAATTGTTCCTTTTTGGAGAAATTGAGTGGAACTACTCGTTTAATATGAATAATGTTCGTAACATTATCTAGTGTCGTAAGCACCATTACTTGACTTAATATCTCATTACTCCTTCGGTGGATCTGTTTAAGCAAGTTAGATCGCACTTCACTGTCAATCACATTTAATGAACTTAACTCAGCAGCCATCATTTCATACATATTGATATCGATCGTTACATGTAATTTATGCCAGACTCACTGTTTTCCATCCGTGCCACGCTTTCTACTTGCCCTTTCGCCTTCACCATAGACTTTGAGCATAGTAGAATCGATGATGAAGTGCTGGGTAGTTTCTTTGTTCTTCATCTTGAATGTAATATTAACCGTTTGGGCTCGCTTGCTAACACATGAATAATCAAAGCATAATAGTAGTAGTTGAGCCAGTTTGAAAACAGAATTAACAAATCCTGGTAAACCTCTCAATAGCATTGAAAAGGCGCGTTGAACCATGAGAACCATAGGAATCGTTAAATCGCTAAATAAGCTATGTCTCCCACGATCACCAAGCTTAATTTGGTTCCATAACTAAATAATTTTTTCATCAAACCAGAATATTAGTAAACCACAATTAATTAAAGCTTCATTATACTACTTCCAGTTGGTTATTTTATAGCAAAGCTTATTCATCAACCGAAATATTTAAGTGAACCTAGCTGTTTAAAACGTTAATTGATAATTAAATCCCAGACTTTATGAAGCAGAGCTTTTTTTGACTCAAAACATGGAGTCTAAGGAATGATAATGCTTCTATTGCGGAAGCCTGCGTAATGATAAAAATGTTAAATAAGCTGACAGGACGAAGTATGCCTAAAATGAAAGCAATCGTCTAATAATTAACTAGATTGAGATTTGTAATCTAAATTTGCGTTACAAAACGAAGCTATTTCCGCATTCACTTTACCTTTCAGTGAAATAAAACCAGAATAGCAGTACCATCATTAGTACAATGCACAAAACATACAGTACTAAATTGTGATAAATTATTGCTTCATCAAGTCTTGAACTTGATAAAATACTCTCATCACCTTGTCAGAATAGTGCGGATCGGTTGCATACCCTGCATCGTGCAACCCGCGTATGAACTGCTCAGGTTCCTCTGACTGTTGCAATGCATTAGCATACCTAGGATTAGTACTTAAAAAATAAACATAATCATCAAAACTGTCTTGGTATGAGGTGTATGCTCGAAACCACGCAATTTTTTGCACTGGAATTTGATCATGAAATTCAAATGTTTGTTTCATTATTTTCTGGCCAGCCCACTTTGGGTCAGCTTTGAGATTAAACAAATTGTGACTATTACAACGTTCATTCGCTATAATTTTTTTGCCCCAACCTGTTTCTAATGCAGCTTGCGCAATCAATATTGCAGGATCCGTTCCTAGCGTACGCGCTGCATATTTAGCATATGGCGTTAACCGCGCAGTAAACTCATGTGGAAACTCAAAGGGCTTCATATTCGTTTTAACAGGCCGAGGATTCTGTTCTACTAACCCATGAGCTCTAGGAATAGGAGTGTCACCAAGCTCATAAAACATTACCGCAACATTCTCCTCTTGAGGATTTACAGAAGGAAGACGTAACATAGGTGACAACTGAATATGATCACTAGCACTACGCACCTCCACATCCATTGTTTCACTACCTTGGCTGCTTTGTAATTGCTGAACAATCAAATCAGCAAGCCCCAGCGAACCTTCATGAGATAACGCACTCGACAATTGCTCGTCAGCTATTTGTTCGTAAAATCGGGAAGTACGGTCATCCATCAAATTTGATTTGAAAGCCTCGTTAGCATTACGCATAGACTTGAACAATAGCTGTGTAAAAATTGCTTCAAATTGTTCTGCGGCTGAGCGCATGACATCATTTGATTCCTCACTATTCTTTTTCATGGTCTTCTGGCGAAGGAGATCGAGACTGCTAAGATCATGAATAAAACTGATATTCATGGGAGCTTTCATAGGCTTAAATCACTATTAGTTGGCCATCGATGGCACTCGCCTGCTTGAGTGCCTGCAAAATTGCCATCAAATCTGACGGAGCTGCTCCCACACCATTAACTGCACGAACTAGATTGTCGAGTGTCACTCCCGGTTTAAAGTGGAACATCCGACCATTTTCCTCTGCCATTGAACCATCAGAATCCGGTACGACTACACTTGCGCCACTCGAAAATACACCGGGTTGGTTCACTTTTAAGTTTTCATTTATGATGACAGTCATCGTACCATGCGTTATTGCTGCAGAACGAAGCCTAACATTTTTGCCAATTACAATTGTGCCGGTTCGGCTGTTAACGATAATTTTTGCAGCAGCATTTGCAGGCACAAATTCAAGATTTTCAACCGTAGATAAAAATGCGACACGTTGTGACAAGTCTCGAGGTGCACGCACACGTATTGAGGTAGCATCCAGTGCAGCTGCGGTATTTGGTCCAAGGAAATTATTAATAGAATCCGACATACGTTGAGCAGTGGTAAAATCAGACTCAAACAAGTTAAAGTTAATGTAGGAGCCATGTCCGAACGGAGAAGGCACTTCTTGCTCAACCATTGCGCCATTCACAATACGGCCAACCGTTGGCGTGTTACCCACGATTTTAGAACCATCAGCACCTTCAGCGCTGAAACCACCGACGATAAGATTACCCTGTGCAACAGCATACGTTTTACCGTCTAAGCCTTTCATGAACGTTTGAACGAGCGTACCACCATGAAGACTTTTTGCAGATCCTATGGATGAGACGGTGATATCAATTTTTTGTCCCTGCTTAGAGAAAGGAGGGAGATCAGCGCTAACAGCGACTGCAGCAATATTTTTTGTTTTTAATTTAATGCCCGATGGTAACTGAATGCCAAAATTTTTTAACATACTATAAAAACTTTGATCTGTAAATGGTGTGTTTTCACCTGTACCGGCAAGCCCCACAACCAACCCATAGCCAACTAATTGGTTACTCCGTACACCAGCCACTTCTGATATATCTTTAATTCTTGCAGCCTCCGCCACTGAGTTAACTAGTGTAGCTATGAATATAAGTACTAACCAATTCTTCACGTCAAATCTCCAAAAATATCATTGCGTTTAAAGAACAACGTTAAAAAATCGTGCCAACCATCCCTGATCTTGGGTATCCTGGAGGTCTCCGGTGCCAGAATATTGAATATGAGCGTTCGAAATACGAGTTGAAGCCACTGTATTGTTTTGATTAATATCATCTGCACGAATGGTACCACTCAGGCGAATATATTCATCACCCGTATTCAGCGTCAGCCATTTTTCACCACGAATGATAAGATTGCCATTTGTCAACACATCAACCACTTCGACAGAAATAGAGCCATTAATACTATTACTCTGATTTGCACTGGTTGAGCCATTTGTTTTATTGTCATGTCCGGCAGCATAAGAAAGATTTGATTCACCCATAGTGACTTCTTCTCCACCCATTTTCAGTGGATCCATACTCAAATCGCTCGATTTGTTCGTGTCACTTCTAGCGCTTTTTTTCGCCTGTATTTTTTCTTTTAATAATACGGTCACAATATTTCCAATGCGGTGAGGCTTGGTATCGTCATATAAGTCCTGAGCTTGAGACATACTAAACAAAGAGCCTGTCGCCGCTGCATAATGCTCATATTCATGTGGCGGATGAATGGGAGCCCATGAAGGATCGCCAAACACTGCATCATTACGTTGTCGCAATAAACCGATTAAACCTTCACCATCTAGCTCTGTACTGCCTTCTATCGCATACATTTTTTTGGTGTCTTGTACTATTTCATTTTGTGTAAGTAGCTCTTTTGGGTCCATCAAACTACAACCAGATATCATTGCTAGCATTAGACCTGTTATCAGAAACTTCTTCATTCACGCTCTGCTATATTAAAGTTTCTGGTTCACGTAACTAAGCATCTGATCGACGGACGAAATAACCTTAGAGTTCATTTCATAAATACGTTGTGCTTCGATCATGTTAACCAGTTCTTCTGTGACGTTGACATTGGATGTTTCCAACATTGATTGACGGATACTGCCAAGGCCATCTAAGCTAGGAATACCTTCTTGTGGATGACCACTGACACCTGTAGGCAAATAAAGGTTTTGACCGATTGGCTCAAGACCGGCGGGGTTAATAAAATCAACCACGGTAATCTGTCCAAGCACTACATTTGTAGCTTGTCCTCGCAGTCGTGCAGAGACTTCACCGTCAGTACCAATGGTTACCTGAACCGCATCTGGTGGGACAGCGATTTCAGGTTCAAGCAAATAACCTGCACCTATGGTTACAATCACGCCTTCATCATTGAGGTTGAATTGACCATTGCGTTGGTAGCCCATGTTGCCATCAGGCAATAAAATTTGGAAAAAACCATCACCTTCAATCATTAAATCCAAAGCGTTATCCGTAGTCTGTGCGTTACCATTACTGTGAATGCGTTGTGTCGCGACCACTTTAGCACCTGCACCTAACATTAAACCACTGGGTAATTTAGTATTTTGCGACGACTGGCCACCAGGCTGATTAATGTTTTGGTAAAAAAGATCTTCAAACACCGCCCTAGATTTTTTAAAACCAATCGTCGATGCATTAGCTAAATTATTAGAAATAGTCGAAATATTGGCTTGTTGCGCATCTAAGCCAGTTTTACTTACCCATAATGCTGGATACATAATAATTACCTTTTAATTAACTAATGCGCAGAAGAGTATCAGATGCTTGATCCATTTCCTCTGCTGTTTTCATGAGGCTGACTTGCATTTCGAAGTGTCGTTGAAGATTGATAAGGCCAATCATTTCGCCAATGGCGTTAACGTTACTTCCTTCAAGTGCACCAGTAAGGAGTGTGACTCTTGTATCAGCGTCATATGTTGCATCAGGTTTCACAGGTTTAAAAATACCATTTTTGTCTTTGAATAAATCATTGTGATCAGGACGCACAAGCTTAATACGATCAACTTCTTCCATTGCCTCTGGAGGTGCTCCTTGTGGGAGCAAAGAAACAGTGCCATCAGTACCAATTTCAATTTTTGATATCGGAAGTGGTAAGAAGATAGGTGTACCATGTTTGCCAAGAATGAGATGGCCATGCTCATTTTGCAACATACCTGTTTGATTAATTTTCAGATTGCCCACACGAGTATAGCCTTCTTGGCCTTTTTCATCTAGCACCGCCAGCCAACCGTTTCCCTTAATGGCAACGTCAAGTTCACGACCTGTTGTAATAAGCTGCCCTTGAGCAAAATTATGGCCTGGACGCTCCGTCATATTAAATACGCGCGTTGGCAAACCATCACCATATGCTTGCATCGCCCTCGCCTGCGCTAAATCTGCTCGAAAACCAGTCGTTTTAACGTTAGCCAAGTTATTGGCGTGTAGTTGCAATCCTTGCATGTTTTGTTTGGTGCCACTCATGGCAAGAAATAATGCATGATCCACTTGACATTCTCCTGTTGCTGCTAATATTTATATAGCAAGAAAAATGCCAATTTTATTTATTAAAGTTTAACAAGGTATTAGTGCAGAAAGTGCTTAATATTAGAAGGTCATGCTCAATTTTCAAGGAAATGCATTGCCGCTTAATATGCAAACGGCAAAATAAAACATTAAATCACTAACGGATTTGTAAGATAGTTTGTTGCATTTCGTTGTTAACTTCCAATGCACGTGAGTTCGCCTGAAAATTACGTTGCGCAGTGATCAAATCAACTAACTCTTGAGTCATGTCAATGTTAGATTGCTCGATAGTACCACTTTTTACCTGTCCAAAAGCTCCCTGCATTGCCTCACCCCAAACTGCTGCACCCGATTGCTGTGTCACTTTCCACTGAGTATTGCCCGCTTGGGACAAGCCTTGTTGATTAGACACTCGAACCATAGCCACTCGACCCAAAGCAATATTTTCACCGTTGCTGTATGTCGCCATAATAGTACCTTTTGGATCGATATCAACTTTAGCCAGATAACCAGTCGTTGCACCATTTTCGTTAAATTTATGCATTTCAAATGGTGATGCGTATTGGGTTGGTTCGTTGAAATTAATAGTTAACGCTTGCGTACCATCTGCCCCATTCATTTCTAGACCAGCACCATTTGCGCCAAGAGCAATAGTCGTAAGTGGCTGCCCGCCATTAAGATTGCTTACTGAGCCGTCACTGTTGAACTCCACAGAATGGCCAACATGACCTGTAGCATTAATAAATTCACCCGTCGTAAGGCTTAATGATTTTTCGCCTGCTGCATCTGTCGCTGAATAGTAGACAGCCCATTTATTCGGCGTCACATTATCTTTAACATAATATGTCGTTAATTTATACGGCTGACCCAAGGAATCGAAAATGGTTGCTGACATTGCCTTATTATAGGTATCAGGGTCTTCTGCGTTAAACAATGCTGGATCTTTTGCTGCATCACCTGCTGGGAGGTTAAGGCCGATATTAATGTTTTCAGATGCCCTTGGCTGTCCAAATTGATCTGGTACTTGCAATGATTTAGGTTCAAATGAACTAACTTGCCCAGTTTCAGTGTCTACGTTATAGCCAAGTAAATACTGACCTTCAGAGTTAACCATGTTGTTATTTTTATCTAGGTGAAATGCTCCATTACGTGTTAATACGTTACTTTGTGTTGCCAACTTATCATTAGCAACCGCAAAGTAGCCATTGCCAATGATGCGCAAATCGAGTGGATTATTAGTATAAATGCTCGATCCTTCATGGAACTGCTGCGCAACGATGGAAGTCTGTACACCGCTACCAGTTGTTGTTTTTGCATTCGAAAAAATCGATGCTGAGTAAACATCTCCGAATTCAGCACGCGATTCTTTAAAGCCAAAAGTATTGGCGTTAGCAATGTTGTTACTGGTGGTATTCATGTCTTTTTGAGCTGCTGCTAAGCCGCTTAATGCAATATTCAATGCCATTGCTGAAAACTCCTATGTTCTTTAGCTTTTACTCACGCCACCCATGCTAGCATGACCCACTTCAAGTACCTCGATCAGTTTGACCGGAGATGCATATCCCGCAACATTCAACATAATGTTTCCATCACTGTTACCCAGTAGCACGCTATTTACATTAGCATAAGTTGACAGTTCAAAGTCTTGAGACTCCCCATCAATAAAACCGCTTACGTTTATTGTATATTTGCCTTCCGACAATAGATTACCACTATCATCCAAACCATCCCATTCAACACGATGATCGCCTGATGACTTTGAGCCAATACTAAAATTTTTAAGTAATTGTCCTTGTTCATTATGGATACGTACCATCACGTCATTCATGGCTTGAGGTAATTTTACCATACCAACGATACTACCTATGGCAGATTTAAAACCTTTATTACCTCGAACTAGCACATCCTGGCCGACCAATGAAGATGCTTGCAGTGCTTGGTTCGATGTCATTACTGTATTCAACGAACTAAACTGCTTATTCATTTTTCCGATACCGTCAACTGTCGCAAACGAAGCCATTTGGCCAATCATTTGCTCATTATTCACTGGCTTGAATGGATCTTGGTACGCAAGCTGTTGCGTCAATAGCGAAAGAAAATCTTCTTGCTTCAAGTCTGACTGGCCTGTCACTTTATCGTCATGACCTTGCTCAGCGCGTTGTTTTTCCTGCAAGGTTTTTAGCTGGTCAATGTAGCTACCTCTACTTGCATTACCTACGCCATCAATCATATTCATAGTGCCGTCCTTCTGCCTTAATGACCCATCTGCAGTGTACGCATCAGCATTTGTTTGCATGCTTCTGCTACTTCTACGTTAGTTTGATAGGATCGCGAGGCCGAAATCATGTTGGCCATCTCTTCCATTATATTCACGTTCGGTTTGAAAATATAACCTTCAGCATTCGCCATTGGATGATCAGGATTGAACTCTGCACGAAGAGGCTTCTTACTTTCAACAATGCCGGCGACACGCACAGGTACACTGTGCCCTAATGCTTGTGATGTGAACTTATCTAATTCAGCCATAAATACAGGATGACGCCCTTTGTACGTTTCAGTAGCAGAACTGCCCACTGAGTTAGCATTCGCCAGATTACTGGACGTGGTATTTAGTCGAATTGATTCCGCGCTCATTGCAGAACCGGTTACGTTGAACACATTAAATAGACTCATTTATTCATTCCTTCCCAGTGCCTTGGACATATTTTTAAACTGAGCACCTAAAAACTCTACTGATGCCTCATATCCAAGAGCATTCTGCATAAATAAATTTCGTTCAACCTGTGCATCAACGGTGTTGCCATCACCTGTGTCAGGTTGGTTTGGGATACGATACATTTTTTGACTTTGAATCTGCGAAGTGGCCGCGATGTGCCGCTCATCAGTTTGATTCAGGCCAAAGTTTGCTCCATAAGTTGCCGCTTGAAGCGCTCGTGTGAAGTCTATATCCTGTGCTTTATAACCTGGAGTATTAGCATTCGCCAGATTACTAGCCAATATCTCTGCACGCTGAGACCGAACACCTACCGTGTATTGATGAATTCCTAACGCTTTATCGAACGATATTGCCATGTGACCATCTCCTAGTATTTACTGCCAAATGTTTAGCAATATAAATGCCAAAATGTTTCCTAGCAGAAACAGCAATGGTTCGAATTAAAAATCACTGGTAGAAACATTGAGCTTCAGGGATCGCACAACTTAGATTAGTGCAGCCAAAACCATGATAAAAGCGTTAAATAAAGTGCCAACACTAGATATGCCTAACACGAAAGCAACGGTCTCATAGTGAATCATGTTGAGATTTGCTATTGGAACTCTAATTAGGAAACAAAGTTCATTATGAATCCAATGCATTGTTCAATATTAATCTTCCTACATTAAAAAATGTATAAGTAATTTTGAGTAATCAGTTTTCTTTTTTAAATGAGGGAGCTGCATTTTTAATTAAAATTTTAAATAGTTAGGCTCACTTAAATATTCAGGTCTATGAACAATCTTCGCTACAAAATAACTAACTGAAAACAGTATAATTAAGCTGCAATCAATTTTGACTCACTTACATTGTGGATTGATACAGAAGCTATTCAGTTATGGAATCAAACCAAGTAGGGCATTCATGGAAGATCTTGTTTATTGAGCGACTTAGCCATTACGATGGCCCGCGTGGTTAAACACGTGTTTTCAATGCTATGACGCGGTCTGCAAGAATGCATTAATTTTGTTTCAAGCTTGCTCAGCTACCATCGTCATGCCCTCACTACTAATGCATTAGTAAGCGAGCTAAAACGGTTAAGATTATGCTCAAAATAAAGAATAAAGGAACCATCCAGCACTTAGTCATTAATTTTACAGGGCTCCAAATCTACGATAAAGGAGAAAGGAAAGTAAAAAAGCACCGTACTGATAGGCCAAGAAGAGTCTGGTGCAAGTTACATTTAACAGTAGATATAAATACGCATAAAATCATTGCTACTGAGTTGAGTGCATCAAATGTGACTGACAGTGAAGTACTACCTAACTTTTGCAAACAGACCCGTCAAAAAATTAATGAAATATCAGACAATAGTCTTTACAAAACTAACAATGTTACGAAAGCGTTTGTGTTAGGCGAGCGTTTCTACTCATTCCATCAAAAAAACATTTTTTGGAAACGAAGCCATTCACGTAACTTAGATGTCGATTACCAGATGTTATACGACTCAAATAAGTTTCGGAGGATGAAATATTTTTGTCATAAACGTTTTAGCTAAGAAATGGTAAGGTTTTTAGTCCACAAAATTTTTCAGAGGGATATTGAACCAAAAGAATTACAATGCCTATATTGACGAAAATTACGCAATAATAAAAGCACTAAATAAGCTGATAGGACTCAATATGCCTATTATTTGAAAAATATTTACCTAAGTCGATAGATAATGCCAGGATTACAACGGATCATTTCAAAACGATCAGTAATGCCAGTTAATGACTCGGATGCACCCAACAACAAATAACCACCAGAGTTTAAACTTGTCACCATTTGATTAAGCACTTGCGATTTCATCTCTGACGAAAAGTAAATTAGCACATTACGGCAAAAAATAATGTTAAATTTTCCTAATAAGTTATAACTATTCAAAAGGTTTTGCGTTTTAAACGCTACCATGCGTTTCAATGAATCATTAACTTTCATGAAACCTTCACCAGCGTCCTCAAAGAACTGGCGTTTACGCTGAAGTGAGAGTCCTCTATTCAACGCTAAATTATCATAGATACCTGTTCGACAATTATTTAGCATAGTAGATGAAATGTCTGTTGCAGTAATTTGAACGCCTTGAATGGAACCAGGCTTTGTCGTCAATACCTCTTGAATAATCATCGCAATCGAGTACGCCTCCTGTCCTGATGAACTTGCAGCAGACCAAATTTTAATAGGACAATGATTTTTTGACATTTCAGGCAACAATTTATTGGCTAGCACTTCAAATGGATAGGTATCACGAAACCATAAGGTTTCATTTGTGGTCATTGCATCAATAGCTGCTACAGCTAATTCATGATTACGGTTAGTAAGTACCAATCGGAATAACTCAGTCATCGAAGCAAGCTTAAATCGACTCAGTAAGGGGCTAATCCTACTTCTAACGAGATACTGCTTATTGTGACCAAGAATAATACCACATTTCGCTTCGAGGTATTTACAAAAAGCATGATATTCTTGTTCTGTGATTGTTATACTTATCATAGATTAACTTTTTTGGCCTGTAACTGCACTAATAACTGCTGCACTCAATTCATTTGGGTCAAATTTTGGAATAAATGCATCTGCCCCCACACGTTTTACCATAGACTCATTAAACACACCACTGAGCGATGAGTGTAATACAACATGAAGATTTTTTAAATTCGAACTTTTTTTAATCTCAGTCGTTAGCGTATAACCATCCATTTCAGGCATTTCAATATCAGAAATAACTAAAACAAGCTCTTTATAAATATCACACTCTTGAGATAATGCCTGAAGCTGATTTAATGCATCACGACCATCATAAGCAAGAAGAACTTCATACCCAATAGTTTCAACCGCTCTTTTAACCTGTTTGCGAGCAACATTAGAATCATCGACAACGAGCACTTTGTTTGGCCTAACCTCATCCCCTGCCGTAACAACGGGCTTTAGTGCCAACACATCGTCACGAATCCTTTCATCCACCGGGGAAATTTCGTTAAGTATTTTCTCTACATCTAAAATTTCAACTAATTCACCTCCAATTTCAGTTACCGCAGTTAGATAATTAGAACTACCAGTTCCTTCTGGCGGTGGCATGATTGACTCCCAGCGCATATTGATAATACGTTCAACTGAACCAACTAAGAAGCCCTGCGTAGAGCGATTAAACTCAGAAATAATAATAAAATGGTTTTCAGGATCGATGATCGGTGACCCTCCAGTGGCAAGACTCATATCTATAATTGATACCGTTTGTCCTCGTATATACGCTACACCTTTAACCAATCGATGCAACTGAGGTATTGAAGTAAGCTTAGGGCATTGTAGTACTTCCTTTACCTTAAACACATTGATTCCATAACGTTGTTTTCGTATTAATCGAAAGGTCAATAGTTCCAAACGATTTTGACCCACTAATTGGGTGCGTTGGTTGACCGTATCAAGAATTCCTGACATAAAATAAACTCCATATAATCCAGTTTTTACTATATTGCAGCAATAATTAACTCAATAAATTGTATAATTGAACTAATTCATGGAATACGGCAACTATTGTTACTTATATTAACTAATTTGTGATTTATGTATTATCAGCGATTAACCTGCCTTTTTATCGGCACATTTTTCATTGGCTTTAGCTCCATTATAGCTTCTGCTCCGACGAATCAACTTCTAGTTGTAAAAAAAACAGCAGAAAAATATGTAACTACTTTAATCTTGCCTCCTGCACAAGGAGAGCTTCAAGTAGAAGCCAGAAACATTGACTCACGACTACGGCTTTCAAATTGTCCAATTCCCCTGGAGACATCAGTCCCTGGCCGTCAAACGCTCAATAAGAGCGTAACCGTCATGGTGAGCTGCATCCCAGATGACTGGCAAGTATATGTTACCGTCCAGATCAAGCTTTTAACGCCCATAGTTGTTGCAAATCGTCCTTTAGATCGCGGCATGACACTCAAACAAGATGATCTTACCATTCAATTAGTGGATGCGCGTTTTCAACGAGGACTAGTCTACACACGTACAGCAACTATTATTGGGTCGCGGATTAAACGGGCTGTTGGTATGGGACAACCAGTACAAGGCCGTGATATTTGCATGGTATGTCGAAATGAGAAAGTTGTGATAACTGCTAGGGGTAATGGTCTGCATATCATTACAAAAGGCACAGCATTGAGTGATGGTACTCTTGGTGATCAAATTAAAGTGCGTAACAATAACTCGAACCGAATTATCGATGCTACAATCATTTCAGTAAGTCAAGTAACTGTAAAATTTTAATTTTTTTCAATTAAGTAGGCTTAGTTTTTGAGTCCTAATTCAGATCGCAAGTCCCTGCATAATTCACTTTTAAACAATTACTTTTGCTTTAGGCAAACTGAGCTCTGTCAGCTTATTTCACGTTTTTATCATTGCGTAGGCTTCGATAATCTGGCAGTATACTCCCTTAGGCTCAATATTCTTCCTAGTCGTTTTTGACTCGAAATATTGTCGTCTCTTATAGGTAACGTTTACGGTAAGCACACTTCATTTTTCAATACTGATTTGAACCGCACAACTTCTGGTCACTGACTGCCACATTACGCGAATGATCTCATTCCTTAAAAGTTGCTTCTTTTCTTGGTGGTATTAGTGGAACCGCTCGTTTAATACGAACTGTTTCACAACATTGCCTGGTGCCGTAAGCACCATCGGCTAATATTTCATTGATTTTTCAGCAGATCTATTTAAGTCAGCTAGGTAACACTTAACCGTAGACTTTTAGTCCCGTGGAATCAATAAAGAAGATCTCCCATAATTACCCTGCTTAGTTTGATTCCATAGCTGAATAGCTTTTTCGTTAATCCAGAATATTAATGAGCCACGATTGATTAAAGCTTGATTATACTACTTCCAATTAGTTATTTTATAGCGAAAATCATTCATAGACTTGAATATTTAAGTGAGCCTAACTGTTTAGAGTGTTGATGGAACATTCAGTTCTCTTATTTAAAAAATAGAGCCGATTACCATAAACGTTCCATAGCAGAGATAGCAATGATTCAAATCAAACAATTACTGGGAGGGACATTGAGTCTAAGGGGCACAAAACTAATATTAGCTAAACCAGCGTCATGATAAAAGCGTTCAATAAGCTGACAATACTAGATATGTCTGACGCGAAAGCGATTGTCTAATAGTAAATCATGTGGAGATTTGCTACTTGAACTAAAATTAGGAGACAAAGTCCTCTTTAGCTCGTAAATTAATAATTTAGTTCTCTAATTTAAAAAATAAAACTAATTAGGTACTAAAGTTAATATCAGTATGGTCGATACTGTTAGCAACAGTAAATTCGAGCATATATAAGGCTTTAATATGGCAAGTATAGATCATTTGCGCTCTGGCCAACCCTTGAACACGCACATAAACAATCAAAATGAATCACAAAGCGCATCCATCGCAACTGATTCCTCCAAAGAAGTGCAAAAACCACGAAATGATGTATTTTCAATGAGCGATGGAAGCCGAGCGATTAGTGCAATGCATCAACAAATAACAAATGAAGGATACCTTGACAATGCAAAAATCGACGCAATTAAAGCAACCATAACGAATGGCTCTTATAAAGTTGATGCCGACCGTTTGGCTGCCAATATAATGAAACACGAAGACGAACTTCGTAGCTTCAAGTAATGAACGATGTCAGATGAATCATTCACCTTTGAACACCAACTTTTTGCACAAAAGCATGATATTAATGCATTAATTGAAACCCTAAAGAATGAAATAACAGCAATTTTATCTCGAAAATCAATAGCTATTGACGCTTGTACAAAAAAAAAGTTAGCACTGATTAATACAATTCAACAACGCGACAAGTACCTTTCTCAATGCCCTGAGATCACGTCTCCTTCGGAACATAACAAAACATTAATTAACACTATCCAGACCATGCTTGAACAGTGTTATCAATTGAATGATACTAATGGTTCAGCTTTACAGAGAGCATACCTCAGTATGCACAAACTCAGCAACATATTTCAAGAAGCAGGTGGAAAAAACGAAATAACTTACGATAGAGGTGGCAAAGCCTCAGGCAGTCGAACATTAGGTACTAACGTTAAAGCCTAAACACTATTTTTATTGGAAAGAAGCTTTGTTCCTTAGTTCTAATTCAGATAGCACATCCCAACATAACTCACTATTAAACAATCGCTTTCGTGTTAGGCATGCCTAGTCTTATCAACTTATTTAACGCTTTTATCATGGCGTCCATTTTACTCATCTGAGTTGTCTGATCCCTTAGACTCAATGTGCCTCTCTGTAATTTTGACTCGAGCCCTTGTTGTCTCAGCTAGGGAACGTTTATGGTAACTGGCTTTTATTTCCTAAATAAAGGAACTAAATTTTTCAATCAACACTCCAAACAGTTAAGCTCACTTAAATATTCAGGTCTATGAATAATCTTAGCTACAAAACAACTAACTGGAAGCAGTATAATCAAGTTTTAATCAATCATAGTTCACTAACATTCTGAATTGATGAAGAAGCTATTCAGCTATGGAAGCAAACTAAGCCGGGTAATCATGGGAGACATAGTTTATTTTGCGACTTAGCCATTACAACGACCCTTGTGGTTAAGCATGTATTTTCAATGCCATTGAGAGATCTGCAAGAATTAATTAGTTTTGTTTTCAAACTTGTTCAACTGTCGTTGTCATGCCCTCACTATTCATATATTAGCAAGCGTGCCACAACGATTAACATCACGTTTAAGATGAAGAATAAAGGAAGCATCCAGCACTTAGCAATTGATTTTACGGAGCTCAAAGTCTACGGTGAAGAAGAATGGACAGTAAAAAAAATGGTACTGATGGGAAACGGCAAGTCTGGTGCAAGTTACATTTAGCGGTAAATATAAATGCGCATGAGATCCTTGCTGCTGAGTTAAGTGCATCAAATGTGACTGACAGTGGAATGCTATCTAGCCTACTCAAACAGACCCACTGAACAATCAATGAAATATCACACGATGACATTTACGACACCAGACAATGTTACAAAGCCGTTCATATTATTAGTTTGACTTGATTCATATTACTCGTTAAAAAATAATCGTGTTATTACTCGGAACATGATGCGATTCACTATACTCTATCATTTTTTTCATTTTACTAAGACTTAACTGCATCTCAGTCACATAGCTATCACCCACAGAATAACTACTCACAACTTCGGCAGCACGAATGATACCATTTACCGCACCATGCGTTTGATCCGCGTCTAAGCTTTGATCATCTATTTGAGTTAACCCACTGATACGAATACCATACACTTGCTCTGACAATTCTTTGTACGCTTCCAATTTAGAAGCGCGCACAGCACGAGATTGCCTTTCTGCCAAAGTTTTTCCACGTTGTGCACTAATGGAAATTGTACCAACAGCGCTAAGAAGTTCATCGGAAGGAATCTGTGTGGTTGATTGGCAAGCACTTAATAAGTATATCATTACCACGGTAAGCCATATTTTCATGTTCACTCCACTCATTAAGCCATGGTTTATGCATTCAATCAGTTGCATACGTGACCCAGCTAAAAATTTTATATATAGTGTTCTCCATCGCATTAGACACTTCATAACACAATAGTAACATTATCAAGGCTTTAATATAATAGTATCAGCTGCATGCTGACGTTTATCATTACGAATGATGACCCCATCCTCGATGCGTATTTTCCTTAATGTATCAATATCTCGTCCAATACGATCTGCTGGCAAAAAGCCCTGTGCAGAGGCTACAATAACACGGGAGCGTATACCAACAATACGAGCGTTAACCAATACACCTCCACCTTGACGAAGCATAGTACCCGCCAGCACATAATCAATTTGCTGCTCAGGGTTCAGCTCTTTCCAGTTACGACTCAATGTAAAATCACCCTCAGGAGTAACGCGGATTGCTCCTATCGTTTTGAAGTCGATGATAGTGAAACCACGGCGTTGCATCTGATAAATCATGCCTTCTGTGACAGAATTACCCAGCCAATTCGTCTCGTCCATTTCTTCAACATCGACAAATGATACAACCGCCATTGGCATTTTAGCCGTCAGGTAGTTGTTAGTTTTAAGCAATTCAGTCGTTAAACCATCGAGAAAGTAGTCGAGAGTGTGTCGAGGTGTTTGTTGCAATAGAAATGGGCTACCTGAATATGATTCTTTACCATTATAGATCGGGTTATATGCACAAGATACAGTTGCGAAACTCAGCATTATCACTATCCATTTTTTCATGGTTGTCTGGCTCCGTACACGTTTAACATCTGATAATTTCTTGCAAAATTTCGTTAGAGCATCACATCCAGTTATTACACTATTTTTAGGGAATATTATTTGCATTAGTGCGGTTAATCCATGCATATGTTACTAATCACTTGTCACTTTTACTACGATGCTTCTTGAGTGAGCAATTTTTATACCTACTATTGGATATAATGGTTATGCATAAAAAAATGATTAAACACTTAGTTGCTTGTATTGCTCTTTATGTACCATCAATCAATGCGGCATGGTATGAGGTTACTGGTGTTAGTTCAGTTTTAGAAAACAAAGCTCAGGCTCGTCAACACGCCCTAGAAGATGCCATTTATCAAGCAATAAAATTCTCTGATGCTGATATTGGGGGGTTAACCGTGCTTCGCCCCTATTTGAAAGAACTCAAGGACGACTACCTACTTAGTGGTAACGAAATCCGTCAAATTCAAGTGCTTAAAACAAAGCAGTTCAATGGTGCCATAAAATTGACAGCACGTATTGATATTTATCCTACGGCAAGTGCTTGCCACAAGAACCAGTACCGTAAAGAATTATTAATGACCCGTTTCAACATTGTCTCTCCTGAGCACGCAGCACTAGGTGGTATTTTTCAGTTCGGTAATGATTTTACAGTACTACTACAGCGTCAATTTGAAACTCAAGCTCAAAGTTTTGTGATTCAAGGTATTTCTCCGCACGCCATTTCATTGACACAGCCTTATATTACGACCATGATTGCCGAAAATACGAGTGCACAATATTTATTGGTTGGCAACATTACGGATATGTCTGCAACAATCGATAAAAAAACTGTTCACAAAAACAAGACATCACGCCAACTCGCATTATCTATTAGTGTGATTAATGGCAAATCAGGAGAAGTTATTTACCAAAACCGTTATAGAGACACTGCAGCATGGCCTTTCGAAAAAAATAGTAAAGTTGACACTAAAACCGCACGCTTTTGGACATCATCTTATGGCGAAATGGCACAAAGAATGAGCCGCAATATATTGTTAGATTTAGAAAAAAACTTATCTTGTCGAGTAACTACTCCTAAAATAATTTCGATAAGAGGTCCACATGGACAAATAAATGCCGGACGGATTCATGGCGTAGCATACGATGATGTGCTCTCGCTTTGGCATGATGCGTCATTTACTGATCAATATGGTATTCAACGGACACAACTTAAAAAAAGTGAAATATTATTAACTGTTTCACGCATTTATGAAAACTCATCGGAAGTATCAATTTCACCAGCAGAATTAGGCTCAAGTATTCAAATTGGTGATATGGTTACTAAATACACGCAATAAGACAACTTTCTCCTTAACTCCTGTCTATAATTCAGTATACTAAAATACTTATTATTTTTTCATAGTCTATGTTAAAGCTCTCATAGCTCAATAGGATAGAGCATTCGCCTCCTAAGCGATAGATTGGGGTTCGAATCCCTGTGGGAGCGCCATCATCCACGCCTCCATATTGTCCATAATAAACTTCTGACTCTCTTACTTTTCAATGTTCCTGCATTTAAAACACAGAAATAGAAAAACTGTCCATCAATGCCCTTTTGTATTTGAAGGAGCTTTATTTTTTAGTTCTAGTTCAAATAGCCAATCCACACATGATTTACTATGAAACACTCGATTTCATTTTAAAAATGCTTAGCTCTATCAGATAATTTAATGTTTTCAGCATTATGACTCTTTAGATGCAATATCTCTTCCAGTAATTTTTTGACTTGAATCATCGCTATCTCTGTTAAGGAATATTTCTAATAATCGGTTTTATTTTTTAAGTGAAGTAGCTAAATTTTTAATCAGTACTCTACATAGTTAGGCTCACTCCAATAGTCGGGTATATAAATAGATTTCATTAAAAAACAACTAATTAGAAACAGTGTAATCAAACTTTAATCAACCATAATTCACTAATATTTTGGATTGGTGAAAAAGTCATTCAGCTATGGAATAAAACTAAGCAGGATAATCATGGAAGCTCTCGTTTACTTAGTGACTTAGCCATTACGATGGCTCTTATAATTAAACGCGTATGTTCAATGCTATTGAAGGGTCTGCAGGGATTCATTTATTCTGCTTTCAGACTTGCTCAAACAGACTCGCCAAAGAATCAATGAAATACCAAGTGGTGGTGCTTACGACACCAGACAATCTTACGCAATCGTTCATATTAAACAAGCGGCACCACTCATTCCACCAAGAAAAGAAGCACTTGTTAAAAGCGAAGTTATCCGTGTAATGTAGCGATCAGTTACCAGCAATTATACTGTTCAAATCAGCATTGAAAAACGAGATATGATTACCATAATCGTTCCCTATCATAGATGGTAATGTTGCGAATCAAACAACTTCTCAGCGGGACATTTAGCTTAAGGAATCACAATACTCAGGGTTAATGCAACCTACTCTATGATAAAAGCATCAAATAAGCTAACAGGACTAAATATGCCTAAAATGAAAGCGATTATCTCCTAGTGAATCATATTGACATTTGTTATCTGAGCTCGAATTAAGAGGAAAAGTTCGTAAATTAATGGTTTAACTTCCTCATCTAGAAAAAAACCTTATTTACTGACAAAAATTTTCTATAATATCACCGGTAACCACAATAATTACCCCATGCACGCAGCGTATTACGATAGGTACAATCTAATAAATACATGGCTAATTTTATAGTAATTAAATTTTATTATTTATCTAATTGCGGGAGGTAGAGGTTAGAGCTTTATAGGCAATTAGTACTTGTGATGGTAACAGTGCATTCAGGCAATTTAAGTGTACCAATGGACATTTTCGTTTGAAGCATGGACGGCAACTGATGTCTGCATTTACTATTTTTACATTGTCTGATAATGGTGGAGTATATTTGGATGAGCTTGAGCCATAAATTGCAATAATATTAGCCCCCACTGCCGCTGCGACATGCATGAGCCCTGAATCATTTGAAAAAACGGTATGGCAAGTTGCGATTAAATCAACGGCATCAATCAAGGATGTTTCACCAGCTAGATTAAAGCACATATTTTTATTGTTATCAGATAGCATATTCATAATATTTGTTGTAACAGCTTTGTCATTGGGACCGCCGAATAAGCAAACTTGGTTGCCTTCGCTGATTAATTTACTTGCTATATCAGCATAATAACGTTCAGGCCATCGTTTGGTTGGTCCAAATTCAGCGCCAGAACATAAACCAATAATTGGTAAATTTGGTGAAATTTGGAATCGTTGCAAACATACAGATTGATTTTCTTTATCGACATTAAGTGCTGGATTGGCAATACTTTCCAAGCTAACTTCAGATAGCATTTTATTTTCGTCATGAGCGAGTGCAACATAGCGTTCAACCATAAATTGGAAAATGTTTCTATCAGGGCGTAAATCACTTAGAAAGCCGAAACGAAACTCTCCTTTCCAACCTGTACGTTTGGGGATCTTAGCAAACAACGGAATGAGTGCAGATTTTACTGAATTAGGGAGCACATAAGCATGGTCATAATGATAACTGCGTAAAGAACGACCCAGAGCCCAACGAGTGCATATGTTAAATTGACCATGCCCAACAGGCATCTCTATCACACGATTTATCTCTGGCATACGCCCTAAAATCGGCTTACACCACGCTGGAGCCAATACATCAATACATGCTTCAGGATGACGCCCTTTTAAGCGTTTATAAAGGCTCTGTGACATCACCATGTCACCAATCCAAGAGGGGCCAATAATGAGTATATTCATAAGAATATCTATGAAGTTGATGCTTTTAGCATAATGAATCCTTTGCAATCTTTCGTTCCATACAAACTAGAAGCCAGAAAAAAAGCCAAGAAAAAACCAAAGTAAATATTGATTATATTTGCATGGAGTAAAACCTCCGTGAGTCCAAATATAGCGATGCCAGACATAAAAATAACACCGGAAACACTGTATATTGAATCAAGGTTTCGAAATAATAAATATGTTGTTACGCCAAACAACATAATAATGGTTATGAAAGACAATATCCCGTTGGAAGCGAGCATCTCAAAGTATTGGTTGTGAGCATGCCCGCGACTCACTGCTGTTACCCATTCAGTCACGGTACCATTGTTGTAAAGTGAGAGGTTTAGAGCTTCTCTCTCCGAATGAGTCAGACCAATAAATGGACTTTGTTGAAAAGCTTTAATTGAAGCCAACCAAAGCTGTAATCGGCCCCCAGAAGACACAGATACTGATACATCACCAGCTGCAATAGAACTAAATTCTAAAATAGTGTAGCCAACCCTATTCTGAACTCCAGAGGACAATGAGTAGATGACACCAGATATAAAAATAAAAAAAACGACACCCAAAATGCACAGGCGTCCATTAATTTCTTTTCTGTATATCCAAGTTAACAGAGTAAACAGAACGGGAATTGCTATTATTGCGCCTCTAGTGAGAGTCAGAGTTGTAGCAATGCTTGCACATAAAAATCCGCAGATGAGTAGCCCTTTTCGTGATGAACCTTTTATGAATGACAGATTTAAAAATGCTAATGAACAAGCAAGGTAACCAAAGTTAATGCTAAATAAAAACCCCTCAACCCTTGGCATCTCAAGTATATAATATTGATAAATGCTAATAAAAAACGCACCTATTGCTCCCACGATTATGCCGTACTCGAAAGGTGTTCTAATGCTAAGTTTGGGCAATTCATTTTTGAACATGAGATAAACAGGGAAAAACAAAAGAATCCTACTGGGTGCATCTATATATCTAAAGTTATTTTCATCTGCTAGTGTGATTGGTATATTGGTGATTAAATATGAACCAAATATAGCAAACACAAGGAAATCATCCTTATTGATGTTTAATTTTGATTTATATTTAAAGCAATAGAATAATGCGTAAATAACCGTGAGTAAACCAATAGTAACGCTAAATTTAGGCGTCCAGAGGAGAAGGCCGGGGATGAAGAATAAAGCTATGGGTATGATGTGCATTAGAGCTGTACTCAATCAGCTTGAAGATGCAGGTTTGAATACCTGCAACTTATTATCCATTTGGGACGTCAAAAATTGTATAATTTTTGGTAAAATTTCAAAAAATAATTATTACATAGCCTCTTTATAATAACATTTATTTTTAAAGCAAATACTATTTCTTGACTGTTCATTTATTACTTACCACAGTGGCTCTGTCGTATTGAAATTTGGGTTATAAGGAAGAGGATAAGAAAACTTAATGTTGATAACAAATCCCGAATTTTTGAGGATGTCACTTCGATAATACTCCACTTCATCTAGAATAATATGGAACTAATGGGTTAATAGGTAATTTTTTCTTAGTTCATAACAAATAATGTATTTGCCGTTTATTATCTTATATTTGCTGACCGCAATTTTGTTAAAATTCAAGATGCCAATAAGATGAAAATAATTATCAGTCACTACGAAGGCTTTATTCGGTCCTTTGTATATCCACTCATGTGTAATTTTTATCGCTTGCATTGAATGCATCATAGCAACGTATAATGTCTTCTTGTTTTTCAGCACTTAACTTGTTTGACATCCATTGCGGCATTTTGTAACGAAACACATTATGAGAGCACCACTTGTTCACTCCATACCACTCCTAAGCATAAGTAATAATTTACTAAATTTTAGTGGCCAGTAAACTTTTTTAGATGTTCAATAAGGATCATGGTTTCGGAGGTGTAAAAAGGACTATTTAACCACCCTTTTTAAATTTCAGTCTATTATACAGTTCGTAATTTCTGAGGTTACGTAGAATAAATTTTTATGGATATCTAGAGCTTGAGTAATTTTGGCTATGCTCCAACTTTATAATATAAGAACTGTTGCTTTTATATGACTTTATCTCCTAATTCAAGTTCAGCTAACAAACCTCAACCTAATTCACTGTTAGGAGCTTGCTTTCGTTTTAGGCATACTTATCTTTATGAGCTGTTTCTATTATTACGTAAATTTCGTTAACCTGGGCATTATGATCCTTTAGGTTCACTGTCCCTCTGAACAGTTTGTTGACTCGAAACATTGCCTAATTTTTCAATATTGATTTGAATCATATAACTATCCTGAGAATTAACTACCAAATGGCATTAATGCCCCCGTTTCAAAAAAGCTGTGTTATTTTTGGGTGGTATTCGTGTAACCACTTGTTTAATATGAACGCTTCCATAAATATCATTTCTGCCATATCCTTAATATTTTAACGAGTCTGTTTGAAGAAGTAAGGTAACCCTTCACCGTCAGTTACCTTACGTCTTCGCACATGATTTCATGTGTATTTGCCTCTATCGCTAAATATAATATGCGGCAAGTTTAACGTTTCCTATCAATGCATGTTTTTTTACTTTACATTTGCCTCCAAAGTAGAAATGCTAGATTATTCCTTTAGTTTGCAGTTTGAACTTGACTTTAACTATTTTGGTTTGTTTGCTAATGCATGCATAATGAGGTAGTTTGATCATATAGTACTTTATCTTCTAAATCTGCGAATTCACTTATTAATATACATTCTAAACAGCTAAATTAACCTAAATATTCAGGTCTATGAGAAAGCTAAGTTACAAAACCACAAAACTAATCAGAAACAATATTATCATGCTTGAATAAATCGTGGTTCACTAATATTCTGGATTACTTAAAAAGCCATTTAGCTATGGAATCAAATTAAGCAGGGTATTGATGGAAAACGGCCCGTCTGGTGCAAGTGACATTTAGCGGTAGCTATAAATACGCATGAAATCATTGCTATCGAGTTCAGCGCATCACATGTAACTGACGATGAGCCTTGTTTCTTAATTCAAGTTCAGAGAACCAATCCCAAAATAATACATTAAATTTTTTAAAAGTGCACGATAGAGATTGCTTCCCACAGACAAATGATCAACCAGTGGGTCATTAACTAAAATATGCTAGCTAACTGCAACACCTTCGCTGACGACATCCACCTGAACGATAAATCTATCTTTGTTACTTTTGTCCCTTCATCAATAGCACTCACGATCACATGTCTTAGACATTCTTATTTTAGGTCGTGTAATGATATTTTTCGATTTTATTTTATTCGTTTCTTTATAAAATGAAAAGATACTCATTAAGGTCTCTTATTTTTCACCTTAATCATTGCGCTTAGGATCATAATTAAAGATTAAGATTGCACAGTGGTATTTGCATCTTTGTCAGCATTATTTACAAGTAATGCATTCCACACTGCTTTTACTAAGGTTGCTAAAGGAATCGCAAAAAATACACCCCAGAAACTCCATAGACCACCAAACACAAGTACTGCAACAATGATAGCGACTGGATGTAAGTTCACAGCTTCTGAAAACAATACAGGAACAAGAACATTACCATCTAATGCTTGAATAATGCCGTAAGCTAACATCAAATATCCTAAATCTGGGCTGATCCCCCACTGAAACAAAGCAACCATAAAAATAGGCAATGTTACTGCTGCCGCACCGATGTAAGGGATCAACACAGACAAGCCAGTTGCAACACTTAACAATGCTGCATAGCGCAAATCAAGTAAAGCAAACGTAATATAGCTAGCAATGCCGACGATAATAATTTCCGTGACCTTACCACGGATATAGTTTGAAATTTGTTGGCTCATTTCATTTGCCACTCTGTTGGTCAAACGACGATTACGTGGCAGAATCACACTGAAAGTGCGCAGCATTTCTTGTTTATCTTTCAGTAAAAAGAATACCAGTAGAGGAACAAGAATGAAGTACACAGCCAGCCCGGCAAGACTCACCAAAGAAGACAAGGAGCTTTTCACTACCGTTTCACCCAATCCAAGGACACGACTTTGCAATGTGTCTATAAATGTATTCACCATGTAAGGTTGAATGATGTCAGGGTACTGCTCCGGCAAGTGAGAAACGAAATTTTGGAAATCATTAAACATTGTCGGAACATCAGCAATTAGATTTACTACCTGAGTCCATATCGTCGGCATCAAACCAAAACAAGCCATCAACATGAATCCAATAAATAAGGTCAACACTACGATCACAGCAACAAACCGCGGGAGACCAAATACTCTCAATGTAGATACCGGCCATTCAAGCAGATAAGCAAGAACAATAGCAACCAAAAGTGGTGCTATAAGATAGCCAAAAAAGTAAATAACAATGAAACCCACCACTAGCATCGCGACTAAACTAACCACGTGGGGATCAGAAAACCGTCGTTGACACCAACGGTTAAACATCTCTAACATATTGTTCTCTATTCCAATGTAATAATAGCGAGCGCTAAAACATTTTGTTTAGTCTATTCTAACATGTTCAATCTATTATTTCCTAAATACTGCCTTTGTTTTTTAATTTTAGTTCAGTTAGCAAATTCCGACATGATTCACTATTAGACAATCACTTTCGTGTTATAGAGACTGCATTTTGTCAACTTATTTAATGCTTTTATCATGGCGTCGGTTTCACTATCCTGAGTTATGTGATTCCTCAGGCTCAATGTCCCTTCAAGTAATTTGTTTACTCGAACCATGACTGTTTCTGCTAGGGAACATTTACGGTAACCAACTTTATTTATTAAACAAGGGAACTAAATTTTTAATCAAGACTCTCAACAGTGAGGCTCACTGAAATATTCAGGTCTATGAACAATCCTCGCTACAAAATAACTAACTGGAAGCAATATAATCAAGTTTTAATCAATCGTGACTCACTAAGATTCTGGCTTAATTAAGAGGCTATTCAGCTGTGAAGTCAAACGAAGTAGGGTAATCATGGGAAGCCACGTTTATTTAGTCACTTAGCCATTGCGACAGCCCTAATGGTTAAAGGCTTATTTTCAATGCCATTGAGAAGCCTGCCAGGATTCATTAATTATAGTTTCAAACTTGCTCAACTGCTGTTGTCATACCCTAACTATCCACGCATTAGCAAACGAATAAAAATGGTTAACGTCACGTTCAAGACGAATAATGCAGGAAACGTTCAGCACTTAGCCATTGATTCTACGGGGCTCAAAGCCTACGGTAAAGGAGACTCGCAAGTAAAAAAGAATGGCATTAATGAGCAACTGCGAGTCTGGCGCAAATCACATTTAGCGGTAGATATAAATATGTCTGAAATAATTGCTGCTGAGTTCCATGCATTAAATGTGACTGACGGTACAGTGTTACATAACGCACTCAAACAGACCCATTGAAAAATCAATGAAATATCAGCCGTTGATGCTTACAACACTAGATAATATTACGCAACCGTTCGTATTAAACGAGCGGCTCCACTCATCCTACCAAGAAAAAGAGCAGCTTTTTGAAAGGGAGGTCATCCGCGTAATTTAGCGGTCAGTTACCAGAAGTTATACAGTTCCAATCAACATTGAAAAAGGAGATATGGTTACCATAAATCTTTTTTTTCAAAAACAATAATGTTTCGAGTTAAAAACTACTAGGAAGGACCTTGAGTTTAAGAGAGTATAATGCGTAGATTAGCGAAATTTACGCCATGATAAAAGCGTTAAATACGCTAAACAGCATTAGGTATGTCTAAGGCAAAAACAATTGTTTGATTGCTAATCATATTGGGATTTGCTACCTGAACTCACTTGCATTAGGAAACAAAACCCAGCTTCCTCAACCCAGAATGCTAGTTAGCCACAATTACTTAAAGTTTAAGCATACTATTCCCAGTTGGTTATTTTATAACGTGATTTTTTCATAGACCTAAATATTTGAGTAAATCTAGTTGTTTAGAACGTAACTTAATAATGGAATTCCCTAATATAGGCAAAAAGATCTTACATTAGGCTCAATCTAATGAATATGTGCTCAAAAGACGTCGTGTAGTATTGATAGTTTTTACGTTGAAGCAAGTTTCTGGTTCTGGTAAAGTTAACATCCATCCAGATTACCAATAATTTACCTTAAATCCAACTCTCAGGTTTAGCATGACAACAAATTACATTTTTGTAACGGGTGGCGTGGTTTCTTCCCTAGGTAAGGGTATTGCAGCAGCGTCTTTGGCAGCAATTTTAGAGGCTCGTGGTCTTAACGTAACCATGATGAAACTTGACCCTTACATTAACTTAGATCCGGGCACAATGAGCCCAACTCAACACGGTGAAGTATTCGTTACGGAAGATGGCGCAGAAACTGACCTTGATTTAGGTCACTATGAACGTTTCATCCGTACTAAGATGACTAAGCACAACAATTTTACGTCAGGACGTGTATATGCAGATGTATTGCATAAAGAACGTCGTGGTGATTACTTGGGTGCGACCATCCAGGTTATTCCACATATCACCAATGCTATTAAAGAACGCTTGCTTGCAGGCGGGGAAGATCACGACGTTACTATAGTTGAGATTGGAGGCACTGTAGGTGACATCGAATCATTACCATTCCTTGAAGCTATTCGTCAATTAGCAGTTGAATTAGGCCGTGAACGTACTATGTTCATGCACCTTACTTTGGTTCCTTACCTTGCTGCGGCAGGTGAAGTAAAAACCAAGCCAACTCAACATTCAGTGAAAGAATTGCTGTCTATTGGTATTCAACCTGATATTTTGGTTTGTCGTAGTGATCGTGCTATTCCAGCTAATGAACGTGCTAAAATTGCACTTTTCTGTAATGTACAAGAAAAAGCCGTTATTTCAATGAAAGATGTAGATTCTATCTACAAGATCCCTTCGCTGATCCGTTCACAAGGATTAGATAATTTTGTTTGTAAACGTTTTGGTATTGAAACACCAGAAGCGGACTTGGCTGAGTGGGAACAAGTTATTTTTGAAGAAGCTAACCCTACTGGTGAAATTGTCATCGGTATGGTGGGTAAATATATTGCACTGCCAGATGCCTACAAGTCCGTTAACGAAGCATTGAAGCATGCAGGCCTGAAAAATCGTCTAACTGTAAAAATTAAATACATTGACTCACAAGATGTTGAAAGCAAAGGTACAGAAGTACTTTACGGCTTGGACGCAATCCTTGTACCAGGTGGCTTCGGTGATCGTGGTATTGAAGGTAAAGTTTTAGCGGCAAAATTCGCACGAGAAAAAAAGATCCCGTATTTGGGTATTTGTTTAGGCATGCAAGTTGCACTTATTGAATATGCGCGTAATGTCGTTGGCATGGAAGACGCTAACTCTACGGAATTCAACAAAGAAAGCCGATTTCCTGTTGTTGGTTTGATCACGGAGTGGATTAACGAAGAAGGTAACGTTGAAGAGCGTAGTGAAAAATCTGGTCTAGGTGGCACCATGCGTCTCGGTGCACAGATTTGCCACCTAGCCGACGGTACTAAGGCTCGTGAATTATACGGTCATGCTACAATCCATGAGCGTCACCGTCACCGTTATGAAGTAAATAATATATTGCGTCCTCAGCTCGAAAAAGAAGGTTTAGTTGTCTCTGGCTTGTCTGCGGGCAAAAAGCTAGTTGAAATCATTGAAAACCCTGAACACCCATGGTTTGTTGCGTGCCAATTCCACCCTGAGTTTACCTCGACACCTCGTGATGGCCATCCGCTATTTACTGGTTTTGTTGCAGCGGCAAGTAAATATCAGCGTGGTGATCTGTAAATGAATAATATACAGTTGCGAGCATTGTGTAACCGCATTATAAGCTATTAACATACGAGAGGAAACATAATGTCTAAGATTATTAAAGTTTTGGGTCGTGAAATCATCGATTCACGTGGTAATCCAACAGTAGAAGCAGAAGTTCACTTGGAAGGTGGTTTTGTTGGCATGGCAGCTGCACCATCAGGCGCATCTACCGGTTCACGCGAAGCGTTAGAACTCCGTGACGGCAACAAAGCACGTTTCTTAGGCCAAGGCGTACTAAAAGCAATCGGCGCAATAAATGATGAAATTACTAACGTGCTACAAGGCAAAGATGCGACAAACCAAGCAAACATTGATCAAATCATGATTGGCCTGGATGGTACTGAGAATAAATCTAAGTTTGGTGCAAACGCAATCATAGCTGTTTCTCTAGCAAACGCAAAAGCAGCCTCTGCTGCCCAAAGCATACCACTGTACGAGCACATTGCTGAACTGAATGGTACTGCAGGCGTATTCTCTATGCCTTTACCAATGATGAACATCATTAATGGTGGTAAGCATGCTGACAACAACGTAGACATCCAAGAGTTCATGATTCAACCAGTTGGCGCAAAAACTTTGAAAGATGCAGTTCGCATGGGTGCAGAAATATTCCACAGCCTTGCAAAAGTACTAAAATCTAAAGGTTACAATACTGCAGTTGGTGACGAAGGTGGTTTTGCTCCCAATCTGGCGTCTAACGTTGAAGCGTTGGAAATAATTGCGGAAGCTGTTGCTGTTGCTGGTTATAAGCTAGGTAAGGATATTACTCTAGCGATGGACTGTGCTGCATCTGAGTTCTTCGACAAAGAAGCTGGCCTCTACAACCTAAAAGGCGAAGGCAAAACTTTCACTGCTAAAGAGTTTAACTACTACTTGGCAGACCTGGTTAAGCAGTTCCCCATTGTTTCTATTGAAGACGGTTTGGACGAATCTGATTGGACTGGTTTCAAACACCAGACTGAGCTTCTTGGCGATAAAATTCAGCTAGTTGGTGATGATCTGTTCGTTACTAATACTAAGATTCTTGCGCGCGGTATAGAAGAAGGCATCATGAACTCTATCCTGATTAAGTTCAATCAAATTGGCTCTTTGACAGAAACTTTAGCCGCCATCAAAATGGCTAAGGATGCTGGTTTCACTACAATTATTTCGCATCGTTCAGGTGAAACTGAAGATGCAACCATTGCTGACCTAGCAGTTGGTACTGCTGCTGGCCAAATCAAAACAGGTTCCATGAGTCGTTCTGACCGTGTTGCTAAATACAACCAACTTATCCGTATTGAAGAAGCCCTAGGCGACCGCGCATCTTTCAACGTCCTAAAAAAAATAAAAAGTAATTGATATACCAATAACCCTTGAGAATATTTGAAATCAAACATGATAAGGCTCGCGGCAGGGGGGGGTAAGAGCATGACCGCATAAAAACAGTGCTTCTTATATCCGTAAGTTGGAATACATTCATGATTTCTATAGTTTTACGGATCTATAAAAAAATGCATTTACATTGCCTCAAAATTTACGAGTAGTCTGAAAAACTGAAATTTAAAGGTGGTGGCTCTAATCAGCCACCTTTCCACCGTCAAAATTATGTATTCAATACGTTGATTATAGTTTAACTATTAATCCTCAAATTAATAGTAGTCACAATAATAATTTAAAAAAGTAAGTATATTGTGCTAAGTATAATCTAATTAATATATGGTCTAATCGTAGCGCACTGACATTTTAGATTAATGAAGAAGCTATTCAGCTAGTGCATTAAACTAAGCCGGATAATTATGAAAGATCTCACTTATTTAGCAACTTACGTGTATTTTAATGCCATTGAATAGTTTACGAGGATTCATTAATCCTATTTTTTAAATTTACTAAACTGCCATTATTATGCTCCTACTATGGATGCATTAGACTTTGTTTCCTAATTCGAGTGTAGATCACAAACCTCCACATAATTCACTATTATACAATCGCTTTCATGCCTAGCATATCTAGCCCTCTCAGATTATTTTACGCTTTTCTTATGGCGTGAATTTCGCTAATCTGAGCCTTATGGTTTCTTAAGCTCAATATCTCTCCTAGTATTTTTTGACTCAAAACTTTACCTTCTTTGATAGAGAACGTTTCTGGTAATCATACCTCGTTTTTCAATGCTGATTTGAACCGTATAACTTTTGGTAACTGACCACTAAATTACGTGGATAACCTCGCTTTCAAAAAGTTGTTCTTTTCTTGGTAGAATGAGTTAATCTACTCATTTAATACGAACAGTTTAATAAAATTGTCTGGTGTCGTAAGCACCATCGCTGATGTTTCATTAATTTTTTACAGATCTGCTTGCGTAAGTTAGATAACACTTCACCGCCAGTCATATTTGATGCACTTAACTCAGCAATAATGATTTCATGCGTATTTATATCTACTGCCAAATGTCAATTGTGTCAGACTCGCCACTTCCCATCAATACCATGCTTTTTTACTTATTATTTTTCTTCATCGTAGACTTTGAGTCCCGTAGCATCAATGGCTAAGCACTGAATGTTTCCTTTATTCTTCGTTTTAAACGTGACGTTAACCGTTTTGGCTCACTTGCTAATGCATAAATAGTGAGGAAATGACAATAGCAGTGGAGCAAGTTTGAAAACAGAATTAATGAATCCTTGCAGACCTCTCAATGGCGTTTAAAATGCGCATTTAACTATGTAGGTCATCGTAATAACGCAGTCGCTGAATAAACAAGGTCTCCCATGATTGCCCTGCTTCGTTGGATGCCATAGCTGAATAGCTTCTTTAGCAATCCAGAATGTTAGTGAACCACGATTGATCAATATACTGTTTCCAATGAGTTGTTTTATAGCGACGCTTGCCCACAGACCTGAAGATTTAAGTAAACCTCGCTGTTTAACAGCGTAAATTTATAATTGAGTTCCTTGATGTAGGAAACAAAGCCTGCTCAAATAGAGAAAGCTTAGCCCAATTATTAATTGGTCTATTGCGAGACTGCTGGTCTCCATATGGGTTCAATTCAACTAGCTCCTTTATTTGAGGATTCCTCGAAAAAATACCTAATAACGTAGCTAAAATCTATACGTGTACCAAAACTCAGCATGCTATTGACGTTCGTACTGTGCTCTATACTTTTGGTTAGCACTATTATTTCATTTTTTTGATCGCCCAAAACCAATGGGATTTAACGTA
This sequence comes from Candidatus Enterovibrio altilux, assembly GCF_002381345.1. Classification (GTDB taxonomy): domain Bacteria; phylum Pseudomonadota; class Gammaproteobacteria; order Enterobacterales; family Vibrionaceae; genus Enterovibrio; species Enterovibrio altilux. Next base: position 283,563 of record NZ_CP020660.1, read on the forward strand.
TATTGAGAAATTGCTATCGAATATAGTGCGTATATTGGTATTGATCTGATACCAAACGTATACTTAAGCCTTTGATATTGACTGTTTTCATAACCAGGTTTGACTGTATTTTGGTTGTGTTAGCGTGAAGTTAATGTCAAATTATTGTGTTACATTGTGTGATTTTTGCATAAATAACTTCATTCTCTCCTTCTTTTGCCGATATATAAAGAGTGTTATCATTGTATAACTTGTGAACATGCAGTGATATTTTAAATATTAGCAACTATGCATTATCGCATAATGGTGGTTGAATGGGGTCAGATTTGCTTGCACTAGGTTCTCAAGGCGTTTTAACAGCACAGCAACAACTAAATACAACTGGCCATAATATCTCTAACGTGAATACGAAAGGATATAGCCGTCAGTTTATAGAGCAGCGTTCTAATGATTCTGCTTATGGGTCATCAGCTAACCAATGGGGGCAGGGCGTATATGCAGCTTCTGTAAGAAGAAACTATGATAAATTTATTGCTAACGAATTTAGTATTACTAACTCATCGTTAAGTCATGCAACCACCCGTAACAGCCAGCTCACTATGCTTGATAATATCATGTCTCATTCAACCAAAAAAATTTCTGGCAATATGAACGAGTTTTATAGCGCAATACAAGGGTTGGCTGATAGCCCGAATGACATAGGTGCGCGCAAAATGGTCCTTGAAAAATTGCGTATGGTAGCGGCAGGTCTGAATAATATGCACACCATTTTGCAGTCGCAAGAAAAGGATATTTCGATTGAAATAGATGCCACGCTCACCAAAATGAATGATATTGGCCTAGCCATTGTTAATATTCATAAAGCAATAATAAAGAACCAGGCAACAAATAATGACTTACTCGATCGCCATCAGCGATTAATCAACGAATTGTCTGAGTTTACCAAAGTGAGCGTGAATCAGTGTGATGATGATCTTTATAATGTAATTATTGGTAGTGGTCACACGCTTGTTTCAAGGCTTAATCACAGTAAACTACGGACTGTACCTGGTATTCTTGACCATCAAAAACGCCGACTAGCACTAGTGGAAGGAAAAACTTTCAAACCTATTGATTATAATGATATTAGCGGAAAATTAGGAGCGATATTTGAATATCGCGATAAGTCTTTGTTGCAAGCGCATGATGAGCTAGGCCGCCTTGCGGCAGGTTTTGCTCTGTCTTTAAATGAAATGCAAGCCCAAGGATTTGATTTGAATGGTACAGTGGGTGAAGATATATTTACTGACTTTAATGGTGATAATATTTCACGTGAGCGCGTGCTCAAAAGTCCTACATCAACAGCTGATATAAAAATTACGATTAGCGACCTATTGGGGCTAAAAATAGGAGACTATCAGTTAAAATTCGACGGCAGCCAATACATGATGGTGGATCCGGAAAAGAATGTAGTAAACGTAATACCAATGGGAACACCGGCATCGTTTGAGTTTGACGGACTTACAGTGCAAATGGATTCTGGTTTGGCGGCAGGCGAACGTGTGATTATTCGTCCCATACGTCACGCTGCAGGCCAGATTGGTGTGACCATGGAAGATCCGGCAAAAATTGCCGCTCAGAGTTATGTCAGCTCCAACTCAAATATTATGGGTCAAGGTGATGTGAAAGTTATTACTCAGGGTGCGCAAAAAGAATTCCAAGTAGCGATTTCGTCAGATGCTTCACAATTCACGGTCTTAGACATGCAAAATAATATATTGGTCGCATTACAAACGTATCCACCAGTAAGTGCCGTCAATGTAAACGGTACTGTTTTTGAGCTATCAAAGGGAGCAGCCCCTGAAGACCTTTTTGCTATTAGCTTACTGCCAGCAAACGGAGAGAATGGTAATTTAATCCGAATGCAGAAACTGCAAACACAAAAATTGATGGATAATGGCCGTTCCAGTTTCATTGATGTTTATGAAGGACTGAATACTAATATTGGTGTTCAAAAAGCATCATTTGCACGTCTTGAAGATGTTAGCCGGATTGAGCATGATGCAGCCGCTGGGCGCATCGCCGAAATTTCGGGAGTGAACTTGGACGAAGAAGCGGCTAATATGATGAAATTTCAACAGGCATACATGGCATCGTCACGCATAATGACAGCTGCCAATGAAACCTTCCAAGCTCTGTTGAGCGCAACCAGATAAGGATATGACTAATGATTGTCCGTATTGCCAGTTTTCATAACTATCAAGCTGTCTCGAATGGTTTGATGCGCCAGCAGGTAAAATTACAAAATAATCAAGTTCAGTTGGCGACAGGTAAGCGTGTGCTTACCTCTGGTGATGATCCTGTTGCTTCAATTTATATTCAAAATTTTCGACAACAAGACAAGCAACTTGATCAATACATTAATTCGATCACGTTAGCTCGTAACCGCCAAACACGCGCTGAAATTGCTATTGATAATTCTGAGCAAATAATTGATAGGGCTAAGCGTAAAACAATGGAAATGATCAATGGTTCATTGTCAGATAATGATCGCATGGCACATCGTCAAGATTTAAAAGGTTTATATGATAACTTTATGAACTTAGTAAATGCCAAGGATGAATCAGGTAATTTCTTGTTTTCTGGTACCCAAGCCAACAAACAACCTTTCTTTCGTGACAATAGAGGTAGCGTGCAATATGCTGGCGACAGCTACCATCGGACAGCGCAAATAGCGCCATCGGTTGAAGTGCAGACCAGCGATTCAGGTAATGAAATTTTTATGACTGTCAAAAATCCGTTTGGCAATTACCAACCAGATTATACAATAAAAAGTGGTTCGTTGTTGTTACTTTCATCGGCTACCAATACCAATCACACTGATTTATCAAATTATGCGATCAACTTCAGTGTGGACGGTAATGAGCAGACACTTTATGAATTAACACAAAATGGTGCGGTAGTAAGTTCGGGACAATACGACCCTCAAGCAGGTGTTCAATGGGGAACATTAAACATAAATTTTGCAGGCGAAATACTAGATGGTGATTCCGTCTCTTTAGTACGTCAGGATAGTTTCAATATATTCGATACATTTAGGAAAGGGATGGAACTATCTCAAGAAAGTATTTTTGATGCATCTGCAACGGCAGAATTGCATCAGGTAACAGAGCAGTTTACTGCAGCATTTAAGCATTTGAATAAAACGAGGTCCGAAGTTGGTACTCGTTTGAGTACGCTCGATCGTCAGGAAAACATGCACAAAGATTTTAAATTGGTGCTGCATCGCTCTTTGGGAACAATGGAAGATCTAGATTATCCCACTGCCGTTATTGAAATGAATGAAAATTTATTGGCACTTCAAGCCTCACAAAAAGCTTTTGCAAAAGTGAAACAATTAACTCTGTTTAATTATGTTTAAAAGTAAGAGGCAAAAAAAGACATATTCTAGAAGTTTTTTTCCTAATTTGAGTTTAGATAATCAATCCCAATATATGAACGATTGAACAATCGCTATTGCTTTAGGCATACCTAGCCCAGTCCGCTTATTTAATGCTTTTATCATAATATACATTGCGCTAATCTGATCTATTAAGCTCAATGTTTTTCAGAAAGTTTTTTGGTTCCAAATATTACCGTCTTCAATAGGGAATGTTTATAGTAACTATATCTCCTTTTCCAATGCTGATTTGAACCGTATAACTTTTGGTAACTGACCATGAGATTACACGGATAATCTCATTTTTAAAAAATTGCTCCTCTCTTAGTGAAATGAGTAGAGCCGCTCGTTTAATACGTTCGATTTCGTCACACTGTGTAATGTCGTAAGCGCCATTGTCTGATATTATACTGATTTTTCGGCAGGTCTGTTTGAGAAAGTTAGGTAGCACTTCACCGTCAATCAAATTTAATGAGTTTAACTCAGTCGCAATAAGTTCATACACATCTATATCTACCGCTAAATGTGACTTGATCCAGACTCATCGTTTCCCATCAGTACCATGCTTTTTACTTTTCATTAGTCTCTACCGTAGACTTTTAGCCGTGTGAAATCATTAGCGAAGTACTGGATCGTTCCTTTAATCTTCACCTTGAACGCGACGTTAATTGTGTTGGCTCGCTTGCGAATGCATGGGTAGTGAGAGCATAGTAACGGCCGTTGGAAAAGTTGGAAAACAGAGGTAATGAACCCTTACTAACCTCTCAATAGCACTAAAATAAGCGTTTGACCATGAGAGCTGTTGTAATGGCTAAGTCGCTAAATAAACGAGGTCTCCCATAATTACCCGGCTTAATGTAATTACATAATTGAATGGCTTTTTCATCAACCCAGAATATTAGTGAATCATGATTACTTAAAGTTTGACTATACTTCTTTTAGTTAATTGTTTTGCAGCGAAGATTGATAACTTAGTTCCCTGGCTTAGGAAATAAAATCAGATTCTAGAAACTAGATAACATTCGTATTGCATAAATATTTTTTTATTTTGCTGAAAATCAGTATAAGAAAGGTAAATTTAGCATTGATTAATTTGAAACTTTCGTTTGTCAAATAAATTACGCTCTATACTCAATCCATGTACAGATACAGGTTATGTATTCAATCCATTGAACTTAGTGTAATGTGCTATTTTTATGGAGTGATTATTGTGGTTACCATTAATGTTAAATGTCGTTTTTGCCAGCAAACAAGTGCAGTCTCAAAGTATGGAGTAGGCCACGGTGGACACCAACGTTACCGTTGTAAACAATGCTGTCGAACCTTCCAACTTGAATATACCTACATAGCTTGCAAGCCTGGTATAAAAGAACATATTATTGAGCTTGCTATGAACAACGCTGGCATTCGTAATTCAGCTCGAATGTTACATATTAGTGTTAATGCGGTAGTTCGCACTTTAAAAACTTACACATAGCTGTGTAACTTCTCTTTTTTTGACATGCAGGCAATGGTGTCTATTTGCGTAGTGAATGACCAATTATTTTTCGTAGGTAGTAAAAAAATTTTTTCACAGCTTTGTTTCCTAATTTGTATTCAGATAGCAAATCCTAACATGATTCGCTATTAGACAATCGCTTTCGTTTTAGGCATACTTAGCCTAATCATCTTATTTAATGCTTTTATCATGCCGCAGGTTTCGTTAATCTAATCATTATTATCCCTTAGGTTTAATGTCTCTTCGAAAAATTTTTTGATTAGAAATATTGCCGTTTTTGATAGAGAACGCTTATGGTAACCACGCCCCATTTTTCAAGACTTATTTGAACCGTATAATTTCTGGTAACTGACCGCTGAATTGCGCGGATGATCTCGTTTCCAACAAGTGCTTCTTTTTTTGGGAGGAATGAGCGAAACCGCCCGTTGGATACGAACAGTTTAGTAAAATTGTCTGGTGTCGTAAGCACCATCGGTTGATATCTCATTGCTTTTTCAGCGGGTCTGTTTAAGTAAGTTAAGTAGCACTTCAGCGACAGTCACATTGGATGCGCTTAATTCAGCAACAATGCTTTCATGCATATTTATATCTACCGCTAAATGTAACTTACGCCATACTCGCCGTTTTTCATGAGTACCATGCTTTTTGATTTTTTATTTTCCTTCACCGCAGACTTTGAGCCCCGTAGAATCAATAGTTAAGTACTGTATGCTTTCTTTATTCTTCGTCTTGAACGTGACGTTAACCATTTTGGTTCATTTGCTAATGTATGAGCAGTGAGGGCATGACAATGGCAGTTGCAAGTTTGAAAACAGAATTAATTAATTCGTGCAGACCTCTCCATAGCATTGAAAATACGCGTTTAACCATGAGAGCCGTCGTAATGGCTAAGTGGCTAAATAAACGAGGTCTTCCATAATTACCCTGCTTAGTTTGATTCCATAGCTGAATAGCTTCTTCATCAATCCAGAACATTAGTGAGCCTAACTGTTTAGTATATTAATGAAAATTTAGTTTTTTATCAATAAATAAAGTCGGTTACCAGAAACATTCCACAGCAGAGAGAGAAATGGTTCAAGTCAAAAAACTACTAGGAGGGACATTGAGTTTAAGGAATCACACAACTCATATTAGTGAAATCAACGCCATGATAAAAGCGTTAAATAAGCTGACTGAGCTAAATATTCTTCCAACGAAAACAATTGTCTAATCGTTAATCATGTTGGGATTGGTTACTTGAATTCCATTTAGAAAACAAAACTATTCTTAAATTACAATCAACTTATTGAAGACATAACCAAATTCTTATTTATTTTGCGTAAGTTGATGCAATCTTACACCTAAAAATTAATGATTCATCCCAGCTAAGATAGCTGAGTGCAGTTAGATCATCTAATGGTGATGGTGTTATTAATGAGTATACATAACAACACCAAGATCTTCTTCTTCACGGGTTTTCATGATCAACTCTGTTGGAGACACCACAACACGGAGATTAATGTCTTTTTCTGTGCGGATTAATTTACCACGAAGAGAATTTGTCAACACGTAAGTAATCTTCACATCAACGAATTGGCCGATTAAATCAACAGATCCTTCGAAGTTGACCACGCGGTTATTTTCGGTGCGACCTCGTAGTTCCATAAGGTTTTTACGTGATGGCCCTTCAACCAGTATACGTTGTTCTGTACCTAACATTTGACGTGCAAAAATCATGGTTTGTGCATTCATTTGTTGCTGCAGCTTGTACAAACGTTCTCTCTTTACGTGCTTAGGGGTATCATCAGGCATATCAACTGCTGGTGTACCTGGACGTGGTGAATATACAAAGCTAAAGCTTATGTCGAAATTAATGTCGCGGATCAGCTGCATGGTTGCTTGGAAATCAGCATCTTCTTCACCAGGGAAGCCGACAATAAAGTCTGAGCTAATCGCAATATTTGGGCGAATTTTACGTAGCTCACGTATTTTAAATTTGTATTCAATAATAGTATACGGACGTTTCATCATGGCTAGAATACGATCTGAACCGCTTTGTACTGGTAAATGCAAATGGTTCACCAATTCAGGTATGTCACGGTACGCTTCGATGATGTCATCGGTAAATTCAATAGGGTGGCTCGTGGTATAGCGAATGCGATCAATACCGTCGATCGCAGCTACATAACGCAGCAATTTAGCAAAAGAACAGATATCACCATCATGCATTTTACCTCGAAATGCATTTACATTTTGACCTAACAAATTAACTTCACGAATACCTTGCTCGGCAAGTTGAGTAATTTCAAAAAGCACATCATCCAATGGACGGCTAACTTCTTCACCTCTGGTGTAAGGCACTACGCAGAATGTGCAGTACTTAGAACAACCTTCCATGATGGATACAAATGCTATTGGGCCTTGTGCACGGGGTTCTGGTAAGCTATCAAATTTTTCAAGCTCAGGGAATGAAATGTCCATCACTAGACTATGGTCTGCACTAGATTGCTTAATCATCCGCGGAAGACGATGCAGAGTTTGTGGGCCGAAGATAACATCAACATAAGGTGCACGTTTACGGATGTGATCTCCTTCTTGCGTTGCCACACAGCCGCCAACACCAATGATTAATTCTGGTTTGTGCTCTTTCAACCTTCTCCAACGACCTAATTGGTGGAATACTTTTTCCTGCGCTTTTTCCCTAATAGAACAAGTGTTAAGAAGCAGTACATCTGCCTCATTCGGATTTTCAGTCAACTCGTAACCGCCAGTTACATTAAGCAGATCTGCCATTTTTGATGAATCGTATTCGTTCATCTGGCATCCCCAAGTTTTGATCAGCAATTTCTTTGCCATGTTACTATTTACTCACATTGATGTTCCTATATCTTTCTACTTTGCAGGAAGGCAGCATTATGATATCTACTTATTTTGCTTCAGTCGAAAATACTTGTTCTATTTAACGTTAACTTGTTATGTATATACTCATGATAATGATAAATTACATATTGTACTTCTTGAGATATTTTGTGTCCAGTTTACGTTCCCCTTAAATTCATTACCAAATTTTACACAAAAATGGCTTTATTTTCTGAATCAAAAAATTAAATTATTAACCTACGTACTAAACAGTTAAGTTCACTTAAATATTCAAATCTATGAATAATTTTCGCTATAAAACAGCTTTGTTTCCTAATTCGAGTTCAGCTGGCAAATTTAACATGATTCACTATTAAACAATCACTTTTGTGTGAGTTATACCTGGTCTTGTCAGCTTATTTAATGCTTTTAGCAATGGCATCTCTTTCACTAATCTGAATTATGTGGTTCCTTAGGCTCGATGTCCCTCCCAGTAGTGTTTTAACTCGAATGATTGCTGTCTCTGCTACAAAAAGTTTATGGTAACCGGCTTTATTTCCTAAAAAAGGGAACTCAATTTTCAATCAACGCTCTAAACAATTAGGCTCACTAACATTTTGGGTTGATAAAAAACTATTTAGCTATGGAATCACACTTAGCAGGATAATCATGGAAGACCTCATTTATTTCGTAACTTATCCCTTACCATGGCCCTCATGATTAAATGCATATTTTTACTGCCATTAGGAGGGAGGTCTCCAAAGATTCATTAATTCTGTTTTTTAAAATTGCTATGCCATTGTCATACCCTCACTATTCATATACCAGCAAGCTAGCTCAAACGGTTAACGTCGTATTTGAGGCTAAGAATAAAGGAATCCATCCAACTCTTAACCATTAATTGTACGGTGTGCAAAGTCTACGGTAAAGGTAAATGAAAAATAAAAAAGTATTGTACTGATGGGAACCGGCCAGCCTGGCATAAATTGCATTTAATGATAGATATCAATACGCATGAAATGATGATTGCTGAGCTAAGTGCATTGAATATAATTGACGGTAAAATACTAGCTAACTCGTTCAAACAGACCCGCCGAAGAATCAATGAAATATCAGCCGATGGTGCTTACGAAACTAGACAATACTACGAAACCGTTCATATTAAACAAGCAATTCCACTCATTCCACCAAAAAAAGATGCATTTTTAAAAAATGAGGTCATTCGTATAATTTAACAATAAGTTATCAGTTATTGTACAGTTTAAATTAGCATAAAAAATGCGGCATGGCTAACATAAACGTTCCCTATTAAAGACGGCAATGTTTCCAGTAAAAAAGTTACTGGGAGGAACATTGAATCTAAGGGAACACAATGTTCAGCTTAGCGAAACCTACGTAATGATTAAAATCTTAAATAAACTCACTGAATTAGGTATGCCTAACACAAAAGCGATTGTCGAATAGCGAATTATATTGAGAAGGTTTAAAGAGATTGCGTTATGAAAAAATTTGATATTATTGTTATTGGTGGTGGAATGATTGGCTCAGCTACAGCGCTAGGATTAGCAAAACAAGGTAAACGTGTTGCTATGGTAGAGCGACACGCTCCAATGCCTTTCTCTTCTGAACAACCCATGGATCTGCGCGTATCTGCCATTTCTCCATGCTCAGTTGCTTTGCTTAACTCGCTGAAAGTATGGGATGGTATTCTTGCAATGCGATTATGTCCTTACCGCCGATTAGAGACGTGGGAACATTCTAGTTGTCGGATTAAGTTTAATAGTGACAGCATAGGTTTAAGGGAGCTTGGTTTTATTGTTGAAAATCGCATATTGCAGCTCTCCCTGTGGGATGCTTGTGAAGATCAGGTAAGTTTAACCGTACTTTGTCCAAACAATTTTACATCAATCCATTCGGATACTAAAGGTCATATTGTTGAACTTGATAATGGTGATACACTATATGGTTTGTTACTTGTTGGTGCTGATGGAGCAAATTCACGTGTTCGTGATTATGCTAAGATTGGTGTGACGGCTTGGGATTATCGTCAACATTGCATGCTAGTTAACGTGAAAACGGCGTTGCCTCAACAAGATATTACTTGGCAATGGTTCACACCAGATGGACCGCGTTCCTTCTTACCTTTGCAAGGGCATCATGGCTCTTTGGTTTGGTACGACAATCCATCTCGCATTAAACAACTTTGCGCAATGAAACCAGATATGTTGGGAAAAGAAATCTTCGCATCATTCCCTCCCGAATTGGGCGATATAGAAGTCGTTCAACAAGGTTCCTTTCCACTAACTCGTCGTCATGCGCAACGCTACTATAGTGATGGTGTTGTAATACTCGGTGATGCATCGCACACCATAAATCCATTGGCGGGACAAGGTGTCAATCTTGGTTTTAAAGATGTCGATGCTTTTCTGAATGTAATTGTGGATGCAGGGGCGGAATGGGCAAATCAAGCTGTGCTTATCACATATGAACGAAAAAGAAAATTTGATAATTTAATCATGCAAATAGGCCTGGATGTGCTTTATGGTGGCTTTAGCAATAACATTTTTCTGCTAAAACTACTGAGAAACGTAGGACTAAAATTTGCTGAAAATAGCGGACTAGTGAAAACTCAAGTCTTGAAATATGCACTGGGACTGTAGGTCACTCGAAAATTTATTTTTTTTAAGCAGATAATTTAGTCATAAGTTTACACTCTAAACAGCTAGGTTCACTTAAATATTCAGGTCTATAGACAAGCTTCGTTACAGCACAACCCACTGGAAGCAATATAATCAAATTTTAAATTCATCATGCTTCACTAATGTTTTAGGTTAATGAAAAAGCCATTCAACTATGTAAGTAAATGAAATGTAATAATCGTGGGAAACTTAGTATATTGAATTACTTGCCATTGCGACGGTTCTCATGATCAAATACGCATTTTCAATATTATTGAGAGGTTTGTAGGCTTCGTTTTTTAATGTAAGTTCAGATAACAAATCCTAAGATGATTCACTGTTAGGCAAGAGCTTACATTTTAGGCATACTTAGTTCTGCCAGCCTATTTAACGCTTTTACCATGACTGAGGTTTCGTTAATCTAGGTATTGTAACTCCTTAGGTTCAATGTCCTCCCAAGCAATTTTTTTAATTCTAAATTTTGCTGTCTTTTATAAAAATTTTTTATGGTAACTATACCTCACTCCCTAAAAATTGCTCCTTTTCTTGGGGGGAATGAGTGGCATCGCTCATTTAATACGAACGGTTTCATCATATTATCTTATGTCGCAAGCACTATCGTATGATATTTCATTGATACTTCGGCAGGTATGTTTGAACAAATTAGATTGCCTTACACCGTCAATTACATTTGATGCACTTAACTCAGCAGTAATGATCCCATGCACATTTATATCTACCTCTAAATGTAACTTACGCTAGACTTAATAGCTAAGTGCTAAATGGTTCCTTTAGTCTTCGTCTTGAACACAACGTTAACCTTTTCAACTTACTTGGTAATGCATGAATTAATAAGAGAATAATAACGGCAGTTGAACAAGTTTCAAAAATAGAATTAATTAATCCTTGCAGATCTCTCAATGGCATTGAAAATACGTATTAAATCATAAGAGCAGTCATAATGATTAAGTCATTCAACACACTAAGTCTCCCACGGTTACTAAGCTTAATTTGATTCCATAGCAGAATGACTTCTTCATCAATCTAGAATGTTAATGAGCCACGATGAATTAAAGCTTTATTACACACTGCTTCCAGTTCATTGTTCGTAATGAGGCTTGTCCATAGACCTAAATATTTAAAGACCAACGCTGAGTTAGTGGATACAAGGCCATTAATAATCAATACTAATTTTTTTTTCCTCCACTTGGTTAAACTTTGGCAATACCACATTAAGCAAAGCGCAGCCAGCTAAAGCCGACACAGCTGAACCAATTAAGATACCCAGGCGCGAGAGCGTAATGTAGCTTTGATCCACCCCAACAAACGCCAGTGACGAAATAAAAATAGACATTGTAAAACCAATACCACATAATAAAGATACTGCAAATACCTGCTTAAAGTTGACGTTCTCTGGTAAACGAACAATGCCCATTTTTACAGAAACCCAACTAAATGTGAAAATACCCAATGGCTTACCAATAATTAGCCCAAGGGCAATCCCCAACGGTAATGCATCCATTAGGCTTTCCAAGGAAATACCTTCAAGTGAAACTCCTGCATTAACAAAAGCGAACACCGGCAAGATTAAGAAAGCCACATACGGGTGAATAACATGCTCAAGAGTTTTCAATGGCGACTGACTATTTTGCCCTCCATTAAGAGGAATAGCAAAGCCAAGGATAATACCTGCAAGTGTTGCGTGAACACCTGATTTCAGTACACTAAACCAAAGAATCGCACCAACTAACATGTACCACCTTACCCTAACCACATTCTTACTATGCATTAAAAATAGTGCCATAGTAGAAAGAAAAGCAGCGATCAGTGCAGTCACCGATAAATCACTACTATAAAAGAACGCAATAATTACGGTCACACCCAAATCATCGATAATTGCAAGCGCAAGCAAAAAAACTTTTAATAAAAGAGGAACACGCTTACCCAGAAGAGCCATGATACCCAGAGCAAATGCAATATCCGTTGCAGCTGGAATGGCCCAACCACTTGCCGTCACAGAATCACCAGCATTGTACGCTAAATAAATAAGCGCTGGGGCTAACATACCACCAATAGCAGCGATCGTAGGAAAAAGTAATTTTTCTTTAGTGTTGAGGGCGCCTTCAATTAATTCGCGCTTAACTTCAAGTCCAATTAAGAGAAAAAAAATTGCCATCAGACCTTCATTCACCCAGTGCTCAATATAAATACCAGCAACATAGCTATGAAGTACGCTTTCATAAACAGACTGCAGGGGTGAATTTGCTATGAAAATTGCTAGAATCGCAGCAACGATTAATACTAGACTACCGGCTGATTCCATCTTCATAAACTGACGTATAGCATCAGTCATCTAAAGCACTCCATTAAAATAGTTATTCGATAATAATGTAGGCTTCACAGGTTATGCACTCCATCGGTCACTTTTATATAAAACTTTTAATTTTCCGTGATTAATATTATAGTTAGCATTAATGTTAACTGTCGTTTTATCGCACACAAAAATGATAAAAAGTACGGCATTGATTTTGGTGAATACTAACCCTACCATTGTCAAACATGTTGACGAACCTTAGAGCTTTAATATACACACACAGTGTGTCAGACGTGACATAAAAGAACAAATTATTAAATTTATTCTTAATCACTCCAATGCCATAATTCCTCTTGAATGTTACGAGTCAGCATTAATGCAGTTGTTCAAATTTTAAAAAACTAGAACTTCGTAGCATAACTATTCTCCCTCTTGGCGTATAGGAAGTAGTGCTTACCTACAAAGTGAATAAGCATTAGTCTTACGCGAGTAGCAAAAAAACTGTATTGGCTTTGGTATGCATTAGAATCTAAATAGAAGAAGATCATTACTCATGTCTTTGGTTGTCGTAAAAGCACAACATCCAACATGCTTTGTAAGCATTTATTGAAATCAAAATTACATTCTGGTGCACAGATAGTTTTAATGTGTACGAGATGCTTTCCAATCTTATTTAACACTTTTATCATTGTGTAGATTTCGCTAATCTGAGTTGTGTGATTCCTTAGGTTCAACGTTCCTACCAATAATTTTTCATTTGAACCATTACTGTCTCTTCTAAGAAACTTTTGTGGTAACCGACTTTATTTCCTAAATCAGAGACTAAATTTTCAATCAACACTCTAAATAATTAGGCTCACTTAAATATTAAGGTCTATGAATAATCTTCGCTGCAAAACAACTAACTGGTAGCAGTATAATCAAACTTTAGTCAACCGTGGCTCATTAATATTTTGGATTGATAACGAAGCTATTCAGCTATGGAATCAAGCTAAGCAGGGTAATCATGGGAGACCTCGTTTATTTAGCAACTTAGCAATTACAACGGCCTGCATGGTTATAATGTATATTTTCGAGGCCATGGAGAAGTACGCAAAGATTCATTAATTTTGTTTTCAAATTTATTCAACTACCATTGTTATGCTCTCACTATTCATGCATTAGCAAGCGCGCCATAACGGTTAATGTCGCGTTCAAGACGAAGAATAAAGAAAGCATAAGCACTTAGCCACAGATTCTACGGAACTCAAAATCTGTGATGAAGACGAATGGAAAGCAAAAAAGCATAGTACTGATAGAAAACAGCGAGTCTGACGCAAGTTACATTTAGTGTAGATATAAATACGCATGAAATCATTGCTATTGAGTTAAGTACGACCTAGCTTACTCAAACAGACCCGCCGAAAAGTCAATAAAATATCAGCCGATGGCGCTTCTTACGACACCTGACAATGTTACGAAATCATCCGGATTAAACGAGCGGTTCCACTCATACCACCAAGAAAAGAGCCATTTTTAAAAGTAAGGTCACCCACATTATTTAGTAATCAGTTACCAAAAGTTATACGGTTCCAATCAGCATCGAAAACGAAGCATGATTACCATAAACGCTCTCTATCAGGGACGACAATGTTTCAAGTTAAAATACTACTGGAAGGGACATTTAGCTTAAGAGATCTTAATCCTCAAATTAGCGAAACTGACGCCACGATCAAAACGTTAAATAAACTGACAGAGATAGGTATGATTAACATAAAAACCATTATTTAATCGTTAATCATGTTAAAATTTGTTATCTGAACTAGCATTAGGAAACAAAGCTTGTAATGTCATGAATACATGACCCTCAAGATCAATGGAAATGCACGATAAACTGATTAGTACATTCATTAAACGTAAATATTATTTGTAAACTACAATTAATTTATTAAATACATCCTAAAAAATAGACTCAATTAAGTCTACTCGGTTTGTTTATTGTTTACCTATCCAATCCAAAATGAGAATGAAGACTACCCATTCCACTTGTACCGCAATGCTGGTTCAACTTCAACGCTTGGTGTACTAATTACTGGTGCAACTGTCATTGTGTCATTATCGCTGATAATATTGTTAACATCAACTTGAGTCTGAACCTCTAGTTCAGTTGTTAAATCTAGCACTTTAGATGCGCTAACATCAAGCATACATTCCTCAGAATTTATCGTTGCCTCAATGCGACGGTCTGACACCATCTCATTGTGAAATACCTCTTTTGACGCCAACAGGCTAATTCTAAACGTTGCCATGTCTCCTACCAAAGACTCTAAACGCAATGCAGCCACTGACGTTAATTTTTTTAACGTACGCTCAGCAGCAAAAAAATCTTTTGCGGAATTCAAGCCTGAAATATTCAATTGTTTTGTGCCAGTGCCATCCACACCAAGTGTTACGCCCAATCGTTGGGCGTAAAAATTTGAAATATCATTGACCATGGTAGCAAATGCTACCGCTGGCGCTCCTGACGCATGACCTTCTATCAAAGTATCATTATCCATACTTGTGACGTTAGGAAGCAGTTTCCAGTTCACTTGATTACCATGGACTTTCACCACTGTAATACCTGACGGCTTGTAACGCATACTCGCTTCCAAAATTGGACTCATAAATCCTACCCATAGGTCAATAATAGAAATCGCTACAACATCATCAAAATCACCCACGGGTATTAAGATCGGTAAGCCTCGACGAGCAGCATGTTCTTTTAACTTGTTGAGCAATGGTGAGCCTGATTTTTTCCACACAATATTTCGCGAAGATGCATTGTCTTCCACTATCCAAAACAGAACTTCTGGACGCGGTAATCCCCAATATGTAACTTGAGCTTGAGTTAATAGCATACGGATTTTGATATCGTCAAAACCAAGAACAAGACTACGTTGCTCGCCATGATGACCATACCCAAGTTGTGTGATGTACTGACTAACCATAGGCAATGCTTTTTGAATAACAATATTTTCATCGATTTTTGATTGTCCAGATACTTTAACCAGCACATCAATAAATGCCTTTTCCTTTGCTAACTTTTCTGTGGCAGAACTGCTATCATCTAGCACTATTTCCGAATTAAAGATTGAAGCAGCAATAACACTTGTTTGACCAATTAACAGTACAAGAGCTAAAAAAAAGATTCGTAACATAACTATGCCGGATCACTCCATTATTAAATGTTGATCATAAGATGAAGCCTAGGATGCAGCAATGGAAAGATATAAAAATGACGCCATGTAGCGGTTTTGTTTCCTCATTCAAGTTCAAATAATAAATCCCAACATGGCTCACTATTAGACAATCGCTTTCATGTTATGTATACTTAATTTTATTATTTCCTTAATGTTTTTATCATGCTGTCGATTTAACTAATCTAAGTTGATTAATTTTTTAGTCACAATGTTCCTACCAGTCGTTTTTTAACTCGAATCATTGCTATTTCTGCTAAGAAACATTTATGGTAACCGGCTTTATTGCCTAAATAAAGGAACTAAATTTTCAATCAACACTCTAAACAATTAAGCTCACTTCAATATTCAAGCCTATGAATAAGTTTCGCTACAGAACGACTAGCTGGCAGCAGTAACATGAAGCTTTGCTCAATAGTGGTTCACTAACATTGTGGATTGATAAAAAAGTTATTCAGTTATGAAATCAAACTAAGCAGAGCAATCATGGCAGACCTCATTTATTTAGCGACTTAGCCATTGCTGCGACCATCATGATTAAATGCGTGTTTGCAATACCATTGAGAAGTCTACCAGGATTCATTAATTCTGTTTTCAAACTTATTCAACTGCCATTGTCATGCTCTCACTATTAATGCATGCGCAAACAAGCCAAAACAGTTAACGTCGCATTCAAAACGAAGAATAAAGAAAGCATACAGCACTTAGCTATTGATTTTACGGAGGATGAAATTCTACGGTGAAGGAAAATGGAGAACAAAAAGCATGGTACTAATGGGAAACAACGTGTCTGGTGAAAGTTACATTTAGCGATAGAGATAAATACGCATGAGATCATTACCGCCGAGTTAAGTGCATCAAGTATGACTGACGATGCGATACTACCTAACTTGCTCAAACAGACCAGCAAAAATCAATGCAATATCAAGCAATAGAGCTTAAGATACTAAATAATATTACGACACCATTCGTACAAAAAAAGAAGCAACTTTTTAGAAATGCAATCATCCACGTAACTTAGCGGTTAGTTACCAAAGTTATAAGATTCAAATCAGTATTGAAAAATGTATGATGGTTACCATAGATGTTTCCTATCAAATACTACAATGTTTCAAGTTCAAAAACTACTAGTATAGTACTATTAAATCTAAGAGATTAAAACATCTACATTAGCGAAACCTACGCCATGATAACGACATTAAATAAACTAGCAGGACTAGATATGCCTAACATAAAAGTGCTTGTTGAATAATTCATTATCCTAGTATTTGCTATTTGAGCCCGTATTATGAAGCAAACCTTCACAATTATTTTGTTTAATTTAATTTTTAGTTGAATAACTTCTTCATAAATCCATACTGTCAGTGAGTCACTAATTGATTCAGTTACATGTTTGTTTAGAGCATAAATTAAATGGTTACAAGTCATGGCGGTGAAGGAGGGATTCGAACCCTCGATACGAGATAAACCATATACTCCCTTAGCAGGGGAGCGCCTTCAACCTCTCGGCCACCTCACCACACATTTGATACAATAACAAGTCCAAAAGCTCATTACATTTAACATGGTGCGCATGGAAGGATTCGAACCTCCGACCGTCTGGTTCGTAGCCAGATACTCTATCCAACTGAGCTACACGCGCAGATATCTTTTCACTAAAATAAACTCATTGATTCTCATTACTAACCATCGATAAATAATAGTAATGTAGGAAGACTTGAGCACTAAATACAGATAAACATTATGCTTCCTTCTAAGAAGAGTATTCTAGTACTTTTTCTACTTTTTCACAATCTTCTATATTTAAATATTACTGTGAGCCGTGAATATGTCAAACACTTTATCTGTAAAAATATATCCTCATAATGTGTTTGCACACTTATTCAGCACTACAAGATGTATATTCGTAAAAATCACCTCAATTACTTTTGACATACACCATTTAAAAAAAGCACAAAGGCCGATAAAAACCATCGGCCTTCAAAAAATTTTTAATGCGTTTAACTCAAAAGTTCCCCATTGTTGATGCAAGGTTGCCTTCTTTCAGCTTGAATGCGCATATAGATCTCTTCACGGTGTACTAGCACTTCTTTTGGTGCATTTACGCCAAGGCGAACTTGGTTGCCTTTTACGCCCAGTACAGTTACGGTGACTTCATCACCAATCATCAGCGTTTCACCTACGCGACGAGTCAAAATCAGCATAATTCTACTCCTTGAGTAATTATAGATTTCTTTGCGTTGAGTCTGTTTGGTTTTCTTGCTGCACAAATAAGCTTCCACAGCCACTCATACTCCGAAATGGACTAACAATGACTTCCCTTCTTTACGAGCATCTTTTAACAGGCACTCTAAATATTTTTTTAATTTTTTAATATGGCTTATTTTTTTGACCAACTCCAGTTTACCAATAATAATTTTTTTATAAATCCAGATAATGTGACCCTTATGTCTAAAAAATCACAGTATCGCATAGTAAATTGTTTCCCACTAAACCTAAAATTATAGTATGAACCGCAGGTTTTGCTTCCTAACTCAGAGAACTAAATTCTTAATCTGCATTTTAAACAACTAAGTTTGCTTAAATATTCAAGTCTATAATCAAACTTCTATACAGAACAACCGACTGTAGACAGTCTTATCAATTTTTGATCAATCGTGTCTCATTGACATTTTGGATTGATGAATAAGTCATTCAGCTATGGAATCAAACTAAGCAGGATAGTCGGGAAGGGGGGGGGAACCTCATTTGTTTAGTGGCTTAATCATTACAACGGTTCTCATGATCAAGCAAGCATTTTCAATACTATTAAGTGACCTGCAAAGATCCACTAATTTTGTTTTCAAACTTACTTAACTGCCGGTGTCATATTCTCATTATTCATACATCATTAGTAAGCGATTCAAAACGATTAACGTATCTTTTAAGACAAAATGGAAGGAATAATTTAGCACTTAGCGATTAATCCTACGGGTTGAAAGTCTACGATAAAGGCGCATGGAATCATTGCTGCTCAATTTAGGTCACCAAATGTGACTTATGATAACATCTTATATAACTTGCTCAAACAGACTCAGCGAAGAATCAATGAAATATCAGTCGATAGTGTTTATGCCACCAAACAATGTTACGAAACCATTCCTATTTAACCGTAAAGTTCCATCCATCCCACCACGAAAAAAAACAACTTTTAAAAAATATGATTATCACAAATGTTTTTTGTTTAACGACGGTAATATTTTAAATTAAAAAACTATTCAAAGGGGCATTAAGCCTAAAAGATCATAATGCTAAGATTCGCAAAATCTACGCAATGATAAAAACGTTGAATAAACTACTAAAACTAGTATATCTAAAATGAAATCGATTGTCTAATAGTGAATCATGTTGGGATTTGCTATATGAACTCTAATTCAGAAACAAAACTATTGTAACCAGAATGATCACTCCGCAAAAACGGTTCATTACAGTCAGTTCAGTCAATTAAATAAATGACCAGCTTCTTGACGTTCCAAATACCAGAATAAAGGATAAGTTTCAGGTACTCAAACGTACATCTTACAGTTAATTGAATATAGCAAGTTGAATTACACATTCAGCAAAATGAAAAGCCATTGAGCAGATGTTACTAAAGAGTAGTGTATGAAATATTGGATATATGAATAAGCATTTTTTTACATTTTGTTACTATTGTAATAATATTTAAGCAATAATAATTGCACGTCAACTTGTTCATTTTTTCATACTTATTACTTAAAATTGACGATAATTTGCTCAATTGCTGAAAATTAAAGGCGTATCATTGTGATTAACGTGGAATAGCGACTTTAGTTGGTGATAGAATTCACCGTTTGCAAGCTGGCCCAAGAAACTCAGTTGTTACAAGTTAGTTGTTTAGCGGTTATGAGGACTGTATACGCCCATTATTCAGCCAGATAGTGAAAAATCGTGTATTTAACCACGTAATAATAAATTTTTTCCCGTTAATGTAGTACAAGTGCGTATGATTACAATAAAAAGGGGCTTGAATATCCCCATTTCAGGGACTCCCACTCAGGTAATAAACGATGGCCCAGCAATTAAAAGAGTCGCCTTGCTTGGCGAAGAATATGTTGGGATGCGTCCAACAATGCATGTTCGTATTGGAGACATAGTGAAAAAAGGTCAAATTCTTTTTGAAGATAAAAAGAATATTGGTGTTAAGTTCACTGCACCAGCTGCAGGTATTGTGGCTGAAATAAACCGTGGTGCAAAACGTGTTCTTCAGTCCGTGGTCATTGAAATTGGAGGCAACGAGCAAGTCACTTTTAATAAGTATGAAGTCTCGGAGATCATAGATCTGGAGCGTCAAGTTGTTGTAGAACAACTTGTAGAATCAGGTGCGTGGACGGCTCTCCGCACTCGTCCATTCAGCAAAAGTCCTGCGGTAGATGCAAAACCAGCTGCTGTATTTGTTACAGCAATTGACACTAATTCTCTGGCTGCAAATCCAGAACTAATTATAAACGAGCAGAAAGCAGCATTCATTGCTGGTTTGAATGTTGTTTCCCGTTTAACTGACAATAAAGTATATGTATGTAAAGGTAAAACTAACCTACCGCGCAGTGAACAGACAAATATCGAAGAGCACGTGTTTAATGGTCCTCATCCGGCAGGTTTGGTGGGTACCCACATTCACTTCCTTCGTTCTGTTAGTTTAGATAAGCAAGTCTGGCACCTCAATTATCAAGACGTAATTGCATTTGGTAAGCTGTTCCTTACTGGTGAGCTATTTACAGATCGCATAATTTCTTTGGCTGGTCCTGTAGTAAACAATCCTCGTCTTATTCGTACTCAAATAGGTGCATCTATTAATGAGCTAACGAATAGTGAGTTAATGTCAGGAGAAATTCGTCTCATTTCAGGTTCTGTACTGAGTGGAACAGAGGCTTGTGGCCCTCAAAGTTATCTTGGTCGTTTCCACCTACAAGTAAGTGCGCTGCGAGAAGGTCGAGAAAAAGAACTTTTTGGTTGGATCGCCCCTGGTAAAAATAAATTTTCTGTGACTGGGGCATTCCTAAGTCAGTTCTTCAAAGGGCAGTTGTTCAACATGACAACTACCATGAATGGTAGTGAGCGATCAATGGTACCAATTGGAAGTTATGAGCGTGTTATGCCTCTGGATATTGAGCCAACTATGTTACTTAGAGATATCTGTGCAGGAGATTTGGACAGTATGGTTCAGTTGGGTGCCTTAGAACTGGATCCGGAAGATTTAGCTTTGTGTACCTTTGTTTGTCCTGGCAAATACGATTTTGGCCCGATGCTTCGTGAGTGCCTAAATCAAATTGAGAAGGAAAGGTAACAGATGAGCGTAAAAAAATTTCTAACAGATATTGAGCCACATTTCGAACCTGGCGGTAAACATGAGAAGTGGTTTGCTCTTTACGAAGCTGCCGTAACCATGCTTTACACCCCAGGAACAGTAACTAAAGCAGACACGCATGTTCGTGATAGTATCGATCTTAAACGCATAATGATCATGGTCTGGTTAGCTGTTTTTCCTGCCATGTTTTTTGGCTTGTACAATACAGGTAGTCAAACCACCATGGCACTCAACGCCATGTACAATACGGACCAACTCATCGCTATTGTTGACGGTAACTGGCACTACTGGTTAACTCAAATGTTTGGTGGCACTCTTCAGGCTGACGCAGGTTGGGCAAGCAAGATGATGCTTGGTGCAACTTACTTCCTTCCAATTTACACGACAGTGTTTATTATCGGTGGTTTTTGGGAAGTACTGTTTTGTCTCGTTCGCAAACATGAAGTTAATGAAGGTTTCTTTGTAACGTCTATTCTATTTGCTCTGATTGTTCCGCCAACAATACCTCTTTGGCAAGCTGCGTTGGGTATTACTTTTGGGGTTGTTGTTGCGAAAGAAATATTTGGTGGTACAGGTCGTAACTTCTTGAATCCAGCGCTTGCGGGTCGTGCATTCTTATTTTTTGCTTATCCAGCACAAATTTCAGGCAATTTAGTTTGGACTGCTGCGGATGGTTTTTCTGGTGCAACTCCACTTAGCCAGTGGGCTGTCGGCGGGCAAAGTGGACTCGTTTACAATATAACCGGTAGCACAATTTCTTGGGTGAATGCCTTCATTGGTAACATTCCAGGTTCTATTGGTGAAGTGTCAACGCTGGCAATCATCACTGGTGGTACAATGATTGTTGCCATGCGTATTGCATCATGGCGCATTATTGCGGGTACGATGATCGGACTTATTACAGCCGCAACACTGTTCAATTTTATTGGTTCTAGTACTAATTTAATGTTCAGCATGCCTTGGTACTGGCATTTAGTTCTAGGGGGCTTTGCGTTCGGCATGATGTTTATGGCAACAGATCCAGTTTCAGCTTCTTTCACTAATCAAGCAAAATGGTGGTATGGGATTCTTATTGGTGCGATGGCAGTGATGATTCGTGTAGTTAATCCAGCGTATCCTGAAGGCATGATGCTGGCAATACTATTCGCTAACTTGTTTGCTCCACTGTTCGACAGTCTAGTAGTTCAGGGTAATATCAAACGGAGACTAGCACGTGTTAAGCAATAATGATAGCACTAAAAAAACGCTAACCGTAGTTATTGTATTGAGCCTTGTGTGCTCAGTAGTAGTATCTTTCGCGGCGGTTTCTTTGCGTTCACTGCAAAAGAAAAATGCCATGTTAGACGTGCAGCGCAATATTCTTTCTGTTGCAGGGATCAATGCAGACGGTAATATTCAAAATACGTTTAACAGATACATTCAACCTCAATTGATTGATCTATTTACAGGTGACATGGTTGGTACTGAGGATGAAGCAGCAAAGTATGATCAGCGTATCGCAGCAAATGACCCTAAACAATCGGTTATCCTGCCTGATAACATTGATTTTGCAGGTATTGGCCGTCGTGCGAAGTTAGCGAAAATTTACTTAGTAAAAAATGAACAAAGAGCCACGAAAGAAATAATCTTACCAATACACGGTAATGGACTTTGGTCAATGATGTACGCTTTTGTTGCTGTTGAAACTGATGGTAACACGATTGGTGGTCTTTCATATTATCAACATGGTGAAACACCAGGGCTAGGTGGAGAAGTTGAAAATCCACGTTGGCGTTCACAATTTGAAGGTAAAAAGTTATTTGACAACCAAGGTAAACTCGCTCTTCGTGTGGTAAAAGGTGGTGCTCAGTCTGGAGATATACACGGTGTTGATGGTTTGTCTGGCGCAACTTTGACAGGTAATGGTGTTCAAAATACCTTTACCTTCTGGTTGGGAGATAATGGCTTTGGACCGTTTTTAACAAAAGTTCGTAAAGGAGGCCTGAGTAATGGCTGAAGCTAAAGAACTTACAAAGAATTTGTGGAATCCATTTCTAGACAACAACCCAATAACACTGCAGGTATTAGGTGTTTGTTCTGCGCTAGCTGTAACCACTAAGCTAGAAACTGCGTTTGTTATGATGCTAGCGGTTATGTTTGTTACTGCTTTTTCTAATTTATTCATTTCAGCGATTCGTAATCATATCCCTAACTCAGTGCGCATTATTGTGCAGATGACGATTATTGCCTCATTGGTAATTGTAGTTGATGAAATTTTAAAAGCGTATGTCTATAATATTTCTAAACAATTATCAGTTTTCGTTGGTTTAATCATCACAAACTGTATTGTTATGGGACGTGCTGAAGCATATGCGATGAAGTCCGCACCTCTTCCATCTTTCATGGACGGCATTGGTAACGGCTTGGGCTATGGTTTCGTACTCATTACTGTTGGCTTCTTCCGTGAACTTCTGGGATCGGGTAAACTATTTGGTATGGCGGTTCTGCCTCTGACATCAGAAGGCGGTTGGTATCAACCAAACGGTATGATGCTATTAGCTCCATCAGCATTCTTCCTTATTGGCTTCCTAATCTGGATTATACGCACGTTCAAACCTGAACAAGTAGAAGCTTAAGGAGTAAAGACGTAATGGAACATTACATCAGCCTACTGGTCCGCTCGATCTTCATTGAAAATTTAGCACTTTCTTTTTTTTTAGGAATGTGTACTTTCTTGGCGGTATCTAAAAAAGTACAAACCTCGTTCGGCCTAGGTGTTGCGGTAATCGTAGTTCTCTCTGTGGCTATACCGGTTAATAACCTAATTTATAACTTGGTACTTAAAAACAATGCGTTTGTTGAAGGAGTGGATCTTAGCTTTCTAAATTTCATCACGTTCATTGGCGTTATTGCGGCACTGGTACAGATCCTAGAAATGGTTCTGGATCGCTTTTTTCCGTCACTATATAACGCTCTGGGTATCTTCCTACCATTAATCACAGTTAACTGTGCAATTTTTGGTGGTGTAGCTTTCATGGTTCAACGTGACTACGATTTTATTGAGTCTGTAGTTTATGGTTTCGGCTCAGGTGTGGGGTGGATGTTGGCAATCATTACGCTGGCAGGTATTCGTGAAAAGATGAAATACTCAAGAGTACCGCCTGCTCTACATGGTTTAGGAATTACCTTTATCACTGTAGGTTTGATGGCGCTAGGTTTTATGTCTTTTTCCGGTGTTCAACTATAAGTCGGGTAAACCGTGAAATAAGGAATAGTTAATGGACATTATTCTTGGCGTAGTGATGTTTACTCTTATTGTACTGGTTTTGGTATTGGTGATTTTATTCGCCAAATCCAAGCTTATACCACTAGGTGACATCACAATATCTATAAATGGCAATGATTCTCTAGCAATCACTACACAACCAGGCAGTAAATTGCTGAATGCTTTAACTGACGCAGGCGTATTTGTTTCTTCTGCTTGTGGCGGTGGTGGTTCATGTGGTCAGTGCCGCGTTAAAATTAAATCTGGTGGTGGTGACATTCTACCTACTGAACTTAATCACATCAGCAAAGGTAAAGCATGCGAAGGAGAACGTTTAGCTTGTCAGGTTGCATTAAGAACTAACATGGCCATCGAGCTCCCAGAAGAAATATTCGGTGTAAAAAAATGGGAGTGCTCTGTTATATCGAACGATAATAAAGCGACCTTCATTAAAGAACTTAAGCTTAAAATTCCTGATGGAGAATTTGTACCTTTCCGCGCAGGAGGATATATTCAAATTGAAGCACCTGCACACCATGTTAAGTACGCAGATTTCGAGGTACCTGACGAGTATCGTGTAGATTGGGATAAATTTAACTTATTTCGCTATGAATCCAAAGTTAACGTAGACACTATTCGCGCTTATTCAATGGCGAACTATCCAGAAGAATTTGGAATTATTTTATTAAATGTACGTATTGCTATGCCACCGTCTAATAACCCTGATGTAGCACCAGGCATTATGTCTTCGTACATTTGGTCCTTGAAGGAAGGTACCAAATGTACGATTTCTGGACCATTCGGTGAATTTTTTGCAAAAAACACTGAGGCTGAAATGGTATTTATTGGTGGAGGTGCAGGTATGGCACCAATGCGTTCGCATATCTTTGATCAGCTTAAACGTCTAAAGTCTAGCCGTAAGATGTCTTTCTGGTACGGTGCGCGTTCTAAACGTGAAATGTTCTATGTAGAAGATTTTGACTGTCTACAAGCAGAAAATGTTAACTTCAAGTGGCACTGTGCGTTGTCAGATCCTCTTCCAGAAGACAATTGGGATGGTTTAACAGGCTTTATTCACAACGTGTTGTATGAAGATTACTTGAAAGATCATGATGCTCCTGAAGACTGTGAATTCTATATGTGTGGGCCTCCCATTATGAATGCGGCCGTGATCGGCATGCTAAAAGATCTGGGTGTTGAAGATGAAAACATCTTGTTAGATGATTTTGGTGGTTAATCGCCACATGGGATGAAAGATAAATGGCTGACTTGAGGGTTAACTATTGTGCTTCAACCTATGCTAATTATAGTGTTTACTTGAAAAAAATGGGTATTATTGTTCAATTAATGTCATTATTTACATGAATATTATTCCATTTTACTTCGCAAGAATACCTAGTTATTACTGCGGTTATAATAGACATCAGTTCTTCTTCCTATTTTGAGTTCAGATAGCACATTTCAAGTATCTCTAGCCTCGTCATCTTATTTAAGACCTTTATCATGGCGTTGGTTTCGCTAATTGAACATTATGATTCCTTCAGCTCAATGTGCCTCTGAGTAGTTGATTGACCCGAACCATTGCTCTCTATGCTAGGGAATATTTATGGTAACCAGCTTTATTTTCTAAATCAGGGAACTAAATTTTCAATCAACACTTTAAACAGCTAGGCTCACTTAAATGTTCAGTCCCATAAACAAGCTTCGATACAAAAAAACTAACTGGAAACAACATAATCAAGCTTTAATCAATTGTCGTTAACTAACATGTTGGATTGATGAAGAAACTATTTAGCTATAAAATCAAATTCAGCCAAATAATGGTAGGAAATTGAGTTTAATTGGCAACTTAGTTATTACGAAAACTCTCATGATTAAACGCACATTTTTAATGCCATTGAGAGCTCTGCAAGAGCTCATTAATGCTGGTTTCAAACTTACTCAACTGTTGTTGTCATGCCCCCACTATTCATGCATTAATAAGCAAGCCAAAACGATTAATATCGCGTTCAAGACGAAAATTAAAGAAACCATCCCGCGCTTAGCCATTAATTCCAGGAGATCAAAGTCTACGATGACGAAAAATAAAAAGTCAAGAAGCATGGTATTAGTGGGAAACAGTGAGTTTGGCGCAAGTTACGTTTAACGGTAGCTATAAATAAAATATGCATGAAATCATTGCTTTTGAATTAAGTGCCATCAAATGGGACTGACGGTGAAGTGCTACCTAACTTGCAAACAGACCCGTCGAAAAACGAATGAAATATCAGCTGATAGTCCTTACAACACCAGACAATATTACGAAACCGTTCGTATTAAACGAGTGGTTCTACTCATCCCACCAAGAAAAGAAACAACTTTTTGGGAATGTAGTCATCCACGTAATTTAGGGGGTCAGTTACCATAAGTTATCCTGTTCAAATTAGCATCGAAAAAACTAAGTGTAGTTACTATAAACGGCTTTATTGCAAAAAAATTAACCAAGACTCAGAATTTAGTTCTGTCTTTTCTGATCTAGTGACTCAATGATCAATCCCACATGCAAATGGAAATATTTTGCTCCTGAAATCATTCTTTGGTGCCTGTGCTGGTATGGTTCGACCCCAATGAGCTATGCCAACCTCAGCGATATGCTGGCAGAGCGAGGGGTTTCGGTTAACCGCTCGACCATTTATCGTTGGTTCATGGAATATGCCCCAGCATTACGCAAGAAGTTACGTTGCCATCAATTCATCCGAGCAGATTCTTCGTGGCAGCTCGATGAAACCTACGTTAAGGTGAAAGGGAAATGGCATTATCTGTATCGAGCTATCAACAAGTAAGGCGAGACACTGGACTTCTATTTTTTCCAAAAACGTAATAAAAATAAGGCTTATCAGTTCTTGAAACGGTGCCTAAGATACTATGATGTAGACACTCAGCCTAAGACCTTGAACACAGACAAGCATTCCTCGTTTGCTCATGCTATCTCGCGCCTGAAGAAGGAGGGACGGCTGCGAGCGGATGTCGAGCAACAGCAAGTGAGGTATCTCAGTAATGGTATCGAGTCCGATCACGCCCCATGAAGAAGCTCGTTGTCAGATCCTGCGGTTTTAAAATACGAAAGCGAGCCTAGTCAACCATCGAGGGATTCGAATCACTGCGAATGTTGAACAAAGGCCAGTTTGATTTCTGATTACGTCATGATGAGGGTAAAACTCTTGTTCAGGAGAGATCCGCCTTCAGGAATCGTCTATTCAATGTTGAGGTGATTTATTAGTAATCGTTAAGCCCATTACTGGGTAGATCTGCATCCTATAATTAGTTGCAACAGCCCTCCTATAAACATCCCCCTCTGAGGAACGTTGAGCCTAAGGAAGCACAATGCTCAGATTAGCGAAATTTACGCCATAATAAAAGCGATCAATAAGCTGACTCGGCTAGGTATACCTAAAACGAAAGCGATTAATTCATAATGAAGCATGTTGAGCTTTACTATCTGCACTCAAATTAAAAAAACAAAGTTCTTCAATGGCTTAAATACATATTCCTTTATTTTTTACATTAATGAAAACATTGATTGTTAGTTGCTCTAACAAGCATGTAATATATTATTTTTTGCTACTTTTTTTATCGTATCTTAGGAGTAATAGGTGCAAAACTACTACCTAGAAATAAAATCTATTATTAAGTTGAGTACACCTGTCTTTATCGCACACCTCGCGCAAACCTCCATGGGATTCGTTGACACAGTGATGGCGGGTAGTGTGAGTATCACTGACATGGCTGCGGTTGCTGTCGCATCTAGCGTTTGGTTACCGTCCATTTTTTTTAGTATTGGTATATTGATCGCCATGACCCCAATAGTAGCTCAGCTTAATGGTTCAGGTCGTCAACATAAAATTTCATTTCAAGTTCAGCAATGTGTCTACATGGCGCTAGCACTATCTATTCCCAGCGGACTAGTGCTTTACAATGCAGGTACAATCATTCATTACATGGATGTTGATCCATCTTTAACTGAAAAAACGGTAGGCTATCTGCATGCTGTAATCTGGTCCATTCCTGCATTTTTATTGTACCAAGTTTTACGAAATTTTACGGAAGGTATTTCAATGACCGTGCCAGCAATGGTCATTAGTTTTCTTGGTTTAGCAGTAAACATTCCTTTAAACTGGATTTTCGTTTACGGTAAATTTGGTGCTCCAGTTTTAGGCGGTGTAGGTTGTGGTGTGGCAACAGCGATTGTATATTGGCTAATGTTTATAGCCATGCTCATTTATGTCATGGTCAATAAGCGTCTTCGACGCATCAATGTCTTTAATTCATTTCAAAAATTCAATAAAAAAGCTTTTTTACGTATATTCAAAATGGGTTTTCCTGTTGCAGCAGCTTTATTTTTTGAAATTACATTATTTGCTGTTGTTGCCGTGCTTCTTGCACCACTTGGTTCAGTGGTGGTCGCAGCGCACCAGATAGCAATAAATTTTTCCACAATGATTTTTATGTTACCAATGAGTTTAGCCACGGCCGTTTGCATTAGAGTGAGTCATTTGCTTGGAGAAAAGTCTATCGAAAGTGCTGCGCGTTCAGTCAAATTAAGTTTGATGATAGGTTTATTTTTTGCGCTGTGCACTGCTTCACTTACTATTCACTTTCGGGAATCTATTATTCACCTTTATAATGGTAATCCTGAAGTGGTCGCTATTGCCGCAAACATAATGTTGCTTGCAGCACTCTATCAATGTATGGACTCTTTTCAGGTCGTAGCATCTGGTGCATTGCGTGGCTATAAAGATATGAAAGCCATATTCCATCGCACTTTTGTGGCATATTGGATACTTGGTGTTCCTATCGGCTATGTCTTAGGTATGACAGATTTACTCATTGAACCACTGGGAGTATATGGTTTTTGGATTGGTGTTATCATTGGTGTATCTGCAGCGGCGATTATGTTAGGATGGAGACTAATGTGGATAAAAAGACAGTCTAATGATTTTCAATTAGCAATGGCGGAGAGATAAAATAACGTCATGCCTTCAATGGATATCTTAGTGTAGTGTGCTCATTTTTATGGAAGGATTACTACTCATGTTGAATGTCATTCTTGTCAGCAAACGAGTATAATTCAAAAGTACAGAATAAGCCATCGTGGGCACTAATGCTACCGTAATTTTTTAACTCAAATATACTTATACAGCTGATAAGCGTATCAGCTGTATATAAAATAAAAGAACACATTATTGAACTTGCTGTGAACAATACCAGTATTTTTTATGCTGATCATGTGTTACAAATCAGAAGCAATGTAATTATTCATATTTAAAAAATTTTAACTCTTGCGGCGTAATTATGCTAACTCTAAATGCATTTTTTAATGCGAGTTCAGATAGCAAATTTCAACATGCTTAACGCTTCTCCATTAATCCAGAATATTAGTGAGCCACAATTGATGAAGAAACCATTCAGCTATGGAATCAAGCTAAGCAAGAATAATCATGGGAGACCGCGTTTATTGAACCAATTAGTAATTCCAACGATTTTCATGGCTACATGCGTATTTTCAATGCCATTGAGAGACCTACAAGGATTCATCAATTCTGTTTTTACACTTACTTAACTGACATTATCATGCCCTCACTATTCATGCATTCGCAAGCGAACCAAAACGATTAACGCCACCTTCAAAACAAAAAATAAAGGATGCATCCGACACTTAGTCATTGATTCTACGAGGTTTAAAATCTATGGTAAAAAATAGAAGGTAAAAAAGCATGGTACTAATGGAGAATGGCGAATCTGACACAAGTTACATTTAGCGGTAGATATTAATGCGCATGAAATCATTGCTGCTAAGTTAAATGCATCAAATGCGGCTAACAGTAAAGTGCTGCCAATTTACTCAAACAGATCAGCATTGAAAAACGAGATATGGTTACCATAAACGTTCCCTATCAAAGACCGATAATGATTCGAGTCAAAAAACTACTGTGAGGAACATTAAGCTTAAGAGATCACAATGCTTAGATTAGCGAAACTTACGGCATGATAAAATCGTTAAATAATCTGACTGGGGTTAGCTATGCCTAAAATAAAAGCGATTATTGAATTGTTCATTATGTTGAGATTTACTATCTGAACTCAAATTAAAAAATAAATCTATTCCATTGTATAACAATAGTACAGGTTATTCAGTAAAACAACATCAAGAAGGCTGCTTACTACATAGTAATCTTCTTGAGTATCCACAAGACAATCAACCTACATTAAGCAAATCATCTTTTACAGCTAAAAAATATTGGTACATTGACCAATACGTCAAACCTGTTGCTATATACAATGCTACATAACCAATGTAAACAACAATATCATTGTATTGCCAAATCAGCATGATTAACGCGAATATTTGCACTACGGTCTTACATTTGCCCGCCCGAGACACTGCTACGTTAGCACGTTTTCCTAGTTCTGCCATCCATTCTCTCAGTGCCGAAATGATAATTTCTCGAGCAATCATAGTTGCGGCTGGAATTGTCACCCACATAGAATGGTAATGTGCCGCTATTAGTACTAATGCGATGGATACCATAACTTTATCGGCAACTGGGTCGAGGAAAGCACCAAAACGCGTAGATTGCTTAAGTGTTCTGGCAAGGTAACCATCAAGCCAATCTGTTGCACCAGCAATCACGCATATAAATGCAGCGACAAATGCCGCCCATGAATACGGCATATAGAACGCTACAACAAAAACGGGAATTAGTGCGATGCGTAGTAGAGTTAATATTATCGGAATATTCAGTTGCATAGTTTTTATTTATTATGAATAGCAACATTATGTTGCTTGAAACTCAAAGCTGTTGCAATGATGAATGAATCTTTTCAGCTAAAACTCGGCTAATGCCTGGCACTTTGGCTATTTCTTCAACAGAAGAACGCTTAAGCTCCTGAATGCCGCCCAAATATTTGAGCAAGGCTTGTCGACGTATTGGTCCTACACTCTCGATCTCTTGGAGCATGCTAGTTTTTCGTACTCTAGCTCGTTTCATCCTATGGCCTAAGATTGCATGATTATGACTTTCATCTCGAATATACTGGATTAAATGCAATGCAGGTGAGTCAAATGGCATCGAAAATTTTTCTCCAGATACTTTTACCAAGGTCTCCAAACCAGAACGATATCTAATGCCTTTTGTCACTCCCAACATCAATGGGTGTTTTAACCAATTTATCATTAACGAGTTTACAACGTTCCACGCACGATTAAGCTGCCCTTTACCACCATCAATCAAAATAATGTCTGGAACCTTTTCAGGGTCGATCTGTTTGCTATATCGACGTTCAAGCACTTGAGCCATTGCAGCATAGTCATCACCCCCGGTGATACCTGTAATATTGTAACGTCGATACTCTTGCTTTACAGGACCATCGTGATTAAATACTACGCACGACGCCACTGTTAGTTCACCCATAGTATGGCTAACATCAAAACACTCTATTCGCTTAACAACTTCCAGACCTAATGCTGCCGTCAATGAATTAAAACGATTGTGCATTGTCATCTTGTGATTCATTTTGCTGGTTAACGCGAATGCTGCATTGGTCTGTGCTAACTTGAGAAATCGGGCATAGATACCACGAGCGTTATCATGTAGGTGTACTTTTCGACCAGCAATTTCAGATAAAACCTTGCTAAGGCGCTCCAATTCTTCGCCCATTTTCTGCCCAATCAAAATATTGGGAGGAATTATTCGTCCTGCAGTTTGGTTGAAGTAAAATTGACCAATAAAGCTTGATACCAGCTCGTGAATATCTGTATTTCTTGGCATCTTAGGAAAATAACTTCGACTCTCTAACACCTTTCCTTGCCGTAAAAACAGCACGTGAATACACGCAATACCATTTTTTATGGACACACCAACCGCATCTAAATCATTGCCGCTATTTTGGGAAACGAACTGTTGTTCTTGAATACGTCGCAAAAATTGAATTTGATCGCGATACTCTGCGGCTTTTTCAAACGCTAAGACTTGTCTCGCAGCTTCCATTTTTGACACCAGAGCAGCTATAACTTGCTTATCTTTAGCTTGAAGGAATAAACGCGTGAAGTTCACTAATTCATCATACTGTTTATCAGTAATAACACCTTTTACGCATGGACCAGCGCACCGACCAATTTGAAACATTAAACAGGGTCGTGAGCGGTTAGCATACACCGAATCTGCGCATTGGCGGACGGGGAAGATCTTCTGAAGAAAATAAAGACTTTGCCGTACTGCACCCACGTCAGGAAACGGGCCAAAATATTCTCCTTTGTGCTTTTGGGCACCACGATGAATGGACAGCCGAGGATGTTTACTAGCAGAGAGAAAAATATATGGATAAGATTTATCGTCTCGTAGCAAAACATTATAGCGTGGCAAATGCAACTTTATCAAATTTTGCTCAAGAATGAGTGCCTCTGTTTCACTGTGCGTAATTGTAACTTCAACATTGGCAATTTTTTGCACTAAAGCTTGAGTTTTTCCACCAGCCATATTTTTTTTAAAATAACTAGAGAGTCGCTTCTTGAGCCCCTTCGCTTTACCTACATATATAATCTCACCGGAAGCATCCATCATCCGATAGACACCCGGTTTATTTGAAACTGTTTTTAAAAAGTCTATGGCATTAAACACAATAAATAGCAGGAGTTAAAAAGTTTCTGTATCTAGTATACCATGGATAGCAGCCATATGAATCAGCTGAACGTCACCATGAAGATCTAATTTATGAAATAATTAGCTTTCTTAATTGTATTGCCTAATGCGAGTTCAAAAAAATGTCACCATGGCTGACTCCTAGATTGCTCGAATGATCTCGTTCCTTGAAAGTTGCCTCTTTTTTTGGTGGGGTGAGTGGAACTCGAGCATTTAACACGAACGGTTTAGTAACAATGCCTGGTATCGTAAGCAATATCGGCCAATACTTCATTGATTTTTCAGCGGATCTGTTTGAATAAGTTAGGTAGTACTTCACCGTCAGTCATATTTGCTGCATTTAACTCAGTAGCAATGATTACATGCGATTTATATCTCGCGCTAAATATAATTTGCACCAAACTCGCCGTTTTCTCTTAATGCCATGTTTTTTTTACTTTCCATTCGCTTTCACCGTAGACTTTGATCCCAGTAGAATCAATAGCTAAATGCTGGATGATTCCTTTATTCTCGTCTTGAACGTAGCGTTAACCGTTTGGATCCAGTTGTAAATGCATGAATAGTGAAGCCATGACAATGACAGCTTAGTAAGTTTAAAAACAGAATTAATGAATCCCTGCAGACCTCTCAATAGCATTTAAAATACGCATTTAACCATAAAGGCCGTCGTACTGACTAAGTCGCTAAATAAACGAGATCTCCCATGATTAATTACAGTTTGATGATACTGCTTCCAGTTAGTTGTTTTATAACAAAAATTGTTTATAAAGCTGAACATCAAAGTGAGCCTAACTATTTAGAATATTAATTAAAAATTTAGCTCCCTTATTTTTTAAAAAATAAACCGGTAACCATCAATGTTCCCTAACAGAGACAGCAATGGTTCAAATAAAAGAATTATATGGTGGGACATTGAGAAGCCTGCCAGGATTAATTAATTCTGTTTTCAAACTTACTCAACTACCATTGCATGCCATCATTATTCATGCATTCATAGGCAGACTAAAACTGTTCACATCGTGTTCAATATGCAGATTAAAATTAAAAAACCACCCAGCACTTCACCATTCATTTTACGAGACTAAAAGTTTACGGTCAAAGCGAATGATAAGTAAAAAAGCATAGCACTAATGAAAAACATCAAAGCTGGCGTAAGTTATATGGTTTCAAGAAGCACTGGAAAACAAAGTATGATTATGATAAAATATTCATCATTAGAGACGGCAATGCTACGAATTAAAAAACTACACTGAGGAGCATTGTCATTCCTAAGAAGCTTTGTTTTCTATATTTCAACTAAATAAAATAGCTGTGGTAAGTGATAAATACATAGCTAAAAACAACGTGCACTTCAAAAATACACAGTGTTTCAAAGAGACTATGCGACAATTTTTCACTATGACTATTTTTCAAAATTGCAAATCTTTTGAAGTTTCGAGTAAGTGATTAGTTTCAGATATTAAGGCATGCATTTTCAAATTAATTCAATTTAGATACAATGATCATTAATAAAATATTTTTAATGAAAAAATGACTTTTCCTTAAATCACGCCACGCATTAAGCACTTAAAATTTCAATATTATAATAAAAAACAGCATCATAGTATTATATAAATTCAATAACTCATGACTCACTAACCACTTAACGATTTTTCAAGTATACGGGAACATCAGCAATGCTATTGAGGACAATTATAGCTAATTCTTCGCCTTCTTTAGAAATTTTTTGTCCACTACGCACAAGTATTTTAGTGCCTATGCCAGCGGCATGAGCTGCACGCATATCATCAGTTTTATCACCAATCATCACAGATCTATGCATATCAATGTTTAAGGAGTCACGGGCATCGAAAAACATCCCTGGCTTAGGTTTTCTAAAATTACAGTTTTTTTTATATGTCTCATCTCCATACTCAGGATGATGAGGACAATAATAAATACTATCAAAATTTATGCCTTGTTTTGCAAAACTCCAATTCATCCATTTGGTTAATGACATAAAATCATTTTTTGTGTAGTAACCGCGAGCAATGCCAGACTGGTTAGTCACTAGTACCAGCAAGTACCCCATGCTTTTTAATGCTCTGCATGCATCAAACACCCCTTCGATATATTCAAAGTCATTGACTTTACTAATGTATCCATGCTCGACGTTAATCACTCCATCTCTATCCATAAATACTGCTGGATTAGCCAAAATTATACCCTCTATATACTCAATTAATTTATAGCTGTAGGTTTAAGTATCTGAAACGTATTATTTTTTTCTGCACACTAAAAATTTTGTAAAAAAATAACGTTTATTTTTAAACAAACGTTATTTTTTGACTGTATCTTAGTGCTAACAGATGATTAGTCTGCTTCCATAATATCTCACTCGTTGCAACATGCTTCATTCATTGTTTATAATATAATTTAGGTCTCTTTTTATCTCGTATATAATAATTTTTATTATTCTTACCGTAATCATCGAAACTTTGTTTCTTACTTTTAGTTTAAATAGCAAATCCCAACATGATTCACTGTTAGATAATTGTTTTCATGTTAGACATGCCTAGTCCTGTCAGTTTATTTAACGCTTTGATCATGCCGTAGGTTTCCCCTAATCTGAGCAGTGCACTCCCTTAGGTTCGATATCTCTTCCAGTAATTTTTGGATTCGAACCATTCCTATTTTTTGCTAAAAAACATTTACGGTTACCACACCTCGCTTTACAATGCTGATTTAAATCGTATCGCTTTTAATAAAAAGTCACTAAATTACACGGATAATTTACTTCCTAAAAAGTGGCTCCTTTTCTTTGTGAAATGAGTGGGACCGTTCGTTTAATACGAGTAATTTCATAATATTATCTGATGTCGTAAGCACCAACGGTTAATATTTTATTAATTTTTTCTACGGGCCTATTTGAGCAAATTAAGTAGCACTTCACCTTCAGTCACATTTAATGCATCTCACTCAACAGCAATAATTTCATGCATATTTATATCTTCCGCTAAATGTAACTTGTCTCAAAATCGGCGATTTCCATCAGTACCACGCTTTTTTACTTTCTATTTTTATTCACCGTAGACTTTTAAACCCGTAGAATCAATAGCTAAGTGCTAGATAGTGAGGACATGACGATAGTAGTTAAAGAAATATGAAAAAGCAGAATTAATTAATCCTTGCATACCTTCCAATAGCATTGAAAATACGCATTTAACCATGAGGGCCGTCGAAATGGCTCAGTCGCTAAATAAACTGACATGAGTAGGTATGTCTAACACAAGAGTTATCGTCTAATAATTAACCCTGTTTCAATTTACTACCTGCATTAAAATTAAAAAAGCCAACCAGATAAACATTGTTGCAACGAAATTTTATGCTATTATTGATACATAAAAATTAGGGGCTGATTTAGGATTCGACAGGATTAAGAAGGCTCGTGGAGCATGCCGAGGGGCGGTTTGCCTCGTTAAAAGCCGCAAAACAATAGTCGCAAACGACGAAACCTACGCACTAGCAGCTTAATAACCTTCTAGTGCCTGCTCTCCATAACCTCTGTCTGTAGGACATGGATTAAGGGCAGTCAAACCTAAACAGAATCGCATAGAGGCTTACACCTAATAGCCAAAATGTTAAAACTAAATTAGGTATGTCATTATGTGGCGGGTCTATTAGCAGCATAGTGCCAAGAACAGATATAGACTAAGCATGTAGCGCCATTAGTGAGACTAATTTTGGACGCGGGTTCAACTCCCGCCAGCTCCACCAGATATTTATAAAATATTTTAAGAATTTTTTAAGTCACTGGTTTTAAGTTCTGTATATTTATAGTATCTGTACTAATGCGGGTCCAAATCATAAATTCCGACATGATTCACTATTACATGCCTCATTTTCAAAACGTGACTCTTTTTAGGTTATATGAATGGCACCACTCGTTTAATACGAACGGTTGCGTAACATTGTCTGGTGTCGAAAGTACTATCGCTGATGTTTCATTAATTTTTAACGGTTTTTTCAAGCACGTTAGGTAGCACTTCACCATCAATCACATTTAATTCATTTAACTCGGCAACAATAATTTCATGCGTATTTATATCTACCGCTAAATATCACGTCCGCCAAACTCGCCGTTTTCCAGTAACACCATGCTTTTTACTTACCATTCTCCTTCACCGCAAACTTTGAGTCCCGTAGCATCAATAGCTAAGCGCTGAATACTTCCTTTCTTCTTCGTCCTGAACGTAACGTTAATCATTTTGACTCGTTTGCTAATGCATGAATAGTGAGAGCATGACAATGACAGTTGAACAAGTTTGAAAACAGAATTAATCCTTTTTTGGAACTCTCCATGACATTAAAAATACGCATTTCACCATAAGGACCGTCGTAATGGCTAAGTCATTGAATAGACGAAGTCTCTCATAATTATCTTGCTGAGTTTCATTCCACAGCTGAGTAGCTTTTTCATCCATTCAGAATGTTAGTAAACTACGATTGATTAAAGCTTCACTATATTCTTTCCAGTTAATTGTTTTGTAGCAAACATTATTCATGACCTGAATATTTAAGTGAGCCTAACTGTTTAGAGTATTGATTGAAAATTTAGTTCTCTTATCTAGGAAATCAAGCCCTTTACCATAAACGTTCCCTAATAGAAACAGCAATGATTCGAGTAAAAAATTTACTGGGAGGGACATTGAGCCTAAGGGACAACACAACTCAGATTAGTAAAATCTACGCCATGATAAAAGCGTTAAATAAGCTGATAAAACTAGGTATCCATAACACGAAAGCGGTTGTCTAATAATGAATCATGTTGAAATTTGTTATTTAAACTTATATTAGAGAACATAGGCATTTTTTAAATACGAACAACAGCATTAATATTAATAGGTAGCGTTTGAATCGCAGCATGAATACCAGTATGGTTCATAATAAATTCAATAATGTGCTCTTTGAGGCTCAGCCGCTAAATTTTATCGGTATATTTAAGCTAAAAGATTTAACGGTATTGCTTACAACGGTAGCATTGGTGTCCAACCTGATCTAGCCTATATTTTACGCTGCATTTGTTTGCTAACAAAAACAATACTAAGCATCAACAAAAAACACAATAATTACTCCGTAAAAAATGATACATTACACTAAACTTAATCGATTGAATACATGCTCTAAATAGGGTATTAATAGTGTTACTATTTTTGAATTCATGCATTCGCATGCTCATGTGTAATGTTTAGTCAAAAATAAAAATCTCTTGGCCTGCATAAATAATTCTATGTGTTTTAATATTTCGTTGCTTTTTTTAAGGGGGACGCTTCGGTGGAGAAGCACGAAGAGATACTGGTTGCACTTAGACAAATAATACGAGCAATCGATTTGCATTCACGAAAATTAAACAAAGAAGCAGGACTAACTGGTCCTCAATTGGTTCTTATGAAAGCAATTCATGATCTAGATGAAGTAACCATTCGTCAGCTATCAAATCATACCAATATGAGCCAAGCGACAGCAACGACTATTCTTGACCGTTTAGCAAACCGCAACTTCATAGTGCGTGTTCGCAATAATTTGGATAAACGCAAAGTACATGCGCATTTGACAGCAGAGGGTCTTCAAGCACTTCAGCAAGCACCTAAGCCTTTACAAGAAAACTTTATTTTTCGCTTTCAGTCATTAGAGGCATGGGAGCAATCGTTGCTAATTTCATCTGTTCAACGTATAGCAGTAATGATGAATGCTGAACACATTGATGCGGCACCTTTGCTAGAAGTGACGTCTTTGACGATATCCGAGAAATAGCATTCAAAATAGTCCTGTTGCAAAACCAAATGAGGGACAAAAAAGCCACATCTTCTTAAGCTAGTGGCGTTAACCTATGGGTTTAATTTTTTGATTTTAAACTTTTAAAATTTTTAAAAGTGGTATTTTAACGAATCAATTCACAAATAATAACACTCAGAGAACTCACAACCAATAAAACACCAAACGCAATTCCTACTTTTTTTTGGGCTTGCTCGTCCATAAACTTTACAGCCAATAACCCAATGACTACCAAACCAACAATGAAAACAATTTTAATCATCTCTAAGCCTCACTTATGGCATTACGTAGTGATCATTGCTTAACACCTTAGTCAAGGCAACAATTTGATTTTTAATAAAGTATAGCTGACTTCGATGCGAAATACCGCGCTTAATCACCCACTTTACAATCAAACCCAAGATTCATATTATAAAGGCTACATTTACCCAATATTACAAGGCACTCCATCAAAATTTAATGATCCGAAGCAAATTAATTTAAGAGGCAACACAAGGCGCACCTCCATGAAATAGCTATTTTAATCAAAATATTTTTGATATCCTAAGTGTTACTTCACGATCCCAAACGGAAGTACCTCCAAAACTAAGCAGACAATAACTTCTACTATTTACAATTCGTTTTCAATAAAATTAACTAAAGTAAGCAAAAAATTTATTTTAAAAAAGTACTTTTTTAGTGGCGCGAGTGAAACTCTCGTTTCATACGAATGGCTTCGTAACATTGTCTGATGTCGTAAACACCATTGCTTTACGTCTTGTTGATTTTTCGGCAGGTCAGTTTGAGGAAATTAGGTAGCACCTTGTCGCCAGTCACATTTAATGCAATTAATTCAGCAGAAATGATCTCATACGTATTTACATCTACCGCTACATGTAATTTGCACCAAACTCAACGTTTTCCGTCGAAGGCTATGTTTTTTACTTTCAATCTACCTTTACCGTAAATTTTAACCTCGTAGAGTCAATAGCTCAGTTCTGGATAATTTCTTTAGTCTTCATCTTGCACATGACGTTCACCATTTTGATTCGCTTACTAATGCATGAATAATAAGGATACGGCAAGGATAGTTGAGCAAATTTAAGATAAAATTAGTGAATTTTGCAGACCTCTCAATTATATTGCAAATACGCGTTTGACCATAAGAGCCATCGTAATGTTACGTTACTAAATAAACGAGGTTTCTCACGATTATCCTGCTTAGTTTGACTCCAGAGCTAAATCGCTTCTTCATCAATCCAGAATGTTAGCAAGCCACGATTAATTAAAGCTTGATTATACTGCTTTCAGTTAGTTCTTTTATAATAAAAACTATTCATAGACCTGAATGTTTAGAGTGTGATTGACAATTTAGTCCCTTATTGAAAAAATAAAGTCAGTTATCATAAACATTCCTAGCAAAGACAACAATGGTTCGAGTCAAAAAACTACTGGTAGGGACATTGAACCCAAGGAATCATACAACTCAGATTAGTGAAATCAACGCCATCATAAAATCATTAAATAAGCTGACAAAACTAAGTGTGCCGAAAATGAAAGCAATTATTTCATAGTGAATCATGTGAAGATTTACTATCTGAACTAAAAGTAGAAAACAAAACCCTGTGGTAAGTAAAGTCTCAAGACCTTACTAACGTATTTATATATATCGATTTTATTTTTTAAATTATGACTTAGTCATCAACCTACGCTCTCAACAACTAGATTCACTACAAAACAACCATCCGAAAGCCATATAACCAAACCTTTATTAATGGTAACTCACTGACATTCTGGATTGATCAAGAAGTCATTTAACGATGGCATCAAACCAAGCATAGTAGTCACACGGAAGATCTCTTTTATTTAACGACTTAGCCATTACGACAACTCACATGATCAAACGAAGATTTTAATGCTGTTGAAAGGAGCTAACAATCTATACTAAAAGCGAATAGAAAGTAGAAAATATAGCATTGATAGAACACGGTTAGTCTGACGTAAATTAAATTTCACGATAGATATAAATACGCATGAAATCATTACTGCTGAGTTAAGTGCTTCAAATATGACTAACGGTAAAGTGCCACCTAATTTTCTTAAACAAATTTACTGAAAAATCAATGTAAAATTAGGAAATGGAATTAACAACACCAGACAATGTTTCGAAGCCGTTCGTATTAAACGAGCAACTCCACTTCATCCCATCAAGTAAAAAAAACAATTTTTTGAAAACTAAATTATCCCCCTTAATTTCATAGTCCGTTTCCAGAAGTTATACGGTCCAAATGCGCGTTGAAAAATGAAGTATGGTTACCATAAACGTTCCATATCAGGGACGGAAATGACATGAATCAAAAATTTCTCAGAGGGACCTTGAGTCTAAGAGATGACAATGCCAGATTAGTAAAACCGTCGCTATGATAAAAGCGTTACATAAGCTAGCAAGGCTCAGTATACTTAAAACGAAAGCGAGCATCTAGTAATTCATCATACTAGGATTTGCTACCTAAACTCAAGTTAGGAAATCAAGCCAAATTAGGTACCACTTCACCATCAGTCAATCTATGTTCTAAACAGCTAGATGCACTCAAATATTTAGGTCTATGAACAAGTTTTTGCTATAATACAACTATCTAAGAGTAGTTGTGGCTCACTAACATTCTGGATGGCTTTGTATAATTCAATACAGTGACTTTGTTAACATCGTATTAGCTCGTGCACTATATATAAGGTATAAAAAATCACTGGAGTGACTTCTTTAGGCTATCATATGCACAAGTATATAATTAAATTGTGCGAAGCAGTTGGTGCTTAGTCTCTTCACTTAACAGCATCCAGTGAACACCTATTTGTGCACCTGCAAACATCCAGAGTAATTTAATATCTATATCATCACCATGCGAATCTCGTACCTTACGGAACAACTCTTCTGGGCTCATAGAAAAAAATGTTTCAATATTTTCGACACCTCCTTTTTTAAGCATTCGTTCAATAGTTAAACGCATATTAGGTAAGTTACGCAGGCGCTTGTTTAACATTGAGTCACGATATACTTTGTCCCTCACTGAATTTTTAATGGACTTTTTCATCATTGCATTTAAGCTATTATCCTTCTGTTCATAAAGTTCAGTGATGTCATAGTAATTAACAATAGCAATGGAGCATTTTTTAACATGAACGAATTTCTTGCACTCTTTATAGATAAGCTTTTCTGTAAGATCAGCACCCCCTCTAAGATAAAGGCGCTTTTTTTTCACTAAAGCAAACATTGCACCACTGACAAAAAAACCTATGCCACCAAACATAGAATGCTTTTCTATTTTTCCAAATTGAAACAAGTAATCACCAAAGTCACTTTTTACTTCTTGCACTGGTGCCTCCTTTCTCCCTCCAAAAGCGAACTACCCGAATAAAAAGTCTATAATTTTTAATACATGTTAATGTAATGCATGAAAGTATAGAAAACCATGCACTATATCACCTCATATAAGATGTCGTATCAAAAAAACAACACTCATCACGATAATAATGTATAATAATTATTTTTATGATATGTTCAATGAATTCTTAGTGTGAGTGTGCATAAGCTAAGTCATTTCTTTTAGGCTTTGTTTCTCAAAAGAGAAACTCAATTATCAAGCTATGCTCTAAATAATTAGGCTCACTTAAATATTGAAATCTATGAGTAGTATAATCAAGCTTTACTCAATCATGCCTCACTAGCATTCTGGATTGATGAAAAATCATTCAGTTACGGAATTACACTAAGCAAGGTAATCATAGAAGTTTCTGTTTATTTAGTGGCTTAGCTATTACGACTACTCACATAGTCAAAAACCTATTCTCAATGCTTTTAAAAGTCTGCAAGTATTCCTTAATTCTGTTTTCAACTTTACTCAACTGCCGCTGTCATACCATCATTATTTATGCATTAGTAGGCGAGCCCAAGCAGTTCATATCGCGTGCAAAACGAAGACTAAAGGAATTCTCCAGCACTTAACCATTAATTTCACGGGACTCCAAGTCTACGGTGAAAGCGCATGAAAAGTGAAAAAGCATGACACTGATGGAAAACAACAAATCTGGTGCAAGTTACACTGAGTGATAACTATAAATACGCATGAAATTATGGCTG
The DNA here is from genome assembly GCF_002381345.1 of Candidatus Enterovibrio altilux. GTDB lineage: Bacteria > Pseudomonadota > Gammaproteobacteria > Enterobacterales > Vibrionaceae > Enterovibrio > Enterovibrio altilux. The sequence goes on from NZ_CP020660.1 coordinate 326,724, forward strand.
TTACGTTAAGTGCACCAAATGTGACTGACGCTGAAGTACTATCTAACTTGTTAACACAGACCTACCGAAGAATCAATGTAACATCAGACGATGGAGCTGACGACACCAGACAATATTACGAAACCATTCGTATTAAACGAGCGGTTCCACTCATCCTACCAAGAAGAGGGCAACTTTTGGAGAGCTAAGCCATCCACGTCATTTAGTGGTCAGTTATCACAAAGGCTTGGTTTCCTAATTCGAGTGCAGATAGCAAACTCCAACATTATTAATGATTAAACAACCATTTTTGTTTTAGGCATACTTAGCTCAGTCAACTTATTTAACGCTGCTATCATGACATAAATTTCGCTAATTTAAGCATTGTGATCTCTTCAGCTTAATTCCCCCTCTAAGTAATTTTTGACTCAAAGCATTGTTATTTTTTGACAGGGAAAGTTTATGATTATCATATCTCATTTTTCAATATTGGTTGGAATCGTATAACTTCTGATAACTGACCGCTACATGACGAGATAACTTCGTTACCCAAAAATTATTCCTCTTCTTGGTAGAATGAGTGGAATCGCTCGTTTAATACGAATGGTTTCGTAACATTGTCTGGTGTCGTCAGCTCCATCGTCTGATGTTACATTGATTCTTCGGTGGGTCTGTGTTAACAAGTTAGATAGTACTTCAGCGTCAGTCACATTTGGTGCACTTAACGTAACAGCCATAATTTCATGCGTATTTATAGTTATCACTCAGTGTAACTTGCGCCAGACTCGTTGTTTTCCATCAGTGCCATGCTTTTTCACTTTTCATGCGCCTTCACCGTAGACTTGGAGCCCCGTGAAATTAATGATTAAGTGCTGGATGGTTCCTTTAGTCTTCGTTTTACACGCAATATTAACTGTATGGGCTCGCCTGCTCATACGTGAATAGTAAGGGCATAACAACGGCAGTTGAATAAATTTGAAAGCAGAATTAATGCATCCTCTCAAACCTCTCAATGACATTAAAAATACGCATTTAACTAGGAGAGCCATCGTAATGGCTAAGTCACTAAACGAAACAAAGTCTCCCATGGTTACTATGTTTCGTTTAGTGACTTAGCTGAATAGTTTCTTCATCAATCCAGAATGTCTGTAAATCACAATTGATTAAAACTTGATTATACTGCTTCCAGTTAATTGTTTTGTAGCGAAGATTGTTCATAATCTTGAGTATTTAAGTGAGCCTAACTGTTTAAAGTGTTAATTAAAAATTTAGTTCCCTTATTTAAGCAGTAAAGCCGGTTACCATAACCATTCCCTAGCAGAGATAGCAATGATTCAAATCAAACACTACATAGAGGGATATTGAGCCTAAGAAATCACATAATTCAAATTAGTAAAAACATCGCCATGATAAAAACATTAAATAGGCTAACAAGACTGGGTATACCTAACGCGAAAGCGATTCTCTAATAGTGAACCATCTGAGGATTTGCTATTAAAGCTCGGATTAAAAGACAAAACCAATGGTTAGGATCCTACTCACATCTTTTTTTATGTATTTATAGCATCAAACTAAAAATTTACTTGAGAAATATAGCTATTCGCCGCAAAATAACACAAATTTTAATTGGAGCAATACATGGATCTGTTTGATATTCGTAGAGAATATAATCGAAGCGGATTGAGACGCAAGAATCTGCCTGAAAATCCTGTGCAATTCTTTGAGCATTGGCTCAAGCAAGCAATAGATGCTAAGTTTCCTGACCCTACGGCGATGACAATTGCAACTGTTAATGAACATGGCCAACCCTATCAACGTATTGTTCTGCTAAAGCATATGGATGATCAAGGCTTTATATTTTATACTAATCTTGGAAGCCGTAAAGCAAAACAGCTTGCCAAAAATGCGCGTATTAGTCTTCACTTTCCTTGGCACCCTTTGGAGCGTCAGGTGCATATTACAGGTATTGCAATCAAATTAACGAACATAGAAGTAATGAAATATTTTTTGTCTCGACCAAAAGAAAGCCAGCTTGCAGCATGGGCGAGTCGCCAAAGTGAACGTATCACGGCACGATTAGCACTGGAAAGTAAATATATAGAATTGAAGCAACAATTTGATAAAGATAAAATTCCAGTGCCGACTTTTTGGGGTGGTTTTCGTGTAAAGCCGGCATCATTTGAATTTTGGCAGGGCGGCGAACATCGATTACATGATAGGTTTATATATCAAAATCAAGATAATGGACAGTGGAACGTAGAACGTTTAGCACCATAATTATTTATTGTGCAGTGTTATGTATACTCAAAAAGAAGTGATCGTATAATCATTCATTATGTTGAGATTTACTATCTGCATTCAAATTAGGCAACAAGTATGCGTGGGTAGCCAAAAATATTTCGTTGACTCTGGATGCATAAAGACCTCGATTAAAGAAGTTCCGTGCTCATGTATTTGATTGTCATGAGGTTTTGTTTTCTAATTTTAGTTCAGAGAGCCAATTTCAACATAATAAATGATTACACGATCGCTTTTATTTTAGGCATGCCTAACACGGTAATCTTATTTAACGCTTCTGTCATAACGTAAGTTACGCTAATCTAATCATTATAATATCTTAAACTCAATCTTCCTCTTAGTAATTTTTTTAATTTGAAACATTGCCGTCTTTGATAGAAAATGCTTATGGTAACTAACTGTTAAATTATGCGGATGATCTCGTTCCCAAACAGTTGTTCCTTTTTGATGGGATGAATGGAACTGCTCGTCCAATACGAACGGTTTCGCAACAGTATCTGGTATCGTAAACAATATCGGCTTATATTTCATTAATTTTTCGATATGACTGTTTGAATAAGTTAGATAGTGCTTCACCGTCAGTCACATTTGCTGCACTTAACTCAACAGCAATGATTTCATGCGTATTTATATCTCGCACTAAATATAATTTGCACCAAACTCGCCGTTTTTTTATCAGTGCCATGTTTTTTTACTTTCCAGTCGCTTCCACCGTAGACTTTTAGTCCTGTAGAATCAATAGCTGAATGGTTCCTTTATTTTCTTCTTGAACGTGACGTTAACTGTTTTGGCTTGCTTGCTAATGCATGAATGGTGAGGGCATGATAACGACAGTTAAGCAAATTTAAAAAAAATTTAATGAACCCTTGTAGGTCTTTCAATGACATTAAAAATACGCATTTAACCATAAGAGCCGTTGTAATGACTCAGTCGATAAATAAACGAGATTTTCCATTCAACTTGGCTTAGTTTAATTCCATAACTGCATGATTTTCATCACTCCAAAATATTAGTGAGTCACGATTGATTAAAATTTTATTATACTGTTTTTAGTTAATTGTTTTATCGTGAAGCTTGTTCATAGACCTGAATATTTCAGCTAACCTATCTATTTAGAGTGTTAATTAAACATTTAGTTCCATGATTTTAAAAATAAATCCGATTACCATAAACGTTACTTAGCAGAGACAGCAATGGTTAAAATCAGGAAACTATTGGGAGCAATATTGAATTTAAGGAATCACAGAACTCAGATTAGTCAAACCGACGCAACGATCAAAGAATTAAATAGACTGACAAAATTAAGTATCTTTAACACGAAGGTGAGTGTCTAATAGTGAATCATTTGGGGATTTGCTATCTGAACTAGAATTAAAAAATAAAGCCTTTTAATGAAAAAATATTTTTTATTTTTGAATCGGTTATTAATATTCAAAATTTATAATGTGGTGTATTTATGACTTTAATGTACACTATACTCTTCCTGAAAATACCAATAATATTAGCAAGCTCTAATACACAACGCATGCAGAGAAAAAATATAACCTTTAGCACTCGTTTAATACGACTTAATAGAAAAACGCTTGGCTACTCAATATTGACGTAAATGCATAATATAGTTATTAATATATTCATTTAACGTGTGTATGATATTTAAACTAAAATTAATATTTTTGAGCACATAACCTTAAAAAAAATTATTTTAACACATGATGTATGAATTTAAGTTAATGTTACGATAAATTTTTTTTGTCCATCGAGTGCTTAGCATTTTTGGGATTCTTGAACACATACCTAGTACCATTATAGATTAATGTCAATAATAAGCGGCGGCAATCAGCTTTTCCTGGTTCATTAAACACCATTCCATAGGTTTGTTTACCTCGCTTCGTACGACCATTTTTCACCTTACCACTAAGTGCATATGTGTCTTCTGTCATACTGTTCCTGACCTCCAACACAATTCTTTGGTCAACATCAAAGTCCAAGGCCATCGCTTCATAACTAAACCCACATCCCCTAGAAGACACATCCGTCAATACTACCCGTAGTTTTCGGTTTGTAAGCTGGATATCGCCAGGAAGGCATAACTCATATCGAATTTCATTTCTTAGCAACACCAATTTAGCTTGCTGCGGAACAGGAAAAACCAATATTGAAACAGGTTGATAAATAACATGTGCTATTCGAGTACGAAAACAAACCAGAGCGCCGTCCCCATGTTCAAAAATACCTTCAATGTCAATGTTAAACCCTTCTATGAAAAATGAATTATACTTATTTTTAGAAAGCTTTGGCATGGTGAAAAAAATATGTTGTTGATCATCAAAACCAATAAAATTTGCTTTAAAATTCAATTTTTGTCCAAGTGGTGTGACGATCTCAAGAGAGGCTTCTGTACCATGTTGGATGAAATCCATAGCTTGCAGCCCCATCACTACTTTTTCTCTGGTTTTTGCTGGCGACTTTGTTGCTGGTACTGAATTTATATTCATAAAAACCCCGCCGCAAACACTAAAATATAAATTTTTTTGCTTGCGCTGCTTTCAAAGTAAACGGCTTATTACATAATAATATATAATTAATTTTTACACTCTTAATATAATAGATTTTGTTACAAAGTGGTTCTGTTTCCTGATACAAAAAGACACTTAACATCAATAGTAAGCATAATAATGACTTTGCAAAAATAAATACATTGTACTACGTTCAATCCATTGAATACATAATTGTTTCCCTTGCTTCACCATCAAATGCACAATGAAAATTATGAAAAAAAGTTATACTCCTAGCAAAAGACCTTATCCCAAAAGAAAAAAATATTATAAAAATAGGTAAGTCAAATAAGCAAATTAGTTAGTTACTAACTAGTCTTATATGAGTGAGGATATGAAAACAACTGCGACGATATTCTTTCTAGTTGTTAACAGCACGCTTTAAGGGGCAGGACCATGAGTATTTTCGATCATTATCATCAACGCTATGAAGGAGCCAAAAATGAAGAACTTAGCCTTCAAGAGTATTTAAACCTGTGCCGAGGCGACAGCAGTGTTTACGCCAATGCATCGGAACGTTTGTTAATGGCAATAGGAGAGCCCAAAAGGGTAGATACGGCACTTGAGCCACGTCTGAGCCGGCTTTTTTCTAATCGTATTATTTCACACTACGATACATTTAAAGACTTCTATGGTATGGAAGAAGCAATCGAGCAAATTATTTCTTACCTCAAGCATGCAGCTCAAGGCCTTGAAGAACGTAAGCAAATTCTCTATTTACTTGGTCCTGTGGGCGGAGGTAAATCATCACTGGCAGAAAAGCTCAAAGATTTGATGCAAAATGTGCACATTTACATTCTTGTCGCCAATGGCGAACGCAGTCCTATTAATGACCATCCTTTTTGTTTATTCGATTCAGCTGAAGATGGCGAATTACTAAAAAGTGACTTCGGCATTCCTCAACGTTACCTTAGTTCTATCATGTCCCCTTGGGCGGCAAAACGTCTACGCGAGTTTGGCGGAGATATTAGTAAGTTTAGAGTGATGAAAATTAGACCTTCCATCCTTAACCAAATTGCGGTGGCAAAAACAGAACCTGGTGATGAAAACAACCAAGACATATCGTCTCTGGTTGGTAAAGTCGACATTCGTCAGCTTGAACACTTCGCGCAGGATGATCCAGATGCGTATAGCTATTCAGGGGCTCTGTGTAAATCCAATCAAGGCTTGATGGAGTTTGTAGAGATGTTCAAAGCACCAATTAAAGTACTGCATCCACTGCTTACAGCCACTCAAGAAGGGAACTATAATGGCACTGAAAGCCTCTCAGCATTACCATTTGAAGGCATGATCCTTGCGCACTCAAACGAATCTGAGTGGCAAACATTCCGTAACAATAAAAATAACGAGGCCTTCCTAGACCGTGTTTACATCGTAAAAGTACCTTACTGTCTACGTGTATCGGAGGAGATGAAAATTTACAACAAATTACTGCAACATAGTGAGCTATCATCAGCACCTTGTTCACCAAGTACACTTGATATCCTAGCTCGTTTCAGTATTCTCTCACGATTGAAAGAACCAGACAATTCAAGTATTTTTTCAAAAATGCGAGTTTATGATGGTGAAACACTAAAAGACACTGATCCAAAAGCCAAATCATATCAAGAATACCGTGACTATGCAGGTGTTGACGAAGGCATGAATGGTCTATCTACGCGTTTCGCATTCAAAATACTATCTCGAGTATTCAACTTTGACCACTCTGAAGTCGCTGCCAATCCTGTACACCTATTCTACGTACTTGAACAGCAAATTGAACGGGAACAGTTTCCACAAGAATTTGCAGAAAAATATATTGAGCATCTCAAAGGGTACTTAATCCCTAAATATGTCGAATTTATTGGGAAAGAAATTCAAACTGCCTACCTCGAATCCTATTCTGAATATGGTCAAAATATTTTTGATCGTTATGTTATGTATGCAGATTTCTGGATTCAAGATCAAGAATATAGAGACCCAGATACTGGCCAACTGTTCGACCGCTCTGCATTAAATAGTGAGCTAGAGAAGATTGAAAAGCCTGCAGGTATCAGTAATCCTAAAGACTTTCGGAATGAAATCGTCAACTTCGTACTCCGGGCTCGTGCTAATAATGAAGGTAAAAATCCTGGTTGGACAAGCTACGAAAAACTTCGCACTGTGATCGAAAAAAAAATGTTTTCAAATACAGAAGAATTATTGCCTGTAATTTCCTTCAATACGAAAACTTCTAATGAAGAACAAAAAAAACACGACGACTTCGTCGCTCGTATGATGGAAAAGGGTTATACTCGAAAGCAAGTACGACTCCTATCTGAATGGTACTTACGCGTACGTAAGTCTTCATAAATCGCATAGACGAGAAGTAACAACATACGGGGGCTTATGACGCATTTTATAGATCGACGGCTCAACGGAAAAAACAAGAGTACGGTAAATCGTCAGCGTTTTTTAAGGCGTCACAAAAGGCAAATTAAAAAATCAATTGCTGATGCTGTAACTCAGCGCTCAATAACAGATGTGCATAGTGGTGAAAACATAACTATTCCTTCTCGAGACATCCGTGAGCCAACATTCCATCAAGGTAAAGGAGGACAGCGAGATGCGGTTCACGCAGGTAATGACCAATTCATTCCAGGAGATTGCATTGAACGTCCATTAGGACATGATGACTGTGATCATGCAGGAAAAGGTAAAGCGAGCCAAGATGGCGAAGGACAAGATGATTTTATTTTTCAGATTTCAAAAGACGAATATCTCAATTTATTATTCGAAGATTTAGAGTTGCCAAATCTTCGAAAAAATCAAATAACAAACTTGATTGAATATAAAACGTATCGCTCAGGCTTTAAAGCAACAGGTATACCTGCCAATATTGCTATTCTTCGCTCGTTAAAAAATTCTCTTGCCAGACGAACAGCAATGTCTGCGGGCAAGCACAAAAAATTCAAAGAACTTGAAATAGAGTTGGCAGCGTTAACAGGTACTGAGCCAGCTCAACCTTTAGAAGAAAAGCGCATTCTAGAAGAGATTCAAATACTCAAAGAACAAATAGCAGCAGTACCGTTTATAGATACTTTTGATTTTCGATTTAAAAACTATGAAAAACGACCTCAACCTAGCAGTCAAGCAGTGATGTTTTGTTTAATGGATGTCTCTGGTTCCATGGATCAGGGTACCAAAGATATCGCTAAACGTTTTTATATATTGCTTTATCTGTTCTTAACTCGGACTTACAAAAGCGTAAAAGTTGTTTTTATTAGACACCACACTCAAGCTAAGGAAGTCGATGAACACGAGTTTTTTCATTCACAAGAAACAGGTGGCACTATCGTCTCAAGTGCCCTAAGATTAATGGATGATGTTATCAAATCACGTTACTCATCCAATGCATGGAATGTGTACGCAGCACAAGCGTCTGATGGTGATAACTGGGCGGACGATTCACCCTGCTGCCGAGAACTACTCGAACGCAATTTACTTCCGGTAACACGATATTATTCTTATATTGAAATTACACGCCGTGCGCACCAAACACTGTGGTGTGAATATGAAAACCTTAATAAAAAATACGATAATTTTACTATGCAAAACATTCAAACTGTCGACGATATATTCCCAGTTTTCAAAAAATTATTTAAGAAGCAAGTAAGCTAATAGGCTTGCCATTGGATACGCACAAGATATCTTGTGTTAGCTAAAAAAAGCTCAGGAGAACCACTATGGCTGTCACAACAAAGAAAAAACATAAGGTACTCAGTGATGGACCAGACTGGACATTTACTCTCCTCGAACAATACCAAACTGAGATACAGCGCGTAGCTGGCTATTACAAGCTAGACACATACGTTAATCAAATCGAAATTATTACCTCTGAACAAATGATGGATGCCTACTCTAGCATAGGCATGCCAATTAATTACAGCCATTGGTCTTTTGGTAAAAAATTCATTGAAACAGCTCGAAATTATAAACACGGTCATATGGGGCTAGCTTATGAAATTGTCATTAATTCGAACCCATGTATTGCATACTTAATGGAAGAAAACACCATTACTATGCAGGCACTTGTCATAGCGCATGCATGCTATGGTCACAACTCTTTCTTTAAAGGCAACTACCTATTTCAAACTTGGACCGATGCAGGTTCCATCATTGATTACCTGCTTTTTGCAAAAAACTATATAAGTGAATGCGAAGAAAAATATGGTGTTGATGAAGTTGAGAAATTACTCGACTCTTGTCACGCGCTAATGAATTACGGTGTCGACCGTTACAAGCGCCCGCAAAAAATTTCAATGGCAGAAGAAGCAACGCGTCAAAAGACCCGTGAGGATTACCTTCAAACTCAAGTTAACGCACTATGGAAAACCATTCCCATCAGCGAACAGAAACGTGAAATGGTACTGGAAAGGTTCCCTTCAGAGCCACAAGAAAACATCCTCTATTTCTTTGAAAAGCACGCTCCTCTTTTAGAGCCTTGGCAACGTGAAGTCATACGTATCATCCGTAAAACTAGCCAGTATTTTTACCCACAGAAACAAACGCAAGTGATGAATGAAGGTTGGGCAACATTCTGGCATTACACCATTTTGAACCATTTATACGATGAAGGCTTGGTATCTGACCGTTTCATAATAGAGTTCTTACATAGCCATACAAATGTCGTGGCACAACCTCCTTATAATAGTAGGTACTACTGCGGTATCAACCCGTATGCACTAGGCTTTGCTATGTTTACTGATATTCGACGAATTTGTGAAAATCCAACCGAAGAAGACAAACACTGGTTTCCAAATATTGCTGGGTCTAACTGGCTCGAAAATATTCATTTTGCGATGAATAACTTTAAAGATGAAAGCTTCATTAGTCAATTTTTGTCACCCAAAGTTATGCGAGACATGAAATTATTTGCCATCAATGATGATGACCGACAAAATCACATGAAAGTGACAAGCATTCATAACGAAGAAGGCTATCAGCAGCTCCGTGAAAAGTTATCCGCGCAGTACAATCTCGCGAATCACGAACCCAACATTCAAATATGGAATGGGGCCCTAAGCGATAATCGTTCTCTAACTCTTCGTTACGTACCACATAATAGAATTCCGCTGGCTCACTCCCACAACGAAGTGCTTAAACATGTTCATCGATTATGGGGGTTTAAAGTGGTACTTGAAGAGGAAGTAGCATCTGGTAAAGGGGAAATCATCGCAACATGTCCGAATTAACCACCACTTAAGCAGGATTTGATTCTAAGAACATAAGCCTAAAAGGATCCTCCTAATTATATATTCAATACAGTAACATAGCCAGTTTTTAAAATGATCCTACTAAATTTTGAATAACTTATTTTTATGTTTTCTAGAAAACGTGTATTTAATAAGTTGACTATGGTTTAAAAGTAATCCTTACATTCAACAAATGCACAAAATGCGTTGTCGTGCATTATCATTAATTTTGAGTACCCGATCGTTGAGTCATTTTGAGTGTGTATTAAGGTCAAATTCTTCGGTTAAATGAGCTATGCGTAGAACTTACCAAAAATCTGTGTATACTTGAGAAAAATTTCATACACATTGTAGCCATCCGTAGGCTTTATTTCCTAACTCAAGTTCAGATAGCAAATCCCAATATGATTAACGATTAAAGAATTGCTTTTATTTTAGGCATACCTAGCCCGGTCAGCTTATTTAACGCTTGTATCATACCGTAAGTTTCGCTAACCTAAACATTATGATCGCTTAAGCTCAATGTCCCTCCGAGTAATTTTTTGACTCGAAACGTTTCCGTCTCTAATAGGGAACGTTTATAATAACCATACCTCATTTTTCAATGTCTATTTAAATTATATAATTTCTGGTAACTGATCGCTAAATTACGCGGATGACATCGCTCCCCAAAAGTTACTCCTTTTCTTGGTGGTATGAGTGAAACCGACCGTTTAATACGAACAGTTTCGTAACATTGTCTGGTATCGCAAGCATCATCGACTAATATTTCATTAATTTTTCGGCGGGTCTGTTTGAGTAAGTTGGTAGCACTTCACCATCAGTCATATTTGATACACTTAACTTAACAACAATGATTTCATACGCATGTATATTTACCGCTAAATGTAACTTGCACCAAACTCGCTGCTTTCCATCAGTGTCATCCTGTTTTACTTTCCATTCACTTCTGCCGTAAATTTTGAGTCCTGTAGGCTCAATAACTAGGTGCTGGATGGTTCCTGTATTCTTCGTCTTGAACGTGATGTTAACTGTTTGGGCTCGCTTGCTATGCATAAATAGTGAGGGCATTACAACTGCAATTGAACAATCTTAAAAAACAGAATTAGTGAATCCTTGCAGACCTCTCAATGACATTGAAAATACGCATTTAATCATGAGGGCCGTTATAATGGCTAAGTCACTAAATAAATGATGTCTCCCATGATTACCCTATGTAGTTTAATTCCATAGCAAAATGGCTTATTCATTAACCCAGAATGTTAATGAGCCACGATTGACTAAAGCTTGATTATACTGCTTCCAGTTAGTCATTTTATAGCTAAGCTTGTTCATGGATCTAAATATTTGAGTTATTCTAGCTGTTTAAAGTGTTGATTGAAAATTTAGTTCCATGACTTAAGAAATAAAGCCAATTACCATAAACGGTTCCTAGCAGAGACAGCAATGGTTGGAGTTAGAAAATTACTGAGAGGGACATTAAGCCGAAGAAATCACATAACTCAGGTTAGCGAAACCTACGCCGTGATAAAAAACGCCAAATAAGCTGACAGAACGAGGTATTCTTAAAACGAAAACGAGCATCTAATAATTGATTATTTTAGGATTTGCTATCTGAACTCGGATTAGGTAAAAAAGCCAACAATGAGTTAAGAATTTTCTTGTGTTCTAAATTTACATTGCGTTAACTTACATAATAATCTCGAATATCATATTTAATGTGCACATGCGGCATGTAATTTTATCAATTTATTGTCGCAAGTAGGTACTGGAACCTTAACTTTAGTGGAAGGGCATTGATAGAGTTATTCGGTCGTAGAAGGTCAGGGATATATTGAGGAACCCAACAGTAAGTAAATTATGTACTCATTTAACTCTTATTTTACCACATTTCAGTATTATTACTAAGTATTACATTAATCAATCTGATCCTTTGAAATTTTAGTCTCGTGTTTCATGAATTCATGAGTCAAATTATATGGTTTTTTTTACGCTTGTATTCATTGTTTTTTTTCCACATGATAGTTCTCTGTTTGGTGAAAGTCCGCTGTACGGAGACTATTATATCTATTTTTTGTAGTGTATTTTATCTGTAAATATATTTCTCCATAAGAGCATCATGCATAAAAAATAATATACTGGAAAAGCTTTTGTTGTGGTGTTTAGGTGGCAAGACGAGAATGAACAACGGAGTGATCAATTACACCACTAATACTTTGGGCAAAACAATTGAAAGCATGATTCCTATATTACAAGGTCTACACGATCTTACACCTGACAAATTATTACTTAGCTAAGAGCATTATGAGTCTGACATGTGTTCTTATCCTCACCGTTTACCTATAACTATTAAAAAAGCATCAAAAATTTTGGTTGAAAATAGTTAGAGTAAGTTTATCTCGGCTGTCTCGCTGGCGCTGGAGCTTTAACGTTAGGGCACAACCATCCAGCGATTAATCATGCTTTAATTGAGCAATTAAATGCTGGCATTCCATATCAAACACTTAATATAATGACGCTGGCTAAAGATAATTTCATTCATGAATTAATAATGTTTTTCCTGCAAAATTTTTCTAAAAATACCAAAGTACAATTTTATGGACGGGTCGGGAACCGATGTTGCCGAAGCAGCTATCAAACTTACAAAACAAACAACAGGACGAAATACTATTACTGCTTTTCATGGCACATACCTCGGTATGACTAATGGAACGATGTCAATGATAGGGGAACCTTGAAACCAAATCTCGTCACCAAGGCTTGATGCCAAACGTTCATTTTTTCCTTTTCCTTACGATTTACATTGCTCCTTGGGTCTTCAAGAGAAACCAGATGCACGTCCAGGACTGCAATATATTTAACGGATTTTAGTGAATGATAAGAGCAGGCTTCAAAAGCCCGCAGCTATGATTGTTGAGCCGATTCAAGGTAAAGGTGGTATTATTCCCGCTCTTCCTTTTTGACTTCAAGAACTTCATCGTATTACTAAAAAAATAGTATATTACTAATATTCAATTAAATTCAATGCGACATTGGTAAAACAGGGACCCACTTTACATTTGAAGACGCGGGTGTAAAACCTGACCTTTTATGTCTTTCAAAAGCGGTGAGAGACGGCTTGCCAATGTCTATATTGATCTTCGACAAAGAGATTGACACTTGGTTACCAGGTGAACATACGGGCACGTTTCGTGGTAACCAATTGGCCATGGTATCAGGCGTGAAAGCAATGGAAATAATCCGTCGTGATAATTTTGCAAACAAAGCAAAAATGACTGGTAATTATATTCGGCATGGATTGCAAAAAATTGCTACTTGCATAAGTTGTATTGTGGACGTTCGTGGTAAAGGCTTAATGCTTGGCATAGAGATCTATAACCCAGAAGATGGTAGTAACAAGTTTGGTGAGCCTCTCGCGACATCTGAATTAATCATTGGTCTCCAATGTGCGGCGCTAGAGTATGGACTGACTATCGAAAAAGATGGTCACGAAGGATCAGTTTTATGTTTCCCACCCCCCGATGATTATTTTTTTGAATAAATTAATTTTGCCCTTCATGCACTACAAGCCGCCATCGGATCGTTAGGAGAACCTAAGCAAGCCGTTCAGTCTGCAGATGCATTGCAACAAAACTGGCGCAATCATTTTATTCATGTTGGCAAAAATGGCGCAGAAAGTTTTGAGGCAGCAATGACCCAAAGTACTTAAGCATTGAAAAAGATCTTTGAAAACTCAAAGGTTCCTTATAGAGGTATTGATCCAACAGTTCTCGCATCTCTCAAATTCAGCATGTTAACTTAGGAAAATTTCCTCGGTCTTTGACTAATGTTGTTAAAGAAACCAGCGAGTTAATTGGTCAGAACTCTATCGTTGTTCAACATTTACATTTTATTGTGCATCTCTATACGCCGCCGCTCATTCCAGTCATAATGGCTGAAGCTTTTATCTCGGCACTAAACCAGTCTATGGATTCATGGGATCAAGCCAGTGTGGTCACTTTTGTGGAACAAGAAGTGTGCTCCCTTAACTCAAGGTTCCTCTCGATAATTTTTGACTTAACCCATTGTCGTTTCTGATAGAAAACGGTTTATGGTACCAGACCTAGTTTCGCAATGCTGATTTAAACCGTATAGCTTGGCAATTGACCGCTAACTTACGCTAATGATCTCGTTTCCAAAATATTACTCCTTTTCTTGGTGATATCAGTTGAATCGCTCGTTTAACACGAATAGTTTCGTAAGATTGTTTGGTGTCATAAACACCATTAGCTGATATTGCATTGATTTTTCAGTAAGTCTATTTTAGTAAGTGAGGTAGCACTTCACAGTCAGTCATATATGATGCATCATAATTCAGCAGCAATGATTTTATGCGTATTTATATGTACTGTTAAATGTAACTTGTGCCAGACACACTGTTTTCCATCAATGCCATGCTTTTTTATTTGTCAATTTTCTTCACTGTAGACTTTAAGCCCTGTAAAATCAATGGCTAAGTGCTGATGCTTCTTTTACTCTTCGTCTTGAACGTAATGTTCACTGTTTTGGTTCGCTTGCTAATGCATGAATAGTGAGAGCATGGCACTGGTAGTTGAGCAAGTTTCAAAACAAGATTTATAAATTTTTGCAGATCTGTTAATAGCATTGTAAATACGCGTTTAATCATGAGGTCCGTTGCAATGGCTCAGTCGCTAAATACATGAAATTTCCAACGATTACCCGACTTAGTTTGATTCCAGAGCTGAATAGCTCCTGTATCAATTCAATACATTAGTGAGCTATAATTAATTCAAGCTTAATTATACTATTTTAAGTTAGTGGTAAATTTTATATTCAACGTAGTACGAAGAAGAATTTTACCCTTTGCACACGCTTAAAATAATTTATATAAAAAGGATAGGGTACTTAAAATTAACAAAAATATAATCTTAAATTTATTATCTAGTTTCCTGATTCAAAAAATACAATCCCTTCAATATAATAACTTTACCAATCATACAGTATTTTTATTACTTTTTTTCCCCTGCTCCACCAATACATGTCATCTTCCTGTTTTTTATTTTTAAAATATGCTCAGCGCATGGGCGCTTTCACATAAACATCAAACCGATTATTCTTAGTTTTTATTTGTACTGACGGAATTTTTTCTGAAAGAAATTTTGCATAATTTGGACGCTTGACTACGATCCGCTTGGTAGCTAATGCATACGCAAGTGCAAATAAATCATAAGCATCCATATCAGTACCGACAAGTGATCGTAACATCCGCATCTCTTTTTTTGCTAAGGCAGACTTTTTTTTATGCGGATACATAGGATCTAAGTAAATAACGTCAGGTCGCTTAAGCAAAGTGTCATTCATCAGCTGCATGAATACATCATAGCTTGAAGCATGCTTCATTAACATACGCTCACTCACCCAGCCACTAATATTAGCATCCAATTTGGCACGTTTTAAGCCATCCTCCAATAAAGCTCCAATAACAGGGTGACGTTCTACCATCATGACTGTACAACCCAAAGAAGCTAACACAA
Source organism: Candidatus Enterovibrio altilux (assembly GCF_002381345.1). Lineage (GTDB taxonomy): Bacteria > Pseudomonadota > Gammaproteobacteria > Enterobacterales > Vibrionaceae > Enterovibrio > Enterovibrio altilux. The sequence continues at coordinate 342,303 of NZ_CP020660.1, forward strand.
ATGCATCGCGTCCTAATCCTGCTGTCGCATCAAGTACTGTCGGTCTTATGCCTTTATTTAAGCCTACTGCTTTTGCAATCGGCTGCTTTTTACCACCCCCGAATTTGCGTCGATAACCAACATATCCACCGGATAAATCGACATGAACTGCCCCTAGTTTAGGTTCATCACGTTTTCTTAGTTCTAGGAACCACTCGGTCAGAATAAGGCTGAATATAGCATCAGTATCATGGATTAGACCCCAATCTTGAGTAATTTTAACTAGAGCTTCTGCGCGCTCTGGTGCATCGCAGGACAAGGCAATATGCACTTGAATCCTCCACAAAAGTTATCCAAGTGATTATATCATATTTACTGGCAGAGCAAAGCGTAAAAGCGCGGTCCATCACCTACTAAGCACTCATAAAAAAGCCACTAAAAACCACATAAATAAAAATCGCAGTTCATAAGTTATCATTTTTATAACTTAGTTTTTTTCCGTCTCTGTTTCCTAAATTTAATTTAGATAGTGAATCCCAACATAATTTACTATTAGTCAATCGCTTGCATTTTAAGCACACCTAGCTTGCTAACTTATTTAATGCTTTTATTATGCCATAGATTTCGTTCATTTAAGTATTGTAATCCCTTTGGCCTAATATTCTTCCTCGTAGTTTTTGGGCTCTCAATATTACTGTTTTTTATAGGGAACGTTTATAGTAAAATCTTATTTTTCAATGTTAATTGGAACCGTATAACTTCTGGTAACTGACTGCTAAATTACGTTGCTAACCGTGTTTCAAAAAGTTATTCCTTTCCTTTGTGGCATGAGTGAAACTGCTCGTTTAATACGAACGGTGTCGTGAGCACCATCGGTTGGTATTTTATTAATTTTAAGGTTATTTTGTTGGAGTAAGTTAGGTAGGATTTCATCGTCAGTCACATTGGATGCACTTAACTCTGCAGCAATAATTTCACATGCATTTATATCTACCACTAAATGTAACTTGCATCCGACTCGCTGTTTTTCATTAGTATCCTGCTTTTTCACTTTCCATTCTCCTTCACCCTAAACTTTGATCCCCCAAAAAATGAATGGCTAAGTGCTGGATCCTTCCTTCATTCTTCGTCTTAAACGTGACATTAACCGTTTTGACTCGTTTGCTAATGTATGAATAGTGAGGACATGACAATGGCATTGAAAATACGCATTTAACCATGAGGGCCATCGAAATGGCTAGGTCACCAAATAAACGAGCCCTCCCATGATTATGCTGCTTCGTTTGATTCCATTACTGATTAGTTTTTTCATCACTCCAGAAGGTTAATTAACCACGATTGATTAAAACTTCATTATACTACTTCCAGTGAGTTTTTTTGTAACGACGATTGTTTATAAACCTGTTAGAGCGTTGGTTGAAAATTTATCTCTATAATTTCGGAAACAAAACCATCTAAACTAAAATTTAGAAATAAAGCTTTTTTAGATACATGCAACTTTATTGTTGTAGTGCTTCTTTTATTTTGTAGTATGTCATACCTATCGCCAACAATGATGAACCAAACATCGCTCCGCCTGGAAAAGTCATGGATTTCACTTTGGCAAACACATCAAAACGTTCAGCGGTTCCGGAGACAGCTTCAGCTATCACTTTACCTGCCATGTGCGTAGTATTAATACCGTGGCCTGAATATGCTTGAGCAAAAAAAATATTGGGTGAATCAGGTAATGCACCTATTTGAGGTAATCGATTCGCACCAATACCAATCATCCCACCCCATTCAAAGTCGATATTAATGCCTTTCAGCGAAGGAAATACACGCTCAAGGTTTGGGAGCAGTGCACTTGTGATATCTTTCGGATCTTTGCCTGAGTAAGTACATAATCCGCCAAATAATAAACGATTGTCGTCAGAAAGGTGATAATAATCCAGTGCAATATTCAAGTCAGCAAAGGCCATGTTTTTCGGTATAGTTTGATGTACTTGTTCATCACTTAGAGGTTCAGTCACAATAATATAACTTCCAGCCGGTAATATTTTTCCACCAATGTAAGGTTCAAGTTTATGCCCAATGTAAGCATTTCCAGCCAGCAATAAATAACGGCAAGTTACTTGCCCACTTTCCGTCTTCACAACAGGCTGATTACCTTTGATAATACTAACTGCAGCACTGTCTTCAAAGATCTGAACACCGAGCGATGCTGCGGCAACTGCTTCGCCTGTAACTAAGTTAAGTGGGTGCAAATGCCCGCTGCCCATGTCTAGCATGCCCCCAATATAGCGATTAGAACCGATAACCTCAGCAAGTGCAGCTTTACTGAGCATTTTAATCTCATAAGGATACCCACTTTGCGTCAGTAATTCAAAATCTTTTGTTAGCTCACGTATATGAGAAGATTTAAGCGCTAGAGCGCAGTATCCCATTTCTAGATCGCAATCTATGTTAAATTCGCCAATGCGATCCTTAACGATCTGAACCGCCTCTATACTCATTTGATTAATTGCATTTACACCGTCACACCCAATCTGATTAGTAAATTTTTCAATGCTATGTCCCATACCACGAATAAGTTCACCCCCATTTCGTCCTGATGCTCCCCACCCGATTTTATTAGATTCAAGTAGAACAACAGAATAGCCACGCTGTGCCAATTCAATAGCACTATTGACCCCACTAAAACCTCCACCAACAATGCACACATCAGCAGGAATATGCTCCGATAATGTAGGGTAGCGCTGCGCATATTTAATTGTGGCAGCATAATAAGATTGTGTATGCGGTAATTTTGATGCCACGTGGCACATAGCTGCATTCTCATGTGTAATATAATAACAAAGATTAACGTACTGTAGTCTTGAGAGTAAAGCGGTAAATCACAACATTAAGCTAAGATGATATCTTTACCACGCACTACCTGATGAATATATTCGTAATTATTGAAGCTACATTATTTTTTGATGATTCTGGGTCATTTATAAATGTGACATTGCTTTAGCCAAAATTTGAAACTAAACATCTCTCACGATAAGATTAGTGATGGTAAAATTAATCATGTATTTATTAAATTAAGTTTAGCTTAATATGCTTATTTTTTAAAGTGGTTATTATGACTACTGTTAATGGTAAGTACTTGTTTATTAAAATGACTAATGCTTAAACGTACGAACTTAAACATGGTGGATACTAATGCTACTATTGTAACCGATGCAGTGAAGTCTTCCAGCTAGAATATGGCTTTATTTTCTAATTTGCGGTGAGATAGCAGATATCAGCATAATGAACGATTAGACGAGTGCTTGCGCTTTAGGCATACTTAATCTTGTCAGCTTATATAACGCTTCTATCATGGCGCAGGTTTCGCTAAGCTGGGTATTCTGACCCCTTAGGCTCAGTGTCTCTTCCAGTAGTTTTTTGGCTCGAGCTATTGCTGTCTTTACTAGGCAACGTTTATGGCAATCCTTTTCCGTTTTTAACGTTAATTAGAATCATATAATTTCTGGTAACTAACTGATAAATTACCTGAATGATCTCGTTCCCCAAAATTGCTCCTTCTCTTGGTGGGATGAGTGGAACCATTCGTTTAATACGAACAGTTTCGTAATATTGCATGGTGTCGTAAGCACCATTGACTGATATTCAATTGATTTTTTAACAGGTCTGTCCGAGCGCGTTAGGTAGGGCTTCACCGTCAGTTACATTTGATGCTTTTAACTCAGCATCAATGATTTCATGCATATTTATATCTACCTTTAAATGTAACTTACGTCAAATTAAACGCTTACCATTAGGATCATACTTTTTACTTTCCATTCGCCTTCATCGTAGATTTTGATTCCCGTAAAATCAGTAGCTAAGTGCTAGACAGTGCCTTTATTCTTCATCTTGAGCGTGACATTAATCGTTTTGGTTTATTTACTAATGTGTGAGGTCTCTTATAATTACCTTACTGAGTTTGATTCCATAGCTGAGTGATTCTAACATTAATCCGGAATATAAGTCAGCCACGATTGGATTAAAGCTTGATTATACTGTTTCCAGTTAGTTATTTTGTAACGGAGCTTACTCATAGACCTAAATATTAAAGTAAGCCTAGCTGTTTAGAGGTAGATTAATGATTTAGCTCCCTGATTTAGGAAACAAAGCCACTCACTGGTGATAACTGTTTTCGCAATCTCCACTCAGGTTTCATTAGCTTTAAAGAATATATTCGTTTACGTGCGACAATAAAATAAAGTGAACCTATTGCTGGCAGTAAACCTGAGCAAGAGTTTTCAAACCAAACGCTCCACGTTCGATACTTGGTTACAGGAACCAAACCAAAGCAAGATAACTCCAACACTTCGTAGTTCAGAACACCTAACCAATCTCTTACCCTCATAGAGGTAAACATCCTCCCGTTCCAGGGTAATTTATTTTTTCGCCAAGGAATGAGCCGTCCTACTCCCATAATACTGCGGGGGTTAACCCCCGAAACAATAATGTATCCATCGTCTATCGTTACCCTGTCAATTTCACGTAAAAGTCGATGCGGATCATCAATATAATCGAGTTGATTTGCAAGAACACAAACATCAAATGCTTTATTTATAAAGGGGAGACTATAGCTTTCCGATTCAATAGTACGTAAGGGATTTAATTTGTCGATACAAACTTGATGCCTGATGTTACAATGGTCACTTGTCAACTCACAGCTTAAACCACCAAGCTTGAGCATGTGGTAACCAAACATTCGAGGTAACCATTCGTCTAACCGTGTTTGTATATGCGAGCATGCCCATTCGCCATGTGAGAATTGATCCCATGTATACGGGTATTCCAATGGCCGTTTGCTACGTGCTGGTTTCATAATTCTGTGTAGTATCTGGAGAATGAATGCTATCTATATCAAGCATACCCGCATTCAATGATAATTACATCTGGCTGATAAAAAATGAAGATAATCATTGTTTTGTTATCGATCCAGGTGATGCAAGTCTTGTATTTAAAGTATTAAAAGAGCAAAGTATTGTGCTTGATGGAATACTAGTAACACATTATCATGACGATCATGTTAATGGCATTCCGGCACTTAAAGAGGCATTTCCAAATATCGTCGTGTTTGGTCCTCCCACTGCACGTTTTCCATATGTGACCAACGTTTTAAAAGACAAAGAAATTTTTGTGCTATTTAACACATATTTCACTGTTTATCAAGTACCCGGCCACACCATTGATCATATTGCTTTTTACGCTAAAGGGATATTGTTTAGTGGCGACACTTTATTTTCTGGTGGCTGCGGACGATGCTTTGAAGGCACTTTAGTACAAATGCTTGCATCTCTTATGTCATTAGCCTCACTGCCTGATGACACTAAAGTCTATTGCGCTCATGAATATACACAAGCTAATCTAAAATTTGCACAAGTCATCGAGTCAAATAATGCCGAATTGAATCAGTATGCTGAGAATGTAGCGTATTTACGCGAAAAAGGATTAAGCACATTACCAAGCTCCATTGGCCATGAAAAAGCTATCAATCCATTTCTACGTATACACCAACCATCAGTAAAAGCCGGTGTAAAACACCTAACACAAAATGCATCCGATCTAGATACTTTTACAGCGTTAAGGCGCTGGAAGGACTATTTTTGATATTCATCACTGCTTTGTTCTCTAAATCAGGGGACTAAATTATTAATCTACGTTATAAATAACTAAGTTTGCTTAAATATTTCAGTCTATGGACAGCCTTAGCTACGCAACAACTAACTGGAAGTTATATAATTAATCGTGGCTTATTAACATTTTGAATTCATGAAGAAGCCATTCAGCTACGGAATTACACTAAGTAGAATAATTATGGGAGACTTCATTTATTTAATTACTTAGCCATTGATTCTGCGGGGCTAAAATTTTACGGTGTAAGCGACTGAAAAATAAAGAAGCATGGAATGGGTGGTAAACGTCGAGTCTAGCGCAAGTTGCATTTAGTGGTATATATAAATACGCACAAAATCATTGCTGCTGAGTTAAGCGCATCAAATGTGACGGACAGTGAAGTGCTTAACTCGTTCAAAACGACTTGAAAAAATCAATCAAATACCAAGCAATAGTGCTTACAAAACCAGACAATGTTACGAAACCGTTCTTATTAAGCGAGTGGTTCCCCCATCCCACCCAAAATGGGTAATTTTTAAAAGCGATATCATCTGTATAATTTAGCAGTCAATTACTAGAAATTATACGGTTCAAATAAACATTGGGAAACAAAGCTAAATGACGAGTAACAAATATCGTATTAACGGGGAACATTGAGCCTATCGAAGAGTCAATGAAATATCAGAAGATAAGGAAGTAGTTTTTGAAAAATGAGATTGTCCTAATAATTTAGCAATCAGTTACCATAAGTCGTATAGTTCCAATATGTATTGAAAAATAGGATATGATGTCATAAATATTTTTGTTAAAGATTATAATGTTTAAATTTAGTGAAATTTACGTAATAATAAGACTTTTATAATAATCACCTCGTAAAAATTTAGGCATATTACACTTACTTATTAGGCCTACAATATCATGTAAAAAATTAAAAAGTGGTGGGCGATACTGGGCTCGAACCAGTGACCCCCTCCTTGTAAGGGAGGTGCTCTCCCAACTGAGCTAATCGCCCACGATAATTTTTTATTTGTCACCACTTGAACAGTAAAAATAGAACATTTCTATGCGAAGAGACTTATGAGTTATGTACAATTTAAACTAATAACTAATTGCTGCACTAGTTAAACTAAAGACTCATTTGGCGTCCCATAGGGGAGTCGAACCCCTGTTACCGCCGTGAAAGGGCGGTGTCCTAGGCCTCTAGACGAATGGGACACATGCTTGTCAATAAATGAACTACTAATGAACTGAGGTTTTGGAAACTTCAATCACTTTTTCATGCCTTGGCTAATCCAACTACAGGTACCATAAAATTACTTTGTGATGATTTTATCGAAATATAAACACTTATAATAAACGGCCTTTAGAAGATTTAGTTATCCACTTTCTGAGGCAAACTACTCTTATTATGTGATGAATGGTGTGATGAAAGAAACATACAAAATTGTTACATATTACATTGTGTCAATAGAATCAAAATTAAACTTGTATATACTTACTGAAATTCACACTACTATCTCAATACATACTATTATAATACATGACTGGCCCAATTCGTAAAGGTCATGATGACTTGATGTTACCCCCTATCTTATCTACCTCCTGTTTATAACTGATAGTATCTCTCAAAGTTTCAGATATACTTCTCTAATAAATCAAAATTAAAGTGACTACAAATTATATCAGATAATTTTTAAAAAAATCAATATTTTTTTGGAAATATATTGATACAATAGGTAAAATTCTCCATTTTGTATTGAATTAAAATGTATATTTTTTTATTTTCACTGTTCACATCAATTTATTTGACTTTTGTAGCTACCCTTTTTAAAAATTCTTTTAACGCATTAGCCTCTAGATTCATAGTACATGGTTATAATCTTTAATTAAGTATCATGTACAATATAGACTACTAAAATTTATATTAGTTTACTTTCCATCTAAGTTTTAGTTTGCTCTCAAGGCCACTTTCTGACACTTCTATTATACTTAAAATTATTTTTTCAATTTTTCTTAATTATCATAAGTACTAAATTATACTTAATAATAATTGATTTATAGTACACTACTGTAAACACATCCGTCAAGTTGCTTAGATCGTATAATAACTTTGTTTCTGAACTCGAGTTCAGATAGTAAAGCCTAACATAATTCACTATTAGACTATTGCTTTAATTTTAGGTTGCTTTATTCCCTAAATAAGGGAATTATATTTTCAATTTATACTCTAAAAAGCTAGGCTCACTTAAATAGTCAGGTCTATGAACAATCTTCGCCACAAAACAACTAACTGGAAGCAGTATAATCAAGCTTTAATCAATCGTAATTCACTAACGTGCTGGATTGATGCAGAAGCTATTTAGCTATAAAATGAAATTAAGCAGGGTAATCATAGGAGACCTCGTTTATTGAACGACTTAGCTATTATGACGGCCCTGATGGTTAAACACGTATTTTCGATGCCATTGTAATGTCCTCACTATTCATGCATTAGCAAATGAGCCCAAATAGTTAACGGTACGTTCAAAACGCAGAATAAAGGAAGCATCCAGTACTTAGCCATTGATTCTACGGAGTTTACAGTTTACGGTGAAGAAGAATGGTACTGATGGGGAACAGCAAGTCTGGCGCAAGTTACATTTAGTGGCAGATACAAATATGCATGAAATTATTGCTACTGAGTTAAGTACATCAAATATTACTGGCGATGAAGTGCTGCCTAACTTACTCAAACAGACTCACCGAGAAATCAATGCAATATTAGCCGATAGTGCTTATGACACCAGACAATATCACGAAACCGTTCGTATTAAATGAGTGGCTACACTCATCCCACGAAGAAAAGAAATATTTTTTGAAAACGAGATCATCCGTGTAATTTAGCGATCAGCTTATTTAATGCTTTTATTATGGCGTAGGTTTTGCCAATCTGGGCATTATAATACTTTAGATTCCATATTTTTCCGAGTAATTGTTCTAAACAAAGCCCATGCAGGGAGGAAATTTTAACTGAAATCATCAGCATTGACGAAAATAATATTTAAATAGATAATACTATAATTCTTATTATGTCAATGATTTTTTTCAATGATCAAATTGTAATTTTGACGTTTAGTTTATTTTTATATGCAATTCAAATAAAATTTTTTGTATAAATACTAGTTATTTAGGATACAGCCCTTGGTCGCTGAAATATTGGTTTACTTGCTAGACGTGATCGACCTTATAAAAATGCTTGTCGCTGTCAGTTGAGATGACTAGGTTAACGGTGATAAAAACAGTGCAAAAAAATTTTTTATGGAGCCCTCTTGCATTATATTTTTTCATGTCTCTGCTGCCATCAGTAATGGAAGTAATGCGAATGGATACGCCAAAATGAGGTGCCAGTAAGAAAAAGCGATTAGTGATAGCATGATGTTAATCATGATAACAAGCACGGTCGAACAAAAAAAGTAGCGACCATTGTTTTTCATTGGTAATTGCGGTTCCTCGTTTAATTATGTGCTTAATTTTTTCCACTTCCTTCAATGTACTTTTGCAGACAAAATTACAGTTACTGTACCCATGACAAAAAGAATAACTTGCCAGCAATGTTGGTGTAGTAATTATAGTCAGCTGATCGTGATAATCCAACCAAACTTAACGTTAATAATAATACGGTTTGAAAATAACGTGAAACTATATCTCAACCAATCAAAGACGGCTGTGAGTACCGGATAAATGTGGAGGATACAATATCCAATGTAGCGGCTGCTTTCTTGGCTTATGGTGTTATTAACCATATATTCTTGAAAATAAATGATGAAGGCTATCAAAATGAAAATTTTTGCTTCAATGACGCCAATTCAAGAAGGATAAGCCATCCGACGGTATAATAAGTAGCAAGAAATAACAGTAAGGACTGGCCATGAATAGCGTAACTGCATTACTCCACAATAGTAAAAACGTGTATAAAGCTATAAAGGAATGATGAATTTTTTCTAAGTTTGAAAGCAAATTAAAAATACAAAACAGCAAAAAAGCATAAGTAAGAAGGGTTGTAGAGCATGCTATCGTACAAAAGCCAAGGGTTGTGCCAATAAACGATCATAAGTAATAAGCGTACAGGGAGCTAAAAACGTCTTTAATCACTAAGTCTAATAAAAAATGCAACAACCAGCAATATAACAAGCAATAACATGGGCGTCCATGGAGAATACCAGATTAAAAGAGGGCTGCCCACCACCCAGGATGACAGTGATCCAAATACGTTTTTATAGCGCTTGCGGTATTATCGAATGTCAGTCAAACGTTACAATATGTACCAAAATATCCTTTCTTCAGCATTTGGATCTGATTGCCGGTTAAGAACCGATTGCTTGCATATAAAAGTGTGAAAAATAGCTAACAATAAAGCTGATCCACCGAAAAAAAGAGATATTTTTATTAAAAATGCTTGGTATCATTTAAATGTTGTCCACACATGTTTAACTATTCGAGTTGTTATAGGTCCAAATACGATGGATAATATAAGTAATGAGAGGGAGCATAAAGACAACAATTAATACGCGTAGGTAACTATTTGTATCTTCAAACAACTCGCTGATTAATTGTGAAATTAATAATGCATTAACTTGAACAACGAAGAAACGCTTTGCATTCGTAATGGATAATTTTTTTTTAAATACAAAGCGCGATTGCATCAGGTAAGACCAACCAAACGAGCAAGAAAATCCGAATAGATTTGCTATAAACACCGATATGCTCAAAAAATGTAATAAGGAAAATGCAGTTGCGATGTGCAGCATTGTCGCGAAGCCACCAGTTAACACAAACCTAATTATTCGATAATCAAGTACTTTGTTTACTAAATTTTGTATCAAAACTTGTCTTTCTGAGTATTAGAGTCGTCTTCAATGATGTAAATTGGCCGTCGCTTGGATTCCATATAAAGCCGTCCTATGTATTCCCCCATAATGCCAAGTCCAATTAGTTGAATGCCGCCAAAAAACAATATGATAGTAAGTAATGACGCATAACCTGGTATATCAACACCTAAAAAAAGCGTTTTCAATATGATTGATGCACCAAAAATAAAGGCGATGGCAGAGACAAAGACACCGAGATAGAGCCAAATACGCAGAGGAGTAGTACTAAAACTAGTTATTCCTTCCAGTGCAAAATTCCAGAGCCGCCATCCATTGAAACTGCTTTTTCCTGCAGCTCTTGGTTGGCGTGTGTATTGAATAATGGATGTTTTAAAGCCGACCCAAGAAAAAATTCCCTTCATAAAGCGTTGGTTTTCAGGAAGAAGTTGAATAGCGGTAACGACACGTCGCGTAATTAGTCGAAAATCGCCTACATTATCTGGAATAATCACATCTGAGATACTGTTATGGAATTTATAAAATAGGCTGGCGGTGATCTTTTTGGTAAGCGTATCGCTGCTTCTATTGATGCGTTTTGCTACAACAACATCATAGCCTTTTTGCCACTCACGCAGAAAGTCATGAATCAGTTCCGGTGGGTCTTGCAGGTCTACATCAATGAGGATGACGACTTCCCCTTTTGCATGGTCAAGCCCTGCAGTTAATGCTGCCTCTTTACCGAAGTTCCGAGATAAATTGATAATGCGAATGTTCTTATTGCGCACTGCAAGTTCATGAAGGAAAATAAGTGTATTATCCTTACTACCGTCATTTACGAAAAGTAATTCATAGGTAAACGTATCCATCGATAAAATGTTAATGATCTTGTCGGTAAATACATGGAGAACTTCTTGCTCATTGTAGCAGGGACATACAATAGAAATTATCGGTGAGATCATGATTTACCTTCCAATATTGAAGTGGGTGCATTCATTAATACACGTTTATTGATGTACTTTTTTAGGGGATGATCAGGCTTTGTTTCCTAATTCTGTCAGCTTATTAAATACTTTTATCATGGCGTAGCTTTTGTTAATTTAAACATTATAATTTTTTAAGCCCAATGTCCCTCCGAATAGCCCTTTGACTCGAAACATTGCTGTCTTTGATAAGGAACGTTTATGATAACCATACTTCATTTCCTAACGTTTTGCTGGATGATGCCTTCAGTATTCGTCTTGAACGCATGTTAACCGTTTTGGTTCACTTGTTAATACATAAATAGTGAGGGTATGACAACGGTAATTGAGCACATTTGAAAACAGCATGAATAAATTTTTGCAAACTTTTTAAAGGTATTGGGAATATTCGTTTGACTATGAAAGCTGTTGTAATGGTTAAGTCGTTCAAGACACAGGTCTCCCATGATGGCCCTGCTTAGTTTGATTCCATAGCTGAATGGTTTCTTCATCAACCCCAAACATTAGTGAGCCACCATTGACTCAAATTTGATTATATTACTTTTAGTTAGTTATTTTGTAGCGGAGTTTGTTCATAGATCTGAATATCTAAGTGACCTAGCTGTTTAGAATGTAAATTAATAATTTAGTTCTCTGATTTAAGAAATAACGCCGTTTTTGATAGAGAATGTTTATGGTGACCATACCTTGTTTTTCAATGCTAATGCGAATCGTATATCTTTTGGTAACTAACCGCTAAATTGCACGGATGATTTAGTTCCCACATGGTTACTTTTTTTGGTGCTATAAGTACCATTACTCTATATTTCATTGATGCCTCGGCGGGTCTATTTGGCCAAGTTAGATAGCACTGAACTGTCAGTAATATTTGATGAACTTCACTTCGCAGGAATGATTGCATGCGCATTTATGTCTGCCGCTCAATGTGACTGATGCTAGACTAGACGTTTGATGCTAGTACCATGCTTGTGTGCTGTTTATTTGCTTTCATCGCAGACTTTCAGTTCCGTAGAATAAACTGTTAAGTGCTGTACTTTTTCTTTAGTTTTCATCTTGGGCGAAATGTGAACCATTTGGCTCGTTTGCTATTACATGAATCATGATAAAGATAGTGATGCACGTTTAAAAATAAAATTAATAAATTCTGTCAAACATCTCAACAGCATGCAAAAGATTCGTTGGGCTATGAGAGCCGTCGTAATGGCTAAGCCTCTAAATACACAAGGTCTTCCACGGTTATTCTGTTTAATTTTATTTCATATCTTAGTAGTTCGCGTATAAATATAGAAGGTAAGTGAGTCACTAATATGCTGAATTAATAAAAAATTATTCAGCTATGGAATCAAACTAAGCAAGATAATAATGAAAGACTTTATGTGTTTAACTACTTAGCCACTATGATTGCTCTCATGGTTAGACGTCTATTTTCAATGTCATTGAGTGGTCTTCCAGGATTCATTAATTCCGTTTTCAAGCTTGCTCAACTATCGTTGTTATGCCCTCACTGTTCATGCATTAGCAAACAAGCCAAAACAGTTAACATCGCATTCAAGACGAATATTAAAGGAACTATCCAGTACTTAGCCATTGATTTTACGGGGCTCAAAGTCTACGGTAAAGGCGAATGAAAAGCAAAAAAGCATGGTACGGATGAAAAACAACACGTCTAGCATAAGTTATATTTAGAGGTAAATATGAATATGCATGCAATTATTACTGCTGATTTAAGTGTATTAAATGTGATTGATAATGAAGGAATACCTAATTTTTCAAAATAAATTCGCTAAAAAATTTATGAAAAACTAAGCAATGGTACTTACGACCCCATTCGTATTAAATGAGCGAAGCCACTCATCCTATCAAGAAAGCGCACAGTTTTTTGGAAATAAGGTCGTTCGTGTAATTTAACGGTCAGTTGCCAGAAATTATACGGTTCAACTCAGAATAAGAAAACGAAGTATAGTTACCACAAAAGTTACCGATTAAAATGGCAATGTTCGAATCAAAAAACTCCTCAGAAGAACAGTGAGCTTAAGAGATAGCAATACTCAGATTAGCGAAACCAACACTATGATAAAAGTGTTAAAGAAGCTGGCAGAGTTAGGTATGCCTAAAATAAAAACAATTATTTAATAGTGAATCATGTTGAGATTTGTTATTTGAATTTGAGTCAGAAAATAAAGCTGCGTATAATAAATAATTGAATTTCCTGATTAAGAGAATAATGCCACTAGTTGACAGACCACTGTGACAAGGAACGCTTAAAGTCTTGATAGTCGAATGCGTTTAATAATTGAATATAACCGTTAGTACGTTGGCAATATACAGAGGGCATGCGGAGGCCATTAAACCAGTTGAGTTTAACCATGGTGTATCCTGCGCTATCAAGAATATGCAAACGTTGACCAACCTCCAAGGGCTCTTCAAAATTAGCCACACAGAACTGATCTCCCGCTAAACATGAACAACTGCCAATTACATATGTGTGCTTACCATTTTCGGTCGATTCCTTGATGAATGCGGGTTCATTGTAAATCAAAGTATCTAAACGATGTGCTTCAGTGCAACTGTCTACAATCGCAGTTTTCATGTCGTTTTCTACGATATCTACTATGGTAACAACTAGGTCAGTGGTTTGAGTAATAATCGCCTCGCCAGGTTCCAAATAAAGCTGTAAATCATAATGCATACCAAAGGCTTTTAACGCAGAAGCTAACTTCTCTATGTTATAGCCAGGCCAAGTGAAGAATACTCCACCGCCTAAACTTACCCAATCCAACGCATCAAAATAATTGCCAAATTTATCAGAGATTACATTAAGTAAAGCAACAAAAGCATCCACATCTTTATTCTCACAGTTCATGTGGAACATCACCCCATTTAACGATGTAAACACTTCAGGATCAATTTTATCTGCATGCACACCCAAGCGAGAAAACTGACGGGCAGGATCGGCAAGATCTTGTCCAGCATAACTGACTCCAGGATTAAGTCTAAGGCCTAATGATGCTTTGCCTGCTACCATATGACGATAAGTCTTCAATTGTGATTGGCTATTAAATATAAACTTATCGCAAATATCCGTGATATCGCGCACATCATCTTCGCTATACCCGACACTGTAAGCGTGTGTTTCGCCGCCAAAAGTTTCATAGCCAAGTTTTACTTCGAATGGTCCACTGCTAGTTGTACCATCAAGATAAGGTTTAATGATATCAAAAACGCCCCATGTGGCAAAACATTTCAGCGCCAGAAGTAATTTAACACCTGATAGCTCTTTTAAATATTTTGCTATTTCTAAGTTGCGGAGCAATTTATGTTCATCAATCAAAAAATATGGAGTTTTCAATTGTAATGGGCTCATTACTTTCCTTACAAAAAACCCACAATATTTATTAAAAATATCGCAGGCCTAATCTTAAACTTACTTAAGAATATTAATAATAGGAGATTGAGGCTCTAGCTCTTTCACACTCCAATCAAGACCAATTAATGGTAACAGTTCGAGGAATGGATCAGGATCAAGTTGTTCCATATTGAACACCCCCTTGCCATTCCATACGCCTTTAAAATAAAGCAATGCAGCAGTAATCGCAGGAATACCTGTAGTGTACGCAATCGCCTGATGCTCAACATCTTTGTATGCCACTTTGTGATCGGCATTGTTATAAATAAATACGCTGCGCATTTTGTTATTTTTCTTGCCTTGCACCCACGTGCCAATACAAGTTTTACCCGTATAGTCAGGTGCTAAAGACGTTGGATCAGGCAACAAAGTTTTCAGTACTTTTAACGGTTCAACCACTGTACCATCTTGCAGCGTGATCGCATTTGGGCTCAATAAACCAATATCACGCATACAGTTAAAGTAGTTTAAGTAAGAGTGACTAAAACCCATCCAAAATTCTATCCGTTTTGCAGGAATAAACTCCTTCATTGAACGTACTTCATCATGGGCCATCGAGTAAACTTTATGGCTACCCACTAGCGGGAATTCAAATTCCATCATGCGAGTATGGCACGCCACTTGTTCCCATTTACCATTTTCCCAGTAGAAAGAATCACCCTGGATCTCTAGCATGTTGGTTTCTGGATCGAAGTTGGTTGCAAAGTTCTTACCGTGGTTTCCCGCATTAACATCCATGACATCAATAGTATCAATTTCATCGAATAAGTGTTTTACCGCATATGCCGCAAACACACTTACTACGCCCGGATCGAAGCCCGCGCCAAGAATCCCTGTAATACCTGCTTCTTTGAATCTCTTTCGATAGTTCCATTGCCAGTCATAAGCTTGAGGGACTTGCTGGCCTTCAGAATAAAGATCAACCGCTGCTGACGTATCAAGGTATGATACTTTTGCTTGATAACATGCTTCCATGATGCTCATATTAACCCGCGGGGGGCCAGCATTAATCACCAAGTTAGGTTTTACATTTTGGATTAATGTAATAAGCGCATTGATATCATAAGCATCAACAGTTCGTGATTTAAGTTTTCGGCGAGAATCCTTTAAATTATGATGTCTTTTGATCGACGCAATTATCGCATCAGATTTACTAACCGTGCGCGATGCAATAGTGATATCACCAAGTATATCATTATTCTGTGCCGCTTTGTGCGCAATAACCCAACCAACACCGCCAGCACCAATTTGTAAAATTGTCATATTCTTCAGTTCCTTTTCAAGCAGTTTGATGTCTTTACTAACCAGTAATCCTTTCAAGGCATCACACTTAGTTATTAACCCTAAAATTGCTGAACTGCATCGTTCGCAAGGTTCTCTACTTTATTCAACAAATTATCGAAATCACTTAACTGCAACCATGGATTGAGGGCGTGAACTTGAGAGTGACGTTTTCATTGACCACAGTTTCACCAGAGCATCCAACCGGATTTACTTATTGAAATAATCAAGGTTAAAGTCTTCATTTATGCACACATACCTAAGCAAAATCATTGATAAACATGGAGCTACTAATAGCTCAAACTGCAAACAGTTGTTCACCATATCAGCAATAAGTTGAGTTTAGCGTAGCAAGTGATCAACCATTAAACCTAGCGTTTGAGGTCTTACATTCTGTAAGATAAGCCATAATTTTAGTGCATCAAAGCGGCATATTGTCACGACAGATTTATCAATCTAAAGTAAGAAGTATATCTTCTTCTTAATTGAGATAATAGGCGTTATGTTGAATATACTCAAAGTGGTTTTTATTTTTGAGCAGCACGGTACTACAGCTAATTGGTTGAAAGAACATTTTGTGAAAATCTACAGTTAGTGAATTTGCACGTTCAATGCCTTCCAAACGGGCATAATGGTTACTTAATATTGGCGCACCACCATAAGCTGCACCCATAAGCCATGTTTTTTTGCCAACGTCGCGGCGTCATCTAAACTGTGAATCACACCATGATCTGTCGTGCTTACCGTACCCATTATGGCGAAAGGGATTAAACCTTCGGCTTTCAACGTAACCAAAACCGCATCGGCTGGTTCAATATCCATAGTGCCATCGCTATAGGTACCAACACTAACAATTGCATGCCACCCAGCCTCAGTAATGACGCAAATTTTCGTATAGTGAAGTAAAAATTTTTTGAGCTTATAATACGCAGTTTATTTGTATAATTTGGTAAACTATCTTTCTGCACATCTGCGTCTGAAATGATTTTTGATTGCATGGTTACGCGCCATCAATAACCCCACACGGTTACTTTGTGTACCATCATTGGTGCAAACACCATCAGCGTTATCATCAAAGTCAAAACGTTGACATAGCCAATCCGTTAATGCGCAGATTAGTGAAGCTACGTCATGATCAAAGATTTAAATACGCTGATAGCGTTAGGTACGCCTAAAATAAAAGCAATGCTTTAATAGTGAATCATGTTGAAATTTGCTCTCTAAACTAGAGTAAAAAAAACAAAACCTGACTAAATCACTAAATAAACAAGATCTCCCATGATTATCCTGCATGGTTTAATTCCATAACTAAATGGCTTCTGCATCAACCCCAAATATTAGTGAACTACGGGTAATTAAAGTTTCATTTGAATAAACAAATGTTTATGTATGTTTTGAAGTTCGATAATGCTAGATTATAATTTATGCAATTTAATCGTTTACTAAAATAAATACGAAATAGCCCTCTCAATCAGATCGGGCTTTCCCTAAACATGGTCGGTGAAGAGGGATTCGAACCCCCGACCCTCTGGTCCCAAACCAGATGCGCTACCAAACTGCGCTATTCACCGAAGTGGGGTGGCTAGCGGGACTCGAACCCGCGACAACTGAAATCACAATCCAGAGCTCTACCAACTGAGCTATAACCACCACATTATCTTTTTGCCTAATGACTTCCATTTTTTGGTTTGGTGCACCCGACAGGATTCGAACCTACGACCTTTGGCTCCGGAGACCAACGCTCTATCCAGTTGAGCTACGGGTGCTTTGTTCTTAATTACGGAGTCGGATACTACGTGGATCGCTTCTTGCCGTCTAGAACTTTTTAGAATTTTTACCTAAATGGTCTTTTTTTTATTCATCAAAATAAAATCCATACAAGTAATAGTGAGCATAACGGTTTGAAGCAATAATCTAAAGAACTATAATCATTTAATATTTACACGAAGTTAACTTAATTACGGTTTTGCTACATAGTTAGATTTTGTCTCTTCATGCGAGTTTAGATAGTAAATCCTAGCATAATTAACTATTAGACGATCACTTGCGTTTTAGGCATACCTAGTCTTCTTAGCTTATTGAATGCTTTTATCATTATGAAAATTTCAATTTATTTTTTAAATTAGGGAACTAAAGTATTAATCTATGCTCTAAACAGCTAAATTCACTTGAATGTTCAGGCCTATGGATCAACTTATCTACAAAACAACCAACTAAAAGCAATATAATCAAGATTTAATCAATCGTGGCTCACTAATACTCTAGATTAATACAAAAGCCATTTAGCTATGGAATCAAACTAAGCAGGGTAATAATGGGAAACGATGAGTCTGACACAAGTTGCCAGAAATTATACGGTTCCAATCAACATTGAAAAGCGGAGTATGATTACCATAAATATTCCCTACCAAAGACGGCAATATTTTAAATCAAAAAACTATTCGAAGGAACATTGAGCCTAAGAGATTACAATGCCCAGATTAGCGAAACATACACCATGATAAAAACGTTAAACAAACTGATAAGGCTAGATATCTCTAACATGAAAGCGCTCATCTAACAGTTCATAATATTAAAGTTTTCTCTCTAAGCTCGAATTAGGAAACACAGCCTAACTAGCACACATTACCATTTATAACCAATGCTTACACCCGTTCCAAATAAATGTATCATTTATAGTGATTATTTAGTGTTATACAGTATGATTACATATATACCATTATATGGTATTAGTATCCTTTTTGTTCTTTTACTCACAATAAATCATAAAAAGAAAACAAACATGACGACCTCGCTGTATCATAAACACATTATCTCAATTTTGGAGTTATCCCGAGAAGAATTGGAACTAATCGTTGAAACGGCAGGTAAACTAAAAAGACAATCCCATCCTACGTTATTAAAAAATAAAGTAGTCGCATGTTGTTTTTTTGAAGCCTCCACCCGCACACGTCTATCATTCGAAACAGCCGTACAACGCCTTGGTGGCACTGTAATTGGTTTTCCTGATGGTGATAATACTTCTTTAGGTAAAAAAGGCGAGACACTTTCTGACACTATACAGGTCATCTCTGCATATGTAGATGCTTTCGTCATGCGCCATCCTAAAGAAGGCGCTGCACGCTTGGCATCTGAATTTTCTAATGGTATACCCGTAATTAATGGTGGTGATGGTACAAACCAGCATCCATCACAAACCCTTCTTGATCTCTTTAGTATTCATGAAACACAAGGACGCTTGGATAACCTAGACATCGCAATGGTAGGTGACCTTAAATACAGTCGAGTCGTGCACTCACTAACTCAAGCACTATCAAAATTCACCAATAATTATCTCTATTTTATTACACCTGAAGAGCTGGCAATGCCTAACTACATTTTAGAAGAACTGGATGAAACTGGCATTAAATACAGCTTGCATACCACGATTGAAGAAGTGGTTCCAGACCTCGATATTCTCTACATGACTCGTGTACAAAAAGAGCGCTTCGATGATGAGTCTGAATATGCACACATTAAAGCTTCCTGCATACTCGACACACCAGCACTAGAACATGCACGCAAAAATTTCAAAGTTCTTCACCCCCTGCCACGCATCAATGAAATCACCATTGCGATCGATAAAACACCGTATGCCTACTATTTTCAGCAGGCAAAAAACGGAATCTATGCTCGCCAAGCATTATTGATACTAGTAATTAATGAAGGGCTTTAGGACAGGAGTGAATATTATGAGTAAAGGTTATAAACTACAAGTTGAAGCTATTAAAAATGGCACTGTCATTGACCATATTCCAGCGCATATTGCCTTTAAAGTCATGAAGCGGTTCAAACTGTACAAAACTAATGAACGTGTTATAATTGGTCTAAATTTGCCTTCTTCTGCGCTGGGTGCAAAAGACTTGATCAAAATTGAAAATTTTTTCATTAGTACAGAGCAGACAAAGCAGCTAGCTATATATGCACCACAAGCAACAGTAAACCAAATTAAGAACTATACTGTTATTGCCAAATTGCCGTTAGCGCTACCAGACACAATTATAGACGTGTTCAACTGTCCAAATACAAACTGTATTACCCATGATGAAAGAGCTGTAACTAGTAGTTTCATCATCGTAAACAAAACAAATGATCTGCATCTAAAATGTAAATACTGTGAAAAAATATTTTCACGTGTAACCATGACCGGCAGTAACTAAAATATTATATTTATATATACAAAAAATAATGTTTATAATAGCTTTTATCTCGTTACTGCATCATAATATTCAACCACTTATATTTCTAAAAATGTGTACTTTGCTTAAAAAGCATGACACAGACTAGATGTTAACTCGATTTCCACCCAAATGCATAAATTCAGGAAAAACATAATTAAAATAAATCAGGCTAAATAGCCTTTATTTCGATAGCCAAAGAGTTTACCACAGCAAATAAAGGATACGATAATTTTGTTGATAAAAACGATGGTGAACACTAACCTGTGCGTTCCTATGTAAAGAGTGCGCGTTTGCCTAAAACTATGGGCTGATGAACTCCAACCATTACAGTTCGCAGCTAGTCCTGCACCTTATTTAAGTTACCTAAGGGTGCTTGGTTATGTAAGATCAGCTGATGTTATGAGACTTCTTCACTTCATTTTTTTGATTCAACTCAGTTACTTCAGCATCTAATTCTACCAGATGTGTCGACATAACATTATGACAATGTTGTGCCAATTCACGGACATTTTTCTTACCATAGCCTTCAATTGAAATAGGATCCATTAACTCGACAATAATGTAACCGTTATCCCCACGAGATACTTTCAAATTTTTTGTAGAACTACAAACAATCGGCACAATCGGCACACCCGCACCAATCGCAGCATGGAATGCACCCGTTTTGAATGGCAATATGCCACGGCCATGTGAACGTGTGCCTTCAGGAAACAGCCAGACTGATACGTTGATCTTTTTTACCTTGTCTATAACTTGCCCAATAGTACCTATCGATTTACTTCGGTTGTTGCGGTCAATCAAAATATTTCCCGTCAACCAGTACAAGGCGCCAAAGATAGGGATATAAGCGAGGTTCTTTTTACCAACAGTCACCGCACCTGGACGTACAGCATTGGATACTGTCACTAAATCCCAATTACTTTGATGATTAGCAATATACACACAAGTTCCCACTGCTTTTGATGCTGCAGATTGACGTAGCTCAAGTTTAATACCAAACACACGAGACATTTTGCCGAACCAACGTCCCACAGTGTAAACGTTTTTAGGATTTCTTGGGCTAAAGAGACAGTAACCACAACCGAAAATAAGCATAACAGTCGCAAATAACACGACAGCCAACAGCCGTAGTATTAAATACATTTTTTTCTCCTAAAGTCAATGAGTCACGCAGTAGAAATATAACTGCTACTATGATTTATAACGTACTCTTGTACGCTTAAATAAAACTTTAAATAATATTCGTATGCACTAAAAAAATTCATCTATTTATAAATTAACCGACTCAAAATCTTTCCTAATTGAGAATTGTGTGATTACGCTTCCCTCAATACAATCTAAGTAGTAGGTACGGAACCTGTAATTAAAATTTCTATCGCAGTGATATGCTGCAGACCTCGCGGTAACATTGAGCCCCGTTTACCTCGCTCACCACGGAAGTTATCCATATCTACTGGTTTCAGTGACAACTTACGTTTACCTGCATGCAATATAACTGTTGAACCTGCTGGTACAATAAACAGCTGAGCCAGTAACTCTTCTCGCGTTTTAGTTCGGGCCGGAGGAATATTAATGATTTTATTCCCTTTTCCCTTGCTCAGCTGAGATAATTCTTTCACCGGGAAAACTAGCATATGACCTTTATTAGTGATACCAACGATATCATCACTATCAATATCAAACACTTGCTGAGGCGGCATCACTTCTGAGGCTTGAGGTAAACTTAATAAGGCTTTACCACTTCGATTTTTTGACAATAAATCATCATATTTACACACAAAACCATATCCAGCATCCGATGCCATTAATATCAAATTTTCATTATCACCCATCAATACATGACGAATTGTCGTACCAGCAGTGATATTCAGGCGTCCTGTAATTGGTTCACCTTGACTTCGTGCAGCTGGCAAATTATATGATTCAAGTGCATAACTTCGACCATCAGTACCAACGCAAACAACTAGCTGGCTACTTTTCCCCCGCGCCGCAGCAAAATAACTGTCGCCTAACTTATAGTTTAATGTAGTTGGATCAACGTCATGCCCTTTCGCATGACGGATCCATCCTTTATCTGATAACACAACCGTAATTGATTCATTTGGAACTAAGTCACGCTCTGTCATTGCTTTCGCTTCTTCGCGCTCAACCAAGGGCGATCGACGAACATCACCATACTTATCAGCATCAGCCATAAGTTCTTTTTTTAACAACTTGTTCATGCGACATTCAGAGCCCAACAGTTTATTCAACTCCTCACATTCTTTGCGCAATCCGTCTTGCTCAGCACGAATTTTAATTTCTTCTAATTTGACTAACTGACGGAGTTTAATGTCAAGAATAGTGTCAACTTGACAAGTGCTCAGTTCAAAGTGCTGCATCAGCTTCGTTTGCGGATTATCTTCTGTACGTATAATCTCGATGATTTCGTCAATATTCAGGTATGCAACCAATAAGCCATCAAGGAGGTGCAGGCGAACCAGTACATTATCTAAACGATATTGCAGACGGCGGCGTACTATGTTACGCCTAAACTCAATCCATTCAGTCAAAATTTGCAATAAACCTTTGACTTGAGGATGACCATCAAGACCAATCATATTCAAATTGGTACGATAGCTACGCTCAAGATCCGTTGTTGCAAACAAGTGATGCATGAGCTGATCACAATCAATACGCTCTGAACGTAACACAATCACAATACGCGTAGGATTTTCATGATCCGATTCATCACGAAGATCTTCTACCATAGGTAGTTTCTTTGCACGCATTTGATTTGCAATTTGCTCAAGTAATTTTGCACCAGAAACCTGATGCGGTAACGCACTGATTACGATATTATAATTTTCTTTATGCCAACAAGCTCGCATACGCACAGAACCTTTACCACTGCGATATAATTTCCTCAGTTCTACCATTGAGGTAATAATTTCTGCTTTCGTTGGGTAATCAGGACCTTTCACATATTCCAGCACGCCATCCAAACAAAGCTTTGGCGTGTCAATAAGAGCCACCACTGCATTCGTTATCTCACGCACGTTATGAGGAGGGATGTCTGTCGCCATACCAACAGCAATGCCTGTCACACCATTCAAGAGTATATGTGGCAAACGCGCTGGCATGGTTTTAGGTTCTTTCATTGTACCATCGAAGTTCGGCTGCCAATTTACTGTACCTTGACTAATTTCATCCAGCAAAATTTCAGAAAAATGAGACAAACGTGACTCAGTATAACGCATCGCAGCGAACGACTTCGGGTCATCTGGAGCACCCCAATTACCATGACCATCAACCAGTGGATAACGATATGAAAATGGTTGTGCCATCAATACCATGGCCTCATAACATGCAGTGTCACCATGGGGGTGATATTTACCTAACACATCTCCCACAGTACGAGCAGATTTTTTGTATTTTGCAGTTGCCAATAAACCGAGCTCAGACATGGCATAAATAATGCGCCGTTGTACTGGCTTCAGACCATCACCGATAAATGGTAATGCGCGGTCCATTATGACATACATAGAGTAATTGAGGTATGCATCCTCAGTAAATTTTCTGAGTGGAAGCTGCTCGACACCATTATAAGTGATATCACTCATTAAAATGCTCTATCCTAAAATTCAGTTAAATATCTGCCAGTACGGCCATGTCACCTTTTTTTTGCAACCAATAACAACGATCTTTTGAGCGCTTTTTTCCAAGCAACATATCCATCATGCGATCCGTTTCATTATGGTCATCGACGATAAGCTGCACCAAACGACGGGTATTAGGATCCATAGTGGTTTCACGAAGCTGGAGTGGATTCATTTCACCCAGACCTTTAAATCTTTGAATATCAATTTTGGCGCGTTTTGGGCTAAGATTTTTCAAAATTCCAGCTTTTTCGACATCATCAAGAGCATAAAAAACTTTATTACCACAATCAATACGATACAAAGGGGGCATTGCCACATACACATGGCATGCAGCCACCAGAGCTTGAAAATGTTTAAAAAATAGTGCACAAAGCAGTGCCGCTATGTGTAGGCCATCCGAATCTGCATCCGCAAGAATACATACTTTACCGTAACGCAATCCACTCAGATCGTCACTGTCAGGATCAATCCCTAGAGCAACTGAAATGTCATATACTTCCTTTGACGCCAGCACCTCATCAGCTGACACTTCCCATGTATTTAAGATTTTACCACGCAGCGGCATTATAGCTTGAAATTCGCGATTACGCGCTTGTTTAGCAGAACCTCCCGCTGAGTCACCCTCGACAAGGAACAATTCCGTACGTGCCAAATCTTGCACAGAACAATCAGCCAATTTACCTGGAAGTGCTGGACCTGACGCCACCTTTTTGCGCACTACTTTCTTCGCAACACGCATACGTTTATGTGCATTAGCAATGCAAATTTCTGCCAACTGTTCTGCCAATTGTGGACGCTCATTCAACCAAAGACTAAATGAATTTTTCACTACACCAGACACGAATGCCACGCATTGGCGTGAAGACAACCGCTCTTTAGTCTGGCCAACAAACTGTGGGTCTTGGATCTTCACTGACAACACATAGGCACATCGGTCCCAGATATCATCAGCCATCAGCTTAACGCCACGTGGCAGCAAGCTACGGAATTCACAAAACTCACGTATCACGTCAAGCAAACCTTGCCGTAAACCATTAACGTGCATACCTCCTTGTGTCGTAGGAATTAAGTTAACGTAGCTTTCAGTAATCAGTTCACCACCTTCAGGTAACCAAACGATAGCCCAATCAGCCGCTTCATGCGACGCAATAAAGTTACCAACATACGGCTCATCGGGTAAAAGCTTATAGCCTCTTACGCCTTCTGCAATATAGTCCTTAAGACCATTTTTATAATACCATCTAATCATCTCATTGGTATTCTTGTCAGTAAAAACGACTTCTAATCCTGAACACAGAACTGCTTTTGCTTTAAGAGTACTTTTGAGGCGCGAAATCGAAAATTTTGGCGACTCAAAGTAAGACATATCAGGCCAAAAATGAACGCGCGTCCCTTGAGCTCGACGACCACAAGTTCCTGTTACCGTCAACTCTTGCACTTTTTTGCCATGTTCAAACGCAATGCTGTACACCTGACCATCACGTTTAACAGACACTTCAATTCGACTAGACAGCGCATTAACCACTGAAATGCCAACGCCATGCAAACCACCACTAAATTGGTAGCTATCATTCGAAAATTTACCTCCAGCATGCAATTTACACAGGATCAACTCAACACCAGACATTCCTTCTTTAGGATGAATATCAACTGGCATGCCCCGGCCGTCATCAATAACTTCAAGGGACTGATCCGCATGAAGAATAACTTCAACTTTACCAGCATACCCTGCCAGTACCTCATCAACACTATTATCAATCACTTCCTGACCAAGATGATTAGGACAAATTGTATCCGTATACATACCAGGACGGCGACGTACTGGTTCTAGGCCATTGAGAATTTCAATGGATTCCGCATTATAAATTTGCTCTGTCATAACTAAATGGTTTTCTAAGTTTCTCACATGGCTTATGATAGCTCGTTCGCGTGTCCGATACTGGCACAGTTCACGAGAACATTCTGTGAAACATACTCACAGTCCCAAAAATTGAATAATTTCAGCGAAGTATCTTTCAAAGCCAATAAAGGCATGACTACCACCTGCTTCAATAGTTTGCTTACACCCTTGATATTTAGCAACAGCCTGGCGGTAATCTAATACTTCATCTCCTGTCTGCTGTAACAACCATAAAGATTCCGGATGGTAGATAAATTTGGTATTCAATGTGCTTAATTCATCCATATGATAAGATTTCAGTAGGTACTGTTCTCCCGTATAAGGATTTTGCTGTGGTCCCAAGTAATCAACCAGTAATTCATAAGGTTTAACGGCCGGATTGACTAGAACAGCTGAAAATCCATATTTACTATGTAGCCACGTCGAAAAATACCCACCTAAAGAGCTGCCTACCAAACCAATGCGATAGTTACCTCTATAAGCATTAACAAGGGTTATAAGTTGAGTAACCACGGCAGCAGGATAACAAGCTAACCGAGGAACTACCAGCTTTATGTCTGGACGATGAACCTTGCACCAATGCTGTATTTGCTGTGCCTTAACGGAAAGTGGAGAACTGTTAAATCCATGAATATAAAGTAACATCACCGACATATTTAATATCCAGAAGAATTCATATCAGGATGGAAGCCACTCCCTTTTATGCGTCCAATTTTACTGATTATCGTTCCGTCTTGGTGCAACGAAATTTCTCGCCACCCCGGGTTTGTAGAATCTAGCGCGAAATCATCAGAATCAGGTAAAAATTGAATGCATGTAGATGGCGCAGCCATTACGCGTAGACCCGCATATTGGATATCAAGCGCTTGATGAATATGTCCACACACGATACCCTTAATATTATTGTGTCTTTCGATACATAACCAAAATACACCTTGGTTATGTAACTGATGCTGATCAAGCCAAGCACTGCCTACTGACAACGGATGATGGTGCAATAACACAAGCGCATGTCTTTTGGGTTGCGATATTAATGTCTGTTCAAGAAGCATCAGCTGTTTATTGGACACATAACCATGTGGAACACCCTTGACTTGGCTATCTAAAATAATCATTTGCCAATGCTCACCTAACAATACTTGCTCACAACGTACCAAAGTAGATTGGTTGAGCACAGCCAGCATCTCTAGCTGACAGTCATGATTCCCCGGTAACCAATAGCAGGGTTGGATCCATCCAGAAATACCATCCGCAAAATGTTGATATGATTCTGCAGAATGATCTTGTGATAAATCACCGGTTGCAATTATGGCATCAAAGACAATGTATTGGTCTCTGATTTCGCCAATAACCGCTTTATAGCTAGCTACAGTATTTACCCCCAGTAAACTACCATGAGGGTCTGCGAAAAGATGAGTATCCGTTATTTGCAGCAACCGAATAGTATGGTTGTCCTGGCTAAATAGATGACGAATCCGCAACGTTTAAAAATCCTGATATAAGTAAGCACTAATATATTGTGTTGCACCACAACATCGCATGTCATTTAACTCGCAGACAATAGACCAACCAATCAGAGAGAATACGTTAACTTCATGTTTTTCATCTCGCTGAAGCATGTGCAGGTTAGAATAGTAATAACGCAGCTACATCCGCATGATGATACATACAAACAACCAATCGTACTCGCAAATACGCTAACACATCCCCATACTGCCAAAGATTCAACAATGTTATATATTGAATTGATTATACAACATCAACTTAAAATGCAATGCCTTATATTTCATAGTCGCAACATTTACTACTATCAACCTAATGTGACATTAGCCTTAGCAGTTTGGCATAATTAATTTCGTGTATTCGAATTAAAGATACTCAGGCCAACCCCATACCCTTATTTCACGACATAATCGTAATATTAATGCAGTGTAGTCACGGGATTACTAACGTAAACTTTCTACATTCAACATCAACCACTGCAATGCAATAATTGATGCCGCATTTTCGATCTTGCCATTAAGCACCCATTGATACGCCATCTCTCTCGGTACAATGTGCACCAAAATGTCTTCGCTTTTTTTTGGTAATCCGTGAATACCACTAGCAGTAGAAACATCAACCTGACCCAGGTAAAGATGAATACGCTCTGAGCACCCACCTGAACTTGATAAATAGCTTGTGATAGGAATAAGATTTTCCACAAGCAATCCAGCTTCTTCTTCTGATTCCCGAATTGCTACCATATCAGGTGTTTCATCCTTATCGATGATTCCAGCAACGATTTCTAATTGCCATGGCTCTACATTGGCGACCATTGCTCCAATGCGAATTTGCTCAATCAATATAATATTATCATTGGCCACATCGTAGGGAAGCATAGCAGCCGCTTGTCCACGTTCAAACAGCTCACGTTCAACAGTTTTGCTCCAACCACCAGCAAACAAACGATAACGAAAGCGATATTTTACTATCTTAAAGTAACCATTATATACAAGGTCACTTTGATCAATCTGAACATCATGTTTGCCAAACTGGTTTAACTGTATTTCCTGTAGGATACACTCACCCATATAGCGCTTATATTAAAAGATAAATAATAGCGATTCCATCCCGTATACTGCAATCATAAACCTCTACTTTTTTGGCATAGATTACAGAATAATTTGAATCCCAATTTAATACCGATCATTTTACATTCAATTTTTTTCACTAACCTATCATATTGTTAGTATTCAGTAAGGGTGCATAATTTATGGTAAAAGTGGATACTTTTTGGGCTTTGTTCCCTAATTAGAATTCAGATAATAAATCCCAAATATGATTCACTATTATGCAATCTCTTTCATGTTCAGCATACCTAGCCGAGTCATCTTATTTAATGCTTTTATCCTAGCGTAAATTTTGCTAACCTAAGCATTATGCCCTCTTAAAGCTTAATGTTCCTCCAAAAATTTTTTAATTCAAAACATTACAATATCTGATAAGAAACATTTATGGTAACCATACTTCGCTTCCCAACGCTGATTTGAACCGTATAATTTCTGGTAACTAACCGCTAGATTATACGAATAACTCATTTTCAAAAATTGCTCCTTTTTTTGGTAAGATGAATGGAATCACTCATTTAATCCGAACAGTTTCGTAACATTGTCTGGTCTCGTAAACTCTATTGCCTGATATTACATTGATTTTTCGATAAATTTGGCATAAATTAGGTAACATTGCACTGTTAGTTACATTTGATGAACTTAACTCAGCAACAATGATTGTATGCGTATTTATATCTGCCGCTACATGCAAGTTGCATCAAACTCGCCGTTTGCCACCAGTACCATGCTTTTTGACTTACCATTCAACTTCACCGTAGATTTTTAGCTCCGCAGCATCAATGGCTAAGTACTATATGATTTCTTTATTCTTCGTCTTGAACGTGACATTAACTATTTTAGTTTGTTTGCTACTGCATTAATAATGCAGAGCATGAAGACGGCAGTTAAGCAAGTTTGAAAATAAAAATAATGAATCCTTATAAACCTCGCAATAGTATTAAAAATACACATTTAACCATGAAAACCACTGTAATGGCTAAACTGTATTATCGTGGGAAACCTCCTTTATTTAACTACTAGTGACTTTTTTCCTAATTCAAATTCAGATAACAAATTTTTACATAATGCACTCTTAAACAATCGATTTCGTTTTAGGTATACTTATTCTTGTCATCATATTTAATGCTTTTATCATTGCACCAGTTTAATTAATATAAATTGTATAGTTCCTTAGGCTCGATCTACCTACCAATAATTTTTTGACTCGAACCGTTGCTATCTCTGCTGGAGAAAATTTATGATAACCGGCTGTATTGTCTAAATAAGGAAACTAAATTTTTTTAATCAAAACTCTCAACAGTAAGGCTCACTTAAATATTCAGGTCTATGAACAATCTCCGCAACAAAATAACTAACTAGAAGCAGTATAATCAAGCTTTAATCAATCATGGCTAGCTAACATTCTGTATTGATGAAAAAGCTATTTAGTTATGGAATCACACTAAACAGAGTAATGATGGAAGACCTAGTTTGTTTAGCGACTGAGCCATTACGGTGGTTTTCATGGTTAAATGCACATTTTCACTACCATTGAGATGTCTTAAAGAATTCATTAATTCTATTTTCAAACTTGTTCAACTGTCATTGTCATGACCTCATTATTTATGCATTAGCAAACGAGCCAAAACGATTAACGTCACGTTCAAGACTAAGAACAAAGGAGGCATCCAGCACTTAAATATTGATTCTATGGGGCTCAAGGTTTACGGTGAAGAAAAATGAAAAGTAAAAATGTGGTGCTGATGGGAAATGGCAAGTCTGGCATCAGCTATACAGTTCAAACTTGCATTGAAAAATGAGGTATAGTTACTATAAATATTCTCTATCAAAAACGACAATGTTTCGAGTTAAAGAACTACTGGTAGGGACATTAAGCTTAAAAAATTATAATGCTCAAATTAGCAACACTTACTCCATAGTAAAAGCGTTAAATAAGCTGACAGGACTAGGTACATCTAACACAAAAACGATTGTCTAATAGTGAATCATGTTGGGATCTATTATCTGAACTCACATTAGGAAACAAAGCTCACTAAAATTTTTTATATGTTAAGTTTGGTCTTTCACTAAAAACATTCATGTAATTAGTAATCATCATTATTTTAGTAATGTTATTTTTTGTGTTTTTATCATGGTACATCGCTCATTAAGCAATGCAAAAACCCCAAAAAGAAATGAAACGAATTTTCAAAAAACATTATTATACTTAAATGAAAGGGTGTATATATCATGCTGGAACAAATAAATTTTAGTAGTTTATCAAAGTGTGCTCACAGGCAAGCAAGCGAACATGTGTCGTCTTATTATGCTGCATCAGCAAATCCATCTCCGTTAAGAAACACTTTAACATCAAATGCTAAAACCGATATATGTATTATTGGCGGTGGTTATACAGGGCTTTCATCTGCCCTTTATCTCCTTGAGGAAGGATTTCGTGTGACGATATTGGAGGCTGCTAAAGTGGGATGGGGTGCGTCTGGACGAAATGGAGGACAAATTGTTAATAGCTATAGTCGTGATATTGACGTACTCGAAAAAATAGTAGGTAAAAAGCAGGCGATATTATTTGGAACAATGGCATTTGAAGGAAGCAAGATCATTCGTGATCGTATCACTCAATATGGCATTCAATGTGACCTTAAAGACGGGGGGGTTTTTGCAGCACTGAATAACAAGCAATTGCAAAAAATAACCCAGCAAAAAGCCCTATGGGAACGCTATGGATATAATCAGCTAGAAATGTTATCTCAATCAGACATGAAAAATATAGTTAATTCAGATATTTATGTGGGGGGGTTGTTGGATAAAAGCGGGGGGCATATTCATCCATTAAACCTTGCACTTGGAGAAGCTACTGCAGTAGAAAACCTCGGTGGTAAAATTTACGAACGCTCAGCGGTGATACGCATTGAACATGGTGATCCCGTGAAAGTATTTACTAATAAAGGCTCGGTTACGGCAGCATTTTTGGTTCTGGCGGGTAATGCCTATCTAGGTGGGCTTGTGCCAGAACTGAAGGCCAAGTCGATGCCTTGCGGCACACAAGTGATCGCGACAGAACCGCTTTCGGATAAACAAGCTAAAAGCATACTGCCGCAAGATTATTGCGTTGAAGATTGTAATTACCTATTAAATTATTATAGACTATCTGGAGATAAGCGATTGATTTATGGGGGTGGAGTGGCGTATGGTGCGCTAAATCCGTCAGGCATTAACGCCATGATTCGGCCCAAAATGCTGAAGACCTTTCCCCAGCTAGATAACATAAAAATTCACTACAGCTGGACTGGTAATTTTTTAATGACACTTTCTCGGTTTCCACAAGTGGGACGAATCGGCAATAACATCTATTATTCGCAAGGGTGCAGTGGACATGGTGTGACTTACACACATCTTTTTGGTCGATTAATGTCAGAGGTACTGAAAGGACAAACCGAACGATTTAATGCTTTTGCTGGGTTGCCACACTTACCGTTCCCAGGTGGACATATGTTTCGCGTACCATTTTCGATGTTGGGAGCTTGGTATTACACCGTACGAGATAAGTTGGGTATTTAGCTTGGTTGCTATCTGTATTATTATTTTTCCAGTTTGCAAAAAACGGGGAATATGTAACGTCATTAATTTAAAAACTTTGCTTCCTACTTTAAATGCAGATAGCAAATTTCAATATGATTCACTATTAGACAAGCGCTTATGTTTTAGACATCCCTAGCCCAGTCAGCTTATTTAACGCTTTTATCATGGTATAAATTGCACTAATCTGAGTATTCTGATCCCTTAAACTCAATATCCCTCTCAATAATTTTTTAATTCTCAACATTGCCGTTTTTAATAAAAATATTTATGGTAACTATACCTCGTTTTTCCATACTAATTTGCACAGTATCACACCTAGTAACGGACCACTAAATTACACATATGATCTCGTTTCCAAAAGTTGCTCTTTTCTTAGTAGGATGAGTGGAACAGCTCGTTGAATACGAACGATTCCATAATATTGTCTGGTTATTCTAAGCACTTTCGTCTGATATCTCATTGATTCTTCAGCGAGGCTGTTTAAGCAGGTTAGATAGTATTTCATCATCAGTCACATTCAATGCACTTAACTCAGCAGCAATTATTTCATGCGTATTTATATCTACCACTAAGTGTAACTGGCGCCATACTAGTCGTTTCCCATCAATGCCATACTTTTTTACTTGTCATTCACCTTCTCCGTAGACTTGGAACCCTGTAGAATAATTATTAAGTATGGGATGGTTCTTTTAATCTGCATCTTAAACAGGATGTTAACCTTTTTAGCTTGTTTGCTGATGCATGCAGAGTCAGGGGGAGGGCTTTATTTCCTAATTCGGGTTCAGATAACAAATCTTAACATGATTCACTATTAAACATAGCTTATATTTTAGGCGTACCTAGCCCAATCAACTTATTTAACACTTTTATCATGGCGTAAGTTACGTTAATCTGAGTATTGTGATCCCTTAAGCTCAATATCCCTACGAGTAATTTTTTGACTCGAACCATTGCTGTCTCCGCTAGAGAACATTTATGATAGCAGGCTTTATTTCCTAAATAAGAGACCTAAATTTTTAATCACACTCGAAACAGTTAGGCTCACTTAAATATTTAGGTCTATGAACCAGTTTCACTACGAAAGAACTAACTGAAAAAAGTATAGTTAAGTTTTGATCAATCGTGGTTAACTAACATTCTGAATTGATGAAGAAGCTATTCAGCTATAGAATCAAACTAAGCAGGATAATTATGGAAGACCTCGTTTATTTAGTCACCCCATTTTAAAAAAGTCCATTTTAACGAGTGGGCTTTTTTTGCCTAAACTTTTAGAATTATTAACAACAGAGTTGCCAATACTTAGCTAGTTTTCTTCACTGAACATTACAGCAGGTGACAGGGCATTAATTGTCTCGGTGAACTTGCGCTGACTTTTCAGTGAACTTTTTTGAAAGTCTTTAACTCTCCAAACCATGTCTATTTGATTGTCTTGAGCTGTTTTTCTACTTTCTTCTACTATAGATCTAATTATTTCGGCTTCCTGCGTAAAGAACTGCCTTGTTTACTAATTAGTATTTAAATTATAATAGTCTAGAATGTCATTAAGTGAAGACAAATTCTCTACAAACCGTAAACTTCGACTTTTTAAAGAGGTTGAAGTAAGACGAATTTATTTCATGAAAAGAAAATTTTTTCGAGAAACATCTCTAAATAACTACATCGCAAGTGAAAGAATGATAATACTATACCCAATGAAAGGATAGGGAAAATTAGGCATCAAAACCCATTTTAACCAAAGTACAAACACAACAAATGCAGCCTTCTATCTCCCACTTTTCTCTAAAAATAAACTGGAATGATCAAAATACTGAAACCTACTGGTTTAAGGCAGACGTTTTTTTCAAACGCGGTTTTCTCCTTTAATACAATTTTTTTAGTGAATAAATCGTATCAAATTGAAAATCGTGTCTGCTTTATTTTACTGACTAAAGAGGTCAACCCACCATTAAGGGTGAAGAGCGTATAGAAGTAATGTCAAAGATGAGTTTACTGAATAAAGAATTATACAATAAAATGAAATATGGGACATCAGATCCAGCTGCAATTTTAATGTTAAAAAGTGGAGTTAGTGTAACATTCTCAAAATGGTTAAAGGAAAAGTATCCTAATTGTTGGAACTATAATACTGACAAAACTGGAATAGTTATTAAGAGAAAGATTATTGAAAAAATGATTGAAAATAACGAAAATAGTTTAAACATTTTAGAGACAAGGTTTAATGCAAGCGAGGAGAGACCTAGAATATCTCCTAGCCTTATTATAGTTACTGAAGCTTTTTAGATGTTGTCGTTCCTATTCCATATGTTCTATTCATAACCTTATACATTTTCTTAGCGATTGCTTCTATTACTGGTACAGCAACAGAGTTACCAAATTGCTTGTAAGCTTGCATGTCAGAAACAGGGATAATAAAGTTCTCAGGAAAACCTTGAAGTCTTAAACATTCTCTAGGAGTTAGTCTTCTCGGTCTCTTACCTAAATCAGACTAATCAATTAGAATTTCACTACCATCTTTGTAGTATCTAGCACTAATGGTACTTGTATAATCTGAATCTTTATCAAATAGACTAAATCCAAAACCGTTACCTTTTTCTTTATGTCTTTATTTTCTTTTCATGTTACCAGCCCAAAGTTTCTCTAAGAATGTGTACTTCTCATTAACAGTAGAGTTATCTTCTAAAATATCACCAACTTTAGCTTTCTTTCTCACTGGTATTGGCCAGTTGAACTCAGTATCACAGTCAAAGTTCTGTGGAGCTTAATCTTTATCAAATCCAACAATATAAATACGTTCTTTGTTTTGAGGGACTCCATAGTCATAAGCTCTAACAACTTTAACTTCAACATGATAGTTCAGTTTGTACTTAAAGCTCTTCTTGCTTCTGGTGTAAGGCTCATTTCATCAAGTTCTTTCTTAGTGAAAGATGTTTTACCTTCCAGTGTATTAATAATAGTTTCAAGAGTATTACCTTTATTGTGACCTTTAAGTTGTTTCACGTTTTCTAGTAAGCATGCTTTTGGTCGCTTATCTACGATAATTCGTTGTACATTAAAAAACAGGGTATCTCTTGTGTCAGAGAAACCTTTCTTAAGGCCAGCCTGTGAACATGGCTGACACGGGAAACCACCAACAAGTAAATCATGATCTGGGATAGATGAAGATGAAATTTGAGTAATGTCACCCTCTTGCATGTTCTCCGTAATTTATTCTGTATGTCTTTTGAGCAAACTTATCCCATGCAGACGTAAAATGCACTTTCCACCTAATTCTTGGAATGGAAGACGTATACCACCAATACCTGCAAATAAGTGCATAATTTTAAATTTGTTTTTCCCACGGAACATATAAGGAGGATATAGGGGAAAGTTACTAACCTTTTAGCATATTTTTGAGGTATTTCTTCTTTACCTTCTTCCCATTGCTTTACAGACTTTTGTCCTTTTTTCCCAAGTCCTAGCCAGTCAGCGAATTCCTTGCGTGTAAGGTCAAGCTCAGTTTTTTTATTATATAATTGCTCAAATTCCACTGAATTGCTCTCGAGATAAAAATAATTTTTTTTACATAAAGTATTTTCACAGATAAATCACATAATAAAAATAGCAAGTTTTACTAACGTTAAAAAACTCATATTTTAGTAGAATATAAAACATAACTATTTAATAAATGGAGTTTTATGAGCTTATTGGATTTGGAAAAATTATTCGATTAATGTTCTAAGAAGATGAGGAATGACGCAATGCTTTGTTCTGAGTCTGAAGTACCAAATAATTTCATAGACTATTATGAAGCAAACTATGTTAAGGGTGGAGAAGAGTTTAAACGTGGACAGTATGTTTCTTTTTATAAAAAACAATAAATTCAGGTTTATTCCACATCAATGGTTTTACATAGCAGCTTATTACTTTTCTTATGTCGTAGAGATGGAAAAATATAAAGTTCTATTCAATAAAATCTTTAAACAATTCAATAAAGAACCAAAAATTTCAAAACAGAAGCAACTTGAACCATCTACTGTCGAAAAATATATGAGTGAGATAGATAAGGTGGTTAGCAGCGACGATAAAAAAATTTTTATAAAGTTTTTAACTGATCCAAGTTGGCATCGTGCTAACAAATATTTAGATCGTTCAGATCTTGTTTCTAGTGCTTTATTTAATCTTGCCGGAATAACACATGCAGACGGTGCGACATTTAGTCTAATAAGTAATTTCTTAAACGCAAACCAAAGAGGAATTGAGCTTTTAAGATTAGAAAAAAAGCTCTCACAATGTATCTGTTACCTCTGCAGAAAGCCAGACGAGTGTAAAAGAAAAAATCTTATCGTTTATAAAGCTCCTGGTACAGGGAAGAGTTATTATCTAAAAAATAATTTTTCAAATATAATTAAAACGGTGTTTCATAGTGAGTATTCAAACGCTGACTTTGTTGGATCAGTAGGACCAACTATGGATTATTCAGAAGATAAACCAAAGGTGATGTATGACCTTATTCCAGGGCCATTTGCATTAGCAATAAAGAAGTCAACAATTACACCGACCCAGCCAGTTACTTTATTGATTGAAAAAATTAATAGAGGTGATACCTCAAATATATTTGGTGAAATTCTTCAACTTCTTGAGCGTAATAATGAAGGTAGAAGTGAATATCCAGTATCAGTAAGCTTACCATTTGAGAAGTAGCTGAAAGAAAACTGCTCAGCTTCTTTAGAGGATAACATGTTAGTTATTCCTTCGAATTTATCATTAGTTGCAACAATGAATAGTTCAGACCAAAGAGTTCAAGCAATGGATTCCGCATTCAAGAGACGATGGAACTTTTTATATCGACCTGTTAAATTTAAAGCTGATGATATTTCAAAAATAACAATCATTTATAACGATCATGATATATCATGAAAGAACTTTGCAAACGGTATTAATAAAGTTTTAGAAAAAGTTGTTTTTATGCCTGAAGATAGACTTATAGGACCTTATTTCTTAAAAGAAGGTGAATTTGAATCAATTGATTCTATCTCAAAAAAGCTGTTATTGTACTTATGGGATGATGTATTGAGATTGTCTGGTCGTGAGTTAATATTTGATGAAAACATAACTTCCTTTTTTTGATATTCAAGAAAAGTTCAAAGAAGGAGGCTGTATCTTTTCAAAAGATGTGCACAAAGCTATGGGGGTCCCAGCTTAAGATGAGTAGTTAATTTGAGATCTACAATGATGGAGATTAGCTAGGAGAAGATATTCCTTTAGAGCTTCAAAACTATCTATTGAGCAATAGAATGACGACTTCAAATGGTAAGTCTATACAGTTTGCTGGAGTTGTAGAACTTAATAAAACGTATCTTATATTGCCTAAACGATTTGCAAAAAACAGTTTTGTAGAGCAGATTACTCTTATACTAAAAACTTTAAATAAATTTTCTGGAAAAACAAGGGATTTAGAATTCCAAACTGTATAGTTGGAATGGGAACAATTGTGAAAAAATTAATCTTGCCTTGTACATTCTTAAAGACTGGCTTCATAACGGTTTGATTAAAGATTTAGTTAAAAAGAATAAAAAAATGGAACAGAAAAAATAAATTGGAAGAGAACTCTTGATAAGCACTTGCCAATAGATTCAAATGAATCACCGATTTACTTAAACTATGAAACCTCAGTAGTACAAAAACAATTAAATAGTAGAGTTGCGTTAATTCATAAAAAAATAGTTTCGAGTTGCGATTGAAGTCATCATTGGCTCCTACTAAGTGAGAACTTTATTGCAAGAGAAGTCCATAGCCTTAATTTGAAAGAGAAAGATATTAAGCAGGATATCCTGTTGCTTAGGGAGTTCACAAGGAGTGTGTTCTGTGAAAGAACATTAAACTTACTTAGAATAATAATTGATTACTTGTCTCTAACGAATATTTCCAATAATAGATCTGAGTATGCGTATGGAACATATTTATTCCATGTCTTGTAAAAGGACATTTGTAACACGATCATAAATGGAGATGAGTCCCTTAAAGGGCTATTCCCACAACCAAGATATAGATACAAAGAAGGTATCAGTAGACAAAAGCCTAAAATCTTTATGGAACAAATACCAGATACCTTAGTTAGAAAAGAAGATACTTTAATTGTTATCGATGTAAAGTATTACAATATTAAAATTAAGAGCACTCCAGGTTGGTCTGATCTGGTTAAACAGTTTTACTATGGGTGGTCAGCAACACTAAAAACTGAGTTGAAACTGAGAAATATTCTAGCATTTCCAGGAGAGGAATATTGTCATATAGGAGAAGTATATATGGAAAATAAAACTAGAGAGTATACTGAACTAGGTGTTGTGGAGTGCTTAGAGGTTCCTATTGTTGACTTCATGAAAGCATATCTAAGAAATGATTCAAGCACATACCTAGACAATATTCTTCAAGAGACATCTATTCAAAAATTGATTCATGACTTCATCTATTAAACCAGTAGAAGAAATTCAGATTAATTTAACCGAGGAGGAAACTATGGAATGTCCTCGCTTAATGGTGAACTACTCTTTCAAATCAGCTTAAATCAATAGTCTGGGTCATTTTAATTCGATCAAATTCAGTCACTATTGATTTAAGTTATTGATATCCTACTACATATTCTAAATTTTACACGAGCGTATTTGTTAGGTCTTACTTGAACCTCCATATCGCTCATAAATAAGTCTTAAAACAATGACTTATCGATAATAATAGAGAAGCTTCAATCTGTAATTTGTGAAGCTCCTAAATCCATATGCACAACGTTGAATCCACTTTGCCTTGCAGTTATATCCCTCGGTTCTCCCATTGTTTAAAACGTTAGTTTTAAAGTAATTAAGTATTTGTTCTGACCATTTCATTAAGGTCTTTCGATAATGTAGGACTCTTTTCTGTTGATCTACTCCACTTAGTCATTACGACGGCTTTCATAACTAAATGCGTATTTTCAATGTCATTGAGAGGTCTGCAAAAATTCATTAATACTATTTTCAAACTTGCTCAACTGCCATTGTAATGCCCTCACTGTTCATGCATTAACAAGTGAGCTCAAACAATTAACGTCACGTTCAAGACTAAGACTGCAGGAATTATTCAATACTTAGCCATTGATTATACTGGACTCAAAGTCTACAGTGTAGACGAATAAAAAGTAAAAAAGCACAGCACTGATGGAAACGGCAAGTCTAGTAACAAGTTACATTTAGCGGTAGCTATAAATATGCATGCAATCATTACTTCTAAGTTAAGTGCATCAAATATTACTGATGGTGAAATACTGCTAACTTGCTCAAACAGCCCGCCGAAAAATAAATAAAATATCAGCCAATGGTGCTTACGACATCGTTCGTATTCAACGAGCGGTCCCACTCATCCCACTAAAAAAAAGAGCCACTGTTGGGAAACGAAGTCATCCGTGTAATTCAGTGGTCAGTTACCAGAAGTTATACGGTTCAATCAGCATTAAAAAACGAGGTATGGTTACCATCAACGTTTTCTATCATTGACAACAATGTTTCGAGTCAAAAAATTACTGAAACGACATTAAACCTAAGGAATCAGACAACTCAGATCATCGAAACCTACATTACGATACAAGCGTTAAATAAGCAGACCAGCTTAGGTATGCCTAACACGAAAACGAGCGTCTAATAGTTCATTATTTTGGAATTGCTATCTGCATTCAAATTAGGAAACAAAGCCGATAAAAATAATAAATTATTATGATAATATCGTGATAACGAACTTCATGATACGTTGAAAATTAAAAAATAATCTTTATTCGTACGGAATTAGCAAAAAACACAAAAATGATGCTACTGAACTTTTATTCAAAAAAACTCAAGCTATTTAATTTATCGTCGATAATATCAGATAACAAATCGTGGAGGCATACGATAACTTGGTTCCCCAAACGTTCAAACTCTTTACTGCAAAAAGTAGCCAATATCCAAAAACAAGACAAAATTAAAGAACGAACCGAACAGCAAGAAGTCAATGACATTTTTGAACTATTGAGTGAAGACGGCTCAGAAGCATCTAGTAAAAAAAATGGATTACTCGATATTTATGTTTAATAGACGGTTTTATTTCTTAATTTGTGTTCAGACAGCAACTCTCAACATAGTTAACTGTTGAATGTTTACTTTCATAAACATACCTAGTCCAAGAAGTTTATTTAACGCGTGTATCATAGCGTAAATTTCGCTAATCTAAGCATTGTGCTCTTCTAAGCTCAATGTCTCTCTGAGAGAGTTTTTGATTCAAAACAATGTTGTCATTAATCGAAAACGTTTCTGGCAACTGACAACTAAATCACACGGATAATCTCGTTTCCCAAAAGTTATCCTTTTCTTAGTGGGACAAGTGGAACCGCTCGCTTAATACGAATAGTTTCGTCACATTGTCTGGTGTCATAAGCACCATCGGCTCATATTCATTTATTTTTTAGTGAGCTGTTTGAATGAGTTAGGTAACATTTCACCGTCATCCATATTTGATACACTGAATTGAGCAGCAATAGTTTCACACATATTTACAGCTACCGCTAAATGTAACTTGTTGCAGACTCACCGTTTCCATCAGTGCCATGCTTTTTTACTCTCCATTCGCCTTCACCGTAGACTTTGAGTCCAGTATAATCAATGGCTAAGTGCTGGATAGTTCCTTTATTCTTTACCCTGAACGTGCCGTTAACCATTATGGTTCGCTTACTGATACATGAATAGCACGGGTATAATGACAACAGTTAATCAAGTTTAACAGCGGAATTAATTAATCCTTGCAGACCGCTCAGTAGCATTGAAAATACGCATTTAACCATGAAAACCGTCGTCATGGCTCAGTCGCTAAATAAACGAGGTTTCCTATGATTACTTTGTTTCGTGTGGTTTCATAGCTGAATAGCTTCTTCATCAATCCAGAGTATTAATGAGCCACAATTGATTAAGTATTGATTACGCTTTTTTCGGTTAGTTATTTTGTAGCGGAGCTTGTTCACAGGCCTGAATATTTACGTGAATTTAGCTGTTTAGAGTGTTGATTAGTAATTTAGTTCCTTAACCGAGGAAACAAAGTCGTCCATCTATAAAATAAATGACTCATAGCCTTTCGTGAGTAGGGAAAAATTTCACTGACTTTAGTCTGCATAAAACTTAGATGGAAAAAATATTTTAATGTATTTTATAATCGTTGATACATGCTAAAAAATTGCTTTATAGTGTATTGATTATTTTAATGTATATAATATTCTTCCCAAGAGTAAACACAATATTGACAAACTCTATGCACTTGCTTGAAACGACTCAATAAAAAGTAATCTGATTTTGAAATTAACGTAAGTACTTGATAAAATAATAGGTACATTCATTGAACTAGAGTATAATCTTTGTACAACAGTCAACGAATAGAATACAGAATCTATTTTTAAACAATTAATTATAGTAATTTTCATTCTCTATAGCATTGTTTTGCATCATTACAAAATTAAGTACTTTCAATGATTATAAGTACATCTAAGGAAGATTTTAAATATGAAAGAGATTAATCACCATCAATTTCATCCATGAAGGCTTCAAAATCTTCATCTTCATCAGCATGAACTTCACCATTACGCGCTTTGAATGCTTTATTTTGCAAGTATGCGTCGCGAATCAATGCATATAAGTCTGGTGAATTTTTTAATATTTCTTCTTGTTTAATCAACACAGCTCGGCTTTCCATTCCATCCAGTGTCCACTTTATAATCGACTGCGTAATTGTAAGTAAAGACATTGGTGGGTAAAGGATATCAACCGCGGCTCCCACTCCATCTCTCACCGTTATTGGACCATATACAGGAACCATCATATAAGGGCCTTGACCTATGTTATAATAGCCCATCGCATCACCAAATTGTCTGTCACTTAACTTTGGAATATTTACAGTGGTAGCAATGTCAATTAAACCTGCCACACCAAAAATAGTATTTAGCCAAAAACGATTAAAGTGCCCCAGTGCATCTTTGTTTTCAAACATTAACAAACTACTAAATATGCTTGCTGGCTCTTCGAGGTTACTAATAAAATTTGAGATGCCAGTCCGTGTCCAACTGGGCATATAATTTACATACGCCACAGACAGAGGCCGTCCAACATACGGGTCGAAGTACTCGTAGTTAATTACCCACATAGCACGATTGAACCCCTCAAACGGATCGCTAGTATGTGTCCAACGTATTTTTACATTGGTTTCATCGTCAGTAGTTAACTTCTCAGGTGACTGAGCACAACCGCTCAATCCTACGGCTAAACAAAAAACAAAAATTAAGTCTTTCCACATTGTTATTTTAGTTCCAAAAAATACACTGATCTATGCACAAACAACTTGAATATACTAGTTTGAGCGCCTGAAGCTGCTCATTTATTCTGGATTTCAAAGGC
Source organism: Candidatus Enterovibrio altilux (assembly GCF_002381345.1). Lineage (GTDB taxonomy): Bacteria > Pseudomonadota > Gammaproteobacteria > Enterobacterales > Vibrionaceae > Enterovibrio > Enterovibrio altilux. The sequence goes on from NZ_CP020660.1 coordinate 384,806, forward strand.
CCTGTAATCGTCGAAAGAGTCATAGTAAATATAGTTTTTTGATTGTTCATTCATCACCTCCCATAATAGTTCTATCAGGGTAAAATTTGAGCTATATATCTAACCAAAGAATATCTTCAGACTCTGATGATTTCAAGCCTATGATAATACACAATAAAATGATTTTATCCGAGCCATTCGGACCTTCAATTTATACGAAATAACCAGATGAGACGGCAAAATTCAAGTTTTCAAACAGCATGCATTCATCTCGAGTACTATCTAGCTGACACACTTCCAACATGCAAATGTTAATTTTCGATCAAATAATGGAAATCTATCTAATAATGTAGAGATTCCTAATGTGGTTAGTAGTATAATTCCGTCATCCAGCCACCCGATAATAATCGTGAGCAAATGTAAAAATTAATAACAGTAACAATCATATGCTGAATAAGTGGATTACGTTGTAAAGGTAATATTCACGTTTAATCAAAGTACCAATAATTCGTAATGCATTGCCTTTAATGTTTAAATATAATAAACGATTGGAAAGTATATTGGATGTTTTCTTCAATGATGATCAAATATATGAGCAATACTTGCTTTAATCAAAATTTCCATGCATCCTATAGCAATTAATTTTTTTGTTATCCAGAAAAGACTTCTGTTCATCCACATAGCTTTGTTCCATAACTTTAGTTCCAATAAAGAATCCCAACATAATGAGCTATTAGACGCTCGTTTTTGTGTTAGGCATACTTAACCCGCTCAGCTTGCTTAACGCTTTTATCATGGCGTAAATTTTGTGAATCTGGACATTGTTAATCCCTTAGGTTCAATATCTCGACACGCAGCTTTTGACTCGAAACATGAGCGCTCCTGATAGAAAACATCTATCGTAGCTAATTGACATGCTGAAGTGATGAAAGTCTCGTTTATTTAGTGGCTTAGTCGTTACAATAGCTCTCATGATCAAACATATATCTTAATACCCTTAAAAAATTTGCATGATTCATCGACTCTGTTTTCAAATTTGCTTAACTGCTGCTGTCATGCTCTCACTATTCATTCATTAGCAAGCGAACAAAAATGGTTAACGTCACGCCCACGATAAAGACTAAAGAAACCATCCCGCACTTAGTTATTAATTCCACCAAGTTGAAAATTTACGGTAAAGACGAATAAAAAGTAGAAAAACATGGCACTGGTGAGAACGACAAGTTTAGCGTAAATTACATTTAGCGATCAGATATCAGAAGTTATACAGTTCAAATAAGCATTAAAAACGAGATATTATTACCATAAACAGTTCCCTACCAGAAATAGCAATGTTTCGAGTTAAAAAATTTTTTGGAAGAAGATTGAGCCTCAGAAATCACAATGCTCAAATTGATGAAACCTACGCCATGATAAAAATGTTAAAGAAGCTGGCCGAGCTAGATATGTCTAAAACGAAGTGGTTGTCTAACAGTGAGACATATTAGGATTTGCTATCTGAACTCAAATTATGAGGCAAAGCCTATCTACGATATCCTTTCAAAAAATAAACACATTATTAGCAAACTCTACACACAACGCATCCAAAAGGAGAATTCACCCCCCATACTCGCTTAAAACGACCCAATTAGAGAAACGATCAGATATTCCAAATCAACGGGAATGCATGACCAAGACATAGGAACATTCATTAACGTGAATATTATTTTTACATTACACTCAACTTAATGAAGACATGACTACAGGACTAGATATACCTAAAATGAAAGTGATGATCTCATAGTTAATTGTTTTGAAATGCGTTATCTGAACTCAAGTTAAGCAACAAAATCATAATAAGGACAAATAAATGTTCAAACTTGGTATCGTTATGGATCCAATTGAGACCATCAATATCAAAAAAGATTCTTCTTTCGCCATAATGCTAGAAGCACAAGCACGCGACTGGGAAATTCATTACATGCAAATGAATGATCTGTCACTTGAGCAAGGTAAAGCTTTGGCTCGCACCAAAATCATCCGTGTGACACAAAAACCTTACAAGTGGTTTGACGTGAAGCACGAGCAAGAAATTGTATTAGCTGATCTTGATGTTGTATTGATGCGTAAGGACCCACCGTTTAATACCGAATATATTTATGCTACCTACATTCTTGAGCGCGCAGAAATTGAAGGTTGCCTGATCATTAACAAACCACAGAGCTTGCGGGATTGTAACGAGAAACTATTTACTGCTTGGTTCCCTGAACATACACCCATAACATTAGTAACGCGCCGTAATGATCAAATCAGATTATTTCACGAAAAGCATGGTGATATGATCTTAAAACCACTTGATGGCATGGGTGGTGGAGCCATCTTTCGCGTGAAGAAAGGAGATCCTAATCTCTCAGTTATCATTGAAACGCTAACGGCACTGGGTCATAATTACTGCATGGTGCAAACCTTCGTGCCTGATATCAGCAATGGAGACAAGCGTATTCTAGTTGTTGATGGTGAGCCTATGCCATATTGCCTTGCTCGCATTCCTGCGAAAGGTGAAACCCGCGGAAACTTAGCAGCTGGAGGGCATGGGGAAGCACGTCCATTGAGTCACACAGACTGGACGATTGCGCGTGCTGTAGCACCCACATTGAAAGAAAAAGGCTTAGTTTTTGTTGGGCTGGATATCATCGGCGACAAGCTGACAGAAATAAATGTTACAAGCCCAACCTGCATTCGAGAAATTGAAGCAGCATTTAATATCAATATCAGCAGTAAGCTGATGGATGTAATTGAAGCACGTTTACAAAAGTAGTCGTTATATTTTTGGGGCAGCAACGACTGCTAAAATCTATTTTTTTTGCTTGCGACTAATGCTAAACATAAATGCCTATATGCCCATGATACTTATCTGTGAAATGGATAACAGGAATGACTAAATTATGACTTTACTTCCTCCATCAAGGAACTAAATTATCAATCTACGCTCTAAACAGCTAACTGAACGCTGTGGGATCAAACTAAGAAGGATAATCATGGGAGACCTCTTTTATTTAGTGACTTAGCTCCTACGATGACTTTTATGATTAAACGAGGATTGTTAAGGCGTTGGAAAGGTCTGCAAAGATTCATTAACTCTGTTTTTAAATTTGCTTACTGCCGCTGTCAGACCCCTACTATTCATGCGCTAGCAAGAGAACCAAAATGGTGAACATCGTGTTCAAAGCGAAGACTAAATCATCCATCCGCTCTTAGCCATTGATTTTACGGAGCTAAAAATTTGCAGTGCAGGCGAATGCCAAGTATAAAAGCATAGTACTTATGGGAAACAGCAAGTCTGGCGCAAGCTACATTTAGTAGTAGATATAAATACGTATGAAATCATTACTGCTGAATTAAGTGCCTCAAATATAACTGATAGTACAGTACTACCTAATGTGTTCAAACAGACTCGATGCAGACTCAATGAAACATCAGGCGATAAAGCTTACGACACCAGACAATGTTACGAGACCATTCGTATTAAACGAGCGGTTCCAATCATTCCACAAAGAAAAGGAGCAACTTTTTAGGAACAAAGTCATCCGCATAATTGAGCAATTCATTACCAGCATTTATATAGTTCAAATCAGCACTGGGAAATGAAGTATGGTTACCATAGAGGTTCCCTACGAAAAACAGAAATGTTTGAATCAAAAAACTATACGAAGGGACATTTAGCCGAAGAGAGCACAACGCTTAGATTAGCGAAATCTACGCTACGATAAAAACATTACATAAGGCAACAGAACTAGGTATGCCTAAAACGGCAGCAAGCGTGCAAAAATAGTTCCTCATGTTGAAATTTGCTATCTGAACTCGCATTAAGAAACAAAATTTAAGGTCATTAGTGCATTGCTTGAACATAAGTATTACCTTGAAATTACAATCAACCTACTGAATACGCAACCCAGCTTCCGGGGGTTTTTACAGGCGCTTTATATAAAATTTATTACATTTGTTTCACTATATCTTGGGCAAACTCAGAACACTTACGTAATATAGCACCATCCATTTGACGTTCAAAATCATACGTTACTGTTTTATTACTAATCGTTTTTTCCATTGAAAAAATTAATAAATCAGCAGCTTCAATCCAACCCATATAACGTAGCATCATCTCGGCAGAAAGAATAAGTGAACCTGGATTTACTTTATCCTGACCCGCATACTTTGGTGCGGTACCGTGTGTCGCTTCAAACAATGCAATACTATTACCAATATTTGCACCAGGTGCGATACCGATACCTCCAACCTGTGCAGCAAGCGCATCAGAGATGTAATCACCATTCAGGTTCATAGTTGCAATAATTTCATACTCTACTGGGCGTAGTAAAATTTGCTGAAGAAATGCATCTGCAATCACATCTTTAATAATGATTATTTTACCAGTATTTGGATTGTTCAACGACATCCACGGGCCACCATCCAGTAAGTTCGCTCCAAATTCTTCTTTAGCAACTTCATAGCCCCAATCTTTAAAAGCACCTTCAGTGAACTTCATTATATTACCCTTATGTACCAACGTCACTGATGCACGATCATTATCAATAGTGTACTGAATTGCGGCACGAACCAAGCGCTTAGTACCTTGTTCTGACACAGGTTTAATGCCGATACCACATTGTTCATCAAAGCGTATTTTCGTGACACCCATTTCGTTTTTTAAAAACTTAATCACTTTGTCTGCTGCAGCAGTACCAGCTTTAAATTCTACACCAGCATAAATATCTTCTGAATTTTCACGAAAAATAACCATGTTAGTCTGATCTGGGCGCTTCACCGGACTAGGTACACCTTTAAAGTAACGAATGGGGCGAATACAAATATACAAGTCAAGCTCCTGACGTAATGCAACATTCAAAGAACTAATACCACTACCCACAGGTGTTGTTAGTGGGCCTTTAATAGCCACTTTATAGTCACGAATAAAATCTAACGTCTCCGCTGGCAACCATTCATCTTCACCATAAAGCAGTGTTGATTTTTCACCTGTATATATTTCCATCCAAAAGATCTTACGATTACCGCAATAAGCTTTTTTAACAGCTGCGTCAACAACTTTAATCATCGCAGGACTAACATCAATCCCAATACCATCACCTTCAATATAAGGAATAACCGGATTATTAGGAACAATCCGCTTGCCATTTTTTATCTTAATTTTCTGACCATCAGTTGGCACGAGTACTTTACTTTTCATATAGCTCTCCTAACGTTCATTTGTTATTTTTGCCTACCAAACAGTATAATTAGCTACAATACTAAGAACCTCAAAAGCTTATATATTGGTACAAAAAATGATGATTATTCTTAATGTAACATATGAGCAAAAAAATACTGTATATTACGTAACACCCCAATCATATTATTTATGTATAATCTTAAGGTTTAATTTGTTACCTAACCTAATTGATAGTATTTCATGACGTTTAAAATTTTTTCAAAAAGAGGCATACAAAAGCCTGCTTTAAAAAAAAACGACGCGCTTCACGCTTACGTTTATATACACCATCACGAGATAGAGGCCCAACAAAAATAATTCTTTTCAACAAACCTTTTAACACATTGACGCAATTTACTGGCGAACCAGGTGACTCTACATTAGCTGATTTTATTCAAGTGAAGGATGTTTACCCAGCAGGCCGCCTTGACAAAAATAGCGAAGGTTTATTGGTTTTAACTAACGACGGTATCTTGCAAGCTCAGTTAACCAGACCAAAATACAAATTAACAAAAATATACTGGGTACAAGTTGAAGGTATACCGACAGAAAAATCTCTTATGCAATTACGCAAAGGTATTGAACTCAACGACGGCTGCACACTTCCTGCTGATGTTAACGTCATACAAGAACCTGATATTTGGCTAAAAAATCCTCCTATCCGGCATCGACGTTCCATTCCAACAACATGGATAGCGATAACATTAAAAGAAGGTAGGAATCGACAAGTTCGTCGTATGACCGCAGCTATTGGTCACCCAACAGTGCGACTCATCCGTTATAGCTTAGGTGATTGGACGATTGAAGCATTATCACCGGGCGAATGGGTAGAAATTTTACTTTCAACAGAACAATGAAAATGTGATTAGGTGCTCATTTGTAATCACGCAAAAAATTTTGGTAAACTCTACTATTAATACATTTGAAGCTAAAAATTTCATCATGTCAGATAATAGCAATAAAAAAATTATTGTCGGTATATCCGGCGGTGTTGATTCTTCAGTGTCGGCCTATCTACTGAAGCAACAAGGCTATCAGGTAGAAGGATTATTCATGAAAAATTGGGAAGAAGATGATAATGATGAATATTGTTCGGCAGCGCAAGATCTAGCCGATGCACAATCCGTTTGCGACAAACTTGATATTCACATTCACACCATTAACTTTGCTGCTGAGTACTGGGATAATGTATTCGAGCACTTCCTGGCTCAATACAAAGCGGGTCTAACACCAAATCCAGACATTCTTTGTAACAAAGAAATTAAATTCAAAGCTTTCTTGGAATTTGCTGACGAAGTGTTAAATGCTGATTGCATCGCGATGGGTCATTATGTCCGTCGCACCTTCCCTACCCATGCTAATGAAAAAGTGCAGATGCTTCGTGGCATTGATCACAACAAAGATCAAAGCTATTTTTTGTACACGTTAAGCCACGAGCAGATTGCATACAGCTTGTTTCCTGTTGGTGATCTAAAAAAGCCAGAAGTACGTCGGATTGCCAAAGAACAAAAGCTCATCACTGCGCAGAAGAAAGATTCAACAGGCATCTGCTTCATTGGGAAGCGAAAGTTTACTGATTTTCTTTCTAAGTACCTGCCAGCACAACCTGGAATTATAGAGACTACCGAAGGTAAAACCATTGGTGAGCATAAAGGTTTAATGTACCATACGCTTGGCCAACGCAAAGGTTTGTTCATCGGCGGTCAAAAAGGCGGAGACGGTCTTCAAGACCCATGGTATGTGGTTGATAAAGATCTAGCACATAACATTCTCATTGTCGCTCAAGGCAGCAATCACCCAAGCCTATATTCAAATGGGTTAATTGCCACACAGCTCCACTGGGTTAATCGCATAACAATAACTGAGCCATTGAAATGCACTGTAAAAACGAGATATCGTCAACAAGACATATCATGTACCATCGAACCTATTGATAGTGACCAGATCAAAGTAATTTTTGATAAGCCGCAAAGCGCGGTAACCTCGGGTCAATCAGCAGTATTTTACTCTGGTGATGTTTGTCTAGGTGGCGGCATCATTAAAGCACGTCTTTCAGGAGCTGTAGTCCGTGGCTAATACTTTATTTGATCGTACCATCGTATTTGCAAGTATCTGTCAATCCGTCAAACTTGTACAGCAAGTGGCTCGCATAGGTAACTGTGATCGCGATATTCTCGGCGTAAGTTTAAACAGTATTATTATCACAAACCCTGCTTCAACCATTGATATTTTTGGTAAAGAAGAGAATCTCATTTTAGGTTTAACAACCCTCATTAATGAATTAGGTAACAGCTCTGATGGCCGTGAACTAACTCGTTACTTAATTAATATCCTCGCGTTGGAACGTAAGCTAACTGGTCACAGACATAGCCTTTCTCAGCTAGCTGACCGTTTAGATACAGTCCAACGTCAGCTCAAACATTTTGATCTGCTCGATGAGCAAATGATTAGTAATCTCGCGAGTATATATTTAGATACTATTAGCCCATTGGGGACACGCATTCAAGTCACAGGCACTTCTGCCCAATTGCAAATAACAGCCGTTCAACATAAAGTGCGTGCACTCTTATTATCAGGTATCCGCAGCGCAGTGCTTTGGCGTCACATTGGAGGTAAACGTCGCCACCTTATTTTTGGTCGTAAGCAAATGATTGAGCAGGCTAAAGTCATCTTAGCCAGGCATTCATAATCAATAATCTAGGAGAGAACTCATGGAACTATCAGCACTGACAGTTGTTTCACCGGTAGATGGCCGTTACGGAACGAAAACAACTGCATTGCGTTCAATCTTCAGTGAGTTTGGCTTGCTGAAGTATCGCACAATCGTGGAAATTCGTTGGTTACAAAAACTGGCAGCAACAGATGCAATCAAGGAAATACCTGCATTAAGTGCAGAAGCGAGCACTCTTTTAAATGATATTGCGACTGAATTTAACGAAGCTGATGCAATACGTATCAAAGAGATTGAGCGTACAATCAACCATGATGTAAAAGCAGTTGAGTATTTTTTAAAAGAAAAAATGGCTGAGAATGAAGAACTTCACGCAATAAATGAATTCATTCACTTTGCATGTACATCTGAAGATATTAATAACACCGCCCACGCTCTAATGCTGAAAGAAGCACGTAAAGATATATTATTACCAGAAATTCGCAAGGTAATCGATGCGGTCAAAAATTTAGCATTTGAATATCGTACAGTACCTTTTTTGTCTCGCACACACGGTCAACCCGCATCGCCTTCTACTCTAGGTAAAGAAATGGCGAACGTGGCTTACCGAATGGAACGACAATACAAACAAATCGCAAGCGTTGAAATCCTTGCAAAAATTAATGGAGCTGTGGGTAACTATAATGCTCACCTGTCAGCTTACCCTGATATAGATTGGCATGATTTCAGCGAAAAATTTATCACTAAGTCTCTTGGAGTTACGTGGAACCCGTATACAACTCAAATCGAACCTCATGATTACATTGCTGAACTGTTCGATGCTCTTGCTCGTTTCAACACTATTTTAATCGATTTTAATCGTGATGTATGGGGCTACATAGCACTGGGTCACTTCAAGCAAAAAATTATTGAAGACGAAATTGGTTCTTCAACCATGCCGCATAAAGTTAATCCAATCGACTTCGAAAACTCAGAAGGTAACTTGGGTCTGGCAAACGCAGTATTAAATCACTTGGCACAAAAACTACCAATTTCTCGCTGGCAACGTGACCTGACTGACTCAACCGTGCTTCGTAACTTAGGTGTAGGTGTAGGCTATTCCATTATTGCCTACACCTCAACGTTGAAGGGCATTAATAAACTTGAAGTAAACCAAGCAGCGCTAGAAGCTGAGCTGGATAAACATTGGGAAGTGCTGGCTGAACCTATTCAAACGATTATGCGTCGTTATGGTATTAATAAACCATATGAAAAGCTAAAAGAATTGACCCGCGGCAAGCATATAAATAGTGAAGTAATGCGTGCATTTATTGACAGCTTGGATATGCCTGAAGATGAAAAAATACGGCTGCAGCAAATGACACCAGCAAACTATATTGGAGATGCTATCAAGTTAACCGATCAACTTTAAGCGATTATGATTTAGCAGTAAGCTCTCAGTAAAACAGCGATGCTCTACTCAATGTCACTAAAATCAACATTTCAATGTCCTAAATTTAAAATTTCATTATCTACTGTACATTTTAGTAACTTTGTAAACAGATGCAAAAAATAATAACAAGAATTAATGTCAGTGACACCACACTTCATTATCATACTGCACAAGTTGGCACTGACCTATATTCAACCGATGGAGGTCAAGAATACACTTTGTTTCCTAAATCAGAGAATTCAATGATTCATCTACATTTTAAACAACTAGGATCCCTTAAATATTTAGACCTATAGGCAAGCTGAACTGCAAAATAACCAAACTAAAAATAGCATAATCAAAGAGCTTTATTTCCTAATGTAAATTTAAATAATAAATTTCAACATAATTCCCTATTAAACAATCTCTTTCATTTTAAGCATACCTAGCCCTATCCGAGACGGCAATATTTAAAATTAAAAAATTACTGGGAGGAACATTAAGCTTAAGAGTTCAGTATGCTAAAAATTAACTCAATGAGCTAATAGCTCATCATGTTGCAATTGGCTATCTAAACTCTAATGCAGAAACAAAGCCTCTTGCAGACCTCTTAACAGCACTAAAAATACACATTGGAACATGAAAACCGTCATAATGGCTGAATAGCTGAATGAACGAGGAGGAGCTCCCATGGCGATTCTATTTAGTTTCATTCCATAGCCAAATAATTTTTTGATTACTCCAAAATGTCAGTGAACTCAGATTAATTAAAGCTTCTTCATACTGCTTCAAATTGGTTATTTTATAATAAGTTTACTCAGCAGCCTAAATATTTAAGTTAACCTAGCTGTTTAGCCGCTTAAGTAAATAATTGAATTGCCTAAGCCAGAAAATAACGCCCTATCTTGGCTGTGTTAACTTACCATACTACCAAAAGGCCTAAATACTTTTAAGAAAGTTGATCACAATGTCGTGGTGATCTTTAGTCGTGAATTTGTTGAATATATGCTCAATATTTCCATTTTTATCAATTAAGAAACTTATTCTGTGAATGCCATCATATTCTTTATTCATAAACTTTTTTGGACCCCACGCGCCAAACGCATCGGCAACGGCGTGATTTTCATCGCTTAATAGCGTGAAATTCAGTTCTTTCTTTTGTTCGAAGTATTTAAGTTTTTTTACAGGATCAGGGCTGAGACCAAGAATCACAGTATTGAATGCTTCAAACACTGCTTTGCTGTCACGTAATAAACAGGCTTGTGTCGTGCAGCCTGGTGTCATAGCTCGCGGATAAAAATACGCCAGCACTTTGGTTTCACCTTTGAATTGAGTGAGTGTTACTACATTACCATTTTGGTCTTGAAGTGTAAAGTTTGGTGCAGCCATACCTGCGGTTAACATTTGCATATATCTTCCTTCTATGTTACTAATATGTTTAATTAACTCACTTTGACATGAAACATAGTGTTGAAGTATGAGATTAATGTTAAATAATCCACTGTAACAGATGCAACATTCAGTAATATTACTTCATTTTAGTAATCTATATATTAACAATAATTACAAGTATCTAATTTATTAATAATTAATAGTTATTATATATACTTAATTCACTTGAAAGTGAATTTTATTGTCTGACTTAAGCATCTAATAATAAATTTTAACAGGGATAGCTATTAAATGCTCGCTTTCACTTTAGGAATATCTAGTCCAGTCAAGCTTATTTAATAATTTTATCATGCCGTTAGTTTCGCTAAATTTAGGTATTATAACCCCTTAAGTTCAATGTCAATTCAAGGAATTTTTTAATTCAAAATATTACTATTTTAATAGATAATATTTATGATTACCATACTGAATTTTCAAAAAATATTTTTTCTTGGTGAAATGAGCGGAACTACTCGTTTGATACGAATGATTTCGTGGCATTATCTGGTGTGATAAGCACGATAGCCTGATATTTCATGGATTTTTCGGTGGATCTGTTTGAGCAAGTTAGATAGCACTGCACCGCCCATGATATCTTTTTATTTTTCATGTAGCTTCACCCAGACTTTAAGCCCCATAAAATCAATGACTCAGTACCAAATTATTCCTTTAATTTCCGTCTTGAACGCAACATTAACCATTTTGGTTTACTTGTTAACACATGAGTAATGAGAGCATAACAATGGCAGTTGAACACATTTGAAAATGAAATTAATGAAGCCTTGCAAACCACTTAACAGCATTAGACCTTGACGCTGTTCACTATCGTTGCCGCGATCTTATGAGACCCCTAAATATTCGCGATATTGCAGGCACTTTGGTCAACGACCATTAGACAATAAACAGTAAAATATTGTCTTTTTTGTCAACCAATCAAAAAACTTACTCATTAACTCATCAACCTCGTATTATTTTCGACGGAGCGGTACATCATCGGAATAATTTTGTCAAAAATAAAGCTTTTATTCTTAATATTGATCTTCACTACCTTCCATATTATAGTTCAAATCTCAGTTCGATAGAGCAATTATTGTCGGTGATGAATGAACAGTTCAGAAATAGCATTTAGGCTAAAAGCCAACGCTACTTCAAAAAAATTTTAAACATTTTTCATTATGACTTTACCAAAAAATAATAAGTTTCAGGTGTTCAAGCCTGTATCTTTAAGTTAATTAAGAGTAAAAATTTAAGTTGATATTACCCCAAGCCATTCAAAAATGCAAAGAGAATTGCTATGTACCAAAGTCTTATTCGTTCAGGACTGACTGAAGCAGCCCATGTACTGAACATGTTTCTTAACGACAGAAAAAACATTAAAAACATTGAGTCTGCAGCAAAGATGCTGGCTCATGCATTTAAATCCGGTGGCAAAGTACTGTCTTGCGGTAATGGTGGTTCACACTGCGATGCTATGCATTTTGCTGAAGAGTTAACGGGGCGTTACCGTGAAAAACGTCCAGGTTATCCTGCAATCGCTATCTCCGACCCAAGCCATATTTCATGTGTAAGCAATGACTTTGGTTATGAATTTATTTTTTCTCGTTATTTAGAAGCTGTTGGCTCGAAAGGCGATGTTCTGTTTGGTTTGTCTACGTCAGGAAATTCAAAAAACATTCTTCGTGCAGTTGAAACTGCGAAAGCAAAAGGTATGACTTCAATCATGCTTACGGGTAAAGATGGCGGTAAAGTAGCCTGCTTAACTGACATCGAAATTCGTGTCCCACATTTTGGCTATGCTGATCGTATTCAGGAGGTACATATTAAAGTTATTCACATCCTAATTCAGCTAGTTGAAAAAGAGATGGAAACGTGATGCTCATATCACATAACTGTTTTTAACAGTACTATGATATGAAACGTAAAAACTCGCTATGTGCATAATTTTATTTCTTAATGCAAACACAGATAGCTAATCCCAAAACGATGAACCATTAAAAAAGCACATTAATTTTAGGTATACCTAGTCCTGTCAGCTTATATAACGCTTTCATTATGGTGTAAGTTTCGTTAATATGAACATGGTGATCTCTTAAAGCTCAATGTGGCTTCGAACCGTAGAGCTTCTGGTTATTGACAGCTAAATTGCACGAATAACCTTGTTCCCTAACAGTTATTCCATTATATTGGTAGAATAAGTGTAACTACTCGTTTCATACGTGCGGTTTCGTAATATTGTTTAGGGTCGTAAGGACCAATGGCTGATAGTCCATTAAATTTTTAGCGGATCTCTTTGAGCAAGTTAGGTAACATTTCACCACCAGGCCCATTTAATGCACTTAACCCAGCAGCAATAATTTTATGCCTAGTTATGCCTACCACTAACTATAACTTGCACTACATTTAGCAGTTTCCATCAGTACCATGCTTTTTTTATTTTCCATTTGCCTTCATCGTAAACTTTGAGCTCCGTATCATCAATAACTAAGTGTTATATGGTTTCTTTATTTCCATCTTAAATACAACATTAACTATTTTGACTCCTTGCTAATGCATAAATAATAAGAGCATAATAATAAAAGTTGAGGAAGTGTGAAAATAAAATTAACGAATCCTTGCGACCCCTCAATTATATTAAAAATCCGCGTTTAACCATAAAATTTATTGTAATGGCTAAGTCATTCAATAAGCAGGTGGTTCCATGGTTATCCTATCCTGCATGATTTGATCCCATAGCTGAATCGCTTTTTGATCAATCCAGAATGTTAGTGAGCAAGCATTTATTAGAGCTTGATAATGCTGTTTCCAGCTCGTTATTTTGTGGTGACATATCATATACCTCAATATTTCAGTGAATCTAACAGTTTAGAACGTAGATTAATAATCTAGTTCCTTTATTTAGGAAAAAAAGTCCACCATAAAAAATGGATCACTTTTCAATCAATTAAATGCTGAAAATAAATTATTTTCAATGACTGTTGATATTTATTGATTTTTTAACTATCTTTGCTGTCTGATATATTTCACACACTCGTGATACGTTTTTCTTCATCAGCCCACTCACCTAAATCTATGAGCTGGCAACGTTTGCTGCAAAATGGGCGATATGGGCTAACATTGTCCCAAACCACAGGCAACTTACACCGTGGGCATTTGACAATGGTTAAATTTTTTTGTGTCACAAATCACCTTAAAACATAATTATTAATTTTTAGCAGACAGCCAATAACAGCATCATTTCGTTAATGATTGTTTGGCTTTCATCAAATGGCATAAAACGAATAGTAAACCGTGACTTATACCCGGAAATTAATGGAAAAACATTATAATCTGGCGATATTTTAATACGTAAAAGGCTCGCACCTTCTACATCTTTTTGAAAGAAACCATTGATTATAGTGAAATTCTGCATTATAGCACCACCTCGCGTCAAACGAAGCCATAAGGTGAGCGCATTATTTAATGGTTCTAAAGATGTTTGCCAGGTAATGACATCAGTTTGGCGGTGTACCAACGGCAAATTGAGCCAGTGGTGGAAAACAGGAAGATCAAAACTACATATACCACCCGGAATAGAGAATCGATGGCGAATTGCAGAAAGGAACTTATCGTCACGCAGTGTTTGCCCGAGCCTTGGAGCTTGAAGTAGTAATTGTTGAAACTGATGGCTTTCAGCGAGCAAAAACATAAGTTGTTCTTTATCGACTTCTGGCACTTCTAACCAAGTTTGTAGTTTAACACGTTGCTTTTCTAAGTCTTTGGCCAAATCAGCTTTGACCTGCACCTGTTCCAAGATTTCCATCAAATCAAAAAGACTTTTAAAAAAAAGAATTGATTGACCACTTTCAGAAAGCACTGCAGATTTAATCACTTGATTCATCATGTGTTCTAAGCGTAAATAAACGCGAACTTGTTCATTTAAGGGATGTTCGTAAAGGGTATCGCTAGTCATGATGATTATCGTTGTTTTTCTGCTAACGTGAGATATTTACTGTGTAAAATAGCAACTTTCGCACTTAGTTCCTCATCGTTGCATTCATTTTTAATAACATCGTCGGCAAATAAAAGCCGTTCCTTTCTTGTTGCTTGAGATAAAAAAATGTTTTTTACTTGAATATCATCGACGTTATCTCGTTGTATAATACGAGCAACCTGAATTTTTTCAGACACGTCAACAACAAGGATACGATCACAAAGTGACTGTAAGCTATTTTCAATCAATAGTGGTGCAACCAACATACAGTAGGGTAACGATGCATTCTGTGTTTGCATTATCATCTCTTGTTTAATTTTTGGATGAAGCATAGCGTTTAGCCACGCTTTATCATCGAGGTTTGAAAAAATATGTTCGCGCAGTTTGGTACGATTTAAAGTCTTGTTCTCATCAAGGATAGTGTCTCCAAATTTAGTAATGATGGCAGATAACCCGCTGGTTCCTGGCTCAACAACCTGTCGTGCAATAATATCTGCATCAATAATGTCAATATCTATCACTTTGAAAAAGTTAGCAACCGTTGTTTTCCCGCTACAAATACCTCCAGTAAGGCCAATTACCAGTGCCATTTACATCCCTAAATAAGAAATCAGATACCAATCAATAAGCTTATTACCCCACAACAAACTTATCCAACCAGAAATGGTGAGATAAGGTCCAAATGAGAAGGGAGTTTCTTTTCCTACACCGTAAATATACATCAAAATAATACCAGAGATAGCACCGCCGAAAGAGGCAAGAAGAATTACTAAAGGCAAAAATTGCCATCCAAGCCAAGCTCCAAGTGCTGCCAGCAATTTAAAATCACCATATCCCATACTTTCTTTGCCTGTCATAAACTTGAAGAGCTGAAATACACTCCATAGTGACAAGTAACCAGTCATTGCACCTATTAGCGTATCTTCTATAGACACTGGGGAAATACCGATGAGTGCAACGAATAAACCTGCCCACATTAATGGCAGCGTCATTTTATCTGGTAACAGCATGGTATCTAAATCAATAAAACATAATACAATAAGTACAAAAGTTGCGCCAATAACCGCTAATGACCAATAGGAACCCGGAATAAAATAAGCAGTTAAACCAACAGCGGTTGCTGTTAGTAACTCGACAAAAGGGTAACGAATATTTATTTTTGTTTTGCAGTGACGACATTCACCACCTAGCAATAACCAACTAAATACTGGTACATTATCAATGACTTTTACGGGCTGCTTGCATGTGGGACAGTGTGAGCGTGGAATACTGAGATTAAACAGAGGTAATCCTTCAGTTGCCGGTAACTCTGAGAAACACTCGTAACACTCTTTTTGCCATGCTTTTTTCAGCATAAGCGGGAAACGGTAAATCACAACATTAAGAAAACTACCAACAATCAGCCCAAATATAGACGCAATAACTACATATAAGTTCGGTGAGTCAAATAACCAATTCATATTTTAATCCAGTATTTATACTCAATCAACTGAAAGCTACAGACTCGAGCACACAAAACATATAATTTATACTGGATGTTTAAAGGATCTGTAGTCTCTGGCAAAGTCACAGTACAACATTATTCAATATTTCCATTAAAATAATGTTGGTTTTTAGCCTAAATATTATTTATGCCTGCTCATTCATCACCTTCCATAACAACTCATTACTAAAAACTAATACCATGATCTTTGTCGAAGTCATCTCGATGATATTTTACTTCATTGAAAAACAATATTAAGCTGCTAAGTGAAAAGATTACTATCTACCAGTTTACATAGACAAAGTACAGTATATTTTTTATTATCTCATACTCGCTTATCACGGTGCCAGTAATATTGCTAAGATTCAGGACATCAATACAATTAAAACTACAATGACTACCCATCATTTCGAGGGCTTGATTCTGTTCTTTATGTATCCATCTATCCGTTATTTTATGGCTTTCATTGAATGAGCAGCCCTAACGAACAAAATAGATCCGTCTTTGGTACAAGCAGCTTGCAGTTCGTTATAGTGATGCACAAAATTTTCTCATTTATCGATATTTTATAACTGAATGCATTATGATGAAATCATTTATGCATTCTCGCGACCGTGTACTTTACTCTTCCCCCTCCAAACCTCTCACCAATATAAGCAACAATTTGATAGACATAGTGGTTCTATTTTTTAATTTAAGCTCAGATAGCAAACTCCAATATACTTCACTATGAGACAATCACTTTTGTGCTAGACATGCTTAACTCGGTCGGCTTATTTAATATTTTCATCATGACATAAATTACGCTAATCTGAGCATTATGATCCCTTAGGCTCAATATCCTGCCTGAAAATTTTTTGACCCGAAACATTTCTATTTCTGATAGGGAAGATTTTATTATAACCATTCCTCGTTTCCCAAGTCTGATTTGGACTGTATACCTTCTGGTAACTGACAACTGAATTACGCGAATAATCTCGTGCTTAAAAATTGTTCTTTTTTTAGTAAAATGAATGGAACCTGCTCATTTAATACAAACGGCTTCATAACATTGTCTGGTGTAGTAAGCTCCATCCCGTAGTATTTCATTAATTCTTCGACGGGTTTGTTTGAGCAGGTTTGGTAGCATTTAATCGTCAGTTACATTTGATACACTTAATGGTTTTGTTTTCTACATCAGAGACAACGCTATTTATTTATCATGTCCTGTTCGTACCCATCCGTGAGAAACTTTAGTAGTTCGGGTCAGGTGAACGACATCAACAAATAAAATTGATTCATCTTTCCTACAACTTGTTTTTATAGCTTCATATGCTGCGCTAGAAATTGGTTGTTTAGTCTCATCAAACTTATGAGGTAAATTTTTAGGCATTTTATAACTAAAACCATTGTGATGTAGCCATTTATTCATTCCTGGGACCGTGTATTTAACGTTAAAATATGTTATTACATAGTGGACTATTTGATGTGTATGATGATACGTATATTCAGTCAAGTGCTCTATTAAAGTCTGAGTTTGAACTAACGTTAAGTAGCTTAACGAACCCCCATTTTCAGGGGATAGTTTTGCCGATAATGTGTAGTCTTTAATATGGCGCAGTACCGTTGTTTCATGAATACGAAGAGCTTGAGAGATCATAGCTGTCTTCCAACCTTCGGATGTAAGAAGTACTGCTTTTATGCGGTCACGTATTCTACCATCACGAGCTTTGTCGTGTTGAATCTCGAGTTTTTGTTTTTGATTATCGGTTAAAGAAACTTTCATGGTCTGTAGCATGATCCTGCATCATTAATAAATCAAGCACCTTCAATTATTATGAGTATAGATGGCATTGCATACTTGTTTAGTAGGTTAGTAAGTGTTGTACCGTCAAAGTATTGTTGAACAAACAATAGTGAACCTTAGTTTTAAACTATCTTTAGACATAAAAAAAGACCCCCAATAATTGCACGTGAAATTATTGGGGGTCACATTTCAAGATACTGGTTTTTTATTTCGAATTGAAATACCCATTAAAGCATTTTAATCTGAGCAACTAGATTAGCTTTATGGCGAGCAGCCTTGTTCTTATGAATAAGACCTTTAGTAGCCATACGATCAACAATAGGCTGCATTTCACTAAATGCTTGCATAGCAGCACCTTTATCGCTTGCTACAATAGCTGCAATAGTTTTTTTCATATAAGTACGCATCATTGAACGACGGCTTGCATTATGCTGACGACGTTTCTCCGATTGAACCGCACGCTTCTTAGCAGATTTAATATTTGCCAAGGGTATAACTCCCAGATCTTATATACAATGCCAATTTAAGGCTTAAGACCAAGAATTATGCCTCAGTTTACCTTTATTGTCAATTCATTTATGCAAGTATCCGCCATACTAACACTAAACTTTTTAGTATCTCCATATTACGAACTGTGAGACTAAGATACATAATATTTTACCAGCATCCTTACCGTTAAGTAAATATTTAGTGTATGTTGATACTTGAGTTTGTATTTTTCATGAATAAATTATTGTAGGCTTAGTGGTAAAGTATTGCTGTAATTATTATCTTTATTGTTTTTTAACAGGGGATTTACGTGTCAAAGCAACTGCTTTGCTCGGGGATGATCGTCAGCACTATGACGATGGTATCCCGTACCATGGGCTTGGTTCGTGATGTTGTTATTGCGAATCTTATGGGTTCAAGTGCTGCTACTGATATTTTCTTTTTTGCCAATAAAATTCCTAATTTTTTACGTCGGTTGTTTGCTGAAGGAGCCTTTTCTCAAGCTTTTGTGCCGGTGTTGGCGGAATATCAAGCCAACGAAGACAAAACTCAAGTTCGCGAATTTATTGCTTATGTCTCCGGTACATTAGGTATTTTGGTTACGATTGTCACACTACTAGGAGTGATTGCTTCACCGGTAATCACAGCCTTATTTGGTGCAGGGTGGTTTTTAGATTGGGTCAACGATGGTCCTTCAGCGTATAAATTCGAACTTGCATCTTTAATATTGAAAATAACGTTTCCCTATCTATGGTTCATTTCGTTTGTTGCACTGTCTGGTTCAATACTAAACATCATGGGACGTTTTGCTGTTTCTGCGTTTACGCCTGTTTTTTTGAATATTGCAATGATCGCAGCGGCAATCTGGATCGCACCTACTCTTCAGCAGCCTGAAATCGGCTTGAGTATTGGTGTGTTTTTAGGGGGGCTAATCCAGTTTATATTTCAACTTCCGTTTCTCTATCGCGAAGGTATGCTGGTTCGCCCTAAGTGGGGATGGTCACATCTAGGTGTAGTCAAGATACGCACTCTGATGATCCCAACGCTATTTGGAGTATCTGTCAATCAAATAAACCTGCTTTTTGATACCTTCATTGCAAGCTTCCTAGTAACAGGCTCTATTAGTTGGCTTTATTATGCTGATCGTTTATTAGAATTTCCACTAGGCATCTTTGGTATTGCGATTGCAACAGTAATTTTACCTTCTTTATCAAAAAAGTACATTAAGCAATCATCCACACAGTTCTCAAACACTATGGATTGGGGGATTCGAATGGTCTTACTCCTTGGGCTACCTGCTATGGTCGGGATGATTGTCTTGGCAAAACCGATATTAATGGTACTTTTCATGCGAGGTGAATTTGGTGTCGCTGATGTCCATGCTGCTTCATTACCATTAATAGCCTATGCGTCAAGTTTATTGAATATTATGCTAATTAAAGTACTGGCTCCTGCCTATTACGCTCGAAAAGACACGAAAACTCCAGTGCGTTATGGCATTGTTACTATGATTAGTAATATAGTCTTGAATTTTATTTTTGCACATTTTTATGATTACGTAGGTCTTGCAATGGCAACGGCAATATCAGCATTAATTAATGTTAGTTTACTCTACCATGGTCTTCATAAACTAGGTGTTTATCGTGTGAACAGGGAAACATTACTCTTTACTCTTCGTCTTATGTTAAGTGCAGCGTTCATGGGAAGTATAATCTATGAATTAATGCCGACTAATGCTGATTGGATCGCGATGGCCCTGTCGACGCGTAGTTACATTCTTGTGGACTTAATCACTGCTGGCGCAATAACTTATATTGTATCTTTATTTATTTCCGGCGTTCGTCCTCACCAACTGCGCGCAGAAAGCTGAATACGAAACATAACTAGTATATAATCCAGAAGATTTTCAGAAAAAAGTAGTTTTGCTATTATGGAATTAATCCGGGGTATTCATAACATCCGTGACAGGCACCAAGGGTGTGTGTTGACAATCGGTAACTTTGATGGTGTCCATTTGGGACATCAGCAAGTCTTAACTCGAGTGGTAAAGAAAGCCAACGAGTTAGGAGCTCCTCCGACAGTACTGTTATTTGAGCCGCAACCAAGAGAATTTTTCTCGGTAGACCAAGCACCAGCTAGATTAATGCGTCTTCGTGATAAATACATTCAGCTTGCGAGATTAGGAGTTGAACGTCTGCTAGTAGTAAATTTTAATACAAAATTCGCTGAAATGACACCACATGACTTTATTCATAACTTGTTGGCTGAACAATTGGGTGTTAAGTTTCTTGTGATTGGTGATAATTTCCGTTTTGGTGCTAAGCGTCAAGGTGATTTTTGTTATTTACAACAAGAAGCAACAGCAGCACAATTTGATGTAGTTAGTACGCATAGTTTTTGTGTTTCAGAGCAACGTGTTAGTAGTACTGCTATTCGATATGAATTGAAAAATGGCGAGCAAAAAAGCGCTGAGCAGATGTTGGGTCGTCCGTATAGCATCAGTGGTCGCATATCACATGGCAAAAAACTTGGACGGACGATTGGGTTTCCTACCGCGAATGTCCCACTCAAACGTATTGTCTCACCAGTGTCTGGTGTATATGTCGTAAAAGTTAGTGGTGTAAAAGAAAATCAATGGTTAGGTGGCATAGCAAATGTTGGTACGCGACCAACAGTAGATGGTGTACGCCAACAATTAGAAGTATATATTTTTGATTTTACTGAAGACCTCTATGGTAGGTATGTTGAAGTGCAGCTACTTCATAAGTTACGAGATGAAAAAAAATTTAGTGCGCTCAACAAGCTAAAAGTCCAAATTGAACTTGATGACCAGACAGCACGAGCATGGTTGTCTGATCAAGATAATGTCGAAAGCATCCATCCGGAATAAACAATCAATGAGTGACTTTAAAGATACTTTAAACCTACCTGAAACTGCGTTTCCGATGCGAGGTAATCTTGCACAACGTGAGCCACAAACACTTAAGCGTTGGTATGATGAAGACCTCTACGGCGAAATCCGTAAAGCGAAAAAAGATAAAAAATATTTTATCCTGCATGATGGCCCTCCGTATGCGAATGGCAACATCCATATTGGTCATTCAGTCAACAAAATTCTTAAAGATATTATTATTAAGTCAAAAACCTTGTCTGATTTTAACGCACCATATGTACCTGGTTGGGACTGTCATGGTCTTCCAATCGAGTTAATGGTTGAAAAAAAAGTGGGCAAATCTGGCAAAAAAGTATCTGCTGCCGAGTTTCGCCAAGAAGGTCGCGAGTATGCAGCGAAACAAGTTGAAGGCCAAAAGGCTGACTTTAAACGCCTTGGTGTATTAGGCGAATGGGATAAACCATACCTGACCATGGATTTCAACACTGAAGCTAATATTATTCGTATACTAGGTAAAATTGCAGACAACGGGCATCTACATAAAGGCTTTAAACCTGTTCACTGGTGTACTGACTGTGGTTCTGCTTTGGCTGAAGCGGAGGTGGAATACAAGAACAAAGTGTCTCCCTCTATTTACGTGATGTTCCGTGCTACTGATGAAGCATCAGTGTTGTCTAAATTCAACTTAGCTGAAGGTTATGAAGGTAGCGGTGACGTATATATCGTTATTTGGACTACAACGCCTTGGACTCTCCCTGCAAACCGTGCACTTGCTGTCTCTGAAACACTGGCATATGTGCTGATCCAAGTGGAAGGTAATATTCCTAGCCGTTTGATCATGGCATATGCACTTGCAGATAAAGTGATGGCGCGCACTGGTATCGAGCATTTTCATAATCTAGGAATTTGTCAGGGGGCAGCATTGAAGCTATTACGCTTCAATCATCCCTTCTACAATTTTCATGTGCCTGTTATTTGTGGTGATCACGTTACGATCGAATCTGGCACAGGGATTGTTCACACTGCACCGGCTCACGGTCCAGAAGACTTCATAATAAGCCAAAAATACGATCTAGAAGTAGCAAACCATGTAGGTAGCAATGGAGTGTACCTTCCAGAGACTGAGCTGTTTGCTGGTCAGCATGTATTAAAAGTAAACAATAATGTGATTGAAGTGCTAAAAAAACACTGTTCTTTGTTGCACCACCATGAGTATGAACACAGTTACCCACATTGCTGGCGTCACAAAACACCGACTATTTTCCGTGCAACGTCACAGTGGTTTATTTCCATGGAACAAGCGGGTTTGCGTGCAAAAACATTGGAAGAAATCAAACACGTCCAGTGGATCCCTGAATGGGGCCAAAATTGCATTGAGTCAATGGTTGAAAATCGGCCTGATTGGTGCATTTCACGTCAACGGACTTGGGGTGTACCTATTGCACTATTCGTTCATAAAGAAACATCTGAACTTCACCCTAATACGGTTGAGTTAACTGAGCAGGTTGCTCAAAAAGTAGAGCAATCTGGTATTCAAGCTTGGTGGGATCTCGACATAGCTGAACTGCTTAGTAACGATGCAATACATTATGAAAAAGTTCTCGATACATTAGACGTATGGTTTGACTCAGGTGCAACACACTATGCTGTTGTTGATCAACGTGCTGAGTTTAACGGTCATGAAGCTGATCTGTATTTGGAAGGCTCAGATCAACACCGGGGGTGGTTTCAGTCATCACTGATGACATCGGTAGCGATGAAAAGTAAAGCACCGTACAAGCAAGTACTAACTCATGGCTTCACCGTTGATGGTCAAGGCCGTAAGATGTCAAAATCGCTCGGTAACGTGGTTTCACCACAAGAAGTGATAAACAAGTTAGGTAGTGATATCTTGCGTTTATGGGTTGCTTCAACCGATTATACCGGTGAAATGACAATGTCTGACGAAATATTGAAGCGTAGCACCGATGCATATCGCCGTATTCGTAACACAGCCCGTTTCTTACTTGCTAACCTAAATGGTTTCAATCCAGAAACTGACATCGTTGCGCCAGAAGACGTGATTGTTGTTGACCGTTGGGCCGTGGGTAAGGCACTGGAAACGCAAGAAGAAATACTCAAAGCATTTGAAGCGTACAACTTCCACCAAGTTATTCAGCGTTTAATGCAGTTCTGTTCTGTTGAAATGGGTGCATTTTATTTGGATATCATAAAAGACCGTCAGTACACTGCAAAAGCAGGTGGTCTTGCTCACCGTAGTTGCCAAACAGCGTTGTTCCACATCATGGAAGCACTAGTACGCTGGATGGCACCAATCATGTCTTTCACTGCCGACGAGATATGGAATGCAATGCCTGGTGCGCGCAGCAAATACGTGTTCACAGAAGTGTGGTACAGTAAACTGTTTGGTCTGCATAATGATGAAAAACTTAATAATGCTTTTTGGGCTGAGTTATTGCGCGTTCGTAGTGCAGTCAACAAAGTACTAGAGCAAGCACGTAACGAAAAAAAAATTGGTGGTTCACTAGAAGCAGAAATAAAACTTTATGCAAATACTAAATTTAAGACCAAACTTGATGACATAGGCAATGAACTACGTTTTGTGCTTCTAACCTCAAAAGCAGACATTATTGTAACAGATGTGGCACCAGAAGCCGCTGTAGCTACTGACATTGAAGGTTTATTTGTGGTTGTGACTAAATCGAATGCTGAGAAATGCGCACGTTGTTGGCACTATGTACTAGATGTTGGCACCATTGCAGGATATGAAGCACTGTGTGGCCGTTGTTTAAGTAATATTAATGGCAAAGGCGAGTTGCGCCAGTTCGCGTAAGTAACAATTTCTGGCATTAAGATACGGTAGGAAAGCTGGATGAAAAATTTTACTGCTAAGCAATCAGGCCTACGCTGGCTTTGGCTAGCATTGCTGGTGTTCGTCTTGGATATTAGTAGTAAGCTGCTAATCATGAATATCGTGGAATATGGTTGGGAAAATCGCATTGAAGTACTGGCTTTCTTTAACCTGCTGTATGTTCACAACTATGGAGCTGCATTCAGCTTTTTGAGTGATGCCGGTGGGTGGCAACGTTGGTTCTTTATCGCTATTGCATTGAGTATATCTGGCGTACTGGTGTATTGGATGCGGCAAATTCCAGCAAGCAATAAACTTTTGAACATTGCTTATGCCTTAGTTCTTGGTGGTGCAATAGGAAACTTATTTAATCGATTGATTCATGGTTATATTGTCGATTTTTTTGATTTATTTATTGGCACGAGTCACTGGCCAGCATTTAACTTGGCAGATTCCGCAATTTGTGTGGGGGTTGTCTTAATTGTGGTGGAAAGTGTATTTCCCTCAAAAAAGAAAGCTTCTACAACTGAGTAAACTGTAAATATGAGTAATATTAACAATACGATACGGTTATGATGTTAACCGTTTAGACTGGCAGTACTGTATTGTATAAACCTCAATATCCAAAGCAGCCTTAGAGATTTAATAGTGCGTAAGTTCTGGTCCAGTCGTCAAGGATGTGGAAATGTTACAAGTGAACGCTAACAGTAAAGTTACTATGCACTTTACCATTAAATTAGAAGATGGCTCTGTTGCAGAGAGTACACTTAACGCAGGTAAACCTGCCAAATTGGTGATGGGCGATGGTAGTCTGACAAATAATTTTGAAAAATGCTTGTTGGGCTTGCATGAAACGGAGAAAGTTAGCTTCACATTAGAGCCTAATGATGCATTTGGTATGTCTAATCCCAACAATATCAAACATATGAATCGCAATCAGTTCACAGGTGATATGCCTGTTGAAGAAGGTACCATTGTAGCGTTTACAGGGCCTAATGGACAAAAAATTCCGGGCGTAATTACTACCGCTGCTGGAGAATCATTGACGGTAGATTTTAATCACCCGCTTGCAGGGCAACGGATTATCTTTAATGTAGAAATCGTCAGTGTAGGTTAAAAGGCAATAAAATGAAAATTTTGCTAGCAAACCCTCGAGGGTTTTGTGCGGGTGTTGATCGAGCGATAAGCATTGTTGAACGCGCATTAAAAATGTATCAACCACCTATTTATGTGCGTCATGAAGTCGTACATAACCGTTTTGTAGTGGAAGATTTAAAATCTAAAGGCGCTGTTTTTATCGAAGAACTAAGTGAAGTTGCTGATCATAGCATCGTTATTTTTTCTGCACATGGAGTATCACAAGCCGTTCGCAATGAAGCGAAGTCACGTAGTATTACTGTGTTTGATGCTACATGTCCATTAGTGAGCAAAGTTCACATGGAAGTTTTTCGTGCAAGTCGAAAAAACATAGAAGTAGTATTGATTGGGCATGCTGGTCACCCTGAAGTGGATGGCACTATGGGCCAGTATGCAAGTGAGATCGGAGGAATGTATCTGGTCGAAATACCAAAAGACGTATACAAGTTGACTGTCAGAGATCCATCTAACTTGCATTATGTTAGCCAAACTACATTGTCTGTGGATGAAACCGCAGATGTTATTGATACTCTTCGTCAAATTTTTCCTAAAATCAAAGGGCCGCGTAAAGATGATATATGTTATGCAACGCAAAACCGTCAAGATGCTGTTCGTGAATTAGCGATGAAGTGTGATATTATAGTAGTCGTTGGGTCAAGAAATAGCTCAAATTCGAATCGATTGCGTGAATTAAGCGAAAAACTTGGGACGCCCGCGTATCTCACTGATTGTATTGAAGACGTGAAACTGGAATGGTTTGATAATAATATGAAGGTAGGCATCACTGCTGGTGCTTCTGCACCGAAAAAGCTGGTGAATTTGATTATTGCTCAAATTAAGTATTATTGTGACGCTACAGTTGAAGAGCTGACAGGGCGAAAAGAAAATATATCTTTTGAAGTGCCAAAAGCATTACAATTACAAATACAACTTATTGATGTTTAATAGCCTTATTTTCTAAATCAGGAAACTCAATTATTAGTCTACGCTTCAAACAATCAGGTTCACTTAAATATTCAGGTCTGGACAAGTTTCGCTACACAACAGCCAACTAGAAGCAATAGAATCAAACTAAACTGGATAAATGTAAAAGTTTAATTTATTTAGTCAATTAATCATTATGACAGCTCTCATGATTAAATACGTATTTTCAATACCACTGAGAAGTCTACAAGGATTAATTAACTCTCTTTTTCAAATTTACTCAAATGTCGTCCTGGTATCTTCATTATTTATGCATTAACAAACGAGTCCAAACGGCTCTCATATCGCGTTCAAGACTAAAGTTAAAGAAACCATTCAGTACTTAGCCATTAATTCTATAGGGCTCAAAATTTACAATAAAAGCGAATGCAAAGTCAAAAAGCATAGTACTTATGATAAACGCCGAGTCTAATACAAGCTACATTTAACAGAAGATGTACATACGCAAAAAATTATTACTGCTGCAGTAAATTCATCAAATGCACCTGACAGCCACGTACTGC
The DNA here is from genome assembly GCF_002381345.1 of Candidatus Enterovibrio altilux. Lineage (GTDB taxonomy): Bacteria > Pseudomonadota > Gammaproteobacteria > Enterobacterales > Vibrionaceae > Enterovibrio > Enterovibrio altilux. The sequence goes on from NZ_CP020660.1 coordinate 411,639, forward strand.
CTAACTTACTTAAACAGACCCACCTAAGAATCAATGTAATGCCAGAAGGTAATGCTTACGACATCAGATAATGTTAAGCAACCGTTCGTATTAAACGAATATGTCCAATCATCAACCAAAAAATAAACAATTTTTTAGAAACGAAGTCATCCGTATAATGTAGTGGTCAACTGCCAACAATTATACGGTTTAACTCAGCATTGGAAAACGAAACATAGTTATCATAAACCTTTCCTATTAAAGAAGGTAATGTTTTAAGTTAAAAAATTATTTGGAGATACATTAACCCTAAGGGATTACTATGCCTTCGCTTGGCGAAGCCTACGCCATGATGAAGCATTGAAAATAAGTTGACTAAGTTAGATATGCCCAAAGCGCAAGCCAGCGTCTAATAGTTAATTATGTTAAAATTTGTGATCTGAACTAGAACTAGAAAACAACGTCATGTGTAATATCTCCATTTATGGGGCAATACATATTATTTTTTCATTCAAATATACTTCACTATTTTAAAAAGGTAGAGTGACAAACATATTATTTTATTGTGCTATCTCGTAAATGTAGCGTAGATAGAAAAATAGAGGGATTCACATGGTTCGCATTGCAATTGCTGGTGCTGCTGGTCGCATGGGTCGTCAGCTAATTAAAGTCACGGATAGAATCGAGGACGTCACACTATCAGCTGCAAGTGAGCGACCAGAATCCAGTTTCATTGGTACTGATGCTGGCGAATTGGCTAATATTGGCAAACGTAACATTACTATTGTTGACGATTTAGCAAAAGTAACTGATAATTTTGATGTAGTTATCGATTTTACGACACCTGTTGTGACATTGAGAAATATGGCACTCTGTCAAGAGCACAGTAAGCAATTAGTAATTGGTACAACAGGCTTCATTGAAAAGCAATGTGCTCAAATAAATAAAACCGCAACTGAAATTGGCATTGTGATGGCAGCAAATTACAGCATTGGTGTTAATGTAATGTTGAAACTATTAGAAAAAATCACAAAAGTGATGGGGCATTACTGCGATATTGAAATCTTAGAAGCTCATCATCGCTACAAAGTAGATGCGCCTTCCGGCACAGCGATTAGGATGGGTGAAGTAATTGCAGGTGCTATGGATAACAAACTGAGTGATATTGCAATGTATACACATAAAGGTATTACTGGTGGACGTCGCCAAAATAAAATTGGTTTTGCGACTATTCGTGCTGGTGACATTATCGGTGAACATACTGCGATATTTGCAGATATTGGTGAGCGTGTTGAGATTACACATAAGGCCACTAACAGAATAATATTTGCGCACGGAGCGGTACGTGCAGCTAAGTGGCTTGCTGCCAAAAATGCTGGTTTTTTCACCATGCAGGATGTGCTAGAGCTCGATACTCTTTAGTTTTTCATGCCGATTAACTATTAAACGCTCGCTTTCGTTTTAAGTATACCTAGCCCGGTCAGCTCATGTAACGCTTTTATCATGCCGTAGGTTTCACCAATCTGAGCATGGTTATCCCTTAGGCTCAATGTTCCCCAAATAATTTTTTAACTCAAAATAGCTGTTTTTTCCAAATTAGGTAACTTAATTATTAATTTATATTTTCAAAAGCTAGATTCACTTAAACATTTAGATTAATAGGCATAACTACACCACAAAATAGCCCACTAAAAGCAGTATAATCAAGCTTTAATCAATCATGGCTCACTCACATACTTGATTGATTGATGTAGAAGTTATTCAGCTATGAAATCAAACGAAGCAGAGTAATCATAAGAGACTTCGTTTACTTCACAACTGAGCCATCACGACGGTCATCATAGTTAAATACGTATGTTAAATACCATTGAGGGGTCTGCAGTAATTCAGTAATTCTGTTTGCGCACTTACTCAATTGCCGTTGCCATGCCTCATTATTCATCCGTTAGCAAACGAGTCATAACGATTAACGACACGTTCAAGATGAATAATCAAGGAACCACCCAGAACTTAGCCATTGATTCTATGGGACTAAAAGTTTACGATGCAGACCCATGAAAAGTCAAAAAGCATGACACTACTGGGAAAGCCGAGTCTGGTGTAAGTTACATTTAGTGGTTAATGTAAATATGCATGAAATCATTGCTGCTAAGTTAAGTGCATCCAATGTAACTAACGATGAAGTACTACCTAATTTGCTCAAATAGACTCACCGAGCAATAAATGCAATATTAGCCGATGGCACTTACAATCCCAGACAATGTCACAAAATCATTCTAATTTAACGAACGGTTCCACTCATACCACCAAGAAAAGGAGCTACTTTTTGAAAACGTGGCTATCCGCGTAATTTAGCGGCCAGTTACCAAAAGCTATACGGTTCAAATCAGCATCGAAAAACGAGGTATAATTATCATAAACGTTTTCTACCAGAGACGATAATACTTTGAATCAAAAAAAACTACTCGAAGGAACATTGAACTTAAGAGAGCACAATTCTCAAATTAGCGAAATCTACGTCATAATAAAAGCGTCAAATAAATTGACAGGGCTAAGGATTCCTAAAATAAAAGCGATTGTTTAATAGTTGATCTTGTTGGGATTTGCTATTTGAGCGTGAATTAAAAAACAAAGCTATTTGCCATGTAAAATTGCTACCAACGTATCAGAATAGCTCTGAATACATCTTAACCTAACCCGTGATGGAATCACCATGTTGGAACAACAAGACACGCCTCGTGTTCACGATAAACATACACGCTTAACTACCTTGAAAGAACAGTTACAACATGATGTTGTTCGCTGCGTTGAAAATACGTTGAAAGAAGACCTTGGTGGTATCTTAGATGCGAGCCAAGACATTACAGCACTCTTGGTTACAGCAAACACCAACGCGATCGCCTCTATTATTACTCGTGAAGCAGGCGTATTTTGTGGGCGCCTTTTTGCAGATGAAGTATTTCGTCAATTAGGTGGTCAAATCGTACTTTCGTGGAACGTCGAAGATGGCGACAACGTTGAACCAAACCAAGTGTTGTGTGAACTGAAAGGGTCTGCCCGCACCTTACTCACAGGTGAACGTATCACCATTAATTTCATGCAAACTTTATCAGGCTGCGCGACTGAAACAGCACGTTATGTCGAAAAATTAACCGGCACAATAACTCGCCTCTTAGACACGCGTAAAACCATTCCAGGCTTACGCCATGCACTGAAATATGCCGTTGCTTGCGGCGGTGGCTTCAACCACCGTATCGGAGTGTATGACGCTTACCTCATTAAAGAAAACCATATCATTGCCTGTGGTAGCATTAAACAAGCGATAGACTCAGCCAAAGCGCTTAATCCAGATAAGATAGTTGAAGTTGAAACTGAAAATTTGCATGAACTGCAACAAGCCATTGATGCTGGTGCAGATATCGTACTGTTAGACAACTTCACCACCAAAATGATACGTGAAGCAGTCGCACTTAACCAAGATCGTGTTGCATTAGAGGTATCGGGTAATATCACGCTCGAAACACTGCGAGAATTTGCTGAGGCAGGGGTCAACTTCATTTCTGTCGGTGCGTTAACCAAACATATTCGAGCAATGGACTTGTCTATGCGCTTAAAATAAGCTATTTAATTAATCTACACTATACATAAAAAAGCCTTGCTTACGAACAGTGACAAAAGTCAAAGCAAAGTGGCTTGATTGCCTAAATAAAAGAACTAAATTGTTAATCTCACTCTAAATAGCTCGGTTCACTTAAATATTTAGGTCTATGAACAAGCTTTAATTAATTATGGTTTACTAATATTCTTGATTTATGCAAAAACCATTCAGCTATGGAATGAAACTAAACAGAGTAGTCATGGAAAACTACGTTTATTTAATGATTTAGCCATTACAACGATTTTTTGGTTAAATAAGTGTTTTTTCCTGCTTTTGAGATGTTTACAAAAATTCATTAGTTCTGTTTTAAACTTACCTAACTACCGTAGACATGCCTTCATTATTCATACATTAGCAAGCAAGCTAAAATGGAAAACATCACGTTCAAGACTAAGACTATAGGAACTATCTCGTACTTCATCATTGATTCTACGGGGCTAGCAGCCTACGGTGCAGACGAATGAAAAATAAAAAATCATGGCTCTAATGGAAAACAGCTAGTCTGACAGCAGTTACATTTAGCGGCAGATATAAATGCGTATGAAATTATTACTGCTAAGTTAAATACATCCAATCTGACTGACAGTGAAGTGCTACCTAACTTGCTAAAACAGGCTCACGGAAGAATCAATGCAATATCAAGCGGTAGTGTTTACGATACCAAAAAATATTACCAAACCATTCATATTAAACGGATAGTTTCGCGCATACCACCAATAAAATGAATAACTTTTAGAAAACGAAATCATCTGCATAATTTAGCGATCAGTACCAAAAGTCATACGGTTCAAATGAAAATTGAACAATAAAGTATGGCTACCATAAACGTATCCTATCAAAAACAAAAATGGTTCAAATCAAAAAATTATTTAAACAGATATTTAGCCTAAGACTTATAATTTTTAGATTAGCAAGACCTACACCATAATAAAAAAGTTGCATAACTTGACAACTTTAAGTATATCTCAAACAAAAGCGATTGTTTAATGATAATTCATCAAGATAATTTATCATTAAAATTCAAGTTAGCAAATCAAGCTCTTCAAATCATTAGTACACCACAATGTAACTTTGAATATGGATAAACACTTAAAAAATACATTGAATGTTTTCTTCCACGACAATTAAGTACGCAAGCAATGATTCTATTCAATATAAGTTCCCATGCATACACCAGATCCAGCACGGTTTTTTTGCTACCTACGAGCAACCATTACTTCTCCACTTCGTAAACAAAGACCACCGTCTGCACACAACGCCATGCAAATTTTTTACAATACTAATAACCACATGAATACTAATGTTTCACATTCAAGTTGAATCACGAAAACCGATATTCTTCATAACAAGTTTAATAGTATACTTTTTGATACCAGACGGATAAATTTGATAGCTATATGCAATCTGGAGGTTCGACAGCATTGCTTACAGCGATAGTAACAATAATCATTCGCATAAAATGGATACATCACGCTAAGTTTTATTGATAGATACATAACTAATTTTTATGTAAACTTCAGAGCTGCATAAGTAAACGTTTATGCAGCTCTGAAGTTAGCAAATGTTACCGTGGCATTGTTTAAATTTTTTACCAGACCCACATGGGCATGGTTCATTACGGCCAACCTTACGCTCATTACGTACTTTTGTTGTCGATTCATGGTTTTCATCAAACTGATTTTTCGCCTTTCCGTGGCTCACTTGTTGATAACGAACAGTTTTTTCAGTGCAGATGCGGCGATGCTCTTCCATACGATTAACTTCTTCAGGCTGCTGCACACGGACACGACTTAATGTTGTTACAACATCTGACTTAAGGGACTCAAGTAAATCTTCGAATAACTCAAATGATTCACGCTTGTATTCTTGTTTGGGATTTTTCTGTGCATAACCACGAAGGTGAATACCTTGGCGCAGATAATCCATTGCAGCCAAGTGCTCTTTCCATAATGTATCTAAGGTTTGCAACATGACTGCTTTTTCAAAGTTACGTAGTGTCTCAGCACCTACGGTCATTTCTTTCAATTCATACACATCAATAATATTACTCAAAATGCGCTCTCGAAGTTGTTCTTCATAAAGTTTGTTTTCGTTCTCTAACCAACCTTTCAGTGAAAGTTCAATATCAAAATCTATTTTTAAACGCGCTTCCAAACCAGCTATATCCCACATGTCATTCAGTGATTGAGGCGGAATGTATTGATCAATAACATCGTTGATAACGTCTTCACGATTTTGCGCAATCATCGCACTAATGTCATTAGTATTCATTAACTCGTCACGCAACTCATAAACAACTTTACGTTGGTCATTGGCAACATCATCAAATTCTAACAATTGCTTACGAATATCAAAATTACGCCCTTCAACTTTACGCTGTGCATTCTCGATAGCTTTGTTCACCCAAGGATGCTCAATAGCTTCTCCTTCTTCCATGCCTAATTTTTTCATCATATTCGACACACGTGCTGATGCAAAAATACGCATCAGTGAGTCTTCCATTGACAAGTAAAAACGGCTTGAACCCGGGTCTCCCTGACGACCAGAACGGCCACGTAGCTGGTTATCTATACGACGAGATTCATGACGCTCAGTACCGATAATATGTAAACCACCAGCTGCTTTTACTGCATCATGATATTCATGCCATTTCGCTTTAATATTCGAAATTTGTTCTTCAGTTAAATTTTTTAGCTTTGCTACTTCTGCCTGCCAACTACCTCCTAGCACAATATCAGTACCACGACCAGCCATATTAGTTGCGATCGTAACTGCACCAAGAGACCCTGCATCAGCAATAATATCCGCTTCATGTGCATGAAATTTCGCATTCAATACCGCGTGTTTTACACCATCCTTTTTCAAAGCATTTGATAACAACTCAGATCTTTCAATCGATACAGTACCCACAAGAGACGGTTGCCCTTTCTTACTGCGTATTTTTATATCTTCGATGATCGCATTAAATTTCTCACGCTCCGTCATGTAGACCTGATCAGCCATATCATCACGAATCATTGGCTTATTCGTAGGGATAACAACCGTATCCAAACCATAAATAGACTGAAATTCGAATGCCTCGGTATCCGCAGTACCAGTCATACCAGACAATTTATCATATAAACGGAAATAGTTTTGAAAGGTAATCGATGCCAAAGTTTGATTTTCATTCTGAATTTTTACACCTTCTTTCGCTTCAACAGCTTGGTGTAAACCTTCAGACCAACGACGACCAGGCATCGTACGACCAGTATGTTCATCAACAATAACAACTGCCTTATTTTTCACGATATAATCGACGTTTTTTTCAAAAAGTATGTGGGCACGTAATGCCGCATTAATATGGTGTAAAAGAGAAATGTTTGCTGGAGAGTACAATGTATCGTTTTTTCCCATTAAACCATTATTTTTTAATAGATCTTCCACAAATTCCTGACCTGTTTCAGTCAAGTGCACTTGCTTAGACTTCTCATCAACAGTGAAATGACCATCACCACGATATTCTTCAGTGTCTTCTTTGTCTTGGCGAACAAGCTGAGGGATAAGTGCATTAATACGTTCATACATTTCAGAGCTGTCTTCTGCAGGTCCAGAAATAATGAGGGGAGTACGCGCCTCGTCGATTAAAATTGAATCAACTTCATCCACAACGGCAAAATAAAGCGCGCGTTGAACACGGTCTTCAACACGAAATGCCATGTTATCGCGCAGATAATCAAAACCAAATTCGTTATTTGTGCCATAAAGGATATCAGCTTGGTATGCTTCTTTTTTTTCTAGCGACGACATGTTTGGCACATTAATACCAACGGTCATATCGAGAAATTCAAACAAAGGACGATTAGTTTCTGCATCGCGCTTAGCAAGATAATCATTCACGGTGACAACATGAACACCTTTACCCGTCAATGCATGAAGGTAAGCAGGCAAGGTAGCCGTTAGTGTTTTACCTTCACCAGTACGCATTTCAGCAATTTGGCCATTATTTAGTACCATCCCGCCAATCATTTGCACATCAAAATGACGCATTTCACAAATACGCTTAGAAGCTTCACGAACTGTCGCAAATGCTTCAGGTAAAATAATATCAAGATCTTCACCTTGAGCAATACATTTACGGAATTCGGCGGTCTTTAATTTTAACTCTTCGTCACTAAACACTTCGAATTGCGGCTCTAATCTATTAATCTCATTGATGACCTTACGAATGCGACGCAGTGTACGATCATTGCGGCTCCCGATTACTTTAGTAATTAATTTCGATAACATGGCGTGCCGTTTCTCTTATATTTTTACGCTTTAGCGCCAGAGCCAAAGCTGACATATTGCGCAGTAAAAAAAGACCAGCAACTCCTTCTGCCAAAATTCTTTATCGGAACTTTTTGTTAAAAAATGCGTATTCCTAACTGTTATCTTGTGCCTACTGTACATAATTTCAAGACTAAATGAATCATTAAATATTGCTACTAAATGTCTTCATTATTCGAAGGACATGAATCATAAGTCATAGCAGCAAGGCATCCTATCTGTAAAACGAGTCCTATCCTATTAAATAAAAAATTAAAATTTATTTACTGACACATTTGATGTCATACTGTTTATGTCGCTTTGTTTCCTAATTTCAGTTCAGATAACAAGTCCTAACATGGTTAACTATTAAATGATCGCTTTTGTTTTAAGAATATCTAGCCCGGCCAGCTTATTTAACACTTTAATCATTGCGTAGGTTTCACCAATCTAGCCATTGTAATCCTTTAGCTCAATGTCCCTCCGAGTAGTTTTTAACTCGAAACATTGCTATTTTTGATAAAAAACGCTTCTGGTAATCATGCTTCGTTTCCAAAAAATTATTCCTTTTCTTTGTGGTATGAATGAAACCACTCGTTTAATACGAACGATTTAGTAACATTGTCTGGTGTCACAAGCACCATCGGCTGATATTTCATTTATTCTTCGGCGGGCCTGTTTGAACAAGTTAAATAGCATTTCACCGTCAGTTACATTTGATGCACTTCACTCAGCAGCAATGATTGCATACGTATTTATCTCTACCGCTAAATGTAACTTATGCCAGACCCGCCGTTCCCATCAGTGCCATGCTTTTTTACTTTTTATTCACCTTCACCGTAGACTTTGAGTCCCGCCAAATAAATGGCTAAGTCACTAAATAAAAGAGGTCTCTTATTATTACCCTGTTTAATGTGATTCCATTACTGAATAGCTTCTTCATCAATCCAGAATATTAGTTAGCCACGCTTGATTAAAGCTTGATTATACTGCTCCCAGTTAGTTGTTTTATAGTGAAGTTTATTCATAGACCGGAATATCTAAGTGATTCTAATTTAGGAAATAAAATTGGTTATTATAAAGGTTCCTTAGCAGAAACAACAATGGTACAAATCAAAAAATTACTGAAAAGAACATTGAGCCTAAGAGATCAAACAACTCAGATCAGCGAAATTTATGCCATAATAAAAACATTAAACAAGCTGACAGAACTAGGTATGCCTAACACAAAAGTGATTGCTTAATAGTGAATTATACTGGGCTTTGCCATCTGAACTCGCATTAAGAAAAAAGCCTGGCTAAGCGCTAAATAAATAAGGGTTCCCATGGTTGTCCTTCTTAGTTTAATTCCGTAACTAAATAGCTTCTTCATGAATCCAGAATGTTAGTCAGCCACTACTGATTAAAGCTTAATTATACTTGTTCCCAGTTGGTTATTTTGTAGCGAAGCTTATTCATAGATCTGAATATTTAAGTGAACCTCACTGTTTAGAGCGTAAATTAATAATTTAGTTCCCTGATATAGGAAATAAAGTTTAAGTGCAGTTAAAACATACAGGATAGTGCGTAGTGGACAACCATGCTATCATTACAAGTAATGTGGTCGAACTTGCTAACTTGAATATATATTGATTAAGCTTATCCATTTAATATTAAAACTTTCATTGTTATATTTGCTATGAATAATGCTGGTATTCGCGATTCAGCTCTAGTACTATACATCAGTATGAATGTAGTTATTCATCTTTGGAAAAACTCAAACTACTCTGTATCATCACACTCTCTCTTAACACGCATGAAGCATGAAGCAGTGCTTATATGCGAAATAGATAAACAATAGTTTTGCATAAGTAGCAAAAAAACCGTGCTAGCTATGGTATGCATAGAAAACTATAACTAAACATTTTTTCACACATTTGGTTGTTGTGAAAGAGAAACGCCCCATGTACTTTGCAATCGTTTATTCATACTCAAAATCACATTGAGTTATAATGTATAAAAATTTTAATGTTTACAACATCCTTCTCAAAAATAAACTCATTGATAAAAAATTCTACTCTCGGTGGCATAATTAAATTCGTTGTTCTCACGCAACACGACTCAATAAAAAAATAACTGAATACATAAAATTAACAAAAATACATAACAAAGTCAGTGATACATTCATTTGGCATGTGTATTAACATGACGTCCCCAATAACTTATTACATACATAACTGATACTCCGGTCTGTATGACAAAATTTAGGCATTTTACACTAAAATCATACCTGATTCGGTAAACCTAACGGGCATTGCGTGTACATCTGCAAAGGTTGCCCACTCCCAAGCTTCTTGATCAGCAAGTACTGCACGAAGCAGTTGGTTATTTAACGCATGGCCTGATTTATAAGCGTGCATTTCACCGATTATATTGTGTCCACACATATAAAGGTCACCAATAGCATCTAATATTTTGTGCTTAATGAGTTCATTGTTAAAACGCAGCCCATCTTCGTTAAGAATGCGATAATCATCAAAAACGATTGCGCAATCAAAACTTCCACCCAAACACAAGTTACGTGATTGGAGGTATTCAATGTCACGCATAAAACCAAAGGTACGTGCACGGCTTATATCTTTTATAAATGTTTGTGAAGAAAAATCTAACACTAAACTTTGTTGTTCTATTTCAATAGCGGGGTGATCAAAATCGATAGCAAAATCGAATCGGAAACCTTCATAAGGCAATAATGCTGCCCATTTGTCACCGTCTTCTATGCGAACAGGTTTCTTCATACGCACAAATCGCTTTGGCTCATTCAAGGTTTCAATACCCGCAGATTGCAGCAGATAAATAAATGGGCTGGCGCTGCCATCCATAATTGGGATTTCTGGTGCATCTACTTCAACAATGACGTTATCAATACCCAAACCCGCCAATGCAGCATTAAGATGCTCAACGGTAGAAATGCGCACGTCGTCGTCATTGACCAATGCAGTACACAACATAGTGTCGCGAACTGATGCCGGATCTGCCGGAAAATCCACCGGTGGAATCAGATCAGTACGGCGATAAATAATACCTGTGCTTACTGCAGCAGGGCGCAGAATCAATGTGACCTTACGGCCAGAGTGCAGCCCCACCCCAGTCGTTTGAACAATAGTTTTTAATGTTCGTTGTCTGATCATTTTCCATTTCCAACTGAATATAGTTTCTGTGCCTTAAGTCACTCATTACACTGTTAGAACAGCACGCAATGATACTACGCAACTGTACACAACCTAAACACTACAAGATTAATCTACCTGTTTACGAAGGAAAGCAGGAATATCTAAATAGTCGTGTTCTTGTTTAGGCTTTGGTGCAATATTTGACGTCTGAGGTTGAACTAACATTTCCGTAGAGCGTCCGGCAGGTATAAACGTTGCTGCCTTAGGCTTTTCTTGTAAAGGCTTTGTCTTACTTTCCACTGAAACAGTCTTTTGAGGGCCTGAAACCAGAATAACATCTGGTTTCAACTCGTGACCTATACCGGTAGCGACAACTGTTACTCTCAATTCATCAACCATATCAGGATCCATTGACGAACCTATCACCACAGTAGCATTATCTGAGGCAAACGCTTTTACAGTGTTGCCCACTGTTTCAAACTCATCCAGTCGCATATCGAAACCAGCAGTAATATTTACCAAAACACCTCGAGCACCTGCTAAATCAATATCTTCCAACAGTGGACTAGAAATTGCCATTTCAGCAGCTTCTTCAGCACGATCTGCACCAGTAGCAACACCACTACCCATCATTGCATGACCCATCTCAGACATCACAGTACGTACATCAGCGAAATCGACATTAATAAGACCAGGCCGTGTGATAAGTTCTGCAATACCTTGTACAGCATTGCGTAGGACATCGTTCGCTTTTGCAAATGCATCTAACAACGTAATGCCACGCCCCAATACTTTTAGTAGCTTTTCATTAGGTATAGTGATCAAAGAATCTACGTGTTTAGACAGCTCTTCGATTCCTTGCTCAGCAAATGCCATACGTTTTTTACCTTCAAAACTAAATGGCTTTGTAACAACCGCTACGGTCAAAATACCCAATTCTTTTGTAATTTCAGCAATGACTGGCGCAGCACCGGTTCCAGTACCACCACCCATACCTGCTGCGATAAATACCATATCGGCACCTGCGAGCTCATCTTTAATTGCTTCTCGATTTTCCATCGCTGATTCACGACCTACCTGCGGGTTTGCACCAGCACCTAGCCCTTTAGTAATGTCACCACCAATTTGAATCACAGTGCTAACCGCCGTTTTACGTAATGCTTGAGCATCAGTATTGACGGTAATGAACTCCACACCTTCAATTGACTCACGCACCATGTGTTCTACCGCATTGCCGCCGCCACCGCCAACACCAACGACTTTAATTACCGCGTTGTTAGATATTTCCATCATCGGTTCAAACATGTGTTCTCTCCGTCATTCCTTTTTATATCAGGTTTAAAATTCTTTTTTTAACCAGCTACTAAACCTACTGAACATTGCTGATACAGTATGTTTAGACTCTGATTCATTCACTTCGTTCAATAGGTTATCTTTGCCGTAGTGCAGTAAACCAACCACTGTTGCATGATAAGGCACGTCAATATAGTTGGTCAGACCAGCCACTCCAGCAGGAAACCCCACGCGAACTTGATTTTGAAAGACTCGTTCAGCACACTCAACCAAGCCTAGCATTTGTGCCGAACCACCAGTCAAGACAATACCAGCCGCTAATTGATGCTTTACGCCTTGTGCACATAAACGTTCCTGAACTCGTTTCAACTCTTGTTGTATCAAACTCAACAACTCACTGCAACGAGGTTCAATTACTTCAGCCAACGTTTGTCGTTGTAAGCTACGAGCAAGACGTCCACCTACACTTGGAACATTGACTTTAGCATCTTTATTCACTAATTCGCTTAATGCGCAGCCGTATTTTACTTTGAGCTTTTCCGCATCACTTAATGGCGTACCAAAAGCATAAGCAATGTCACTAGTCACCACGTTACCTGCGTATGGAATAACGGAGGCGTGTCTCAATGCTCCACCTGTCCATACCGCAATATCCATGGTTCCCCCACCTATATCCACAACACAAACCCCAAGTTCTTGTTCATCTGCAGTAATAACAGAGTGACTTGAAGCGAGACCAGAGAAGATCAATTGATCAACTTTTAAACCGCAACGTTCTACGGCTTTTTCTATATTTTTTGCCGTATCGTTATGGCAAGTAATTAAATGAACACTGGCCTCCATTCGTACACCTAACAAACCAACTGGGTTTCTAATACCAGCTTGATAATCAATTTTATATTCTTGTGGAATTACATGCAATACGCGCTGCTCATCGCTAATTTTTACCGATTGTGCCGTATGAATCACCATCTCCACATCGTTTTGGGTTACTTCTTCATCAGTAATCATACCCATTCCACGCTCTGTCTGACAATGAATATGCTTACCAGACAAAGAAAGAAATACTGAATGAATTTTACAATCTGACATAAATTCGGCATCATTAACTGCTCGCTCAACCGATTTTACGACTAATTCAAGATCATTGACGCCGCCTTTATCCATACCCTGAGATGACGTGGTACCGACTCCAAGCGCATTAATTGCTCCGTCCGGTAATATTTCACTGACTAACACCGAAACTTTTGATGTTCCTATATCCAATCCAACAATTAGTAGTCTGTCAGTTGTACGCTTCATTCCACCTACTCTCAGGTTTACTCTTCACTGCTCACGTTAGGCTCTTTCCAGCCAATCGCCGCACCAGTGTCATAGCGCAAATCCACATATTGTATGGTTCGGCACACTTTATTGATTTCATCGAACATGTTCACGAAGCGTTCTAACCGCTCTTTCCTTGAATCTCGCCCTAACTCAATGCGCGTCCCGTCCTGGGTAACCATTCTCCACGAACGGCGGTCATTTAATACTAACTTAACAATCTCTAATTTAGTTGGCGCCAGAATACGTTGCATTTCTCGCCAAGCTGAAAGTACTGCATACTCGCTGCCTACAGGACCATATAATGAAACTAACACCTGATCAAGAACATCATTTGGGTTTGCACTAAATGCGACCCCATAGATATCCAGAAGCTGCGATCCATTCCAAATGGCTTCAGGATGATATTCCGTCACATTTACTTGCAGTGTATTTGGCCATTGCTTTCTGACTTCTACATTGGCCACCCAGGGCAACGCAAATATTGCACTATGAATAGCATCGACATCTTGCAAAATAAAACTATGCAGCTGGCCCAATTGCAGCACTGCATCACGCACTTCAATCGAAGACAAATATATTAACTGACCTTGTACAACAATTTGAGATAACGGTAATTGCTTTGCATCCCCCATCCATGTCAGGACACGAAGTAAAGACCAAGTAATGCCTAGAATTACAAAGATTAAAAACACCAGCCCACCCCAATATTCTTTAAAGATTGAAGGTTGAACCGGTACATTCTCTGCAGTCACATTCATCATATTAAGTCTTATTGCTTCGCATAATTTTAAGGCACCTGTCGATCCACTTTAATATGAAGCCAACCGATTATAATGGTCAGTTTGACAGGTCTCCAACTTTTGTTGGCTTAGAAGTAACTAAGCTGAGATCAAATGCATGCAAAACCCCTAAGATCCAATAAAAAATTAGACATTACTCTTTATTTAAGCAGTTATTTTACAAAAATTTTAATTTTTTTATTAACTTTCTTTACTTAATGCTGTTTTATCTAATTTTAATTCAGCTAGTTTTTTTGCCACCTTTCCGATATCACCTGCCCCTTGCGTCAAGATCATATCATTTGGCTGAATGACCGCAGCAAGAGCTGCGGGCAGAAATTTCACATCAGAAATGAAGATTGGATCAATTTTTCCACGCCCACGAATTGTGCGACATAGACTGCGCCCATCTGCACCAGTAATGGGAGTTTCTCCAGCAGAGTACACATCCAGCATCAAAAGAACGTCAACTTGTGCAAGCACATTTACAAAATCATCATATAAATCACGGGTACGACTATAACGATGTGGTTGAAAAATCATGACGAGCCGATAATTTTCCCATCCAGCACGGGCCGCTTGAATAGTTACATCTATTTCACTTGGATGATGACCATAATCATCCACCAACAACGCATGCCCATCATCAACAGGAAAAAGACCCAGTTGGTCAAAGCGACGCCCTGTGCCTTCAAAAACCGCTAGTGCACGTAAAATGGCATTATCTTTAATTCCATCTTCTGTCGCAACAGCCACCGCTGCCGCAGCATTCAATGCATTATGGCGACCAGGGATATTCAGTTCAATATCCAAGTTTAGTTTGCCCACACGTAAAATGGTAAAGATACTTTTCTGGGCCTTTTGCCGATAACGTTTCAACTGAACATCTGCATCATCAGAGAAACCATAAGTAATCACTTGACGACCAATCAGTGGGATCAACTCGCGAATAACTGGATCATCAATACACATTACTGCTTGTCCGTAGAATGGAAGCTTATGTACAAAATCGATAAATGCTTGTTTTAGAACCTCAAAATTACCACCATATGTGTCCATATGCTCAGTTTCAATGTTTGTGACAATAGAAACCATCGGCTGCAAGTGCAGAAATGATGCATCACTTTCATCTGCTTCAGCAATAAAGTAACGACTACAACCTAAGCGCGCATTAGTACCTGCACTTTTCACCAAACCGCCATTGACGAACGTTGGATCTAAGCCTGCTTCTTGATAGATCAATGTTACGAGAGCAGTTGTAGTAGTTTTACCGTGTGTGCCTGCAACCGCAATGCCATGACGGTAACGCATTAGTTCTGCAAGCATCTCTGCTCGGCGAACCACTGGGATACGGAGTGCTTTTGCTGCTACTAATTCAGAGTTATTTTGTTGAATGGCAGTAGATACCACAACCACACTTGCACCTTCAACATTGCTTTTAGCATGGCCAATAAAAATATGGACGCCCTTACTGTCAAGACGCTGCGTAACTATACTTTCGGATAAATCAGAACCCGAAATATCATAGCCTTCATTGATCAATACTTCAGCAATACCGCACATACCTGCGCCGCCAATACCAACAAAGTGAATACGGTTAACACGACGCATTTCTGGCACCATGGTTCGAATTTTTTCTAACTGATGACTATCAAATTTCCCTATCACTGAGTTCTCTTATCTCGCTACGTCTTTAATAACGGTAGCAACCCGTATGGCTGCATCTGTAATGGCAGCGCTTCTCGCTGCTTTTGCCATTCCTATCAAAGAGCTAAAATCTAATATCTCTAGCGTTTGTGCTAGTTTCTTTGCTGAAAGCTCTGATTCTTCAATCATTATTGCTGCGCCATTCTTCACCAAATAGTTAGCATTTAATGTCTGTTGACGATCTTTGTGTTTAAACGGCACAAATATTGCTGCAACACCGGCAGCTGCAACTTCAGATACCGTTAGCGCGCCAGAGCGACAAATTAAGATATCAACCCACCCATATGCCTCTGCAACATCATCAATAAACTCTATCACCTCAACATGTTTAACGTTCGCTTTAAGGTAACGTTCAACCGTGTCAGCTTGATTATCTTTGCCAGCTTGGTGACGAACAACCACATCACGATTCAATTGTGCCAACGCATCAGGCACTGTGCGATTCAGAATGCACGCACCTTGGCTGCCTCCCATCACTAACACCTTTAAAGGATCAATAGCATCTCGGTGTACTTCAGACGGTGCTGGCAGGCCGCATACAGCCTTTCGGACAGGGTTTCCTACCACTTCTTGATTTGGAAACGCTCCAGAAAATGCTTGCAACACACATTGTGCAATCTTCGCTAACCATTTATTGGTTAAACCAGCCACCGCATTTTGCTCATGAAGCACAACAGGAATACCAGTCAGCCATGCGGCTAGCCCGCCTGGTCCACTCACGTACCCTCCCATTCCTAAGACTGCATTTGGTTTCCAATTCCGAATGTGCTTTTTTGCTTGGCAAACGGCGTTAATAACCATTAAAGGGGCAAAAAGTTTACGCTTAAATCCAGCACCTCGCAGCCTTTTTACTTCAATAAAATCAATTTCAATGCCATATTTGGGTACCAAATCCGCTTCTATTCGATCTGCCGTCCCCAACCAACGAATTTCCCATCCTTCTTGTTGCAGTTCATTCGCAACAGCAAGACCAGAAAAAACATGCCCGCCAGTACCACCAGCCATCACCAAGAGTCGTTTATGCTTCTGTTCATTTTCTTTTTTCATGAAATATTATTCATTAATGTACCTGAGAAGTTTCTAACCTATATTCATAATCAATCCTTAATAGCAATGCTACCGCTGTAGACATAATAAATAAACTGGAGCCACCATAACTAATAAACGGTAACGTCAACCCTTTAGTTGGCATAATACCTGCAGCTGCGCCAACATTAACCAAAGCTTGAAATGCAAACCAAATCCCTATGCCGAACGCAAGAAAACCACCAAATAATTGATTCATTTCAAAGCATCGTTTCCCAATAAACAAAGCACGAAACACCAAAGCAAAAACCATTAACAAAACAACAGTTACACCTACCAATCCAAGTTCTTCTGCCAATACTGCCACCACAAAGTCTGTATGTGCTTCTGGTAAGTATTCTAATTTTTGAATGGAATTACCCAGCCCTTGTCCCCACCAATCACCTCGACCAAATGCCATCAAAGATTGAGTAAGCTGGTAACCACTGCCAAAAGGATCTTGCCATGGGTCAAGAAAAGACGTAACACGCCTTACACGATAAGGTTCTGTAATAATAAGAAGCCCAACTAACCCCAGCCCTGAAAATAAAAGCACGCCGAACTGCCATAGTTTTGCTCCTGCAATAAACAACATGCCAATGGTAGTGATAAACATCACTATCACGGAGCCAAAGTCTGGTTGTGCGAGTAAAAGTACCGCGATAATAATAAGAACAACAAGTGGCTTCAAGAAGCCATAAAAACTTTCACGCACCTCACCATGTCGGCGAACCAAATATCCAGCAATAAACAAAAAGAGAGATAACTTTGCCACTTCGGCAGGCTGAAGGTTAATGATACCCAATCGTAGCCAACGCATTGCGCCATTTACTGAGTGACCAATAACTAACACAGCCACCAAGAGAAAAAGCGAGATAAGAAGCATTGGGATGCTAAGTTGTTGCCAACAAACCAGAGGAATTTGCATTGCTATGCCCGCAAAGATTAGCGCACCAACCAAGTACACTCCCTGACGAATAGCAAAGTGAAAAGGCTGATCCACTAGCCGACTTGAAACTGGAATCGATGCTGATGTCACCATGATGAGCCCGATGAGCATTAAACCCAAAGAAAGCCATACGATATGTCTATCGTATAAAACGGTAGGTGCTGGGTGAAAGAGCCAACGCCAAATATTCATGTTTTCCCTCTTTATGTTTATCATCCTTAACTTCTATCTTCATGTTTTTTTGAAACGGCCACACTCGCATAAGCAGCAAAAGTATCACCTCTCACCATGCAGTTGAGAAACTGATCAAAACTTGCACACGCAGGAGAAAGCAGTACCATGTCTCCAGACACCGCGTCTTTTGCAGCAATATCCATTGCCTGTTGCAAAGTTTCTACCACAACAGGTCGTTCAACGAGTGCCGAAAACGATTGTCCGTTGCAGCCGAAACAATAGAGAGTAACATTCAATTTTTCGAGTACTGGTTTTAAAGAAACAAAATTCGCGCCTTTCCCATCGCCACCAACCATTAAATGCAATTTACCATCCCGTCGAATGCCATTCAACGCCGCTAAGGTGCTTGCTAAATTTGTCGCTTTGGAATCATTGACCCACAGCACGCCATCTTGTTCCAATACTTTCTGACAACGATGCGGTAAACCGCGATATTGACGTATTGCAGCACACTGCGCAATGCGCTCAATGCCTACAGCATCAGCAGCGGCCATTGCAGCAAGACAATTAGCCACATTATGGCGTCCAACAAGCAATATATCAGAGACAGGCATGATTTGTTCATCGTTTGCCGTAAGCCACTCAAAGCCATCACGCAAAGTGAGAGTATACTCACCGTCAGTGAGTCCAAAACGGATAGCATTCGCATGCTCTACAGGCATTGTCTTTGTATCATCTTGATTCCATACTGCTAGCGCCGCTTGCAGATAAATACGGAGCTTAGCATCATGGTAATCACCCATCCCAATATATCTATTCATGTGATCTTCTGAAAAGTTGAGGAAAACAGCAGCCGCTAAGTCGAGTGATAAGGTTGTTTCCAACTGGAAACTCGATAACTCTAAAATATAAAGGGCATGGTCATTCATCAACATATCTAATGCGGCAAAACCAATATTACCACCGACACCTACATTGATACCCGCTGTTTTTGCCATTTCACCGACCAGGCTAGTCACTGTACTTTTACCGTTAGAGCCTGTAACACCGATAACTGGCACAGAAACATCGCGCGCAAATAGTTCAATATCGCCGATAATTTCAATGCCTTTCGCAGCGGCTTCTTTGAGCTCTGGTGTAGCTAATGCAACACCTGGGCTCACTATGATTTGATTAGCATTGAGTAGCCAATTCATATTCCAACCACCAGCATGCAGCTCAACCTCTGACGGCAATTGTACGCTGCCCTGTCTTACCATTTGAGTATCAATAACTTTAATATCAATATCTCCACCTTTACGCAGCAAATAATTGACAACAGAAAGCCCAGTCATACCGACTCCTATCACCACAACACAGTTTTTCGTGGTACCTGTCATGGATTAGCGTACCTTCAATGTTGCTAGTCCCACAAGAACTAACATTAGTGTAATGATCCAAAAGCGTACAATTACACGAGGTTCTGGCCAACCTTTTAACTCGTAGTGATGATGAATCGGCGCCATTCGAAAAATGCGTTGTCCGCGTAATTTAAACGAACCTACCTGCAAAATTACAGTCAAAGTTTCCACGACGAACAGCCCCCCCATAATAACCAGCAAACACTCTTGTCGAACTAATACTGCAATGGTGCCCAATGCACCACCCAATGCCAGTGAACCTACATCCCCCATAAACATTTGCGCGGGGTAGGTATTGAACCACAAAAAACCTAGACCCGCTCCAACAATTGCAGCACAGACAATCACTAGTTCACTGGCATACTTAATATAGGGAATATGCAAATACTCTGCGAAGTTAACGTTACCAGTCGCCCACGCAATCAACGTAAAACCACTCGCCACCATTACGATTAGCATGATAGCCAAACCATCCAGGCCATCGGTCAGGTTGACAGCATTGCTGGTGCCAACAATCACAAAACAAGTAAAAAGAATGTAGGATAATCCAAGTTTTGGCATCACATCTTTAAAAAAAGGGACTACCAATTGAGTGGCCGCAGTATCTTGCCCATGCACATACAAGGCAAAAGCAATCACCAAGGCAATTGCGGACTGCCAAAAAAATTTCCAGCGAGCAGCCAAACCATCAGTGTTTTTACGCACCATTTTACGGTAATCATCTATAAAACCAATAACACCATACCCCAAGATCACACCCAAGATAGCCCAAACATATGGGTTACTCAAGTCTGCCCAAAGCAACACAGTGACAACAATCACAATTAGGATCATGATACCGCCCATAGTTGGAGTGCCTTGTTTATTAAAGTGCGACTCAGGACCTTCATTACGAATAACCTGACCAATTTGCATCAGTTGTAAATGGTTAATCATGCGTGGCCCCATCCACAAAGAGATTATAAAAGCAGTGAAAACGCTGACGATCGATCGAAAGGTTAGGTAATCAAACAGACGGAAAAATGCCGCATAGTGCTCGAGAAGATTAGATAACCAAATTAGCATGTTGCAGCCTCCTCAATCGCTGCAATAACCTGTGACATCTTCATTCCATTAGCACCTTTGATCAGCACAGAAACCTCATGCTTGGTCTTCATGAGTGCCACTAAGTTTGCAATCAGCGCGTCTTTATTATCAAAATGTAGACCGCCACACCGCTCGCTAATTATTACGCTGGCAAGTCCGTGTGTCATTACTGTTTGAATATCAGATTGACTAAGGTATTCAGCTAAATCAAGGTGTACTGCATCGGAGTAATCACCCATTTCGCCCATATCTGCAAGCACAATCACTTTGTCGCCATCAAATTTATTAAGCATATCTACTGCCGCTTTCATTGCCGGCAAACTGGCATTGTAACTGTCATCAATAAGACGAAGTCCAGGACGTGGAAAACTTATTACTCCACGCCCTTTCAACGGTGCCACTGAAGCAAGCCCTTGAGTTATTTCTGTCATAGTGATACCATCAATATTCAATGCTGCCATTGTAGCTAATATGCTGTTAGCAACGTTATGCTGTCCCGGTAGGCTCAGCACGATAGGAAACGTTCCAATGGGCGTTTCCATGTCAAATTGAAAGCACCCACCTCCAGCCTCGCGGACGTTTACAGCACAAAAATTTGCACTTTTATTGGAGACTGTCATTGTAAGTAATTGTTTATTTTTTAACACGGCATCCCAATGTAAGCCACCATTGCTATCAAGATTGACGATAGCGAGCGCACCGTCAGCTAGACCTTCAAATATCTCACCTTTAGCTTTCACAACACCATCTAAAGACCCAAACCCTTCCAAATGTGCGGCGGCTACATTGGTTACTAAAGCAATGTCAGGCTTAACAAGCTTCGTTGTGTAAGCAATTTCACCAACATGATTAGCCCCCAGTTCAATAACCGCATAATCATCAGATGGCTCCAAGCGCAATAAAGTCAATGGTACGCCAATATCATTGTTTAAATTATCCAAGGTACACAAAGTACGTCCTAGCCGAGATAAAATCGCTACCAGCATCTCCTTAACCGTGGTTTTGCCACAGCTACCCGTTAGTGCAATAGTGGTCACATCACACTGTGTTTTGATCCAAGCGCCTAATTGCCCTAATGCTCTGAGCGTTTCTTCAACTACTAATTGTGGTAAATCACAATTTACTGGGTGAGAAACAAGTAATGCGGAGGCACCGTTTTGTTTAGCTGTGTCAATAAAATCATGCGCATCAAAACGATCACCTACCAAGGCAATAAATAGTGCACCCTTTTCAAGAGTTCGAGTATCGATAGACACTGCATCAATAATCATATTTGGATTAGAGAGCTTTACGTCAACCAAGTTTGCACCGACAATCATTTGCAATGTTTTAAGCGAAACTGGAATCATTTTTTACCCTCCAGCAATATTCTCACGGTGTCACGATCTGAATAATCAATCATGCCTGATACTAGTATTTGAGAATCTTCATGCCCTTTTCCTGCCACCAAAATTACGTCGTTATTTGACGCGTTAATAAAAGCAAATTCACATGCTTGAGCACGATCATGCAGTACAATAGCTTGCGTGGGCACCGCCATGCCAGCAAGCATATCTTGCACAATGTATTCTGGTAGTTCTGATCGCGGATTATCGTCAGTAAGGATAACTTTATCTGCAAACTTTTCTGCAATTTTAGCCATTAATGGACGCTTACCTGTGTCTCTGTTTCCACCACAACCCACAATGCACCAAAGTTCACCTTTACAGTGACGTCTGAGTGCAGTTAGTGCTTTTTCCAGTGCTGTGGGGGTGTGAGCGTAGTCAACGACAAGCATGGGTTTACCAATATGATGAAAAATTTCCATTCGTCCAATCACTGCTTGAAGTTTAGGTGCAACATTGAGCAACGCTGACTTCTCATAGCCCAACCCCAACAACGTAGTCAGACTCAACAATAAGTTCATCACATTAAATTCACCCACCAGAGGAGCCGTGAATTCACCATCACCCCAATAAGATGAAAATGCAATCGTAACACTGCAAGTCGAATAGCTCACAAAAGTAAGCCATAGCTTACGACCTTGATGAACTAGCACCGCCGACTTTGAAAAAGAAACAGCAATAGCCTCTGGCATATTCACTAACCATTGCGCACCGACTTCATCATCGGCATTAATTATGGATACTGATAAGCTATAGTGCGTAAATAAATGCAATTTTACTTCAGCATAAGCTTCCATGGTGCCGTGGTAATCGAGGTGATCGCGACTTAAATTCGTAAAAATAGCCGCATCAAATGCCACGGCTTTAACGCGATCTTGTATTAACCCATGCGAAGATACTTCCATGGCAACATGCGTAGCTTTTGCTTCCTTGTACACAAAAAGTTGTTGCTGAATATCTACTGCGCTACTTGTGGTATTTAATGCTGGCTCCAGAGCATTAAGAAACCCATTACCTGTTGTTCCCATCACGACAGCACGACCGCCCATAAGATCAATCCACTGAGCAATTAATTGGCTAACGGTAGTCTTGCCGTTTGTGCCCGTCACACCAATAGTCGTCATATACTTACTTGGATTTTGGAAGAAGCGTGAAGCAATCTCGGAAAGATGCGATTTAAGATGAGGAAAGGCCACCACAGGAACATCATTGTAAAAGGTAACACCAAACTGACCACAAGTGTCACCGTCATCAGCAATCACAGCAACAGCGCCAACATGAACAGCAGCAGCAATAAACCGTCTTGCATCTAAGTTATATCCCTGGATCGCAATAAATACATCACCATACTTAATCTGGCGATTATCCAGAGAAAGTCCTGAGATCTCTTGTTCTGGCACACCATCAAACCACGGCGCTAATAATTCGGTAAAACTAGTGTTGGGCATCAGTTCTTCTTGTCCGTTCTAGTAATTTGTAACATAGAGTCTCTTGCATCAGGCGCAATATTTAGGATTTGCAATGTACTCTTCATCACTTCAGAAAAGACAGGTGCCGCGACTTGGCCACCATAATATTTATCACCTTGAGGTTCGTTTATCACGACAACTATCGCGATCCGCGGATCGCTGATCGGCGCGATCCCAGCAGTATAACTTATATATTCATCACCGTACCCACCAGCTATAGCTACTTTAGCGGTGCCAGTTTTTGCTCCTACACGATAGCCATTTACTGCTGCACGTCTTGCACTGCCACCTACCTGAGTCACCGATTCCAACATATCAATTACTTTACGGGTATTTTCACGCGATGCCACTTGCTTACCGGGTACAACTGCTTCTGTTTTTAAAATAGAAAGAGGACGCTTTACACCTAATCCACCAAGCACAGCATAGACTCGCACCAATTGAGCTGGTGTAATAGACAAGCCGTAACCAAATGACAATGTTGCGCGTTCAAAATCAGACCATCGCCTACGCGAAGGGTAGAAGCCTAGTGACTCGCCAACAAGATTCATACCAGTTGCGTCGCCTACACCAAAACTACTGTACAACCCTAATAACTCTTCAACAGGCATCGATAAAGACAGTTTACTCACACCTATATTACTGGATTTTTTAAGAATTTTACGTAAATTTGCTTTACCAGCTTTAGAAACGTCACGTACTTTGACACCACCAATCGACATCACACCATTGCCCGTATCGATAATGGTAGTTTCATCTGCAATGCCATTTTCAAGTGCTGCAAGCACAACTAACGGTTTGATAGTTGAGCCCGGTTCAAACACATCAGTAATTGCACGATTTCGCATCGTAAAATTTTTTAAGTACAAACGATTATTGGGGTTATAAGACGGTGCATTTACCATAACAAGCACTTCTCCAGTACGCACATCAACCATCACCACAGACCCTGACGTTGCTCTATAATCTGCGACTGCCTGTTTAATAGCGCGATAAGAAATAGCCTGTAATCGCTGGTCGATGCTCAGCTGAAGAGGTTTACCTTCTTTGCGCTCTTTGAGCGAAATATTTTCAACAACGTGACCGTATCTATCTTTTCGAACAGTACGACGGCCTGGTTCACCGCTCAACCAATCATCATACCCACGTTCAATGCCTTCCAATCCCCGCCCATCAATACCAGTCACCCCAATCAGATGTGCACTAACCTCACCCGCAGGGTAATAACGGCGAGATTCATCTTTGGTATTGATGCCCGCCAATTTAAGGCCTTCAATATAAGTCGATATCGCAGGACTCACCTGGCGCTGTAGATAAATAAACCGCTTGTTTTTATTATTTTCAAGACGGGCAAGCATCTCTTGTCTATTGATATTTAACGCATCCGCTAATGCGTGCCAACGAAATCTATCTTGTAACTTATCATTTTTAAATATCGTGACAGGATCTGCATACACCGCTTGAACTGGCACACTCACTGCGAGGGATTCATCATTACGGTCAGTAAGCATACCTCGAGCTGCAGGCATTGCTGTCACTCGGACAGAACGTAAATCACCTTCATAACGAAGGCGGTCTGGTTCAATGACTTGAATGTAGGCGGCGCGGGTAATTAAAGCAGTCAATGCAAAGAAAATACTGCAACAAACTGTTACAAAACGCCACTTAATAAAAGTTAGCATCTGCTGACCAGCTAGTTGATCACCTACTTTCTTTTTTTCTTTCAATACTATTGGCTCACTATGACTTCACGCTTACTGTCAGGACGCACCATACCCTGATCTTGCCGCGCTATACTTTCAACACGACTATGCTCTGTTAAAGCATGTTCTTCTAGCAGCTGATTTCGCCATTCAACCTCTAAGCGCTCTCGCTCCATTAATAATTGATCATTGCCTGCGATAATACTACGTGTTTGCTGAGTGGTGTACACCACACCCAAAGCCGAGAGTAAAACCAATACAAATAGAATCAACTGTACTTTACCTACCGAAGTTAGATCATGAATAATTTGCTTGGTTAACCCAACATGAGCCCGCATTAAAAGCTTAGTTTTTCTGCCACACGCAGCACTGAGCTACGTGAGCGTGCATTATATGTCACTTCAAGATTAGACGGTTTCAATACTTTGTCTACTGGCTTCATTGCTGCTCGACCCAATTCTAAAATTTGTGTTTCCGTTAATGGCACACCATGAGGTACCTTCGGCCCTTTGCTTTGCTTGCGGATAAAACGCTTGACCATGCGATCTTCTAACGAATGGAAGCTAATTACTGATAAACGTCCTTTAGGTGCAAGAACATTCAGCACACCTTGCAATGCGGTCTCAATCTCATTCAACTCATTATTAATGTAAATACGTATCGCTTGGAAGCTGCGTGTTGCAGGATGCTTATTTCTCTCTCGGAAAGGTATAACATTTGTGATAAAATTAGCTAACTGTACAGTGCGTGTCAGTGGTTCTTTTTCTTTATTTTCACGACGTTCAACAATCGCACAAGCAATACGTTTCGCAAAACGTTCTTCACCAAAGACTTTCAACACCCATGCAATGTCATCTACATCAGCTTCTTGAAGCCATTGAACTGCAGGTATACCAGATGTTGGGTCCATACGCATGTCCAGTGAACCATCTCGCATGAAGCTAAAACCACGTTCTGGATCATCTAACTGAGGAGAAGACACTCCTAAATCCATCAATACACCATCAATCTGACCACTTAAACCGAATCCTTCAATATATTTTTGAATACCAGAAAACTGGCCGTGAATAATACTAAAACGTGAATCATTAATTTTTGCTCCTTCAGCAATTGCTTGTGGATCCCGATCAATACCGTAAAGGCGACCATTTTCGCCAAGGCGAGACAAAATTTGACGGCTATGCCCCCCACGGCCAAATGTGCAATCTACATAAATACCATTAGATTTTATCGCTAAACCATTAATTGATTCATGTAAAAAAACCGACATATGTGAAAACTGCTTTGACATAATTTTTGAGCACCTAAAGCGAGAGGGAGGTAAGTCTATTGTTCAATGCCTCTGTAGCATTAGCTTGAAGTTTAATATATCTATCTATTTGTTGCTGTCATTTATCACTGTACCAGAGTTCAACTTTATCAAGTGACCTCATCAGCACGGCTTTGTTCTTTAACCCCGCATAATCACGTGACATTGTGATAATCAATCTTCGCCCTTAATTATCCATCTTCCATTCAAAGGCATGATCCAACAACAAACGCGGAGAAAATATTTTACTGGATGTAAGCTAGACAAATGCGTAAATTTTTTAATTAGCTCCCACTTTGGCAACAAATATAGAATAAACAGGGAAGTTAATGCACTATAACGCAAGCAAACACGTCACCACACAGCGTATTACAGTCGTTTCGATAACGCCTTCGCAATGCCTACCCAACTTTTCATATCAAATGAAATGGCAGACACACCCCTTAACATGCAATTTAGTTGTCTTGCACGCTAGAATACCTCGCTTTATTTTACAATATTTCACTAGAGTGTACGTATTAGGCAAAAAGAAAGTCAAGCAGGGGAATCATTCAAGACCGCACACGTTTTAATGAATACATTGTTAATTTAACGGATTATATGCCAAAAATAACTATTCTATTTTTGACTTGACATCATGTTAGCATGAAGCACCATAAATATTAGTCGCCATTAAAAGAAAAGAAGGCAAGCTAATGCTCGCCTTCTAAATATGATATGAGTTGGCCTATAAGCCGGGTTCTGTGCCGTAACCGGTGGTAACCATTCGTCTAGGCCTGCAATCGCTCACAGGCTCCAGCAACCTACCCGTCCTCAACACGGGCCGCGCCAATGAGGGCCTATTTGGTCTTGCTCCGAGTGGAGTTTACCTTGCCACGAACTGTTACCAGACGCGCGGTGTGCTTTTACCACACCCTTTCACCCTTACCTGTGAATACTATAAATAGTAAGCCATCGGCGGTTTACTCTCTGTTGCACTTGTCGTAGGCTTGCGCCCCTCAGGCATTACCTGACACCCTGCCCTATGGAGCCCGGACTTTCCTCCCCTATGCCAGCGTCTCAAAGGACATTAACAAAGCAGCGGTTACCCAGCCAACTCAGAATTTAAATTCTATAACAATAATCGTCACTAATCTACTTTCAAACAGATCTTATTATTGAAGATTCTCCAATCCCCATTTATAAAGAGTATTTTTTTTAACATTGAATAATTTAGCCGTTATTATTACTGCTTTTTTCAACGGCAATTCCTTAGCAAGAAGCGCAACTGCATTTGTGGCTTCCAACGGTAAATAGTCTTCTCCAGCACGATATCCGGCAATCAAAAGGACTATCTCGCCACGAATGCGATTTCGGTCTTCACTCACCCATTCAACCAATTCACCGAGCGGAACACCATGAATAGTTTCATACGTTTTAGTCAACTCACGGGCAATCACGACCATACGTTCACTACCCAGCACCTCCAACATGTCATCAAGGGTATTGATAATACGGTGTGGTGATTCGTAGAAAATAAGTGTACGGGGATCTTGAGCCACTTCTGTGAACTTATCTTTCCGTCCTTTGCTTCTTGGCGGTAAAAAACCTTCAAAACTAAAACGATCAGACGGTAAACCTGAAGCACTCAAAGCAGTAATCAGAGCACAGGGACCTGGCAAGGGCACAACCTTAATACCTACCTGACGACACCGCGTAACTAAGTGGTAACCTGGATCAGAAATCAGCGGTGTACCAGCATCAGAAACTAAAGCAATATTTTGTCCTGTCATTAACTTTTTAACCAAAATGTTTGCCTTTTGCCGCTCATTATGATCATGCAAAGCAAGAGTTCTGGTCATGATACCAAAATGTGACAATAGTCTGCCAGTATAACGGGTATCCTCAGCAGCAATAATGTCTACCTGCTGTAGAATTGACAATGCACGTCGGGTGATATCTCCTAAATTTCCGATCGGAGTTGGCACGATATATAAAGTTGAGACGTCAACCATTGTTGATGTTTCATCAGTCATTTGTTTCACAACCCTTCGGCGATTAATATAGAGGGGAATAAGTTACGGACAGAAGATAATTATGCGTAAAATAACCCATAAATATAAAAGTATATCACGAGTTATCTTTCCAATCGCGTTAGCATTAGCACTTTCGGCATGTGTAGCCACCTCCCCCTCTTTGAAGGCTCCTTTGTATGACATCACAGCCCCAACGCTCGAGTCATCAAAATTCTACTTATTGAAAGCAGAAATAAGCGTTAATAAGGAAAAAGCTGACTGGTATTTGCTTGCTTTAAAAGCGTTGATTACAGAAAAACAATTCCCACAAGCTAGTGCTTTAGTAAGTCACTTGGCGAAGCTTCCACTTATGACAATCCAATTATCGGAGTGGCAACTTAACCGTGCGGTGCTATTGCAACAAAAAGGCCAATTTCAAGCTGCTATCGATAGTTTAAACTTTTCATCTACCTGGAAACTACCAACACTTCAATATCAACGTTATTATCTTTTGAAAGGTAAACTTTACGAACAGATCAACAACCCTTCAGGAGCAGTACTCTCTTACACAGAAGCATCATCTTATCTATCTGATACGTTTGATAAACAACAAAACTGGGTTCGCGTTTGGAACTTACTCGTAGAACTGTCACCCAGTAAGTTACATTCTCTTTCTGCAAACAGCAATACAGTGCTCTCTGGTTGGGCTGAATTAGTCGCGCTATTACGTCAGCACGCGGAGGAACCAGTACTGCAGCATACAGCCTTGAATATATGGTTAGCTACTAATCCAGAGCACCCAGCAAATTTTTATTTGCCAGATAACTACAAAACATTACAAACTATAGATATTGTTCGTCCGAACCGTATCGCTGTCCTATTGCCTCTTAGTGATAAATTTGTTGCACAAGGAGAAGCCATTCGTAATGGATTTATTCAGAAGCTACTGGATGATAATTCTGGTGAGTCACAACCTGCAGTGATGTTTTATGATACCAATGGAATGGCGATGCCAGAGATCGTTGCTCACATGCAAAATGATGGTATTCAATTTGTCATTGGCCCACTGCAAAAAGACAATGTAGATGCTTTTCTGAATGCTAGTCATAATACATTCCCAATGCTTGCACTCAATTTTCCCAGAAGTAAAATAAGAAGCAAAAATATCTGCTTTTTTACACTATCTCCGGAACAGGAAGCCAAACAAGCCGCTCTGCATATCGCGCAAAATAATCATCATTACCCGTTAGTGATTGCTCCAAATAATAAGTTTGGGCATCGTGTCAGTAGTGCTTTTTCTATTGAATGGCAAAGCGTTACAGGTAAAATACCTGAAATAAAGTATTTTGAAAATCGTGACACAATGCAAGAAACAGTGCAGCAAGTTTTTGGCCTTACCGAAAGCCAAGGTAGAATTCAACAAATAAACCAGATCCTTGGTTTAAACATGGCATCAGAACAACGTAGTCGTCGTGACATTGATGCAGTTTATTTAGTGGCCAATTCGGGTGAGTTAAGCTTGTTAAAGCCCTTCATTGAAGTCGCGATTAACCCTAATGTTAACCCTCCGAAGTTCTATGCAAGTTCACACAGCAATCACTTTATCAATGGAATACGAGAGGTAGGAGAACTTCGTGGTATAGAGTTCAGTGATGTTCCTCTGCTTGTCGAACATAATAATCCAACGACAGTACGCTTCCACCAACTTTGGCCGGAACTTAATAATAGCATGATACGTCTGTACGCCTTAGGTATGGATGCATATTCACTTATCAAAGTTTTACCTCAAATGAAAGCGCTCCCTGAATACCGTTACCAAGGTCAGTCTGGAGAGTTGTCACTGGGTGAGCAGTGCGTAGTCAATCGTGTAGTTTCTTGGGCAATGTATGAGGATCAAGGTATTATTTCTATTCGATAATAATAGATCACTCAATATGCAGTGCGCCATAAATAAAAAATAATAAGTAATTAATATGAAGAACTACTTTGCTCACCAAATAAGGGGACTAAATAAGTAATCTGCACTCTAAACAGCTAGACGCACTAAAATATTTAAATTTATGAGTAAACTCCGCTATAAAATAACTAGCTGGAGACAGTATAATCAAGCTTTAATCAATTGTGATTCACTAACATTTTAGATTGAGAAAGCAGCTATTCAGCTATGGAATCAAACTAAGCAGGGTAACCATAGGAAACCTCGTTTCTTTAACGACTTAGCCATTACGACGGTCCTCGTGGTTAAATACGTATTTGCAATACCATTGAGAGGTCTTCACCGATTCATTAATGCTGTTTTTACACTTTCTCAACTGCCATTGTCATGCCATCACTATTCATGCATTAGCAAAGACGCCAAAACGAATAACGTCACGTTCAAGATGAAGAGTAAAGGAACCATCAAGTACTTAGTCATTGATTCTACAGAACTCAAAGTCTACGGTAAAGGAGAGTAAAAAAGCATAGTACTGATAGGAAACTGCGAGCCTGGCGCAAGTTACATTTAGCGGTAAATATAAATTCGCACGAAATCATACCTGCTGAGTTAAGTGCATAAAATGTGACTGACGGTGAAGTGCCACCTAACTTACTCAAGCAGATCCGCCGAAAAATCAATACAATATCAACTAATGATGCTGACGACACCAAACAATGTTACGAAACTATTCATATTCAGCGGGCGGTCCCACTCATATCACCAAGAAAAGGAGCAACTTTTTAAAAAATAAGGTTATCCGCATAATTTAGTGGTCAATTATCAGAAGTTATACGGTTCCAATCATCATTAAAAAACGAGATATGATTACTATAAACGTTCCCTAGAAAAGACGGCAATGTTTCGAATCAAAAAATTACTCGGAAGGACATTAAACTTAAGAGATCATAATGCCCAGATTAGCAAAGCTCACACCATGATAAAAACGTTAAATAAGCTAACCAGGTTAAGTATGCCTAAAACAAAAACGATTGTTTAATCATTAATTATGTTGGGATCTACTATCTGAACTCAAATTAGAACACAAAGCCTCGACGAATAAACAGTCGAGAAATAACGTTTACTTCAACAATAAACGTTGTGTCAAAGAAGCTATTGAATAATTTTTACGGTTACTCATCCAGAGATTGCAAAGTTTTTGATTTTCTGAATCAATTAAGCCTGTATTTCAAGCTAAGTAAGTGTATAGAAATAATTCAAAATTCACACTCAACGGGAATACATGATATAGTAGTTAATATATTTATATAAACATCATTATAACGTTTAAGTCACACTTAATTTATTGCATGCATGATCAACTTACTTATGTGCAATTCAGCTTTATTACGAGTATATTTACTACAGCTTATAATCCTGCATTTATAAACAGATCTCTCACGAGTTTTTTTGCTCCTTCTTCAATCAAACGCAAGTGTGCGTCGCCTTTAAAGCTTTCACAGTAAATTTTATAAATATCTTCTGTGCCAGATGGGCGCACGGCAAACCAACCAAACTCAGTAATTATTTTTAGACCACCAATGGCTTGGCCATTACCAGGAGCATACTTCAATTTCGTCATTATCGGGTCGCCAGCCAATGTATCTATTGTCACCTTTTCAGCAGATAACTTACTCAACACAGCTCTTTGCTGACTACAAGCAACCGCTTGAATACGATTGTAACTAAAAGCACCAAACTTCGTAGCTAACGCATCGTAATATTGTTGTGGATTTTTACCAGTTACCGCGGTAATTTCTGCCGCTAACAAGCACAACAAAATACCGTCTTTATCCGTAGACCAAGGCGAACCATCCTTACGTAGAAAAGAGGCCCCTGCACTTTCTTCACCACAAAAACCAATTTTACTGCTAAACAAACCATCAACAAACCATTTAAATCCAACAGGCACTTCACAAAGATCACGACCAAGATCTGCAACCACTTTGTCAATGATTGCACTTGAAACTAACGTTTTGCCCACGGCTATACTTGTAGACCACTGAGGACGATGGCGATAAAGATAATCAATACACACAGCCAAGTAATGGTTCGAATTCATTAAGCCAGCAGGTGTAACTATACCATGGCGATCACAGTCTGGATCATTACCAAATGCAAGGTCATAGTTATCTTTATAAGCCAGCAAACCTGCCATTGCATAAGGTGATGAACAGTCCATTCGGATCTCGCCATCTTTATCCAAGGACATAAAACGAAATGAAGGATCAATATCATCATTAACTAATGTAATATTTAGATCAAAATGCGTTGTTATTGCTTTCCAATAATCAATGCCTGAACCACCGAGAGGATCAACACCAATGTGAAGATTAGATTGCTTAATGACTTCCATATCAATCACATCATTAAGATCTTCAATATAAGGAGTAACTAAATCTTGTTCAAAAAAATGCTCACTGGCTATAGCGTCAACATAACCAATACGCCGGACACCATGTAAACCATCTATAATTATAGCATTTGCACATGCTTCAATCGCATTCGTAATCTTGCCCTCAGCAGGACCTCCGTGAGGAGGATTGTATTTAATACCTCCATCTTGTGGTGGGTTATGAGACGGTGTAATCACGATGCCATCAGCAAGTAAATCATTAAATTTATTGTGAACTAAAATCGCATGAGAAATACCAGGCGTTGGTGTATAACCTCCCTTTTGCTGAGCAATGACATTAATTCCGTTTGCGACCAACACTTCGACCAAAGAACAAAATGTAGGTTCAGACAATGCATGTGTATCCTTGCCAACAAAAAGCGGTCCATTAACACCATTTTCAGCACGCACTACAGCCACCGCTTGAGCAATAGCCCAAATGTGGTGTTGATTAAATGTTGATTTGTCAGCACAGCCACGATGCCCAGAAGTACCAAATGTAACATGGTGACTTGGGTTAGAAGGGTCAGGCATTAATTGAAAATAGTTAGAGACAAGAAGGGGGATGTTGTGAAGATCTTGCTGCTGAGCACGTTGCCCCGCACGATTATAACTAGTCATAAAATAGCACCTTTTCAAGAAATGAAAATGTATATAAAATTAGATGCCCAGTCAAAGACAAAGCCGCTAAAAAAAACACAGTAGCTTTAATAAACTTTATTTTTAATTCGAGTCAGATAGCAAATCCCAACATAATTGACGAGTAGACGATTATTTTTATTTTAAGCATGTTTAATTCTGCCAGCTTATCTAACACTTTTATTATGGCGCAGGTTTCATCAATTTGAGCATTATGCTCCCTTAGGCTTAATGTCCCTCTTAGTAATTTTTTGATTCGAAATATTGCCGTCTCTCATATGAATTATTTATGGTAACCATACTTTGTTTTTTTAATGCTGAGTTAAGCTGTATAACTTCTAGTAACTGACCACTAAATTACTGGGGCAACTTCCTTTTCAACAAGCTGCGCCTTTTTTTGGGGGAATGCGTAAAATAGTTCGTTTAATATAAACAAAATTATAAGCACCATCACCTGATATTTTACTAATTTTCAGCAGGTTATTTAAGTAAGTTAGGAAGCACTTCGCCATCAGTACCATACTTTTTTACTCTCCATTATCCTCTACCATGGACTTTAAACCCCATAGAATAAATAGCTAAGTAATAGATAGTTCCTTTAGTCTTTTTTTGAACACGGTGTTAACCATTTGGGATCGCTTGCTAATGCATAAATAATGGGGACAGGACAACTACAGTTGAGCAAGTTAAAAACATAATTAATGAGTCCTTACTAACCTCTCAAGGGCATTAAAATACGCGTTTGACCATAAGAGCCGTCGTAATGGTTAAGTGACTACATAAACAAGACCTCTGGCGATTATTCTGTTTCCCATTGGTTCTTTAGTAACTAAGCTTATCCATAGATCTAGATCTTTAAATTCATCTAGCTATTTAGAACATAGATTAATAATTGAGTTCATTAATTTAAGGAACAAAACTTTAGTAAATACATAGGGTCAAATTAGCCCTTTCGATACGTTGAAAATAGAATTTACAAAGATGTTTTATTTTCGGGAGGAATGTCATACACATGCACATCAAACATCAAAATACAACACTAAATATAGGCAATACATTTAAAAACATATTAAATATATTTCTTGATCTTGCTGCCTAATTCGAGTTCAGGCAACAAATCCCAAGATGATTTACTATTAAACAATCGCTTTTATTTTAAACATACCTATTCCTGTCAGCTTATTTAATATTTTCATTGTGGCATATATTTCGTTAATCTCAGTGTTATGCTTCCTTAGCTTCAATCTCCCTCCCAATCATTTTGTGACTCGAAACATTGTCGTCTCTTATAATGAACATTTATGGTAACTAACCACTAAATTACATGATGATCCGTTTTTAAAAATATTTTCCCCTGAGTGGAATGATTAAAACTACTCGTTTAATACGAATGGTTTCGTAACATTGTCTGGTGTCGTAAGCTCCTTAGATAATACTCCACCGTCAGTCAAATTTGATGCACTGAACTTAGCAACAATGATTTCATGCATATTTATATCTATCGCTACATATAATTTATGCCAGACTCTCCATTTTCCATCAGTGCCATGCTTTTTTACTTTCTATTTCCCGTCACCGTAGACTTTTAGCCCCGTAGAATCAATAGCTCACGCTAAGTGTTTGATGGGGTTCTGTAGTCTGCATTATTCCTGCATTAACAAGCGAGCCCAAGCAGTTAATGCAGGAATAATGCGGGCATGATAACTTCCGTTGAACAAATTTAAAAATAGCATTAATTAATTTTTACAAAACTCTCGATAGCATTAAAAATACGCGTTTAGCCATAAGAACCATCGTAATGGCTAAATCGCTAAATAAACGAGGTTTTCCATGATTACCTCCGCTTAGTTTAATTCCACAGCTGAATGGCTTCTTCATCAACCCAGAATATTAGTGAGCCAGGATTGATCAAAAATTAATTATACTGCTTCCAGTTCTTTGTTTTGTAGCGAAACTTGCTCATAAACCCGAATATTTAAGTGAGTCTAGCTATTTAGAGCGCAAATTGATAATTTAGTTCCCTGATTTAGGAGACAAAGCCGGATCCCTTCCATGACAACCAAACACGTAAGCAATAACCTCTTTTAATCTAGACTCCTCAGCGCTTCAAAAGTCAACGAAAAGTATCTTTCTTTGTTGCCCATAAAGAACTATTGCTCATCCACTTCACAGATAAGCACGACTTCCTGCACGTCATAAGGGAACTAAGATTAAGTTTTTTAAGGCATGAATAACCGTATTAATACTGATGCGTAGCACTCGAACCAAATTACGAATCCCGGTATTCTTCATAGCAAGTCTAACATTTTATACTTGCCTGACAAACGATGTAAGTATATTCAAGTCAAGCTTAGACCATATAGCTTATAATGGTATAATTAGTGTCCACCTTGCTCGATTCCATACTGTTACACATACATTTATGTGCTGACAAAACAGCATTTCACGTTAAGAGTACCCACCATAGTCACTTCCGGGAGGAAGGGAGTGAAATAAGCATGTTCGTGAGGTTACATTTAATGAATGCATCATTAATTTCAATCTACTCATTAGTTCTAAACTAATGATATTCTATTCAGATTGCATCTATCACTTTTTCAGAAATTTCATTCGTAAAGCCCATTCTGGTCATTAACTTCTCAATCATTTGGCGCTTGCGGCTTGTATTAGTATTAGTAATAACCCAAAAAGGTGTGCTTGGAATATGTTTAGGTTTAGTAGTTTTGCCGCTCTTTAATAAAATTTGTTCATTGTCAGCAAAGTATACACGAGTACGCCCTTTCAATGCCGTAGCTACGGAAAATGACTGCCCATCAATACGATACAAAGTCGACAATACTAACATAAAGCGACCTATCGCATTGTCTTCGGAGATAAATTCATCAGAAATCAACAATGAATGAATTTCCTTAATTTGCTTAATGGTGTTGCTCTTGCCAGTATCCTTTATATACTTTAAATTAGGCACAGTATTCAGCATAGTGACGACCGATTGCTCAACCAAAGGTACCATCAGTAATCGTCGCAAAATATCAGATGCACTTTCACCAATGTGTTGAGTTTGGCTAGCAATATACCGATATAATTCTTCATCAACCTCAATCGTCTTCATTGTTTGATCAATGTATCCTAATTACAGTTCAACAAACCAATTATACAGAATTAATAAGTATACTCTACATCAAACTATTCATATTGAGATAAAATAATCGTGTTTTTAAATTTTACGGTTCAAGGAGCAGGACAACCTTTGTTATTGATTCATGGACTTTTTGGTAGTTTAAGTAATTTAAACATTTTAGCCCGAGCTTTGGCAAAATACTACCAAGTGTATCGAATTGACCTACCGAATCATGGTCAGTCACCTCACAGCAACACAGTAAACTATGTTGCGCAAGCCATCGCTGTAAAAGATTTCATAGATCAACAAGGTCTTAAATATATTTCTATCGTCGGTCACTCTATGGGAGGTAAAGTTGCGATGGCATTAGCAATAACCTATAAAGATCTTGTAGATAAGTTGGTTGTCATGGATATTGCTCCTGTTAAATACAATATTCGTCATCATGACACCATACTGGCAGGGCTGAGTGCAACCAAAAAAAGTCGAATAAGGAGCCGAAAAGAAGCAGAGATTACCTTATTTCAGTACATTCACGATCCTAATATTCGGCAATTTTTGTTAAAATCACTCGCTAAACA
Organism: Candidatus Enterovibrio altilux; assembly: GCF_002381345.1. Classification (GTDB taxonomy): domain Bacteria; phylum Pseudomonadota; class Gammaproteobacteria; order Enterobacterales; family Vibrionaceae; genus Enterovibrio; species Enterovibrio altilux. Next base: position 449,065 of record NZ_CP020660.1, read on the forward strand.
ATATGATGGTAGCTTCAATTGGCGATTCAATGTGGACGTATTTGAAGCACATTATGATGACATAATAGATTGGCCTTTAGGCAGTATTTTTACTAATAACACTTTATTTTTGAAAGGCGCAAATTCCGACTATATTTCTGCAGAATATTATAAAAGCATTAAAAGTCAATTTCCTCAGGCAAAAGTTCACGTTGTTGCAAATACAAGCCATTGGTTACATACAGAAAAACCAGACATAGTTGCACGTATAATTACTCGCTTTTTAATAAACTTAAAGCATTAACAGTAAATTATTTACTGCGATATATACTAATAATCACTGCAAGGGTATGACTTTTTAATGATTCAGAATCATACTATAGTCTATAAAAATTTTTCTGACCCATAGTTCAAAATAAGAATCCACAATTTAGAATGATAAAACTCGTTATGGGCGTATGTAACCATGTAAAAATCATACTTTCCCAATAGAAAGATAGGAAATAACTTCAATCATAATATCTCGTTATTATTAATTTGGGCAAAACGAAATGGCAATTGCTTCATTAACGCAACAAGTCCAGATATAGATAAATTTTTCATATTTTATGTAATTTTACTGTTCTTCATTTTCAATAATTAAATAAATTAATTGAAAAAATTCTTATCTTTCGATGCCATAGCTTGCAGCAATTCACAAGGTACAAAACGTGCACCAAATTTAGCTTCATGTTGCTCAAACAATACCACTAAACGCCGAATACCAATATGAACCATGTATCGAAAAGGACCACCTAAAAATGGAGGAAAACCAATACCAAATACAGCGCCGACATCACCATCTCGGGCTGACTTAACCACCCCCTCATCAAGACAGCGAGCAGCTTCATTAAGCATCATAAGAACACAACGTTGTGCAATCTCGTGAGTTGTGAATTGATTTTTAGGTTCAACACCAAGCAAACCATAAACGTGCTTACAAACATTTTTTTTTTACTACTATATTGGTAAAAGCCCTTCCCGTTTTTGCGCCCCTTACGACCATTGTTCAGCATGACATCAAAAATATCAGGAGCACGAAAACGCTCGCCCAATCCATTGAATAAAATCGAACTAATTGTTACGAAAATATCAATGCCCACTTCATCCAATAATGTCACAGGCCCAACGGGAAAACCAAAATTAAGCAATGCTGTGTCTATATGTTCAATCGATTCGCCTGACAATAGCATCATTGCCGCTTCATTGATATATGGTGCAAGAATACGGTTAACGTAAAAACCCACCTTATCTGCCACCATAATAGGTATTTTACCTTGCATCTTCACCAGTTTTACAACCGTAGCTATGGTTTTAGCTGACGTACCAGTATGAGGGATTACTTCAACTAATAACATTTTATTGACAGGGCTAAAGTAATGGAGACCAATAATATTCTCAGGCCTAGTAGCTCCATCAGCAATTTGATAGATAGACAATGAGGATGTATTGGTCGCAAATATAGTAGTATTTCTTAGTGACTTTTCTACTTCCACTACCATTTTGTGTTTGAGCTCAAGATCTTCAAACACAGCCTCAATCACCACATTATTATGGGTCATACCGCTATAATCTGTAGAACAACTAAGATGCGCCATTTGTTTTTGAAGCTGAACTTTAGAAATAATTCGGTGCTTACGCTTTTTTTCTAGCAGCTTGAAGCTGTAGCTCATCACATTGAGCAGCGCATCATAACTAACATCTTTCACGCGCACTGGTACATTTGCGGTAGTCGCAGACACATTGGCAATACCTGCACCCATTAAACCACCACCAAGCACGGTAACTCCCGTTATTTCTTCAGGTTCAGCATCAGCACCGGTTTCTTTTTTCAGAGCTGTAGTAGCAAAAAATAAATTTCGTAATGCTGCCGACTCAGGACTCATAACAAGTTGCCCAAAGTACTGCGCTTCGTGGGACAAACCTTTTTCTACGCCTTTTTCGAGACCATATCTCACGGTATCCAAAATGGCTTCCATTGCAGGATAATTACCACGCGTTTTTTTCCGAATTTTCTTTGCGGCTTTCTCAAAAATAACAGCGCGGCCAAGTATATTTCTATCCATGATCCAGTTTTGCCAACTACTCTTTCTTTTCGGTTTGCTTTTTAACGCCCACTCTTCCGCAATTTGCAGCAATACAGAATGGGAGACACAATCATCCACTACACCGATATTTTTCGCTTTTTCACCTCGAAGTTCTTTGCCTGTGAGGATCATATCAAGTGACCTTGCTACTCCAATCAAACGAGGTAATCGCTGTGTGCCACCAAAGCCTGGCAACAAACCCAGTTGCACTTCCGGCAGCCCAATGCGAGTTTTAGCATCATTTGTTGCTACACGGCTATGGCAAGCTAATGCCAATTCCAATCCGCCGCCTAAACATGAGCCGTGAATTGCTGCAACCACATGAAATGGTAACGCCTCTAAACGAGAAAAAAGCTTCTGACCTTGTTGAGCAATGGTCTGAGCATCTTCCACTCTTTTACAGGCATCAAGCATCCGCACATCTGCACTGACTACAAAGTTATCCGGTTTTGCTGAATGTAACACTAAACCCTTAATATTTTTTTTAGTTTCAAGTTCTGTAAGAATCTCACTGAACTGATTGATAAATGATGCTTGCAGAATGTTCATATTATTAGCAGGCACATCAATGACAAGCCAAGCTATGTCATTGTATGCAATGTTCCATACCAAAGCTGTTGGTGCTAACTGAATTTTAGGCACGGAAGTGAATGTAGTTTCTTCGCTCATTATTCTACCTCCAAAATAATTGCTGCACCTAGACCACCTGCTGCACACGCGGTGTTCAGTGCTAAGCCCCCACCACGACGATACAATTCATTCAACGACTGCGTGATCATACGTGCGCCTGTTGCGGCGAAAGGGTGTCCATAAGCGAGCGATCCTCCTAGCACGTTAAATTTATCCATATCGATCTCACCAATCGCTTGGCTGCGACCAAGCTTTTGTTCCGCAAACGTCCTCGAGTTAAACATTTTTATATTTGCCAATATTTGCGCAGCAAATGCTTCATGCATATCGATCAAAGTTAAATCAGACAACTGTAGTCCCGCGCGATTTAGTGCAACCGGCGTGGCATAAGACGGTCCCATTAGCATGTCATGTTCAACTTGAATGGCTGAGAACGCATAAGACCGAATATAACCGAGCGGCACCAAGCCTAATTCTTTTACTCGACCTTCTCGCATCAACATAACCGCAGCAGCACCATCTGTTAGAGGAGTACTATTCGCCGCGGTTACTGACCCATGTTCACGATCAAATTCAGGGCATAGCTTGGCATACTCTTTCAGCATAGAATCTTCACGCACATTGTTATCTTTATTAACCCACGTTTTGTAAGGTTCTAGAAATGTAGTCATCACTTCATCACGAACTACTCCATCTGCCCATGCTTTTGCAGCCAACGTATGAGAACGGTGTGCAAACACATCTTGTTCAATACGACTAATCTGGTAATTTTTTGCCATTTGTTCCGCTCTTTGTCCCATACTTAATCCTGTGGAGTATTCGGTCATCGCAGGTCTCATGAGCGCAAGATCTGACAGAGACAGTTTACTAAGGAGTTTAAGACGCTTACTGAGTTTTTTTGCTTTATTCAATGCCAGCAATGTGGTAGCTAAACGTTTCGATACACCAATGGGCAGTACCGAGGATGAATCTGCACCACCAGCAATTCCAATATCCACACTACCAGCCATGATACTTTCGGTCACATTCACAATAGACTGAAAACTGGTCGCACACGCTCGAGACACACTGTACGCGTCAGTATGAATATGCATATTTATACCAAGAACGATTTCACGCGCAATGTTCGGCGCTTCTGGCATTTGTATCACCTGTCCAAAAACAAGCTGATCAATTAATTTAGGATCTATTGCGGTACGATTCAACATTTCGCTGATCAATATTTTACCAAGGTCAACCGCTGGTACATCAGCATAAGCAGTGGACTGTAGCGCAAAAGGAGTACGCAACCCAGCGACAACCGCAATACGTTCACCCTTTCGAGTGATTAGACTTTGGCGAAAGTTCATTGCTACTCCTTACATACGCTAGTGATCAGCCCAGAAAAGTAGAATTACTTTATTATAAAATATACATATTCATTTAAACAGATCCTCAGTATGAGATCACAAGCAAAAAAGAATACCCAAAAAAGTATGCCTATGTATGTTGAGAATAATTACGTAAAATTCAATTAGTATAAAATCAATTGCAAACAAAATGAAAAACCTGAAAAGACAGTAAAATCCACCTTCAGAAGGCTTTACTTCTTAATTTTAGTCTAGCTAGGAAATCCTACAATGATTCACTATTAGACAAGAACTTTCGTTTTAGAAATACTTAGCCCTCCCAGCTTATTTAATGCTTTCATCATGGCGGAGGTTTCGCTAATCTAAGCATTTTACTCCCTTAGACTGAATGTGCCTTACCGTAATTTTTTGACGCGAAATATTGCCGTCTTTGATAGGAAATGTTTATGGTAACTATACTTCGTTTTCCAAGATTTATTTAAACCGTATAACTTCTGGTAACTAGCCACTAAATTATACGATGATCTCGTTACTAAAAAATTGATCCTTTTCTTTATAGAATGAGTGAAACCGTTCGTTTAATACAAACGGTTTCATAACATTGTCTGGTGTCGCAAGCAAAATTTCATGATGTCTCATTGATTTTTCGGTAAGTCTGTGTGAATACGTTAAGTGGCATTTCACTGTCAGTCACACGTGGTGCATCTAACTCAGAAACAATAATTTCATACGTATTTACATCTATCACTAAATGTAATGTATACCAGACTCATCGTTTTCCATCAGTACCATACTTTTTTATTGTCCATTCGCCTTTATCGTACGCTTTAAGCCCCATAAAATCAATGACTAAGTGTTGGACGAATCCTTCAGTTTTGGTCTTGAACACGACGTTAACGTTTGGCTCTCTTGCTAATGCATGAGCAGTAAGGGCATGGCAATGGCAGTTGAGAACGTTTGGAAACAAAATTAATGAATATTTACAGACTGCTTAATGGTGTCAGGAATACTCATGTAACCATCAGAACCGTCGTAATGGCTAAATGCTAAATAAACGAGATCTCCTACGATTATCCAGTTTAGTTTCATTCCAGTTGATTATTTTGTAGCGAAATTTAGCCATAAACTTGAATGTTTAAATGAACTTAGCCGTTTAGAGTGTAGACTAATAGTCTAGTTCTCTCATTTTAAAAAAAACACCGTTACGAACACATGACAAGTTTCAGGCACTCCAGCTTGCATCTCCAAGTTGATCGAGTATCATATGAAGCTTCAAAAAGCTCTTAATAAAATTTAGTTCGTAACTAAGTGAGAGCGCAGATGGATGCAACTGAAAATAAATCATGTACCCATGAGATAATTATCATTCAAAGGTAATACACAAGGTTAATGAATGTACCAATGATTTTGTCATAGTTCTCTATTAATTTTGAGTGTAATATTGTTTTTCTATTGAGTCGTAGCAAGCGAACGCAGAGGATCAAATTATCCTTCTCAATACGTTGCGTATACAGAGTGCTAACAATTTACTTGTTCTTATAAAGAGATATCGTATACATTAAAGCTATGTGTAAACTATGAAGCTTTATTTCCCAAATAAGCTAACTAAATGTTTAATCTATAGTTAAAACAACTAGGTTAACTTAAATATTTAGGTCTATGAACAAGTTCCGCTACAAAATAACCAACTAAAAGCAGTATAATAAAGCTTTCATTAATCGTGATTCACTCGCATTGCGGATTAATGAACAAGCCATTCAGCTATGGAATCAAACCAAGTCTGGTAAGTATGAAAAACCTCTTTTATTTAGCAACTTATCCATTACGTCCATTACGACGGTTTTAATAATTAGACGAGTATTCTCAATGCAATTGAGAGGTCTGCAAGGGTTCATTAGTTCTCTTGTCAAACTTACTTACTACCGTTGTCATACCCGGGCTTTACTTTGCATCAAAAAAACTACGCAGGGGAGGGAAACATTGAGCCTAAAAGATTACGATACTCAAATTAGCAAAACCTCTGCAATAATAAAAGCATTAAATAAGTTGGCTAGGTTAAATAGGCCTAAAATAAAATGAGCGTTTAATAGTTGATTATCTTGGGATTTACTATCTACAGATATTGCTTTTTGATTAATAAAAAATCAGTTTTGTGCAGATAACTGATAAAAAGCAGAGTTAGGAGCATGCTCCCCTGTTTTTTTGTGCCTTATTCTCCGAACAAAATAATCAAAATAAAACACTATTTTATTTTACTAAACATAAACTCATTTAAAAACGTGCTATCGCGGTTTCGCTCAACAGTTTTCCACTTTGGATACTGAAATAATGTTCACAGGTATAACGTAGGTTTGGATATTTATACATCTTCCATATGTATTTTACATGATATTTTTATGCTGTAAATATGTCAGTTTATAGCTCCATTATGAGTTATTTTATAATGAATTTACAATCAAAATAAGTAAAAAATAAATACGTTACACTTTCTCATTTATTAGAGCATTGCTTTTAGTGGATTATTCAAAATAAGTGACTATTTATTATTTACAAGCGATTAGACTTAAATTACTCTCCGCTAAGTTAATTACGAAAAATACATATATATTTATCATAGTATTGCTTAGGAAAATCACGTTATGCAAAATATTCAAAAAATAATAACAACATCATCGATACGGAATATATTGATGTTTCTCATTCCGTCAATGTTTGGTGTTTTACTTTTCATGACACCTCTCATAATAGATAATAAATTTATGATTCCAATCACAGTACTTGCAAAATTATTGCTGAGTGTATTGGGTGATTCCGTACAACTTGTTGTGACTAGCATCATTTTAGTCAGTGCAGTTGTCTCAGCCCTTATGCTGGTATTGAAGCCTCGCTTCATTACTGAATCCAAATTTTTATCTGACCTTTTTTCACCTACTCCTCTGTGGCTGCTCGTTCGCTTACTGGGTGCCGTATTTGCTTTTATGGCATATTTCAGCGTTGGTTCTGAGCATATTGTTGGTGCCACAACCGGTGGCTTTATTTTCAATGATTTATTACCGACCTTGCTATCAGTATTTATTTTCGCCGGATTATGCTTGCCATTGTTAACTAATTTTGGCTTGTTGGAATTAATTGGTACTTTTATGATCCGTATTATGCGCCCATTGTTTGGTCTTCCAGGACGGGCTGCAATTGACTGTATTAGCTCTTGGGTGGGTGACGGTAGCGTAGCAATCTTAATGTCGAGTAAACAATACGAACAAGGCTATTATACTGAACGTGAAGCGGCCATTGTAGGTACAACATTTTCTGTTGTTTCAATCAGCTTTAGTTTGGTGGTGATTGCCCAAGTAAACCTAGAGCACATGTTTGTGCCGTTTTACTTGACAATCTGTTTGGCTGGCTTTGTTGCTGCGATCATTGTACCACGGTTACCGCCACTGTGCTGGAAAAAAAACACACTGATAAATGGCGAAGAACAAACACCCGAGCATGAAGCATTGCCAAAAGGTGAAACACTGTTTAGCCATGGCGTAAAAATAGCAATTGAGCGTGCATCTAATATTAGTTCATTGAGTGCTATAGCAAAAGAAGGCTTAGAAAATACAATAGGCATGGTGTTCGGTGTACTCCCTGTGGTCATGACTATCGGTACTGTTGCACTGATTATCGCCGAATACACGCCAATATTTACTATTTTAGGTACGCCCTTTGTCCCTTTACTTGAACTGCTGCAAATTCCAGAAGCGGTAGCAGCATCTGAGACTATTTTAGTTGGTATTGCTGATATGTTCATTCCTGCGGTGCTTGCTTCAAATATTGACAGTGCAATGACTCGTTTTGTGGTTGCAACACTGTCTGTTAGTCAGTTGATTTATATGTCCGAAGTTGGTGCATTGCTACTGGGTAGCAAAATCCCAGTGAAAATATGGGAGCTGGCTATGATTTTCATGCTTCGTACCCTAATAACTCTTCCTGTGATTGCGGTTATTGCGCATCTAATTTTTTAACCATTGACCGGCTTTGTTTCCTAATTAAAGTACAGATAGCAAATCTCCATACGATTCACTATTTGAATGCAAATGAGGAAACAAAACTTAGAGTGGAATGTATACGATATTTTTTGAGAGTAAACTCATATTAGTAAGCTTTATACGCAACGCATTAAAAGATAATGTGCTTTTACGTACTCACGTGAAACAATTCCATAAAAAAAGAACAGATAAACAAAATCAACGGAAATGCATGACAGAGTCATTGGTACATCCATTGAACATAAGCATTATCTTTAAATTACAATCAACTTATTGATTACATAATCAGCATCTTTAAATTTTTTAAAAATATTATTAATATCAATAAATTACATGGTTCATTTATTATCGTCTCAGAGTAGAATAGACGTCTATATGGTAAAATATCTACACATTTTAAACGTATATAACTCTGTAATTATAATGTAAGGAATGCGATATGGCCAAACACTTGTTTACTTCAGAATCGGTTTCAGAAGGTCACCCAGATAAAATTGCAGACCAAATTTCAGATGCTGTACTTGATGCTATCTTAGAGCAGGACCCGAGAGCTCGTGTTGCATGTGAAACCTATGTAAAAACCGGGATGGTGATGGTTGGCGGCGAAATAACTACATTTGCATGGGTTGATATCGAAGAAATCACGCGTCAAACCGTGCGTGAAATTGGCTATATACACTCAGACATGGGTTTTGATGCCGATTCTTGTGCAGTACTAAATACCATTGGCAAGCAATCTCCTGACATCAACCAAGGTGTTGATAAAGCTGATCCTAAAGATCAAGGTGCAGGTGACCAAGGAATTATGTTTGGCTATGCCACCAATGAAACACCCAGTCTAATGCCTGCACCAATTACTTACTCTCACCTACTTGTTAAAAAGCAAGCTGAAGTACGTAAAAGTGGAAAACTCAATTTCTTACGTCCAGATGCAAAATCTCAAGTTACCTTCCGATATGATAACAATCAAATTATAGGTATTGATACTGTTGTTCTTTCAACGCAACATTGTGATTCAGTGCGCACTGAACACCTACGCGAAGCAGTAATGGAAGAAATTATTAAACCTGTTCTTCCATCAGCATGGTTAAATAAAAAAACTAAATTCTTTATTAATCCAACAGGTCGTTTCGTTATCGGTGGTCCAATGGGTGACTGTGGTTTGACAGGTCGTAAGATCATAGTTGATACTTACGGTGGAGCAGCACGTCACGGTGGTGGTGCTTTTTCTGGTAAAGATCCATCAAAGGTTGACCGTTCAGCAGCATATGCAGCACGTTACGTTGCGAAAAACATCGTTGCTGCTGGTATGGCTGATCGCTGTGAAATTCAATTTTCATACGCAATTGGTATTGCAGATCCAACGTCTATTATGATTGAAACGTTTAATACTGAGAAAATTTCTCATAGTATCATTATTGAAGCGATTCGTCAGCACTTTGACCTCCGCCCATATGGCATACAAGAAATGCTTAATCTTCTTCAACCTATCTACCAGAAAACGGCTGCGTATGGTCACTTCGGTCGCGAAGAGTTCCCTTGGGAAAAAACAGACAAAATAATTGCACTTCGTGATTTTGCTCAAATTAAATCATCACAAACAGAAAACAACTACTTTTACTAATAAAAGGTAAGCTTATGCCTGCCTTTTGTCATTCTCGTCTTTATACTAAAATTAGTTTTTTAAAAAAAATATCCTGAATATAGTTCAGCATGAATAAACTTTATTATTGCATTATCCTACGTGTCATCTAATGCATCTTAATTGCCAACAATACATTAGATAAGAAGCTTGTCATCCCTACTATATATTTTGATATTCGTGGAATAATTACAGATGTGGCTCTATTTTAACGCTGGTAATTAGGTCTCAATCCCATCTTACTGACAGAGAATACTGAAAATTTTTAACTGATGTCGTCCCACATGAAATCAGTCACCTAATTGTATATTCACAGCTCGGTAAAGTACACCCACGTGGTAGAAAATGACAATGGATGATGCTCGAAGCATTGAACGTTTTACCTAGCACTACACATAATTTCGCTATCAAATCCGTCCAAGGGAAAACTTTTTCTCACCACTGTGCTTGCGATGTAATCCAATTTTCTACTTGTCGCCATAACAAAGTGCAACGCAGTCAAGTTAACTATATGTGTCATAGCTGCAAGCAACTTCTTATTTGACAGCTTTCTACACTATCACGTATTAAATAAATGGATTATAATTTAAGATTAAAGCACAAAAATAAAAGGCACTTTTCATTGCTATTCTTATACTAATGCTTGAATTATAATAAATTTTTTTAGTAGTTCATCACTTGTTTCCCTTTTGTCAGGATCAATTATAATACAGCTTGTGATTGGACACACAGACTGGCATGTTGGCTGTTCATAGTGGCCTACGCATTCCGTGCATTTGTCTGGGTTAATTTCGTAGATCTCAGCACCGAATACTATGGCTTCATTTGGACATTCAAGATCGCACATGTCACAATTAATACACTTATCAGTGATCAATAGTGCCATGAATTACGCACTCTCTCTGTGAATAGTATTTGAATTTCGTGTGTTTGAACCTTCAGCAAGGTTTCGCATCAGCAAACCAAAGGAAAGATCCATGCCTTCCGGAACTGGGATAAATACGAAGTAACCATTTCCCTTTGCGTTATCAATTATTTCGTTTTTATGGTTTTTCATGGCATCTAATATGAATATAATATTGCCATTTGGCGTCATCACTTCTAGTGCGTCACCAACAATAAATTTATTCTTAACTTCAACTTCAGCCAAACCACCACGCCGTTGTCCTGTGAACTCACCAACAAACTGCTGACTACTAGATACAGAATAACTGTAATTATAATTTTGATATTCACTGTGATTATGACGGCGAAGAAAACCCTCAGTATAGCCTCTATGTGCTAAATTTTCTAGTGTACTCATTAGGGTTTCGTCAAATGGTTTACCTGAAACAGCATCATCAATTGCTTTACGGTAGACTTGCGCTGTACGCGCGCAGTAGTAAAAAGACTTAGTGCGACCTTCAATTTTGAGTGAATGAACCCCCATCTTAATCAAACGATCGACATGCTGAATAGCACGAAGGTCTTTCGAGTTCATAATGTAAGTGCCGTGCTCATCTTCAAATGCTGGCATCTTTTCTTTAGGGCGGTGTGTGTCACTTAGTAGAATCACTTCATCAATAGGTTTCCCTAAACCAAGTGTATTCTTTGGATGTTTTTCAGTTTCTTGAGCTTGAACATCAGCAATACCTTGAATGTCTCTGATTTGGCCGGTTTCGTCTTCTTTCGCTTTTTCTACTTTATATACCCAACGACATGCATTAGTGCACGTACCTTGGTTAGGGTCACGCTTATTCATATAACCGGAAAGCAGGCATCGGCCAGAATAAGCCATGCAGAGTGCACCGTGAACGAAGACTTCAAGTTCCATTTGAGGTACTTCTTGACGCACTTCTTCTATTTCTTCTAAAGAGAGTTCACGTGAAAGAATCACACGTTCAATTCCTTGCATGTACCAAAATTTAACCGTCGCCCAGTTAACTGCATTCGCTTGGACAGATAAGTGAATAGGCATGTCAGGAAACGTTTCTCTAACCATCATAATCAAACCAGAGTCAGACATAATCATCGCATCAGGACCCATTTTAATGACCGGTTCTAGATCACGAATGAAAGTTTTTAACTTAGAATTATGTGGTTGGATATTACAAACTACATAAAATTTTTTGTTCAAGGCATGAGCTTCGTTGATACCAATTTGTAGGTTTTTGGAGTTGAATTCGTTATTACGGACACGAAGGCTATATCTAGGTTGACCGGCATACACTGCATCAGCACCATAAGCGAATGCGTAGCGCATGTTTTTCAAACTTCCTGCAGGCGAAAGCAGTTCTGGTACAAGCATATTCATTACTTCTTATTAATCTGAGTATAAATCAGGTGCATCAGCATGAGATGCAAAGGAGCTGTAATTTTACTGTTATCTTATTCACATAGCCAGAGCCAAACGAGAACCAAAATTAAAGAAAACAATGGGCTTTGTTTCTTAATTCAAATTCAGATAGCAAATCCCAACATTATTAGCTATTATATGATTGTTTTCATTTGAGGCAGACTCAGCTCGGTTAACTTATTTAATGCTTTTATTGTGGCGTATGTGTCGTCAATCTGGGCATTGTAATCCCTTAGGCTCAATATTCCTCCTAATAAGTTTTTGACTCTAAACACTACAATATATAATAGGGAACATTTATCGTAGCCATACTTCGTTTTCCAATACGTGTTTGAGCCGCGTAACTACTGATAACTGGCCGCTAAATTACACGTATAACTTTTTTCTGATAGGATAAGTGGAACTGCTCGTTTAATACGAACGGTTTCGTGACATTGTCTGATGCCGTAAGTACTGTCAGCTCATATTACATTAATTTTTCGGTGCGTTTGTTTTAGTAAGTTAAGTAAGACTTTATCGTCAGTCGTATTTGATACACTTAACCCAGCAGCAATGATTGCATGCATATTTATATCTACCGCTAAATGTAACTTACGCTAAACTCGCCTATTACCATCAGTGCCATGATTTTTTACTCACTATTCACTTTCACGATAAACTTTGAGCCCCACAGAATCAATGGCTAAGTACTTAGTGATTCCTGTGGTCTTCTTTTTAAACGCGATATTTGCCGTTTTGGCTCGCTTATTAATGCATGCATAGTGAAAGCATGACAACAGTCGTTGAGCAAGTTTGAAAACAAAATTAATGAGTCCTTTCAGACCTCTCCATGGCATTGAAAGTACTCGTTTAACCATGAGAGCTGTCGTAATGGCTAAGTAGCTAAATAAGCGAGGCCTCCCACAATTACTCTGCTTAGTTTAATTCCATAGCTAAATTGCTTTTTCATTAATCCAGAATGTTCATGAGCCAAGATTGATTAAAGCTTGATTATACTGCTTCCTGTTAGTTATTTTGTAGCGACTCTGATGCATAGACCTGAATATTTAAGCAAACCTAGCCATTTAAAACGTAGGCTGATAATTTAATTCTCTGCTTTAGGAAAGAATATCGTTTTAAAACATTAACAACCGCATTAATGCAGAGATCATGTATTCAAGCAATTGAACTTAGTATAATGTGTTAAATATAGGATTCTCGCAATCAACAAAATACAATCTTCGAACTATAATAAACTTATTGAAGGCATAATGAGGTTCCTTACCTGCAAATTACCCAATAAAAACGCTTTTTAAAAAGGTAACTCCTGGCAATATTGCCCTTTTTTAATATATAATTATAATATAATGTTTTTCTTTAATGAAAATTTAAGCTGCTAGTTAAAATTATTTTAAATACGGATACTAATGCTTAAGGATTGAAATGTTCAATGGCAAGTCAATTTTGATCACTGGTGGAACCGGATCATTTGGAAAAAAATACATTCGCACTCTCCTTGCTAGTTACAAGCCTAAACGCCTCATTATTTTATCACGAGACGAACTCAAACAGTTCGAAATGCAGCAAGAACTTAACGATCCGTGTATGCGATATTTTATTGGTGATGTACGTGATAGTGATAGAATGATGCAGGCAATGAATGACGTTAATTATATTATCCATGCGGCAGCACTGAAGCAAGTCTCTGCAGCTGAATACAATCCTATGGAATGTATTAAAACTAACGTGCATGGAGCTGAAAACGTTATTCGTGCCGCTCTTGCCAATGATGTATCTAAAGTCATTGCACTATCAACAGACAAGGCGGCTAGTCCAAATAATCTCTATGGTGCAACCAAACTTTGCTCTGACAAACTTTTCGTTGCAGCGAATAATATGCGTGGTGGAAGTCAGACTCAGTTCGCTGTTGTTCGTTATGGTAACGTTGTCGGTTCTCGTGGTTCCGTCGTACCATTTTTTAAAAAACTTGCTGCTGAGGGTGCAAAATCACTGCCTGTGACACATCCCAAAATGACACGTTTTTGGATTACTTTGCAACAAGGCGTCGATTTTGTATTAAAGAACTTTGCACGAATGCAAGGTGGAGAAATTCTCGTCCCTAAAATTCCTTCGGTACGTCTAATCGATCTTGCCACCGCTTATGGTAACGGCTTGCCAATAAAGGAAGTTGGTGTTCGTCCAGGAGAAAAAATGCATGAAATCATGTGCTCAAGTGATGACTCTCACCTCATGCTTGAATTTAATGATCACTATGTGATGCAACCTACGATTAAATTTTATTCAACAGATTACGACTATTCCTATAACCCATTGGGAGAAACAGGATTACCCGTTCCTGAAGGGTTTGAATATCATTCTGGCAGTAACCCTGCATTTTTGAATATTAAACAAATTTTAGAATGTGAGCAGCAATCATGATCCCCTATGGCAAACAAACCATTTGTCCAGCAGACATTAATGCCGTTATCGAAGCACTGTCATCAAACTTAATAACTCAAGGCCCTAAAGTAGACGCATTCGAGCGTGCTGTTGCCAACAAAGTCGGTGCAAAATTTGGCGTTGCCACGAACAGTGCTACATCTAGTCTTCATTTAGCATGCCTCTCATTAGGACTCAGTGTAGGCAAGCGGTTATGGACATCTTCCAATACCTTTGTCGCTTCTGCCAACTGTGGCTTGTATTGTGATGCGAACGTTGATTTTGTAGATATTGACCCTGCCACTTACAACTTGTGTCCACAAAAGCTCAAAAAAAAGCTGATTGTCGCAGAGAAAGCAGACCAACTTCCTGATATATTGGTGGCCGTGCACATGTGTGGGCAAAGTTGCAACATGGAAGCAATTAATACGCTCGCGAAATGTTATGGCTTCGCTGTAATTGAAGATGCTTCCCATGCTATCGGCGCCAAATACCAAAATCAATATGTCGGAAACTGCCGATACAGTGACATCACGGTATTTAGCTTCCATCCTGTAAAAATCATCACCACTGCTGAAGGTGGAATGGCAATTACGAACAATATTGAACTAGCAAAAGCCATGAAAAATTTGCGTAGTCATGGAATTACTAATGACCCTGCAGAACTAAAAGATACCAACCAAGGCGCATGGTATTACGAGCAAACGGCTCTTGGTTTCAATTACCGCATGACAGATCTGCAAGCTGCTCTCGGTATATCTCAGTTAACCCGCCTTGATGAATTTGTCGAACGACGAAATCAACTTGCTGTACGCTATAATGAAAAACTAGATTCTCTTCCGCTCACTACAACGACATTACTCATTGACTGCAAATCGGCATGGCATTTGTATGTTATTCAACTGGAAAATCCTTCTTACCGCCGTCACGTTTTTGATGTGATGCGGGAACAAGGCATTGGTGTACACGTACACTACATTCCCGTTCATACCCAGCCGCATTATCAAAAACTTGGATTCAATTGGAGACAGTTCCCTACCACTGAAGAATACTACCATGCAGCATTGAGCTTACCATTATTCTTTAACATGACAGAAGACGAGCAAGACCAAGTGGTTGCAACGCTCTCGAATGCTATCTCGTCTGCACTTAATGCCAGAATTAAAAGCAAAAGATGAAAGTCTGTATTATCCCTGCACGCGGGGGAAGTAAGCGCATTCCTTGGAAAAATATTAAGACTTTTATTGATCAACCAATTATTGCTTATTCCATTGATTTAGCAAAAAAATCAGAACTCTTTAATCGTATTATCGTATCGACAGACAGCTATAAAATTGCAAGCATAGCTAAAAAATACGACGCAGAGATACCCTTTATTCGACCTACTGATATCGCCAACGACCATGCCACTACACTTGATGTAATCAAGCATGCAATCGAATGGCTAGAAAAAAATGATGAGCGAGCCATCAGTGCTATATGCTGTCTTTACGCCACAGTGCCATTCGCCCGTCCTTCTGACCTTAAAAAAAGTCTAGTTTTACTGACTGAAAAAAATATACAATACACTTTTGCCTGCACACGTTTTCCCTTTCCAATTCAGCGTAGTATTCGCATGAACCATGAAGGTAATGTTGAGATGTTCTGGCCTGAACACTTATCGACACGTTCGCAGGATTTAGAGCCCGCTTTTCATGATGCCGGTATGTTTTATTGGGGTAGACCGGGTGCGTTCGCCTCTGGGTTACCAATTTTTGCACCACATTCTAAATCCGTTCATATTCCGCATTTTCGTGTGCAAGATATTGATGAGCCTGACGACTGGGTACGCGCTGAAATGCTTTACGAAATTCTCTCGCAACGAGACGAGTTATGAACGTTATGATTCGTGTTGATGCCTCAGAACAAATTGGTACTGGGCACATAATGCGCTGCTTAGTGCTATCAAAAAAACTACTCGCACGTAATCACACAGTAACCATATTAAGTCGCGCGCTAAAAGGTAACCTCATTGATTATTGCTGTCAGCAAGGCATATCGACAGTTGCATTACCAACGATTGAAAAAATCACAGCCTCTAACTACAATGACTACCAGCCTTGGTTAAGAGTAAACCAAAAAAAAGACGCAAGGCAATGCTTAACTACGCTGAAAGAAGCTTCTTTTGATTGGATTGTATGTGATCACTATGCTTTGGATACTCAATGGCAATCATTGATGAAACGCCACGACACAAAGCTCTTAGCCATTGATGATTTAGCCAATCGACAACATAACTGTGACATTTTGTTTGATCATAATCCTTGGCCTAACTTCAAGAACCGATATCACTCATTGATTCCTCCATCTAGTCAGCGATTGCTCGGGCTGAAATTCGCCTTGCTACGCGACAGCTTTATTGAACTAAAAAACATACATGAAGAAAACATTAAAAACCAAGTTATCGTGTTTTTCAGTGGATCGGACCCAACAGGCGAATGTTTGAAATTTCTCACGGCTTGTCAATGCATCCCCAACCTGCCATTTCAAGTGGTGCTAATCTACGGCATATCAAACCCACGAAAAACACAGTTACTTGAAAAATTTCTTCCTCCATTTATCACTTTAGTAAAAAACATACCTGAATTTGAGACTCAACTTGCACATTCTCGGTATGCCTTCGGTGGTGTAGGGGTTAGTGCGATAGAACGCACATATTTGCGACTACCCAGTACACTTGTATCAGTAGCAGAAAATCAACGAGAAATGGCAGAACACCTTGCGAACTCAGGACTCTACCGATACCTCGGTTTAAGTAATAACATAACACCTTTCGATTACACCAATGAACTCACATGGTTAGTTGAACATTGGAACAAATTACCTTGGCGATTACCTGAATCTGATATTGATGGTAATGGTGCTAATCGAGTGGTAAAAGCTATGGAGGCAGCCTCTTGACACAACAAATTTTTTCAGCGACCGTATTACTAAAAGCAATGACACGATCTAACCTCAGTATTGTCCGTGAATGGCGAAACACACCAGCAACTCGCAAAAAAATGTTTACTACCCACGAAATAAAATCAGACGAACACATAACGTGGTTTGAACGTATACAGCAAGATAGCACAAAGCTCTTTTACTTAGTAAGTATTGAAAATAACGATGTAGGCATTGTTTCATTTACTAATATTAATCAAAAAAATGCATGTGCGGAATGGGGATTTTATAAAAACCCTAATACACGTAAAGGCATAGGGCTTGTGATACTACATGCTACACTGAATCATGCTTTTGACTCACTTAGGTTGAAACAGATTAATAGCCGAGTGTTAGCTATTAATCCTAAAGTGCTTCATCTCCACAACAAGCTCGGCTTTACGCGAATTGACGCAAAAACTATTTTTCATAACCAACAAAAAAAAATGATTTCTTACTTCAATTTAGTAGTAACAAACGACGTTTGGCTTTCCCACGAAGCTGGCGTCAGGAAACAACTCAGGATTTTCTCACAGCAGAGCATGGCACTATGACGCAAGTGATCACTATAGATGGACAGAAAATTGGCCAAGGTCATAAACCTTACATCATTGCGGAAATGTCGGCGAACCATAATGGTTCACTACAACGTGCCTTTCAAATCTTAGTCATGGCGAAACAAGCAGGGGCTAATGCAGTAAAAATGCAGTCTTACACCGCCAATACCATCACTTTAAACTGCGATTCCGAAGAATTTAAAATTCACGGGGGGCTTTGGGACGGGCGCTCCCTTTACGATCTATACCAAGAAACTCACACCCCGTTTGATTGGCACAAGCCTCTCTTCAATAAGGCACAAGAACTAGGTATTACACTATTTTCATCACCCTTCGATTTTACTGCCGTGGATTTGCTCGAAGATCTCAATGCGCCTGCTTATAAAATTGCCTCATTCGAAGCAATAGACTTGCCACTCATTCGTTACGTGGCAAAAACAGGTAAGCCTATGTTCATTTCTACGGGCATGGCAAGTGCTCAAGAAATAGCAGAAGCTGTTACCACAGCAAGAAACTGCGGATGCCGAGAACTGGTATTACTGCATTGCATTAGCGCTTATCCAGCGCCAGCTTTGCAAAGTCATTTGCGTACCATTCCTGATTTATCTGAACGTTTTGATGTAGTGACAGGACTGTCAGATCATACATTAGGTACAATAGTGTCAGTCACTGCCGTTGCGCTTGGGGCTGCCGTAATTGAAAAACATTTTACCTTGAGCCGAAATGATTTTGGTCAAGACGCCACCTTTTCATTGGAACCAGATGAATTGGCAGTATTGTGTCGTGACACACAAATAGCATGGCAAGCTCTCGGAAGCGCAGGTTACCAGCTAAAAGACGTTGAAAAAGACAACAAACAACTCCGCCGTTCTTTGTATGTATGTCTCGATATAAAAGCGGGTGAAACTTTGACATTTGCGAATATTCGTAGTGTGAGACCTGGCTTCGGTCTTGCGCCAAAATTCTACGATGATGTGATTGGCACAAGAGCAACAGATGATATTCGCGCTGGTACCGCCCTTAAATGGAATTTAATTCAATAAATTATATAATTTCAAGGTAGTTTCAGCGTTCAAGGAATATGCCAATAACTGTACCATATATTTATGTTAACTTTAAATATTCAATTGTTTTTTTATTATTTCATGCTAGTGCAGAGGGTCAGATGACCCTCTTAATAGGTGCGTTATGTTTCATATAAAAAGCGTCAACAATGCTATTGTAAACGTTTTATAATACCCAGATTGACGAAACCTACACCATGATAAAATCGTTACATAAGCTGACAGGGCTAGATATGGGCTTTGTTTCCTCAAACAAAAAACTAAATTATCAATCTACGTTCTAAACAACTAGACTAACTGAAATATTCAGATCTGTTAAAGAAACTTCGCTACAAAACAATTAATAGGAAGCAATATAATTGATCGAGACTCACTAACATACTGGATTGATGAAGAAGCCATTCAGCTATCAAATCAAACTAAGTAGGGTAAACCTCGTTTATTTAGCGACTTAACCATTACACGATCCTCATAGTTAAACACGTATTCTCAATATCATTAAAAGATCAGTAAAAATTCATTAATCCTGTTTTCAAACTTGCTCAACTCTCGTTATCATGCCTTCACTATTCATGCATTAGTAAACGAGCCAAAACGGTTAACGTTGCGTTAAAAACTAAAAAAACCATCCCGCACTTAGCCATTGATTCTGCGGGGGTTATAAATGTACGGTAAAGACGAATGGAAAGTAACAAAGCATGCACTGATAAGAATCGGCGAGCTTAGTGTAAACTACATTTAACAGTAGGTATCAATACGCATGAAACCATTGCTGCTGAATTACATGCATCAAATGTGACTGACGGGGAAGCGCTACCTAACTTGCTCAAACAAACCCACCGAAAAATCAATGAAATATCAAGCAATGGAGCTTACAACAGATACTCAAAATATTACAAAACCGTTCGTATTACACAAGCACTTCCACTAATTCCACCAAGAAAAAGAACAATTTTTGGGGATCGAAGTCATCCGTGTAATCTAACAATCAGTGACCAGAAGTTATATGGTTCCATTCGGCATGGAAAAACAAAGTGTGGTTACTCTAAATGTTCCCTTCCATAGGCAGCAATATTTAGAGTCTACTAGGAGGTACATTAAACCTAAGAAATTATAATTTTCCGGCTAGCGAAACCTACGACATGGTAAAAGCATTACATAAATTGATAGGGCTAAATCTGCTTAAAATAAAAGCAATTATCTAATAGATAATCATGTTGGGCTTTGCCATCTGAACTCGAATTAGGAGACAAAATCGAAATTATAGTGATTGACTTCTCAAATTTTAAAAAAATTTATAAAAATATTGCAATAATATTTATTAATGTTATTCTAAAAAAAAGTTATGGATCAAGGTAATTATTATGGTATTCCTCCAAGTATTACAATATTTGTTGCTATTTTTTAACTCTTTTTGATGGTTTGGTTAAGTAAGTCTTAAAAGGAGCATTGTTATAATACATACAATAAAATAACAACTATAAAGTAAAGTAGTAGAAGCTAAAAAGCCACTTTCAACTAATAGTAGAACGTGGCTTTTTTAAAAATATAATAATTTATTTAAAATTAATCTATTTTACAATATTAACTGTAAACACCTAATTTTACATGAGCAGAAGTGGTACATCAAAAAAAATCACGAAACTATAAGTAAGATTCGAGTCAACCAAACACAAGAATATCTAAATTTAATGATATTGTATAAAATATTTATACCCTAGAACTAGAAAACCTTCATTCTAAGCAATTAATCACAGTATTAAGACTTTATTTCCTAATTCAAGTTCAGATGATAAAGCCCAATATGATTCACTATTAAACAACCACTGTTATTGTAGGAACACTTAATCCGGTCAACGTCTTTAATGCTTTTATTATAGCATTAGTTACGCTAATTTAATCATTATAATCTCTTCAGCCCAATGTCCCTTCTAGTAGTTTTTTAATTCGAAACATTGTCGTTTTTCATGGAAAACGGTTACAATAACCATACCTCATTCTTCAATGCTGACTGAAATAATATAACTTCTGATAACTAGTCGCTAAATTACGCGGATAACTTCATTTTCAAAAAATTACTCTTTTTTTTAGAAAAATAAGTGAAACGACTCGTTTAATACGAATAGTTTCGTAAGCACTATTGGCTAATATTTCATTAATTTTTTAACAGGTCTGTTTGTGCAAATTTAAAAACAGAATTAATGAATCCATGCAGACCTCTCAATGGTATTGAAGATACGTATTTAATCACAAGAACCATCGTAATGACTAAGTCGCTAAATAATTTAAGCATGAATCATATGAGGATTTGCCATCTGAACTTGAATTAAAAAAAGCCGGCCCGAATAAATAATAAGTTTCAGGTTATCAAGCCTGCATTTTCAAGTTAATTGAGTATATGTAGGCTCTCCGTTGGTTGTTTTGTAGCAAAGCTTACTGAAACATTTAGCGCATAGCTTAATAAGCTAAGAAATGAAACTACGATTCCTTAACTATTATATTCATAAAATATATTTTTATTTCCCTCTTACTACTTATCAAATAATAACTTTTTTACACCATCTAACAATCGAATTTTAACCATGATTACGGCTGAAAGCAGTCCAGATAACTATTACCTAATTTCATTAAAAAATCTTTATAACGTTGCTTGTCTACATCAAGATTTATTGCCATTGGATCTAACTCAATAAGTTTCACTCCCGTACCTCTAGACACGCTCTTGACAATCGAAGAATTAAACTGAGGTTCCGTAAATATACATTGAGCTTCTTTATTTTGTAGAACAGTACGAATAGAAACCAACGTTTGTGCACCCGGTTTTCTTGCAGGATCAACCGTCAAATAACCCTTTGATTTTAACCCAAATGTATCTTCAAAATATCCATACGCATCATGAAAAAGGAAATAGCCTTTGTGCTGATTGTTCGCAAACTGTACTTTTAAATTTTTTGTTGTTGATGCTACGCCAACAATAAACTTAGTATAGTTACTTTCATAACTAGCAGCATTTGCTGGATCTATGCGAGACAAATAAACTGCAATAGCTTTTGCAATAACTTTACTTTGCTCTGGACCAAGCCAAATGTGTCCATCTACTCCAGAGTGATCATGACCATGGTGATCATGCCCTGCTTGTTCACCATAATACCGTACTGGCATTTCTGGATAATTCGTCAATTGAAGCGCATTCTTTTGACTAGAAAGAATTTTTTGAAGAGGTAGCTCCAACTCTGGCCCTGTCCACACAACAAGGTTGGCTATCTTTATTTTTTTAATGTCTGAAGGTTTCAACGCATAATCATGTGGAGAGGCACTAGAAGGAAGAAGAGTGTCAACACGTGCATTTGGCCCTGCAATCTCATTTGCGATCAACGCCAAAGGCTTTATTGTAGTAAGGATACTCATGGGTAAGGCATTTGTAAAAAAAGAGCTCACCATTGCTGACACAACTAGCAAACGTACAAGTATTATTTTCATAAAAATTCCCAGAGTTAATGATTTAATAATAAAAAAAAGTTATATTATAACATTACAGTTTAATTTTCATGTCTAATTTATGTCGACACATCTCGTTACACTACACAACGTTTCCGTAATTTTTAATGGTAGAAGCATTCTAGATAAAGTGGCCTTTTCCCTATATAGAGGAAAAATTACCACACTAATTGGCCCTAATGGTGCAGGAAAGTCAACATTAGTAAAAACCGTCATTGGTCTAAATAAGCCAACCGAAGGTAGCGTAGAACGAGCGCATAATTTAAAGGTAGGCTATGTACCACAAAAATTACATCTCAATGATGCTCTACCCCTCCGCGTGGAAAGGTTTCTAAGACTGAATCAAAACTTAGATAAAAAAGAAATAGATAATGTGCTAGCGTTAGTAGGAGCTTCAAAGCTTCGTAATTTAAATATGTATACTCTTTCTGGTGGTGAAACCCAACGAATATTACTCGCCAGTGCAGTCCTGAGGAAACCAGATTTATTAGTGTTGGATGAGCCAGTTCAAGGGATCGATGTAACCGGTCAATTTGAGCTCTATAGCCTTATTGTCAAGCTCAAATTAATGCTAAATTGCGGTATTTTAATGGTTTCACACGACTTGCATTTGGTAATGGCAAAAACTGACGAGGTTATTTGTTTGCAGCACCATATCTGCTGTTCAGGGACTCCCGACTTAATCTCATCACACCCTGAATACGTTGCACTATTTGGGCGACAAGAAAGTGAACAACTCGCCTGGTACCATCACAACCATGACCCCACTTTATTAGATAGCTCTATTAGCTCAGATAAACATGGAGACCATTCGAATGCTTGAGTTTCTTATGATGCCTATTCTAGCAGGATTATTAATTGCTACGACAGTTGGACCATTAGGCTCATTCGTTATCTGGCGAAACATGGCGTATTTCGGGGACACTCTCGCACATGCTTCTTTGCTCGGATTATCCCTTGGCTTCATCTTTCAAGTAAATTTGAATGTAGCATTGATTATCAGCTGTTTATTGACAGCCATGCTACTTGTTGGACTGCAACACAGAAGTAATGTTTCTGCTGATACATTGCTTAGCATCATTGCTCATACTTCCTTCTCGCTCGGGCTAGTATCTATTAGTTTGGTGACTGATTTACGTGTTGATTTAATTGCATATCTTTTTGGTGATCTACTTTCTGTATCTACTACAGACGTGAGTTGGGTTGCCTTAGGGTGTGCGATTGTAAATATCAGTCTCATTAAACTATGGCACCCTTTATTAGCCATTACTGTAAATGAAGATCTTGCACGCATCAATGGATATAATGTTGAGCGCTTCCGACTCATATTGATGTTGATGGTTGGGTTAATTATCGCAATTGCAATGAAATTTGTTGGAGCACTGATAATTACGTCTTTAATGGTCATCCCAGCTGCAACGGCTCGTCGTTTTGCTAGCAGTCCTGAAAAAATGGCGCTGTTCGCGAGCATATTTGGTATAATTTCTGTCATTGGTGGTATAATGCTTTCGTGTTTTAAAGATACGCCTGCAGGCCCTTCAGTTGTAGTGGTTGCTGGTTTGCTTTTCTTGATTAGCCAGTTTCGAAAGCAAGCAGAATAAATCTATTTACCATTGAGGTATTATAAATAAATAGTTTAATAACATATTTTTTATAGTTAAATAGCTTTATTTTTTTAATTTTAGTTCAGAGTGTCTATATCAGACATAATTAACTATTATACAATGACTTTTATTTTAAACATACCGAGCCCTATCAACTCATTTACAATTTTTATCATAACGTAGGTTTAGCCAATGTGGACATATTGTTATAATCCCTTAGACTCAGTGTCTCACCGAAGAGTTTGTTGATTCGAAATCATTACTATTTCTGCTAGAGGAACCGTTTATGATAATCGGCTTTATTTCCTAAATAAAGTAACTAAATATTCAATCCACCCTCTAAACAGCTAAGCTCACTTAAAGATTCAGACCTATGCACAAGCTTTGCTACAAAACAACTAACTGGAAACCGTATAATAAAGCTTTAATCAATTATGACTCACTAACATTCTGACTTAGTGAAGAAACTATTTAGCTATATGATCATACTAAGTAAAGTAATCGTGAAAGGCCTCGTATATTTCGCAACTTAGCCCTTACGACAGTCCCATGCTTAAACGCATATTTTCAATACCATTGAGAGGTCTACGAGAATTCCTTAATTTTGTTTTTAAACTTACTTAACTGTCATTGTCATGCCCTCACTATTCATGTCTTAGTGAGCGAGTCAACATAATTAACATCACGTTCAAAACGAAACATTAAGAAATTTTCCGCACTTAGCCATTGATTCTACGGGCGTAAAGTTTACGGTAAAGATAAGTGGAAAGTAAAAAAGCATGGGATTAATGGGAAATGGCGAGTTTTGCGCAAGTTACATTTAGTAGTAAATATAAATACGCATGAAATCATTGCTGCTAAGTTGAATGCATCAAATGTGATTAACGGTACAGTCTTACCCAACTTGTTCAAACTGACCCGCTGAAAAATCAATAACATATTAGCCGATGGAGCTTACAACACCAGACATGTTACGAAACCGTTCACATTAAACGAGCCGTTCCAATCATACTACTCAGAAAAAGAGCAACTTCTTGGGAACGGGGCTATCCACGTTATTTAGCGGTCAGCACCAAAAATCATACAGTTCAAATCAGCTATGGAAAACGCGGTATGGTTACCATAAACGTTCTATATTAAAGACTCTAGTGTTTCAAATCAAAACACTATTCGGAGGAAGATTGAGCCACAGGGATCACAATGCCCAAATTAGCAAAATTTATGCCATGATAAAAGCGTTATATAAGCTAACAGGACTAGGTATGTTTCATAGTAAATCATGTTAGGATTTACTATCTAAATTTAAATGAAGAAACAATGTCACCTAAATACTTTAGTAACCTAACTGTTTCAAGCGTTGATTGATGATTCAGTCCCATGATTACAGAAATAAATCCATAAATAAAGAGGTGTAATTAAAGTGGAAATGCAAATGATTGATGATCTAAGAACGCAACTTGTTTAAACTAAATGAACATATATTTACTTGTGACGCTCCCACTATTGTATGGGCGTAACTTTTTTTTCGTCAAGACCAAGGGTTTTGGTGATTGAGGTATTGTCATTAATGAATAAAATACCAATGACTGTTCGTGGTGAACAGCAGCTTCGTGGAGATCTGAACCGTTTGCTAAAACGTCGTCCTATAATCACTCAAGCAATTAGTGCAGCGAGAGAGTTGGGGGATCTTAAAGAGAATGCTGAATATCATGCTGCACGAGAAGAACAAGGTATCTGTGAAGCACAGATTCGAGATATTAAATACAAGCTATCTGTCGCACAGATTATCGATATTTCAAAGCTACCAAAAAAGGGTAAAATTATTTTTGGTTCAACCGTCACATTGATTGATATCAATACATATGATGAAGTAACATACAGAATTGTTGGCGATGATGAAGCAGATATAAAAAAAAATTTAATCTCTGTTAATTCACCGATTGCACGTGGTTTGATTGGCAAAGAAGCTGGAGACGAAGTTTCTATCAAAACACCAGGCGGTATAAAAGAGTTTGAGATTACTAGTGTTGAATACACGTAAGTTAAATAAACTGTTAACAGTTGTTACGACTTTCCATAAATTTTATTAGCTGTGTAGTCACTAGTTCATACTTAGTGTAAAATATTCATGCTCTTGGTGAGTTATTGTTACTGTGAAGTACTATTTTGTCAGCAAGACAGTGCAGTTCAAAAGTACGGAATAAACCATAGGGGACACCAACAAGTTTTGCTTCCTAATTCAAATTCAGGCAGCTAATCTCAACTTGGTTGACTATTAGTCGATCACTTTCGTTTTAGGCATACCTAGCCCTATCAGCTTATCTAACACTTGTATCATGCTGTCATTTTGTCAATTTAAGGATTAAAATTTCTTTTGCTCCATGCCTCTTCGAAAAATTTTTTGATTTAAACCATTACTATTTTTCATAAAAAATATTTGTAATTAATACCCTTTGTTTTTCAATGCGGATTTGAACCATATAACTGTGGTGATTACGCGGATAATCTCATTTTTAAAAAATCGCTTCTTCTCTCAATAGAGATGTGTGGAACCGCTCGTTTAATACGAACAGTTTCGTAAGATTCTCTGGTATCATAAACTCCATCGCATGATATTTCATTAATTTTTCGGCGAGTCTATTTGAATAAGCTAGGTATCACTGGACCGTCAGGTACATTTGGTGAACTCAATTCAAAAGCAATGATTTAATGCGTATTTATATCTACTGCTAAATGTAACTTGCGCAAAACTTGCTATTTTACATTAATCCCATTTTTTTACTTTTTCACTCACCTTCATCGTAGATTTGAAGCCCCGTAGAATCAATGGCTCAGTGCTGGATAGTGCCTTTAGTCTTCATCTTGAACGTAACATTAACTATTTTAGCTCACTTGATCATGCATCAATAGTACGAGCATGATAACGGTAGTTAAGCAAGTTTGAACACAGAGTTAATGAATCTTAGTATGCCTCACAATAGTATTGACAATACGCGTTTAACCATGAGGGCTGTCGCAATGGCTAATTCACTAAATAAACTAGCTCTTCCATGCTCACTCTACTTAATTTGATTCGATAACTGAATCACTTCTTCATTAATCCAGAATTGTAGTGAACCCACGATTGATTAAAGCTTGATTATACTGCCTCCAGCTAGTTATTTTATAGCAAAGCTTGTTCATAGACCTAAATATTTAAGTGAACCTAGTTGTTTAGAATGTTAATTAAAAATTTAGTCCCTTATTGAGAAACAAAACCGATCACCATAAACGTTCCATAGCAAAGACAGCAATACTCCAAGTCCAAAAACTACTTGAAGGGACATTGAGTCTAAGGGATCACAATGCTCAAATTAGCAAACCTACGCCATAATAAAAACGTTAAATAAGCTGCCAAAATTAAGTATGCCTAACACGAAAGTAATTGTCTAAAAGTGAACCATATTGAGGCTTAATATCTTAACTTGAATTAAAAAACAAGTCATCATTGTAACTAGTAGCAGTTTTATCTTTGATTATACTATATTTTTTAGTAACATACAGAGTTATAATAATAGTTGGCTTAGACTAAGTAATATTTTTTAGCTCAGTTAAATTAAAATACCGAGTAAATTATGGCAGCAAAAAAATTAACTACTGGGAGACTTATACAAATATTAGTCGTAATGTCTATACTTATAACTGCATTTATTTGGAAAACAATGAATTACTATTCCGACGATAATGTCAAACAATGCTTCTTAACAAGAAGCAAGTATGCTATAGTTATAGACTAAAATACAATTAATATTGAACTAAATTTTGCTCATATTTATATTTTATCTATGAATATTAAAGCAGGCTAAAATTAATTATAATAGTTATATCCGTGCGCTAATCATGTATTCTACAGATTTAATTGATGTAATGTATCCATTTCCGAGAAATGACTATTAGGGCTACCGTTGATGTTAAGTGCCATTTTGTCAGCCAGCAAAAATGATATCAAAATATAGAATAGGCTACAGTGGACACTAACGTTGCCGCTGTAAGTAATAGGTTTCGTTTCCTAATTCAAATTCAGATAGCGAATTCCAATCTAACTAATTATTAGACGCTCACTTCGTTTTAGGCGTACCTAGCTCGATCAGCTTATTTAGCGCTTTTATTATGCCTTAAATTTCGTTAATCTGAGCATTATGATCTTTTAAGCTCAATATCTCTCAAAGTAATTTTTTAACTCAAAACATTGCCATCTCTAATAGAGAAAGTGTATAGTAACACTACTTCATTTTCAAGGCTAATCTGAACTATATAATTTTTGGTAACTGACCGCTAAATTACGTGGATAACCTCTCTCCCTAAAAGTTGCTTTTTTATTGATTGGGTGAGTAGAACCACTTGTTTAATCCGAACGGTTACGTAACATTGTCAGGTACCATAAACATCATCGGTTAATATTTCATTGGTTCTCGGCAAGTCTATTTGAGTAAATTAGATAACACTGCACCATCAGTAACATTTGATGTACTTAACTCAGCAGTAATCATTTTATGCGTATTTATATCTACTGCAAGTGTAACTTACTTACGCTAGATTCACTGTTTTCCATCAGTACCATACTTTTTACTTCCCATTCGACTTCATTATAAATTTTGAACCCCATAGAATCAATAACTAAGTGCTAAATTGTTCCTTTAGTCTTCATCTTGCACACGACGTTAACCGTTTTAACTCGCTTGCTAATACATGAATAGAAACGGCTGTTGAACAAGTTTGTAAACAGAATTAATGAATCTTCACAGACTTCTCAATGGTATTAAAAATACGCGTTTAACCATAGGAGCAATCGTAATAGCTCAGTCACTAAACAAACGAGGTCTTCCACGATTATCCTGCTTAGTCTGATTACATAGCTAAATGATTATTTCATCCACCCACAATGTTAGTGAATCACGATTAATTAAAGCTTAATTATACTGCTTCCCGTTTGTTGCTTTGTAGCTAAATTTCTCTATAGACTTGAACATTTAAATATGAACCTAGCGCTTAGAGCGTAGATTGAAAATTTAGCTCTCTGATTTAGAAAACAAGGCCTATATAAACTCACGATTACAATTACCAACCCTCAGTATAGTGTCCTACAAGTTGTCGCATCATTTCAATATGTGCAGGTGAATCATTGAGACACGGAATGACATTAAAGACTTCCCCACCAGCATCTTTAAATATTCCATCACATTGTTCTGCAATTTCTTCTAGCGTCTCTAAACAATCAACCGAAAAAGAAGGAGTAATGATATCAACACGTTTAACTCCATCTTTGGGTAATTGCTTTAAAGTTTTATCAGTGTAAGGTTGCAACCATTTTTTTAGACCAAACCTCGATTGAAATGTAGTTTGAATTTTCATATGACAATTCAAACGTTCAATTAATCTTTTCGTGGTAGTATAACAATGTTCACGATAAGGATCACCATTATCCGCATAACGCTTTGGTATACCATGATATGAACAAAGCAATATATCAGGTTTACCATTTACTTTCCAATACGATTCTACCGACTGAGCTAAGATGTCAATGTATGCTGTATCATCATAATAATAATGGATAAAACGAAATTCGGGTAATACTGATTTAAATTTAAGCGACTTAGCTAGTTTGTCAAAAGCTGCTGCTGTTGTTGTTCTTGAATACTGAGGATAAAGCGGAAAAACTAAAATTTTTTCACAATTTTGTGCCATCAATAATTTTATTGCGCACGATATACTCGGTTGTCCATATGTCATACCTAACACAACAGGCATATTAACCAGCTTTTCAAGAGCAATTTTTTGACGTTGAGAATAAACCATGAGTGGTGACCCAGCATTCATCCAAATTCTTTGATAAAGCTTGGCAATTTTTGAAGAACGCACTGGCAGAATCACACCATGCAGAAAAGGACTCCAGAACCAGCTCATTATATCAACAACATGTTGGTCATGTAAAAACTCACTCAAAAAAGCACTAACAGCTTTAGCTGTGGGTGCATCAGGCGTTCCTATGTTCACTAAAAGAACACCCATTTTTTGTTCTTTATTTCCCATTTCACCCTGCTTCAAAAGTAAGTCGCCCATAAAAAATATTATCATATGTGTACGACTATTAGTATCAACAAGCTTTATTTCCTAATTCTAGCGCAGATAGCAAATCTCAAGATAATTGACGATTAAACAAGCGCTGTTATTTTAGGCATACCTAGCCCTATCAGCTTATTTAATGCTTTTATCAGGGCTTAAGTTTCGCTAATCTGAGCACTATGATCTCTTAAGCTCAATGTTCCTCCCAGTAGCGTTTTAATTCGAAGCTTTCCCGTCTCTGATAGGGGCGTTTATGGTAACCATACCTCATTTTTCAATGCTGATTGGAATCGTATAACTTCTGGTAGCTAACCGCTAAATTGCGCGGATGACCTCGTTTTTAAAAGTTATTCCTTTTCTTATCTTGGTGGGTTGAGTGGAACCATTCGTTTAATACAAACGGTTTCGTAAGATTGCTTGGTGTCGTAAGCACCATCGACTGATATTTCATTGATTTTTCAACGAGTCTGGCGCCAGTTGATAACACTTCACTGTTAGTCGCATTTGATGCACTTAACTCAGAAGCAATAATTTCATGCATATCTATATCTACTGCTAAATGTAACTGGCACCAGGCTCGTCGTTTCCAATCAGTACCATGCCTTTTTACTATCCATTCTCCTTCACCGTAGACTTTGAACCCCCATAGAATAAATGAATAAGTTCTGGATTTTTCCTTTATTCTTCATCCCGAACGTGGTATTAACCATTTCAGATCGCTTGCTAATGCATTAATGGTGGAGACATGACCATGACAATTGAGTAAGTTTGAACATAAAATTAATGAACTATTGTTGGCCTCCCATTGGCATTGAAAATAAACATTTTACCATGAGAGCCATCACAATGGCTAAGTCGTTAAATAAACGCAGTCTCCCCCTGATTACCCTGCTTAGTTTAATTCCATAGCTGAATAGCTTCTTCATCACTCCAAAATGTTAATGACACACAATTAATTAAAACTTGGTTCACTATTCCCAGTTAGTTATTTTGTAACGAAAATTATTCATAAATCTAAATGTTTACGTGAGCTTAACTGTTTAGAGTATTGATTGAACATTTAGTCCTTCTTTAATAAACAAAGTCACATTCGTCTCATATATAAAAAAAAGAATTTTTGGAGAACTAGGTCATCTGTGCAACTTAGCCGTCAGTTACCAGAAATTAGACGGTTCAGATTAACACTGAAAAACGAAGCATAGTTGCTATAAACGTTCCCTATCAGAGCCAACAATGTCCCGCAAGTTATAAAATTTTTCAAAAAAACATTGAATCTAAGGGGTTACAATGCCCAGATTAGCGAAACCTACGCAATGATAAAACGTTAAATAAATTGACCGAATTAGATATGCCTAAAACGAAAGCGGGCGTCTAATCATTCATTCTGTTGGGGTTGACTACCTGAACTTGAACTAGGAAACAAAGCCTAGCAAATTCTGAATAAAGTAAATATTAATGTTATAGATATATCATAAATTTTTTGCCAAAATACGTCATCTTACCTGCCTTTCTACTGCTCAAGGAACATCATGTCTGCTCAAATCATAGATGGAAAAATCATTTTTCAAGCGGTTTGTTTGGAAGTCGCCGCACGCGTTAAAGAACGCAAAACTGCAGGTCTACGCACACCTGGGCTTGCCGTTGTTCTCGTGGGTAATGACGTAGCGTCTCAGATGTATGTAGATAGTAAGCGCCGTGTTTGTAAAGAAGTCGGGTTTATTTCAAAATTTTATGCCTGCCCACTGACCACTAGTGAAATAGATCTATTAACTTTAATCGATACATTAAATAATGACCCTGTCATCGATGGTATATTGGTCCAACTTCCTCTCCCCGCGCAGATGAATCCAATCAATATATTAGAACGTATTCACCCAGAAAAGGACATCGATGGATTTCACCCATATAATGTCGGCCGTCTGTGCCAACGCATTCCAAAATTACGTGCATGCACACCAAAAGGCATTATAACATTGCTTAATCGCTACAATATTGCTGTACGTGGAATGCACGCGGTTGTTGTCGGTGCGTCAAATATCGTAGGTCGTCCTATGACAATGGAATTACTGCTGGCAGGCTGTACGACAACAACGTGTCATCGCTTTACAAAAGACCTAGAATATCACGTACGTCACGCAAATTTATTAATTGTTGCAGTAGGTAAACCAAACTTCATTCCGGGTAACTGGATAATGCCTGGCGCTGTAGTTATAGACGTTGGAATTAATCGACTAGATAATGGAAAATTGATAGGTGATGTTGAACATGATGTCGCCAAAGAAAAAGCCAGTCATATTACCCCCGTACCTGGTGGTGTAGGCCCAATGACTGTAGCTACTTTGATTGAAAATACGCTATTAGCATGTGAACAGTTTCATTCATAAATTAATTTACGTTTATTTTACAGTAAAAAGCGCTAAAATATCCATGAGTACTTTTTGTAGTGAACTTAAACTGCACATAAAAAATGCACTATATATCAAAACTTCGTGCTAATCGTTGGGAAAAAACAAAGCTTTATTTTCTAATTTGCGTTTAAATAGTAAATTCCAGTATGATTCACTATAAAATAATTATTGGCGTTTTAGGCATACTTAGCCCTCATCATTAAGCGAGTATTTTCAATGCCATTGAGAGGTTTCCCATAATTGCCCTGCTTAGTTTGATTCCATAGCTAAATAGCTTCTTCATAAAACCAGAATATAAGTCAGCCACAATTGATTAAAGCTTAATTATACTACTTTCAATTAGTTGTTTTATAACAAAATTTATGCATAGACCCTAATGTTTAAGCGAGCCTAACTGTTTAGAGTATTGATTGAAAATTTAGTTCCCTGACTTTAAAAAATAAAGCAGGTTACCATAAACATTTCATAGCAGAGACAGCAATGGTTCGAGTCAAAAACTACTGGTAGAGCCATTGAGTCTAAGAAATCACACAACTCAGATTAGTGAAACCACCGCCATGATACAAGCATTCAACAAACTGACAAGATTAGGTATGTCTAACACGCACGCGATTATCTAATTAGTGAATCATTTTCAGATTTGTTATCTGAACTCGAATTAAAAAACAAAGCCAAGTTACGACATTATTATTTTGATTTCAGGTCTAAACTGAACTGCCATTATTTGACATCCTAACACTGCAGAAAACTAATATTATCAAACGCATTTGATACAGGTTCCTTAGCAAACAGTACTATGATTATAGAATTTATGGTGGTTTTATTGAGTGACTTAACCAATAAGATCAATTGAATTCACTAACTACGAAGTTGATAGGACAGAAATAGATGTCACTGCCTGCTAAACTAGCATACTATGCTAACCGAGTACTTGATGCATTATCTCATGCGCAAGCAGATAACCTTGCAAACTGGCAGGGTGAACAACGTCAATTACTTGAGCGAACATTGGCGTTGAGTGATTTTATTGGCGAGTCAATGCAACATGACGAAACTTTACTACCTTGGTTGCAGGATAATCTTGCCTCTGATCATCGTCAAAAAGCGTACCGAAAATGTCTTAAAACTCGTTTAGATAATCAGCTAGCTGAAAATGGTTTAATGCGTGAATTACGCCGTTTTCGTCGTCAGGAAATGGTGTGGTTAGCATGGCATGACTTTAATAACACCATAGCGTTAGAAGATAGCCTTTCTCACCTCTCTACACTTGCAGAAGCTATAATTATGGAAGCCTATGGTTGGCTTTATTGTTATTGCTGCAAGGAATGGGGCACACCGCTTGACATCAATGGGAATGCGCAACCGATGTTAATCCTTGGGATGGGTAAACTAGGTGGTGGTGAACTTAATTTTTCCTCTGATATTGATTTGATCTTTACTTACCCAGAAAATGGTAGAACTAGCGATGTGCGTCGCAGTATTTCAAATGTACAATTTTTCACGCGTCTTGGGCAGCGTCTAATTAAGGCCTTGAGTCAACAAACGTTTGATGGATTCTGTTATCGCGTCGATATGCGTCTTCGTCCTTTTGGAAACAGTGGCCCACTAGTTATGAGCTTTGCTGCGCTTAAAGATTATTATCAAGAACAAGGTCGTGACTGGGAGCGTTACGCCCTTATCAAAGCCCGCGTGATGGGTAATGAACAATTTCATTGTTATCAATCTTTATACCAAATGCTTCGTTCGTTTGTCTTTCGTCGTTATATTGATTTCAGCGTTATTCAAGCATTACGACGCATGAAGGAAATGATTCGTAGTGAAGTAAAACGTCGCGGTCTGACCAATAATATCAAATTGGGACCGGGTGGTATTCGAGAAGTAGAATTCATTGTCCAATCTTGTCAACTAATTCGTGGCGGTCGTGATCCTATGTTACGTCAACGTGGTTTATTCCAAACCTTACATGCATTGCGCACGTTGAACCTGTTGCCAGAACAAAATCTGGATACCTTAGAAGCGTCATATCGTTATTTGCGACGGGTAGAAAATATACTTCAAGCAATCGGTGATAAACAAACGCAGACATTACCAGATAACAGTATCGATCAATTACGTTTAGCCATCGTGATGGATGAAACTAGCTGGACCAATCTTAACAAAAATATTCACACGTATATGCTAGATGTACATCAAGTATTTGATGATATCATCGGGAATAACGAAGAAACCGAAAGCCAAAAAAATAATGCCATTTATAGTAAAGTTTGGAATGCAGCACGAGACACGGAACTCGTTAAAAAAATTCTACAAGACATGAGTACTAAGCATCCGGTTGAGAAAGCGAATGCATTATTAAATTTCAAAGAAGAACTTGCTAAACGCACACTGGGACCAAGAGGTCGAAAGGTCTTTAATCGTTTGATGCCAGAGGTGCTTAGCCATATTTTGCGCCGAGAAGATGGCTTTGCTGTACTTGAGCGTGTGCTAAAATTGTTAGTCAACATAGCGACCCGTACTACGTATCTTGAATTGTTTGATGAGCACCGCAGTACAATAACACAACTGGTTAAATTATGCAGCGCTAGTCCCATGGTTGCCGATCAATTGGCAGCATTACCAATTTTGTTGGACGAATTGCTCAATCTTCAACATCTCTACAATCCTACACCACTCGAGCAATACCACAATGAATTATTTGAATTTCTTGCACGTATTCCTGAAGAAGATATGGAACAACAAATGGAAATAACCCGACAATATAAGCAAATTCAATTATTACGTATTGCGGCGGCTGATATTGCCGAAATACTACCCGTAATGAAAGTAAGTGATCATTTGACATATTTATCGGAAGCTATTATTGAAGCGGTTGTAAATCAGGCATGGTATCAAATGACGGAAAAATACGGACAGCCATTGCACCTTGCTGAGCGTGATGGACGTGGTTTTGCTGTGATTGGTTATGGGAAGCTAGGGGGAATTGAGCTAGGTTATAATTCTGATTTGGATGTAATATTTTTACATGACTGTCCCAATGATGTGTGTACTGATGGCCTTAAAAAAATCGATGGCCATCAGTTTTATCTGCGATTAGCTCAACGTATTGTCCATTTATTCTCGACTCATACTACATCAGGAGTGTTATACAAAATTGATACACGCCTTCGCCCATCAGGTGTATCAGGCAAGTTAGCTACTACACTCGAGTCTTTTCAAGATTATCAGAATAATGAAGCATGGACTTGGGAACACCAGGCTTTAGTGCGTGCACGCATGATTTATGGTGATGTAGCATTAGGCAAAGGATTTGCAAACGTACGCAAACAAGTGCTAACACAAGCACGTGACCGAGACTCATTACGTCAAGAAGTGGCAAATATGCGTATGAAAATGCATAACCATCTAAGTAGCAAAAAGAAAAAAAAATTTCATATAAAACATGACCTTTATGGAATCACAGATATTGAATTTTTAACTCAATATCTGGTACTAGCTAACAGTCGTGATGAGCCTGAATTGACTCGTTGGAGTGATAATGTACGCATTCTCGAAGACATGGCACAAGTTGGTTTTATTGATACAGCACAAATGCTAAACCTTCGTGATGCGTATGTCACGATGCGTAATGAAATCCATCGTCTTAATCTACTCGATGAATCGATTGAGATTGCGGAAAATAGCTTTTTGGCAGAACGTAATGTCGTGCGTGTAGCATGGGAGACATGGATAGAGTAGGACACAAGATTTAAGAAAAAGTAATTTCGAATAAGTTTAAAATAAGTAACATGAAAACACCAGCAAACGTGCTTGATGTCACTCATTTTCAGTGATTGAATAATTTTAAAAGGGCTGCACAATAAGTCTCAGTAATCTTACACCTAATTTTTGTATATCTGAATTTTACCAGCTTCATTTCCTAATTCAAGAAACTGAATGATCAATTTACACTCTAAATAGCTAGGTTTACTAACATTCTAGATTCATGAAGAAGCCATTCAGCTATGGAATGAAACTAAACATGGTAAGCATGGGGGACCTCATTTATTTAGCAACCTAGCCATTACAATGGCCTTCATGGTTGAACACATGTTTTCAATACCATTGCTAGGTCTGCAAAAATTTATTAGCAAGCGAGATAACATGGTTCATGTCATGTTCAAAACGAAGATTAAAAGAACCATTCAGCACTTACTCACTAATTCTACATGGCTACAAGCCTACGATGAAAGCAAATGGAAAGTAACAAAGCATAGTATTGATGGGAAACGGTAAGTCTTGCTCCAATTACATTTGGCGGTAGATCTAAATGCGCATGACATTATTACTGCTGAGTTAAATGCATTCAATATGACTAATGGTGAAGTACTACCTAACTTTTGCAAACAGACTCACCGAAAAATCCATGAAATATCAAACGATAGTGCTTATGACACCAAGTAATATTACGCAACCGTTCGAGTTGAATGAGTACTTCTACTCATCCCACAAAAAAAGAACAATTTTTTAAAAATGAAGTTATTGGCATAATTTAGTGATTAGTTACTAGTAGTTATACGATTCAAATTAGCATCGGAAAACGAGATATGATTACCATAAACATTTTTTATAAAAAATAAAAATATTTTGAGTTAAAAACAGTTCGCAAGAACATTAAGCCTAAAGCATTATACTCCATCATAACAACGTTATTAATATATTAATTGAATGCGCGCATTACCTTTATCAATCAACTAATTTAATACACAACCAAAATCTCAGTCATATAATGACGGTTCTCCGTCTGGGCGACTTTTAAATCTACGGTGTAACCACATGTATTGCTCTGGGGCTCGAAGGATTGAACGTTCGACAAACTTATTTGTATATATAGCTGCAGCTTCCCCATCATTATACGGGAATGCATCCATGGGCGGATCGAGTGTCATAGTATAACCAGTTCCTTCACGATCTCGGGTAATAGTAAATGTCATTACGACTGCTCTGCCTGCTGAAGCTAGCAAATGTGTTCCTGTAGTAGTACAGGCTCTTTTTACCGCAAACAAAGAAGCCCAAACATAGTAATGGCGTCCATAATCATGATCTGGTGCATACCAAATTAATTCACCTTTACGCAACTTTCGCACCATGCGTTTCACGTTACGCCGTTCAATTACACCATTATCTTGAGTACGTCCGCGGTATTGGAACCAGTCATAGACAGGATTGGTGTTTGCACGATACACGCCATACCCTGGCGAGTGAGTGCCAAATGCACGAACACCCAGTTCAAGGTTGAATGAGTGAATGCCAATAATCAACCCACCCTTTTTGTCAGCTTTTAACTGCTTAAGATTTTCAAAACCAACATAAGTCATGTGCTTATTAATTCGCCACTTTGGCCAAAACCATGCCATACATGTTTCAAATAATGCCATGCCCATGTGTTCAAAGTTTTCTTTCAACATGGCTTCTCGTTCACCCCCAGTCATTTCCGGAAAACAAAGTAAAAGATTTTTTTCAGCTATTTTTTTGCGGCTTTTAAAAAATTTTATGATCAGTAAACCAAGTTTACGGCCTAAAAAACGCTGAAGACGGTACGGTAACCAACTAATTAGAAACATCATGCTAACCCCAATCCAAGTATGTAAGTATTTTGGATGGAGGAAAGACCATTGGAATCTTGGTGCGTCGTGGTTTTTGCTCATGATAAAAATGTGCTTCCTAAATAAAACCTGAATCCAAGAGTGATATTCTAACTGAAAACACGTTTAAGTTGCATATTTCAATGTGTTTCCTTGCTGGGAAGCATTGGCTCTGTAAGCATTGTGGTAATATCGCACACGTCCTTATGTCCTTGGAGATTACAATGAAACTTACTTTACCTGACTACCAGAAAGCCGATGTATTAGTCGTTGGTGATGTAATGCTTGATCGTTACTGGTACGGTCCAGCAGGACGTATTTCTCCAGAAGCTCCTGTGCTTGTGGTAAAAATCAACCAAATAGAAGAGCGTCCTGGTGGTGCAGCTAATGTGGCAATGAATATTGCTGCATTAGGAGGTAAAGCAAGATTGATTGGTATAGTTGGTCAAGATGAGCAAGCCAATATACTGAATACAATCCTCACTTCACTGAACGTTGACTGTAACTTTATTCGTTTAGCAGAACTTCCTACTATCACTAAATTACGCGTAATGAGCCAAAATCAACAACTAATTCGCCTAGATTTTGAAGAAGACTTTCACAGCGTTAATTTTGCGCCAATCCTTGAGCAAATTGAAATGGCATTACTGCACACTAAAGTAATGATCTTATCTGATTATGCAAAAGGGACTTTGGCAAATGTTCAATCTATGATCCAATTAGCACGTAGCGCAGGCATTCCTACTTTGGTGGATCCAAAAGGCGCAAATTTTGAGCATTATCGAGGTGCCACAATACTAACGCCAAACATAAGTGAATTTGAAGCCGTTGTTGGTGCATGTTTGACTGTAGAGGACATCGTTACGAAAGGTTTAAAACTTATTCATCAGCTCGAATTTGATGCATTACTAGTAACACGTAGCGATCACGGTATGATGTTTCTACGTGCAAGTCATGAGCCACTAAGTCTGCCAACACTTGCAAAAGAAGTGTATGACGTGACGGGGGCTGGTGATACTGTGATTTCAGTGTTAGCATCTTCACTTGCAGCCGGAAAATCAATGTGTGAAGCTTGTGCGCTGGCAAATGCCGCTGCAGGTGTGGTTGTTGGCAAATTGGGTACATCAACCCTATCGACGATTGAACTAACTGAAGCAATTCATGGTAGTCATCAATCAGGTTTTGGTGTGGTGACGGAAGAACCATTGATCGCGGCTGTAAAAATAGCAAAGGCACGTGGTGAAGTTGTAGTTATGACCAATGGCTGCTTCGATATTCTGCATGCAGGTCATGTTGCTTACCTCAATAAAGCCGCTAGGTTGGGTGATCGTTTAATTGTTGCTGTGAATACTGATGAGTCTGTTCATGGCCTGAAAGGTGCAGGTCGCCCCGTGAACCCTGCTGACCGTCGGATGGCGGTATTGGCCGGGTTGAGTGCAGTTGATTGGGTTGTTTCGTTCAGTGAAAAGACACCACAACGTCTGATCAGCAAAATATTGCCTAATCTGTTAGTAAAAGGTGGTGACTATAAACCCGAAGATATTGCTGGTAGTAAAGAAGTGATTGCTGCGGGTGGTAATGTACTCGTGCTGAATTTTGAAGGTGGTTGTTCGACTACTGAAATTATCAATTCTATCTTAAGCGGGCATAATTCATAAACGAGACGTTTTCATCTCATAATTTTATTAACTCTACCTGACCATGGGTAAAATAGAAGTAAATCAGAATCAAAACACTTTTCATGAGCTTGAATATGCTCGTGTGACTGACTAATGTAAGGAATGCATGTGTGAAGGAACGGTAGATAAAGTGGATGTTATAGGTTTTAAAGTTTCGATACCACGATTGATAGAAAGCCCTTCCGAAGAATTTATAGCTCAAAACATTACCACCTCTGATAGGGAAGGCTTATAGCAACCATACTTAGTTTTACAATGCTGATTTAAACTATATAATTTTTAATAGCTGACCTCTAAATGAGGAGGATACTCTTGTTCTTTAAAAGTTGCGTCTTTTTTGGTAAGATGAGTGGAAGCGCTCGTTTAATACAAACGGGTTCATAACATCGCCTTGTGCCGTAAGCACCATAGTTAGATATCTCATTTATTTTTCAACGAGTCTGTTTGAATAAATTAGGCAACACTTCGCTGTCAGTCACATTTGATAAACTTAACTCAGCAGAATGATTGCATATGTGTTTATATTTAATGTTAAAGGCTTTATTTCTTAATTCGAGTTCAGATAGCCAATCCCAAGATAATTAACAATTAAACAAGCGCTTTTGTTTTAAGTATACCTAGCGCAGTCAGCTGATTTAACGCTTTTATTATGGCACAGGTTTCACTAATCTAAGTTACGTGATCCCTTAGGTTCAAAGTCCCTCCCAATAATTTTTTGGCTTGAGCCATTACTGTTTTTGCTAGGAAACGTTTATGGTAACAGGCTTTATTTCCTAAATAAGGCAACTACACTTTCAACCAATACTCTAGGCAGTTAAGTTCACTTAAATATTCAAGTCTATAAATAATCTTAGCTACAACACAACTCACTGGAAGCATTATAATCAAGCTTTAATCAATCGTGGCTCACTAACATTCTGGATTGATGAAGAAGCCATTCAACTATGGAATTAAACTAAGCTGGGTAATCATAGGAGACCTCGTTTAATTAGCTACTTAACCATTAATAACGGCCTTCATGGTTAAACGCATATTTTCAATACAATGGAAAGTCCTAAAAAAATTCATTAATTTTATTTTAAACTTACTCAACTGCAGTTATCATAGCCTCACTATTCATGCATGAGCAAACGAGCCAAAGCAGTTAACGCCACGTTCAAGACACAGACAAAAGGAACCATCCAGCATTTAGCCGTTGATTCTACGGTGCTAAAAATCTATGGTGAAGGCGAATGGAAAGTAAAAGAGCATGGCACTGATAAACAACGGTAAGTCTGGCACAAGTTACATTTAGAGAAGATCTAAATACGCATGCAATCATTGCTTATGAGTTAAGTATACTAAATGTAATTGACGGTGAAGTGCGACCTAACTTGCTCAAACAGATCCGCCGAAAAATCAATAAAATATCCGGCAATGATATTTATGACACTAGACAATATTACGCAACCATTCGTATTCAATGAGTGGTTCCACTCATCCCACCAAGGAAAAAAGCAGCTTTTAGGGAAAACAGTCATTCCCATAATGTAGCAGTAAGTTACCAGGAGCTATACGTTTCAAATCAGCATTAAAAAATAAAGTATGGTTACCATAAACATGCCTTATTAGAAAAGGCAATCTTTCGAGTCATAAAATGATTTGGAGGGATATTTAACCTAAGGAATTACGATTCTATAATTTATATAATAATTAAAGCACCAAATAAATTAATAGAGTCAGGTATACTTAAAATTAAAGTTTTTATCTAACAACTAACTATCTTGGAACTGCCTACTCGAACTAACGTTAGGAAACGAAGCCCTTTTGAAACATAGCTACATTAATCCTCTTCAATATAGAAAATCAGTGCTTATAAATTGAGAACTGATTCGCAATACTCACCAAATCTTGGTAAGTCATCATGAAAACACCATAACCACCATTCTCAAACTCTAACCAAATCAGGGGTAATTCTGGATACTGCTCATTAACGTGCACCATAGAATTTCCCACTTCACAAATCAATATACCCTGTTCCGTCAGGTAATCAGGGGCATTCGCGATAATACGACGCATAAGTTTCAAACCGTCAGAACCTGCAGCCAATCCAAGTTCAGGTTCATGGCGGAATTCGTCTGGTAATGCGCTCATGTCTTCTTCATCCACGTATGGTGGATTAGAGACAATCAAATCATATTTATATTGCGGTAAATCACGGAATAGATCAGAATGTAATGGGAATATTTTTTGCTTGAGAATATGATTTTGAATATTTATTTCCGCAACCGCTAGAGCATCTATAGAAATATCCACCAAATCCACTTCTGCCTTCGGAAATACGTAAGCACACGCAATACCAATACAACCACTTCCAGTGCACAAATCCAGGATACGTATTGGTTCAACAGGTAGCATTGGTTCGAAACGGTTTGCAATCAACTCACGAATAGGTGATCGTGGTACTAATACACGTTCATCTACAAAGAACTCAAGGCCTAAGAAGAACGCTTTATTTGTTAAATAAGCCACTGGTATGCGTTCATTAATACGACGAACTACTAGTCTACAAATACGATGACGTTCGCTAACAGTTAGACGAGAAAAACGCATTTCAGCAGGCAGATCAATAGGAAGATAGAGGGTGGGTAACACCAATTGTACCGCTTCATCCCATGAATTGTCCGTTCCATGGCCATAAAATAATCCTGCCGCATTAAAACGGCTTACCGTCCAACGCAGCATGTCTTGTAACGTACTCATTTCATTGACAACTTCATCAATGATAATATTATCCACAATAACCTCCACTAGCCTATGTTGCCTACTGCAATCATCAACTCCTACTCTGCAAAAAGGTGATGCTAAGTTCAACAAAAAGTATCTACCACTTTTCTGGTATAATGCGTTGAACAACATTTGGACTTGATTTATGAGTAAACATACTCCGATCTCTAACGATGATTTATTGGCGTTCCGTAATGCGGTAAAAGGCACTAAAAAATTGCAGCAGGATACCATAAACCTTCTTAGATACCAGAAAGCCACACAATTTAAAGCAAAAATATCTAAGTCTTCAACGCGCGACTATTCGTATTATTTCTCTGACGAATTCGAGCCAATGCTCAAAAAGGATGAACCAACACAATATGCGCGAACGGGGGTACCCAAATACGAAGTGAACCGCTTAAAAAATGGTGTTTATGTACCTGATATATTTCTCGATCTACATGGCATGACGCAAGTAGAAGCAAAGCGAGAACTTAGTGCATTCATCGCAGAATGCATCAAAGAAAACATACACTGTGCTTGCATAATGCACGGTATTGGCAAGCACATATTGAAACATAAAACACCTCTTTGGCTTGCTCAACATCCTGATGTACTGGCATTTTACCAAGCAGCATTACAATTTGGTGGTCATGGCGCACTGCTAGTTTTAATTGAAACACCAGAAATATAATACAAAACTACTGTAGTAAAAACCTTTTAAAATGTCCAACTAATATTTTTATATGGTTCTTACCTAGGCTACACTTCAGAAGTTTTTTCCAGCCAAAGTCAATCACTGGCTTCAAACTCTGGATTGTAGCCAATACATGTCAACGATGAGGTTGAGAACATAGGAGGTTGCAAACCTAGGATCCATTCGGCCATTAAATGTCCTATCCACGACAAATGTGAGATCACTAAAATGGACATTCGATTATCTACAGATGCCAAAGCGCTCGAATAAGAAGCAATGAGCTCACTATCACCATAAGGTGTAATGTCATCATTTATAAGTACACGGATAGTTTTAGGGAACTTCTTTTCACACGCTAACCAAGTTTGTTGTGCACGAAGGAAGGTATAGGCTAATTAATACTAATTCTAATTTTCCATTTGGTAGTTGTTCAGAAAGCTACTGAGCCAGTGCAGCAGATTGTTGCTTACCACGCATTGTCAGAATCCTTTATTCGTTATTGGCAGTAAAGGGCTAAGCTTCGCCATGGCGTATAATGTAAATGTGCATACTAGGACTACTTTTGTCTATCATTCAGACTAATACTACCAGTCTAAAGCATCTTCGAAAATGATAAAACGCTCAGAGATTTGCCCCCAGTGTTCCTCCAGAGAGTTTGTTTACGCAGAATATTCCCGTCTTTAATAAGCTTTATTTCCTAATTCGCGTGTAGACAGCCAATCCCAACATGATTAACTATAAAACAATTACTTTTGTTTTAAACATAGCTAGCTCTGTCAACTTATTAAACACTTTTATCATCCTGTAGATTCCTTTAATCTGCACATTGTTCTCTCTTCGATTCAATGTCCCTCCCCGTAGCTTTTTAACTAAAAACGTTGCCGCTCATTTATGTAACCATACCTCGCTTTTCAATACTGATTTGAACCACATAGCTGCTGACAACTTACCACTAAATTACGTGGATTATTTCTTTCGCCAAAAATTGCTTCTTTTCCTGGTGGGATGAGTGTAATCATTCGCTTAATACGAACGATTTCGTAATATTGTCTAGTGTCATAAGCACTGTTTCTAGATATTTCATTAATTCTTCGATGGATCTATTCAAGCAAATTAAGTAGCACTTAACCTTCAATTGCATTTGATACGCTTAATTGAGATAATAATTGCATAGGAATTTATATCTACCTCTAAATGT
Organism: Candidatus Enterovibrio altilux; assembly: GCF_002381345.1. Taxonomy (GTDB): domain Bacteria; phylum Pseudomonadota; class Gammaproteobacteria; order Enterobacterales; family Vibrionaceae; genus Enterovibrio; species Enterovibrio altilux. The sequence continues at coordinate 493,712 of NZ_CP020660.1, forward strand.
AACATGTGCGAGACTCACTGTTTCCCATCAGTACCATATTCTTTTGCTTTTCATTCGCCTTCACCGTAGACTTTTAGTCCCGTAGAATCCATGACTAAGTGCTGAATAGTTCCTTTTTTCTGCCTCTTGAACACGACGTTAACCATTTTGGCTCACTTGCTCATGCATGAATAGTAAGAGCATAATAATGGCAGATGAGTAAGTTTGAAAACAGAATTAATGAATCCTTTCAGGCCTCTCAATGGTATTGAAAATACGCGTTTAACCATGAAAACCGTCGTAATGGCTAAATTGCTAAATAAATGCAGTCTTCCATAATTATCCAGTTTAACTTGGTGCCATAATTAAATAGCTTCTGCATCAATCCAGCGTGCCAGTGAACCATGATTGATGAAAGCGTGGTTATACTACTTCCAGTTGGTTATTCTGTAGCGGAGTTTATTCATAGACCTGAATACTTAAGTGACTCTAGCTGTTTAGAACGTAAATTGATAATTTCGTTCTATTATTGAGGAAACTAAGCCCATTCAAGACGAAGACTAAAGGAACAATCTAATACTTAGCCGTTGATTTTACGGGGCTCCAAGTCTACGGTGAAGACGAATAACAAATAAAAAAGCATGGTACTGATGAGAACGTAGAGTCTAGTGCCAGTGACATGTAGTAATAGATATAAATCCGTGAACAATCATTACCTGAATTAAGTGCATCAAATATGACTAACGATGAAGTCTTACCTGACTTACCTAAATAAACCCGCCGAAGAATCAATGAAACATAAGGTAATGGTGCGTACGGCACAATTCGTATTGAGCGAACAGCTACACTCATTCCACCAAGAACAGGAGCAACTTATAACGAAGGAAGTCATCCGCGTAATTTAACAGTCAATTACTCATAGTTATACGGTCAAATCAACATTATCAAACAGAATATACTCACCATAAACGTATCCAGCCAGAAACACCAATGGTTCAAGTCAAAAAATCACTCACAAGTACATTGAGCCTAAGAAGGTATAATTTTATTGTTGGCATAACCTACACCATGATACAAGCATCACATAAACTCACAAGTTAAGTATACCTCAAACGAAAGCGATTGTCTAATCGTTAATAATACTAGAATTTACCATCTGAACTCAGATTAGGAAACAGAGCCTCTGATAGATGATAAAGAAATGTGTTTTCAAGCCTATATTAGTGTGATCTAAGCCAAAAAAATTTATTGCGGAATGGTAAAGCAACATGTGTCAATGGTAATAATCAGTATGCTTTTAGTTGTGAGACTACGCTAATCTTCCGATAAGTAGGATTGATTGTTTACACAAAGGCAATAACTGCGTAAATCGCACCAATCTAAGAGCACTTAAAAAAAACAAGTTGATATTCAGCTCTAGTCGCTCAATATTATAGATAGTGGCAGCTAGCCACCATAAATGCATATGATTTAAATTAATAAATTGAATTTTAAACGCGAAGGCGTATTGGTCACTATGGGTAAATCTCTTGTTATAGTAGAGTCCCCGGCAAAGGCAAAAACAATTAATAAGTATCTGGGCAAGAACTTCATCGTTAAATCAAGCGTGGGTCATGTTCGCGATTTGCCTACCGGAGCCTCTCAAGGCGGTAAAAAAGCCACTTCTATGTCAACCAAGGGGTTGAGTATGGAAGAAAAAGAACGCGTTAAAAAAGAAAAAAATAAAAAGTCATTAATTAACAAAATGGGTGTTGACCCCTTTCGTGGTTGGACAGCTAATTATCAAATACTACTAGGAAAAGAAAAGGTGGTATCTGAGTTGCAAACGTTAGCTGGGAAGGCTGAAATTATCTATCTCGCAACGGATTTAGACCGCGAGGGTGAAGCAATAGCTTGGCACTTACGAGAGGTCATTGGTGGCGATGAAAATCGCTTCAAGCGCGTTGTATTTAATGAAATTACCAAAAATGCTATTCAGCAAGCTTTCCAAACTCCTGGTGAATTAAACATGGATGGCGTGAACGCTCAACAAGCACGCCGCTTTCTCGATCGCGTGGTGGGCTTCATGGTATCGCCATTACTTTGGAAAAAAGTAGCTCGTGGTCTGTCGGCAGGTCGTGTTCAGTCGGTCGCTGTTAAGCTACTGGTTGAGCGTGAGCATAAAATCAAAGCGTTTATTCCGCAAGAGTATTGGAATATTCATGCTGATACGACAGTTCCTAGCCAAAGTACACTTCGTCTAGTAGTTGCGCAGCAAAATGATAAGGCATTTAAACCGTTAAACCAAACCCAAGCAATGGCAGCAACGGATGAGTTGCAGAAAGCCAGTTATAAAGTATCTGATCGAGAAGATCGCCCAACGTCTAGCAAGCCACCAGCACCTTTTATTACGTCAACGCTGCAACAAGCCGCAAGTACTTATATAGGTTTTGGTGTAAAGAAAACCATGATGCTGGCACAACGTTTATATGAAGGTGGTTACATCACTTACATGCGCACTGACGCGACCAACTTGAGCCTAGAAGCGGTTGAAACAGCACGTCAGTTTATTAGCAATGAGTATGGCGATAAATATTTACCGTCAGCATCGATCAAATATAGTTCAAAAGGCAATGCGCAAGAAGCGCACGAAGCGATTCGTCCTTCAAGCATTGATGTGAAAGCTGATGATCTGCAAGGTATGGATTCTAACGCACAACGTTTATATGATCTAATTTGGCGCCAGTTCATTGCGTGCCAAATGAAACCAGCTAAATATGATACTGGCACCATTACAGTGAAAGCAGGAAACTTTACGTTGAAAGCGAAGGGTCGTACACTGCGCTTTGACGGTTGGAAGCGCATTCATCGCCCTATGGATAAGAATGAAGATACAACGTTACCGCACGTTGATATTGGTGCGTGGTTATCGCTTGATAAGGTTGAACCTAAGCAACACTTTACTAAGCCACCTGCACGCTTTACTGAAGCTGCATTGGTTAAAGAACTTGAAAAACGCGGTATCGGTCGTCCTTCCACGTATGCGTCTATCATTTCAACGATTCAAGAGCGTGGTTATGTGCGTATCCAACAGCGCCATTTTTATGCCGAGAAGATGGGCGAAATTGTAACTAGTTGTCTCAACCGTAGTTTTGCTGACTTAATGGACTATGACTTTACTGCACGCATGGAAGAGAATCTTGATCAAATTGCAATGGGTAGTAAAAATTGGAAAATCGTACTGGATAATTTTTTCAAAGCCTTTAGTAATGACCTTACCAAGGCTGAATTAGATGAACTTGAAGGCGGCATGAAACCTAACAACATCGTACTGACTGATATAGATTGTCCAACTTGTACTCGTAAAATGGGCATCCGTACCGCATCTACTGGCGTATTTTTAGGTTGCGCTGGTTATGTGTTGCCGCCTAACAAGCGTTGCAAAACCACCATTAATCTAATGGATGAAGAAGGCATAGTACATGTATTAGCAGAAGACATTGAAACCGTCGCGTTACGAGCGAAGAAACGTTGTCAAATATGCAAAACCGCTATGGATGCTTACCTCATTGACAAAAATTGCAAATTGCATGTTTGTGGTAACAATCCAAGCTGTGATGGTTATATGGTTGAGAAGGGTGAATTCAATCTAAAAGGCCATGAGGGCCCTCTAGTTGAGTGTGACAAGTGTAGTTCTAATATGATCTTAAAAAGTGGACGTTTTGGTAAATATATGGATTGTATCGCTAAAACCTGTAAGAATACACGTAAAATTTTGAAAAACGGTGAGATTATGCCACCAAAAGAAGACCCTGTGCATTTTCCTGAGCTTCCTTGTGAAAACTCAGACTCATACTTCGTACTGCGTGATGGAGCATCTGGTTTGTTCTTAGCTGCAAGTAACTTCCCGAAGTCTAGAGAAACACGTGCACCATTGGTTGAAGAATTAGCGTACTTTAAAGATCGCATACCAGGGAAGTATAAGTACCTCGCTGATGCACCTGCTCAAGACCCTGATGGTCGTAAAGCTGTGGTTCGCTTTAGCCGTAAAAGCAAAGAGAGTTATGTTCGTACCGAAGACGATGGTAAGCCATCAGGTTGGACTAGCTTATTGATTGATGGTCAATGGGAAGTCATAGACAAACGTAAAAAAAGATGAACTACATACCAAAATTAAAATTTGATTCTTTGTGAAAATTCTTGACTGCACAAAATTTTAATGGTTTTGCTTTCTAATTTAAATTTAGATAATAAATCCTAACATGATGAGCTATTAAACGAACACTTTCGTTTTAGGTATGCTGAGCCATGTCAGTTTACTTAACGCTCTTATCATGGTGAAGATTTTATTAATTTGTACATTATAATCTATTAAGCTTAATGTTCTTCCGAGTAGTTTTTTGACTCGAAACAGTGCCGTTTTTGATAAAGAGTCTTTATGGTAATCACACTTTATTTTTTAATTTTTTAAACCATATAATGACTTGTAGCTAAGCACTAAATTATAAAAATAATTTTTTCCCCAAAAGTGCTCCTTTTCTTAGTGCGATGAAAGGAACCCTCGTTTAATACGAACGGTTTCGCAATATTATCTGGTATCGTAAGCACCATCGACCCATATTTAATTGATTTTTTAAAAGGTCTGTTTGAGCAAGTTAAGTTGCACTTCACTCAGCAGTAATCATTTCATACGTATCTCTATCTACCGCTAAATGTAACTTATGTCAGACTGCCATTTTCCATGAATACCTTACTTTTTTACTTTCCATTCTCCTTCACCGTGGACTTTGAGCGCTTGAAAATTAAGGGCTCAGTGCTGGATGGTTCCTTTATTCTTCGTCCTGAACGTAACGTTAACCACTTTGACTCGCTTACTTATGCAAGGATAGTGAGGGCATGATAACGGCGGTTAAGCAAGTTTGACAGCAGAATTAATGAATCCTTACAGACCTCTCAATGGTATTCAAAATACGCATTTAACCATTAGAACTGTCGTAATAATTCAGTCGCTAAATAAACTCGGTCTCCCATGATTACAATGCTTGTTTGATGCCATAGCTAAATAGCTTCTGCATCAATCCATAATCTTAATGAACCGCGATTGATTAAAGCTTGATTATACTGCTTCCAGTTAGTTATTTTATAATAAAACTTATGCATAGACCTGAATATTTAAGTGAGCCTAGCTGTTTAGAGCATTGATTGCAAATTGAGCTCCACGATTTAGGAAATAAAACCAGTTACCATAAACAAAAAAGCCAATGGATCTTTATTAACTCTTTTAATTAGATAAGCTTTATGTTTATTTCGCAGCTATTGCATCTACATCATCAACTTGTTTTGCTTGAATTGCAGTCAGCGCCACTGTGTAAACGATATCTTCTACCAGTGCGCCACGAGACAAGTCATTAACAGGCTTACGCATGCCCTGGAGCATAGGACCGATAGAAACCAAATCAGCAGAGCGTTGTACTGCTTTGTACGTGGTATTACCAGTGTTTAGATCAGGAAAAATAAAGACAGTAGCTTTACCAGCAACGGGCGAGTTTGGCGCTTTAGATGCTGCAACGTTCTCCATGATTGCTGCATCATACTGAAGTGGCCCATCAATCATGAGATCCGGACGTTTTGCTTGCGCAATTTTAGTTGCTTCACGTACTTTATCAACGTCTGCACCCTTGCCTGATTCACCAGTAGAATATGAGATCATTGCAACACGAGGTTCAATACCAAATGCCGCTGCTGAATCAGCAGACTGAATAGCAATTTCAGCAAGTTGTTCAGCGGTAGGATCTGGGTTGATTGCACAATCACCGTATACGAGAACTTGGTCAGGCAAAAGCATGAAAAAGATTGAAGATACGATAGACGTATTAGGCGCTGTTTTGATAATTTGAAACGGTGGTATAATCGTGTTTGCTGTAGTGTGAACTGCACCAGAGACCAGACCGTCAACTTCACCAGCTTCTAGCATCATTGTACCAAGGAAGACTGAATCTTGTAGTTTTTCACGAGCTACAACTTCGGTCATACCTTTAGAACCACGTAGTTCAACCAAACGAGCCACGTAGTTTTCACGTACTTCCTCTGAGTCTATGATGGTGACACCTGCCCCCAACTCAACACCTTGTTGCACTGCAATACGATGAATTTCATCTGGGTTACCCAGAAGCACACATTCAGCAATTTTACGTTCAGCACAAATAATTGCTGCTTTCACTGTACGTGGCTCGTCACCTTCAGGTAAAACGATACGTTTAGCAGATTTACGAGCATACTCGGTGAGTTGATAACGAAAAGCAGGAGGGCTTAGACGACGTGCACGGACAGAACCTTCAGAAAGAGATTCAATCCAATTACCGTCGATATGGCTTGCAACATGCTCGTTAACAAACTCAACACGTTCTTTGTCATTTGCAGGTACTTCTAAGCTGAAGCTCTGAAGGTGCAGGGATGTCTGCCATGTGTTACTTTTGATCACGAATACTGGCAGGCCAGATTTAAACGCTTGCGCACAGAGACTTTGAAGTTGTTCAGGTATACTGTAACCGCCAGTCAACAGCAAAGCACCGATTTCTAGACCATTCATTGCAGCAAGGCATGCAGCAACAATAACGTCAGGACGGTCTGCTGAAGTGACTAGCAGTGAACCAGAACGGAAATACTCAACCATGTTTGGAATAGAATGTGCACAGAAGGTGATGCTTTTAATTCTACGTGTATTGACTTCACCCACGTTAACAATTTTAGCATTCAAGTGCGCAGCCAAATCGCTTGCACGTGTTGCAATCAGATCAATACTCCAAGGTACACAACCAAGAATGCGGATTGGGCTAGAGTTAAAGATCTCCATCACTTCTACATTGGTCGATTTCGCTATATTGAATTCATCAAAAATATCTGACAGATCTGGACTAGCACGACCTTGCTCGTCGACAGGGGCGTTGTGTTTGTTGATAATCAAACCCGCAATATTCTTGTTTTTCGAACCACCAAAGTTAGATACTGCAACCTCAATACGCTCACGAAGTTGCGAGAGATTATCAGTGCCTGGTCTCGCAACGAATACAATCTCAGCATCCAATGTCTTTGCGATTTCAAAATTTACTTGGTTAGCAAACGGGTAGTTACGCGTCGTAACAAGACCTTCAATTAGTGCCACTTCTGCTTCAATAGTTGCTTCTTGGTAACGTGCTATAATTTTTTCCATCAACACATCATTTTGGTCAGTCCGTATAAGCTTTTCAGCTTTTACCATGCTAAGTGATGCTGCCACTTTCATGTTGCTGTTTGCTTCGAGAATGGCCGATGTTAGGTCAGGCTGATCAATACCATTACGAGATTGTGAAATGGGCTTGAAAAACGATACGCGAATGCCTTTACGTTCCATCGCACGCAATACGCCTAGGCTGACGCTTGTCAGACCTACACCAGCACCGATTGGAATGAGCATGATAGTACGGGGCACAGTTGATTCCTCTTTACTATTTCAGGATCAAAACTCGCCTGCTTGCAGGCTTTGTTATTATATTGAGTGTGGCAGAAGACTATAACATATTTCAATTCTGCAGAACTGAAACAATTGATTTCATGAGTCAATCGTAATACCTTGTGATAAGCATTAAAGTTCAGCGAGACGCGCTGTGTCTTGTGCTATAATTAGTTCTTCATTAGTAGATATAACCATCACAGGAATACGGCTGCTAACAGCGGTTATAACTCCTTCGTTGCCGAAGCGTGCTCTTAGGTTACGTTCTTGATCAACTTCAACGCCCAAAAGGCCAAGACGATTAAGGACTAGTGCACGGATTGGACCTGAATTCTCTCCAATACCACCAGTGAATACGATCGCATCCAGACGACTGTCAAGACATGCAGTGTAACCAGCAACATATTTAGCAAGACGGTGACAAAAAATATTCATCGCACGTGTTGCCTCTTTTTTTTGACCGTAGTTATCTTCAATGAAACGGCAATCAGATGTCACTTCAGTCAGACCCGCTAGACCAGACTCTTTAGTCAACATATTATTGATTTGCTCAATGCTGTAGCCTAGAGTTTCATGTAGATGAAAAATGATTGCAGGATCAAGATCACCAGAACGTGTACCCATTACAAGACCTTCAAGAGGAGTCATACCCATTGAAGTATCTACAGATTGACCGTTTTTAATTGCACATATAGATGCACCATTACCTAGGTGACAATTAATAATGTTTAACTCTTCCACTGACTTACCAAGCAGCGAAGCAGTTTTTCGTGCGATAAAAAGATGAGAAGTACCGTGCATACCATACCGACGAATACCGTTCTCTTTATAAAGTTTGTATGGTAGTGCATACAAATACGCTTCTTCTGGCATAGTCTGATGGAAAGCAGTGTCGAATACTGCAACGTTTTTTAGACCAGGAAACGCGGTTTTTGCTGCTCCAATACCAATAAGATGCGCTGGATTATGAAGAGGTGCAAAAATAGACGCATCCTGAATGCCTTTCAATACGTTTTCACAGATAAGCGCTGAGGCAGTGAATTGTTCACCACCATGAACCACACGGTGGCCGATGGCTCCCAGACCTCCTGCAAGTTCAGGGTTTGAGGCCAGAATGGTGTTAACAATGAAGCTCAGAGCTTCTTTGTGTGCAGCTCCTGCACCCAATTTAGCATCATGTTTACCGTTCAATTTCCACTTAATCCGAGCTTCTGGTAGTTGCAGGCATTCTGCAATACCAGTCAAGTGTTTATCACCTGTTTGAGCGTCAACTATAGCGAATTTCAGTGATGAACTGCCGCAATTAAGAACAAGAACCAGCTTAGACATTTGGTACGACCTTTTGTGTAAAGAAGAAAGTGTTAATTTATGAAAAATAAATAATTGATAAAGATAACACTAACTCATATCTTCAGTAATACGCAAACATTAGAAATATGTACAATTCACTTAGATACGAAGGCTTAATTCCCTGAAATGAATCATTTATTTAAGACGTCATATAACGCCTGAAATTTCTGGGAGAGCCACCGTGAAAAATCATTTCATAGCTTCTTTGAAATAATCTTTACCTTTTAAATAAACGTTGTTTCTTAATTCTTCGCGCATAACTTTTCATAACCACTTTATTTGATTGAGATTTAGTTTATCAAGAAGAAGATAATGATACTCAATATTAAATGTAATACTGTGTTTTGCTTAAGTTAGTTTGGTGATATCCCGCTTCACCGAAAACAATGTGGAGTTGATCAGTTAATTGACCAGTCTCTCTCAGTTTACTAAAAAAATAATATTTCGCTATTTATTGGCTAATACTCGCTGCCCACGGTACCCACAATATTGAAAAAATTTATGGCGCCGATAACATTAGAATGACTATGGCTACTCATTGTTTCGAGGACTGTATTCTGCGATATATTTATCCATTCATGCGTTATTTTAGTGGCTTGTATTTAACAAGCGGCATTAATGAATGAAATAAATGCATCATAGCAGCGAATACAATTTTTTTGTTTTGCGTCATTAAATTTGTGTGTAACACCTTGCAGATCTTATAGATGAACGCATTATAATGAAGCAACTTCTTCATTCTTTATACCATGCCTTTCACTTTCAAGCAGCTCATCAATATAGACAACAATTTGAAAAATTGAGTGGTACATAAACTCGCTGTAGTTCTCAATGAGAGTATTTGTCTTGGCAGTGGCAAGGTAGCTGTTTGAACTACCATGATTTAAGTATCAGTTTTTCAGACTGGCTGCAATCTTTGAGAGGACATAGAATTTGAGACATCATGGTTGTATTTCAACCTTCGAATGTGATGTTGTTTCTTGATCCGAGTTCAGATAATGGATCATGTGGGGATTTGCTATCTGAACTCAAATTAGGAAATAAAGCCCCAAGCATCTGCAATTATTACTGATATAGATACATTTTTCATCGGTTCCTAATACACAGACGCAAAACACCAGACAGATCCATTTTTAATATATTATTATTAATAATTTTTCATGTAACCGCTCATTCATATAATATTTTTATCATTGCAAAAGCAGCAAATTAGAGCAACAATTAGTTTGAGTTAGCATAAAATAGTGATGCCTGTAGCAGATACACACAAATTTATGAGCTATTGTTGATTTACGTTAATATTAATAGACTTTATTTGTAGATTTGTAGCAGGGTTTTAATTGACGAACCAATAAAATTATTTGGGGAGTATGCACCGTATGAATAAAAAATCTATTTGAAATATTTTTCGTGATGGTCAAAAATACATGATAAAATGGGCTATGCGAAAAGAATTGATACCACTGTTTCCCGAAAATAAAGTGATTCATGCAATCAAATTCGCAGTAAAAGTGATACCTGTGATAGCTGTGGCCAGCATTTTAATGCAAATGGCATTTAATAATTACTCAGGATTACCTCAAGCCATGACCATAGCGCTATTTGCACTAAGTATACCGCTCCAGGGAATCTGGTGGTTAGGAATACGTCGCGATACTTTACTTCCTCCAACATTGATTAGTTGGTATCGTGAGCTGCACAAGAACATTATGAGCAAAGGAGAAGCAATTCAACCCATAAGAAGTCGTTCCCGTTATCAGGAACTCGCAAAAATTCTCAATTATGCGTTCAAGCAACTAGATAAATCATCTTTGGAATACTTGTTCAGGACATAACGGCGCTTTAAAGAGGCTTTGTTTCTTAAATCAAAAAAATAAATTATCAATCTACGCTTTAAGCAACTAGGTTTACTTAAATATAGGTTTATGAACAACAACCAATTACAAGCAATATAATTCAGCTTTAATCAATCGTAACTCACTAACATTTTTAAGTAATAAAATTTGGTTGATTAATTTACGCTCTAATAGTAAATGCCAACATGATTTACTATTAGACGATCACTTGAATTTTAAGCTCACCTAACTCCAGCATCTTATGTAACGCTTGTATCATGACGTAAGAGTCGCTAGTCTGGAAATTATGATCCATTAGGTTCAATATCCCTAACAGTAGTGTTTTGACCCGAAACATGGCTGCCTCTGATAGGGAACAACTATGGCAATCGATTGTATTTTCTAAATCAGAGAACTAAATTTTCAATCAATACTCTAAAGAGCTAAACTCACTGAAGTATTCAAGTCTATGAGCAAACTTTGCTACAAAAAATAACTAAACAGGAATCAGTATAATCAAGCTTTAATCAATCGTGTCTCACTGATATTATGGATTGATAAAAAACTATTCAGCTATGATATCAAGCTAAGTAGCTAATCATAGGAGATTTCGTTTACCCAGCGGCTTAGCCATTACAATGGTCCTCATGGTTAAACGCGTATTTTCAATGACATTGCGAGGTCTGTAGAGATTCATTAATCCTCTTTATAAATTTGCTCAGCTGCCATTGTCATACCCTCATTATTTGTGCATTAGTAAGCGATCTAAAACGGTTAACGTCAGGTTCAAGATGAAAAATAAGGGAGCCATCCAGCACTTAGCCATTTCTGCTACGGGGCCAGAATCTACGGTGAAAGCGAATGGTACGTAAAAAAGCATGGCACTGATGGAAAACAGCGAGTATGGCGCAAGTTACATTTAACGGCAGATATAAAGGTACATACAACCATTGCTGATGAATTAAGTACATCAAATATGGCTGACTGTAAAGTGCCACCTAACTTGCTCAAATAGACTCACCAAAAGTCAATGAGATATTAGCCGATGGTACTTACGATACCGTTTGTATTAAACAAGCGGTTCCACTCATCCCGCCAAGAAAAGAAGCAACTTTTATTGAACGAAGTCATCCACGTAATTTAGCGGTCAGTTATCAGGAGTTACATAGTTCCAATCAGCATAGAACAACGAGGCATAATCACCATAAACCTTCCCTATCAGAGACGACAATGTTTCAAATCAAAAAACTACTAGGCGGGACATTGAGCTTAAGAGATCATAATGCTCAGATTAGCAAAACGTGCACCATGATAAAAGCTTCAAATAAGATGGCCAAGCTAGGTATACCTAAAATAGAAGCGATTGTTTAATAGTGAATCATGTTCGGATTTACTCTCTGAACGCACATTGGAAACCAAAGCTATTAATATAATACAATTTTTATCTCACCAGTATGATAGGGAGTATTATTGATAAAGAGATTACTTAGACATCTCTTCGTTGATGAACGGTCCTATAGACGGAAACCCGCTGCTGAGAACTATATTTTGTAAGAAGTCAATTGATGTATTAATGCTTCTCTAGGATTCCCTCAGTCTAGTACCCCAATGACTATTAATTGTGGCTTTACATATTTCTGCGTCGCTTTTTCTGTGATGTCTGATCATCTAGACCTGAAATTCCAGACTATAATACCTATATGGTAGAACATTTATCCAAATAGTTATGCAGCCCCAGATCCAGGATGTTATCATACGCAATTGTCACCCTATTGGCTGCCAAGTTGCTGCTAATACCCAGATTAAAAAAGCAACATTACTAATAACACAGCAGCCACATGCATTTACGAAACATTTTTTCAAACAAGTGCTTATATTTGGTGCTTCCTCAGAGTGTGGACTCACATATCGCATTGTCCTAATGTTTGGTCCAATCAGCGTGTCGTATAAGCGTGATTCATTCGAAAAAGACTTCGATAGTGCAGATTGGTGTAATAATGTGTTTATAAAACTTGAAGCAAAACAGCAAAGTTTAATCACAGCAGATATTCTAGGTGATGCATTTGCGGATGACACTAAACAACATATTGCCGTGACAGTCAAAACTCAGTTTAGTGGAAACGTTGATACGCTTGTGTATTCGCTGGCCATAGGAATTCGACTAAAGCCATAAACTGGTGATGTTTAGCGTTCATCCATCAAACCTATTGGCAAAGCCTTGACGGAGTATTCCCTTCACTGAGAGAATAAATCGCTTGAAACATTAATGTTGTTTCTCGCCTCTGAGCAAGAGATCAATGATACGATCAAAGTAATCGGTGGCAATGATTGGTTCAGTTGGATACCGTTTCTCTTTGATCAAAAATTTTTCAGCAAAGGTTGCTAGATAATATCATGTCATATATTGATCCAGAGTATACACATGACATTTATCATCACGGTACCCTAGGGCGAACTAAAGCACACTTACACCAAACGTGAAGTGCCATTAAGACACTTCTAATTCCTTTAGGTGGACACGCTGATGTTGCTGTCTGTAAGGTACTAGTAGTAAAAGCCAGTATGTATATTCCAGGCTTAGCCTTGTATCTGTTGATGCTGTATAAAGAAATGAAAGCACAAGGTTTACATGAACAATGGATTGAGCAAATGAACCGCCTATTCTATGAAAAACTGCAAAACAGAAACGACCGAGATGCAGAAAGCATCATTCGTCTTGATGACTGATAATTACGACCAAATGTTCAACACATAGTAACAAACGCATTATCATTGTTAACATCGAAAAATTTTACAGCTAAATGGCTTTGACGTTGATAACGTAGACTACACTATACCCATAAATATAGGTGAAATACAAGCGCTGCAACCTTAATTAATCTGAACTACGCATAAAAATGAATTTAAATGCTAAAGTCACAATTTAATTGTTTAGGAAAAACGATTGACATGACTAATCATATATATGTATTTAAAAATCTTACATATTAGACTAGTCAGCTTCTCTAACACTTTTATTGTAGCGTTAGTTTCGATAATTTAAGCAGTGTAGTCCCTTAAGCAATGCCCCTCTCAGAAGTTTTCGATTCGAAACATTGTAGTCTTTGATAGGAAACGTTTATGGTAATCATACCTCATTTTTTTAATGCTGATTTGCACCGTATAACTGCTGGTAATTGACCGCTAAATTACGTAGATACTCTCATTTTTAAAAATTATTCATTTTTTTAGTGGGATGAAAAGAACCGCTCGTTTAATACGAGCGGTTTCGTAACATGCCTGGCGTCGTAAGCACCATAGCCGGATATTTCATTGATTTCTCGGCGGATCTGTTTAAGAAGTTAGATAACACTTCATCGTCAGTCACGTTTGATGCACTTAACTCAGCAGCAATTATTTCATGCGTATTTATATCTACCGCTAAGTGAAACTTGTGCCAGACCCGCCGTTTTCCATCAATACCATGCTTTTTTACTTTTCATTATCATTCACCGTCGACTTTGAACCCCGTAGAATAATGATTAAGTTCTAGATACTTTCTTTATTTTTTGTTTTACACATGACATTAACCATTTGGGCTCGCTTACTAATGAATAAATAGTGAGGGCATGACAACAGCAGTTGAATAAATTTAAAAACTGCATTAATGAATCCTTGCAGACTTCTCAGTGGCATTGAAAATACGCATTTAACCACAAAATTAGTTGAAATAGCTAAGTCGCTAAATAAACGAAGTCTCTCATGATTAGCCGGCTTAGTGTGATATCGATTAGTTATTTTGTAGCGAAGATTATTCATAGGCCAGAATATTTACGTGAGCTTGGATGTTTAAAGTTTTGACTAAAAATTTAGTTTCCTGATTTAGGAAATAAACCCGATTACCATAAACGTTCCATAACAGAGACATCAATGATTTAAATAAAAAAGTTACTGATAGGAACATTGAGCCTAAGGGAACACACAACTCAAATTAGCGAAACTTACGCGCTAATAAAAGCGTTCAATAAGCTAAGAGGGCTAAGTATGCCTAACATGAACATGCTCGCCTAATGGTACATTATGTTGAGATTTGCTATTTAAACTCAGATTAAAAAAATCAAGTTGTTCAAAAACTAATGCTAGAAGTGAGACAATACTCTCTTGCATTATTACGTAAGGCATACTGGCATTAACCTTGCTAATTCTATTTTTTGTTATTTTCATATTTTCTTCAAAGAAGACGATGAAGACTTGCATGAATATTTTAGGAGGTTAAATATAGTGTGGAAAAGTAAAAAAATTTGGCTCGTATTAGATAGTCAAGGTTTTGGTGGTATTGAGTCACACGTTGAACAACTAATGCTAGGTTTGTTGAGCACACGAAATTACGTTAACGTTGTATTTCTTAAGAGCTACGGTGAGCACCCACTACAACGTCGTTTGTTATTTTCAAACCTAAATTGCACCATACTTGACGGACGCATAACTTCTTTGTGGCGCGCACTGAAAAAAGATAAACCCGACATTATCCATACACATGGGTATAAAGCGGGCATTATCGTTCGCCCTATTGCTCGCTTCATGGCTATTTCCTGTGCAAGCACATTTCATAGCGGCGAAAAAAAAGACGGACGAATACAGCTGTATGATTGGTTTGACCGCTACACAGCATTTCTCGCCCATCATGTCTATGCCGTAAACACATCTATCCTATCAACGCTGCCATGCAAAGCTACACTTGCCGATAACTTCATAGATACTCATGCACTTTCGCAATCACACGGACAACAAATCGCTTTCGTTGGACGGTTGAATAAAGAAAAGGCTCCCGAACGTTTCATCAACTTAGCAAAATACTTCCCTTGTCTTGATCTTCATCTTTATGGCGATGGCCCAATGCGAAAACAATTAGAGAAGAAAGCTCCTGATAATATTGTTTTTCACGGGGTACAGAGAGAAATGCACAATATATGGCCTAAAATTGGTTTACTGATTCTTCCTTCTCGAGCTGAGGGACTCCCTATGGTATGCTTAGAAGCAATGGCAAGAGGGATCCCTGTTATTACATTTAATGTCGGTGCATTGAATAAACTTATTTTTCATGAACAAAATGGATGGATTTTTACAGAAGGAGACCTTGAAAGCATGACGTCGGCTATCCAAACCTGGCGCGAGAGTGACCCTGCCCAAAAAGCAAAATGGAGTAATGCAGCAATTTTAACTATCAAGCAACATTATTCCACAGAAAAAGTAATGCCTAAATTACTTGAAAATTATGCAACTTTTGCAAAATGACATAATCCATTTCTCATATTGAAACACTCATACGAGTATTAGTTACTTTCAAATAACCGCTTATGCAAAAATAATTTCTTATTCAATGTATTATAAAAATGGCGCGTTACTTGCAATGCCAAGATAAAGGAAACGTTCATATTAATGTAGCAACCTAATTAACCCATCAGCGAACAGGAGAAAGAGAGTATGACGTCTGTTAATTTTCTTCTTTCTACATCGCATAATGTGCTATTTGTGCACTATGGCGACAATTGGATTCGTGGTAGCGAACGTTGTCTTATAGATCTGCTAACGCACATCAATAAAGACATATTTACACCTGTACTTTGGTGTAACAGTGACATGCTTGCGTTCGCAGTGAGAAAATTAAATATCAGGGTGTACGTTAGTGAATTCACATTGTTATTTGGAGAGCAAACGCCTCAATATAATTTCACAGGTTACAAAAAATCAATCCACCAAGGCTTAGACATTGTAGACCATCATCAGATTGATCTTATCCATTCAAATAGCGGCGCACCAAGCCAGTGGTTGAATCTTGTTGCTCGTGCAAGAAAGTTACCATTAGTACTCCACTTGCATGCTCGATATCCATTACGCGACCGCATCACTCTCGGCCTTCATCATGCAAGTATGGCCGTTGGTGTAAGTCAGCCAGTAGTTGACCAACTGCTAAATGACGGCGTGAAAAAAACACGCTGTCAGGTCATTCCCAACGGCATAGATACTGTGACGTTACTAGCACAATCTATCATCGATCTACGCAAAATGCTGTCTCTACCAAGTGAGGCATTTATTGCTGTCAGCATTTGTTCATTAATTACACGTAAAGGTGTCGACCTTTTGATTGAAGCGTGCAGACAGCTGCGTGGTCTGTATTTGCCGATTCATATGGTGATCATTGGCGATGGTCCAGAACGGGCAAATTTAGAAATGCAGATTCATAGAGCGCACTTAAAAAATTACGTACATTTAATTGGCGAACAACACCACGTCGTGGGTCTAATGCGTGGTGGCGCTGACATCTTCGTCTCTGGTGCTCGTGAAGAGGTTTTTGGTTTAACACTTGCAGAGGCGGGTCTCGCAAGATTACCAGTTGTGGCCCCCAACGTAGGTGGTATACCTACCGTCATTAACCATAATCACACTGGTTTGCTGGTACGCACAGAAAATCCACGTGCAATTGCACAGGCAATATATTACTTATTTTCGAACCGAAAGGAACGCATTAAGATGGGAGATAATGGGGCCCGCCATGTGATGAAATACTTCACTATTTCTTCGCACACGGCGAAATTTGAGTTGCTTTATAGCACTTTAATTATGGATCCTACAATGCCGGTAAAATGGCTCAGTCACTGGCAAATACTGCCACCGCTACAAGCCTCTCTCAAATTTATTAAGCAATATAAGTGGATGTCTTCTAGCATGAATTCACTTACGTCATACAACGAGGTGCTATGAATAGACTGACACACATTATCATCCTTGACCCAGTAGCCTTTGCTGGGGGATCAAAAATATCAACCAAACATGTGTTGAGTCAGTTAAAAAGTCAAGACACTCGTGTGACAATTTTAACAGCTGATCCAGCAAGTTGGTCTTCGTCTCAAGCATACATTACTCGTCTGCGTATGCCTCAACTATTAAAAAAAGCCGAACAAGGTATGATGTATTTTGCTCGCCATCTACTGATTGCAATACAGCTACTTTGGCTTCGTCTCTTTGTTGGCCAAATACACACGGCACTCGGTGCATCAGGCCCTGGTGTCGATTTAGCATTGTACTTAGTTAAACCTCTGCTAAGTTTTCGTGTAGTACAAATGGTTCATGGTCCAGTAGCACCATCACGCACTATTGGACGATGCTTCATTGCTGCA
Source organism: Candidatus Enterovibrio altilux (assembly GCF_002381345.1). GTDB lineage: Bacteria > Pseudomonadota > Gammaproteobacteria > Enterobacterales > Vibrionaceae > Enterovibrio > Enterovibrio altilux. Next base: position 511,501 of record NZ_CP020660.1, read on the forward strand.
AACAGCGTATTTTATCTTGATTCAACACAAAAATCATTATCTTCAGCACTAAATGCCGCTGGCTATCCAAATGATGTTGACACACATTCACATATACAGACATTTAGGAATGGCCTGCCTAAGCAATCATGGCCGAGTCAATGTCAATATAACTATTCAGTCATGTTTTGGGCAGCATCGCTATTGAAATGGAAAGGATTAGATACATTCATGGCAGCACTTAGCCAGTTTCCTTCGTCAAAACGCCCAGAAACCCACATTTGCTATATTCGCCCACAGCAAAATAATTTAGCAATAAGTGGCGCACCCCAACCGTTGAACAAAGTATTTTGGCACCACTCGCCGGCAAACCTTGATGAGATTCGTGCTCGCGCCAACATATTTGTGTCAACCAGCATTCAAGAGCCCTTTGGCCTGTCTATTCTAGAAGCGATGGCAGCCGGCATGTGCGTAATTATTCCTGCCGACGGCGCATTTTGGGATAAGCAACTTACCGAAAACATTAATTGTTTGAAGTACTATCCTAACGACATTAACAGTCTTTCTACCATCATGATGATGGCTCATAGCAATATTCAAGACGTTAAAACAATAGGCCGAGCAGCCTGTAAGGTTGCGCATCAATATGACACTGATCATTGTTTTATGACAATATGTGAACATCTAGTCGCTAAGCAAATTGCTGTATTAACAACACCTCCACAAAAAGAAATACAGAGATGAAAGGCCTATCACCTGTGCTCAAACAAACGCTGCTTTATGGTAGCAGTATCGTACTAATGAAAGGGATTTCCTTGTTGATGTTACCTTTCATTACGCATCATTTACCACAGGCAGAGTTCGGTCAATTAGAAATTATAAGCAGTATTGCAGCTCTAGGCAGTGTTGTAGTAGGTCTAGGCTTAGAAGATGCCATGTACCGTTTCATTGGTGCTGACTATGACAAAGAAAAAAGAAAACGCAATTCCGCACGTATTTTCACTCTTACCTTACTTATCGGGGTTGTCGTGATCCCAAGCGGATGGGTACTTGCTGAATGGTTAGATGCTTACGTCCCCGGAGGTTTAAGTACTTATCAACTTCGCCTCGTGTTACTCATGCTCGCATTGGAAGGTTGCATTGCAGTACCACTGGGCTGGCTACGCATGCAAAATCGCGCCTACACATTTTTTTCAATGGCCGTCGGCCGTGCTTTTTTTCACGCAGGCCTCACCGTTGCGATGTTATTCATGGACCGTGGTATTGATGGCATACTAGAAGCGAGTGTAATTGCCGCCATAACGCAAGCCATTATCCTCACAGCTCTGCAAGCAAAAGACACCGGATTCGGATTTTCCGCTAGTCTCACGAAGCAATCTCTTATCTATAGCCTCCCCATCATGGCAAGTGGCTTGATGGCATTCTCACTGAACGGTTTAGATCGTTGGGTATTGGCAGAAGTGAGCTCATTAAAAAGCGTTGCACAGTTCGGTGTTGCCGCGAAATTTGCTCTCGTCGTTGTGCTATTACTGCAACCATTCAGTATGTGGTGGATGCCAAAACGCTTTGACATCCTTTATAGTGTCGATGGTCGCGCGCACGCAATGCGTTTTACTTGCTATGGTTTGATAGTGGTTATGATCATTGCTGTTGTCGTTGCAATATTAGCCCCAATAGCCATTCGTTTCCTCTTGCCAGAAAGCTATATGCTTGCTGCACAGTTCACCGCATTACTCATTGCGGCCGCATTGTTTAAGGAGATGTCCGAATTACTTAATCTTGGTAGTTTTGCAGGTGAGACGTCCTACGCACAACTTGCTATTAATACCATATCTGCAGTCATCGCACTCAGCACTCTTTGGTGGTGGGGTAACATGTACGGTGTTTATGGCATATTGTTAGCATTAGCCTTTACGCAAGGTCTAAGAATGATACTGTTCTTTTTCATTAGTCAATCTCTATACTACCTTCCGTATCCAAAATTTGCATTAATTTTAACCACTAGTCTTTGTTTAGTTTGGTTAACAATAAGCCAATATGAATTGTCTATTACGCAATGTTTTATATTTTTAATTACGGCCCCGTTAACGCTTATTTTGCTTGCACAAAAACTCAATCTCATTCCTCGAACAAACTATTTTAAGTTGAAGGAATTAGCAGCATGAATGCCATCTTGATGTTGACTATCACCACATCCCTTAAAATACTCCACTGGTTTTCCGCACCTAGCCTGCAAAGGTTAGCTTTTGTGATACTCACAGGTATAGCCACATCTCTGTGGCTGTCATTCTATTCTGGCGAAGCACCAACTGTTGCAGAGTTTGACGCAATACCCACCATACTTTGTATCGGGTTAGGTCTTATCTTGCTGCTAAAAAGTAAACTTATATTCTCGCAAATTTCTGACAATCTGTTCGTCATCGCCATCGCTATCCTATTGACATTCCCTAGCTTTCAAAGCACGCTGCTTTCGCTACTGCTCCTCGCTATATTGATTGGCTTACGAAGTTCTAACAAAAACATACCCCTCCGTACATGCGCACTCATCCTTTGCGTCTGTGCAATACAGGCATTAACTGTGTTCTATACCTTAAAGTGGTTCACCGAACCGGTGCTCGCTATTGATGCTAGCTTAGTTGCATCTATTCTGTCGCTAGCTACTGGTTATGGCTATGCCATAGAAAATGTGTATTTTGGCCCATCCGATCATCAGGTACTAATGCTTCGAAACTGCTCGTCATTACCTGCATTGCTCAGTGCATTTACCTGCTGGTTTGCTATCGCTCGCTGGCATAATATATCGTTTTCATCCCGAGAATGCATAGTTATCAGTGCATTACTGGTATGTTCTCTTGGACTCAATCTTCTCCGCCTATTCAGCATGGGGTTAACCATGCAATGGCACGCATGGTGGCACTCTCCCGAAGGAGAAAATACTTATTTATTTACCTCTTCAGCATTAACTCTATCAATCATCTTCTGGGGGGTGCATTATGCAAAAACAGAACACACTCGTTGATTGGTTAAGCTTGTCACTCTTGTTAGCTCTAGTTACTGGTGGTCTTTCACTTCGCACACAAAGTGCATCACCAACTCAAGGCATTTATAAACACGGTTCTGCCGAAAAACAATTGATAGAGTTTTTGCGTTTCCACGGCTTTACGAACATTAAATCAATATCTTTCACTGAAGATGCTGGTGTTAAAGGTTTACAAGTTTCTATACCTACCTGCAATGGCTATCTTGTTATGTTAGTTATGCCAGATGGCGATGAGTTTTCGGGCTTATGGAAAACACTCGCGTTACACAATCAATACACAACTAGATACCTTTTTGACGGGACTTTATACACTGAGTTCCCCCGAACATTATTTTGGTTTACAACAATGCTGCATGCGCTTGCTATAAAAATTGGACTTCAGTCTGTATTTTATCCTGGTCCTGCGCTCGCTATTGCTCATCCTGAGCATTGTAAAGATATTAACCAAATTTTTTTCAATAAAATTATGCTAAAAAGGAGACTCTAATGAAGAACATGATTAACACTATTATCGGAACATTCTTAATATGCAGCACATCTGCAGCTTATGCATTAATCGCAAATTCACCTACCATCATAAACAACACTGTTGACTCCGCATTGATAAATCTCGCGGAGACAACATTACCTGAATCGACGACTGCTAATCCTGAGTTTCTTAATACAGATTACGACCCTTACCTTTCATTACATCATAATGCAAACGTATACGTTAGCTTCCTGGACGAAGGAGCAGGTTATAAAAACAGTCTAGGTTATTTCACCTTCAACGATGATACGTTTTCAGGCTTAAACAAAGGCAGTATAGATACTGACAGCTCAGGTGTTGTTTCGCTGTCTGAACTCGGCGCTGTTGAGGGCATTGAATACGGGTTCTTATTTGCAAATCTGTCTAAATCAGGCAGCGGAGGCAGCTTGTTGACAGGTGACACCGTGCAGGTTGGTGATTCAGCAATAGCATTAGAAAAGAATGTTAGTTTCTTCCTATCTCAAAACTCCTATGCAGGAGGAGATACTGTTTCTGACGGCATCTTAACGGGTACGGATCAAACTTTCTATGGTTTAGATTTTTTGAATCCTGAGGCAGATTTTACCTATGAAAATGGTAGTTCAAGTGCTACATCTCGTCATGTTGCCATGTTGTTCACTGATAATAATGAAGAGCAAGTCATCATGGGGTTTGAAGATCTCAATCGTGTTAATCCTAGCAGTAATGACTGGAGTATACCATCTGATGAAGACTTTAATGACGCAATATTCATGGTGTACAGTGATCCCGTAGATGCGTTTAGTAATTCAAACATTGCTACAGCCCCTCTACCACCCATGGCACAAAGCCTTTTTGGACTCATGATGTGTGCAGGTTTAATTTTGATTACACAAAAAAATTCTATACTTATTCCTCTTAAAAATACAAATTTAAGCACCTGAAATTTATTATTTACTACGGACATCATAGAACCTATGATCTCTGGAATAGTCACAGTGGAACATTATTGAATACATTGTTTAAGAAAATATTGGTTCTTGACGGCTGATTCATCACCTTCCATAGCTGATATATCAGGTTGAACTTTGGACTATCAAAAGAAGATAATGAAGCGTAATATTAAAACTAATACTGCATTTTTAACAAAATTATTGCAAAAAATTCCGCTCTATTAAGAATAATATGAAGTGGCTTTATTCCCTGATTCGAGTTCAGATAGCAGATTCCAAAATAATCAACTATTAGACAATTGCTTTCATTTTAAACAGACCTAACTTTATCGATTTTTAACACTTTTATCATGCCGTAGGTTTTACCAATCTGGGCATGATGATCCCTTAAGTTCAATGTCCCTCCGAGAAGTTTTTTGACTCGAACTATCGCTGTCTTTGCAAGGGAACATTAACAGCAGCGACTTTATTTCCTAAACCAGGGAACTAAATAATCAACCTATGCTCTAAACAGCTAGGCTAACTTAAATATCCAAGTCTATGAACAGGATGCGCTACAAAACAACCAACTGAAAGCAGTATAATCAAGCTTTAATTAATCTTGGCTTGCTAACATTCTGTATTGATAAAGAAGTCATTCAACTATGGCATCAAACTAAGTCCGATAATCATGGAAGAGCTCGTTAATTTACCAACTTGGATATTACGACTGGCCTCATGATTAAACGCATATTTTTAGTGCCGTTGAGAGGTTTATAAGGATTCATCAATTATGCATTTACACTTGCTTAACCGTCATTATCATACCCTTATTATTCATACATTAGCAAACGAACTCAAACGGTGAACATTGCGTTGAAGACGAAAAAATAAAAGAATCATCCAGCACTTAACCATTCATTTTACAGGGTTAAAAGCCTACAGTAAAGGAGCATAACAAGTAAAAAAACATGCCACTGCCGGTAAACAGAGAGTTTAATAGAAGTTACATTTAGTGGCAGAGATAAATACGCATGTAATCATTGCTGCTGAGTTAAGTGCACTCAATGTGACTGGTGGTGTAAGACTACCTAACAGATCCACCGAAAATCAATAAAATATCAGCAGCTAGCGCTTACGACACCAGATAATGTTACGCAACCGTTCGTATTAAACAAGCGGTTCCACGCGTCCCACCAAGAAAAGGTATAATTTATTGGGAACGAGATCATCCGCGCAATGTAACAGTCAGTTACCAGCAGTTATACGGTTCAAATCAACACTGTAAAGCGAAGTATGGTTGCCATAAACGTTCCTATTAGAGACAGTAATGTTTCGAGCCAAGCAACTCTTCGGAGGAAAGTTGAGCCTCATGAGTTTATAATGCCTAGATTAGCGAAGCCTACGCCATGATAAAAACGTTAATAAGCTAATAGAAATAAGTCTACTTAAAATACAAGCGTTCGTCTAACAGTTAATCATATTGAAATTTGCTATCTAAGCTCAAATTAAGAATAAAGTTTCATGGTAACCACAGTAATCACTTAGGATAAAAACAGTATATTATATAAGGTTCAATCTAATGAATACATAACCCGATATTATCGTATTTAATTATTTTACTCAACGTAATGGAAACCCTTAATCACCTGTTTTACGCCACTAAGGTTACGTGTAATCTCCGTAGCTTCATTTCCTTGCTCGAGGGTAACATAACCCAACAGGAATACTTCACTATCTTCTGTGATAACCTTAACACTAGCCTCTTTGAGTTTTTTACTACCAATAAGGGCCAATTTTACTTTGGTTGTTAGCCAAGTGTCTTCGCTGACGCCGGCGAGAGACAGGGGCTGCTTAATACGAATTTGATCATAGACTATTACCACGCCCTTTATTCCACGTATCTTGTCTACTAGTGATTGCTTGGAAAATGTTTTAGATGCTTGGCCTACCAGTAACACTTTACCATTGTAAATTGCTGCATTGACACGAGCATCATTCTTAAAAGTAGCTTTATTTATGATACCTGCAATTTCCATTGAATGCTGTGTATCCATCCACTCTCTTTTTGCCGTGCGCGTATCTTGTTTATCAATCAACGAGCAAGCACTAAGCATAAAAATGCTCATTACTAAAAGTATTCTTTGAGTCATTAACTGTCTCCTGAAATTATTATTCGCCATGTGTTGGGAAGAGGTTCTGATCAATAAGCTCACACAGTATATGGAGTGTGGTTAAATGCACTTCTTGAATACGCGCCGTTCGTTGGGAAGGTACACGGATTTCAACATCTTGTTCGCCGAGTAAACCCGCCATTTCACCACCATCTTGACCTGTAAATGCAATAATTGACATATCACGGGTTACCCCGGCTTCCATTGCTTTAATCATATTTTTACTGTTGCCACTGGTTGAAAGGACTAGCAGAACATCACCAGCTTGCCCAAATGCACGCACTTGTTTTGAAAAAATTTCATCGTGGTGGTAATCGTTAGCTACCGCTGTCAGTGTCACTGCATCAGCCGTTAGTGCCAATGCTGGTAAGCTAGGGCGTTCAGTTTCAAAGCGATTCAAAAGGCAGGATATAAAGTGCTGAGCGTTAGCGGCTGAACCACCATTACCACAACCAAGAATTTTATTGCCATTTAATAAGCATTGCACCAACACCATTGCTGCTTTAGAAATTTGCTCTGACAGTGCTTCTGCAGCAGCAATTTGTGTTTGAATGCTTTCAGTAAAATTTTTTTTAATGCTCTCTAACATTGATTATCCTTCAATTAAAATATTCTTAACCTAATTTATAATGTTTACACAGCCATCAAAAGCAATAGCCTCAAGTCTAAATTTTGTATTCCTTGCAGATAGTTCCTTATTTTTAACCAGAGAGAAGACGCATAAAAAATATTATTTTTTTGGAATGTCATGGCAACAGATACACCACCAAATGCAATCCTCTTTCCAAGCTAATCTACCCTATTTAGTCTTGCTTAAATATTGCGTTACGATCTATTAACGTCAATCAGTGCTGTTTAAGATTATAGAATGCTTGTGCTTCATGACTTTGTTTCCTAATTCCAGTTCAGATAACAAATTTCAGCATAATTCACTATTAAACGAGCACTGTTATTTTAAATATACCTAATCCTATCCGCGTATTTAACTTTTTTATCACGGCGCAGATTGCACCAATCTGAGCTCTATACTCCCTTAGGCTCAATGCTCTTCCGAGTGGTTTTTTTGACTCGAAACATTACCGACTCTGATAAGGAACGTTTATGGTAATCATATCTCGTTTTAGAATGCTGATTGGCACTCTATAATTTTTGATCACTGACAGCTAAATTACGCGAATCATCTCGTTCCTAAAAAGTTGCCCTTTTTTCGACGATATGAGTGGAACCGCTCGTTTAATACAGGCGATTTTATAACATTGTCTGGCGTCGTAAGCACCATTAGCTAATATTCCATTTATTTTTCAGTGGGTCTCTTTGAGTAAGCTAGATAGCACTTCACCGTCAGTCACATTGAATACACTTAACTTAGCTGCGAGGATTGCATGCGCCTTTATATCTATCGCTAAATGTAACTTACGCCAGATTCACGTTTTTCATTAGTACCATGATTTTTTTTACTTTCCATTCTCTTTCACCGTAGACTTTGAGCTCTGTAGAATCAATGGTTAAGTGTTGTATACTTCCTTTATTCTTCGTCTTAAACATGACGCTAACCGTGTTTGGCCTCGCTTGCTAATGCATGAGTAGTGGGGGGCATAACAATGGCAATTGAGCAAGTTTGAAAGCAGAATTAATGAATCCTTGCAGACCTCTCAATGGCATTAAAAATGCGCATTTAACCATGAAGGCCTTCATAATATCTAAGCTACTAAATAAACTAGGTTTTCCATAACTACCCTGCTTAGTTTGATTCCATAACTAAATAGCTTCTTCATAAATTCGGAATATTAATAAACTATGATTAATTAACGCTTGATTGGACTGCTTTCAGTAGCTCTGTTGTAACGAAAATTTTTCATCGGCCTGAATATTTAAGTGAGCCTAACTATTTAGAGTATGGATTGATAATTTAGTTCCCTGATCTAGGAAACAAAGCCGGTTACCACAAATATTTTTTAGCAGAGACAGCAAGAGTTCGAATCAAAAAACTACTGAGAAGGACATTGAATCTAAGGAATCGCACAACTCATATTATTGAAACCGACGCCATGACTAACGCTTTCAATAAGCTGATAAAACTAGGTATGCCTAACACAAAAGCGACTGTTTAATCGTTAATCATGTGGAGATTTGCTATCTGAACTTAAATTAGGAAACAAAGTCTCGATGAAAAGAAAAGGCTGTGTCAAAATATTGGGATTATTAACCAAAGTGAATGGATTGAAGACACGTCTATGTGGTTGCTCTTAAAAAAGCTAGGTACTAAAACATTTTGTCAAATTTGGCTCCCAACGATGACCAAATGATAACGTTAAATAACATGAAATAGCAGCAAATTGAAGACCACACTCTAGAAATATAAGTCCATAAATTCATTACGAAGAGCACAGTTTTCTTGCAATTGACAAAGCAAAAAATTTAAGCCCATTCTGTGCATCACAAAACGAGTAGGTTTGAAACATTGATTATTAATTTATTGCAACATAGTGTGGAGACACAGGCATGAATAGAGCATACTGGGTTGCCTTTAAAAGTCTACTTATCAAAGAAGTGATGCGGTTTGGACGTATTTGGGTGCAAACTTTGGTATCACCTGCAATCACAATGGCACTGTATTTTGTGGTTTTCGGTAACTTGATTGGCAATCGTATTGGTGAAATGGGTGGCTTTAGTTATATGGCCTACATTATACCTGGTTTGATCATGATGTCGGTGATCACTAATTCATACTCCAATGTAGCATCATCATTTTTTAATACTAAAATGCAGCGAAACATCGAAGAGTTGATGGTCGCTCCCGTTCCAAATTACGTAATTATTGCAGGCTATATAGGTGGCGGAGTAACCAGAGGGCTAGCAGTAGGGTTTATCGTTTCTATAGTGTCGTTATTTTTTATTGAGTTGCAGATAGTATACCTTGACGTAATTTTTGCAACAGTGTTGATGACATCAATTGTATTCTCGTTGGGCGGCCTGATCAATGCGGTGTACGCGCGCACCTTTGATGACATCAGTCTGATCCCAACATTCATTCTGACTCCGATGACTTACTTGGGTGGCGTGTTCTATTCGCTATCGTTATTGTCTGAGTTTTGGCAGGGTGTATCGAAACTAAACCCTATTATGTATATGGTAAATGCCTTCCGTTATGGCTTCTTGGGTGTATCTGACGTTAGTATTGTTACATCGTTCTCTGTACTGAGCATGCTTATTGTAAGTTTGTATTCTGTAGCGTGGTATTTGATCAGCCGTGGTATTGGTTTAAGAACATAATACAGCAAAAATCACCTTTGTTTCCTAATTCAAGTTCAGATAGCAAACCCCTACATGATTCACTATTAGACGATCACTTGTGTTTTAGGCATCCCTAATTTTATTGCTTATCTGGCACTTTTACTGTTATGTCAGTTTCGCTAAATCTGGCCCTTGTAATCCCTTCGTTTAAAGTCCCTTCCAGTAGCTTTTTAACTCGAAATATTTCCGATTTTTATAAGGAACGTTTATGGTAACCACACCTCGTTTTCTAATGCTGATTGGAACCGTATAACTGTTGGTAACTGACCGTTAAATCACGCGAATAACTTAGTTCCTAAAAGTGCTCCTTTTTTATCGAGATGAGTGGAGTCGGTCGTCTAATACGAATAGTTTCGTAACACTGTCTTATGTCATCAACACCATCGCTTGATATTTCATTCATGCTTCTATGGGCGTATCTGAGTAAATCACTAAAATATCATCCAGCGATGCTCACAGCTCCAGACAATATTACGAAACCGTTCGTATTAAGCGAGCGGTTTCAATCAGCATTGAAAAACGAGGTATTGTTACCATAAATGCTCCTTATCAAGGACGGTAATGTTTCGCATTAAAAAAACTACTAAGAGAGACATTGAACCTACAGGATTACAATACCCAGCTTGGCTAAATATACGCCACAGTAAAGGCGTCAAATAAACTGACTGCATTAAGTTTACTTAAAACCAAAGCGAACGTCTATTGGTTAATCATATTAGAACCAGCTATTTGAACTTAATTAGGCAATAAAACCAACTTAAATATAAAAAGTTGGCCTCTATAATATTAAAATTTATTAAAAAAATTTTTTGAAATCGTTAGATCGTTCAATTACTTAAAAAGATCAACATTATACTATCACTTCCTTTTTTGTTTTCTGCTGCATGTGCCGTTGAATAGTGACAATATATCCCCATATACTCTTTAATATCTAAAACGGAAGAGAGAACAATATGAACTTGGAGCGTTCCGAGCGCATTGAAATTCCGGTCCTGCCTCTGCGCGACATGGTCGTTTATCCCCATATGGTTATCCCATTATTTGTGGGACGGGATAAATCTATCCGTTGCTTAGAAGCAGCGATGGACAATGATAAACAGATTTTATTAGTAGCACAGAAAGATGCTGCTATCGACGACCCTTCTATTGAAGACCTTTATCAAGTAGGCACTATTGCGTCTATTTTGCAATTGTTGAAGTTGCCTGATGGAACAGTAAAAGTATTGGTGGAAGGTTTACAGCGTGTTGAAATTAAAAAATTTAGTGAAGATGATTTTTTTACTGCAGATTCACAATACATGCAAACACCAGAAATAGATGAACGTGAGCAAGCAGCATTAGTACGCACCGCAATCAGCCAGTTTGAAAGTTTCATTAAGCTAAATAAAAAAATTCCACCAGAAGTCCTGACGTCACTAAATGGTATAGATGAAGCAGCACGTCTTGCTGATACGATTGCTGCGCACATGCCTCTTAAATTACATGATAAACAACAAGTACTAGAAATTATCGATATTGCAGAACGATTAGAATTTCTAATGACCATAATGGAATCAGAAATTGATTTATTGCAAGTTGAAAAACGTATCCGTAGTCGCGTTAAAAAACAAATGGAAAAGAGTCAGAGAGAATATTACCTCAATGAACAAATGAAGGCAATCCAAAAAGAATTAGGGGAGCTTGATGATGCTCCTGATGAATTTGAGAGCCTGAAACTGAAAATTGAAGCATCTAAAATGCCTCAGGAAGCGAAAGAGAAAACGGAACAAGAACTTCAAAAATTAAAAATGATGTCACCGATGTCAGCAGAAGCAACTGTAGTTCGTAGTTACATTGATTGGATGGTGAGTGTACCATGGTCGAAACGCTCAAAAGTTAAAAAAAATTTAGTAAAAGCTGGAGACATTCTCAATGCGGATCATTATGGTTTGGAGCGTGTTAAAGAACGTATTCTTGAATATCTCGCCGTGCAAAATCGTGTCAATAAATTGAAAGGTCCAATACTATGTTTAGTCGGACCGCCAGGGGTAGGTAAAACCTCTTTGGGTCAGTCAATTGCATGTGCTACCGGACGTAAGTATACGCGTATGGCGTTGGGAGGCGTACGAGATGAAGCAGAAATTCGAGGACATCGTCGAACATATATTGGATCTTTGCCAGGAAAGCTTATTCAAAACATGGCTAAAGTAGGTGTAAAGAATCCACTGTTCCTCTTGGATGAAATCGACAAAATGTCTTCAGATATGCGAGGCGACCCATCTTCAGCATTGTTAGAAGTTCTTGATCCAGAACAGAACAATGCATTTAATGACCACTATCTCGAAGTGGACTATGATTTATCTGACGTTATGTTCGTAGCAACATCAAATTCAATGAATATTTCAAGCCCTTTACTTGACCGTATGGAAGTTATTCGTTTATCAGGTTATACTGAAGACGAAAAATTAAACATCGCAAAGCAACATTTGGTTGATAAGCAAGTACAGCGTAATGGCTTGAAACCAAATGAAATAACCATTGAAGATTCAGCTATTGTTGGGATTATTCGCTACTATACGCGTGAAGCGGGAGTGCGTAGTTTAGAACGCGAAATTTCTAAACTGTGTCGTAAAGCAGTAAAAAAAATTTTACTAAATAAAAATGTTAAATTTATCACTATTAACCAAAATAATTTAAAAAATTATTTGGGTGTGCAGCGTTTTGACTTTGGCAAAGCGGATAAAAGTAATCGCATTGGTCAGGTTACCGGCCTTGCGTGGACGTCCGTAGGAGGCGACTTGCTTACCATTGAGACTGAATCCATGCCAGGCAAAGGAAAGCTGTCACAAACTGGTTCTTTAGGTGATGTTATGCAAGAGTCAATTCAAGCAGCAATGACGGTTGTTCGTACTCGTGCAGAAAAATTAGGCATCAATAATGATTTTTACGAGCAACGTGATATCCACGTCCATGTGCCAGAAGGTGCAACACCTAAAGATGGCCCCAGTGCTGGTATTGCAATGTGTACAGTGCTTGTTTCTAGTCTCACGGGTAATCCTGTACGAGCCGAAGTGGCCATGACAGGTGAAATTACACTCCGTGGTGAAGTATTGCCCATTGGTGGTCTGAAAGAAAAGCTATTGGCAGCACACCGAGGTGGTATTAAAACGGTCATAATTCCTAAAGACAATGAGCGTGACTTGGAAGAAATTCCCGACAATGTTAAAGCGGACCTCGATATTCATGCTGTACGTTGGATTGATGAAGTTTTGATACTCGCACTACAGAATAATCCTCTCGGAATAGAGCTTGTAACACCACGAAAGAGTGACGTGCAGCAAAATTAAGCAATGTAAAACGCTGACAGTTAGTAAAAGGCTTGTCAGCTTTTTTGTTGAAGACTAACTTAATGGAAGCGCTGCACACCCTTAATTCATAATAGCTTCAGCGTTTTGTTAGCTCTATCTAAAAAATATAACGCATTTTTAATGCTAATCACCGCAAAAAATGGGATTTGTGGTTCGTTTGTGAAAAGGATGAAAAAGTGAATAAGTCGCAGTTAATTGATACAATTGCAGAAAGTGCTAATCTATCTAAAGCGTCTGCTGGTCGCGCCCTAGACGCACTATTAGATGCCATTTCTGATACTTTGAAAGACGGCGATCAAGTTGCATTGCTGGGTTTCGGTACGTTCTCAGTTCGTAGCCGTTCAGCACGTACTGGTCGTAACCCTCAAACTGGAGCAGAAATCAGCATTCCGGCTACTAAAGTGCCTGGGTTTAAAGCTGGCAAAGCTCTGAAAGACGCGGTTAATTAATCTATTTATATCATTTTGCGCGATGTCACAGCATGTTTAATTTAAGCTGTAAAGTAAGCAATATCAGAGTATAATAAGATTCAGTCAGAGTATAAAAGCGTATCTCATGATGCGCTTTTATACTTTTAAAAAATAAGCGTTTAAATTAGTAGGGATGCCGGCACATCATGATGGAGCGACTACGTGAAGGCGCGAATAGCCTAACGGTTAAGATAATTTTAAGCCTTATTATCTTTTCCTTTGTTTTTGCAGGGGTAGGAGGCTACTTAACTGATGGTTCCAAAAGTCCAATAGTCAAAATTGGTGATCAAAATATTAGTCATAACCAATTTGAACAGGCTTATAAAAATGAACATGCACAGATGCAAACACAGGCAGGTGACGTCTTTACTACCTTACTGAGCGACCCAGATTATCTTGCACAATTCCGCAGTGACGTCCTTAATCGTATGGTAAATAAAGTCCTGTTAGACCAACAAGCAGACGCATTAGGCCTGCGTGTGAGCGACGAGCAAATTAAACAAACTATCCGTTCCATGCCAGCATTTCATGCTACAGTGAATAATTTTGATAATGACTTTTATTTAGCTACACTTAAACACAATCATTTAACACCAGATCAATTCGCTAAGTATGTGCGTCAAGATCTCGTTCGTGAACAACTTATCCATGGTCTCCAAAACAGTGCGTTTGTATTAAAAAACGAACTGACATCTCTCTATAAGTTAGAAAGACAAACTCGTTCAGTGCGCACATTGTCTCTATCACCAGATGATTTCGCAGCAAAAGCTCATATCACTGCTGAGCAAGAGCAAGATTACTATCAACAAAACCCTGCGAAGTTTATCCGTCCTAAGCAATTTAAAATTTCTTATGTTGAATTATCTGGTGATAGTATCGCAAACCTTATGAACGTGACAGAAAGAGATGCGAAAGAATATTACGATGCTAATTTGGCATTATATAGTACTCTTGAAAAACGTAAAGTCAGCCATATTATGATTCAAGGAGATGATAATACGGCAAAAATAAAAGCAGAAGTTGTGTTAGCAGAGTTAAATGCAGGTGCAGATTTTGCTGAGTTGGCGAGGATGCGTTCTTATGACACTTTTAGTGCAAAACAAGGTGGCCAACTTGACTGGTTTGAGACTGGTGTCATGGATTTTGCATTTGAAGAAGCCGCATTTTCACTCGTTAAAAAAGGAGATATATCAGGTGTGGTGAAATCTAGTTTTGGTTATCACATCATTAAACTGAATGATATCAAAGCGTCAGGTACAGAGCCTTTTGAAACGGTTAGAGACCAAATTATTGTGCAGTTAAAGCAACAATATGCTGCAGATAAGTTCTTTGCTCTTTCAAATGATTTGACCGAAAAAGCATTCGAAATGCCAGATAATTTGGATGAAGCAGCATCTGCCATAAATAGCACTGTTCAACAAACGGACTTTATCTCCTTGTCTGATTTGAATGGGACGTTAGCTCACCCAAAGGTTCAAAAAGCCCTTCAATTATCAGAAAAACATGACGATGGTCTAAATTCCGATATTATTGAACTTTCTCCTGAGCATATTATTGTGGTACGTATCGATGACACTCAGCCTGAGTTAGTATTGTCATTTGATGATGCACAACCTCAAGTAATAAGCTTACTTAAACGTCAAATAGGTGAAAAAGAAGTGCATGCGTTGGCAAAGAACTTAGTTGATGAGCTAAGAGTTGGTAATAACACGAATTTGAATGCATTGGGTTATGTGTTTAGTGATGCAACAGATGTTGGGCGTATGTCATCGGATCGTGAAGTCGTTGAATTAGCATTTACTTTACCGGCCCCTACGGGGGATACAAGTGAATACGGTATAACACGCTCTTTAAATGGTAATCTTATTATTGTTGCATTGGACAGTGTTAAGGAACCTAAAGCCACTGATATTAGCTTAGCAAGCCAAATGGCAAATCGTATCTCACATGCTTTTGCGAGCAGTGAGCTAATGGCCACAATCAACCAGTTAAAGCAAAATACAAAAATAACATACCCTCTTAAAACTACTGAACAATATTTATAGTTTTTATCTAGGCTTCTTAAAATGAATTGTGAGAACTTAACGCACGTGACGAACTAACGCAATCAGGAAATCACATTGACGAAAAATTTTTTTCTCCTATTATTTTTAGATTAAACATAAAAAAATTTATTACTCCTTTATTCTATCTCTCTTAAATGACGTTGTTTTCTAAATCAGGAAACTAAGTGATCAATATACGCTCTAATATAGCTCGACTTACTTAGATATTCAGGTTTATGAACAAGCTCCGCTACAAAATAACTAACTAGAAAGGCTTTGTTTCCTAATTCGAGTTCAGATAGTAAATCTTAACATAATTTATTATTAAATAATTGCTTTCGTGTTAAGCACACCTGATTTTGTCAGCGCATTTAACGCTTTCATCATGGCGACAGTTTTATTAATTTAAGTGATATAATACCTTAGATTCAATGTCCTACCAGTAGTTTTTTGACTCGAACCATTGCTCTCTCTACTAGAGAATCAAACTAAGCAGGATAATCATGGGAGACCATATTTACTGAGCAACTTAACCATTACGACGGCTCTCATGGTTACATGCGTATTTTCAATGCTATTGAGAAGCCTGTAAGCGTTCATTAATTATGTTTGCAAATTTATTCAACTGCCGTTGTCATGCCCTCACTATTCATGCATTAGCAAGCGAGCCAAAATGGTTAACGTTGCGTGGAAGACAAAAATTAAAGGAACCATCCAGCACTCATCCATTTATTTTACGGAACTAAAAGTCTACGGTGAAGGCTAATGGCAAGTAACAAAACATGGCACTAACGGTAAACGCCCAGTCTGGTGCAAGTTACATTTAATGGTAAATAAAAATATGCATACAATCATTACTGCTGGGTTAAGTGCATTAAATGTGATTGACGGTGAAATGCTGTCTAACTTGCTCAAACAGACCCGCTGAAGAACTAATGAAATATCAGGCAATGGTGCTTATGACACCAAACAATATTACAAAACTATTCATATTAAACGAGCAGTTCCAATCGCCCCACAAAGAAAAGAAGCAATTTTTCGGAGGACGAGATTATCCCCCGTCATTTAACTGTCAGTTACCAAAAGTTATGTGGTTCAAATCAGCGTTGTAAAACGAAGAATGGTTACCATAAACGTCCCATATCAGAGACAATGTTTCAAGTTAAAAAAATTTTCCGAAGAAGACATTAAGCCTAAGGCGTTACAATGCCCAGATTGGCAAAAGCTACGCCATGATAAAAGCGTTAAATAAGTTAATAGAGTTAGGCATGCCTAAAATGAAAGTGATCTTCTAATAGTCAGTCATATTGGGATTTACTATCTACACTCGAATGAGACAACAAAGTCCTGCGACGACTATACTTAATTGAAATAAGCATATAGATAAGCGTTGCTGCGAAACAAACGGCAAAGTAAATCATCAAGCCTTCTTGCGCACCCATTACATGTCCTGCTACGACAGGGCCAATGACCGATCCAATGCAATAACTCAACAGCATCAATTCTGTTACTGAAATAATTTTTGATTCACACACCTTCATACAAGCAAGGGTAATCGCGATTGGGTATAGCGCAAACGCTGATACGCCTAACAGGAATAAACCTGCTATTGTGCCTCCTGTCATGGTTGCTATTTCAATCATTGCGATTGATAGCAGACCAGTGAAGCAGAATATTGCCATTAATAATGCTTTTTCAACACGTACATTTAACCAACTGATCAGTGGTTGCACGGACATACCACCCAAGATCACAAGGGCCATTAAAGTACCAACTTGATCGTGGCTAAACTTACTTTCTAATTCAAGAGGGAGTAGTCCATAGATTACGCCAAGAACTAAACCCGACACAATACAGCCAATGTATGCTGCTGACGGTAGTTTGTTCATTTCTCGCAACTTAATCCTGGGATGCACTATTTTTTTTGGTGAGTCATTGCGAAATACTAATGGCGGCAATATTGCTGTTGACATCACACCAGCAACGATCATCATCGGAATGGCGCCAACGGTGCCAAATAATCCAATCCCAAGCTGACTAAGAGCTGCACCCCCGTACAAGGCTATCATATACAAACCTAGGCGTCGAGCACGCGCTTTTTCGGTCTCGGCCATGAGTAGCCAAGATTCGATTACAACAAAAACACCAGCAACCGCAATACCTGCTATAAATCGTGACCCTAGCCAGACTACTGGTGTAGAAAAAAATGCCATGATGCAAATGGTTGAGACTATGACGAGAAGAAAGGCAACCAGAGCATTAAGATGACCAAATTTATAAATAACTTTAGTATTGCTCAGAGCACCTCCCAGTACTCCAGCATAAAAAACACTGGCTAACCAAGAAGCTAAATTTAATGACATTCCTCTTTCGTCTAAGGCGAGAGGAATAAGACTCATCAAAAAACCTGAAGCAATGGCAAATAGACTTAGGCTAATAACAGGCACAAGTGGGCTATTGCGATGAGGTGTAAGCACTGAATTTTGTTGCAATGTTTTACTCTAATACAATTAAGTTGAATAAAAAAACTTATTCTAAATGAACAGGCTTTAAAAAAGATTGTGATTATTTATATAATACTTACACGCATTATTTTTTATAATTATTATGTGACAAGTTTAAAACGTAAAGAGAGATTATTTGTTCCTCACAATAAAATTAATTTATTAATATAATTATATTTTATCCTTTTTAACTATTTTTGTCGATTTTTATGCATGACCTATCTTTTTTTAAAGCTTCCTGCAACACGCAGAAAATATAATTTTCATTTATGATCATATATTCAATGCGTTAATTAGAATAAAAAGGTAATGCACACGTTCAATAAATGTATCAATGATTTTGTTATGCATTTCAGATGATTCTGAATATCCTATTATTTTTTATTAAGTTGTTTCAAACTAGCATGGCTTTATTTCCTAATCCGAGTTCAACTGGCAAATCCAAACATGATTAACGATTAAACAGCCGCTTTTATTTTAGGCATATCTAGTCCCGTCAGCTTATTTAACGCTTTATCATAACGTACGTTTCGTTAATCTCAGCATTGTGAGTTCTTAAACTAAATGTTCCTCTCAGGAATATTTTAATTCGAAATATTGCCATCTCTGATAGAGAACGTTTGAAACCGATAATTTCTAGTAACTGACCTCTAAATTACACGGATAACCTCGTTTTCAAAAAATTATTTTTTTTTGGTCCTGAGTGGAGCCGCTCATTTAATACGAACGATTTCGTAGCATTGTCTGGTATCGTAAGCACCTTCAGCTAATATTTCATTGATCTTTCGGCGGGTCTGTTTGAGCAAGTTAAGTAATACTTCGCCATCAGTACCATGTTTTTTTATTTTTTATGTTTCTTCACCGCAAGCTGTGAACTCCATAAAATCAAGGTCTAAGTGATGGATGCTCCATTAATTCTTCGTCCATCCAAAATATTAGTGAGCCACGATTAATTAAAGCTTGATTATATTGCTTTCAATTATCTACTTTGTAGCGAAGGTTATTCATAGACCTGAATATTTAAGTGAGCTTAGCTGTTTAACGTATTGATTGAAAATTTAGTCCCCTTATTTAGGAAATAAAGCCGGTTACTATAAACGTTACCTAGAAGAAACAGCAATGATTTGAACTCAAAAACTACAGGAAAGGATATTAAGCTTAAGGGATCACGCAACCCAAATTAGTGAAAGCAACGTCATGATAACAAAATTAAATAAGCTGACAAGGCTCGGTATTCCTAACACGAAAGCAATTATCTAATAATGAATCATATTAAAATTTGCCATTTGAACTCGAATTAGGAAGCAAAACAAACTAGTACGAAGAATCACATGCTTCCTCTTAATACGTCCTAGTATAGGACTTACTAATAATATGCTTATTTTCGAAGAAAAATGTATGCAATCGATTGAACTTAGTGCACTATACTGTCTTTTGCTAAGTAATAATTGTGGCTACACATTAATGTTAAGTGCCATTATGTTAGCTAATAAATGCAGTCTGGAAGTACAGCATAGGTCATGGTAAACACTACTGTTACAATTATCAATAATGCGGCCACACTTTCCGACCAAAATAGACCTGTGAACATATTCACTGAATATAAAAAATTCATTATTGGACTCTCTATAAACAATGCTGATATTCACGACTCGACTCGAAAGCTACAACATTAATATTAATGAGGTTATTCGTGTTTTTAAAAACTGATTTAGTTTCCTACATTATAGATCTACGCTCTAAACAGCTAAGTTCACTAAATATTCAAGTTTATGAATAAGTTTAGCTACAAAATAGCCAACTGGAAATAGTATAATCAAGCTTTACTAATCGTGGTTCACTAATATTTGGGGTTTATAAAGAAGCCATTCAGCTATGGGATCAACCTATACAGGCTAAGCATGGGAGACCCTCATTTATTCAGCTATTTAGCCATTACAACCATTTTCATGATTAAATGAATATTTTTAATGTTATTGAGAGGTCTGCAAAGGTCCATTTATTGTGTTTTCAAACTTCTTCAATTACCAGTAGCATACCCTCATTATTCATGCATTAGCAAACAAACTAAAACGGTTAACGCACCATCAAAAGAAAAACTACAAAAACCGTACAAGACTTAGTATTAATTCTACAAGGTTAAAAGTTTCGGTTAGATAGAATGAAAGTAAACAAACATGGCACCAACAATCAACATCAAATCTAGCGCAAGTTGCATTTAGCGGTAGAGATAAATACGCATAAAATCATTACTGCTGGGTTAAGTGCATTAAATGTGACTGACGGTGAAATGCTGCCTAACTTGCTCAAACATACCCCACCTAAAAATCAATGCAATATCAAATAATGGTGCTTACGACACAAGATAATCTTGCGACACCGTTCGTATTCAATGAGCGGTTCCACTCATCCCACCAAAAAAAGAGTAATTTTAGGTAATGAGGTTATCCACGTAATTTAGCGGTCAGTTACCAGAAGTTATGCAGTTCAAATTAACATTGCAAAACAAGAGTTCACAAGGCCACTCCCTCTTAAGCGAAGGGCCTTAAATTATAACTCTTTTTTATGATAAATTATTGGTTAAATAAATAATTCACCCTATAATTTAAATGTATTATTCCGCACCAGCAACTTGATGTGTAACTGCTTCATAAATTAACAACGGTTCAGACTCACCTTTAATCACTGATTCATCTATAATTACTTTTATAATGCCCTTCGCTGAAGGCAAATCGTACATTGTATCCAACAAGACCGCTTCGACAATAGATCGAAGACCACGAGCACCTGTTTTACGATCCATCGCTTTCTTCGCAATTGCGGTCAACGCGTTATCACGAAATTCCAGTTCTACGCCATCCAATTCCAGTAATGCAGCATACTGCTTTGTCAGTGCATTTTTAGGCTCACGCAGAATCTGCACTAGTGCATCTTCATCCAACTCGCTCAAAATTGCGCTTACTGGAAGACGGCCGATAAACTCTGGGATTAGGCCATATTTTACTAAATCTTCAGGCTCTACCTTGCTAAATAAATCACTCAACGTCGATTCTTGGTTTTTTGAGCGTACTTCAGCACCAAAACCAATCCCGCTGCCTTTCCCTACGCGTTGATCTACAACTTTATCGAGCCCTGCAAATGCGCCACCACAAATAAACAGTATTCTAGAGGTATCAACCTGCAAAAACTCTTGCTGAGGATGTTTACGTCCCCCTTGAGGTGGAACAGAAGCGATAGTACCTTCTACGAGCTTAAGCAATGCCTGCTGTACACCTTCACCGGATACATCACGCGTAATAGATGGATTATCAGATTTACGTGAAATTTTATCAATTTCATCGATGTAAACAATGCCACGTTCAGCTTTGGCTACATTATAATCACATTTTTGAAGCAGTTTCTGGATGATATTCTCAACATCTTCACCCACATAACCAGCTTCAGTCAATGTGGTTGCATCAGCCATAGTGAATGGCACATCTAGAAAACGCGCTAATGTCTCTGCAAGCAGTGTTTTGCCGCTACCCGTAGGTCCGATCAGCAAAATATTACTCTTGCCAAGCTCAATACCATCCACATTCGTGTCACTCTTTTTAAGGCGTTTATAGTGATTATATACTGCTACAGATAACACTTTCTTAGCTTTATCTTGACCAACTACGTAATCATCAAGATGTGCACGAATTTCAATTGGTGTTGGAAGTTCATTACTGTCGCGCTTCAACATGACCTCTTTTATTTCTTCACGAATGATGTCGTTACATAGGTCAACACATTCATCGCAGATATAAACAGAAGGTCCAGCAATTAACTTGCGTACTTCATGCTGGCTTTTGCCGCAGAAAGAGCAGTACAGCAACTTACCGCTGCCACCGTCTTTTCGCTTGTCTGTCATTCGCTAACCTCTTTAGACTTTTACCCATGCTTGCCATGATCTGAGTCTACATCAACTCTACGAAAATTTCCGGAACAATAAAAATTCGACTGTTATGCAACACATAGCTCGGGCACTTAGCTATCTCAGAATTAAGAATCAATCACGTTTATCTAAAATTGAATCAACCAGACCATAATCCACAGCATCTTGTGCAGCCATGAAGTTGTCACGATCAGTATCACGCTCAATAAGTTCAAGTAGTTGCCCAGTATGCTTAGCTAGCAGTATATTCAGTTTTTGTTTGATAGTTAAAATCTCCTTCGCATGAATTTGAATATCTGAGGCTTGGCCCTGAAAACCACCAAGGGGCTGGTGAATCATTACACGAGAGTTTGGTAAGCAATAACGCTTACCTTTAGCACCACCTGCCAATAAAAAAGCCCCCATTGAACAACTTTGTCCCATACATACCGTGCTCACCTTTGGCTTAATATATTGCATCGTGTCATAAATCGACATACCTGCAGTTACTGAACCACCGGGGGAGTTAATATACAGGAAGATGTCTTTTTCTGGATTTTCTGATTCAAGAAATAGCAGCTGTGCAACCACTAAATTAGCTGTATAATCTTCTATTTCTCCTGTCAAAAAAATCACACGCTCTTTCAGCAAACGGGAATAAATATCATAAGAACGTTCACCGCGGGCGGTTTGCTCAACTACCATTGGCACTAGTGCATCCATGATACAAGACATTCTATTTTTTTCTTGAAAGCTCATAGTCTTCTTTCCCTAAAATAAATGGCCCGAATGAATTAACTTCATGCGGACCATTATTATTAGAAGAGTGGATTCTAAGTCAATTGTCCACTCAATAATTTTAGCATTTAAGCTTAAGCATGGTTCATAAATTTAGCAAAAACTTGCTTTTTTTCAGAAACTTGTGATTTGGCTAGCAATGCATCGATTGCTTGCTCTTCTAGAACTATGTTACGCATATTTTTCATCAAATACAGGTCTTTTTCGTAGTAAGAAATAACTTTAGTTGGATCTTCATATTCAGATGCTATATCTGTAATCAGTGCTAGCACCCGATTTTCATCAACTTTTAGTGCCTCAGACTCAATTACTTCACCAAGCAGAAGGCCAATAACAACACGACGTTTAGCTTGTTCTTCAAATAATTCACATGGTAATTCTGGTGTATTTTCAGTTTTGCTATCAAAAGACTGAATTGCCTGTTGACGCAAAACACTAACTTCTTGATCAATCAGCACAGAAGGTACGTCTATTTTATTTTGCTCAACTAAACCATCAATTACTTGCTCTTTTATATTATTTTTAACAGCTTGTATTAATGCGCGTTCCATGTTTTTACGCACTTCCTTTTTCATGCCGTCAAGACCACCTTTTTGCACACCAAAATGCATTACAAACTCATCAGTAAGTTCAGGGAGGGTTCGCGTTTCAATTTTATTCAGTTTAATATCAAATTTAGCTGTTCTACCTTTCAGTGTTTCAGTGTGATAATCTTTTGGGAAGTTCACTTCCAGCATAAATTTTTCACCTACTTTTTTACCAACTATACCATCTTCAAAATCTGAAACCATGCGACCTTGGCCCATAACTAAAACAAACCCTTCCGCTTGATCGCCTCTGAATCCTTCATCATCAATAGAGCCGATAAAATCAATTGTTACACGACTATTAGCTTCAGCTACTCCGTCAACGTCAGCCCAAGAAGCTTGCTGCTTACGCAAAGTTTCGATCATCTCAGCAACATCTTCGTCACTCACTGTTACTTGTGGCTTAACAACTTCAATTTTATTCAAATTTTTTAATGAAATTTTTGGATGAATTTCAAAGGAAGCTTTGAAGACAAGGTCTTTGCCTTCTTCAATATCTACTGGTGTGAATATTGGTACGCCTGCTAGGTTTACTTTCTCTTTTATTATTGCTTCAATGAAATAACGCTGCATTACTTCACTCATCATATCATTACGTACAGCACTACCATACATACGTGAGACCATCTTCAAAGGCACTTTACCTTTACGAAACCCATTGAAACGATGATTTTTAGCAATATTACGCAATTCAGTAGCCACTGCACCTTCAATGCTTGCTGCTGGAACAGTAATTGTTAGGTGACGCTCTAGGCTTTTTGTAGTTCCAACGGTAACTTGCATTGTATTGTTAACCTCAAAGCTAACTCAGAATAATTGAGTGGTATTGCCTAATTTCTTCCGGTAAGACTTCGATACTACAGCTAACCATGCACTATAGCACCTATGAATCGGAATATAGATGATAATTGGTTTGTATTTATATAACTTCAAAACATTAGGGCTCATTTTTATAATGTGTACCATTTTGTTGAGTCTGAAGATTCAAATTTTATTTTTTAAGTTTTATTACTATATTTCTGTGAAATTGGGGCGGGAGTCAGACTTTCAAGGGTAATTGATGAAAATATTTGAGACTATTTTTTAATACGTTAATACTTCTATCAATAGAACGATTAAATATCACATTAATGAGACTCTGTCTCCTAACCCGCTTTTAGATAACAAATCTCCATATGACTAACTATTGTATGATCACTTATATTTTAGGCATACCTAAACCTATCAATTTATTTAATACTTTTATCATACGTAGGTTTTGCCAATCAGGGTATTGTAATCCCTTAACCTTAATGTCCCTTCGAAAAATTTTTTTAACTTTAAGCATTGCCGTTTCTGATAGGGGATGTTGTATGGTAACCATACCTTGTTTTATAATGCTTATTTAAATCGTATAACTTTTGGTAACTGAACCTCTAAATTACGCTAATAACCTCGTCCTCCCCCAAAGTTAATTCTCTTCTTGGGAAATGACTGGAACCGCTCGTTTAACACAAAAGGTTTCGTAACATTATCTGGTGGCGTAAGCACCATCACCTGATATGGCGTTAATTCTACGGTGGGTCTGTTTGAACAAATTAGGTAACACTTCATCGTCAATCACATTTGATACACTTCACTCAGCAGCAATGATTTCATGGGCTTTATTTCCTAATCCACGTTCAAATCATAAATCCCAGCATGATTAACGATTAAACAATTGCTTTTATTTTAGCTATACCTAGCTCGAACAGCTTATTTAACTCTTTTACCATGGCGTAGGTTTAGCTAATCTGAACATTATAATATCTTAAACTCAATGTTCCTCCCAGAAATTTTTTTGACTCGAATCATTGTCGTTTCTGATAGGGAACGTTTATTGTAACCATACCTCGATTTACAATGTTTATTTGAACCAGCTTTGCAGGCTTGATAACCTTAAAACTAACCTACACCTCACGCATAACTAAGGTACACTGAGTAGATTCCTTGTTGTGAATATGAAATTAAATTCCTAAAATTTGTTAGCCTACTCAAAGTAAAAAAATGATTAGGCTTTTAGCCTATTGAATAGTGCAATTCCATACTGAAGTAACCCAATAATTTATCACTGGTTAATGGTAATATTTTGAATGTAAATAAGTGAGAATACTTGATGATTAAAAAGTGCCTTTTCCCAGCCGCTGGCTATGGAACTCGCTTCCTTCCTGCGACAAAATCAATGCCTAAAGAAATGATGCCTATCGTTAACAAGCCATTGATTGAATACGGTGTTGATGAGGCAATCCAATCTGGCATTGCCGGCATGTGTATTGTAACAGGCCGTGGCAAACACAGCTTGATGGATCACTTTGATAAAAACTACGAATTAGAGCATCAGATTCTAGGCACAAAAAAAGAAACATTACTGGAAGATATTCGAGCAACTATCGATGCAGCCTCTTTCACTTATATTCGCCAAAAAGAAATGCGAGGCTTAGGTCACGCAATCTTGACTGGACACGATTTGATTGGTGATGAAGCATTTGCCGTAGTACTGGCAGATGACCTTTGTATCAACCCAAATCAAAGCGTACTCGCTCAAATGGTTGCGCTATACAAGCAGTTCCGTTGTTCTATTGTAGCAGTGGAAGAAGTACCTGAAAATGAAACGCATAGGTATGGTATTATTTCCGGTCAAGAAATCAAAGATGATTTGTACCGCATTGACAACATGGTAGAGAAGCCAGAGTCAGGTACAGCCCCAAGTAACCTTGCTATTATCGGACGTTACATTCTAACCCCTGATATTTTTGATATTCTTAAGAATACAGGACCGGATAAAAATGGCGAAATTCAAATCACTGACGCTCTGCTAACGCAAGCACAAGACGGCTGTGTGTTAGCATATAAATTTAAAGGTAAACGTTTTGATTGCGGCAGTGTTAAAGGCTTTATCGAAGCAACAAACTACTGCTACGAAAATATTTACCTACAATCAGATACTCACAGTTAGCCAAGCATCATAAAGTGCTAGCGAATATCTCTTGCATTTTACTGCGCTAATTTTTACTCATGGTAGACACCAATAAAGCTGTACACTTATACAGCTTTATTCTTTTCCATCACTCCTATCTATGGGATACTCCATAACTTAATTATTTCATCAGACGACGCACTGACCAAAGGCAAGGTGGACATGGATACGATCAACGTTAGAGGAGCTCGCACTCATAATCTTAAAAATATTAATCTAACCATCCCACGAGACAAATTAATTGTCATTACTGGTCTATCTGGCTCTGGTAAGTCATCACTTGCATTCGATACACTGTATGCGGAAGGTCAGCGTCGCTATGTAGAATCTCTGTCAGCCTATGCTCGTCAATTCTTATCTTTAATGGAAAAGCCTGACGTTGATCATATTGATGGCTTATCTCCGGCTATTTCCATCGAACAAAAATCAACATCTCACAATCCACGTTCTACCGTCGGCACCATTACTGAAGTATATGATTACTTACGTCTTCTTTTTGCACGAATAGGCGATCCGCGTTGTCCAGTCCATGATGTTACACTGGTGGCGCAAACAGTCAGCCAAATGGTGGACAAAGTATTAGAGTTCGAAGAAGGCACCAAACTAATGCTTCTAGCCCCAATAGTCAAAGAGCGTAAGGGTGAGCACGTTAAGACACTAAAAAATTTGGTAGCACATGGTTTTATACGCGCACGCATCGACGGTGAAATATGTGATTTATCCGATCCACCAACACTAGAGCTTCATAAAAAGCACACTATTGCCGTGGTAGTTGATCGTTTTAAAGTCCGTGGTAATTTACAACAACGCTTGGCCGAATCATTCGAAACAGCACTTGAACTTACCGGCGGTACTGCGATTACTAGTCACATGGATAGTGATAGTAATGACATGGTGTTTTCAGCCAATTTTGCTTGTCCTCATTGTGGATACAGCATGCGAGAGCTTGAGCCTCGTCTCTTTTCATTCAACAATCCCGCTGGGGCTTGCCCTACCTGCGATGGCTTAGGTGTTCAGCAATATTTTGATGAAAACCGCGTTATACAAAATGTAGAAATTAGTCTTGCTGGTGGCGCCATTCGTGGTTGGGATCGTCGTAATTTTTACTATTTTCAAATGCTTACATCACTGGCAGAGTACTATACTTTTGATATCGAAACGCCATGGCAAGCTTTGCCTAAAAAAATTCAAGATGTCATTATGAGCGGCTCTGGTACAACTGAAATTACCTTTAAATACATTAATGATCGAAATGATATCACAGTACGCAAACATCCTTTTGAAGGAATTTTAAATAATTTAAATCGTCGTTACCATGATACAGAATCAGCCGCTGTACGAGAAGAATTGGCAAAATACATTGCAAATAAACCATGTGGTAGCTGCAAAGGCTCTCGTCTACGTGAAGAAGCACGATCTGTGTTTATAGCTGACACCAATCTTCCGACCATCTGCGAGATGAGCATTCACGAAGTCCTTCAGTTTTTTTCATGCTTAGTACTAGAAGGTCAACGTGCACAAATCGCAGGTAAGGTCTTAAAAGAAATTCATGACCGTCTACGTTTCTTAGTCAATGTCGGTCTTAATTATCTCAGTTTATACCGCAGCGCCGACACACTATCAGGTGGTGAAGCACAGCGTATTCGTCTTGCTAGTCAAATAGGAGCAGGCCTTGTCGGTGTGATGTATGTTCTCGATGAACCATCTATTGGCCTGCATCAGCGCGACAACGAACGCCTACTGAGCACACTAACTCACCTTCGTAATCTCGGTAATACCGTCATCATCGTTGAACACGACGAAGACTCCATTCGAGCTGCGGATCACATCATCGATATTGGCCCAGGTGCCGGCGTGCATGGCGGCTATGTCGTCGCGGAAGGAACGTATGCAGACATTATTAATAATGACGCATCGTTAACAGGGCAATATCTCAGTGGTAAGAAACGAATCATACTACCGAAGCAGCGTGTACATTATAACCCAGAGAAAGTGGTAAGATTAACTGGCGCAACAGGCAATAATCTCAATAGCGTTAATCTAACCTTGCCTGTGGGTTTATTTACCTGCGTTACTGGTGTATCTGGCTCTGGTAAATCAACTCTGATTAATGATACATTTTATCGAATCGCATACCAAAATTTGCACGGTGCAACAACTGACGAGCCAGCACCGTTTAAAGATATTGAAGGCATCAATCACTTTGACAAAGTCATTGACATTGACCAAAGCCCTATAGGCCGCACTCCTCGTTCTAATCCTGCAACCTACACAGGCATTTTTACACCAATTCGCGAACTTTTTGCGGGTACGCAAGAATCACGAGCACGTGGATATAAGGTAGGTAGGTTTAGTTTTAACGTAAAAGGTGGTCGCTGTGAAGCATGCCAAGGAGATGGTGTCATAAAGGTAGAAATGCACTTCCTATCAGATGTTCACGTACATTGTGACATATGTAAAAGTAAGCGCTATAATCGCGAGACCTTAGAGATTCGTTACAAAGGAAAAAATATCAATGAAGTGCTTGAAATGACTGTAGAAAATGCACGTGAATATTTCGATGTCGTACCCGTCATTGCCCGTAAATTGCAAACATTAATGGATGTGGGTTTATCTTACATTCGCCTTGGTCAAGCGGCAACAACACTTTCTGGTGGTGAAGCACAACGCGTAAAGCTGGCTAGAGAGCTATCAAAGCGCGATACAGGGAAAACATTATATATTTTGGATGAACCAACCACTGGCCTTCACTTTCATGATATTCAGCAGCTATTGACGGTACTCCATCGCCTACGCGATCATGGAAATACTATTGTGGTGATTGAACACAACCTAGATGTAATTAAAACGGCTGACTGGATTATTGATTTAGGTCCAGAAGGTGGAAGTGGTGGTGGCCTTGTTATAGCGGAAGGTACACCAGAAGATGTTGCAAAAGTGAAAGAATCACACACTGCTAACTTTTTAAAGCCTTTATTGAAAATAAAATAAATGAGCCGATATTCTCGGAAATAGTTGTAAACATAATTCCTGACTATCAAAGGTGACTAGTCAACCGCTAATAAAACCAGAACTTATCATACTGGCTATATTATTTCTACTGTGTTTGCCACTCAATTAAATTTTTTTGTCTATTTTTAGCATTCAGTACCCTCCCTTTTCTTTATTACTTTTATTTATTGCTTCAACGATTTATTTTGGCTTACAGAAACATGCTCATCAACATCAATTTAACGCTACATGACTCACAGGTTGGCCAGCCCTCAGCACCTTATTTTTTTGTAATTTTATCCTTTTATCTGCATGCCAAGTTCAATATAGCAATAGCTTTATTTCTTAAGTCAGGGAACTCAATTATTAATTTACGCTCCTAGATAGCTAGGTCGCTTGAATATTCAAATCTATAGCCAAGCTTCGCTATAAAACAACCAACTGGAAGAAGTATAATCAAACTTTAATCAATCATGGTTCACTAACATTCTGGATTAATGAAGAAGCCATTTTGCTATGGAATTAAACTAAGCAGGGTAATAATGAAAGATCTCGTTTATTTAACGACTTAGCCATTACGATAGTCCTCATGGCTAAAGGCGTATTTTCAATGCCGTTGAGAGGCCTATAACAATTTATTAACTTTATTTAAAACTTGCTCAAAGGCTTTTGTCATACCCTCACTATTCATGCATTAGCAAGCGAATCCAAATGGTTAACATCATGTTCAAGGCGAAAAATAAAGGAAGCGTTCAGCACTTAGCCATTAATTTTACGGGGCTCAAAGTCTACGATGAAGGAAAATGGAAAGTAAGAAAGCATGGTACGGATGGGAAGCCGCAAGTCTAGCATAAGTTACATTTAGTAATAGATATAAATACACATTCAATCGTTGCTGCTTAGTTAAGTGCATCAAATGTAACTGACGATGAATTGCTACCTAGCTTACTCAAACAAATCTGCTGAACAAGCAATGAAATATCAGCTGATGGTGCTTATGACACCAGACAATGTTGCGCAACCGTTCGTATTAAGCGAGTGGTTCCACTCATACCATATAAAAAAGAAGCAATTTCTTAGAAATGAAAGCATCGACGTAATTTGGTGGTCAGTTACCAGAAGTTATACGGTTCAAATCAACACTGTGAAAACAAAGTATGGTTGCCATAAACGTTCCCTATCAAAAAAGGCAACGTTTCGCGTCAAAAACTACTCTGAAGGACATTAATCTTAAGAACTCACAATGCTCTGATTAAAGAAACCTACGTAATGACAAAAACATTAAATAAACTAACTCGGCTCAGTATGCCTACAATATAAGTAATCGTTTAGTAATTAGCATATGAAAATTTATTATTTTCAACTCGTATTATATAATAAATCTCATTCACTTTACAAATAAACGCGAGTTACTAAATATCCAGAATAAGCCGTAGTTATACCGCAAGAGTAAAAATTTTTTGAACAATAAATAATCGCATGAATGCTGATGCGCAGCGCTCGAGACTAATCGAGGATATTAGCATTGTTTATAACAAGTGTAACTATCTGCTTTTTTATACTCTGTTAACAAGTTTTGTAGGTGTATGCTTGGGTAACTTAAAGACATAACCTCTTTAAGGTCACAAATAAATAATAAAATAAAAGTGTTCCAACTTACATCTTTAAGTTGATTGAATATACAAGATCATGGATGTGACCCCACTAAAAAGCATTTGCTGTTCCCGCGAACTTATGCTTTATTAACTGTGATGCTGCAAAAACTGAAAATACGCAATTAGTATAAAAATAGAGAAAATCATGGCAGGCAATACAATTGGTCAAATTTTTAGGGTAACCACATTTGGGGAGAGTCATGGATTGGCATTAGGCTGTATCGTGGATGGTTGTCCACCAGGGCTCGACATTACAGAAGCTGATCTTTACGTTGATTTAGATCGCCGGCGTCCGGGGACATCTAAATACACTACGCAACGTCGTGAAGCTGACGAAGTAACATTTCTTTCAGGCATATTCGAAGGACAAACCACGGGTACCTCCATTGGTATGATCATTAAAAATACCGATCAACAATCGCAAGATTATTTAAAAATCAAAGATCGCTTTCGCCCAGGCCATGCTGATTACACCTATCACCAAAAATACGGATTACGTGATTACCGTGGTGGTGGGCGTGCTTCTGCACGCGAAACCGCAATGCGTGTTGCTGCTGGTGCGATTGCAAAAAAATACCTCAAACAAGAATATGGCATTGAAGTTCGTGCATATATGTCACAAATGGGCGATATTACTATTAATCAGACAGATTGGGGTCAAACTAAACAAAATTTTTTTTTCTGTACTGATGCCAACAAGCTGGATGCACTTGATGCATTGATCCGTCAGCTCAAAAAAGACGGCGATTCAATAGGTGCAAAAATAACAGTTATTGTAAAGAATGTGCCTGTTGGTTTGGGAGAACCTGTATTTGATCGCTTAGACGCTGATCTTGCTCATGCATTGATGAGTATCAATGCCGTGAAAGGCGTAGAAATTGGTGATGGCTTTAACGTGGTTAATCAACGTGGCAGTGAACACCGAGATGAATTAACACCAAAAGGCTTCAAAACCAACCATGCTGGTGGTGTGCTAGGTGGAATTTCATCCGGTCAAGATATTATCGCGCACCTTGCGCTTAAACCAACATCAAGCATCACAATCCCTAGTGAAACCGTTAATGTAGACGGTGAAACGGTAGATATTATCACTCGAGGTCGCCATGATCCGTGTGTAGGTATTCGAGCTGTGCCCATAGCAGAAGCGATGGTAGCCATAGTCCTGCTGGATCACGCGCTTCGTCATCGAGCGCAGAATGCAGGCGTAAAAACAAAGACGCCGAAGATCTAGCGTCTAGTAAATAGATTTTAGAAATAAAAAGTTTTATCATCTGTTTACATGACTTTGTTTCCTAAATCAGGGAACTAAATTATCAATCTACGCACTAAACAGCTAGGCTCATTTTGATATTCAGATTTATGAACAAGCTTCTCTACAAAACAACTAATTGGAAGTAATATAATCAAGCTTTAATCAATAGTGACTCACTAATATTCTAGGTTCAGGCAGAAGCCATTCAGCTACGGAATCAAAACTAAGCCTGGTAATCATGGGAGACCCCGTTTATTTAGCCACTTATCCAAGACACCGGCCCTTATGGTTAAACGTGTATTTTCAAGGCCGTTAAGAGATCTGCAAGGGTTCATTAATTCTGTTTTTCAACTGGCTCAACTACCGTATCATGAAATAAGCCTCGCTAATCTAAACGTAATGATTTCTTCAACTTAATGTCACTCCCAGTAATTATTTGACTCGAAACATTCCCGTCTCTGATAGGGAACGCTTATGGTAACCATACTCGTTTTCCAATGCTAATTGGAACCGTATAATTTCTGATAACTGATCGCTAAATTACGCGGATAACCTCGTTCCCCAAAAAGTTGTTTTTTTCTTGATAGGATGAGTGGAACCGCTCGTTTAATACGAACGGTTCCGTAATATTATCTGATATCACAGGCACCTTCGGCTGATATCTCATTGATTTTCGATAATCTGTTTGAATAAGCCAGGTAGTTTTTCACCGTTAGTCACATTTAACGCACTTAGCTCAGCAGCAATGATTTCATGCGTATTTATATCTGTGCTAAATACAACTTGCTCCGGGTTCTCAGTTTTCCATCAATATCATGCTTTTTTGCTTTCTATTCCCCTTCACCGTAAACTGTTAATCCCGTAAAATTAATGGCTAAGTGCTGTATATTTCCTTTATTCTTCGCCTTGAACGTGACGTTAATCGTTTTAGTTCGCTTACTAATGTGTGAATAGTGAAAGCATAACAATGGCAGTTAAGCCAGTTTGAAAAGAGAATCCATGAATCCTTGCAGACCTCCCAATGGCATTGAAAACACGCATTGAACCATGAGGGCCCGCGTGACGGCTAAGTCGCTCAATAAACGAGGACTCCCATGATTACCCTGCTTAATTTTATTCCATCGTTGAATAGCTTCATCTTCAATCCAAAATGTTAGTTAGCCATGATTGATTAAAGTGTGCTTATACTGCTTTCAGTTAGTTATTTTGTAACGAAGATTATTCATAGATCTGAATATTTAAGTAAGCCTGACTGTTTATAATGTTGATTGAAAATTTAGTTCCCTTATTTAAAAACTAAAACTAGTTACCATAAACCTTTCCTAGCAGAAACAACTATGGTTCAAATTAAAAAAATTACTTGGAGGGACATTGAGTTTAAGAGATCGTAATGCTCAGATTAGCGAGATTTACGACATGGTAAGAGCGTTAAATAAGCTTAGGTATGCCTAAAACAAAAGCGATTGTTTAACCGTTAATCATGTTAGGATTTACTATCTGAACTAGGATTAGGAAACACAGCCTCTTTCATGAGCAGTCACATCAGACCTTGCTAATTGTAGTATACATGGGAACCTCCCTTGAAAAAATTATTACTTACGGTATTGGGTTGAATATGGAAATTATTTTGTCAAAAATTCAGCATGAGTTCTTAATATTACGCTTCACTATTTTCCTCCTTATAATCCAAATTTCCACCAAATAGAGTGACTATGAAAGATGATGCATAAACAGCCAAAAATAAATGCTAAATTTCGGGTTATGAATCTTATATCTTCAAACCGATTAATATATTTTTGAAGTAAAAAATAACTATTGACTCTACATAACGTCATGCTCATGCTCACATTTTAAATATATTATGCATATTTTTATTAAATAGCATCTTACTAAGAACTATGCTGTTGTTTCGCAAAAGTGACTACTATTAAAGTACGCTTATACATTACATTCAACAAGAGAACTTCCATGCACAAAACTAAGATCGCTAGTATTTTACTAGCAGCTGCATCATCTGCGGCCTTCTCTGCCGTAACTATGGCAAATATGGGCACTATGAGTAACTTCAGTTATGATTACTTCGAAACGCGCATTGGCATTAGCCCTGTTACTTACGGCATTGGTTTTAGCACTGCAATTCATCCAAACGCTCATATTCGTTTAGAAGCCGACTCAGCATTCAATAATGATTTTGATACAACTGCCGGGATTGGTTTTCATGCGCCTGCCAATAACTGGGCTGATGTCTATGGTGAATTATGTCTTCGTAACCTTAAAGCTCGTAACCGTTTCACCGGTGACACTAAATTTGGTGTTGAAGTCAACGCAGGTATTCGCCAGTGGTTAAGTCCACAACTTGAAGTTGGCGGCGAGCTTGGCCACATATCCATTAATGAAGAAAACGACATCTTTGGTTCAGTCTTAGTGCGTTTCCATGCAACCGAATTATTTGCTATCAGTGCACAATTACGTTTCAATGAAGCATATAATGAGCAAGTTATATTTAGCACCCGCTTTAAATTTTAATTTTCATTAAACACCAAACAGAAAAAAGACCTCTACAATAGAGGCCTTTCTAATTCAACCCATCACATGAAATAAATCAGCATATATACATAGCATTATTACAAAATTTTTAAAAATTATATTTACATTATCCTTTAAATATAATCAAGTTATTCATGGATAAAATTGCTCACATATAGACATATTACATACGTTTTCGTCTGCCCTTTTCTGAGCATTTACCATGATGCAACCTTTACAATCGTGGCTCACTAGCATGTTGAATTGATGAAGAAGCCATTTAGCTATGAAATAAAACTCAGCGAGATCATCATGAGCGGCCTCGTTTATTTAGCTCCTTAGTCATTCCTTTTGTTCTCATGATCAAACGTTTATTTTCAATGCCATTGAGAGATCCGCTAAGATTCATTGATTCTGTTTGCAAACTTGCTCAACTGCTGTTGTCATACTCTCACTATTTATGCATTAGCAAGCGAACCAAAATGGTTAACGTTGCGTTTAAAACTCAAACTAAAGGAACTATCCAGCTTTTAATCATTGACTTTACAGGGCTTAAAATTCACGATGAAGGTGCACAAAAAATAAAAAAGCATGGCACTAACGGGAAACGTCGTGTTTAATTTAAGTTATATTTAGTAGTAGCTATACATACGCATGAAATTATTGCTTCTAAATTCAGCTCCTTAAACGTGACTGATAGTGAAGTGCTCCCTAAACTTCTCAAACAGACCTACCGAAGAATCAATGAAATAACAGCCAATGGTGCTTACAACACAAAATAATGTTACGAAACCGTTCGCATTAAACTAACGGTTCCACTCTCTCACCAAAAAAAGGAGCAACTTATTGAAAACGAGGTCATCCGCATAACTTAGTAATCAATTGCTATAAGTTATACGGTTCAAATAAGCATTAAAAAATGAGGTATGGCCACCATAGACGTTTTGTATCAAAGATCTCAATATTTTGAATTAACAAACTACTCAGAAGACATTGAGCCTGAGGGAGCACCATACTCAAATTAACGGAACCTACGCCATGATAAAAGCTTTAAATAAGCTGATAGGGCTAGGTATGCTTGTGTCTAAAACGCAAGTAAACGTCTAATAGTTCATTATGTTAAAATTTGTTCTCTAGACGTAAATTAGGACATAAAGTCAATCTACAACATAACCACGGATTATTAAGCAAGCAAGAATCTTTCATGCTTACGAGTATACATGACCGTTTTTCACTTATGCACAGTCACTTCTAAAAGTTACTGTTCGGTCATTTTTGTTTATTTATCTTCGTCTGGCAACGTTACGTTCAATTCCAAGACTGAAATATCATCTGCGCGTTGTTCTAGTGCCACGGTAATTTGCTCCGGTGATATGTCTACGTACTTGCGGATAACGTTTAAAATATCCTGTTTAAGCTGGGGTAGGTACGTAGGTTCAGGACTTCCTGCGCGCCGGCGCTCTGCAACAATAATTTGTAAACGCTCTTTAGCCAATGAAGCAGACGATTTTTTACTCGGACGAAAAAATTCCAGCAATGCCATAAACTATCCTCCAAACAGTCTTTTGAGAAATCCTTTTCTTTCTTCTTCAAGGAAGCGAAATGGACATTTTTCGCCAAGTAAACGACGAATCGCATCACTGTAGGCTTGCCCTGCATCTGATTCTTCATCTAGAATAACAGATTCACCTTTGTTTGACGCGTGAAGAATCGAAGGGCTTTCAGGGATCACACTTAGCAACGGTATCCGTAGGATTTCTTCTACGTCAGACACACTTAACATTTCACCTTGATTCACCCGCGCAGGATTATAGCGAGTTAATAGAAGATGTGTTTTTACAGGTTCTTCTCCATTTTCTGCGCGACGAGATTTTGAATCCAATATACCAAGAATACGGTCTGAATCGCGTACAGAAGACACTTCTGGGTTGGTCGTCACAATGGCTTCATCGGCAAAATACAAAGCCATTAGAGCACCTGTTTCAATACCTGCTGGTGAATCGCAAATGATAAAATCAAAATCCATTGCTTTTAGATCATTTAATACTCGGCTTACACCGTCTTTAGTAAGTGCATCCTTATCACGTGTTTGAGAAGCCGCTAGGACGAAAAGGTTATCGCTGCGTTTGTCTTTTATTAATGCTTGATGGAGATTTGCTTCACCATTGATAACGTTGACAAAGTCATACACCACGCGACGTTCACAGCCCATGATAAGGTCCAGGTTACGTAGGCCAATGTCAAAATCAATAACAACCGTTTTTTTTCCATACTGAGCGATACCAGTCGCGATTGCAGCACTTGACGTAGTCTTGCCAACGCCGCCTTTGCCAGAAGTTATTACGATAATTCGTGTCATTCCTCAATCCTTTGGATAGTTAGAGTGTGAGCGGTTTAATATTTAATGAATTATTTTGAAGTGAAATTGTAACTG
Source organism: Candidatus Enterovibrio altilux (assembly GCF_002381345.1). Lineage (GTDB taxonomy): Bacteria > Pseudomonadota > Gammaproteobacteria > Enterobacterales > Vibrionaceae > Enterovibrio > Enterovibrio altilux. The sequence continues at coordinate 548,909 of NZ_CP020660.1, forward strand.
GTCTAGACGCATATTCCTCACTAATGGTTTCACTTAACCAATATGTCCCAGCAATGGCAACAAGTTCAGATTGTAAATTTTGGCAAAAAATATGTGCTTCTTTTTGTCCACTTGCCCCAGCAATTACACGCCCACGGAGTATGCCATAAATATGAATGCTACCATCGGCAATAATTTCAGCTCCTGCATTGACGTGATTAAGTATCACTAAGTCTGCGTTTTTTGCGTAAACTTGCTGACCTGAACGGATAGGCGTCGTGATTACTTTCGTTGGAGTTTGAATTGGGTCGTTAATACGACTTTGTTTAGCTGGCACCACTATTGCTAGTCCTGCTTTTTTTGTAGCTTCTCTAATTTTATTTTGTTTACATCCTGTAATTCCTACAACCAACATACCACTTTGTGCAATGGTAGCTTTGAGTACGTCAAAATTTGGTTGACGATGCAGACGAGAAATATCAACAATCACGGGAGCACCATCAAAAAAAGCAGGCGCTTGGCTGACTTTTTTTGACAACATATTCATCGCGCTAGTAAGATCGTCGTCCAGTAAATGAAGCACGGAAAGTGTAAATGAACTACCTTTAAGTTCAGATTGTTTTGTCATTATGCATTATCCAGCTAACACAGATTTAATTGAGTTATATCGAGCATTATTTTTTTATGATGTCCCACGGTAGTAATTCGTGCACATTTTAATTAAGCCACCTCGTCTTGAAAAAAAACGTAAGGAGTAAAGTTATAAAGCATACTAATAAAAATTATCATCAAAATATCCTTAGTACAAAATGATTTATGTGCATTCCCAGGCAGTACCTGCATGATATATTCCTGAAAACATTGCAGCAAGCGACAACGAGAAATGTTACTATTTTATTAAGCTTTAGTTCCTAACTCGAGTTAAGAGAACAAGCCACAATATGGAAACTATTAGACGATCACTTTTATTTTAGGTATATATAGCCCTGTTAGCTAATTTAATACTATTAACATTGCGGAGATTACGCCAATTTAGGAGTTGTAATCCCTTAGGCTTGGTGTCCCTCCAAGTAAGTTTTTGACTCAAAACATTGCCGTCTTTGATAGAAAAAGCTTATGGTAACTATACCTCATTTTTCAATATTGATTTAAACCGTATAATTGCTGATAACTGGCTGCTAAATTACACTGATAACTTCGTTTCCAATAAGTTACTTTTTTTAAAAAAGATGAATGGAACCGTTCCTTTAATACAAATAATTTCATAACACTATCTTGTGTCGTAAGCACCATCGCCTGATATCTCATGGATTTTTTAACGGATCTGTTTGAGCAAGTTAAGTAGCACTTCATGGTTATTCACATTTGATGAACTTCACTCAGCAACAATGATTTCATATGTATTTATAGCTGCCGTTAAATGTAATTTGTATCAAACTCGACATTTACCGTCAGGGCAATGCCTTTTTATTTTTTATTCGCCCTCATCGTAATCTCTTAGTCTCGTAGCATCAATGGCTCAGTACTGTATGCTCTTTTAGTCTTCGTTTTTAAACGCGACGCTAATCTTGTTGGCTCGCTTGCTAATGCATGAATAGTGAGGACACAACAACGGCAGTTGAACATGTTTAACAATGAAAACCATCGTAATGAATAGGTAACTAAATACATTAGGTCTCCTATTCTTACCTTACTTAGTTTGATTATGTAGTTAAATCCCTTCTTAATTAATCCATAATCTTAGTGAACCACAATGATTAAAACTTAATTATGCTGCTTCCAATTGGTTGTTTTGTAGCGAAACTTATCCATAGACCTAAATATTTAAGTAAACCTAGTTGTTTAACAACGTAGATTAATGAGTTAGTTCGCTGCTTTAGGAAACAAATCCGGAGAGACATTAAGCCTAAGAGAGGATTTATTTTTTTAATTCAGGTTCAAATAGTAAATTCCAACATGATTCACTATGAGATGATCACTCCCGTTATAGGCATACCTAATTCTATCAACTTATTTAATGCTTTTATCATGCCGTAGATTTCGTTAATCAAAGCATTGTGATCCCTTCAACTCAATGTCCCTCCGAATAGTTTTTTTGACTCTAAATATTTCCATCTCAAATAGGGAGCATTTATGGTTCCTATACCTCATTTTTTAATACTTATTTGAACCATATAATTACTTATAACTAACCGCTAAATTACACGAGTGAACTCGTTCCCCAAAAGTTGATCCTTTTCTTGGTTGTATGATTAGAACCACTCGCTTAATACGAAGGGTTGCGTAGCATTGTCTGGTGTCGTAATCATTATGATCTGATATTTCATTGTGCTTCGGCAAAGCTGTTTGAGCAAGTTAGATAGCACGCCACAATTCAACACACTTGATGCACTTAACTCAGCAGCAATAATTTCACACACATTTATATCTATTACTAAATGTAACTTACGCCAGATTCAAGGTTTTTCATAAATGCCATGTTTTTTTATTTCCCATTAGTCTTCAGCACGACGTTGAACTTTTATAGAATAAATGGTCCAGTGTTGGCTGATTTTTTTAGGCTTCGTCTCAAACGTGACGTTAACTATTTTAGTCACTTGCTGATACATGAATAATAAGAGCATGACAGCGCTGTTGAGCAAGTATGACTCTAAATGGCATTAAGAACACACGTTGAACCATGAAAATCGCCGTAATAGCTAAATCGTTAAATGAACAAAATTTTCCACAATTACCTAGCTTAATTTGATTCCATAACTGAATGACTTCTACATTAGTTCAAAGTGTTGATGAGCTCAAATTTATTAAAGCTTGATTATACTGCTCTCAATTAATGGTTTGATAGTGAAGCTTGTTCATAGACCTGAATATTTAAGTGAGTCTAGCTGTTTAAAACGTAGATTGATAATTGAGTTCTCTAATTAAAAAATAAAACCTGAGTCCAATAACATAGCCCTTAAAACTTAGTTTTTCAGTCAGCATCGGTTTTGACAGAAACAACGCAGCACCAATGAAGATATCAATTAATTTTTTACCCATAACATTCCTTTAAAGTTTAGTATTGTTTACTCGAATATGTTGCATCGTCACATCTGACTGTGGTGGCAATTGCAAGTAAAAGCCGTCCACTTTCAAGCTATCACGTACTTTTGTGATATCTGCGAACGCTAATTTTTTTCTCTTATCTATATTTATCACCATGACGAACTCGGGATTACCAAATGTTGTTAGTAATTGTTCCGGCACATTAGAAAAATCGTCTTTTCGATTAATATATAGATATGTCAATTCTTTTTTATTGCTCTTATAAATTGAACAATGCATCATGTCCCTTCCGTTATATTTTTAAGATTATTATGGCTTTGTTTTTTAATTTGAATGTAGATAGCAAACCCATAATATAACGCATTAATAGGAAGAATTTAACTCGCCGTACTTACTCGAAGTTATTCAATAAAAAAACGCTTTAAGACTCTAAATCAACGAAAATGCATGACAATATTATTGGTGCCTTTTACCTTCTAATCATAACCGAAGTATTAAATGCATGATCGAAAAAAATGGTACTAATAAAAATGCCAATGAACATTATTCCCACATTAGTATGTAAGTTAAAAATCATATTTTATTGGCCTAGTTGAATGCGATCAGCAAGGTGACTTACCGCAAGTGCAAAGTAATGTGAGCGGTTCCATCTCATTAAACTTTGGTAGTTTCCATAAACTAAATACGCACGACCAAGTTCGTCATCTGGTTGTATAAGCCAAGCATTAACATCAACTGCAGGCAATGCACCTGTACTTATTGTTTTAATACCTAAAAATTGCCATTCAGCTAATGATCTTGCTTTGTCATGACTTAACCCTAACAAAGAAGATTCTAAATGCTTTGGTAATATAACTTGTCGTCCCCACGTATACGCATGATCCCATCCAGCCTTTTTCAAGTAATTAGCTGATGAAGCAAAAATGTCCAGTTTAGAATTCCAAATATCTTTTTTACCGTCATTGTTTCCATCAACAGCAAATGACAAGAATGAACTTGGCATAAATTGACACTGCCCCATGGCACCAGCCCACGATCCTTTCATAGAATTAACATCAATATGACCAGCTTGAAGAATACTTAATGCAGAAAATACTTCATTACGAAAAAAAATTTCACGCCGACCATCATACGCTAACGTTGTTAGCGCTTCTATAACATCATAATTACCCGTTAAAGCACCGAAGTTGCTTTCAACTCCCCAAAGTGCCACAAGAAAGCGAGGTTGAACACCATAAATATTTTCAATACGTTTTAAATCATCGTAATGCTTGTCATACAAGTATCTCGCTTTTTTTACCTTCCAATCAGGCACAGCTTGCGGAATATACGCGTCAAACGTTAACCGTCTTTCTGGCTGATTCCTATCAGCTTTCACTGCTCTTTCTCGGTAACGAATACCATGAAATGCACGTTCAATTAACACAGCATCAATTCCTTTATTCATGCCCTCTTGCTTGAGTCCAGTCACATAATTTTCAAAACTTGGTTTTTCAGCTACCGCCGGCACTGATAGAAACAACACAGCACTAATGAATATGTCAACTAATTTTTTACGCATAGCGTTCCTTTACAGCGTAGTATGGTTACTCTAATGTGTCGTATCATCACATTTAGCTGTGGCAGTCATTGCAAATAAAAACCGTTTACTTTCAAACTATCACGTGCTTTTGTGATATCTGTGAACATTAATTTTTTCTATATTCACCAACATGATTCACTATTAGACAATTACTTTCGTTTTAGAAATGTCTAGTCCTGTCAGCTTATTTAACGCTTTTATCATGCGTAGGTTTCACTAATCTTAGCAGTGTGATCCCTTGGACTCAATGTCTATCCCCGTAGTTTTTTGACTCGAACCATTGCTTTCTCTGCTAGGGAACGTTTATGGTAACCAGCTTTATTTCCTAAATAAGAGAACTAAGTTTTTAATCAACACTCTAAACAGCTAACTCACTTCAATATTCAGGCCTATGAACAATCTTCGCTACAAAACAACTAACTAGAAGCGGTATAATCAAGCTTTAATCAATCGTAGCTAACTAACATTATGGATTGATGGAAAAGCTATTCCACTATGAAATCACACTAAGCAGAGGAATTACGGGAGACCTCATTTATTTAGCAACTTAGTCATTACGATGGCCCTTACTTTTCATGCATTAGCAAACGAGCCAAAACAGTTAACGTCACATTCAAAACGAAAAGTAAAGAAAGCGTCCAGTACTCAGCCATTGATTTAACAAGGTTCAAAATCTACGGTGAAGAAAAATGAAAAGTAAAACAGTATAGTACTGATGGGAAACGACTAGTCTGGCACAAATTACATTTAGCGGTAGATATAAATACGCATGAAATCATTTCTGCTGAGTTAAGTACATTAAATGTGACTGACGGTGAAGTGCTACCTAACTTACTCAAGCAGACACGCCGAAAAATCAATGAAATATCAACCGATAGTGCTTATGACACCAGATAATGTTACGAAACCGTTTGCATAAAAAGAGAGGTTCCACTCATACCACCAAAAAAAGGAGCAATTTTTGAGGAACGAGATCGTCCACGGAATTTAACGATCAGTTACCAGAAGTTATACGGTTCCAATCAGCGTTGTAAAACGAGGCATGATTACCATCAACGTTCCCTATCAGAGACGGCCATGTGTCGATTTAACAAAATTACTCGGAGGGACATTGAGTTTAAGAGATCATAATGCTCAGATTAGCGAACCTTACGCATGGTAAAAACATAAAATAAGCCAATGAAACTAGGTATTCTTAAAATAAAAACAATTGTTTAATCATGAATTATGTGCAATATGCTATCTGAACTCAGATTAGGAAGCAAAACCTCTTGAACGTGACGTTCACCATTTTGGCTCGCTTGTTAACACATGGATAGTGAGGGCATGACAACAGCAATTCAAAAAATTTACAAATAGAACTAATAGATCCTTGGAGACCTTTCAATAGCATCCAACATACACATTTAACCATGCAAACCGTTGTATTGTAATACAGTCTCCATGATTACTCGGCTTAATTTGATTCCATAGCTGAATAACGTCTACATTAACTCAAAATGTTAGCAAGTCCCGATTGATGAAAGCTAAATTAAACTCCAAAGGTTAGTAAAATCTACGAAATAATAAAAGCATTAAGTAAGTTAACTGGGTTCAGTTTGCCTCAAATGAAAGCGATCGTTGAATACTTAATCGTGTTAAAACGTACCATCTAAACTCGAATTCGTTAAATACAAAAAGGGATATTCGCTTTAGATAACCACCAATCTGTAATAAAATTACACGTCCTTTTTATAATAATTTTTTGGAGAACCTCATGTCAGTGAATGGTCATATCCACTCTATTGAATCTTGTGGTACCGTTGACGGCCCTGGAATTCGCTTTATCGTATTCCTGCAAGGTTGCCTAATGCGCTGCAAGTACTGTCACAACCGTGATACATGGGATCTCGATGAAGGACAAGAGATGAGTGTTGAAGAAATAATGAAAGAAGTGGTAACGTACCGCCATTTTATTAATGCATCTGGTGGCGGTGTAACTGCTTCAGGTGGCGAAGCTATTCTTCAACCTGAATTTGTTCGCGATTTTTTTCGCGCAGTGCAAGCAGAGAACATTCATACCTGTCTTGACACTAATGGCTACATTCGTAAACATTCTAGTATTATTGATGAAGTCTTGGATGCCACGGATCTTGTTATTTTAGATCTCAAACAAATGAATAACAATATTCATAAAAATTTGATCGGCGTCTCCAACAAACGTGTGCTAGATTTCGCAGACTACTTGCATCAACGTAATCAAAAAACATGGATCCGCTACGTGGTAGTACCCGGTTACACCAATGATCAAAAATCAGTACATCTTCTCGGTGAATTTTTAAAATACATGGATAATGTCGAAAAAATTGAAATGCTGCCGTACCATCAACTAGGCGTCCACAAATGGAAAGCTATGGGCCATGAGTATGAGTTGAAAGACGTCAATCCACCGACAAAAAACACTATGGAAAACTTGAAAAATATTTTGGAAAGCTATGGTCTAACAGTTGTGTACTAATTAACCACTTTTTACTAAAAACCATCAGCTCCTTTATAGTTACTAGCTTAAGATATAAGTGCTCAATAAAACAGTCAGACCCTATTTAATATTACTCAGACCAATATATTAAGGCATTCTACTCAATCAACTTAAAGAGGCAGCTTGAGTACCTAAAACCTATCATGCATTCTGGCATCGAAAATGTATCCAATTGTAGAAAGAGTTATAGTAAAAAATTAATTAATCGTATTTATAAAACAACGTTGACTTTTAAAATCAGCTGGGTTTCTTAACGGCTCATTCATCATCTCCCATAGCCACTTTATTCAGCTGAGAGCCAGGCTATAACAGATAAAGTAATGGAGCTAATGGGAAATATGCACTAAAAATTGATCAATTTTTAAAATTTTATGACTTTATTTACTCAATAAGGGAACTAAATTACTAATCTACGCTCTAAACAGCGAGGCTCATTTAAATATTAACGCTTATGGCAAGCCTCGCTGTCAAACAATTAACAGGAGGTAGTGTAATCAAATGTAAATCAATCGTGACTCACTCACCTTCTGATTGATGAAGAAGCTATTCGGATTTGGAATCAAACTGAGCAGAAAAATCATAAAAAACTTTATTTATCTAGCAACTTAACGATGACGGCAGTTTTCATGATTCAACACGTATTTTCAATGCCATTGAGAGGTCTGCAAGGATTCCTTAATTCTGTTTGCAAATGTGCTTAACTGCCATTGTCATACTCTCACTACTCATGCTTTAACAACGTGCGAGCCAAAACAGTGAACGTCACGTTCAAAACGAAGAATAAAGGCACTAGCCAGCACTTAGCTATTAATTCCACGGAGATAAAAATATGTATAAAATCATTCCTGTTGAATTAAGAGCATCAAATGTGACTTATGGTAAAGTACTATCTAACTTGCTCAAACAAACCCGCCGAAGAATCAATGAATAATATTATACAACCGTTAGTATTAAACGAACGGTTCCACTCATACCACTAAGATAGAAGGGCAACTTGTTGAAAATGAGACCATCCACGTAAACGAGTGGTCAGTTACCAAAAATTATACGGTTCAAATCAGCATTGGAAAACAGGATATGACTACAATCAACACTCCTTATCAGAGACATCAATGTTTAAAATTAAAAATTTTTCGGAGGCATGTTGAACTTAAGGACTCACAACACTCAGATTAGCAAAACCCAGTCATTACAAAAGTACTAAATAAGCTAATCAGGTCAGGTATGCCTAAATAGTGAGTCATGATAAGATTTACTATCTGAATCTACATTAAAAAACAAATTTAGCTAAATCATTAAATAAACTAATTTTTTACAAATATCCTGTTTAATGTGATTGCATAGCTGAACGGCTTCTGCATCAATCCATAACATTAGTAAGCCACAATTTATTAAAACTTGATTATACTGCTTCAGTTAGTTGTGTTGTAGTGACGCTTGTCCATAAACAACATATATTTCAGTTAATTTAACTGTTTAGAATGTATGTAGATTACTAATTTAGTTCTTTGATTTAAGGAATAAAGCTGCTGGAAGGATCGGTAGTATAGAACTTACAATAGTAGAATTAATGTCCACTATGGCTCATTTAGTGCTTTTGAACTGTACTTGCTGGCTTACAAAAATAGAAAGACGACATGCAGATCATTCTTTAGTGATATCGAGATTAGAAAGCATGAAATGATTTGCTAGGATTCTACTGGTAAATTGAGTTCTAAAATAAAAGCCTCTTGGCATAGTTCTAATTGGCTGCCCATTTACACCATAGGCTTTTGTAAGTGCTTTGCTATTTGCTGCTTTTGGCCTCAACTGTAGATGTTCACCGTGCTGTGCAGTAATTTGATGTACTTTCCCCAATACAATAAATTCCATCAGTTCTTCCCAATCAGCCTTAAGTTGTGCTTCTTCTTCTATGGAAGGTTGCCAAATTAACGGCATACCAACATATCTTTCGCACAGTGGGATTTCTCGCTCACCTTCGACAGGAATCCATAATATTTTTAATATTTTATTGCGAATGTTACTAACTTCCCACGTCAAGCCGTGTACATCTTTAAGTGGTGCAACACAAACAAATGTAGTTTCTAATGGTTTACCAGTATAACTTATTGGTATCGATTTTAGCTCTATACCAATGTTCTGAAAGTCTTGCATTTGTTTATTGCCAGCTGTAGCACCAAGACACGTTTCCAATAACATGCCAACCCATCCTTTTTCTCTACGAAGATCTACGGGACAAGTTATATGGCATTTTTGGGCGAGTTCTCCCAGCGTAAAACCGGCCAAAGCATACGCTCGGTCGAGCAATTCGGCTTCTGACGTTGGGGCTGGAATCATGACCATATCCCATATCCATTCAATTTTTTTCATTGAAAGTGCTAATAGCATAATCAATTAGTTTTTAACATGTATGAGCAATCAATGACAATACATTATTTTTAGCAAAATGAAGCTTAAACTACGTATTATTAAAATGATTTTATCTCCTAAATTAAGGGACTAAATTATCAATTTAGGTGACTTTGTTTCTTAAACCTAGTTATAATAGTGAATCATATTGAAATTTATTATCTGAACTCACGTCAAAAATAAAGTCAGTTTATAGCATGGTCTTGAATCATTCATAAATTAAGCGCTTTCAATGCTTACAAGCATACATAAATTTAAAGTTATCTAGCTGTTTTTTATTTTGTCGCCAGAACCACTACCAGTGACGGTTTGCATGATTAAAATAAGGTAATTTTTCACAGACATCATCTCAATCATTCGTCGATCCCACGCAGCAAGTTTTTTTGGTGTAGCCATGTCTATCGCATGGACTTGCGCTAGTCCAGTTATTCCAGGCAAAACATCAAATACACTATTTTTCTCTCTAGCTTTGATAAGTTCTTTTTGATTAAACAAACAAGGACGAGGTCCAACTAAACTCATATCTCCTTTCAGCACATTAATCAACTGTGGAAGTTCATCCAATTTAGTTTTTCGCAAAAACACACCAAATTTAGTGACTGAAGAAGCGCTTGCTAGATGCGTCGCTACTGATGCTGTTTCTGGTGTCATGGTACGAAATTTGATGAGCATGAAGGGCTTTTGATTTTTACCCACACGCATTTGACAAAAAATAGGAGATTTAGTGTCAAAATAACTAAGCATAGTAACCAGTAACAACACAGGGCACAAAAATAAAAGACCAAACAAGGCAAAAAGAAAATCGAGGTGTCTAATCACAGTAGTCTTCTCTATAAAATTTACAACTTATTAGTCTTCATGGCATTCAAATATGCATCGACTGTCTTGGCTATTCCTCGTTCAAAACTAACGGGAGGAATCCAATCAAGCGACTGCATCGTATCTGAAATATCAACCTGCAGATTACCACATAAGCGATTAGCAATATCCGTTTTTCCAAGCAAACGAGCAGTATATTCAAGTATACGTTGAGGCAATGGTAGAAGTCGACTTGGTCTTCCCATGCTAATGGTGATTTGCTTTAAAAGCCTTGTGGTAGACACATCATCATTATCTGAAACAAGAAACGTCCTCCCAACAGCATTAGGATGTGTGCAGCATGTCAATACTAATGAGACAAGATTATCAATATAAACAAAGCTTCTGTAGTTATTGATAGCCCCAAATGGTAACGGAGTTCCTTTGCACACGATATTCATCATAGATTGAAAATTAGCTTTTACCCCTTCTCCATATACTAATGGAGGACGAATAATACAAACTTCCAGTCCTGTTTGTTCTGCAATTTTTTTTAACCCAATTTCTGCTTCATATTTACTCAAACCATAAAAATTACTAGGTGGTTGTGAAACCGCAGAGACAAATGCCTGCCCCAAGGATGTTTGTTCCCCATTCACTTTAATGGAACTAATGAATACGAAACGTTTAACGCCAGCCTCTACTGCCTGACGAGTAAGATTCAATGTACCTAAAATATTGGTATCTCGATAAGCTTGAAGAATGTTGGCATCATTTTTCACACCTTTCATTTGATGTACACAAGCAGCACAATGAACAATACAATCAATATCTTTTAGGTGAGCAGACCAATCAGTATGAGCTTGAATATCACAAACGATTGTATTATTTGCTTGAAATGCTACATTTCTGACTTGCTTTTTCACGGACCAATTTTTATGTTTAGCGACGTTTGATACACGATTTCCAATAAAACCGCTTGCACCTGTGACGAGTACTTTCACCTTAATTCCTTTATGTCTTAGTAATCATATCAAGATTCTGCCATCCAACACTAGCGAGTCGCACTAAAGCTACATACAATAGGCGACAATATATAATTATATGTTTTAACATAATCATTTTGATGCTAATTTCTACGAGAGTTACTCAGACCTTAATGTTTACTCCGATTCAACTACTTCTCAATGCACAACGCAAAAATAAGCGCATTATCAGTGTTATCTACGATATTGTCGCAGTAACTCTATCGCTCTATTTTGCAATGACACTGCGTTTAGACACGCTAACGTTTCCCATTGATGCGGCAGCAATATTCTGCATGCTTATTACTTGTGCCATAACTATTTTCAGTTTTATAAAATTAGGGATGTATCGCGCTATCCTGCGGTACATGATGCTGCCGGCGGTTGGCAATATCTTTATCGCAGTGGTTGTGTCAGCTATCACCCTTGCGATAAGCAGTTTTTTCTTGCAGGCCTTTATCCCTCGAAGCGTACCATTTATTTATGCTAGCTTAGCGATGATTACGCTCGGTACTCCTCGCATTATGATCCGTACCGTATATTATCATCATTACCGGCGTAAAAAACCAAACGTTTTAATCTATGGCGCAGGATCTACAGGACGTGATCTTGCCTATTCTCTTATGCAAGGAGGAGAATATCATCCTGTCGCATTTTTAGACGATAATCCTGCCAAAACAGGGCAAATTATTACAGGAATAAAAATTTATACATCGGCTGAATTCGAAAAACTCCATTCTCTCTATGAACCTGTAAAACTTTTGCTCGCCATCAATAACATAAGCAAAGGCGAAAGGTTACGATTAATTAATGAGTTATCTCACTGGCCTATTGAAGTGCAATCCGTACCTTCTGTAGAAGACATTGTCTCCGGTAAGGCAAGGGTTACTGATATTAAAGATTTAGACATTGCCGATTTACTAGGAAGGGAGCCTGTGTCTCCCAATACAGAGTTACTTCAAAAAAATATAACAGATAAAAGCGTATTGGTTACGGGTGCCGGCGGGTCTATCGGTTCAGAGTTATGTCGCCAAATTTTTACTCAAAATCCCAAAACGTTAGTTCTATTTGAACTCAATGAATACAATCTGTATGCTATTCATCAAGAATTAGAAACATTTAAAAATAATTTTGGCTTAGAAACCCATTTAGTTGCTGCTTTGGGATCGGTGCAAAAAGAGAACCGATTAACTAAGCTGATGACAGAATACAAGATAGAGTCTGTTTATCATTCAGCTGCTTATAAACATGTACCGCTTGTCGAAGACAATATCATTGAGGGCATCCAAAATAATGTCTTTGGAACATTAGCTTGTGCAAATGCAGCGATTGCAACGGGTGTTAAAAATTTTACTCTCATATCTACCGATAAAGCTGTGCGTCCAACAAACATTATGGGCGCAAGCAAACGTATGGCTGAATTGGTACTGCAAGCTCTTGCTGATCGTAGCACTAAAACCAACTTCACTATGGTTCGTTTTGGCAATGTGCTGGGATCGTCAGGATCAGTAGTGCCTTTATTCAAAAAACAAGTTCGACAAGGTGGGCCTGTCACAGTCACTCACCCAGATATTACACGATATTTCATGCTAATTCCTGAGGCAGCACAGTTGGTTATTCAAGCTAGTGCAATGGGTCATAATGGACAAGTATTCGTTCTCGATATGGGCGAACCCGTTAAAATAGTTGATCTTGCTAAACATATGATTAATTTGATGGGAATGAAAAGTTATATATCAGAGACAGGCGACACAGATGGCGACATTGAAATTCGCTTTTTAGGGTTACGGCCAGGTGAAAAACTTTATGAAGAATTGCTAATTGGAGATAACATAGAAAGCACAAGTCATCATAAAATCATGACAGCTAAAGAAGTAAAACTCGGATGGGATGAAATGAAAGATTTGTTAAAAAAACTTGACGTTTGTTGCCATAATTTTAATACTGACTGTATTAGGCGTATCTTACTAGAAGCACCAACAGGGTACAAGCCAAATCAAAAAATTGACACTGTTCCCATGCGTATCAGACATTAATCATACCCGTGTCCACTGCACATAAATTTTTTGATAAATTAAGTCTAGCATTAAAGTTCGACTGGAGAAAAATTTATAGTTATTGAATATGCTTTATTTTTCAAAATATATAAACTCATACAATAGACTATGACAGTTTCTATAACTTATAGCCAAAAATAAAAACGCTAAATTACTCATAATGATTGAGACCTTCTTTCTTAAATTAAAAAACTAAATTATCAATCTACGCGGTTTTATTTCCTAATTTTCGTTCAGATAACAAATACCAAGATCACTCACTATTAAACACCTATTTACATTTTAGGCATACCTAGCTCTGTCAGCTGATGTAATGCTTTCACCATGGCAAACGATGTCGCTAAGCTAGGCTTATTATCCTTTAGGCTCAATTTTTCTTCGAAGAGTGTTTTAATTCAAAGTATTTTCATTTTTGATAACCATACCGCGTTTTATCATGCTCATGCAAACCGTATAATTTCTGGTAACTGACGACTAAATTACACAGATAATTTCATTTTCAAAAAATTGCTTCTTTTCTTAGTAGGATAAGTGAAACCTCTCGTTTAATACGACCGGTTTCGTAAGTTTATTCAGTATCGTAAGCTCCACCGCCTAACATTTCATTGATTCTTCTGCCAGTCTGTTTGAGCAAGTTAAGTAGCATTTCATCGTCAGCCACATTTGATCAACTTAATTCAACAGCAATGATTCATGCATGTTTATATCTCCTGCTAAATGTAATTTACGCCAGACTTAACCTTCATCATCAATACCAGGCTTTGTTACTTTTAATTTTTCTTCACTGTAAATTTTTAAGCCTATAGAATCAATGGATAAGTGCTAGATCGTTCCTTTCTTTTTTGCTTAAAGCTTAACGCTAACCATTTTGGTTTGCTTGCTAATACATGAATAGTGCGGGCATGATAACGGCCGATGAACAAATTTGACCAAAGATTAATGAATCCTCGCAGACCCCTAAACAGCAATACGATTCACTATTAACCAATTGCTTTCATTTAAGGCATGCCTAGCCCAGTTAACTCATGTAACGCTTTTATCATGCCTTAAATTTCGCTAATTTGAGCATTGTGACTTCTTAAGCTCAATGCTCCTTCCAGTAGTTTTTTAATTCAAAATATTTCTGTCTCTGACAGGGAACGTTTATGGTAATCATGCTGCCTTTTCCAATGCTTATTTAAACCGTATAACTTCGGATAACTGATCGCTAAATTATGCGGATGACCTTGTTTCCAAACTTTTTATTTTTTTGATAAAATGGGTGCAATCGTTCGTCTAAGACGAACGGTTGCGTAACATTATCTGGTGTCGTAAGCACCATCGCCTAATATTTCATTGAATATTCAGTAAATCTATTGAAACAAATTAAGTAGCACTTCACCATCAGTCACATCTGATGCACTGAACTCAGCAAAATGATTTCAGGCGTATTTATATCTACTGCTAAATGTAACTTGCGCTAGACTCACCGTTTCCCATCAGTGCTATGCTTTTTACTTTTAATTTTCCTTTACTATAAACTTTTGGTCCGTAAAACCAATAACTAAGTGCTATGTGCTTCCTTTACTCTTCGTCTTGAACCGTTTTGGATCGCTTTTTAATGCATGCATAGCTAAGGCATGATGATAGTTAAGCATATGTAAAAAACAGAATTCACGAATCCTTGCAGGCCTCTCAATGACATTGAAAATACGCATTTAACTATGAGGGTCGTCGTCATGGCTAAACCGCTAAATAAACGAGGCCTCCCATAATTATCCAACTTAGTTTAATTCCATAGCTGAATAGCTTCATCAATCCAGAATATTAGCGAACGATTCTTGATTATACGGCTTCCAGTTACTATTTTGTAGCGAAGATTGTTCATAAGCCTGAATATTTGAATGAGCCTAACTGTTTAGAATGTTAATTGAAAATTTAGTTTTTTTATTTAGGAAATAAAAACGGTTATCATAAACATTCCATAGCAGAGACGGCGATGGTTCGAGTCAAAAAGCTACTGGGAAGAACATTTAGCCTAAAGAATCACACAACCCAGATTAATGAAACCGTAGCCATGATAATAGCGTTACATAAGCTGATAAACTAGATATGCCTGACATAAAAGCGATTGTCTAATCATGCTCATGTTTGGGATCTGCTATGTGAATTCAAAGTAAGAAATAGAGCCATGTTAAGAGAAAAATTGTGTGACTTCATTTCAATTGGGAAACCCCAGAGATTTTTTGAAGAATATTCTTTTTACTAGATATCATATCTGTCACTTATCTTACGCATAAATTATATGACTCATCCTTAGTAAGGACAGTAAGTAAGTAATAAATACTCACCATCACCAACCACATTGCAGATAATATATTGCATCCTTACTATTTAAATCAACGTGACAAAATGGAATAAATTAAGTTTTAGTTATATTAATAAAAAGCAAATAATTCATCCTAAATATTAATTTGCTCTCTTGCGTAATTTATTTTTAACGTGTAGCGTGGACACGATAAAAGCATAATAATTTTGCAAACGTAAAAACCACCTAAATACAATGTCATTAAGATAATACAATAGTGAACAACCATACGAGAAAAAAATTTTTGTGCTTTTGCGAATATCCGCTCAGTCGAGGTAAACATTAATAGCAGATATTGGGTAATAGGTTGAAAAATAGAGGTATGTATGCCCCATTCAATAATTCCTATAGTAGGTGTAGTCAGTTGCACAAGTAAGTTAGGATTACATCTTTTCCATATCGCAGGAGAAAAATACCTCAGCGGTGTTTTTGAGGTAGCTAATTGCTGTCCCCTTATCATTCCAGTGTTAGGGAAAACTTTGCCTATAGAAACTTTCCTTGCATTGTGCGACGGTATTTTATTTACAGGTTCCACTTCTAATATTGAACCTCATCATTATGATGAAGAAAAAAAAGAACCTAGCACAGATTATGATCCTCAACGAGATGCAACGACATTACCACTGATGCGACATGCCATTACAGTAGGTGTTCCTGTGTTAGCTATTTGTCGTGGTTTCCAAGAAATGAATGTGGTGATGGGGGGTACACTTCATCAAAAGCTACATGACATTGGTGGATTTATCGAGCATCATGAAGACAAAATTACACCTGCTCATCTTCAGTATGGTATTTCTCACACAGTAAATATTGAACCAGGAGGCATTATCTACGAAGCATGGGGCCGCACTTCTGCCGAGGTTAATTCTGTTCATACGCAAGGCGTAGATAGATTAGGCAATGGATTACGACCAGAAGCATACGCTCCAGATGGTCTAGTTGAAGCTGTTTCCGTAATTAATTCAAAACAATTTGCTTTAGGTGTGCAGTGGCATCCTGAGTGGGAAGTTATAAAAAATCCTTTTTATTCAGTTATCTTCAAAGTTTTCGGAAATGCCTGCAGACTAAGAGCAAATAATAGTGAGAAAAACCATGGATAAGCTTAAAGAGTGGTTACACAATAATGAAATAACCGAAGTAGAATGTGTGGTTGGCGATATGTCTGGGATTGCCAGAGGTAAAATTTCCCCCGTTGATAAATTCATCAGCGAAGGTGAAATGCGGCTGCCGGAAAGTGTATTATTGCAAACGGTAACTGGTGATTATGTAGATGATGATATTTATTATACCTTATTGGATGAAGCCAACATTGATTTTATTTGTAAGCCAGATGAAAATGCTGTTTATCTCTTACCTTGGACGATAGAAAAAACCGCGCAAATCATACATGACACGTTCGATAAAATGGGTAATCCAATTGAATTAACGCCTCGTAATGTGCTTAAAAAAGTGCTCAAACTCTATGAAGAACGTAACTGGAAGCCTGTAGTTGCACCAGAAATGGAATTTTATTTAGCCGCACGAAGCGCTGATCCCGCTTTACCATTAAACCCACCGATTGGCCGATCTGGTCGCATTGAAAAAGGGCGCCAATCATTTTCAATTGATGCCGCGAATGAATTTGATCCTTTATTTGAAGACATGTATGACTGGTGTGAAACCCAAGGTTTAGCGATTAATACGTTGATTCATGAAGAAGGCATTGCACAGATGGAAATTAATTTCCGTCATGGCGATCCGCTTATGCTTTCTGATCAAGTATTTGTGTTTAAACGCACCCTCAAAGAGGCTGCGCTAAAACATAATGTGGTCGCAACATTCATGTCTAAGCCAATAACTGATGAGCCTGGTAGTGCAATGCATCTTCACCAAAGTATTTGGGATATCAATACCGGTACTAATATCTTCACGAATGAAGATGGTACCAGCTCTTCATTGTTCTATGAACACATTGCAGGTCTTCAGCAGTTTATTCCCAAAATGTTACCTCTCTTTGCGCCAAACGTGAACTCTTTCCGTCGTTTTCTTCTTCATACCTCTGCACCTCTCAATGTGGAATGGGGTGAAGAAAATCGAACGTGTGGATTACGTATACCAAATTGCTCATCACAAAACCGACGCATTGAGAACCGATTGCCCGGGGCAGACGCTAACAGCTATTTGGTTATTGCGGCTAGTTTATTGTGCGGCTACATCGGCATGATAAAAAATCTTAAACCTACATCACCAGCTCAAGGACGAAGCTATGAAATCAAAAGTTCTCCATTACCTTGCACCTTAGAAAGTGCATTGGAATCCATGGAAAATTGCGATGAAGTAGCAGAGTATTTAAGTGTTGCATTTGCAAAAGCATTCATTGCGGTCAAGCGCACAGAGCACGAAAATTTTAAACGTGTAATCAGCTCTTGGGAACGTGAGTTCTTATTGCTAACAGTATAGCTATTACAAGAACATTACTGACTATATATTCCCAACACCGGTGGATATATAAGTTAATATAATTATTATATATTCAATCGATTAAACTTAGTGTCATGTTCACCTTTGAAGAAGTTATGGTTGTGGCTACCCTTAATATTAAGTATCGTTCGTGTTAGTAAATGAGTGTAGTTTAAAACTATAAAATAGCCCATGGCTAATATCAACGCTATCATTGTAAATCATGCTGACAAATCTTCCGGCTTGAATATACCTGTAACATTTGTTAGCCAAGTATAAAAGGTCACATATATGTACTTGCTATGAATAATACTAATACTCGTAATGTGGCTCGTATGCTACACATCAATATTAATACGGTTATTCGTATCTTAAGACAGATAAATCTCGCTGTGTAATTACTATTTTTTTGACGAGCAAGAAGTGGTGCTTATCTGCGAAGAAATTGAACCATGATTTTTCACGGTTAACAAAAAATTTTGCGTTAGCTCTCATATGCATGTGAAAGCTTTATTTCCTCACGCGAATTCAGACAGTAAATCCTAACATGATTAACTGTTAGACAATCACGTTCATTTGCAGCATCTTAGCCTGCCAGTTCATTTAGCGCTTTTGTCATTACGTAGGTTTCTTTAACCTGAGCCTTATGATCCCTGAAGTTCAATGTCCGTCTGAAAATTTTTTGACTCTAAACATTGTTGTCTCTTATAGGGAACGTTCATGGTAATCATACCTCGTTTTTTAATGCTAATTAAAACCATATAACTTCTGGTAACTAATCACCAAATTACATGGATGACCTCGGTCCCAATAGTTGTTTCTTTTTGTGGAGAGATGAATAGAACCGCTCGTTTAATACGAACGGGGTCCTAGTAAGCACTATCACCTTATACTTCATTAATTTTTCGGTGAGTCTATTTGAACAAGTTAAGTAACATTCAATCGTGAGTCACATTTGATGCACTTAATTCAACAACAATAATTGCATACGCATTTATATCTGCCGTTCAATATAACTTACGCCAGACTCGCTGCCTCCTATCAGTACAATGTTTTTTTACTTACCATTCGCCTTCACCGTAGATTCTAGCCCCCGTAGCAGCACTGACTCAGTGCTGGATGGTTCCTGTATTGTTCATCTTGAATCTAAAGTTAACCGTTTTAAAACGTTTGCTGATGCATGAATAGTTAAGGCATTACAACGGCAATTGAGTAAATTTATAAACAACATTAATAAATCTCTGCAGACCTTTCAATGGCAATGAAAATAAGTGTTTAACCATGAAGACCACAGTAATAACTGAGTCGCTAAATAAACGAATTTTCTATGATTAGCCTTCTTAGTTTGATTCCATAGCTAAATAGCGTCTCCATCAATCCAAAATATTAGTAAGCAACGGTTGATTAAAGTTCGCTTATATTACTTCAAGTTAGCTGTTTTGTAGCACAGTTTATTTATAGACCTGCATATTTAAGTGACCTAGCTGTTTAGAGTGTTAATTGAAAATTTAGCTTCCTTATCTAGAAAATAAAGCCAATTACCAGAAACGTTTCCTGTCAAAGATAACAATGTTTCGAGTCAAAAAATTTTTTAGAGAAATATTGAGCTTAAGAGATCACAATCCTCAGGTTAGCAAAGCTTACACCAGGATAAAAGCATTAAACAATTTGACCGAGATAAGTATGCCTAAAATAAAAGTGAGGTTTTCATGGTTCATCATATTGGAACTTGCTATCTGAATTCAAATTAAAAAATAAAGTAATTTTAGTTTTAAACTCATCAATAAGACAAACGAAACTAAATTTTAGCTCGTTAACTTTGTGGATTAATAATGATGTCACCATGAACAACACACTGGCAAGCCAACCGCAGTTTTTCATCATCTAAATCAAGTGTTTCTAGTAAATCTTGTTCATCTTCATTTCTTAGGCTAATATTTTGCATACCAGATACAACGTCAATTAAGCAAGTCCCACACGCAGCAGATTGGCAACCAAACGATACTTCATTATCACGGCTGTCTTCAAGATCAATCAAAGAGCTATGGTTAGGTAAATTAATACTGTTTCCAGTTTTAAGAAAAGTCACTATTGGCACATTGAACCTCCATTAAGGTGTTAAAGACTATTTTAATTACAATTTAGATAGTAAAGTCCAACATGATTCACTATTACATCATAGCTTTCATTTTAAGCATACTTAATCCTGTCAACTTATCTAACGCTTTTATCATGGAGTAGGTTTCACTAATCTGAGCATTACGATTCCTTAGACTCAATATTCTTCCAAGTGATTTTTTGACTCAGAACATTGCCGTCTCTTATAGAGAATGTTTATAGTAATCATACTTAGTTTTCAATACTGATTTGAACCGTATAACTTCTGGTAACTGACCGCTCAATTACGTGGATGATCTCATTCCTAAAAAGTTGTCTCTTTTATTGGTGAGATGAGTAGAACCGCTCGTTTAATATGAACGGTTTCACAACATTGTCTGGTATCGTTAGCACTATCGGCTGACATTGTACTGATTTCTCAGTGGGATCTGTTTGAAGAACTTAGGTAACACTTCACCGTCAGTCACATTTAATGCACTTAATTCCGCAGTAATAATTTAATACATATTTATATTTACTGCTAAATGCAACATATGCCAGACTTGCTGTTTCCCATCAGTCCCATGCTTTTTTACTTTCCTCTCTCTTTCACCATAGACTTTGAGTCCCATAGAGTCAATAGCTAAGTACTGGATGGTTCCTTTATTCTTCGCCTTGAATGTGATGTTAACCATTTTGATTCATTTGCTAACGCATGAATAGTAAGGACATGATAGTGGCAGTCGAGCAAGTTTAAAAACAAAGTTAATGCATTCTTTCAAACTTTTCCATGGCATTGGAAATACGTATTTAATCATGAAGGCTGTCCTAATGGCTAAGTCACTAAATAAACGAGATCTCCCATGATTACACTGCTTAGTTTAGTTCTATAGCTGAATCAGCTTTTCATTGATTCAAAATGTTAGTAAACAACTATTAATTAAAACTGGATTATACACTTTCCGGCCGGTGGTTTTGTGGCGAGACTTGTCTATAGACCTAAATATTTAAATGAACCTCGTTGTTTAGAGCGTAGATTAATAATTGAGTTTCCTCATTTAGGCAACAAAGCTGTCCACTAACCAGAGCGGATACGGATGCTCTTGAGATGGTACTGCATAATCTTAACCTGTAGATGTAAGCGTACCATCTCATAATTAAAGTGTTAAAAATCATTGCTGGTTTGGCTGGGAATACCAATATTCAATATAGACATTTCATGACTAATCAGATTACTGCGTTAGCAGAAAGTTGATCAATGCAAAGTAGTCTTCCTTTGATTTGAGCGTTTCTGGTGTTACGTGGTATTTACCATTGACAATAACAGCAGGTACGCCACTAAGACCTGAGTCTTGAAATGCTTTATCAAACCGGTTTGCCATTGCATTAGTAGCGAAGCTGTTATAAACCTCATCAAACTGATCACCGTCAATCCCTTCATCAATGAATATCTGACGAACTTCATCTTCAGTGCGTGGTGGTTTTTGCAGGAGATGAATGCGGTTGAATATAACTGGCACCATGCTATCTTCGATATTCAGAATTACTAACGTTGCATAGGCTTTGATTGTGGCTTTACCTATATTACCACCCATGAATGAAACATGGTTCTTTTGGAAGATTGCATTTTTGGGAATTTGTTTTTTGAGCTCTGTCATTAAGCCTTGGTTTTTATAACAATGTAGGCAATAAAAGGAAAAGAACTCGGTGACAGTTGGTGCCTGAGTTGATGGTAAGTTTAGTATTTTGTAATCTTCGCCAGCATTAAAGCGAGCCGCTTGAGCTGAACAGGCTAGCATGATAAAAATTGGCATTATGAGTAATTTTGTCAACATAAATATCTTGCTCCTTCATATATTTAAAGATACTGGCCACTAAGGTATAAGTAACAGAAGCGGTTCCTCAAATGAGTTCATTGTTTTTTAAAGGTTAAGCACTGAATGTTCCTAGTATTTTACCTGAATAAATCAATGGAATGCACAAAAAATAAATTTTTTCATCATTTTGCTAGTCACACCATATATATTCAATTAACTTGAAAATGCAAATTTAAGCAGCTGAAATGTATCGTTAATTCTGAACATCAAAAAACCAATAATGTTTGAAAAAATCATCAAAAAACATTGTTTCTGGACTGTGTATTCATCATCTACCACAATAGCTCTATTGGGTTGAGATCCGGTCTATAAGTAAGTAAATAGCGTAGCTTTATATTAAAAATAAAATACTGCATTTTTAATATAATTAATTCTATAATATACTGCTCCGTTAAATATGGAGCTGATGCATTAACAAGCAACTATCTCCGGTTGTTGAAAAAAGAACAATATCTCTATTTATTACTTCATTTTCCAGGCTAAGTTATGTATTTTATAGATTGAATTTAATCTTAGAAGGCCATGCATTCATTAAATAAAACTTCGCATAATGTATTTTTTTCCTGAAGTGATTATTGTAAGCTATGTGAAACTTTATTTCTTACTTCGAGTTCAGATAACAAATCTCAATATAATTCACTGTTAAATCATCGCTTGCATTTTAGATTTACCTCATGCTGTCAGAGTATTTAACGTTTTGACATGGCACAGATTTTACTAATCATAACATTGTGCTCCCTTGGGCTCAATGTTCCTCCGAAGAATTTTTTGATTCGAAACATTACCGTTTCTAATAGGGAACATTTCGAATAAACATATCACATTTTTCTGTATTAATTGGAACAATGTAACTTCTGATACCTGACCGTTCAATTACGCGATAATCTCGTTTTAAAAATTACCCTTTTCTTAGTGGAATGAATGACGCCACTCGTTTAATACGAACGGTGTCGTAAACACTATCGGATAATATTTCATTGATTTTTTGGTGGGTCTGCTTGAGCAAGTTAGGTAGCACTTCACCATCAGTCACATTTGATGCACTTAATTCAGTAGCCATGATTGCATGCGTATTTATATCTACCATTAAATATAACTTGCGTCAAACTCGCCGTTTCCCATCAGCACCATGCTTTTTTATTTGTCATTCTCCTTCACCATAGACTTCAAACCCCGTAAAATTAATGGTTAAGTGCTGGATGCTTCCTTTATTCTTCATCTTAAATATGGCGTTAATTGTTTTGAATCGTTTGCTAATGCATGAATAGTAAGCAACGATTGATTAAAGCTTGATTATACGGTTTCCAGTGAGTTGTTTTGTAGCGAAGACTATTCATAGACCCGAAATTTAGTTGCCTAATTTAGAAAACTAAGCAGGATCACAGTTACCAGAAGTTATACTATTCAAATTAGTATTAAAAAAGGTATATATAATTACCATAAACGTTCCCTATCAAAAACCGCAAGGTTTCGAGCCACAACACTACTCGGAGGGGACATTGAGCCTAAGGGACTACAATGCTCGAATTGGTGAAACCTATGCCATCACAAAAGTATTAAATAAGCTGACAGCACTAGGTATGCTTAAAACGCAAGCCATCGTCTCATAGTTCATCATTTTAAAATTTGCTATCTGAACTTAAATTGAAAAATAAAGACGTGAGCCACTGAAAAATGAAAACTCATGCTAAAGCAAATAGCAAAAATGTCGATATATAAAGGATACATAGACGTATTGTAAAAGACTATGCTAATAAATATTAGAGGAGTTTAATTTTTAAATAACTCATAATCGTAAATAAATTTAAAAAAATATAGCTTACAATCAGAAATTAAAATTCAAAATTTAGCACGATAAGACGAGTGATAGCCATGTATATGTCCGGATAAAAACGGTACTTCTTACATACTAAGATTATAACATTACCATAATTTATCAAACTCTGTGTATCCATGAAATAATAGCTCAACGTCACTTCAAAGATTACGAGCAGTCTGAAAGTATGAAACCTGAAACATAGTTGCTCAAACACACTCCTTTTCCACCCCTGAGACAATGACCATGATCAAGGACTCAGTAAGTTCACTTACCACCACACTGATCAAGCTGTTACCTATATTGATGGGTAGATTGGAGTAAGAGATACAGTAACTACAATGAATCACTAATTTTATAAGTATACGTTTAATTATAAAATATCAAGCGGGAGTATACATCCATTATATTCATTGGCACTGTTCACCCAACATAAACAACAAAAATGACGCATGAATGCATTACACAAAAAGAAAGATAATGTCTTCGAGGCGACGAGTAGTTGTGGCAGTCTGCATCTTAATTGGTGCTTTACATTTTAACGATATTAGGGATGCTGTACTCAGTAAATATGAAATAATAAACAACGAGAGGATTATCCAGTGACTCATCAATCCCATATCGTTTTTCTATGTGGTGGAAGACCATAATAATAATTTCATCAAAAATGTAGTATTTATTCTCAATATTGAATGCCACTATTTACTACCTTATCATAGCTCAAATTTCAATTTAATAGAGCGACTATGGAAGGTAATGGATGCACAGTCAAGAAACAACAGTGATTTCAAAAGTCAACGTTGTCTCAAAAAAATTATTGGACAATCGTTCACTGTAACTCATACAAAGATTTCAGACTCTTTGATGTCCATCATAAATAACAAGTTTCAGGTGCTCCAGCCTGCACCTTCAAGTTGAGTAAGTATATGCAAATTCATGCACTCGATAAAACTAATGTAATTCAAGACGTGCAGCTTAGCGATCATTTAAATCATGCTGTTACACAAGGTCGTCGGTCTGATTTTGTTTTGTTACTTACGTTGTTGTCAGCTAACGTGACAGTAACAACTCCTACTAATCCTCCCTATCCCAAAATATCAACAGATTCAAATTTACGTGAATCACTCAGTCTCCCTGCACCAGAACGTCTTTCAGCCACAGAAATTGATTATCATCTTTCTGTAAAACAAACAAATATGTTTTATCATTCTGGAATCATCAGCGTACGTTTGAACCACTGCATTTCTCCCTCCGCTCTACATTTTCCTGTATTTGAAACGCATAATTTAGATGAAAATGTGTATCATAACCTCTCAGAACATCAGAGGAGCAAGATAGCGAATGAAAATAATAAAATTGCTGAACTAAATCCAATAGATCTCTATAATCAATTAATTATTTCAAAAAGATTTCAAGAGTTTTATTATCAAGCATAATTAATGCATTTAAAGAGAGGCTAAGTATTGAATAAATTCTATAGTTTTCATCTTGAATACAATCTTCATCGTTTGTATTCGCTTGATAATGTATGAACAGCGGAGATTATAATAACAGCAGTTAAGCAAGTTTAAAAATAGAATTAATTAATCCTTGCAGACCTCTCAATGACATTGCAAATCAGCGTTTAACCATGATAACCATCGTAATGTCTAAGCCGCTCAATAAGGGAGATTCCTATGATTACTCTGCTTCGTTTGATTCCAGTGAGTTGTTTTGTCATGAAGTTTGTTCATAAACCTGAATACTTAAGTGAATCTAGCTGTTTAAAACGTAAATTAAGAGTTTAGTTCCCTAATTTAGGGAACTAAACTCATCTAGGTACTATAATCCCTTAGGCTCAATGTTCCTCTCAGTAATTTTTGATTTGAAACATTGTCGTCTCTGATAGGCTACTTTTATAGTAATCATATCTCATTTTCCAATGCTTATTTTAATAATATCACTTCCGGTAACTAACCACTAGATTACACGACTAACCTCACTTTTAAAAAATCACTCTTTTACTTAGTGGGATAAGTGGAGCCGTTCGTTTAATACAAACGGTTGAGTAACACTATTTTGTGTCATAAGCACCATCACCTGATATTTCATTAATTTTTCAATAAATATGTTTGAGCAAATTAAACAACACCACACCGTCAGCCACCTTTGATGAACTTAACTCCGTAGCACTAATTTCATACATATTTATATCTACTGCTAAATGTAACTTATTCAAGACTCTACGTTGACCATCAGTGCCATGCTTTTTTACTTTTCATTTCCTTTCATCGTAGACTTTCAGTCTCGTAGAATCAATGACTAAATACTAGATGAGCTTTCTCGTTTTCGTCTTCAATGCGACGTTAACCGTTCTGGTCGCTTGCTAATGCATTAATAGTGAGAACATAACAATGGCCGTGGAGCAAGTTTGAAAACAAAATTAATGAACCTTTGCAGACCTCTCAATGACATTGAAAATACACAGTTAGGCATGAGAGCTATTGTAATGGTTCAGTCATTCAATAAACGAAATCTCTCACAATTACCCTGCTTAGCTTGATTCCGTAGCTAAATAGCTTCTTCATCAGTCCAGAACATTAGTGAGCCATGATTGATTAAAGCTTTATTATACTGCTTCCGATTAGTTCTTTTGTAGCGAAGATTAATGATTTAGTTATCTAATTTAGAAAATAAAATTTTCATGACTATCAATGAGCTTAGCTTTAGCAACTTCACCTTCACGTATTTTTTCTACAGGAACAACTAAAGATGATTGGTACCCGGTTATTTTTGTCAATATTCCACTGATGCGTTGACGTATTTCACGACGATCAACGATCATATCAATCGCCCCATGTTCTAGCAGGAATTCACTGCGCTGGAAACCCTCAGGCAATTTTTCACGCACTGTCTGCTCAATCACACGCTGGCCAGCGAAACCGATTAACGCTTTAGGTTCAGCGATATTAACATCACCCAACATTGCAAAGCTAGCTGTTACACCACCAAACGTAGGATCAGTAAGAACAGACACAAATGGTAAACCTTGCTTAGACAGACGCTCAAGTGCAGCACTGGTTTTTGCCATTTGCATTAACGCCATGAGTGCTTCTTGCATACGTGCACCACCACTGGCAGAGAAACATACAAACCCACAGTTGTCTTTAATCGCTTGTTCTACAGCACAAACAAAACGTGCACCAACCACGGCACCCATTGAACCACCCATGAAAGAAAATTCAAAAGCAGCAGCGATAACTGGCATGCTTAGCAATTGGCCTTTCATAACAATCAGAGCTTCTTTTTCTCCACTCGCTTTTTGTGCAGCAGATAAACGATCTTTATATTTTTTTGAGTCACGGAATTTGAATAAGTCTTTAGGCTCAAGATCAGACGCTAACTCAACACAATCGCTTGCATCAAGGAAAGTTTCCAGACGACTACGGCCACTCATGCGCATGTGGTGATTACATTTAGGACATACTTGAAGGTTACGCTCTAGATCAGCGTAATAAAGGACCTGTTCGCATGATGCACATTTTGTCCAAACACCTTCAGGTATGGAAGCTTTGCGCGATGAACTGATGTTGCTTTTTGTAAGAATTTTTTCAAGCCAACTCATAAATGACCTTTCTATTTTAGAGCATTTGCCTGCTCAAACGTTAATGTGCTTGCTAGTAAACAACAAACACAGAATAATCGCATGCTGCAAGTAATTTAGATTCAAAGATCACACACACGTTCAATAAATATATCACTCACTTTATCATGCATCTCTGTTGAATTTTAGTATACGATCATTTTTCTATTAAGTCGGTTCAAGTGCATACGAAGTGATATTATTTTTTTATTAGGCTCTATTTCCTAATTCGAATTCGGATAGCAGCTCCCAACATGATGAACTATAAAATACTCGTTTTCATTGTAGGTACATTTAGCCCTCCCAGCTTATTTAATATTTTTATCATGATGTAGACTTGGTTGTGTTTTCTAAATAAGGGAACTAAATTATCAATCTATGCTCTAAACAGCTAGACCCACTCAAACACTCAGGTTTATGGATAAGCAACTTTGCTACAAAACAACCAACTGGAGGGTCTATATAATAGTGAATCATGTTTAAATTTACTGTCTGAACTGAAGTTAAAAAATAAAACCTTAACATCTCATAATATCATGTGAGCTATATAATAATTAGGATGCCATAATGCCTACATTAATAATAAAAATTAATCAGGTAGAAACAAAGGCCCCAAGGGAAAACGAGGCATTTCAAACTTAGCTGGGTAGTCTACTTCAACTAAATACAGCCCATCAGCTTTTGCTGTAGCAGCTGCAACATTGCGATCTTTAGCTTCGAGAAGCCATTTTACCCATGCTGGTTTTTGCTCTTTAAGCCCAATTTTAATTAAGCTTCCAGTAATATTACGCACCATATGATGAACAAATGCATTGGCTTTGATATCAATGATTACAAAAGCACCTTGCCGAGTCACATTTAAATGGTGAATATTTCTCCAAGGTGTATTTGATTGACACTTCGAAGCACGAAATGACGTAAAATCATGTTCACCTAAAAGGTATTGACCAGCCTCATTCATCAAGGTTTCATCGAGATTACCATGATAATGGCTCACGCCTTTGCGCAAAATACCAGGACGTAGCGTATGATTGAAAATAATATAACGATAACGCCGAGCTGTCGCAGAGAAACGTGCATGAAATTCTGCAGGCACTTCTTTTGCCCAACGCACTGCGATACTATTAGGTAAATAAGTATTCACGCCCATGGTCCAAGCACGCATTGAGCGGTTGGTGTTCACATCAAAATGAACGACTTGCCCAGTACCATGCACACCAGTATCGGTGCGACCTGCACATTGTAATTCAATTGGTTGATTTGCAATCTTCGTCAAAGCATTATCAAGATACTCCTGCACACTAAACACGTCTCGCTGTCGCTGCCACCCGTGATACTGCGCACCATCATATTCCACACCCAGAGCAATTTTCATTTTTTATTTCTCTATGTGACTGATTTTTTTAATTTAAAGCTACGTATTATACCTCAACGCTGTCAATATACAGCGTCCATTACAATTTAACACCGTAAGTAAGACAAACCAAACCATGCCCTCTAAACATATGACATATTATTTATTTTGAATGGCTGTGTTTCCTAACTCGAGTTCAGATAATAAATTTCAATATGATGAACGATTAAACAATCTCTTTTATTTTATACATATCTAGCCCAGTCAGCTTATTTAACGCTTTTATCATGCAGTAAGTCTCACTAATCTGCGCATTATCATCTCTTAAACTCAATATCCCTCCAAGTAGTTTTTTGATTCGAAACATTGCCCTCTTTAATAGGGAACGTTTATGATAACCATACCTAATTTTACAATGCTCATTTGAACCGCATAATTTTTGGTAACTGACTGCTAAATTATGCGAATAACGTCGTTCCCCAAAATTTGCTCCTTTTTTTGGTGGTATAAGCGAAACCGCTCGTTTAATACGAACGGTTTCGTAATATTGTCTGGTGTCGTAAACACCAGCGGCTGATATTTCATTGATTTTTTGGCGGGTCTGTTTGAGTAAGCTCAGTGGCACTTTACCGTCAGTCACATTTGATGCACTTAACTCAGCAGCAATTATTTCATGCATCTTTATATCTACCGCTAAATATAACTTGCATCAGACTCGAAGTTTCCCATCAGTGACATGCTTTTTTATTTTTTATTTTCCTTCACCCTAGACTTTGAGTCCCATATAATCAATGACTAAGTACTGATGCTACCTTAATTCTTCGCCTTAAACATGGTGTTAATCATTTTGGCTTGCTTGCTCATGCATGAATAGTGAGGGCATGACAATGGCAGTTAAGCCAGTTTAAAAACAGAATTAATGAATCCTTGCGGACCTCTCAATAGCATTAAAAATACGCATTTCACCATGAGGGCCGTCGCAATTACTAAATCGCTAAATAAACGAGATCTCCCATGATTACCCTACTTAACTTAATTCATAGCTGAATAGCTTCTTCATCAATTCAGAATATTAGTAAGCCACGATTGCTTAAAGCTTAATGATACTGCTTTCAGTTAGTAGTTTTATAACGAAAATTACACATAGACCTGAATATTTAAATGAGCCTTACTTTTTAGAGTGTTGATTAGCAATTTAGTTTCTTTATTTAAGAAAAAAAACCGGTTACCATAAACGTTCCATAGTAGAAACACAGAAATGGTTTAAATTAAGAAATTACTGGGAGGGGCATTAAGTTTAAGGAATCACACAACTCAGATCAGTGAAACCTGCACAATGATAAAAGCGTTAAATAAGCTGGCAATCTATGTTAACTTAAATTTTTGATCATTTGGTACGCTTCATCTTTTAATGATGCGTTATCACTTTGCATCACTTTTTCAAGTAACTGAAGTGCTCCATCCATATCGTTTATTTTCAAATACGCCTTCGCTAAATCCATGTGAATCGCAGCTTCATTGATACTATCACCATCTGTAGGTTCCATGTCGCTGAATGCATTAGATGATTCATCCAATCCAGCATTTAAATTCATAACCACAGCATTAGGGTTTACTTGCGGAGAGTCATCGCCTTTCATTAGTTCTTCGATACTTATATGCGTATTATCTGACGTGGACTCTGCAACTGACTCAGTTTCAGCATTTTTCAGTAGGCCGTCAAGATCAGCATCTAAATTCATTGCTTCAACATTATCATCAAGCACTCCAGGTTGCGCAAACCAATCTTCCCTTTCAAGTTTTGGTTCAAGTGTCTGTTCTACCTGCCAAATATTGCTTTCGTCTTCAGAAATTTCTATATTTTGAATGTTAAATTCATCCAAATTCATTGAATCATCGTCAACGGGTTCAGACAATAACACATTCATATTGAGACCAGCCACTTGATGTGCATTATCCTTAAGCTCAAAAAGTGTATCCATATCCACTGATAATGTACCAGATGATAATGGCTGAGAAGCTCTGCTATGGTTACCTACAGGTATTAGTTTATCAAGAGCTTTCTGCTCTGCAAGCGCAGCATTAAGTGCATTATTTTCGCTAAATTCATCAATATCATCAAGACGTATTGTCTCCTCTGGTTGAAATGCTAAAGTATTATACTCTGTTACTACAAAGTCATGACACTCTGCTTCCTCGGTTCCATGGTTGCGGTCTGCACGAACATTAAAAGACGAGTCAAATTCACTATCGATTAGAGCCACATCTTCATCATGTCCATGCAAATCAGATACATCAAAAGCAGGTTCTACTTCAACAAGATTATTCGAAACTAGCGTATCAAGTGCATCTACATCATCATGCGGGCTCTCTAGCTTAATAAGCTTGCTCTCATCTAAAATATCATCCAAAGCATCAATGGATTCATCAAGAAGAGCATCTGAATCACCCAAATTAACGTCTTTATCGTCAGGAGCCTTACCTAAAATGTCCTCAAGAAAAACATCAGCATCAAGAATACATGTCTTCTCACTATTGGAAGAAAGCGACAAGTCATCAGTACTATTGTCTTTGACGGTCTTTGATTCATTCCTACCATAGTTAATATCGTCCAGCATTGAAGTATCATCAATTTTTAATGAATATTTTGCATTCAAAACACCATTTAATATGTCTTTAGGTTCATCAGTTTTTTTCTGCTTAGGTTCTTCTTCATTGCGGTCCGACTCAGCATTTGATGATGACGAAGTTTGTTCAACGTCCAACAACGTATCTATGTCATCTACATCACTATCATTTCCCTCTGCCAGTGATTGCTCCCACATTGCAGCAAGTTCTTCATCTGGACTAAGTACAATTTTTCCAGGTGACACCATTTCATCAAGAACATGCTCCATATCTTCAAGTTCAATCTCGCCTTCAGTACTGGCTATAACACCAAGCTCTGGGCTTGCATCGAAATTACTCTCTAACGAAGACTTAAACTCAGGATCTGAATTCAAGTCTTCGCTAATGGGTAAGCTCAATTCATTAACTTTATCAGAATGCTCCAATGAGTCAGCCAGATTAATATCGTCTAGCTCAGGATCAAACAGATTTGCGTCGACAAATGAATCATCAGCATTTGTATCTTCAGTGACTTTTGACTCATCTTCTTCAAAAACCAACTGATCGGTATCATTGTCCATCTCAGGAACCGTCATGACATTCATGTCTGCAAGTACTTCACAATCTAAGGCATGAGACTCTTCGACATCATCATTCCTACGGTGACGCATTATGATAAATGTAACAGTACCAATTACTAATAGCGCAGGAATAATCGCAATCATCGTCAATATTAGCGGACTATATATCAAAGATTCTAGGAATGATGGTTCCTTATTTTCTATTTGCGCTTGATGCATACGCTGTATTTTCAATAGCTGTTTAATCTGATCCGTGCGCTCTTTATCGAACATCATATGTTCCTTCAGTGCAGACAGTTCATTGTGCACTTCAGCAAGACGAATTTTAAGAATATGGTTACTTTCAACTAATTTACCCATTCGCTGATCTGACTCATCAATGTGATCTTGTACGCTTACCATGTCAGGTTTTAGCGACATCATAGGGTCTTGTTTCTCCATATCTGCATTTTTACCAGAAATATTCGCTTCTGTTGACAAGCTTTCTTTCTGCATGTTGTCTATTTTCATTTTTGCTTTTTTTTCAACATCAGAAGGCATTGCAAGTTTTAGCACTGGCGTTGCAAGATCTACCGGTAGGATAGTTACTTGTTCAATCAGTGGACGAAGATTAAAAGTTTGCTTTATATCTTTTCGTGCTTGGTCCAGTTGAAGACGTTGTGCCACATCCTCACTGTTTTCCTTCTGCATTTCATCCAACATTGGCATAACTAGAATGCTATTTGGTATCAAACCGTGCATGTTTAACTTTTCAAATGCTGAAGGGTTGAGCCGAAAAATAGCACCTAAAATTTGATAGACACTAACAGAATTATTGGGTTTATAATGGGTCGCGATTGACCATAATGTATCAGAATCACGAGTTGGCCCTACCGTGATTCGTTCTCTCGTTACTGATTGAGACACATGCGAAAGTTGTTTTACAGTTGTAGACGATGGCAACTTTTCTGGAGGGCCTATGATGCGGATGGCTGATTGCACAGAAAATATAGCAACAAAACTCATCAATAAATATGATAGAGTAAGTGCTTTACAGAGACGATATTCGGAAAAAGATGAAAAAAGCATTTGCTTCATAACATTCATAATATTTGCGTCAAACACTGCCCGCATTATCCTATGCAGAATGATAAACTTAATAGTTATTGATTAACTATATCGGAAGTTCAGCTAAAATCTGTAAAGTAAGGAAATAAAACTGTGTTCTGTGATCCAGCAATCAACACCAGATTACTGATGCCGATTACTCAAGCGTTATTTTTACAAGCTATTAGTATTAAGTAGCATACAGTTTCAGAGACAATTGCGAACAAGAAGTTCAGCAATTTGAACACTATTAGTTGCTGCACCTTTTCTGACATTATCTGCAACAATCCAAAGGTTTAAACCATTTGGGTGACTTATATCATTACGAACACGACCAACCATTACATGATCTTTACCCAGTGCATTTTGTACTTGTGTCGGATAGTCTTCATGCGCAAATACTTCAATACCTTCAGCACTAGACAGCAAAGCTATCGCTTCACTGGCATCCAACGGCTGCTGACATTCGACATGCACAGCTTCAGCATGGCCATAAAAAACAGGAACACGAACACATGTCGGGTTTACAGCAACCATATTATCACCCAAGATTTTTTGAGTTTCCCATATCATTTTCATTTCTTCTTTAGTGTAGCCATTATTCATGAACTCATCAATATGAGGTAAACAGTTAAATGCAATCTGTTTTTGATACAAACTCGGTTCTGCTTCTTGACTATTTAGTAATTTAACCGTTTGACTTGCTAACTCATTTATGCCTTTTTCCCCGGAACCAGACACTGACTGATAGGTTGAAACGTTAATACGTGCAATACCAACAGCATCATAAATGGGCTTCAATGCCACTAGCATTTGAATCGTTGAACAGTTAGGATTAGCAATAATATTGCGGTTACGAAAATCGGCAATGACTTCAGGATTCACTTCAGGTACAACCAACGGCACATCATTCTCATAGCGGAACCGTGATGTATTATCAATAACAATAACGCCTTCGTCAGCAGCCATTGGCGCATAATGATCTGATAATTTGGCACCTGCAGAAAAAAGCGCAAGCTGTACTTGACTCCAATCAAAGTCTGCCACATTACGCACCCAAATGCTTTTGCCGTTAAAACGGATGGTTTTACCGACGCTGTATTCACTCGCGAGCAAATGTAGATTACGCACAGGAAATTTACGTTCTTCCAATACATCAATAATAGTACGACCTACAGCGCCTGTCGCACCTAATATAGCAACATCGTATGCAACATTAAATTCTTGTGCCATGCTCATTCCTCTACAGTAAACTTTAATTTAACGAGCGACTCTATCCCAAACTCATTTTAGTCTGCTGTTGTAATCTCACTATACTCTCTTCTGCTCCAGTAATTTTTGCGTAAGCGATCAAAGCTTGTACGTTGTTCACGAACATTCGCCATTGCACAACGAAAATCACTGTCATCACGGCGAATGTCATAGACCCGCCGACACAATGCCATCAAATCAACAGTATTCCATTGTTGATTCAAAGAGACTCTTGGAATAGGTGCTACAGGCAATAACGATGATGCCTCAATGCGTTCGTCAAAATTCCCTAGAAACTCACAGTAAGAATTGTAAATCATAGCTGTACCACGCACTTTACCTTCCAACCCATATCCTGCAATGTGCGGCGTTGCAAATGCGAGTAACGGCAACAGTTCCAGATCCACTTCTGGCTCAAACTCAAATACATCAAGCACCGCGGTTAATTGGCTATTTTGAAGTGCAGTTTTAAGCGCTCTGTTATTAATAACCGGGCCACGAGCAGCATTGATCAATATGGTATTTGGCTTAAGCGCCACCAACTCCTGCTGACTAATGAGGTGATACGTTGGGTGTTCACCAGTGCGTGTAATAGGTGTATGCAATGTAATGACATCACATTCCGCTAATAACGTTTCCAGCGAATTAAATTGACGGGGATCATGTTCTTCTTCCTTGAATGGATCACTCAAGAGATAAGGAACATTGAGTGCATTTAAGCAATCAGATAAGTAGCTGCCAATTTGACCAGCACCGATAATACCAATCTTACGATCTGTCAGCAAAAAATGATGCTGCTGACTCAAGACAAGAAGTGCACTGATCACATACTCTGCAACTCCCACTTTATTACAACCCGGTGCAGCAGTGAAATAAATACCACGTTCAGTAAGTACATTTATATCAACATGGTCTGTTCCTGTAGTGGCGGTACCAACAAAGCGCAAGCGATTCGCATTTTTTATTAAGGCATGATTAACCTTAGTAACCGAACGGATCATCAATGCATCAACGCCAATTAAGTCTTCAGCAGTCAAAGTTCTGCCCATTTTTGCAGTTACATTCCCAAATTTGCTAAATAATTTTGCCGCGTATGGCATATTTTCATCAATCAGAATATTCACGTGTTTTTCTCTTGCATTAAGCAATCTTAACTATTGTGACGTTTTTTACGGAAACTTAAAGCGACAGAATCGCTCGTAGCCGGATGAAAGCCAAAATTGGACAGGCAGAAAGTGGCTTTACTCAGTCTTCGACTGCATTGATTCGACTTTGTTTCTTAATTTGAATTCAGATAATAAATCTCCACATGATTCACTATTAGACGCTCACTTCGTCTTAGGCATACTTAGCCTTATCAGCTTATTGAACATTTTTTATTATTGTGTAAATTTTTCAATCTAGGCATCATCATCCCTTAGGCTGACTGTTCCTCCGAGCAGCTTTTTAACTCAAAATATTACCTTCTTTGATAGACGTAATTTCCTAAATCAGAAAACTAAATTTTCAATCTACGCTTTAAACAGCTAGGCTAACTTAAATATTCAAGTTTATGAATAAGCTTACCTACAAAACAACTAACTGAAAGCAGTATAATAAACCTTTAATTAATTATGGATCACTAACATTCTGAATTGATGAATAAGTCATTCAGCTATAGAATCAAACTAAGCAGAATAATCATGAAAGACCTCGTGTATTTAGCGACGCAGCCATCACGACAGCTTTCATAGCTAAATGTATATTTACAATACCATTAAGAGATTTACAAGGCTCTAAGCCTACGATGAAGGCAAGTAAAAAGCAAAAAAGCATAGCATCAATGGCAAATGGAGAGTTTAGCGTAAGTCACATTTAGTAGTAAATATAAATGTGCCTGAAATCATTGCTACTAAGTTCAGCGGACTAAATGTGACTGACGGTGCAGTGCTACCCAACTTGCTCAAACAGATCAGCTTAAGAATCAACGAAAGATTAGGCGACAGAACTTACGACACCAAAAAATGTTGCGAAACTGTTCGTATTAAACGCATGGTTCCAATCATAACACAAAGAAAAAGAGCAACTTTTGGGGAACGAGGTTATCCGCGTAATTCAGCGACCAGTTACCAGCAATTATACAATTTAAATCACATTGAAAAAAATATAGTTACCATAAACGTCCCCCTATCAGGGATGACAATATTTTGAACTAAAAAACTACTGGGGGGACATTGAGCCAAAAAGACATAATGCTTAAAATAGCAAGACCTATGCCATAATAAAAGCGTTCAATAAGCTGACAAGACTAAGTTACACCTAAAACGCCAGTGATTGTCTAATAGCAACTCATGTTAGGACCTGCTATCTGAACTCAAATTTAGAAATAAAGCCCATTAGGATATTTTATGGAAATAATTTCACACAGAGGATACTGGGAAACAGTTGAAAAAAAAAATACACAATGTGCTTTCACAAAATCCTTTTCGTTAGGTTTTGGGACTGAAACTGATGTACGTGATAGCCATGGAAAGTTAGTGATCAGCCATGACATACCCACAGGTAAAGAAATATTATTTAGTGCTGTTCTTGATATCTACAATGGTTTTTTATGTAAGAGCGTCTTAGCAATAAATATCAAATCCGATGGGTTACAAGAGCCATTACTGCAAATTCTTCAAAAAAAAAAATAGAGAATTATTTTATCTTTGATGCTTCTGTTCCAGATCTTATAGTTTCCTTGAAAAAAGGGTTAACGTCTTTTTCGCGCTATAGTGAATATGAACCTCGTACTCTTCTTTGGGGTGAGTGCGCAGGTATTTGGTACGATAGTTTCAGCGATATGACTGTTGATGAAGTTTTATTCACCGAACTGTTAAATTTAGGGAAAAAAATTGCCGTGGCGTCACCAGAATTACATGGTAAAGATTATAAAACTTTATGGAAAAAACTTTACTATTTACCATCCTTTGTTCTTGATTCTAAGAATTTAATTCTATGTACTGACATTCCTGAAATAGCGAGAGAATACTTTAATGATACATAAAATAAAAGCAGTAATTTTTGATATGGATGGGGTTTTGATTGATGCCAAAGATTGGCATTATGAAGCCTTGAATAAGGCGCTGGCTATTTTTGGCTTAGAAATCAATCGATATGATCATTTAGTAACATTTGATGGACTTTCAACAAAACAAAAATTAGAAATTTTATCTAAAACACATGTACTACCAGAATCATTACATAGCTTTATTAATGAGATGAAGCAGCAATATACAATGGATATTACGCACCAATTATGTAAGCCTGTTTTTAACCATCAGTA
The DNA here is from genome assembly GCF_002381345.1 of Candidatus Enterovibrio altilux. Taxonomy (GTDB): domain Bacteria; phylum Pseudomonadota; class Gammaproteobacteria; order Enterobacterales; family Vibrionaceae; genus Enterovibrio; species Enterovibrio altilux. The sequence goes on from NZ_CP020660.1 coordinate 586,703, forward strand.
TGCGCTTTCTAAACTACGTGAAGACGGCTATCGGTTGGCTGTGGCATCAAACTCTATTCGAAATACTGTAAAGATTATGATGGAGAAATCAAGCCTTCTCCCTTATTTAGATTTTTACCTGTCAAACCAAGATGTTACAAAAGGTAAACCTGACCCTGAAATTTATCAATTAGCTATCCGGCGATTAGGTCTAGATCCTAATGAATGTGCGATTATTGAAGATCATGTGAATGGTTTGAAAGCAGCAAAAGCAGCGAAGGCTCACGTTCTAAAAGTGGAAACAGTGAATGATGTCACTTTCGAAAACATAAAAAATTTTATCCAAGAGGTCGAAAAAAATGCTTAACATTCTTATTCCATTAGCCGGAAAAGGTACTTTCGAAACTGATAAATCCACTCCTTTCCCAAAAATTTTAACTGACGTGAGTGGAAAACTCCTCCTTGAACGTGCCGCAGAACCATTTGTGAATTTAACAATTGATAAAAAAATAGTTGTTACTCTACCAAAAGAGGAATCAGAAAAATATCGATTAAACAAAGTACTACGTTTACTAAGCTCTGATTTGGAAATCTGTAATATCAATGGATCAACACAAGGCGCAGCTTGCTCTTCTCTTTTGGCAATTGAAAACCTTGATCTGGATGCACCTCTTATTATTTCTAGTTTTGAGCAAGTGCTTAATATAGATTTACAAAGTATTATTGCTCACTTTATAGCTGAGGATGTTGATGCAGGAGTATTAACATTTGATGCTATTCACCCAAAATGGTCCTACGTTAAATTTGATAAAAGCTTTAGAGTACATGAAGCTGCTGAAAAATCGCCAATCAGCCGGCATGCTATCGCTGGATTCTACTTCTTTAAGTCTGCACGTGGTTTTATTGAAGCTGCGAAAGATATGATTAGAAAAGATGAAAAAACCAATGGCCTTTTCTACATTGCTCCTACTCTGAATGAAATTGTTCTTAAAAAAGGTGTAGTACGTGCCATTCCTATCAATAACTGGGACTACTTTCACATTACAGACGCACATGGTCTCGAGCATTATGAAGCTGTTATCGATGACGAATTGAAGAATAAAACGAAACGTTTGCATCAACTAACTGAACAATATGTTACTGCATTCAATACCAAAGACATTGAACAGATATCAATATTTTTTGCTGAAAATTTTGCGCTTACAGATCCATCAAAGTCAGTAAAAGGAAAACAAAATGTTCTTGCTTATATACAAAGTATCTTTAATTCTGTCAGAAGTATTAGCTTCAAAGCTAAAAATATTATTGTCTCCAATAACGCCTTCAGTGTAATTGAATTCGAATTAATCATTGACGGTTTAAAACTTATTGGTACAGATGTTATTGTATGGAATTCTGACGGGCTCATGATAAAAATGAATGCATATCTCCATGAAAAAAATGATAACTTATAAACTACAGAATTTTATCAAAGGTTGGTTTGTAGGCGGGTTTGAACCTACCTTATTCAACACAACAGATGTAGAAGTCGCCGTTCAAAAATTTAAAAAAGGTTACAAAGAAGTCTCGCACTATCATAAAATTGCAACAGAAATTACCGTCATTGTATCTGGGAAAGCGCGAATGAATGAACTCATTATTAGTGAAGGTGAGATAGTAATCATTGAACCTGGTACGTGTACCGACTTCGAAACGTTGGAAGATACCACAACTGTCGTGGTTAAATTGCCAGGGGTACTTAACGATAAATACCTTGAGGAGAATAAATAGTGCTGAATATTGTAGTTCCAATGGCGGGCAGAGGGAGTCGTTTTGCTCTGGAGGGACACGTATTGCCTAAACCTTTAATCGATGTTGGTGGCAAGCACATGATTGAGATTGTTATCAATAACTTACTTCCTAAGCTTGAACACCGATTTATTTTCATGTGCCAAAATGAACACATAGAAAAATACAAATTGAAAAATATTTTCAGCCGTGCATGTAGCAACTTTGAAGTGATCGGGATCGACGGCATCACTGACGGAGCAGCTGTAACGGTACTAAAAGCGCGAGAGTTCATCAATAATGATCAGCCACTTATGATTGCTAATTCTGATCAATGGGTCGATATTGACATCAATGAATATCTAGATGATATGCAATGCCGCAACCTTGATGGTTCAATGCTTACTATGAAAGCCAACGATCCAAAGTGGTCTTATGCAAAACTTAACAGTTATGGTTTTGTTATCGAAGTTCTAGAAAAAGTGGTTATTTCAGACGAAGCAACAGTAGGTATCTACAATTTCAAACACGGCAGCGATTTTTGTCACTATGCAGATAAAATGATTCACGCAGATCTTCGCAGTAGTGGTGAGTTCTATGTTGCTCCAGTTTATACCTATTTAGCAAAAAATAATGGTGCAATAGGTACTTACAATATTGGTAAAGAAGCCGAAGGAATGTATGGACTAGGAATTCCATCTGATTTAAAACTGTTTCTCAGCTTAGATGTGTCTTATAAAGCAATAAATTTTTAAATTATATTAAGACCCATAATGACAACGGCTTTACGTTCTAAATGCCTTTATTTTTTAATTGGAATTCAGATAATAAATTCCAACATTATTAACGATTAAACAATCGCTTTTATCACAGCGTGTATTTAGCCAATCTAAGCATTGTGATCTCTTAAGCTCAATATTCCTTCGAAAAATTTTTTAACTCGAAATATTGCTTTTCCTAATAGGGAACCTTTATGGTAACCATACCTCATTTTTCAATGCTGATTTAAACCGTATAACTTCTGGTAACTAACCACTAAATTACGCGTATGACCTCGTTTCCAAAAAATTACTTCTTTTCTTGGTGGGATGAGTGAAACTGCTCATTTAATACAAATAGTTTCGTAACATTGTCTGGTATCGCAGACACCATAAGCTGATATTTCATTGCTTTTTCGACGGGTCTCTTTGAGAAAGTTAGGTAGCATTTCGCTGTTAGTCACGTTTAATGCACTTAGCTCAGCAGCAATAATTTCATGCGTGTTGATATCTGCCGCTAAATGTAACTTGCACTAAACTCGCCTGTTCCCAGTAATATCATGCTTTTTTGCTTTCAATTCTTCTTTACCGTAAACTGTGAGCCACATAGTATCAATGGCTAAGTACTTGATACTTTCTTTATTCTTCGTCTTGCACATGACATTAACCATTTAGACTCGCTTGCTAATGCATGATTAATGAGAGTATAATAGCTGCAGTTATATAAATTTAAAAATAGAATGAGTCCTTACAAACCTCACAACAGGATCAAAAATACGCGTTTGACCATGAAGGCAATGCGTAATGATTAAGTAGCTAAATAAACGAGGTCTCCTACGATGACTCTGCTTAGTTTAATTTCATAGCTGAATGGCTTTTTCATTAATCCAGAAGATTAATGAGCCATGATTGATTAAGACTTAACTGTACTGCTTTCAGTCGATTATTTTGTCGCGAAACTTACCCATAGACCTAAATATTTGAGTGAACCAAGCTGTTTAAAATGTAAATTCATCACTCAATTCCCTGATTTAGGAAACATAGCCTGATAAGATTGAAATATCATAAGCTATAGTGGATGACGGATGCCAGAATCTACTTTACCTAATGCGCAGTCACCTCTTTCAGTGTGGTTGCGCTACTTAAAAAAACTTCATACTAGTGTAATTGCGCTAGGGTTGGATCGCGCGGCTGCTGTCGCATATAAAGGAAAATTGATCAAGCCTGCTTCTAAGGTAATTACCGTTGCAGGCACCAACGGTAAAGGATCAACATGTGCGATTATTGAGGCAATTTTACTACAAGCAGGATACTCTACAGGTGTATACAGCTCACCACATCTTATTCGTTACAATGAGCGAGTGCGCATTTGCGGGGAAGAGCTTAATGACGGAAGACACACGGAAGCATTTGCTGCCATTGAATCGTTAAGAGGTGATATAAGCCTAAGCTTATTTGAATTCGGTACGCTCGCTGCTCTTTGGTTATTTATCGATAACAATGTTGATGTCGTGATTTTAGAAGTGGGCCTCGGTGGTCGATTAGACGCGACGAATATTGTTGACCATGATGTCTCTGTCATTACCAGTCTAGCAATTGATCATGTTGACTGGCTAGGAGATAACATTGAAATGATTGGTTTTGAAAAGGCGGGCATCTTTCGAGCGAATAAGCCTGCGGTATGTGGTGAACCAGAACCACCTGCAAGTGTTGCTGCTCATGCCAATGATATTGGTGCTCAGTTGTATCAAGTAGGTTACCAGTTTGACTATCAAAAAGACGGAGAGGTTTGGCATTGGCAATGTAGTACGTTTAAGTTCATCAATCTGCCTATTCCACACTTGCCTTTACCAAATGCTGCAACTGCACTTATGGTACTAAATTTGTCTGAATTAAATGTGACCAATGAGTGTGTTGTTGCAGGACTATCTTCTGTAACACTTGCAGGACGTATGCAATTTATTTCAAAATTTCCGGTTGTCCTGCTTGATGTGGCTCATAATCCACATTCAGCAGCTTACTTAGCAACACAAGTTGCTGCCCTAAAACAAAAAAATAGTGTTAAAGTACATGCTATTGTTGCTATGTTGCAGGATAAAAATATCGCTGCAACACTGAGAGAAATGAAAGCAATCGTAAATGTATGGTATCCAGCTTCATTGAGTGAACCACGTGCAGCCACAGCTAGCACACTCGCTAGCCATTTATCAAAAGGTGTCATGTGTTATGATTCACCTACAGATGCTTTTTACGCCGCGGAAGCAGCATCAAACGGAATGTCTGACATAATCATTGTATTTGGTTCTTTTTACACCGTTGGCGAGATCACTAATTTTTTATCCAAAAGGGAGTGATTGTGACAACCCAATTTCAACATCGTCTAGTAGGTACGCTCGTTTTAGTGTTGTTCAGTGTGATCTTACTTCCCGATGTCTTTGACGGTAAAAAAACACATTATCAAAAAAATTACGAAGCAATTCCTCTGCGTAATGAATTGAATACTGAGCTGTTGGTTGAATTCGTTAAAATGCCAGAAGACGTAGAACCATTTTTATCACTAGAAACAGTAAATCTACCTGTAAATGATGCAAAAAAAACTAGCCCTGCAGTGGTAAGAATACTTGCTGAGAAATCTAAATCAACAGAAGATTATCAAAATTCTGCGTGGATAATTCGCCTTGGCACGTTTCGGAACATGAATAACGCAAAAAATTTAGTATCAAAATTACGCAACAAAGGCTACCCCGCACAGCTAGTGCCTTTAGATGTGAAACAAGGTGAACTTATTCGCGTTGAAGTACGCCCTAATGTATCAAAAGAAAAGCTAGCAGCTATGACTGTAGATTTAGAAACTTTAACTGGGTTGAAAGGTCAGCTGCTTAGGTTTAGCCAACTCAACCTTTAAAAATATTTTTGTCATTATTTTTTTTATTAATATGCACGCTAATGACCCAGATGAATACGATATGAATTGGATTGACTACGCCATAATAGGAATGATTAGCTTTTCTGCATTGATTAGCTTGATCCGTGGATTGATGAAAGAAGCACTGTCATTAATGATTTGGTTTGGTGCTTTCTTTGTAGCCAGTAATTTTTACTCGCAATTGGCGGCTTACTTCACCAACATTCAGGAAAGTATCATTAGAAATAGTGCAGCGATTACTGCATTATTCATTATTACACTGATAATTGGTGCCATCGTTAATTATGTTATTGGGCAATTAGTCCAAAAAACAGGTTTGTCAGGAACGGATCGTGTGCTTGGCATAGTTTTCGGAGGGATGCGTGGCATATTAATAATTGCTGCCCTATTGTTTTTCCTTGATGTTTTCACAAGTTTTTCTAGCACTAACGAATGGAAACAATCACAGTTAATTCCTGAGTTTAGGGTGGTGATTAAATGGTTTATTTCATACTTAGAGCAAAGCCCCAGCTTTTTTAAAGTGATATAGGACAAGGAACTACAAACATGTGTGGGATTGTTGGAATTGTGGGTAACACTCCGGTTAATCAGTCGATTTACGATGCTCTAACAGTACTTCAACACCGAGGCCAAGATGCCGCAGGCATTGTAACTATTGATGAGAACCGCTTTCGCCTAAGAAAAGCGAATGGTTTAGTAAAAGATGTTTTTCAATTCAAGCACATGCAGCGCTTGCAAGGAACTGTTGGGATAGGACATGTACGTTATCCCACTGCAGGTAGCTCTAGCGCGTCGGAGGCGCAACCTTTTTACGTGAATTCGCCATATGGCATCACACTTGCCCATAACGGTAACCTCACCAATGCAACAATACTCCGTCAATCCCTCTTTACACAAGATAGGCGTCACCTCAATACTACCTCGGATTCAGAAGTTCTGCTTAATGTATTCGCCCATCAGATAGATAACGCAAAGTCACATCCATTAACAGAAAATAATCTTTTCGCAGCTGTGCGGTCTGTACATGAGCAGATTATCGGTGCGTATGCTGTGGTCGCTATGATCATTGGTCATGGTCTTGTTGGCTTTAGGGACCCAGATGGTATTCGTCCACTTTGTTTAGGTAAACGCCTCGTAAATGACCAAAATGAATATATGTTAGCGTCTGAGTCTGTCGCACTTGATGCCGTTGGTTTTGATTTTTTGCGTGATGTGGCACCTGGGGAAGCGATTTATATCACATTAGATGGTCAATTGTTTACTTGTCAGTGTGCAGTATCACCTTCCCTGTCACCGTGTATATTTGAATTTGTATATTTTGCGCGCCCAGACTCGTTTATTGATAAAGTTTCAGTCTACGCCGCACGCGTGAACATGGGTAAAAAACTTGGGGCAAAAATTCGCCGTGATTGGGGAGACTTAGATATTGATGTGGTTATGCCAATCCCTGAGACATCTTGCGACGTTGCTTTAGAAATTGCTCGTGTTCTTGATAAACCTTATCGTCAAGGTTTTGTTAAAAATCGTTATGTTGGCAGAACATTTATCATGCCAGGTCAACAGCAACGTCGTCAGTCAGTACGCCGCAAACTTAACGCGATCCATTCTGAGTTTAAAGATAAATCCGTATTGCTGGTGGATGACTCTATTATTCGTGGTACAACATCTGAGCAGATTATCGAAATGGCACGTGATGCTGGCGCAAAACATGTATATATGGCCTCAGCGGCACCAGAAATTCGTTTCCCTAATGTCTACGGTATTGACATGCCAAGCGTTAATGAACTGATTGCTCATGGTCGTGCGGTGGATGAAATAGGGAAAATTATTGGTGCTGATGGTCTTATTTTTCAAGAACTATCTGACTTAGAGGATGCTGTGCGAGAAGTTAATCCTGATATTAAAAAATTTGAAAGCTCAGTATTCAGCGGTCACTATGTTACGAAAGACATTAATCAAGAATACTTAGAGTATCTTGAAAAATTGCGTGGAGACGATGCAAAAACAGTGCGTGAACAAAAAATCAGTTTAGCCGACTTAGATATTTATAACGAAAGTTAAACTATCACTTATTGTACCGGTACAATAACAAAGCATAATTTATACTATGCTTTTGTATTTTTGCAACCAGTAAACAAACATCATCCCAAAACCTATGTTCCTTCTGATGACTACAATGGCAAGACTAAACTCACACGTTACAACTGAACTTACATAGATAAAACCACACTTCTGAAAAATATGTTTAATAATAGTAACAATCATATGAAAGAACTTTGTTCCTAATTAAAATATAAATAATAAATTTACATAATTAACTATTAGACGAGCAACTTCATTGTAGGCATACCTAGCACGGCTAGCTTATTTAACGTTTTCATCATGGCGTAAATTTTTCTAATTTGAGTATTATGCTCCCTTAAACTCAATGTTCTTTGAATAGTTTTTTGACTTGAAACATTACCATCTCTGATAGGGAGCGTTTACGGTAATCATACCTTATTTTACAATGTTGATTTAAACCATATAATTTCTGGTAACTAACCACTTCATTACGCGAATAACTTAGTTTTAAAAAATTGCTTCTTCTCTGGGAGAGCATTATGGAAACTATTCGTTTAATACGAATGGTGTCATAAGCTATCTCGCCTAATCTTTTATTGATTCTACGACGGGTTTGTTGAAGCAAGTTAGGTAACACCTTACTACCAATCACATTTGATACACTTCACTCAGCAGCAATAATTTCATACATATTTACATCTGCTGCTAAATGTAACTGGCGCCAGACTCTCCATTTACCATCAATGCCATACTTTTTTACTTACTATTCACCTTCATCGTAAACTTTGAGCCCCGTAGAATTCATGGCTAAGTGCCGGATGGCTCTTTTAGTCTTCGTGTTAAACGTGCTATTAACTATTTTGGCATGCTTACTAATGCATAAATAGTGAAAATATGAAAACGGCAGTTGAGTAAGTTACAAAAATAAAATTAATAAATTTTTGTAGACCTTTCAATGGTACTGAAAATGACTTTGTTCCCTCATTCGAGTTCAGATAGCAAATCCCAACATACTTCACTATTCGACAATAACTTTTGTGTGAAGCATACCTAGTTCTGTCAGCTTATTTAACGCTTTCATCATGCCGTAGGCTTCATTAATCTGAACATTGTGTTCCCTTAAACTCAATCTCCTTCCCAGCAATTTTTTGACTCGAACCATTGCTGTCTCTATTAGGAAACATTTATGATAGCCGGCTTTATTTCCTAAATCAGAGAACTCAATTTTCAATGAACACTCTAAACAACTAGGTTCACTTAAATATTCAAATCTATACATAAGCATAGTTACAATACAGCTAAATGGAAACAATATAATCAAGCTTTAATCAATCATGGCCCACTAACGTTCTGCATTAATGAAGAAGCAATTCAACTCTGGAAGCAAGGAAATCATCGGAAATATCATTTATTTAACGACTTAGCCAGTATGACGATCCTCATGGTTAAGCGCATATTTTCAATACCATTGAGATGTCTGCAGGAAAATTTCCTCAACTGCCGTTGTCGTGCTCTCACTATTCATGCATTAGCAAGCATGCCAAAACAGTTAACGCTACATTCAACACGAAGATTAAAAGAGCTATTAGGCACTTAGCCATTTATTTTACAGGGTTTAAAGTCTGCAGTGAAGGCGAATGAAAGTTAACAAGCATGGCATTAATGGAACACAGCGAGTCTGGCGCCAGTTACATTGAGGGGGTAGATATAACTATACATGAAATTATTACTGTTGAGTTAAGTGCATCAAATATAACTGACGGTGAATTGCTATCCAACGTGCTCAAGCAGACTCACCACAGAATCAATGCAATATTAAGCGATGGTACTTACTCCACCAAACAATGTTACGAAACCGTTCGTATTAAACGAACGTTCCACTCATCCCACCCCAAAAAATAATTTTTAAAAATGGATCATCCGCGTAATTTAGTGGTCCATTACCGGCAGTTATACGGTTCAAATTGACGTTAGTCAACAAGGTATAGTTACTATAAATATTTTATTGCAGAGACAGCAATGTTTTAAATCAAAAATTTTTTGAAAGCACATTAAGCCTAAGAGATCACACTGCTAAAATTAGCGAAACCTATGCCATGATAAAAAGATTACATAAGTTGACCAGGCTAGGTATACTTATAATGAAAGTGACCGTTAAATAGTGCATCATGTTAAAATTTGCTCTCTGAACTCAAATTAGGAAACAAATCCTTTTCTACGATTACTCAGCTTGGTTTAATTCTATCGCAAAATGACTTCTGCATTAATCCAAAATATTAGTGGATCACAATTGATTCCAGCTTGGTCATAGACTTAAATATATAAGTAAATGTAACTGTTAAAAACGTAGATTAATCATTTAATTCCCTAATTTAGAAAACAGAATTAAGCTATTGGTACATTCAGTAAACCTGAATATTATCTTACAATCAACTTATTTAATACATGATCTTTTATTACAACAATTAATGGTTTAATTGAGTAAATTATATGATATTAAAAAGCCTATAAATTTATATTTATAGGTCAATATAATCTCACTATAAACTTTTGAATGTGAAAAAAATTAGTCTTTGAGAAGTCGTTGTAATAGTGCACCATTCAACATAGCGTATTTGACTAATGCAAATGCGCCTAGGGTTGGAGTAGAGGATAGGCTGGAAGCTACCATTAAAAGATTTTGATGAAGTATTTTTAGCGATTGATTTTCTACACAACGTTGGATCACTGGAAACACTACGTTAGATGCTTCAGTGATCATACCAGATATAACTATTTGCTGAGGGTTAAACAGGTTGATTATCATTGCGATGGCTTTACCAAGATGATTACCTACTTTTACTAAGACTTGCTAGGCCAGGTCATCACCAACGTTAGCCGCACGACAAATATCGGATACATTAAAATCTTTTTTATCTTTCAACTTGCTTTCATAGCCTTGTTCTAGCAACTGCTTTGCATGCTCGATGATAGCAAAGTTCAATGCAACAGTTCCCAAACAACCAAAGTTACCGCACTGGCATTGTTTACCCAATGGATCAATTTGAATATAATCAATTTCACCTACATTACTATTATAACCTAAAAATACCTGTCCATTGACAATAATACCGGCGTCTACGACATTATGAATATCGACAAGTAGCGTATCTAAGTAATGCTTACTTACTCCGAAATAATGTTCTGCAAGTGCTTGACCTCGTATGTCATTTCCGGTAAAATATGCTAGCCCAAACTTATTACGTACTAAGTGGTGAATTATTGATGGGAATATGTGACATATATTTAACGATGCCGGATTCAGCATCCACCAACCCTAGAAACACAATAGCAACAGCAATCAATTCTTTAACGATATGGTGTTGCGCAGTCAGAAAGCTACGAAGACAATGAAAAAGTCCTTCTACCAAAGAATTTTGATTGTGATATTGAAATACTCCGTCATATTTCGCTAGGAGCAGACTAGACAAATCAAAAAGAGAAATTGTAATTCTACTTCGTCCAAAGTGAACAGCAATTGAATGAAATTGAGTACATTCAGTGGTCAATGAAATTGCTCGTCGCCCACCTGTGGATGCTTCTTGCGCGACTTCTTTTATCAAGCCACGCTCAAGTAATTGGCGAATTATCTTGGTAACACTGGCTGGCGAGAGGTTACTCACGTCAGCAATCTGAATGCGTGATATAGGACCTTGTTGGTCGATAAGACGATAAACAGCGGCACTATTTAGTTGTTTTACCAGATCTATGGTACCAATTTGTTCACCAGTCATAAATGTCCTTGTTCCCTGTATATTCATCGTTAACGACAGTCTTTTTAAAATCTAAATCACAATCAACCATAGTCTGTTAACAACATATCCAGATTGAACTGTTCCTAGCTTATCGTCCATACTGATTTCGTTACCTAAAAAAATACTCATTCTGGTCGCCTTCGACAGAATCTTGTACTACTTTAATTGTTATCAATGCCGGACCACTAAGCGTACTTTTTTTATCTATAATTTATCGTCATGGAAATATATTTTTTGACCTACAAAAATAAAATTAACTATGTCTACTCCTGCAGGCTCTGAGACATCAGTAAGGCTTTGTTTTCTAACTTGAGTTCAGGCGGCAAATTTCAAGATAATTAGCTATTAAACTACTGCTTTTACTTTAGGCATGCCTAAGCCTATCAGCTTATTTAACACTTTTATCATAGCGTAAATTTTACCAATCTAGGTTTTGTAATTTTTTAGTTCGATGTCCCCCGAATAGTTTTTAACTCGAAGCATAGCCGTCTCTGATATGGAACACTTATGAAATCCATACCTCATTTTTCAACACTTATTTGGACCGTTTAACTTCTGGTAACTGACCGTTAAATCACGTGAATAACTTCGTTCCTAAAAAATTATTTTTTTAGTGAAATAAGTGGAACTGCTCGTTTAATATGAACGGTTTCTTAATATTGGCTGATATCGTAAGCTACATCGCCTAATATGGCATTAATTTTTCGGCGAGTCTATTTGAGCAAATTAGGTAGTCTTCCACCGTCAGTCACATTTGATGACTTAACTCAACAGCAATGATCTCGTGCGGATTTATATTTGTTGCTAAATGTAACTGTCGCCATTTGCTATTTGCCATCAGTGTCATCCTTTTTTACTTTTTATTCGTCGGTACCATAAATTTTTAGCCCCCATAAAATAAATAGCTAAGTGCTAAATAGTTCCTTTATCCTTCATCTTAAACACAACATGAACTGTTTTGATCAACTTGCTAATGCATGAATAATACGGGCATGACAACAGCAGTTGAACAAAGTTAAAAACGGAATGGATGAATTTTGCGGCTTTCTCAATGACATTAAAAAATACGTTTAACCATGAAAACTGGCCTAATGACTAGGTAGCCAAATAAACGAGAGCTTCCATGATGACCCTGCTTAGTTTAGTTCTATAGCTGAATGACTTTTTCATCAATCCAGAATATTAGTGAGCCACGATTGATTAAAGATTGGTTATACGACTTCCTCTACTTTGTTGAGGTTTAGCAGCGTAGCTTAAGAATTCAATTCCTGATTTAGGAAATAAACTCTATCAAAGGCAGCACTGTTTCGTTTCAATAATTACTGGGAGAGACATTAAGCCGAATAGATTACAACGCCCATACTGGCGAATCCTACGCCATAATAAAACAATTAAATAAGCTGATAAATCTAAGTATATCTAAAATAAGAGCGAGCGTCTAATAGTTAATAATGTTTGGGTTTGCTACCTGACCTCACATTAAAAAATAACACTTATTGTAAGCACTATCACCTAATATTTCATTGATTCTTTGGCAGATCTATCTGAATAAGTTAGGCAGCACTTCAACGTGAGTCACATTAGATACACTTAACCGAGCAGCAATGATTTTATACGTATTTGTATCTACTGCTAAATGTAACTTGTATCAGATTGAACATTTACCATCAGTACCATACTTAATTTTTAAAAAATTTTGAATATAGACTCTGTACTCAATTAATCTGAAGATCTAGGTTTGAAAATATGTGACTTATCATTCATTTTAGACATCAAAGACGATGCAATATCTGGAAGCTTCAACGTGAAAAACTGTTCAATAGATAGTTATCAAATTCATTGCTGCAACAACACAATTGCGACTGCATAGCACTTTTCATCTGCAATTGTAAGCAAAATTTGGTTCACTCCACGCGCATCCGCCATTTGCTTAGCAATACCAGAAAAGGTCACGATTGGCTTACCAAGTTCATTATTTGAGACTTCAAAATCATGAAAAGTAATACCACAAGCAATCCCAGTACCTAATGCCTTTGAAGCCGCTTCTTTTACTGCAAATCGCTTCGCGAGATAACGAGCAGAAAACTTAGTACTACTATACTTTTCCAACTCTGAATCGGTTAATACACGTTTAGCAAATGCATCTTGCTTTCGCGCGAGAATGTCACAAAATCTTTTAATTTCGACAATATCTGAGCCCAAACCGATAACCGACATTAATGACGTGCTTCCTGCATTATAGCTTTCATATCAGTAACCGCTTTTGACAAACCTTCAAACACAGCGTGGCTAATGATAGCATGCCCTATGTTTAGCTCATAAATTTCAGGGATGGCAGCTATAGACATCACATTGTGGTACGTCAGACCATGCCCTGCATTCACTTTAATACCATTATCCGACGCATAGCTTGCGATTGCTGCAATTTTTTTTAACTCAGTTTGCATCTCTTCGTATGACTCCGCATCAGCATAATGACCAGTATGAAGTTCAATATACGGCGCACCACAAATCTTCACAGCATTAATTTGTGCACGATCAGCATCAATAAATAAAGACACTTTAATACCAGCAGCTGTTAAAGTGTCTGTAGCTGATTTTACTTTGTCCAACTGGCCCACAACATCCAAACCACCTTCAGTCGTTAATTCTTCACGTTTTTCTGGAACTAAACATACATACGTTGGCTTTACATCTAAAGCGATGTTTATCATTTCGTCAGTCACAGCCATTTCGAGATTCATACGGGTTTGTAACGTGTTTTTTAAAATATAAACATCACGGTCTTTAATATGACGGCGGTCTTCGCGTAGGTGTACCGTAATGCCATCAGCTCCAGCACGTTCTGCAATTTCTGCGGCATGCACAAGATCAGGGTATTTGGTACCACGTACGTTACGAATCGTTGCGATGTGATCAATATTTACACCCAGATAAATGATATTCATTATGTAGATTTCCTTGTTCCTAATAAAAGTCGCTCTCCACTTTTGAAAAGCATTGAGACAAAATACGGTTTGAGTGCTAGCCGTGTAAAGCACTTAACCGCTTTTAACTATTCAGCAATCAAGAATTGTTTTGTTGTTAGGGCTTTGTTTTTTAATTCAAATTTAGATAGCAACTTTCAACATAATTCACTATTAGACGATCTCTATTGATTCAGACATGCCTAGCCCAGTTATCTCATTTAACGCTTTTATCATAACGTTAATTTCACTAATTTGATTATTATGTTCTCTTAAATTCCATGTCCCTCCGAGAAGCTTTTTGACTCGAAACATGGCCGTTTCTAATAAGGAACGTTTATGGTAACTAACCGCTAAATTAAGCAAATAATTTCGTTTTTCAAAAATTGTTCTGTGTCTTCATGGGGCAAGTGGAACCGCTCGTTTAATACGAACGGTTTCATAAGATTGTCTGGTGTCGCAAGCACCATAGCCTGATATTGAATGATTTTGCGGCGGGGCTGTTTGAGCCAGTTAAGCAGCACTTCGCCGTCAGTCACATTTAATGCACTTAACTCAGCAATAATGATTTCATGCGTATTTATATCTACCGGTTGTCTTTCCTAAATTATGGAACTAAATTTTCAATCTACGTTTTAAACAGTTAGGTTCACTAATATTTTGAATTAATGAAGAAGCCATTCAACTATGGAATTAAACTAATCGGGGTAATGATGGAAGACCTCGTTTATTTAGTAACTTAGCCATTACGATGACTCTCGTGGTTAAACGCATATTTGCAATGCCATTAAGAGGTCTGCAAAAATTCATTAATTTTGTTATTAAACTTATTCAACTGCCGTTGTCATACCATCACTATTCATACATTAGCAAGCGAGCCAAAACGATTAACGTCACATGCCAGACGAAGACTAAAAGAACCATTCCGCACTTAGCCATTAGTTCTACGAGGCTCAAAATTTACGGTGACGGCTAATTGTAAGTAAAAAAGCATGGCGCTAATGAAAAATAGCTAATCTGGCGTCAGTTACATTTAATGGTAAATATAAATACGTATGAAATCATTGCTACTGAATTAAATACATCAAATGTAACGGACGGTGAAGTGCTACCTAACTTGCTCAAACAGACCCGCCGCAGAATCAATAAAATATCAGATAATAGAGCGTACAATACTATTAAATAGTACAAAATTGTGTGTATTAAATGAGCAGTTCCACTCATATCACTAAAATAGAAGCAACTTTTTGAAAGCAAGATTATCTGTGTAATTTAGCAGTTAATTACCAGGAATTATACGATTCAAATCAACATTAAGAAGCTAGATATAGTTACCATAAGCGTTCCCTATCATAGGTGACAATAATTCGAGTTAAGAAACTACTGAGCGAGGTATTATTAAATCTACAAAATCACCATACTCAGATTAGTGAAAGGTCCGCTTTGATAAAAGCGTTAAATAAATTGACAGGACTGAGTATGCCTCAGCTAAAAGCTATCATCTAATCGTTTATCATGTTAGATCTTGCTCTCTGAACTAAAATTAGGAAACAGAGTGCATATTTATACATTCTAACGCGTCGTTTAAACACATTAACATCATGAACCGATAATAAGAGCTATACCCTTGATATAATTAGCCTCGGTAGTCGAAAGCAATAACAGAAAGATTTTTTGTCCAAAAAATAGCCTGGACTCGGTTCTTCACCTTAATTTTTTAAAAATATTGTATAAGTGGGACTTGACAGTATGTTCAGATACAAACAGGTCGTTAGCAATCTCGCTATTTGATGCGCGCGTAACAAGTCTGCGAATAATTTGTTTTTCGCGATTAGTCAAACAAATTGCGGAGTAGTCGATTGCTTGATGATTGTTTTGCTGGTAATAGTGAGTAAGCTCAGCCAACTTTTGGCGTGGTAACCAGTATTCACCTGACAATATTTTTTCAATGCCGTAGCATAGATGTTCAAGGTTATCGGCTTTTTTAAAAATACCTTTAATGAAAGGCCAACTGGCTAACTCTTTTGCAGAAAGATCATGAGCATTAAAAAGAGCAAAACATGTTGTTCTTTGAAAGGAGCAAGACGTTGTTTCACGTAATTTACCACATCTCCCTCAAAGACACTGAGATCAATTAAAACCAAGCCTGACAATGTAGCAAGTCTATCATTAATTTCTTGTTTTTCCACCAATGTTACGCTGCTTTTTATTTTTTTCCAAACAAGAAATTAACACATTGATTGTTATGCTAGGCTCTGAAACAAATAAAATAGTGTCTTTATCAAAGGTGGTTTCAATAATCTGCATGTGTGCCCCCTAAGACTTAATATAAGTGCGAAGCGTTTTTTCTTCACCGTATAACAGTGGTTTAATTGAAACTTAGTTTGCAAACAATACAAATTGCAGCGCTTTAATGCTCAAGTCAGAAGTTTTTTCTATTAGTCATCGAACTTCCTGACAAACGATACAATATGTGTAGTTCACATAGACTCTTTGACAGTTTAATATAGATTGTGTGTTTTAGTCGTTCCGTCCTTTAGTTATTCGATGTTTTTGACTTCATGCACACAAAATTATCCATTAAATAGGCTCTGTTTTTTGGACTGAAAAACTCAATTGTTAATCTACGTTCTAAACAAGCAGGTCACTTAAACATTCAGGTCTATGCACAAACTGCATCACAAAACAACCAATTGGAACAGTATAATCAAGCTTTCATGAATCACTAACATTTTGAATTTATGAAGAAGACATTTAGCTATGGAATCACACTAAGCAGAATCATAATGAAAGAGTTAATTTATTTAGAAATTAAACAATAGCGATGGCTGATGGTTGTCATGATGCAACAAGTATTTTCAATGTCTTTACAATGTCAGTAAAGATTCATTAATTTTATTTTTAAATTCATTCAACTGCCATTGTCATGCCCTCACTACTCATACAATAGTAAACCAGGCAAAATGATGAACGTCTCGTTCAAAACGAAAACGACAGGCACCATCCCTCACTTAACCATTAACTCTAAGGTGTAAACGAATGGTAAGCAAAGAAGCATAAGAATAACGGACAACGTAGAATCTGACACAAATTACATTTAGCAATGGGTGTAAGCACGCATTAAATGTGACTGACGGTGGAATGCTACCTAATTTACTTCGATGGACACTCCACAGACTCAATAAAATATCGCGATGGTGCTTGTGACATCAGACAATGTTATGAAACCATTCGTATTAAGCGAACAGTTCCACCAACCCCACAAAAAAAGAATAATTTTTGAGGAACGAGGTCATCCACGTTATTTAGCGGTCAGTTATCAGCAGCTATACAGATCAAATTAGCGTTGGCAAATGAGATATGGTTACCATGAGTGTTCTCCATCAAAGGCGGCAATGTTTCGAGTCAAAACTACTTGGAGGGACATTGAGCCTAAGGGTTCACAATATTCAGATCAGCAAAATCTACACCATGATAAAAGCGTTAAATAAACTGACAGGATTAGACATGTCTAAAATAAAAACAACTATCTCATAGTTCATCATATTGGGATTTGCTATCTGTACTAAAATTAAACAATAATGGACTTTCAATACTTTTGAATGTGAGCACAGAATCAATAATAAAGTTTGTGAAGATTCGAATGGTTTATGTTATCATTATTATTTCAGTGTTAATTATACATTGAATGCCGTAATGAAAAAGTTTGGGAAGAAAATATGGCCCGTCGTGGTGTAAATAAAGTGATTTTAATCGGTAACTTGGGCAATGATCCAGAAGTTCGCCATCTACCAAATGGTGATACAGTTGCTAATCTAGCCGTTGCGACTTCAGAAACGTGGCGCGACAAACACACTGGCGAAAATAAAGAGATTACTGAATGGCACCGTGTAGTAATGTATCGTCGTCTGGCTGAAATCGTGAATGAGTACCTAAAAAAAGGGTCTAAAGTGTATCTCGAAGGCCGATTGCAAACGCGTAAATGGCAAGGGCAAGATGGCCAAGACCGCTACACAACTGAAATTATTGCAAATGAAATGCAAATGCTAGATAGCCGTACAGGTAGTAGTATAGGTCAAGGCACTCCTGAGACACACCACTCAAATAAACAAAGTGATAATTGGGATCAACCTCAGCAACCTTCATTCCCGCAAAAACCTACACAACCGTCTGCACCTCAACAGCAGCCACAGTCTCAGTCAACACAATATAATGACATGCCGAGCTTTGATGATGATATTCCATTTTAAAAATAGTTTGAAAAATAATCAAGGGTATTCACACACTGGAAGCAAACATTCAGCCTCAATATTAGAGGCTTGATTTCCTAAATCAGAAAGCTACATTTTTAATCAACATTCTAAACAGTTAGGCTCACTTAAATCCCCAAGTCTATGAACAATCTTGCTACGAAACCACTCACTGGAGCAGTATAATGAAGCTTTGCTCAATCAGGCATCACTAACATTCTTGATTGATGAAGAATTTATCCCATATGGAATTAAACTAAACAAGATAATTATAGAAGACCTTGTTGATTTAATAATCTAACTATTTCGACAGCCCTCATGGTCAAATGCGTATTTTCAACGCCATAAAAAAATATGCAAGAGTTCATTCATTTTATTTTCAAATTTACTCAACTGTCATTGTTATACCCTCACTATGTATACATTAGCAAACGAGCCAAAACAGTTAATATAACGTTAAAAACGCAGAATAAAGGAACCATCCAGCACTTAGCTATTGATTTTACTGGGCTCAAAATTTACAGTGAAAGCGAATGACAAGTGAAAAAACATGGCACTGATGAGGAATAGCTAGTTTAGTGCAAGTTACATTTAGCGGTAGATATAAATACGCATTAAATTATTATTGCTGAGTTAAGTACATCAAATGTAACTGATGGTAAAGTAGTATCTAACTTGCTCAAACTGATCTGCAAAAGCATTAATGAAACATCATCCGATGATGCTTACGACACCAGACAATGTTACGAAATAGTTCATATTAAATAAGCTATTCAACTCCCCCACCAAGAAGAGGAGCAACTGTCTGGGAACGAGAGCATTATCATAATTTAGCGGTCAGTTACCAGAAATTATACGATTTGAATCAATATTAAAAAATAAAGTGTAGTTATCATAAATGTTTTATCAGAGACGACAATGTTCCGAGTTAAAAATGAGTGGAAAAAACATTGTGTCTAAGAGATTACAATGCTCAGATTAGCGAAACCTACGCCATAATAAAAACGCTAAATAAGCTGACTGAGCTAGGTATACTTAAAACAAAGCCTCTTGAATATGGCGTTAGCTATTTCGGCTCGCTTGTTGATGCACAAATAATGAGAGCATAACAACGGCAGTTAAGCAAGCTTGAAGCATAATTACTGAATTTTTGCAAATTTTTACTAGCATTGAAAATACGCATTTAACCATGAGAGCCATCGTAATAGT
This sequence comes from Candidatus Enterovibrio altilux, assembly GCF_002381345.1. Taxonomy (GTDB): domain Bacteria; phylum Pseudomonadota; class Gammaproteobacteria; order Enterobacterales; family Vibrionaceae; genus Enterovibrio; species Enterovibrio altilux. Next base: position 606,416 of record NZ_CP020660.1, read on the forward strand.
TAAGTCACTAACGAAATGAGGTCTCCCATTATGATCCCTCTTAATTTAATTCCATAGCTAAATCACTTCTTTATAAATTCAGAGTGTTAGTTAGCCACGATTAGTTAAAGCTTAATTATACTGCTTCTAATTAGTGAGCCTAGCTGTTTAAAGCGTAAATTAATCATTTAGTTCATTTTTTATACCTAGTTCAAATTAACTAAAAGTTACTCCAAGTTGGCACTGTACTTTTCTTCGGCTTACATTTTTTTTTGATGTTTACAACACAGAGGTAATCTTCATGGAAATATTCGCTATCTAACATTAATGAAGGAATGAACAATCTTAATTTCGAGCCTACTAAAATTATACTTTTATTTATTTCCCCGCTGGATGACCAAGCTAAATCACCACTCATGAGTTTGATGCCATTGTGCAGTATAACTTTACCGCTTGCAGTTACTGTTTTAATCAATGGATAACCAAACAAAGTAAGTATTTCGTTTGTCAAACTAATCGTTTCCTCAAAGGTAGCTTCAATGTATTTTTTTTCAGAATCAATGATACCTTGTATTGCATCAACATTTTTTTTAACAGAAGTGGAAAATACCCATTCATTTAAAATAGGCTCCCATTTACCGCCAAGTTGTAAACAGCGTCTGTATATGAAGTTATTTTTACGACCTGTTGCAAGCGTACAGATATCAATATTATTTTGTTCTTCAAAAGGGAGTGTCAATCTAAATACGCTGCCTTTTGTGAAATGAATATCACGATCAGAAATTTCTTCCACATTGAGCATGCTCTTACCCAACGGTAGGTTATGACTATTACTATCAATAATAATATGACAATAACCCGAGTTTTTACGGCATATAAAGTATCGATTACTTTTTTTTAGAACATCGAACTCGCGCATTTAATCAGCCTGTAATAAAATATAAAGGAAGTAAAACGCGATGAAAATGGCTAATTCATCTCTTAGGTTGAATGAATGCCACTCTTTCTGAGCTGATTGATACTCTCTAGATGTTCTCCTATTTTTCCCTTTGGTTTAAGGCCATTGGTTATCATTTCATCAATTTTCATGTCTATTTTTGTTTTTGGTGCCACCGCTGTTGCGGTTTGGATAGTCTCCTCGTGTTTATCTAACACTTTGTCTCTGTTGTTGATAATAACTTCTTCGAATGCTTCCACATAGAGAATTTTGAATTCTTGTGTAATGAATTTTTCAGATAACGTTCTTAACTTCGCTGATTTACGCTTAGCAATGTATTTTTCCACGCGACTTATCGGCTGACCAAGAGTGAGAATATTAGTGCGTGCATCCAGTATTTCTCGATCTGTCGGTGTTCTTGTTAGGGCGCCAAAAACAGCAATAGAAGGCGGCCATTCTTGTCCTTTTTTCAATCGTTCTTCGAGATTATTAATGAGGCGCGCATAGCTATGTTCATTTAGTGAAGCGGCAAAGCTCATAAGATGACGATCTGGTTCATCACCAAAGTCATAGCGAACACGTCCTCGCCCAAAAAAGGTTATTATATCATACCAAAATTTTAAAATTTTTTTTTGTTCGAAACCGGTGAAATTTTCAAGAAGTCTTTGGGTTCTTTGCGAGAAAATAGATTCGTTATTATACGTATTGAATGAATTGAATCTTGATTGAATACCTGTCGATACATTGTTTACCATGGATGAGCCAGCGCCATTAACTGATGGCACAACTGAATTAGCCATCTTTTGAGTTCTAAGACAGTATGCTTCAAATGTTTCTGAAAGATCTGTGAGATTATTCATTGTTAATGGTCTCCTTCGCTATCATCTTTGAAATTGAAGTTAAAAATTTTTTCTTCTAACATATCAATAGTAGATCGCTTGACTCGCTGTGATTTGCTATCTGGGCTTCGCAAACCTTGTCGTAAAGACCGCTGAAAATGCAAGTGAGAGCGCAGTCGTCTTATTAGTTCATCCTGTGAATACAGCATTTTATTTGGATTTTTTTGTATGCGATAAATGAAGGAAGCCCACACATTCGTTTGACCAGCATAGCTATTTTTAAACATAATGAGGTTTGCCCAATCTTCAATCACAGTCGGTGATAACTCGTGAATATTAATGGTCTTTCCTAACGTTGCTGTATTCAATGACTTTATTTGAGAACGATAAGAGTTAGAAAACTGCTCAGTTCGTGCAAACGTATTTTGAGCAGGTTGTTGGTTGTTTCCATAACCTTTATTGTTCTGATTTGCTTCTTGTGAAGTCAAGTCAATATCTATATTTAATTTTCCTTTAATTTTGCCATCAGAGCGATAAGCAGCTGTTCTTTTATTGGTTCCAATGAGAATTTGTTCAATTGAAAGTTTTCCTATAAGATTGTCGATAGTGCTTTCTGATACGCACATCATACTTTTAAGTTCGCTTATGCTGGTGATAAATACGCCGTTTCTGTCCGAAAGTTCTGCCAAAGCAACAAGCAACAGTTTTTCATCCATTGAAACGGTTTTATAATACCATGTTTTTTTAACATACTTCGAAAACATTTAAACTCACACCAAGTTTTTTATTGCAAGAGTATGATGACTCAACCACCTAGAAGCATTGAGCACAAACCTAAATTTAAGTATACACTAACTCTCAATCCTAAATATGACTGAATAGACATGGGTTTGCACATATATTCAATCAACTGACAGACACACAGGCTTGAGCACCTGAAACTTATCATTTGTTATGAGCGTCAAATATATTTATTTTTTGAAAAATCATTCAATAACTTCTTTAAAATCATGTTTATGATTGCAGGAAACATTGTGTATTACTATTCATTCATCATCTGCCAGAACCGCACTATCAAGTTAAAATCTAAACTAGAATGAATTTTTATTTTCTGAATGAAAGAACTCAATTATTAATCTACGCTTTAAGCAGCTAGGTTCACGTAAATATTCAAGTCTATAGACAAGCTTAACTACCAAACAACCAACTGGAAATAAGATAGTTAAACGTTAATTAATCGTGGTTCACTAACATTTTCAATTAGCGAAGAAGCCATTCAGCTACGGAATCATACTAAGCCAGCTCATCGTAAAAATTTCATGTATTCAATAATTTAGCCATTACGACAGCTCTCATGGTTAAGTGCGGTTTTTCAATGCCGTTGAGAAGTTTGCAAGAATTCATTAATTCTGCTTTTAAATTTGCTCAACTGTCATTGTCATACCCTTATTATTAATACATTAGCAAGCACACCACAACAATTAACGTCGTGTTTAAAACGCAAATTAAAGGAACTATTCAGGACTTATTCCATTGATTATACGAAACTAAAAATTTATTACGCGGTAAAATGAAACATAAATAAACATGGCACTGATGGTGAAGTGCTACTTAGCTTACCTCAACAAACTCGATGCAGAATCAATAAAATATCAGATGATGAGGCTTACGACACCAAACAGGCTTTACAAAACCATTCATATTAAACGAAAGATTCCACTCATCCCACCAAGAAAAGGAACAATTTTTTGGAAACAAAATATGGTTACCAGCAACGTTTTGAATCGAAAATTACTCCGAGGAATATTTAGCCTAAGGAATTACAATGCCCAGATGAGCGAAACCTACGCAATGATAAAAGCATTAAATAAGCTGGAAGGACTAAGTACGCCTAAAAGGATAATGAGCGTTTAATAGTGCATCATACCTGGATTTGCGCTCTGAACTTAGATCAAGAAACAGAACCCATTTTATTATCATTTACTGCCAATTAACCCCAGTGCGTTTGCAATATCTTGACTAACCTCAGCCACTGGTTTAGTACTATCCAACGTTAAGTAGTTAATATTACCCATTTGGGCTTTGTTCTTATAATAAGTAATCAATGATACTGTTTGGGCATAATACACACCCAGACGTGCCAAAATAGTTTCAATTTTGTCGTCATCACGAACAACCAAGTCTTCACCAGTGATATCATCTTTACCTTCAACTTGAGGTGGGTTGTAAACCACATGGTAAGTCCGACCAGATACGAGGTGTGCACGACGACCGCTCATACGCTCAATGATGACACTGTCAGCAACATTAAGCTCAAAAACGTAATCAATCATGACTCCTATATTTTTCAAACCATTAGCTTGTGGAATCGTACGTGGGAAACCATCTAGTAAAAATCCTTTTTCACAGTCATCTTGATGAATACGCTCTTTGACTAAACTAATAATGACTTCGTCCGAAACAAGCTGCCCAGCATCGATAACTACCTTCGACTTTTTACCCATTTCAGTACCGGCTTTGATCGCTGCACGAAGCATATCACCAGTAGAGATATGTGGGATGCCATATCTCTTCATGATGAATTGCGCTTGTGTTCCTTTACCTGCTCCTGGAGCACCCAAAAGAATAATACGCATAGTCACTTCCTTTCTTTAACTTGACGTTTTCACAAAAAATACAACATGCATGGTTACGTAAATGCTACTAAACTCAATCATATTATTAAATTTGATTTACATTATGTGTATTTTCGAAGATTAAATACTATTATACTTTAGTTAATAGTCGATTTATGGCAGTTAAAAACGGTGACGGATCTTTCATTGTACCTCGTTCTGCCAGCATTGCTTGTCCAAGCAACATTTCTGCCCAGCGGCCAAACACTTCATTATCCGCTTCATCAGCCATTTGCTTAACCAATGCGTGTTCTGGATTAAACTCCAAGATATATTTCACTTCTACCTCTTGTTGCCCTGCGGCTGCGAGTAATTTCGCCATTTGTGTTCCCATCTCAAATTCATCCGTCACTACAACTGCAGGCGTATCAGACAGTTTGAATGTAATACGCACATCCTTAACACGATCGCCTAAATAGGCTTTTGTTCTTTCAATGACAGATTCAAACGCTCTTTGCGTTTCTCCACGTTTCTCTTTCTCGTTATTATCTTCAAATTTGCTAAGATCCAAATCCGCTTTTGTAATTGCTTGAAACTTTTTCCCGTCAAATTCGGTCAAGTGACCCATGAACCATTCATCAATACGCTCATACATCAAAATAACTTCAATGCCTTTCGTTTTGAACTGCTCAAGGTGAGGACTATTTTTAGCTGCTTGATACGTATCTACTGTCAGATAAAAAATTTTATCTTGTTCTTCTTTCATGCGAGAAACATAATCAGCCAATGCCACCGTTTGTTCGTTACTATCCGTTTGAGTCGATGCAAAACGCAATAAATTCATAATTTTTGCACGGTTACTAAAGTCTTCTGCGGGGCCTTCTTTCAATACCAAACCAAACTCTTTCCAAAATGCATGATATTTTTGAGCATCATTATTAGCCAAACGTTCAAGCATCGTCAGCACACGTTTAGTACACGCATTACGCAGAATTTGAGTTACTTTATTGTCTTGCAAAATTTCGCGAGATACGTTTAGAGGTAAATCGTTAGAATCAATCAAGCCCCGCACAAATCGCAGATAATTTGGCATGAGCTGAGACGCATCATCCATAATGAATACGCGTTGAACATATAGTTTTAAGCCATGTTTATGATCACGATTAAACATATCCCAAGGTGCTTTTGACGGAATATAAAGCAAGCTTATGTAGTCGTTCTTACCTTCTACACGATTATGACTCCACAGTAATGAATCAGTATAATCATGCGACAAATGCTTATAAAATTCTTGATATTCTTCATCAGAAATATCTAATTTTGAACGCGTCCAGAGTGCTTGGGCTTTGTTTATTTTTTCCCATTTACCTTGTTCAGTTTCATTGCCTTCCCCATCGTGCTCTTGAACCCAAATTTCTATTGGAATGCCGATATGATCAGAATATTTTTTAATCACCTCCTTCACACGCCAATCATCAAAAAATTCTTTATTATCTTCACGAAGATGCAATGTTATCGACGTGCCACGTCCTTCTTTTTCAATACCTTCTATAGTGTAATCACCTTCACCAGCGGACTCCCATTGCACTGCATCCAATTTTTTTGCACCCGCTGCGCGGGTTGATACAGATACTTTATCTGCTACAATAAATGCCGAATAAAAACCAACACCAAACTGTCCAATTAACTGCCTATCTTTAGTTTGATCCTCTGAAAGTTGTTTAAAAAAATCTGCTGTACCTGATTTGGCGATAGTCCCAAGGTTATCAATCACCTCATCACGAGTCATGCCAATACCATTATCTTCAATAGTTAACGTACCAGTTTCTTTATTCATACTAAGCCGAACACGCAAATCACCATCATTTTCATATAGTGCTGCATTGGATAATGCTTTAAAACGTAATTTATCAGCGGCATCAGACGCATTTGAGATCAATTCACGTAAAAAAATTTCTTTGTTAGAATAGAGTGAATGGATCATTAAATGCAGTAATTGCTTAACTTCAGACTGAAAACCACGTGTTTCCTTACTTTGTAAAGTATCTGTATTATTCATTGTCGCCCTAAAAAAATTTAAATAATCCTAATGTTACTCTGTAAATAAGGGCGTGATAGTATATTTCAATGCTTTCAACTGATTTTTTTATTTCTTGAGGTATTTTTCACACTTGAGGGCTATGTTTCCTAAATCAGGGAACCCAATTGTCAGTCTACGGTCTAAACAATTCAGTTCACTTCAATCTTTAGATCTGTGGACAAGCTTCGCTACAAAATAACCAACTAGAAGCTGTATAATCAAACTGTAATCAATCGTGATTCACTAACATTATATATTGCTGAATAGGCTACTCGGCTATGAAATAAAACTAAGCAAGGCAATAATGGAAGACCTCATTTATTGAGGACTTAACCAAACTTTATTTCCTAATTCGAGTTCAGATAGTAAATTGCAACATGATTAAGAATGTTTATGGTAACCATAATTCGTTTTACAATGCCTTTTGAACTGTATTATTTCTAATAACTGACCACTAAATTACGCGGCTAATCTCAATTTTTAAAAAATTACTCCTTGTCTTGGGGAGATGAATAGAACCACTCATTTAATACGAACGATTTCGTAACATTGTCCGATGTCGCAAACAGCATCGACTCATATTTCAATGCTTCTGCGGCGGAGTCTGCTCGAGTAAATTAGATAGCACTGCACCGTAGACTTTTGACCCAGTAAAATGAATAAGTGGATGCTTCCTTTGTTCTTCATCTTAAACGTGAGGTTAACCGTTTTGGCGCGCTTACTAATTCATGAATAGTGAGAGCATGATAAGGGCAGTTGAGCAAGTTTGAAAATAGAATTTATGAATTTTTGCAGACCTACCAGTGGCATTGAAAATACACATTTAACCATGAGAGCAATCATAATGCCTAAGTCACTAAATAAACGCGGTCTCCCACCATTACCCTGCTTAGTTTCATTCCATGGCTAAATCCCTTCTTCATTAACCCAGAATATTAGTAAGTCATAATTACTTAAAAATTAATTATATGTATAATTTAGTTTTTTTAATTTAAAAAATAAATCTTTATGAATGGGCTAGACTTAAAAAAAACACACCTTTCATGATGAATAAAAAGGCGTGTTTAAGAGTATGACCTAATTGTAAGGTAATTAGTTACAACTTTTATTTTAATGGCACCTGATAAAAAACTTAATAGTGTCAATATCCGGATTAAATTTTAGCCCACGAAAAACATTTTAAAAATATTTGTTATCCTTTCATAAATTGCTCAGGTTATAAAATTGTAGTGAATGTACGTGCGATAACATCTTGCTGTTGCTCAACAGTCAGAGAATTGAAACGCACAGCATAACCAGAAACACGGATAGTAAGCTGAGGATAATTTTCTGGATGCTTAATGGCATCTTCCAGTGTTTCACGGTTCAAAACATTCACGTTCAAGTGTTGACCACTTTCGATGCCTACTTCCTGATGGAAGTAACCATCCATAAGGCTAGCAAGATTTGCTTTTTGCGTATTACCATCTTTACCCAATGCATTAGGCACGATTGAAAATGTATAAGAAATACCGTCTTTTGCGTGAGCAAATGGTAATTTACCCACGGACGTTAACGATGCTACAGCACCTTTCGCGTCTCGACCATGCATTGGGTTTGCGCCTGGTGCAAATGGTGCACCGGCACGCCGACCGTCTGGAGTGTTACCTGTCTTCTTGCCGTACACCACATTTGAAGTTATAGTTAGGACAGACTGAGTGGGTACCGCGTTACGATAAGTCTGCAGTTTACGTATTTTGTTCATGAAGGTTTCAATAATTTGACAGGCTATATCATCTACACGTGAGTCATTGTTACCAAACTTCGGATAGTCCCCTTCGATTTCAAAATCGATTGCTATGCCGTCTTCGTCACGGATAGGCTTAACTTTTGCATATTTGATCGCAGACAGTGAGTCAGCCGCTACAGATAAACCAGCAACACCACATGCCATAGTCCGGTAAACATCACGATCCATCAGTCCCATCATAGAAGCTTCGTAGCTGTACTTATCGTGTGAGTAATGAATAATGTTCAGTGCGGTCACGTATTGCATTGCCAACCAATCCATAAAACTGTTCAGACCATTCCACACTTTGTCAAAATCCAGCACATCATCCATCATAGGCGCTTGCTTAGGACCAACTTGTAGTTTAAGTTTTTCGTCAATCCCGCCATTAATCATATACAGCAATGTTTTAGCTAGGTTTGCACGTGCACCGAAGAACTGCATGTGTTTACCTATCACCTGTGGAGACACACAACAAGCAATAGCATAGTCATCGTTATCAAAATCTGGACGCATTAGGTCATCGTTTTCGTACTGAATAGAAGACGTATCAATAGATACTTTTGCACAAAATTTCTTAAAACTGAGAGGCAGTTTTTCAGACCAAAGAACAGTGATATTTGGTTCTGGACTTGGGCCCATAGTGTATAACGTATTCAGAAAACGAAAGTTAGTGCGACTTACCAGAGTACGACCGTCACAACCCATGCCCCCAATTGATTCTGTTGCCCAGATTGGGTCACCAGAGAACAGTTCATCGTACTCGGGAGTACGCAAAAAACGAACCATACGCAGTTTCATAACGAAGTGATCAATTATTTCTTGTGCTTCAACTTCAGTGATTTTGCATTTAGTGAGGTCACGCTCAATGTACACATCAAGGAACGTAGAAACACGGCCTAGAGACATTGCAGCACCGTTCTGAGATTTAACTGCAGCTAAATAGCCGAAGTAAACCCATTGAACAGCTTCCTGAGCCGTAGTTGCAGGACTAGAAATATCTACGCCATATTTTTTAGCCATTTCTTTGATCTGGCCAAGAGCACGGTATTGTTCTTGAATCTCTTCACGTAGTTGCATGGTCATTTGTAGATCATCGCCCGATTCCAACTTCGTTTGCAATGAGTGGAATTGCTTAGCTTTGTCCTGCCTTAGGAAATCTATACCATAAAGTGCAATACGACGGTAGTCACCTATAATGCGACCACGACCGTATGCATCAGGAAGACCAGTCAGAATACCAGACTTACGACAGTTCATGATATCTGGGGTATATATATCGAAAACGCCTTGGTTGTGGGTCTTACGATATTCTGAATAAATTTTAGACACAATAGGATCTAGCGTGCGATCATACGCTTTGCAAGAACCTTCAATAATACGCACACCTCCGTTAGGAATCAGCGCACGTTTCAGTGGAGAGTCTGTTTGCAAACCAACAATTTTTTCAAGATCTTGAATGATGTAGCCTGCATCGTGAGCTGTAATAGTAGAAATAATTGAAGTATCAAAATCGACAGGGGCATGCGTTGAGTTCTCCAGCCTTATGCCTTCCATAACTTTATTCCAAAGCGTGTTGGTTGCTTCAGTACCTTCAGTTACTAGGAAACACTCGTCACCTTCATACGGAGTATAATTTTTTTGAATGAAGTCCCTTACGTTAACTTCCGTCTGCCAGTCACCAGCGGTGAAGCCTTCCCACGCTATAGTAAATTGTTCTACCATAATGTACCTACTTATTTTAACTTCAGTAAAAAAGAGAAATATATGCTTGTTTTGATTTAGTACAATTAATGATTATCTGCTCCCGTGATCGCCACGTAGAGCAATCAGCCAGTATGAAGTTGCTTACCGTTAGAGCGGCTAAGTCAGCTGCACTGTACTCAATTAACCTAAAAGCGCCGCCTTAAACACATAAAATTAATTTAAATAACCTGTAATTTTTGGAATAATCACAGTAAAAATTGCTCAATAACTTCTTGAAAACAACGTTTACTGTTGAAATAAACGTTGTTTCTTGACTTTACATTAATTATCTTCGATAGTTACCTTATTGGATTGAAATTCCAGTTATAAAAAGGAATATAATAAAGATCAATATCAAAAATAATATGGAGCTAATGAGTTAATGGATAACTCTCTCTCGACTTACTGAAAAAATAAATAATTTGATCGCTGTTTCTTATCTTAAACTTGCTTACCACAGCATAAATCATTTTATAAATTTTATCTTGTTCTTTACAGATCCATTCATGCATTATTTTTACCGCTTGCATTGAATAAGTGTCATTAATTAATAAAATAGATACACCCTTGGTACAAGAGACTTTGAACGCATATATAGCAATAACTAAAATTTGTTTGTAGATATGAAACTTGTATTAAATCCCTGTCTGTACCTTAATAACTGCGTGCATTACGCATGAGATCACTTATTTCATTCCCTCTACTATGTATTTCACTCCAAACAACTCATCAATATCAACAATAATTTGACAAGTACCAAGATAAACGCGTTCACTGAGGTGTCCAATGAAAATCATTATTTCATGGCTACGTAACGTTTGCAAAATCGTGGTTATCTCCAACCTTTGGCTGTAAAAAGTATCATATTTATACGACCATTCACTTAGCTATCGTAAGTATTACCATGTTGGCTGTCGAATCGGAAGGCTTTCATGATCTATAGCATAGTCTTGAATTTTTAAAAATTAAATATTTGCCATAATGACGTACATATGGCATTCAGACACACCATGCGGTTGCAAACTATGCTTCAAATCAACCTGAGCAAAGGTACGATGCAATGCATTCTAGGTAATCCTCATTACATTGATGTTCTCAGTTTCATCATTACCATATGTTAGCCAATACGTCACATCATGACAATAAAAAATAACGTACAAACCATGCTACCAAAAATAGACCATAATCCAATCGTGTGCGAATGAAAGCTCCGTAATACGGTTATTCATGTTTACGACAGTGGTCAAAATGGTTAATGTGAGAAGTACATTTCCGCACACAAATTAATACAATGCCCAAAATAAAGGCAGCAAGACAATTAATCAACTTAACGAAGCCCCAATACACCTCACCCGCACTCGCAATACCAGTAAGAATGACCAATATAAAAAATTATAATAACACTGTAATCGCTTTAAGATATTGATTTATTTAGCTTATAATGGACTTTGTTTCCTAATTTGAATTCAGATGGAAAATCCCAATATTATTAACAATTAAATAATCGCTTGCATTTTAGGCATCCCCAGCCCGATCAGCTTACTTAACACTTTTACCATGGCATAAGTTTTGCCAATTTGAGCATTGTTATCTTGTAAGCTCAATGTCCCTCCAAGTAGTTTTGTGACTCGAAACATTGCCGTCTCTGATAGGGGGAAGATTTATGATAACTATACCTCGCTTTACAATGCGTATTTGAGCCGTGTAACTTCTGGTAATTGACCGCTAAATTATATGTATAATCTAACTCCTCAAAAGTTGCTCCTTTCCTTGATGAGATGAGTGAACCGTTTGTTTAATGCGAACAGTTTCGTAGTATTATCTGGTATCATAAGCACCATTGGCTGATATTTCATTGATTTTTAGTGGGTTTATTTGCAAAAATTAGGTAGCACTGCATCGTCAGTCACATTTAATGCACTTAACTCAGCAGCAATGATTTCATGCGTATTTATATCTACTGTTAAATGTAACTTACACCAAACTCGCCGTTTTCCACGCATTCCATGCTTTCTTACTTTTCATTCTCCTTCACCATAGACTTTTAGCCCCGTAAAATCAATGGCTAAATGCTGGATGGTTTCTTTAGTCTGCGTATTGAACATGACGTTAACCGTTTTGGCGTGCTTGCTAATTCATGAATAGTGAGAGCATGACAATGGCAGTTGAGCAAGTTTAAAAACAGAATTTATAAATTTTTGCAGACCTACCAATGGCATTGAAAATACACATTTAACCATAAGAGCCATTGTAATAACTAAGTGCCTTTGTAATTTTATTTCCTAATTCAAGTTCAGATGACAAATCCCAACATAATTTACTATTAAATAATCGCTTTCGTGTTAGATATACCTAGTTTTATCAGCTATTTAACGCTTTTATCATGACGTTAATTTCTCTAATCTGAGTTGTGTGATCTCTTAGGCTCAATGTTCTTCCGAGTAGTTTTTTGACTCGAATCATGGCTGTCTCTGCTAAGGAACACTTGCGATAATCGGCTTTATTTCCTAAATTATGGAACCCAATTTTCAATCAACACTTTAAACAGCCAGGCCCACTTAAATATTCAGGTCTATAAAAAAGCTTCGCTACAAAATAACTAACTGAAAGCAGCATAATCAAATTGTAATCAATCAAATTTATTTAAAATGGACTATTAAATAATTGGTTACTGTGATTTTTAACGTGAGTGTTAATGACCTTAAGGTAAAGGAAAATAATAGATGATAGATGATAGATGATAGATGATAGATGATAGATGATAGATTAATTCTTCTTTTCATAATAAGCCACTTCAGCTTCAATTTTTTGTCTCGCTGCACTACATCGTACTAGCCTCTTTTCCAACGCTATCAAATATTTTTTTGCCTGTTCTAGTTCTGTGAATGAGCACCTATGCTTTAGTATTTCTTCAGCATCCTTAATCATGGCTACAAGCCGTACCTCCCAACCTTGATGTTGAGCAACATCATGATATAGCTGACTTATAGACATACTAACTTTTGCTGTAGAATCTTTTTTTTTAGTTTTAACAGATAAAATTGCCACTTCACGCTGTAATGCACTGATTTGATTCATGAGCTTCTCACAAAGATAGACAGCCCGTTCTGTAGACAAAAAGTTATCTAATGGTTCCCTTTCCAATGTTTTCAACACGCTTAGAGCTTCTGATACACAAGGCATCAAAAAATAAAATAGACTGCCAAACAGTTGCTTATCAAATAAAGGCTGTATGGCTTGTCCACATTGATGATCGATCTCCTCAGCATGCACTCCTAGTACGTATAATTGTTTTTTTAATTCAGATAAATTCATTATATCTCTTAATTGAACATTAGAATTAGGCACTCACGGTAAGTTTTACAACAAAGATAATAACTAAATGATCATGTATTCAAGAGGGCATTCTATATGTAAGATTTCATCTCTTTTTTTTCATGGTGATCGTTATAACTACCATTGGCGTTAAATATGATTTTTACTATAAACTAAACATTCCCTAGCAAAGATAGTAATGTTCCGCATTAAAAAAATTATTTGGTAGAACACGGAACCTAGAAATGACAATGCCTAAGTTAGCGTAACCTACTCTATGATAAAAGTATCCAATAAGCTATCAAGGTTAGGTATACTTAACATAAAATAACAGGTTAATAATTCAGCATATAGAGACTTGTACTCTAACTCATAATGAAGAAGTAAAATTTATTTTTGCGTACAGATCCAAGTATATCACGCATACAGAATGTAAAAAAGTTCAACTATTGGGCTATTAATTTTCATTTTTGTGATTAATATCACTATAAAAATTGCATGATATGCCATTTACAATATAAATTACTTATTTATAGTCATATATGCTGAATATATAATGCAATTATTCTATTTGTGGCTTTAAATTCTGTTTTTAATCTGCAACTCAGTTTGTCTAAATCTGACAATGTGATTTATATGCTGCGACCTCACTTAAGCGTTACTTTCTATCTATATGTATTGGAAAGCATTTTTATTTTTTATTGTTGATCTGTATTAAGTTGACAGAATTTAGATTGTTCTGCACGATATCTTAGATATTTAAGCGTATTTATTGCTTCGTTGTTGTAACGGATGCAACCATAAAGGAATCCTGGAATAGGAATTCCATACTAATAAAAAAAGGCAGTGGATTAACATGAAGAAAACAATTCTAGCTTTGGCAGTCCCAGCTTTAATGACAGCTGGTGCAGCAAACGCAACCTTTAGCTTGTACGATGCTAATGGTGTAGTTGTAAATCTTTCTGGTAAAGCAGGAGCTCAATACATGAATAAGTATGATGGGCGTGCTAAGAATACTGCCGGACAAGACCCGTACTTGAAGATTGACAAGGCCGAATTCCTCCTAGCAACTTCTCATGTCGTTACCGACAGCTTGAATGTTGTAGCGGGTATGGGCTTTAAATTTAAAGGCGATACCCTAGATAAAGGTAACGTTGAAAATAACCAGTTGTATGTTGGTTTTGGTAGCAATTATGGTACATTAACTTTTGGTCGCCAAGTTATGCTTGCTGACAAGGCTGGTAACTCAAAAGCATACGGACTAGGTAAAAAGCAAGTTGATTTTCTTCACGAATCCGGCGCGCAGGTCATCAAGTGGGTTTACGATAATGGTAGATTTTATGCTGGTGCAAACGTTGATTTAGATAATAATGTGAATAGAGATAAAAATGGTCGTGAGGTTGTCGGCGGTCGTGTTGGTATGCGTGTTGATGCTCTAGATGCTCGTGTGTACGTGTTCAATGGTGAAAAAATAAAATCATCTGAGTTTGCACCCACTGGTACAGCGCTACAAAATGTTTCTGGATTTAACTTAGAAACTGATTATAAATTAGGTAAGTTTGACGCGTCTGCAAGTTATGGTCAAGTTAGGTATGAAAACAGCAACGCTAAATCTAATCATAATCACATGAACCTATGGCAACTTTCTAGTACTTATAAAATGGATGAGCGAATTTCAGTCGGTTTAGGTTACGACATAATGGATAGCCACACAGTAGGCAGCTACGAAAAGTATAACGGCAATAACTTATATACTAACGTAACTTATAAGATACACGATAATACTAAAGTTTTTGCAGAGATAGGTACAGCTCACCTTAAGAAAGGAGGCGTAACTCAAGATACTGACATTGGTTATGGAGTTGGAATGAGAGTTACATTTTAATGCATTATTAAATTGTAATGTCCAAATCAGCCGCCATTTTGGCGGCTTTATGTTTATGTCTAATATAAAGTATATAATATTACTAGTTAAATTAGCTTTATTTCCTCAATCAGGAAACTAAATTATCAATGTACGCTTTAAGCAGTTAGGTTCACTTAAATATTCAGGCCTATGAATAAGCTTCGCTATAAAGTAACCAACTGAAAGCTATAAAATTAAGCTTCAATTAATCGTGGCTCACTAATCTTTTGCAGTGATAAAGAAGCTATTCAGCTCTGGAGTCAAACTAAGTCGGGTAATCATGGGAAACCTCATTTATTTAGCGACTTAGGCATTACGACATCCTCATGGCTAAACGCGCATTTTTAATGCCATCAAGAGGTCGGCAAGGATTAATTAACTCTGTTTTCTAACTTGCTCCATTGTCGTTGTCATACTCTCATTATTCATGCACTAGCAAACGCACCCAAACGGTTACCGTCGCGTTCAAGACAAAAACTAAAAGAACCATCCAGCACTTAGTCATTGATTCTACGAGGCTCAAAATCTACGATAAGGGAAAAAGGAAAGTAAAAAAACATGGCACTCATAGGAAACATTATTGCTGAGTTAAGTGCATCAAATATGACTAACGGGTGAGAAGTACTACCTAACTTTTTAAACAGATCCACCGAAGAATGAATGGAGCATAAGGCAATGGTACTGATAACACCAGACAATTTTACGAAACTATTTAAATTAAACGAACTGTTCCTCTCATCCCACCAAAAAGGTATAACTTGTTGAAAACACGGTCATCCGCGTAATTTAGCGGTCAGTTACCAGAAGTTATGCAGTTCAAATAGCATAACAAAATGAGGTATAATTACCTTAAACGTTCCCTATTAGAAACATCAATGGTTCGAGTAAATAATTACTCAGAAGAGCATTAAACCTAAAAAATTACAATGCTCAAATTAACTAAACCTACGCCATAATAAAAGCGTTAAATAAGCTAACCTGGCTAGGTATGCCTAAAACAAAAGCGATTATCTAATAGTGAATCATATTGGGATTTGCTATCTAAACTCCAATTAGGAAATGAAGCCAATTAATTGCTAAGTGCTGGATGAGTTCTTTAATATGCATCTTGACCACAACATAAATTATTTTGGCTCACTGGATCATGATGCATCGATCCTTCTGGACTTTTCAACGACATAGGTAATATTAGTTAGCAACCATGAGTCATTAATACATAAGTACATTCAATAATTTCAAGTATAAAACTAACACCTTCGAAATATTTTATTTATTGCAAATAAAGAGTGCGGCTATCGCCGCTCACTCTTCGTATCTCTTAATTACTAACGTTGCGTTTGTACCACCAAAACCGAAACTATTTGACATAACTGTCTTTAATTCTTGTTCGCGCATTTCAGTCACAATATCTAGACCTTCAGCTGCTGGCTCTAAATTGTCAATATTGATGCTTGGTGCTACGAAGTTATTTGTTAGCATCAACGTCGAATAAATTGCTTCGTGAACGCCAGCAGCACCCAGTGCATGACCTGTCATTGCTTTGGTCGCAGAAATGGCTGGACTGTTGTTGCCAAACACTTCTTGAATTGCACCAAGTTCTTTCACATCACCTACTGGTGTCGATGTTCCGTGAGTATTAATGTAATCAATGTTATCAGTAAGGTCTTTCATCGCCATCCTCATGCAACGGATTGCACCTTCACCAGAGGGAGCTACCATGTCATAGCCATCAGATGTGGCACCGTAGCCTACAACTTCACCGTAAATTTTTCCTCCACGCACAAGTGCATGTTCAAGTTCTTCTATAACCAACATACCCCCACCACCTGAAATAACGAATCCATCGCGGTCTACGTCATAGGTGCGGGATGCTCTTTCTGGATTATTATTTTTTTTGGTTGATAATGCACCCATGGCATCAAACATCATAGTCAATGACCAATCGAGTTCTTCACCACCACCAGCAAAAACTACGTCTTGCTTACCCAATTGAATAAGCTCTACTGCGTGGCCAATACAATGTGCTGATGTCGCACATGCGGAGCTCATAGTGTAATTCACGCCACGAATTTTAAAAGGTGTCGCCAAGCACGCAGATACTGTCGAAGACATGGTACGAGGCACCATGTAAGGACCAATGCGCTTAACGCCTTTTTCGCGTAACGTGTCCACTGCAACCACTTGGTTGATTGAAGATGCGCCGCCTGAACCAGCTACCAAGCCTGTACGATCACTAGAAACCTGAACTTCAGTGAAACCTGCATCTGCAATTGCTTGCTCCATAGAAAGATAAGCGAAACCTGCTGCATCACCCATAAACCGAAATTTTTTGCGATTAATATGATTCACTGGATTCAGTTTCAAATCGCCCCAAACATGACTCCGTAGTTTCATGTCCGCGAACTGCTGGGAAAAACTAATCCCTGATTGACCCATTTTCAATGACTCCAGCACTTCTTTAGCGTTGTTACCGATGCTGGAAACAATGCCCATACCTGTAATTACGGCTCGTTTCATTATTTTTCCCTACACTTCAAATTCGCATCGATAATAGCGGTTTTAAAGTGAATAAGTGGTCCGCTTTCATTGCACCTAAGCTACGTTAAGGGACTCGTTTATAATAATCACTCATGGCACAGCTTAAATGCATAGCATTCAGCATGTCGTCATTTATGCTTAAAACTGAACAGTGTTCATATTCCGCTATTAAACCGATTTTGTTTCCTACATTAAAGAACTCAATTATTAATTTACGTTTTAAACAGCTCGGTTTACTTAAATGTTTAGGTATATGCACAAGCTCCTCTACAAAAGAATCACTGGAAGCAGTGCAATCAAGATTTAATCAATCGTAGCTTACTAATATTTTAAATTGCTAAAAAGTAGTCAATTATGTAATTAACTAGATAGGACTTTGTTTCCTAATTCAGGGGGGAAGATAGCAAATCCCAACATGATGCACTATTAGACAATTGCTTTTATTGTAGGCACACTTAACCCGGTCATTTTCTTTAAAATTTTGCCATTGCATAAGTTTCATTGATCTAAACATTGTGATCCCTTAGACTCAATGTTCCTCTGAAAAGTTTTTTAACTCGAACCATTACCGTCTATGATAAAAAACCTTTATTGTAACCATATCTCATTTCTCATTGCTTATTTAAATTTTATGACTTTTAGTAACTGATCGCTAAATTACGCGGATAACCTCATGTCCAAAAAAATTATTCTTTTTCTTGGTGGGATGAGTGAAATTGCTTGTTTAGTGCGAACGAGCTCGTAATATTATCTGGTCTCATAAGTACTATCACCTGATATTCCATTAATTTTACAGTGAATCTATTTAAGCAAGTTAGATAGCACGCACCCTCAGTCACATTTGATACACGTAACTCAGCAGTAATAATTTCATGCGTATTTATAGCTACTTCTACATATAACTTATGTCAGACTCGTCGTTTTTCATCAGTGCCATACTTTTTTTACTTACCCTCCGCCTTCACCGTAGACTGTGAACCCCCGTAAAATCAATGGCTAAGTGCTAGCTGGCTCCTTTAGTCTTCATCTTGAATGCAACATTAACCGTTTTGGTTCGCTTGCTAATGTGTTAATAATAAAGGCACAATAACGACAGTTAAACAAGTTTGAAAACAGAATTAATGAATCATTGAAGACCTCCCAATGGCATTCAAAATCTGCGTTTAACCATGAGAGCCGTCGTAATGGCTCTCATTAATTTTGTTCCAAGTCAGAAAGCGACTCAGAGGGACATTGAGCCTAAGGGATCGTCATGCCCACATTGGCAAAATCTACGCAATAATAAAAGTATTAAAGAAGCTGACAGAGTTCAGTATGCCTAAAATGAAAGCGAGCATCTAATAGTTCCTCATGTTAGGATTTGTTATCTGCACTCGAATTAGGAAACAAAGCCTGTTCGCGGTGAAATGGACATCATCGAAATAGGTTCGTCAAAGATGTAGCATTTATTCTCAATATTGATCTTCACTGCTTTTCTCCTTATAGTTCAAAGATAAACTCAATATAGCGGTTATGATAGGTGATACATGACGAGTCAAAAAATAACATTCACTTCAAAAGTAAACGTTATTTCAAAGAAGCTATTAAATAATGTTTCACGGTAACTCTCGCAAAGATGCAGATTATTTAAAATACCAAATGCATAATAAATTTTAGGAACTCAAGCCTAGATATTTAGGTTGATTAAGTATAGTACGGACGAATAATAGTCCCGAACGAAAACGGGCATGCTGCACGAACATTTTGAGCTGCAAGGAAAAATGAAACTAACCTGTTACTAGCAGCAGTTACTTTTTTTGTCAACATAGCAACCAAGAACATACTTCAGGAAGGAAATGTACCACCGTTTAAGTAGGGTTTTTTCTAAAATATAAAAATTTTATTACCAAAAGAATCATCCAAGTATTTTGGAAGGAATCAGGAGTAAACCTGAGCACTCAATTGCTAACTTAAATTAAGAATAATAACGTTCCTGACAATAATAAGGTATAATTTTTTCCATATTTAATATTTTGGGGGTTGTCTGAATGGCACTCCACTTAACAAAAAATAGGTGATCTCTATTATGGCAAGCGTAGGTCTCTTCTTTGGTAGCGATACAGGTAACACTGAAGCTATCGCGAAGATGATTCAAAAACAACTAGGTAAACAACTGGTCCACGTTCAGGATATCGCAATGAGCAGTAAAGAAGACATCGATAACTTTGACCTTCTGCTGTTTGGCATTCCTACATGGTATTATGGTGAAGCACAGTGTGATTGGGATGATTTTTTTTCTGAACTTGAGCAAATAAATTTTTCTACTAAGCTAGTTGCTATTTTTGGCTGTGGTGATCAAGAAGATTACACAGAGTACTTCTGTGATGCAATTAGCACTGTACGTGACATCGTTAAAATTAAAGGTGGCATCATTCTTGGCCACTGGCCAACAGAAGGATATAAGTTTGAAGCATCAAAAGCTCTCGTTGATGACAACAATTTTATCGGTCTGTGCATCGACGAAGACCGCCAACCAGAGCTGACTGCTCAACGTGTTGAAAGCTGGGTCAAACAAATTTACAAAGAAATGTGTTTGGCTAAGTTTGAAGGTTAAGTGTACATTTCCTTTTTAAAAATGCGCCCATAGCGCGTTTTTTATACGTTACTCTTTATTCTTACCATCATTAATTATTCTCCAGATTTTATTGATTAATTCGAGTTCAAATAACCAATCCCAACATTGCAGTATGAGTGAAACTCAGCTTTATTTCCTAAATCAAAAAAGTTAATTATAATTTACGTCTTCAGTAACTAGGTCCACTTAAATACTCAGGCCTATGGACAAGCGATGCAACCAAACAACCAAATGGAAGCAGTATAATAAAACTTGCATCAATCGAGACTCACTAACGTTTTGGGGCGATACAGAAACCATTCAGCTATGAAATTGAACTAAGCAAGAGAATAGTGAAAAATCTCGTTTATCTTGCGTTTGCGCCATTACAACAGCTTTCATAATAAAGCACGTATTTTCAATACTGCTAACAGATCTGCAAGTATTCATTAATTCTGTTTTTAAACCAGCTCAACTACCGTTGTCATGCCCTCATTATTCATACATTAGCAAGTGAACCAAAACGATTAACGTCCCCTTCAAAGCAAAAAACAAAATAACCATCCCGCACTTAATATTTATTTCGCAAAGCTAAAAATTTACAGTGCAGAAAAATGAAGCGCCAAAAATATAGCACTGATGGAAAACAGCAAGTTTGGCGTGAGTTACATTTAGCGGTAAATATAAATACGCATGAAACTATTGCTGCTGAGTTAAGTGCACTCAATGTAACTAACGGGTGCAGTACTACCTAACTTGTTCAAATAAATCCACCGCAGAATCAATGCAATATCAGGTGATAGTGCTTATGGACCAGACAATTTTACTAAACCGTTCACATGAAACGAGCAGTTCCACTTATCTCATCAAAATTATACAATTCAAATTAGCATTGGGGGAACGAAGCATGGTTACCATAAACGTTTCCTAGCAAAGACAGCAAGGTTTCAAAACAAAAATTTTCCGAAGGAACATTGGGCCTAAGAAATCATAATGTTCAAATTAACGACACCTATACCATGGTAAAAACATTAAATAAACTGATAGGGCTGAGCATGGCTAAAACGAAAATGCTTGTCTAACAGTTAACCATATTGGGATCCCTTATCTGAATTAACATTAAGAAACAAAACTTTGAATAAAGCTTCACTACTTTATTGAATGCATTACTTAAATAATGCAATCGCTAAAATATTTTTGCCTTCTTACAGACAGCAATGTATTATCGTATAGTTTTAAAAATGTCGAGGAGTGAATTAAAAAATATCGAAAGCAAACCTTTCACGTTTTTTAACCAAACCTTCAACTTCATGGGTAATTCCACTTAGCAGAGTTTTTATTTGGAAGAGTTAGCGAATTACTTCGAAAAAGTTGCTTTTTGGTTGATAATCACCCTTCATGCTAATGAGTTGATTGTTATTATCAAAATACAAGATGATTTCTTTTTGCTTAGGCTCTTCATAGCCAGATTTTTGCCATTGAATGAAATACCATGTATTAGGATAACCTGATTCCACCAACATTAGAGACCCAAGTAAAAACATTACCTGTTCTCTAGACATGCCAAATTTAAGTTTTTCAACTGCTTTTTGGTCGATATAATTTCCCTGATTAACATCTATACGATAAACTAATTTATGAGTCAAGGAACAGCCGAAGAGGCTAATCAATGTAAATAACACCACAGTGATGTTTTTCCAACGCATAACTTCTTACTTCACTTTCAAAAGAGGTATAAATGATAAACAAGCTGATGCGAGAAGTAAAAATATCTTGCTTGAACTTATCAGGCTAACCGTATTTCTAAAAAATTTATTGCCTTAACTTAATAAGCGAGCCAATTTAAGCCGTGACTTAGTTTTCTAATTCAAGTCATATAAAAATTCAACATAATGAACTATTAAACAATTGCTCTTATTTTAGACATACTTAACTCTGTTAACTTATTTAACGCGTTTAGTATTACGTAGGTTTTTTTCAATTTAGGCATTGTAATTCCTTAGGCTCCATACTTCTTCGAAGTAGTTTGTTGATTCGCAACATTACCTTTTTTAATAGGGAATATTTATGATAATCATACCTTGTTTTGTACTGATAATTTAAATTATACCACTTCTGATAACTGACCGTTAAATTACGTGGATGATTTCATAACATTGTTTTAGGTCGTAAACACCATCGCCTGATATTTCATCAATTTTTTACAAGCCTGTTTAAGCAAGTTAATTAGCACTTCTCCATTAGCGCCATGCTTTTTGACTTGTCATTTACTGCATCATTGATTTTTAGCTCCGTAGCATCAGTGGTCAAGTTGTTAAATAAACTAAGTCTCCACGATTACTCAACTTAGTCTGATTGCATAGTTGAATGGCTTTTTCATCAACCTCAAATATTTGTGAGCCACGATTAATTAAAATTTGATCATACTACTTCCAGTTGATTATTTTGTAGCAAAGATTGTCCATAGATCTGAATATTTAAGCGAGCCTGATTGTTTAGAGCATAAATTGATAATTTCGTTCCCTAATTTGGGGCACAAAGCTCATCCGCATTAATACTTATATATAACACTAAAATCAAATCGCGCATACTAGCATTATTCATAGTAAGTTCAACAATGTGAGCTTTTATACCAAACCGACATGCTTTATAGGTATATTCAAGTTAGTTGAGAAGAATCACTTACCCACTTTTAACTATGTAAATTTTTGTTATCTTACTGCCTTCATAACAACTTTGAAGTAAGGAAGATTGTGCCTATGCCAATCAAAACAGATGAATTAAGAACGCAACCTATTGACATCTTGCCAACACCTGCAGAAGTGGAAAACGCCTATCCATTAACTGACAACATCGCCAAACATATTGCAGAATCACGTCAACAAGTAAAAGATATACTTGCAGGCAGAAGCAATCGTCTGCTCGTGATTGTCGGTCCATGCTCTATTCATGATCCCGAGGCCGGCTTTGACTATGCAAATAAGCTAAAGGAAAAAGCAGGGCAACATAAAAACACCCTCCACATAGTAATGCGCACTTATTTTGAGAAACCACGAACTGTTGTAGGCTGGCAAGGCATGATTAATGATCCGGATCTAGATGGTAGTTGTCATTTACGAAAAGGATTGTTTAAGGCCCGTAAATTTTTATTAGATGTCAATTCTCTAGGTATGCCAACAGCAACGGAATTTCTTAATATGATTATAGGTCAATATATTGCAAATCTTGTGACTTGGGGTGCAATTGGTGCTCGTACAACTGAATCTCAGATTCATCGTGAGATGGCATCTGCGCTGTCCTGCCCCGTCGGGTTTAAAAATGGTACCGATGGCAACATTAAAATTGCCATTGATGCCATTCGCTCAAGCCAAACCTCCCATCTATTTTGCTCACCAAACAAGCAAGGTGTGATGACAATCTACCGCACCAGTGGTAATCCATATGGGCATGTCATTTTGCGTGGTGGTCATCAGCCAAACTATACACGTGAAAACATCAGTCACGTTGCTAACAATTTAATTAGTTTTGATCTAGTGCCTAAACTTATTGTCGATTTTAGTCACGCAAACTGTGAAAAACAGTATAAGCAACAAATAAATGTCGCAAAAAATATTTGTCACCAGCTAGTAGATGGTGACACACGTATAGCTGGGATCATGGCGGAAAGCTTTATTGAAGAAGGTAATCAAACCGTTAATAAAAACAGCGTAGATTCTCTTACGTACGGCAAATCCATAACCGATCCTTGCTTAAGCTGGACTGACACTTCTAACATGCTCGACATGTTAGCAAATGCAGTGACTCAACGTAATAAATTAAAACTAGTTAAGTTATTTTATTTTTTTAAATAAATATCAGGATAGTATGATGTCTTCTTTTGATATTATATCTAAGATTGATACCGTCGAACTAAACAATCCCGTTGATAGCACAAAGCATAAATTGACTACACGTTTCCATTTTACCGCGTTACTGCAAATTTCAAACTCAGTAAACAATAGTAAAATATCTACAAAATCAAACTTTCAGATCAATCAAATACTTGATATATTACGTAGTAATCTTGCAAAATACAGTATTGATGCCTATTCAATGGAAACAAAAGACTCCTTTCACACGTACAAAATTTATTTCAAAGATGTTCCCTTCAAAAGGGTATCAAATTCAATACTGCTAAAAAACAAATAAAACAGATCAAAAAGATTTACAACCAAGATTCAAGCGTAAATTAAAGACGAACAAGTTTGTATCACTGGTAAACATCTTGACAATTTACAAGCATGGACAAAATTTGCACGTGCATTAAGCGGCTTGGGTTAGCCATTCCAGTTTAAAAATTTTGCGGCTAATCTATTGTCAAAAAAACTGATAGTAGGTTACTATTTTTCGGTTGATTTATTGTAATCTGCAAGTAATATTCATATTAAATGCATATAATTTTGTTTCCTAGTTCAAGTTCAGATAGCATACCCCAAACATGATTCATTATTAGACAAGCGCTTTCATGCTAGACATGCTGAGTTTTGTCAACTTATTTAACACTTTTATCATGGTGTAAGTTTCACTAATTTGAGCAGTATGATCGCTTAGGCTCAATGTCCCTCCCAGTAGTTTTTTAACTCTAGGCATTTCTGCCTCTGTCAAAAAACGTTTATTATAGTCAGCTTTATTTTCTAGACTAGAAAACTAAATTATCCATCAACATTCTCAACAAGTAGGCTAACTTAAACATTCAGGTATATAAACAACCAACTGAAAGTAATATGATCAAGCTTTAATCAATCGTGACTCACTAACATTTTGAATTGCTGAAAAAGCCTTTCAGCTATAGAATCAAACCAAACCGAGTAATCATAGGAGACCTCATTTATCTAGCTACTTAGCCATTAAGATGGCTCTCATGGTTAAAGGCATATTTTCAATGCCATGGAGAGGTCAGGAAAGATTCATTAATTTTGCCGTTATCATGCATTAGCAAGCAAACCAAGACGAAGATTATAAGAGCCATCTAGCACTTAGCCATTAACTTTATGGGGGCTCATAGTCTACAGTAAAAGTGAATGGCAAGTAAAAAAAGCATGGCACTGATGGAAACCGGCAGGTCTGGCGTAAATTACATTTAGCAGTAGATATAAATATGCATTCAACCATGAGAGCCGTCGCAATGACTAAATCGCTAAATACATGAGGTCACTTACGATTAGCCTGTTTAGTTTAATTCCATAGCTCAGTGAATTCTCCATAAGTCCAACAGGCTAGGAGTCACTATTAATCAAAACTTAATTATATTGCTTCCCATTAGTTGTTTTGTAGCAACATTTGTCCGTAGACCTAAATATTTAAGTAAACCTAGCTGTTTAAAGCGTAGATTAATAATTGCATTCTATGATTGAGGAAACAAAGCCAGTATTCACTACTGAAGCAAGTTTAATGCAGCTTGAGGCATCTGTTTGGCCTGTGCCAAAATCGAAGTACTTGCTTGCTGAAGAATGTGTCCTTTGGTAAGTTTCGTTGTTTCTTTAGCAAAATCAGTATCACGAATACGACTACGAGATGCAGATACATTTTCTTGAATATTCGATAAGTTACTAATAGTATAACTTAAGCGGTTTTGCTTTGCACCTATAGCAGCTCGTTGGCTATCAATATATTCTATTGCGGAGTCCACAATACCGACAGCCATCTGTGCGCTACCAACATTGCTGACATCAATATCTTTTGCGGTAACCGCGTTTCCTGTACTAGTAGCCAAGCCTAGAGACGTTGCAAGAGAACCACCAAAAGTAACATTACCAGCTAACTTTTTTCCCGCAATAAATATCTGAAGTTGCCCATCATCATCTACTGATGCTGTAATCATTTCATCAGATTGACCATTAATAAATGTTGCAACCTCTTCAATGTCATCACCAGTTTTCGTGTCAATTACCAAATTAATTGTATTGCCGGATTTGGTCATAAAGGCCATAGTTAATGTTGCGGCGGCGGAAGATACCTCCCAACCAGCAGACTTACCTGACGTTGCGATGAACTCTGTTCCGCCCATACGATAGTCGTCAACACGAATACTACTAAGCCCCATGATGATAGCTTCACCAGAGCCAGAACCAATTTGAAATGCAGCTTCACCAAACGAACCATTCAACAGTCGACGACCCCCAAATGTCGTTGTTTCAGCGATGCGATTCAACTCATCTTGTAATGCTGATACTTCTTTTTGAATTGCAATTCGCTCCACACCACCATTAGTACCATTGGCTGATTGCAAAGATAGATCTCGCATTCGCTGAAGAATATTAGTGGACTCTTGCATCGCACCTTCAGCGGTTTGGGCAATAGAAATGCCATCATGCGCATTACGCATAGCAACATCTAAACCACGGGTTTGAGCAAGGAGCCTATTGGATATCTGCAAACCAGCAGCATCATCTTTGGCGCTATTGATTCGACTACCAGATGACAAGCGTTCCATCGATGTATTGAGATCATTTGTTGACTTATTCAGGTAATGCTGCGCAGTCATCGCAGACATGTTGGTGTTGACTGTGACACCCATTTTGCTCTCCTTTGACTTTCACGTAATTCATGAAACAGCCTATCTGCGACTTAAATCCAATCTCTAAGCTAGACCAACTTTAAATCGTTATTAGGGGAAGTATCAATAAACATTAATCCTACATATGTATCACTTACAATTTCCCTGCCAATTATAAAAAATTATAATTTAAACGTTGTTAAATATAATTTCATTATATGATATTTCCTAAATGGTAGAATTTTCACTGTATACATTTTGAAAACGGCAAGCTGCTTCCCCCTAATACATTTTTTGTAAAACGCTATTCATCCAACAAATTGTTCAATTTCTCAATTTTAGTTCAGAGAGCAAACTATAAACGGCGTAAAACCGCCGAAAGAATCGCTATCAAAATAAATTTGCACGGTGGCAAGTAAATGGAACTCGCTGTTTATTTACTCGCAACCATGAAATGAAAGTCAACTCATAAACCTGAACACATAATATAACGAAATTATGGAGAGTATATTCAACTAAACTTTGAACATATCGAGCACGCTAAACAAGCATTAATAATCTCTATTAATCACTTTAGTCAGTTCGAAACGGCACATAAGAACTAAAATTTTTATAGTTTACATATTAGCATGCGTTAGGCAACAACACGCAAGACGAGGATGAAAAATCGTTAATGAAGCTAAAAAAGGCGATGTAGTTTTTTGACTCCAATTTCACTTCCGTTAACGAGTAAGGTTCACTATTTTGTCACAATCAAAACGTTAGACGTTGAAATAGGAATTATAAACATTTATCACGGCGGTTTAGGTACTCTCAAATCATTGTGTAAAAACGTCAGATTTAATTTTATATCGAGCTTATTGAACAATGCGCAAAGGAGCAAGGATTCAGTCATGGTTTCACTAAAGAACAAACAGAAGCATTGACTTTAGCACTATCAACACGCAATCAAGTTACATGTGGTAATGGTCTTGCCGGCACTAGTAAAATCTTCATGCAAAAAAATTTAAGCAAATGATTAAGAGAGCTAGATATGTCCTAAAAAGTATGGTTTCGACTGGTAAAACTGCAAAAAACTGCAAGCAGAATAGAATCTGGCACCGAATTTCACACTATTAACTCATTTTTACACAAACGTGCAATACGAGAGCAAACATAACATAAATGGATAAATAATAAACCAAAGAAAAAATTTTGGATTTTTGATGAAGGCAGCTTTACGCATGCGCAACAGTTTCATTACGTAACGAAAACAGCCTGTGAAGATAATGCTCATATTTTTTTCGAGATGACATTGAGCAAAATAAGCGTCAGTAGTGTAGGATAACATATTTAACATTCTAATTAATCATGGAATAAATAATGTTGAAATGACTAAAATTATGCGTTAAAAAAGCTTTTTTTCTTAATTCGAGTTCAGATAACAAATTTCAACATGATTCACTATTAAACACTCGCTTTTGTTTTAGATATACCTAACGAGGTTAGCTTATCTAACGCTTTTATTATGGCGCAAGTCTCATTAATACGAACATCATGATCTCTTAAATTCAATCTTCCTCCGAGTAATGTTTGACTCGAAATGTTCCCGTCTTTGATAAGCAACGTTTATGGTAACCACACCTTTTTTTTAATGCTGATTTGAGCTGTATGATTCCTAGTGATTAGCCACTAAATTATACGAATGATTTCGTCAAATTATCTGCTATCTTGAGCTCCATCGTATGATATTTTGTTGATTCTGCGGCAGGTCGGTTTGAACAAATTAGATAGTACCTTACCGTCAGTCACATTTGATGCGTTTAGCTCAGCAGCAATGATTTTTATACACATTTATATCTACCGCTAAATATAACTTGCGTCAGATTCGCTGTTTTCCAGCAGTGCCACGCTTTTTTGTTTTCCATTCGCCTCCACCGTAGATTGTGAGTCCCGTAGAATCAAGGACTCAGTGTGTTATGGCTCCTTTAATTTCTGCCTTGAACGCAACGTTCACCGTTTTGCCTTGCTTACTAATGCATTGATAATAAGAGCATGACAACGACAGTTGAGTAAATTGAAAAATAGAATTAATGAATTTTTATAAATTTTTCAATAGCATTGAAAGTGCATTTTTAACCATGAAAGTTGACGTAATGGCGGAGTCGCTAAATACACACGGTACCTCATGATTATCCCATTTCATTTGATTTCATAGCTGAATAGCTTTTTTATCAATCATAACGTTAGTAAACTACAATTAATTAATACTTAATTACACTATCTTCAGTTAGTCATTTTATAGCAAAGCTTGTTCTTATACTTGAATATTTAAGTAAGTTTAGCTCTTTAGCGCGTAGAGTAGATTGATAATTTAGTTTCCTAATTTAAGAAATAAAGTCCCTAAGTGATTACACAGCTCAAATTAGCGAAAGTTATTGTCTAATAGTTAATCATCTTGAAATTTGCTATCTGAATTCGAACTCGGAAATAAAGCTCTACATTGCTGTTTTCTTTATAGCCTATAATATTAACTGAATAATGCGGTCATGTAAGCTGATGAGTAAACAGTTTTGAAGTAATCATTATTTTAGACTCTCAAACCTGTACTTTCGAGTTAATCAAGTATATATGCCTCACGCTTACTACTATATGGAATAAATATGAGCGATATCTTTCAAACTAATCATGGTACTATCACGCTAAAGAAAGCGTTCGAACATGGTGTTTCTTTATATCAAAATAAAAAAAAGTATGAAGCAAGGAAAGTCTTCGAACAGATTTTAAATATTGCACCAGACAACATCCCAGCTTTACAGGTCTTGTCAGTCCTAGATGCAGAGAATGGTTCATGGCAGGAAGCTATTCGAAAACTAAATAAAGCACTGCTTGTTGAACCAAACAACTCCTCTCTTTTATTCGATAAAGCCAATATATTAGCACAACAAGGCATGAATAAGGACGCCCTAAAGATCGTTAATAATTTACTTATTTTCACTCCACATCATACAGAATTACTACTTTTACAACAACAACTTACCGCAGTAATCGGCAAATTAAGAGATAGTCGTTGTGCGGCCAAAAAAATTGCAAAAATTCAAAACCAAAAATTTCAGGCAATAAATGCAGAAATCATACAAACTCTCAAACTTATCGAGCAAATGGTAAGCTCAGGTAACCAAGAACAAGCTAAATCACTTTATCATGCCTTGTTAAGCGTAGCTGGTGACATTCCTCAAGCGCTGATCGGACTCGCTAAGTTACAACTAGCGGAAAAAAATTATGGCTCAGCCCTGCAGTTTCTGCTGCGAGGCTATAATGAGGTAAATCCTGTAAAGGACATTGTGATCTTGCTCATCCACTGCTATATTAAATTGGAACAATATCAAGCTGCACGTAAGCATTGCATTGATGGATTAAAATGCTGGCCAGATGAGATCATTCTAAGTCGTCTTCTTATACAAAATTATGAAAAAGAACAAAACTGGTTAGAAGCATACCGGATCGCTCTAGGCGCTATTAAGCAACAGCCAA
Source organism: Candidatus Enterovibrio altilux (assembly GCF_002381345.1). Lineage (GTDB taxonomy): Bacteria > Pseudomonadota > Gammaproteobacteria > Enterobacterales > Vibrionaceae > Enterovibrio > Enterovibrio altilux. The sequence continues at coordinate 636,780 of NZ_CP020660.1, forward strand.
ATGATATTGACTTGCACTATCGGCTAGCAACCAATAGTTTTAACTTACTAAAAACTCGATATAATTTTACACGAACAGCCATCATTGAATGTCAAAAACACATTGAATTAGCGGCTGCTATTGCCAACGATGAAAACAAGGATATTCTTTCCATCTACCTCGCCGAAGTGCTTTGGTACAAAGGTGATTCCGTTAATGCAAAGAAGTTATTGGAAGATTATCTTTCGCGGTTTCCTGATGACATCGAAGTCGGATTTAATATTAGCTTTGTGTATCGCACATTAGGGGAATGGGCACAATTTTATCGTACTAATGAACTTGGTATCACCTGTGGTCGTCGCTTGCGATACAACGGTACATTACCGCAATGGGATCTCACTAGCCCGAGAGATGACATTGTTTTGGTTATGCCAGAACAAGGCATCGGTGACGAGATTTTCTATTTTCACAACCTTAAATTAATATTGAATAACTGCCAAAAAGCTTACGTTGCGTGCGACCCTCGCCTATCTAATATCTTAAAAAATGCTTATCCAGAAGCAATAATAATACCAATTAAACGCATTGACAACACAGACATTATCATTCCAGCTCATGTGCTTCCAAATATCACAAGTTGGATATCAGGCGGCAGTCTGGCAGCACTGTGTTTTAAAAATTATGGCCGTCATATATATCAATCTAAATACCTTAAGATCCCTCAGGATTTAAAACAACAATGGAAAACTCACCTAGATGCTCTACGAGCCAAAAACCAAAACGTAAAACTGATTGGTCTTTGTTGGAGAAGTGGGCTAACAGCTGCCACTAGAAACATGCACTATCTTGTTGCTGAGGAAGTAGCGTATTTACTAAAACAATTTCAGAATACCGTGTTTATTAACCTGCAATATGGTGATTGTACAAAAGAGCTGAAAAAAATTAATAAACTTTCTGACATTAATGTAGTTCAGCTTGAAGGACTCAATCTTCATGATGATTTTGATAACACTGCAGCAGTAATTAACGCCTTGGATGCGGTAATTACTGCTGGTACAGCAGTACACCGTTTAACTTCAGCAATTGGAACACCTTGTCACGTTTTCTTTGCTGGAATGGCTGATTCTATATTTGACGAGCCTCAAGCAAGCTATTGTCCCAACGAATATGGCTATTTTTATCCACCAATGATGGAAAACAAATATCCATTACTCCAATCCATCGCTAAACATGTACAGACCAATCTAAGATTGGATATTCAGTAGCTTCTTTTTCATGTATTTTATATAATCTTTTATGATGCTCGTCATAGTATGGTGACGTTAAATATTGTTTATGCCAAAATACACAACTAATTTTGTTTCCCATGTCAGGAGACTACATTATTAATCTACACTCTAAATAACTAGGCTAACTTAAATACTGAAGTCTATACATAAGCTTCGCTACAAAACAACTGACTAGGAACAGTATCATCAAACTTTAATCAATCGTAGCCCACTAATATCCTCGATTGATGAAGAAGCCATTCAACTATAGAATCAAACTAGTAAGGTGATCATAAGAGACCTCATTTATTTAACTACTTAACTCTTGTAACGGCTCTCATGGTTAAACGCATATTTTCAATGTCATTGAGAGGTCTGCAAAAATTTACTACTCTTATTTTCAAATTTACTCAACTGCCGTTACCATGCTACCACTATTCATACATTAGCAAGTGAGCCAAAATGATTAACATTGCGTTCAAGAGAAGATTACAAAAACCGTCCGGTACTTAACCATTGATTCTACGGGACTTAGAGTCTATGTAAAGGGAAATAAAAAAATAAAAAAAACCTGGCACTGATGGGAAACGGCACGTCCAATACAAATTACATTTAGCGATAAATATAAATGCTCATGAAATTATTACTGCTAAGTTAAATACATCAAACATAATTAACGGTGAAATACTACCTCATTCATTCAAAAAGACTCGCCGGAAAATCAATTAAATATCAGGCAATAGTGCTTACAACATCAAGCAATTTTACGAAACCCTTCATATTAAGCGAGTGGTTCCATTAAGCCCCCCCAAAAATAATTTATTGAAAACAAGAGCATCTGCATAATTTAGCGGTCAGTTACCAAAAATTATACAGTTTAAATCAATATTGTAACATGAGGTGTAATTGTTATAAGTGTTCCATATAAAAAATAGCCTTACTTCGAGTCAAAGAACTACTGGAAAAAACATTAATTTTGAAGGATTACAATGCTCAATTGGTTAAATTTATGCACAATAAAGGCGTTAAATAAGCTACCTGGGTTTAAGATGCCTAAAACAAAAGCACTCGTCTAATAGTTCATTATGTTAAGATGCCGTCTGAACTAAAATTAGGAAATAAAGCCTTTTTCACTGTGATTTTTTCAAAAATTATTGCTTCTTTAATATCTCGAACAAATACCGTGTTGCAAATGATCAAATCTATATTTTTAAATACATTGAGCATAACATATAACTTTATTATTTCGTTAATAGTTGTCATGGGGTAATCCGATAAACATGTTGAGAATCTACAACTCCCTTACTAAGAAAAAAGAAGAATTCAAGCCAATTTTACCAAACAAGATTGGTATGTATGTTTGTGGGGTGACAGTTTATGATTTGTGTCACATTGGCCACGGTCGTACCTTTGTATCATTTGATGTTATCTCACGTTACCTACGTTATTCAGGCTATGACCTGACATTTGTGCGTAATATCACTGATATTGATGATAAGATCATCAAACGTGCAGTTGAAAATGGAGAAACTTGTGGGTCTCTTACAAAGCGTTTAATTAGCGAGATGCACACTGATTTTGACGCATTGAACATCAAACGGCCAGATATTGAACCGCGTGCAACACAATATATCAATGAAATTATTGCCCTAATAGAGCGTCTAATTGAACGAGGCTTCGCATATGTTGCATCAAATGGCGATGTGCTGTTTGAAGTCACAAAATTTAACGCCTACAGTAAATTATCCCACCAAAATCTAGATCAGTTACAAGCTGGTGGAAGCGGTAACGTTACAGAAGTAAAGAAGAGTTCATTGGATTTTGTACTTTGGAAAATGTTTAAGCCTGGAGAACCAACGTGGAAATCACCTTGGGGCGCGGGCCGTCCTGGTTGGCACATTGAGTGCTCCGCAATGAACTCCGCTATCTTAGGCAATCACTTTGATATTCATGGCGGTGGTTCAGATTTAATTTTTCCACACCATGAAAATGAAATCGCACAATCATGCTGTGCACACGATACCCCGTATGTGAATACATGGATGCATAGTGGTATGGTAATCATTGACCATGAGAAGATGTCAAAATCTTTAGATAATTTTTTTACCATCCGTGATGTATTAATACACTACAATGCTGAAACCGTGCGTTACTTCTTAATGTCTGCACATTATCGTAGTCAGCTAAATTACAGTGAAGATAACCTGAAACAAGCGCATTCAGCAGTTGAGCGCCTTTATACGGCATTACGCGGTCTTGATGTTTCGGTTGCCCCTGAAGGCGGAAAGATATTTATTAAACGTTTCAAAGAGGCAATGGATGATGATTTCAATACCCCTAAGGCATATTCAGTTTTGTTCGATATGGTGAAAAAAATTAATAGCTTAAAATCAAAAAATGCAGTAAAAGCAGCTAAATTGGGTGCCCGTATGCGAGAGTTGACAGATGTACTTGGTTTGTTAAATCAAGCTCCAGAAGCATTTTTACAAGGCAATACACAAAGTAATGCTGACGAAATTATACAAATCAATGCGTTAATCAAAATACGCAATGACGCACGTGCCAATCAAAATTGGATAGCAGCAGATGCTGCACGTGATACGTTAACGGCTATGTATATTGAACTGGAAGATAATACCACTGGTACAATTTGGCGTCGTAAATAGCTTTTATTTTTTTGTAACCAACTAAAGGGAAACAAGTACTTAAGACCAATTATTTTAAGTAATAGGATGCTTCTAAGAAAGCTTGATAGCAAACTTCAGCACTATTCAAACCAATTTTTAATAATTACAAGTTACTACTAAATTTCTAAACCCACCATATTAATACTTTTTCAACTCCAAACCTCCCTAGAATAAATTGAAGAGGCCATAAAACAGACTAAAATATCTTCTGATGCATAAACAACATTGTCCTGCAGAGCTGGATGTGTGACTGGTTTTAAGGGCTTTATTTACTAGATCAAGGCATTAAATTATTAATCTACGCTCTACACAGCTAGGTTCACTTAAATATTCAAGTCTATGGACAAGCTTCGCTACACAACAACTCAATAGAAGTAAGTTCAACTCAGTTCATTGTATACATGATCCATCATGGAATAGAGTGATTCAAAAGTAATCAATACTCAAAACTGGCTTTGTTCTCTAATGCGAGTTCTAATTGCAAATCCCAACATGATCCACTATTAGATACTCGCTTGCATTTTAGACATACCTAACCCAATCAGCTTATTTAATACTTTTATCATTGCGTAGATTTAGCTAATCTGAACATTATGATCTCTTAGGCTCAATGTTTCTCTCAGTAATTTTTTGGTGCGTACATTACCGTCTTTGATAGGGAACGCTTGTGGTAACCGACCACTAAATTACGCAGATGACCTCGTTCTCAAAAAGTTGCTCCTTTTCTTGATAGGGTGAGTGGAGCCACTCATTTAATACGAACGATGTCATAAATACCATCCGTTGATACTTCATTGATTTTTCGGCGGGTCTTTTGGATAAGTTAGGTAGCACTTCACCGTCAATCACATTTGATATACTTCACTCAACAGCACTGATTTCATGTGTATTTATACCTACCACTAAATGTAACTTGCATCAAACTTGATATTTTCAGTCCGTACCATGCTTTTTTACTTTCTATTAGCCTTCATCGTAGACTGTGAGCCCCACAGAATCAATGGTTAAGCGCTAGATGGTTCCTTTAGCCTTCGTCTTGGACGCAACGTTAACTATTTTAGCTCGCTTGCTAATGCATAAATAATAATGGCATGACAACGGCTGTTGAAGAAGTTAAAAAAACAGAGCGAATAAATCCTTATAGACTTCTCAATGGCATTGAAAGCACGCATTTGACCATGAAAATCATAGTAATGGTTAAGTCGTTAAATAAACGAGGTCTCTTATGCTTATCTTTCTTCGTTTGATTTCATAGCAAAATGATTTTTTTAGCAATCAAAAATATTAGTGAGTTACGATTAATTAAAGTCTGATTATACTCTTTCCAATTTGTTATTTTGTAGTAAGGCATGTTAATAGACCTAAATATTTGAGTGAACCTAGTTGTTTAGAGCGAAAATTGATAACTGAGTGCTCTAATTTAGGAAAAAAACTTTATTGATGTGTACTCATTATCTTTTTACCAATTAATCTATCGTAAATTTAAATAAATTGTGAAATTTTAAGATGCTTAGACTCAGAAATTGAAGTATCATTTTGTCGTTTTGGTAGCATTTATATCAACTTGTAACCTACGAAAACTGGTTCTGAAAAGCATTTTCAAACGGAATTGAAGGTAGTGTAGCAAACTATCCAAGCACGAATGCTGACCATAAATCTCTGCAAGGAAGCACCATAAAGGCAATTACTGCCCGAGGTACCGAACTAGACAGGAAGTTATAAATTTTTTATTTTCTCCTTTGTTATTCGCTGCCTCTCCTTTTTTCACGACAGTAGAATTTATTATGATGGAATTAAAAGATCTATTCATTTCCTTTATCAATACTGGAAATGTGTTATTATGGGAAAATGTACTCATTTACCTTTTGCTTGGCACGGGATTGTATTTCACCATCCGTACTGGTTTCCTCCAGATTCGTTCATTTGGGCACATGTTCTCCCTCATCAAAGACAGCCGTAAAGGTGCTAAGGGAGGTATCTCTTCTTTTCAAGCATTTAGTACCAGCCTTGCAGCACGCATAGGCATAGGTAACCTAGCAGGAGTGGCCGTTGCTATTTACATAGGTGGCCCTGGTGCTGTGTTTTGGATGTGGGTAACAGCATTTGTTGGTATGGCTACAAGCTTCGCAGAGTCAGCATTAGCTCAAGTTTACAAAATTAACCACAAGGATAACACCTTCCGTGGTGGTCCTGCGTATTACATTGAAAAAGGCTTAGGTCAACGCTGGATGGGTATACTGTTTGCTATATGCCTAGTTCTAGCATTTGGCTTAGTGTTTAATAGTGTACAATCAAATTCAATTGCAGCAGCAATGCACATCGCATTTGGCACCGACAACACATGGGTAGGAATTATTCTTGCCATAGCCGTTGCTCCTATTATTTTCGGTGGCATGCGTTCCGTTGCTCGTGTTGCGGAGCTAATTGTGCCATTTATGGCAATTGGGTATCTAGTCGTTGCTGTTTACATTATTGCCATTAACATTACCATCATACCTGAAATTTTTGCTACAATAATTAACAGTGCGCTTGGTTTTGAACAAGCGGCAGGTGGTGCTCTCGGTGCAGCAATGATGCAAGGTATTAAACGCGGATTATTTTCAAACGAAGCAGGTATGGGTGCAGCGCCAAACGCAGCTGCAACTGCAACCACAAATCACCCTGCAGCTCAAGGCTATGTTCAAATGCTAAGTGTTTTCATTGACACCATGATTATATGCACCGCAACCGCATCTATTATCCTATTTTCTGGTATACTAGATACATCAAACGGCGTGACAGGCATTGAATTAACGCAAGCAGCTCTTGATCATGAGGTAGGTAATTGGGGTTCTCCGTTTATTGCAATTGCTATCTTACTATTTGCGTTCACATCTCTGATTGCAAACTACTCATACGGTGAATCAAACATCGAGTACATCTTCAAGAGTAAGATTGCGATTAATATTTACCGCACTGCTATGTTAGCGATGGTTTTTATTGGTACCGTTATAGACATACCAACTATTTGGATTATGGCAGACTTATCTATGGGCATGATGGCATTCGTAAACTTGGTAGCTATCTTAGCACTCTCAGAAATTGCTTTAGCACTATTAAGAGACTATGAGCAACAGCGTAAAGATGGTAAAATACCAATGTTTGACCGTAAAAAATTTCCTCAGTTAGATAAACAAATAGATAAAGATGTTTGGTAAATATAATTTTTATTATTATCTATAAAAAGAAGGAGTTACATGGCCCCTTCTTTATTAATTTAAAAATATTACTTACAAAGGCATAATCAATGAATAACCTCGTATTTCACCGTATTTTCAATAATACTGACGTCTCTATTCAAGCTGTGATGGGCTTTGTTTACTAAGATGAGTTCATGTAGCAAATTTCAATATGATTAGTGCTTAGATAAGAGCTGGTATTTGGGGCATATTTAAGGCATACTTAACCCTATCAGCTTATTTAGTGCTTTTATCATAGTACAAGTTCTGCTAATCTAAGCATTGTGATCCCTTAGGCTAAATGTTTTTATGCTAGTAGCTTTTTGATTCAAGATATAGTCGTATTTAATAGGGAATACTTATGTTATGGTAATAATACTTCATTTTACAACGCTGGTTTGCACTGTATAATCTCTGGTAATTGATTACTAAATTGTGCGAATAATCTTATTTTCAAAAAATTTTTTTGATGGAATAAGTAGAGTCGCTTGCTTACTCCAAACGATTCCATAATATTCTCAGGTGTCGTAAGCTCTATCAACTAATATGTCATTAATTTTTAGGCCACTCTATTTGTGTCAATTAGGCAGCACTTCACAGTAAGTCATATTTTATGCACTGCATTCAACAATAATGATTTCATACGTATTTATATCTAATCTACCACTACATGTAACTTTCGCCAAACTCTCCATTTTTCATCAATACCATATTTTTTACTTCCTATTCTATTCGCCTTCGTTGTAGATTTTGAAGCCTGTAGTATAAATGGCTATACGCTGGATGGTTTTTAGCCTTCACCTTGAACTCAACGTTAGCCTTTTGCGCTCGTTTGAAGAGAATATTACAACGTCAATTGAACAAATTTAACCATAAAAATTATAGTCATGACTAAATTATTAAATAAATAAGGTCTTCCATGACTATCCTGCATCGTTTAATTCCATAACTGAATAACTGCTTCATCAATTCAGAATGTTAATAAGTCATTATTGACTAAAGCTTGATTATACTGTTTTCAGTTAGTGATTTTGTAGCGAAATTTATTCATACCTGAATACTTAAGTGAACCTAATTGTTTAAAGCGTAAATTACTAGTCTAATTTTCTGATTCAAAAAACAAAACCTATCATTACTCTTGATCAGCTTCTGCTTCTAAACGACGCTCTTTACGCAATTTAGCTTCTTCCATCACCGCGTTAATTTCTGCCATCAAGGCGTCAACATCAGGATCTTCACCATCATCAATGTATATACCTGCCAATTCGGTATTTGGCTTCAAATTACCGGTTTCATACAATGCCCACATTTCTTTAGCGTATTCAGTACCAATTAATTCTGGAGCAAACTGACCATAATAATTTGTCATGTTGTTCACATCACGCTCTAGCATCCATTTGGCATTATTGTTAGCAGACGCATCCACGGCTTGAGGAAGATCAATAATGACGGGACCCAAATGATCAACGAGTACATTAAATTCCGATAAATCACCATGAATAATACCCGCACACAACATACGAGTTACATTTTTTATGATTATATCGTGGTCACGTAATGCTTGTCCACGTGTTAAGTTCACATCGTTCAGACGAGGTGCAACTAACCCTTCATTATCCGTCACCAGTTCCATTAATAAAACGCCATCAAAGCAACCATAAGGTTTCGGTACACGAACACCCGCAGCAGATAGCGCATACAAAGAATCTATTTCTGTCTCCTGCCATATTTTTTCTTGCTCATCACGACCAAATTTTGATCCTTTTGACATGGCACGAGCTCTCCGACTATCACGCACTTTACGTCCTTCACGATACGCTACAGCCTGTTTAAAACTACGTTGGTCAATCTCTTTATATACTTTAGCACAACAAATATTTCCGCCACTAGAAACAACATAAACAGATGCTTCTTTACCACTCATAAGCTGAGAAATTACTTCTTCAACCATGCCATCTTCAACCAATGGTAATAATCTAGCCGGTATCTTCATTTCACCTTCATACATGGATAATTTGTTTAAACCCCCTTATCACTACTATCTGCATGCATAGAGACAGCACTAGTGACTCGCACAATAGTTGGACGCAGGATATAAGTAAAGAAACATACACGCAGTTAAACTTCCAATTCTCACCTTCTTCCAATACAATGAATCATTGTAATATGCCTCATTTTTTTCAAGGTCCAGAACTCAGCTAACTTTAGATTACTTAAGTATACGTCATAAAAACTACTATACTCTGCTATTTAAATAATAAATATAAGGTTCCTTTTTTATTATCTTGTCACTCATTATAACCTTTTATACTTCAGAATAACTTGGAAAGTGTTGAATGTATAGGCTTTGTTTCCTAATTCAAATTTAGATAATAAATTTCAATATGATTAACTATTAAAGAATCGCTTTCGTGTTAAGCATACTTAGCTCTGTCAGCTTATTTAAAGCTTTTACTATGGCGTAGATTGCGCTCATCTCAGCATTATGATTCCTTAGGCTCAATGCTCTTCTAGTAATTTTTAACACGAAACATTACCGTCTCTGATAGATAACGTTTATAGTAACTATGTCTCATTTTCCAATGCTGATTTGAGGCGTATAACTACTTGTAACTAACCGCTAAGTGACGCGGATGACCTTGTTTCCAAAAAATTGCTCTTCTTCTTGGTAGGATGAATGAAACCGCTCGTTTAATACGAACGGTTTCATAATATTGTTTGGCATCGTAAGCTTCATGGCCTGGTATTTCATTAATTTTTAGGAGGGTCTGTTCGAGTAAATAAAGTAATATTTCGCCGTCCATAACGTTCGATAAACTTAACTCAGTAGCAATCATTTGATGCATATTTATATCTATCGCTAAATGTAACTTCTGCCAGGTTCGTTGTTTCCCATCAGTGCCATGCTTTTTTACTTCCATTCGCCTTCACCGTAGACTTTGAGCCCCGGAGCATCAATGGCAGGTGCTAAATTATTCCTTTATTTTTCGTTTTAAACGTAAAGTTAACCATTTTGGTGCACTTGCTAATGCATTAATAGTAAAGATATGATAACGGCAGTTGAACAAGTTTAAAGATATAATTAATGAGTTACCGCAAATCTCTCAATGGTTTTGAAAACATGCATTTAACCATGAAGATCATTGTAATGGCTAAATCACCAAATAAATAAATACTGACCGGATTGTTCTACTTAGTTTGATTTTATAACTGAATAACTTCTTCATCAATTCGGAATATTAGTAAGCCATACTTGATTAAAATTTAATTATACTGCTTCCAGTTAGTTATTTTGCAGCAAAGTTTATTCATAAACCTGAATATTGAAATGAGCCTAGTTGCTTAGCAGTGTTAATTGAAATTTAAGTTCCCTAACTTAGGAAATACAACTGATTACCATAAATTCTGGCCAGTAAAGACAGCAATGGTTCGAGTTAAAAAACTATTGGAAGGGACATTGAGACTAAGAGATCATAATGCTCAGATTAACGCAGCTTACGCCATTATAAAATTCTTAAGTAAACTGACTAGGCTAGATATGTCTAAAATAAAAGCAAGCGCATGATAGTTCATCATGCTTGAATTTACTATCTAAACTAAAATAATGAATAATACTTGTATCTATAACTTATATTAAGAGCTAGCCGTTAGTAGTAATATACTTGTTCACGTTTTAAAAAACTAAGAGTTTCGCTGTATCACTATGCTTTCACTTGACGTGCAAGAAGCCGTACTTATTTATGAGGTAAACAAATCAGGATTTACATAGGCCATAAAATATCTTTTTCTAGCTTTAGTCTGTTTGGGAACTACGGTTCAAAAAAATTATTATTTACTAATTCAGTTATTATGAAAAACAAACGTTCAATTGCTTATACATATTAAAGATCAACGAAAATACACGATAAAATCGTTAAAATATTAATTGAACATAGTATTCCTTTTAAATTACAGTCAATCTATTAAGTATACAATACATTTTTAAGCAAAATGTTAGCAAAGATGGTGCCTCGAGGCGGAATTGAACCACCGACACGGGGATTTTCAGTCCCCTGCTCTACCGACTGAGCTATCAAGGCAACAGGTCCTATTAGATAGGAGAGGCAGTTTTTTGTCAAAATAAATTATTACATAAATGTCTAATTGCTGCTTTTTTAGGCTTTGTTTACTAATTCGAGTACAGATGACAAATCCCAACATGATGAACTATTAAGCAATTTCTTTCGCTTTAGGCATACTTAGCTCTGTTGGCTTATTTAGTGCTTTTACCATGGCGTTAATCTCACTAATCTAAGTTGTGTGATTCCTTAGGCCCAATGTCCCTCCCAGCAATTTTTTGACTCAAACTATTGCTTCTCTGCTAGGGAACGTTTCTGGTAACCGGTTTTATTTTTTAAAGCAGGGAACTAAATTTTCAATCAACACTCTAAACAGTTAGGCTCACTTCAATATTCAGATCTATGAACATCTGAGCTACAAAACAACTAACTGGAAGCAGTATCATCAAGCTTTAATCAATCAGGCCTCACTAATATTTTGGATTGATAAAAAAGCTACTCCGCTATGAAATCAAACGAAGCAGAGTAATAATGAAAAATTTCGTTATTTAGCGACTTAGCCATTACGATGGCCCTCATGGTTAAATGCGTATTTTCAATACCATGAAGAGGTCTGCAAGGATTCATTAATCCTGTTTTTAAACTTGCTCAACTGTCGTTGTCATACCCTCACTGTTCATGCATTAACAAACAAGCCAAAAGGGTTAACGCCACGTTCAAGATGAAGAATAAAGGAAGCATCAAGCATTTAGCCAGTGATTCTACGGGGCTCAAAGTCTACGGTGCAAAATGGCACTGATGCGAAGCCGAGAGCCTGGTGCAAGTTACATTTAACGGTAGATATCAATACGAATGCAATTATCGCTGCTCAATAGAATACATCAAATATGACTGACAGTGAGTGCTATCTAACTTACTCAAACAGACCCGTCGAGAAATTAATAAAATATAAGTCGATAGTGCTTACGACACCAGGTAATATTACGTAACCGCTCGTGTTAAATGAGCAGTTTCATTCATCCTACCAAAAAAAGTGCTTTTTGGACGCGAGGTCATCCGTGTAATTTAGCGGTCAGTTATCAAAAGTTATGCGGTTCCAATCAACATTAAAAAATAAGGTATGGTTACCATAAACGTTCCACAACAGAGACGACAATGTTTAAAGTAAAACAACTACTAAGAGGGGCATTGAGCTTAAAAGATCATGATGCTCAGATTAGTTAAATGTGCGCCATGATAAAAACGTTACATAAACTGACCGGACTAGGTATGCCTAAAATAAAATAATTGTTTAATCATTAATGATGTTGGGATTGGCTATCTGAACTCGAATTAGGAAATAAAGCTCCAAAAAGTTGCTCCTTTTCTTTATTTTATGCGTGGAACCGCTCGCTTAATGCTAACGGCTGCGTAAAATTGTTTGATGTTGTAAGCACCATCAACTTATATTTCATTAATTTTCGATGGTCTGTTTGAGTAAGTTAGGTAGCACTCACCGTCAGTCACATTTGATGTATTCTACTGAGCAGCGATAATTGCATGCGTATTTATATCTGCCACTAAATGTAATTTGCGTCAAATTTTTCGTTTCCCATCAGTACCATGCTTTTTTACTTTTTATTATCCTTCACCGTAGACTTTGAGCCCCATAGAATTAATGGTTAAGTTCTAAATGCTTCCTTTATTCTTCGTCTTGCACGTGACATCAACCGTTTTAGTTCGCTTGCTAATGCATGAATAATCATGGCATAATAATAGCAGTTGAATGAATTTAAAAATAAAATTAATGAATCCTTGCAGACTTCTCCATGGCATTAAAAATACGCATTTAACCGTGAGGGCCCCCGTAATAGTTGCGTTACTAAATAAACGAGCTCTCCCATGATTACTCTGCTTAATTTGATTCCATAGCGGAATAGCTTCTTCATCAATCCAAAATATTAGTGAGCCCACGATTAATTAAAGCTTGATTATACTGCTCCCAGTTAGTTGTTTTTTAGCAAAAATTATTTATAGACCTGAATGTTTCAGTCAGCCTAACTGCTTTAAATATTACTTAAAAATTTAGTTCATGATTTAGAAAATAAAGCCGATTACCATAAACGTTCCCTAACCAAAACGGCAATAGTTCGAGTCAAAAACTACTAGGAGAGACACCAATCCTAAGCCGTCACACAACTCAGATTAGCGAAACTTATACCATGGTAAAAGCATTACATAAGCTGATAAAACTAAGTATACCTAATAAGACAGCTATTATCTAATAGTTGATCATGAAGGGATTTGCTATCTAAGCCCAAATGAGGAAACAAAGCCTTAATGCGTATCTGGGGATATCCTCCCAAAATGTCGCATTATTAAATTTGATGACTAAAAATTTTTCCATAAATTTTGCATTGGGAGAACAATGGGATATTACGAAAGTAATAAATATTAAAAAATATTTGCACGTTGAGCTAGAATAATCAGACAGTTTGCTTATTAATGGAAGCGCAATATCACGTGTTGATGCTCCAGAGTTACAACTCATACTCGCCGCTAGGATTATTTATCACAATCAAACTATTCATTGGCAATGGCAAGGCGCGTCTAGTGCATTAATGAATGCGGCAAAACGTTGGGGGGGATTAGTTAAACAATTAGGCTTAAGCGGTTTTATTGAATAAATTTTTATGTAGTGACAGTCTACGAAAAATTTTAGCTGTGGACGATTCAGTTTTAATTCGTCAGATGGTAAGTCACACACTCAAAGAAGCAGACTATCAAGTATAAACGGCTAATAATAGTGCAGAGGCCATCTTAAAAGCTAAATCCGGAAACTATGACGTGATTATATCTGACATCAATATACCCCATATCGATGGCTTGGAACTAATTCAGCAAGTTCGTGCTATTCCGCAATATAAGTTTACACCGATCCTCATACTTACCACAGAAACGTCTGCGGAGAAGAAGAGCATAGATAAGTCCTCTGACGTAACTGGCTGGATCGTTAAACCTTTCAATCCAAATACTCTTCTGTAAACCTTGCAACTGGTCATCTCAATATTTGGCTAAGAAGAATATTATGGCTTTGGACATGAACTAACTACGCAAAAATTTTTGAACGTGAACTGCTCACACTTAATTCTAATAGTGAAGTATCTTTTCAAATTTTTCATTCGATTTTTCGAGCTGCACACTCAATCAAGGGCGGAGGTGCAACATTTACTTTTCATGGAATTAGTCAGTTTATCCATGTTATAGAAACACTTCTTGATGAAGCGAGAAAAGGACAGCGCATTCTTGATATCGATACGATTGATCTGCTACTTAAAGGAGGCAACTGCATCAACAGTATGTTGGTGGTTTATGGAACTGATTCTAGTTTTAATCATATAAAACGTGATGTAATAGCCGTCAAAAGAAAGTATTGTTGAATCGGATGATATTAATGGCAAGGGTAATTGGATTATTAATTTTAAACTGAACAGGAATATGTTTTTTGCAGGCAATGATCCTGTTTGGTTTTTACGAAAATTATTTGAGCTCAGTGTACATTGTATCGTGAAATGTCTTTTTGATGCATTGTCTACTTTCAGCAAATTTGAACCAGACATATACTATTTAAAGTGGCGGATAATAGTTGATAGTTTGCTTAAAAAACACCTAGTTGAAAAAATTTTTGAATGGATAGAAAAGTAATATACATTGGAAATGACACGTCCTGTGTTGAAACGTACTATCAAGATAACGAAACCTATCTCCATGATGTATCACTAGCCGTTGCGGCTAGTGATACATCGCCAGACATATTATCAGTTCATAAAGTCACAAGTAGAGTACATGCAAAATCAAAACCATCAAAGGCAAATGAAGTATCTTCAATTCGTGTTGTAATCAATAAAATTGACAAATTCATTGAATTGGTTGCTGAATTAATTATCACTCAATGTATGTCAACAGAACTAAGATAAAAATTTTTTAAAAATAAACTAATTTGTTTACAAGCAGGGCTAGATTAACTCCTTCAAAACACCAAAGCATTGTAAAAAAATATCTTTAATATTCGTATGTGACCCATTAGTTTTGCATTTAATCGTTTTCCTCGTTTTCTTCGTGCTTTGTCAACTCAGCTTGAAAAAAATATTGATCTTGAGAGTAAAGGTGAACAAACTGAGCTTGATAAAATCATATTTGAACGTATCAGAGATCCCCCCTCGTACACCTTATAAAAAATATTGTAGATCATGGCTTGGAAGAACCTGAATTGCGCTTGCAAAAAGGAAAGCCAGAAACAAGAAAATTTTTTTACTGCGTTTCACCAGGGGGGCTCTATTCTAATTGAAGTGATGAATCATGGCGCTGGGTTAGATAAAAAGAGAGTATGGAAACAAACTATCGAAAAAGGTTTACTTCACCCTGATATATCTTGGGATTATTTGTTAGATGATCAGGTCTATAACTTGATTTTTTTACCTAAACTTTCAACGGCAGAGCAAGTGTCTGATGTATCTGGGCGCAGTGTAGGAATGGATGTGGTAAAACGAAACATAGAAGACTTGGTGGTCACATTGAGGTAAACTCAGAAACAAATGTTGGAAGTATATTCCGCATTAGTTTACCGCTCATATTAGCCATTTTGGATGGGCAGTTAGTCAAGCTTTTGCATCAAGTTTTAATGGTGCCACTTATTTCGATCATTGAATCAATCCAAATTGAATCTAAACGAGTAAAAGTTGCGATAGGAGGATTGAATTGTATCGTGTTCGTGATAAAAACATTCCTATTCTTCGTCTCAAAGAAGAGTTTATGTTAGGCAAAGCGAGAGCATTAAATAAACCATTACTCTGTCTCGTAGAAGCAGGTGGTAACCGCATTGAGTTACTTTTCGATGAAGTGTTGGGTTAACAACAAGTTGTCATTAAAAGCCTAGCATCAAATTCTACCTTCATAACTGGCATTTTAGGACCCACTATTTTAGGCGATGGATCAATGCCGCTTATCTTGGATGTTCAAGGGCTAATGGCTCGTTTCCTAGGTCACTTAGAAGATACAAATAAACATATTGCGCATAGGTGAAAACCATAACAAGTCCTGCCACCGTGACTGTAGGATTAATGGTAGGTGAAAGTAAATTAAAAGGATCTCCTTTCCTGGGTTTTGACTTAGCCCATGAATTTTATGATGTTGATATCAAAGCAGTGAAAAAAATTCGAATGTGGGAGCGACCTACAATCATCCCGCTGGCACCCAAATTTATTCTGGGTGTCATTAATCTGCAAGGTATGATCGTGTCTATTATGGATCTTCGAGTGAGGTTTGACATAGGTCAGGTAGAATATCTGCCAACCACGGTTGTTTTAATTTTGAAAGCAGGCGAAGTGGCTGGTGAGCGTATATTGGGTATCATTATTTACGCCATATCTGACGTAATAGATATGGGTGACAATAATCTGAACTCACCGATGAAAAATTTCTAAGTAACGCCATTTGTCAGTGATCTGCTAAATGTAAATTTTCAAGTCAGAAGCTTCCTCGATGTCGACTCATTACTCAACATTGAAAGCCTTATGCATTAGGAAAAATACATGTCGGACGAAGTAAAAAGCGTTTCTTCTTTTTTGATAGATGACGAGGAATAGGGTATTGATATCCTACATGTCAGAGAGATACGTAGATCATCATATGCAAAAAAACTACCAAATAGTGAAAACTATCTCCTTGGTTCTCTTGAGTTGCGTGGTGAGTACACATCTATCGCTGATTTCTGACCACACTTTAGTATGATGCTAGCTATGCTGGACGGTCTAACAGTTGTGGTAATCGTCCGTCATAAAAAAGGACAATCGTTGGGTATCGTTGTTGATGCTAGAACTGAAGTATATCAATTATCAGCGGAACAAATTAAATCAGTACCATACTATATGGAAATTAACGAACAGTTTGTTGCAGGTATCGCGTCTGTCAATAGAGAGCATGCGGTACTAATCCAATTAACAAATTGTTTAATTTTAATGCGTTACATAAAATTGCGCAGCCGTCGTTGGCTGGCAAGGATTAAGATTATGTTCAGGTGAAATAAAAATAAGATAACTGTCACTGAAAACACACAAGAAGAGTAAGAATTGAAAGCGTATATTGTGTCTGCACTTGACACCACCCAAACTACCTTTATGATCGTGGATAATAATTTTAAGATCTTTTATGCTAACAAAAAATCGGTAGAATTACTGAAGAAGCATGAAGTTTTATGTCGCTCCAAATAGCCGAATTTCCGTACTAAAAAAAATGGGTTAAAGAAATTTATATTGATTTATTTTTTGCGAATCCAGCCCCTCAACGCTAGATGTTGTCTAATGCTACCATTCTTTCGTATGAAACCACTGTTAAAGTAGCTAATGTTTCACTCCGGCCCCTTGTAAGTACTATCATAGATATTAAAGGTGACCACGGTGAAAATACGCTTGAATGGGGAGATATCACTGAATCTCTTACAGCTATAATTTTCATTGATCGCGATTTCAAAATTACTTATATTAACGAAGAAATGGTAACTCTGTTTGGTAAATATCAAGAGTCATTTCGGAAGGTTTGGTTTGGGTTCCATACAACTCAAGACTGGTTAATAAAACAATGGATTGATGCATTCCACAAAAATCCAACGCACCAATACCAGCTCTTATTCATCCCTTTAAATCTTCCGTATAAAACGGATATTAATATTGCAGAGCTCACCATCGAATTGAATGTAACGGCCATCATTGATGTAAAAAGTAATTACATTAGTAGCAACCTTGAATGGCGTGATGTGACAGAGCTTCGTGATAATGACAAGAAAGTTGGGCGTTTAGCTTCTACTGTTGAAAGGATGACAACTAACTTTATGATAGTTCATAAAATGATAGTATTTTCTTTCTCAATCCTGCTATGAAGATCAGTTACGAAATCACTTTCCCACTTTCTCTGTAGACAAGTTGATTGGAAAAAATATTATATTCGAATGTGGTTAGCCAGTTGTTCTACAGGAGAAGAGCCGTATACTATTGCATTCATGTTGGCGGCTGCCAGTTTACTGTCTCCTCAGTATAACTGAAAGATCCTCGCTACTGATTTGAATAGCCAAGTTTTTAATGTAGCAAGACATGGCACTTATAATATTGAATCAATAAGGATTATACCTGAATCTCTTTTACATAATGGGTTTATTCGTGGGAAAGGATCGAAGCAAAAATTATTATAAGTCAAACCATTGCTGCAAGATCATATTCATTTTAAGCAACTAAACCTCATTGTTCCCTGGAAACATCAGAATCAATTTAATGTGATTTTTGTCGTAATGTACTGATTTATTTTGCAAAAAGTGCAACAATAACTCATTTATCAATTTTGAAAAAATACTCAATAATGAAGGTTTATTTTTTATTGATCATTCAGGAAATATCCGTGGAATAAAAGGCAGATTTGACAACCTTGGTCAGACCATGTTTTATAAGTCATAGGCGTATGTAAACGATATTTAAAAAATTATATAGTCTTTGTATCCATAGAATTCTGGAGCTAAAAAAACTGTCTTATCAGCACGGGAGGGAAAACGTTTCTATCACTCAGATAAACAGAGAATAATGATAAAAATACAACTGAGTGAAGTGCATATAACCTCAGAGCGAGAGCTGATATCTACAGGTTTAGATTCGTGTATCTCAGCATATGTGTGGCGAGACCGATAGTATCGAAAGATGGAATCCTACGCAGTAGTGCTCTAATGCTACACGCTACGGTAACTACGCAATGGAATTCCTGTTTAATACATGAATTCAACAAAGTACACTTAAAAGTTCACTAACAGCAAAATTGCTTGGTGGTGAAATTATGATAGGCCAACATGCAAGTATTGGTGACAAGAACAGTTTTTTTATTCGTGCATATATCATGAGTGAAGAGATAACTTTAGCGAGTGAAGATTGAAGAAATAAGTATTCACGTAAAGTGGTCTTTAATCCGATAGCCGGTAAGGCATAACTGAAAAAGATAGGTAATTAATGTATCATTATGACAAAAGAAGAAAATAATTATAAACATGATCTGATTAATAAAATTAAACGAAATAATGCAGGAAATACAGAACTATTTTCATAAAAAAGCGGCTTTCTTTCCTAATTTGAGTTCAAGTAGCAAATTCCAACATAATGAATGATTAGACAAAGACCTGCGTGTTAGACATCATTAACCCTCTAAGCTGATTTAACGCTTTTATCATGGAGTCGGTTTCACTAATTTAAAATTATAATCCCTTAGACTCAATGTTCCTCCCAGTAGTTCTTTGACTCGAAACATTACCGTTTTGCTGAGGAACATTTATGGCAACTATATCTCGTTTTTCAATACTAATTTAAACTGTATAACTTCTAGTAACTGACCGCTAGATTACGCAGGTCATTTCTTTTTAAAAAATTGCTTTTTTATCGGTGAGACAAAAGGAACCGCTCGTTTAATACGAACGGTTCGTAACATTATCTGGCGCCGTACGCACTACTTTTTAATATTTCATTGATTCTTAGGCGAGTCTGTTTGAGCAAGCTAGGTAGCATTTCGCCGGCAATCGCATTTAATGAATTTAACGCAGCCGCAATGATTTCATGCGTATTTATATCCACTGCTAAATATAACTGGCTTCCGACTCGTCGTTTCCCATTAGTGCATGCTTTCTTACTTTTCATTCGCTTTCACCGTAAAGTCAATAGCTAAATGTTAGATGGTTCTTTCGTCGCCGTCTTGAACGCGGCATTAATAGTTTAGGCTCGGTTACTAATACATAAATAGTGGAAGTATAATAACGGCATTGGAGCAAGTTTGAAAGCAAAACTAATGAATCATTATAGACCTTTCAGTGATATTGACAATGCGCGTTTGATCATGAAAGCCGTTGTAATGGCTCAGTAACTAAATAAATGTAGTCTCATATTACTACCCTTTTTAGTTTGATTTCTTGGCAAAACCTACACCACAATGACAGTATTAAATAAGTTGACTAGGCTTGGCATGCTTAAAATAAAAGCAATTATTTAATCGCTAATCGTATTGGACTTTACTATATAAACTTACATTTAAAAATAAAGCTCTAGTATGAGGCAAAAAAAGAAAATATATTATCCGTTTTTTCGGCAAATTCAGAGAGAATCACTAATCAACCCATTATCTTCACATTGTCCTAGAGGAAACTGTATATCACCGGAACGACTTCATTAAAAATGTAGAATTCATTCTCAATATTAAGCATCTCTACTTTATCCTCATGGCCAAATTTTAACTAAATAGAGCGGATCTGGGAGTGATGAATGAATAATTTTAAGGATTGCAAGCTTTTTGACACCCCGCGTAAATGTTGAGTTTGAAGTGGTTAGGTCTGCATCTTAAAGTTAAGGAAGCATAGGCAGAGAAATTTTTTATATGTCAGGTACTTTTATTAATCAGTCCGTTCAATCGCTATTATATTCTCTTATCGCGTATTATTTTCGATAAATGTAAACGAAACATACAATACTATACTAAAACTTACGGTTCAGCAAACTAATTTCTGCTTCCGTATTCTGAACAGAAGTTCAGCTTCAGCTTTTGGAAGGTCACACTCTTC
This sequence comes from Candidatus Enterovibrio altilux, assembly GCF_002381345.1. Lineage (GTDB taxonomy): Bacteria > Pseudomonadota > Gammaproteobacteria > Enterobacterales > Vibrionaceae > Enterovibrio > Enterovibrio altilux. The sequence goes on from NZ_CP020660.1 coordinate 657,603, forward strand.
CATTAACTCATGAATATCAGCACCTAACTCTACCATTTTGCTTGCTCGACTATAAAGTCGACCATCAAGGTCGCGCATTTCCAATTCATTTTGCTTCTCAACCATATCGTCAAAATGTTGAGACAGTTCAGCAAGCTTCTGGCTCATACCAATAGATCCTGCCCGTAATTCATTGAACTGTTTTATTAAGCTTTCATGCTGTTGACGAGTATTTTTATAAATTAATTCCATCGCTTGAAACTTAACTTCCAAATTGACCCTTGCTTTTTTTTCTCTGCGAAGCAGTAAAAGTATTATTAACCCGATGACGACTGAAATACCGAGTAGCAACCAGTACGACACAATATTAAGCATCAAAGCATAGCCATATCTGACCACTCTTCATCTGAAAGTAATTTATTCAAGTCAACCAAAATTAATAAGTTACCATTACGGTTGCTAACACCTTGAATGAATTTGGCACTTTCGTCAGTACCCACACTTGGTGGGGTATCAATTTCAGAGACGCGCAAATAAATGACTTCTGCAACACTATCAACCATGATACCGATCACTTGCGATTCAGCTTCTATCACAATAACACGCGTGTTATTAGAAATATCACCCTGTATCAGACCAAAACGTGACCGCGTGTCGATAACTGTTAAAACGTTACCTCGTAGATTAATAATACCAAGAACATAGTTTGGTGCTCCTGGAACGGGAGCGATTTCGGTATAACGTAAAACTTCCCGAACTTGCATGACATTAATGCCGTAAGTTTCATCTTCCAGCTGAAAAGTCACCCACTGCAGGATTGCATCATTCACATTGTTTTTTTGAACTTCAACGACCTGAGACATCTATTTTCCTTCTAATGTGCTCCGCTACATCACCGCATTGGCATCAATATCATAATTAAGCATGGTGATTAAAATTTGGACATGGAGCAATGCACACATCTTTTCTTTGGCTAATCCAACCAACCAAGATTATTTACCCGCTTGTTTACACCACTGCACTTGCTTACTTTTAAGTGACTCAGTCCCAAATAAAGTACTTCAAGCTAAGCACCACTCACTATTACTCAAAACTATAATATAATTATAGTTCCTTCGATGACTCTTATTTGTTATTTTTCCCGGCATCACACATATGATGGTGTCAACAATATCCAATCGTTGGTTATGTTCAATCTGAAGCCTCAAATACCAATCGGAACGACCGATAAAGTTATTGCACTCTTTCAATTGGTGAATGCCACCTAGCTCCGTCAATAACACAGCACAAATCACACCCACCGCCTCAACGCATAACACTTAAAACACATCCTCAAATGCGATATTTTTTCATGGTAATTCATTATCAATGTGATGAGTATTGGTATGTAAAGCTACATCACTGTCGCGCTCTGCATTGTCTTCATTGGAACAGATATTACCACCTCTTCCATTACCGAATCGTCAGAAAAAACAGTTACTCAGTATTTATATAAATGTTAGTACATACATCCCAGACTAAATAAAAATCGAAGACTACACATTAACAAAAATCATCTCATCTTGTGTTCACACTAATACATTAGTATATGCTTCAACCGCCTCCATTACGTCTGTATCTTTAACTACATTTAGATTAATCTTAGGTACCAACCCAATATTGATAAGCTTTTCAATATCACTAGGTTCTTCAACATCATCCACCATGCCATCACTTAGCTTTACTTGGCTTAATAGCTTTCCGACATGAAAGAAATCGTGCGCTTTCTGCATTAACACCATACTTTCACGTTTCTTTGGGTTTTCGACGACTTTCATCTGTAGTTGTGCCATTGATCTTCCTGCTGTATCAATATCAATGGAACCTGTCAAATACGCCGTTCAGTGTCAACAACTAGAAACAGTGCCGTATCAACGTTATCTGACAAGACACTCACATAGTCTAGCAGCACATCAAAATCAGCATCCAGCGTTTGAACGCTAAATAAAATTTTTTTATCTTTCATCCTGCTCCAATCTCTCCAGATAAGAGAGCAACCTTTTATATGCAAAAACTCCACGACAATTTTTTACGTAATACGAAGGTGGCATATGTTTTAAGCTCGCATCACAAAATTTGGCATCAATTGGTACCGCTGATGCCCATATTTGACCTGAATAACGTATTTTTAGCTCCTGCAGTGTTTCAAGAGAAGCACGAGTACGCTTATCATACATCGTCGGTACAATACATACTTTAAAAATTGACTTACGTGATTTTTGCATGATTTGGAGCGTACGAATCATTCGTTCAAGTCCTTTCATGGCAAGGAATTCAGTTTGAACAGGAATAAGAATACGGTTACTTGCTGCAAGTGCATTTACCATCATTACACCTAAAATAGGTGGACAATCGATCAATGAATAATCGTATTCCTTTTCTAGGCAGCCCAATGTCTTCTTAAGCATCAACCCCATACCACTTCGGTTACTCATTGCACGATCTAGCGTTGCCAATGACATATGAGAAGGTAATAAATCGAGATTTTTATACTCTGTGTTGAGAATAAGCGGTTTCACCGTATCACTATTGATAGTCTGCAGTTGAAAGAGATCAAATAGAGACCGAGGTAACGTGTCTGAATCATAGTTCAAATAAGTAGTCAACGACGCATGTGGATCGGTATCAATTAATAAAACTCGCTTATTCTTTTCACTGAGAAGCCCTGCAAGAGTTATCGCTGCGGTTGTTTTTCCAACGCCTCCTTTCTGGTTTGCAATGCTCCAGACTATCACTACCACTCCTTATACCAAGTTGAACTCGACGAGTATGCGTTCAGAAATCCGATCAAGAGGAAGGTCTTCAGAAGAAATTCCGGCCTTTGAGACTGCTCGTGGCATGCCGTAAACAACACAGCTCTTTTCATCTTGGGCCCAGATTGTTGAGCCTTCTTGCTTTAACAGTCTTGCACCATTACGACCATCCGTTCCCATGCCGGTCAGTATCATTGATAGTACTTTATCACCGTATGCATTAGCTGCTGACCCAAAGGTTATATCAATACAAGGTTTATAATTCATGCAATCACCACCATCAATAATTTTAATGCTCACTGCCCCAAAATGACTATTTAGCATCATCTGCATACCACCAGGAGCAAGGTAGGCAGTACCTGCTTGCAATGCGTCGCCATTTTGCGCTTCTTTTATGGAAAGTTTACATAAGCCATTTAAACGCTGAGCAAAAGCAGCGGTAAAAGTCGATGGCATATGCTGAATCAGCAAAATAGGAACAGGAAAATGTACTGGCAACACACAAAGTACCTTTTGCAGAGCAACTGGTCCCCCTGTTGACGTTCCAATAGCAACCAACTGATAACGTTTGCCACTCGCTTTAAATTGCGAAGCTGATGTCACTGGCTTTGCCATAGGTGCTGAAGCTATGGTAGCTGTGTCAGAAGACCCAGCAAATGCTCGCGTTAATGAATGTCTCGTACTTGCAGCCGCAGTCTTCTGTGAAGGCCGAGCTATTAGTACTTGTCGGCGCATCCATACTTTTTTGCGTGCAATTTCACTTACGCGTTGTTGAAGAAGGCCAATAGCTTCATCTCGGTTACGCGCAATATCTTCAAATCTCTTAGGCAGGAAATCAAGCGCACCGGCATCCAACGCATCAAGTGTTGCCTTAGCACCATCATGCGTTAGTGATGAAAACATCAATATTGGTGTTGGATTAAACTTCATAATTTTACGGACAGCAGTGATTCCATCCATCACTGGCATTTCAATATCCATTATAATAACATCGGGTTTCAATTGCGTAGCTTTCTCCACTGCTTCTTTGCCATTAGCAGCGCAGCCGATGACTTTGAGACGTGAGTCGCTATTGATTATCTCACTCACTCGCCGGCGAAAAAAATTTGAGTCATCCGCGACCAATACTGTCATTATCATATTATTCCTTTGTTATTATTGCCTAGAATAACGCTTAAGCAAATTAGGCACATCCAAAATCAAAGCAATATGACCATCGCTGGTGATTGTTGCACCCGCTATCCCAGGTGTACCCTGCAACAACTCATCCAATGGTTTGATAACCACCTCTTCTTGCCCTATCAATGAATCAACCACAAATGCAATGGGTTGCTGCCCTATCTGAACAATGACTACATGCCCTATTTTCCTGTTTGCTATTCGTGTTTGACATAACCAATCTTGCAAGTAAAATAGAGGAATTACTTTGTCGCGCACAATTAATGTCAACTGACTATCAACTGTATTCGTTTTTGCCAGATCTAAGCTAATAATTTCATTCACATTTGATAGAGGAAATGCGTAAGGACTATTTCCTATCCCCACCATCAATGTTGGCAAGATCGCTAACGTCAGCGGTACTTTTATTGAAATGATAGTACCTTTACCCAACACTGAATCAATAGAGATTGTGCCGTTAAGTTGAGAGATAGCTGTTTTGACTACATCCATACCAACACCACGTCCAGATATATCTGAAATTTCAGCTTTAGTAGAGAATCCTGGAGCAAATATAAGGTTAAATGATTCAATATCAGTCAAACGCGCAGCCGCATCAGCATCCATAACACCACGATCGACTGCAATACCACGGAGTATTTTAGTATCCATACCACCACCATCATCTTCAATCGTTAATAAAATATGGTTACCCTCTTGCGACGCAGCCAGAGTAACAGTACCTACCCGTGACTTACTCTTTTTTTCCCGTGCATCCGGCATTTCAATACCGTGGTCAACTGAGTTTCGAACTAAATGGACCATGGGGTCTGCAAGTGCCTCCACTAAGTTTTTATCTAAATCTGTTTCTTCTCCACGCATTTTTAACACGATATCTTTATTCAAATTACGTGCCAAATCACGTATAACTCGTGGAAAACGACCAAACACTTTTTTGATTGGTTGCATGCGTGTTTGCATTACGGCGCCTTGCAAATCAGCAGTTACAACATCAAGATTCGTCACCGCTTTCACCATGTTTTCATTATCACTGCTGGCGCTAAGACTAACCAAACGGTTACGCACAAGTACCAATTCACCGACCATATTCATGATCTTATCTAAGGTCGATGTATTAACACGTACAGTTTGTTCCATTTGAGGTACTGGTATCTTTCGCTCTTCTGCTTTCACTGGTGGCTTCGCTGCTACTGATGGTGGTTGAGCCGATGGTGCTAGTTTCTGTGGTGGTGGCGCAGGTTTAAGTTCAACTTTTGGTACTGGGGAGGGATCTTCATGGGTATTCTCTTTTGACTTGTCCTCTATAGGACTATTACCATGCAGTATATTAAGGAGATTTTCGAAATCATCATCAGTCATGTCATCACCGCTTGAGCTTTTGACCGATGTGTCTGGAGAGGATAATGGTGGTGAAGTTGCATTACTATTTATCAGAGGGCTTTTACCTGAACCATGCAATTCGTCAAGCAACCGATCAAATTCATCATCAGTAATTTCATCAGTAGAGTCACCCGCAATTGCATTATCACCGTAAAATGGTACTTTCGAGATAGCTTCTGGTTCTAATTTTAGCCCAGTCGTTTCTTCAATAACTTTATCTTCAACTGCAGGCCTACTGTATGTATGTAGCGCGCGCAGCAATGTTAAATCTGCTGCTGTTGCCTGTTGTCTTTGTTGTACACATGCAAACTGCTCATTAACAGTGTCAAGCGCTTGAAGGATGATATCCATTACCTCAGGTGTTAATTTTCGACCACCATTTCTAAGATTATCAAAAATATTTTCCGCACCGTGACAGGTATCTACCAGCTCTGTAAGCGATAAAAATCCTGCACCCCCTTTAACTGTGTGGAATCCCCTAAAAATAGCGTTAAGTAGTTCTCGATCTTCAGGAAATTTTTCCAGATCAACTAGCTGTTCAGACAATAGTTCCAAAATTTCACCAGCTTCGATCAAAAAATCTTGCAGTATTTCTTCATCCATTTCAAAGCTCATCATACACCCCTAAAGGCCTAGGCTAGAAAGCAAGTAGTTTACATCGTCCTGATTCTGCACCGCATGATTATCTTAGCGCTGTTCCTTAGTAGTAATAGCCAGACTTTCAGATTCGACATCAATAGTTTGTACTATATCTTTTCGTTTGTTTTGCTCGTCCTCCAAACCAAATATGGTTAAAATTTTTAGCCATTACTTTCAATTTTTGGTACTAATTTAAGCACACATCAAGTAATCTGCCTCGTTAAATTTAACGCTATAAAATTTCGGTTAATTGACCATGCAGTTTGGTTTTGTCTCCTGCCACCTACGTTAATAAACCATCTAATGGGTGACGCAAATTTTTGAAGTTAACAAAGTCAATTCTCCCTTATATAAGGCTGTGCCACTGAGAACTAATCAGAACACGACATTTTTAAAATTTATTTAAAGTGAGGTAAAGCATCATGTAACTACCTAGTCAATTTACCTACCTCGTGGAAGAGCAAATTACAATCATGACTAATCTATTAGCCAGTAATTCATTCGTACTTTCTTGATCAATTTCTTCAAATAAATTGACCAATGCTTTAGTTTGATCGAGTGTTATCATCGTGTTAATAATTCTTCACTTAACAAAGAAATCAATTACATACGCTTAAAAATTTTGTCCAGCTTCTCTTTTAACGTGACCGCAGTAAATGGTTTCACAATATAGCCATTTATACCTGCTTGAACAGCTTCAATAATTTGTTCTCGTTTGGCTTCTGCAGTAATCATCAGCACCGGAAGGTGCTTGAGAGCGCCATCAGTACGAATATTTTTAAGTAAATCAATACCTTGCATGCCTGGCATATTCCAATCAGTAACGACAAATTCAATACTACCTTTTTTAAGAATTGGCAATGCTGTTAAACCGTCATCGGCTTCAACAGTATTGTTGAAACCCAGATCACGAAGAAGATTTTTAACGATACGGCGCATTGTTGAGAAATCATCAACAATGAGAATTTTCATCTCTGTATTCAAAACTGCCTCCAGTGAGATCCCTTATTATTGTCAAAACTTACTTTGACCAAGTGGATAGCTTGGTCTGTAACCGCTGCATTGCCTGATTTTGTATCTGACAAACTCGGGATTCACTAACCCCAATAATTACACCTATCTCTTTAAGGTTCAGTTCCTCATCGTAATAAAGAGAAAGTACCAATGCATCTCTTGCGGGAAGTGTCGTAATAGCTTTGGCTAAATGCACCTTAAAACTCTCATCTACAACCTCCTGAAAAGGAAGATTTTCTTCTCGGTGACTATCAATGACAAAAGCATCTTCTGAAACACCCAAATCCTCCATACCAATTAAACGTCCCGCATTTATATCGTTTAATGCACTGTGATACTGATCAAGACTCATGCCCAAATGTTCCGCAATTTCTTTGTCGTTCGGCTCACGACTTAGTTCTCCTGCTAGGTATGCTATCATCTCGCTGATTTGACGGTTATTCCTGTGAACTGAACGAGGTACCCAATCCCCTTTACGAATGTCATCTAGCATTGAACCACGAATTCGAATGCCAGCGTAGGTTTTAAAACTTGCGCCTTTTGACGGGTCATACTTTTGTTGTGCTTCTAACAAACCAATCATGCCGGCTTGTACCAAATCTTCTACCTGAATGTTTGGTGGCAAACGCGCAACTAAGTGATGAGCAATGCGTATCACTAACGTAGAATACTTCGCAATCACTTTCTCAGGGGATGCACCTGTTCTGCTATAAGTGAGCGTTCTATTCACTAAGATAATCCCCTTTTGTTTCGTTTTTAACGAACAGTTGCTCTACAAAAAATTCCAAATGCCCACCTGGATTTCTTGGTACTGGCCAGGTCAGCGCTTTATTTGCTAGTGCATTAAGCGCCAATGCAGCAGGTGAGCTTGGGAACGCATCGACAACCACTTCTTGCTTCTTAACCGACTGACGCACACGTTCATCTAATGGAACACACGCTACTAATTCTAAATTAGCATTTAAAAATCTTTCTGTTACTCGCGTTAATTTTGTAAAAAGATCTCTTCCTTCACGGTAACTACGCACCATATTAGCCACAACTTTAAAGCGAGCTACGCCATGTTCCCTACTTAAAAGTTTTATTAAAGCATAGGCATCTGTTATTGAAGTTGGTTCATCACACACGACAATCACAACATTTTGCGCTGCACGTGAAAAACTAAGCACCATGTCTGAAATACCTGCGGCGGTATCAACCATAAGTACATCAATTTCTTCTTCCAAGGTGCCAAAAGCTCGGATTAAACCCGCATGCTGTGCCATAGAAAGCTCTGTCATACCTCGCATACCTGAAGATGCCGGAATAATACGCATACCGTGAGGACCTTCAACAATAATATCCTTAAGATCACACACACCTTGCATTACATGGCTAAGGTTTCTCCCTACTCGAAGGCCAAGAAGTACATCAACATTTGCCAGACCTAAATCAGCATCCAAGACCATGATTCTCTTTCCTTGCTTTGCCATCGAAGCGGCTACACCCAATGTAATATTTGTTTTACCAATACCACCCTTACCTCCGGTAACAGTAATGACTTTAGTGCGAGTCGAATTTGTTAGGCGGCGGAGGCCGCTTGCTTGATCATGCATGGTTTTCTCAATCATAAAAGTCCGCCGCATTCGACTCTGGTACATCATGACTCCAAAAATTATTTTGCTGTTCTGAACCTTGAGCCATGAGTTCACTGGCTTTATTCACCAAATATCTACTACTGACTTGATGAATATCTTCTGGAACTCGTTGCCCATCCGCCAGATAGGCTACTGGAAGGGCATTCTCAATGGTTACGCTAAGTAATTCCCCAAGACTAAGGGATTCATCCAACTTGGTGAGTACACAGCCCAATAACGGGATACGCCGAAAATGGTCAATCGTTTCTTGTAATACACATCGTTGTGATGTCGCTGGTAACACAAGTAAGCTTCGTATATGCGAACCACGACTTTGAATCAGCGAATCTAACTGTTCCGATAGCCTGAGATCCCGTTGACTCATTCCTGCAGTATCCAATAGGATCAGTCGTCGATGACGTAACTGATACAGCACATCGGCTAATGTTGTAGCATCCTTAGCAACTTTTACGGGACATCTTAATATTTTTCCGTATGTCGCCAGTTGCTCATGCGCACCAATCCTAAATGTATCTGTCGTTACTAAGGCAATGTCCTCAGGGCCGCAATCCATTGCCGCCCGAGATGCTAATTTTGCGATAGTGGTAGTTTTTCCAACACCTGTCGGTCCTAATAACGCAATCACGCCACCAGTTTCCAACAAATTTTCGTCAGAGGTAATCACTTGATCTGCGACTAAACCCAGTAGTTCAGGCCATGCTTCATTAGGAGGCGTATCTTCAGGAATGTATCCAGCAAGCTGATCTGCCAAAACTGGAGAAATACCCATTTTTCCCAAACGTTTAATCAACATGGCGCGCAGGGGCTCCTTACGCTCCACCTCCTGCCACATCAAACCCGATAATTGGTGCTCTAGCAGACTACGAATAGTTGCCATCTCTTTACGTATCGCTTCCATTTCATCAGGTTGATGATTCACGTCTTTATGGGATTCAATACGGGTGTTATCACAATTATTTTCGCATCTTTCACCACCACTACTATTTCGACGATTGGCTTCGTTATGTTTTTGGCGATAAAGGCAATCTAATTTTTGCTTCTTAGCTGGTTGCTTCGCACTAGAACTATTGTTTAACCCCTGTGCTATACCATATCTTTGCTGAGAATCGTAGTAGCTTGATAATCCATTATTCCCTTTCGACAAACGTGCAAGTTGAGCACCATTCATTGATTCATTTTGACGATGGCGTGCTTCGTTTTGGCGGACAAGTAATGCAGTAAGAGAGTCCATTTTTGGTACAGGTTCATTTCTATGATAATCCCCAGGCAACTGAGACTGATAACGATCTAAGAGATTCGAAAACTTACTACTTAACTCACTCTTCAGAGGTTTCCTACTCGTTTTTTTACTGATATCACGACGAGCATGTACTCTGTCATCTGCAAAGTGATTAGTTTGTTGAGCACCGCGCCCCATACCCTGTGCTATTTGCGTACGCGTGGCTTCCTTGCGTACATCGCGAACTGGAGTTTCAGTATCAACTGCCGCCACAATTTCAACCCCACCTGTTACTTTTTTATTCGACATAATAACCGCATCTACCCCCAAAGCTTCTTTTACTTCGGTTAACGCCGTTCGCATATCTTTAGTAAAAAATCGTTTTATCTTCAAAATCGTTGTCCTGATTTACTGATGTTTATCCATCAGTTACCAACCGCTCTCACAATTCTTATTTGTTTCTCATCCGGCACTTCTTGATACGAAAGCACGTGTAGTGTCGGAATTGTATTTTTTACAAACCGCACTAAGGTGGAGCGTAAAACACCTGACGTTAACAATACAGCAGGTTCGCCTTGTAATTCTTGCTGTTGAGTTGCTTCTGACAAACTTTGCTGCAAACGTTCTGCTAATCCAGGTTCTATACCAGTGGATTCTCCTCCTGACACTTGCATAGTTTTATGCAATATTTGTTCCAACTCAGGAACTAATGTGATAACAGGAAGTTCATCCGCTATACCGTTGATATCTTGTACAATCAAACGTTTAAGTGCAATACGTACAGCTGCAGTTAAAATGTCAGGATCTTGACTCTTCGGCGCGTACTCAGAAAGTGTTTGTATAATTGTTCTGACATCGCGAATAGGAATCATTTCATTAAGTAAATTTTGCATCACTTTTACTACAACACTTAACGATATAAGATCGGGAATAAGCCCTTCTACTAAGCGTGGGGCTTGCTTAGCCAATAATTCAATAAGGCTTTGTACTTCCTCGTGTCCAAGCAAACGTTCTGCATTATGCATCAACATTTGACTCAGGTGTGTCGCCAATACAGTCGCTGAATCTACAACTGTATAACCCAATGCCTGAGCATGTTCACGTTGCGATTTACCAATCCAAACCGCATCTAAACCAAACGCCGGGTCAATAGTTGGCTCACCTGAGATAGGACCCAAAACTTGACCAGGATTAATCGCCAGATCCTTATCAGGATGAATCTCTGCGTCACCCACTGTGACACCCATCAAAGTGATGCAATAACTATTTGGTGATAATTCAAGGTTATCTCGAATGTGGACCGGAGGAATCAAGAACCCAAAATCTTGTGACAGTTTTTTACGCACACCTTTAACACGGTCAAGTAACTCTCCACCTTGGTCGCTGTCAACCATAGGAATCAAGCGATACCCAACTTCTAAACCAATTACATCCACAGGTTGAACATCATCCCATGACAACTCTGTAGGTTGAGATGCGATAAGTTCTTGCCTTGGTTTTTTAAGTGCTAACATTTTTGCATTTGTTTGTTGCTTCACTTTCCAATACGCGAAACCACCACAAATCAGTGCTAAACCAAGAAAAGGAACATGCGGCATACCAGGCACAATACCCATCACTGCAAGAATACCAGTCGCAATAATCAATGCTTTAGGGTTATCTACCAACTGATACACCAGTTGTTGTCCCATGTCTTCATCAATATTCTGGCGCGTTACTATGATTGCGGCACCAATGGATAATAATAAGGATGGAATTTGAGCAACCAAACCATCACCAATAGTGAGCAAAATATAAATGTTGATTGCTTTAGAGAAGCTAACGTCATGTTCCATAATACCAATGGAGAAACCACCGATAATATTAATGGCAAAGATCAGGATACCTGCAATGGCATCCCCTTTTACGAATTTTGATGCACCATCCATAGAGCCGTAAAAATCAGCTTCTTTGGTCACTTCTTGGCGGCGAGTACGCGCTTGATCTTGGTTAATTAAGCCCGCATTCAAGTCAGCATCAATCGCCATTTGTTTACCCGGTAATGCATCTAAGGTAAAACGAGCACTTACTTCTGAAATACGTCCTGCACCTTTGGTTACAACCATAAAGTTGATAATCATCAGAATAAGAAAAATAACCAGACCCACCGCATAGTTACCACCGATAACGACAGAACCAAAAGTATCAATGACCTGACCTGCAGCACCAGGGCCTTCATGGCCATGAAGTAAAACGACACGAGTAGATGCTACGTTCAGTGCCAAACGCAAGAGTGTAGTAATAAGGAGGATAGTTGGAAATGCAGCGAAATCAAGAGGTCTTCGAATATAAATGGTCACCAAAAGTACGACAAGAGACAAAGCAATATTGAAAGAAAAAAACATGTCAAGCAAAAACGCTGGAACGGGCAAAATGAGCATTGTTAATGTTGACAATACCAAGATTGGTGCGCCGATAGCTGGTATCGCTTTCACCTTAAACGGGATTGTATTTCGCAGCTTGTTGTAGAATGACAAATATAACTTCATGTAGGGTCTGTCGTGTCAGGCTAAATTATTGTTAGTAATCTAGCAATAAACGAACCGCATTTTTCGTTTTTTACGTCAGTAAGTTGGCGAAGTACATGTATTGCAACTAATCAGCATTGTAATTTTATTGGAATTGGCATTTGTTCTTCTATAAGCGTCTTAGGTTTACGTCCTCGCCCTTTTTTGTACTGTTTTAACTGAAAAACATATGCAAGCAATTGTGCTATTGCAGCGAAAAGTCCATCTGGTATGTATTGTTCAAGCTCAGTGCTGTAATACACAGCACGCGCAAGTGGTGGAGCAGGAACAATGATAATATCGTATTCTTCAGCAATTTCTCGGATTTTAAGTGCAAGAAGATTTGACCCTTTCGCTACCATAATCGGCGCCTTATCAATTTTTTTGTCATAACGTAGTGCGACTGAATAATGCTCGGGGTTGGTGATTATTACATCGGCAGAAGCAACTTCCCCCATCATTCGACGCTGTGCCATCTCTCGTTGTAACATACGAATTCGACCTTTAACTTCGGGCTTACCTTCCGTATCTTTATATTCGTCTTTAATCGCCTGCTTGGTCATCTTCAATTGATTATTGTGTTGCCAAATTTGAAAAGGTACATCAGTCGCAACAACAACCAACAAAGAGCAACTGATTAATAGAATAAAGTGCAGCAAAAGATCTAGTGCGTGGTAGAGATTAACTGGAAAGGTCTCAATATTGAGTTGAAAAAATTTTTCAATATTCACCCATATAAGATAAGATGCTACACTTGATACCATCGCAACCTTGAGTATCGATTTAATTAACTCAACTATGCTCTGCTTACTAAACATGCGCTTGAGACCTTGAAGCGGGTTTATTTTAGACAGTTTCGGTCTTGCTGCTTCCCAAGAAAATGACGCGCCACCCAATGCCAGAGTGCCAATAAGACCAGCTATGAATATTACTACTAAAATTATGACAAGTGGTGATGCTACGTCAAAAATGACACCATAGATAATAATCCCTAATGAAGTAACATCAAAAATATCTTCTTTCGTTAAAGTAAAAAATTTTCTCATAACTTCGAGCAATGTCTCGCCAAGACCACCACCTAACCACATTAATGCCACCACTCCTAAAATCAGTACTGAAACTGACGCAAGTTCTCGTGAACGAGGAAGCTGGCCTTTCTCCCGAGCTTTCTCCCGTCTTCGTGGTGTAGCGTCCTCTGTGCGTTCTTGACCATCATTTTCCATCATTAGTACCTCTTCCGTTAGCGCAATCCAGTCTAATCAAATCACAAATAACGTTTAATCCCGTATCCCAGTGTTTCAAGTAGTGAAGCACGATACCGCTTAGCATGTACCAGCAGCTCAAAAGACCCACTAGCAAAGCAAAAGAGAAGCCGATGGAGAGAATATTTAGTTGTGGTGCAACACGAGTCATAATACCAAAGGACAAGTTTACAGTGAGTAGGGCAATAATACCCGCTAATGCCATACCAATACCCACACTAAACATAATGCCGAAGCAATTCACCAGCGCATGAAAATCAGTACTTTCCAAAGATTCACCTATTGGAAGGGTTTGGAAACTCATGACCACCAAATTAAGCATTTGAAGGTGTCCGTCAGTAGAAAGGAAAATCATAATTGCAACAAACATAAAAAGCTGACCAAGTAACGGCGTATTCTGACCGTTAACTGGGTCTACCATCGACGCAAAACCTAGGCTTGATTGCATGCCAATAATCTGTCCTAACAGAATAAATGTTTGAATGATAAATTGCGTGACAGTCCCCATGGCTACACCAATCAATATTTGCTGTGCCAGCACCAGAAAGCCACCCAATGAAACGAGTTCTACTTCATCACGCACACTAGAGATGGACGGCATAACTGCAAAAGTAATAGCCAGTGACAGATATAATCGAACACGAACTGGGACAAATTTTGCACCAAAAAACGTCACCGTCATCATCATTGATGAAATACGCGTCATTGGCCATAAAAACTGTGTCATCCAATCGAGAATAATGTTTACTGGGTATTCCATAGCATTTAGCTCGTCAGTAAAGTAGATATGGGATCTCTCCCATCAGTCGTAAAAAATACTCCATTAACATATGTGTTATCCAATGCCCAAACAGCATCAAAGTAAGCAATGTCGCGATCAAACGTGGCAAGAAACTTAACGTCTGTTCGTTGATTGAGGTTGCGGCTTGGAAAACTGCAACCACCAAACCTATAATAAGCCCTGGAATGATAATGACACAAACCATAATGATGATCAGATACAATGCATCTTGAAACAGCTCAACAAACACTTCTGGGGCCATAATATATTCCTACCCAAAACTACCTACGAGTGTCGATAAAATGAGGTTCCACCCATCTACCAGCACAAAGAGCATGAGTTTGAAAGGCAATGACACAATCATGGGTGATAGCATCATCATACCCATCGCCATCAATACAGATGCCACTACCAAATCAATAATTAAGAAAGGTAAAAATAACATGAAGCCAATTTGGAATGCGGTTTTTAGTTCTGACGTAATAAATGCGGGAATCAACACTGACATAGGCACCAATTCTGGAACGGTGACATCAGAACCAGACATATCCACAAATGTTTCCAAATCTTGAACGCGTGTTTGCTTTAACATGAATTCACGCACAGGCACTTGCACACGATCAAATGCTTCTTGCGCCGTTATCTTTGCATTGATATATGGTTGTACCGCTGAGATATTCACTCTATCTATCACTGGTGACATGACAAAAAAGGTTAAAAACAAAGAAACACCAATAATGATCTGATTAGATGGTGTCTGTTGTAATCCCATCGCTTGTCGTAAAATTGACATCACCACCACGATACGGGTGAATGACGTCATCAAAATGACGATAGCTGGCAAAAAACCCAGTGCAGTCATTAATGCTAGGATTTGCAGCGTCACCGAATAATCTTTAGTGCCATCGGGATTAACTGTCATTGTTAGTGCTGGGATACCACTACCATTTATGCCTTGCATCATTGACTCTGCACCATCGTTATTGGTGAAATTTTCAGTGGCTGTTTCAGAAGATAGTGTAGGTATAAGTGTGAGCTCGGCTCTTGCATAAGCAAGTGGCATCATTAAAAAACAGCAAAGCAACAAAAAAATAGTAGTAATGAATTTAACATACATCATTTTTTTCAAAATATTCTTAAGTTGAGACGATCATGCGCTGTCGAGGTTAGGTGCTTTCGATGCAGATTCATCATTTTTCGTCCGCGTATCTAAAGTTTTAAGTAACGTTATTTGGTGTACCGTCACACCTATCAAGACCTGCTCTCCATTAACATCAAGAACAATCACGCGTCCTTTTTGGCCTAGTGGAAGCTGACTGATCACTTTCAATCCCGGTTTTGCGCCCATTAATATGGGTATTTTCATACGTTTAAATAACCAAGCCACAGTAAAAATAAGGCTAATAACCGCCAATAATGCAGCTAACATTGTTGTAAAGTTCACATGAGATGTTGACGCTGCAAATGCAGCGGAAGCAAACAGTGATCCAAATACTGCCAGTAGCATCAATATCATGAATCCTCTAATTCCACTTAAATTTTAAAAATATTTAAGCAAGATTAAGGCCGAAACAAGCACACGTATAAAAAGATAATTTTTGCATTTTAGTACAAGGTTCCTCTGGACAGTTTTTTGACTCGAAACATTACCATTTTTGATAGGGAACGTTTATGGTAACCATACTTAGTTTTTCAATGCTGATTTAAACCGTATAACTGCTAGTAACTCACCGCTAAATTACACGGGTGATCTCGTTCCAAAAAAATTATTCCTCTTCTTGGTGAGATTAATGACTAAGTGCTAGATGGTTCCCTTATTTTTCGTTTTGAACGTAACATTAACCGTTTTAGCTCGCTTGCTAATGCATAAATAGTAAGAGCATGATAACGGCAGTTAAACACGTTTAAAAACAGCATCAATGCATTCTTCCATACCTCTCAATGGCATTAAAATATGCATTTGATCATAAGAACCGCCGTAATGGCTAAGTCGCTCAATAGGCGAAGTCTTCCAGGATTACCTTGCTTAATTTGATCCCATAGCTGAACGGCCTTTTCATCCATCAAGAATGTTAGCGAGCCATGATTGATTAAAGCTTAATTATATTACTTACAGTTAGCTGCTTTGTAGTGAAACTTGTTCATAGACTTGAACATTTAACTGAACCAGTGGTTTAGAGCGTAGCTTTATAATTTAGTTTCCTAATTTAAAAGACAAAGCCCTAAAAAATCATAATGTTCAAATTAGGCAATAAAGACAGTTTGAAAGGGGGCAAAGTATTAAATTTATAAGCACGTTTTTATTTGCATAAATATTAAATTATCTGAGTTTTTTAATGCGTTCAGTCTGGCTAATCACATCCGTTAAACGAATGCCAAACTTATCATTCACCACAACAACTTCACCGTGTGCTATCAGTGTACCATTAACCAACAGGTCAAGTGATTCGCCAGCAAGACGATCCAATTCAACCACTGATCCTTGATTTAACTGGAGCAGATTACGAATATTAATATTCGTACGCCCCACTTCCATAGATATGGTGACAGGAATATCAAGAATGGCATCTAGTTTACGCTGTTCATCTGAATTTATGGAAGATACGTCATTCACCAGTTCATCTAATGCCGCTGTTTGAATATCATCACCATTTTCAACTACAGTTTGCTCAGCAAGTGCTTCAGCCCAATCATCTTCTACATCACTCATGATTATTACCACATATATCGTTATTCATTTTTGTCTTCAAAGCCATGGTTCTTTAGCTTAAAAAAATTATTTTCTATCTGTGCAATATCACTTCTTTGTACCTCTGGACGTTTTAATTTTTTTGATATTTTAATAGCAAAATTATTATTTGCTTGCCCCATTTTACCGCGGAATGTTGGTAGATCTTCAATGTAAACAGTACATGCATCAGGCATTTCCACCGGAATTACATCACCGACTCCCAACTCCATTAGATCTCGCAAAGACAGTGATATTTCCAAGAGTTTTGCCGTAAGCTCGACTTCCACATCCATCACTTCGTCTTGCAGAGCTTTTGACCAACGAAGATCAGTATCCATCTTATCACTTTGGATACCAGCATCCAGTAACTCTCGAATTGGTTCGACCATTGAATAGGGCATAACGATATGAAAATCACCACCACCACCATCAAGTTCAATGTGGAATGAACTCACCACAATCACTTCAGTTGGACTCACGATATTAGCCATGGCTGGGTTCACTTCAGAATCAAGGTACTCAAATTCAACCTTCATCACCGGCGCCCACGCATCTTTATAGTCTTCAAATATTAGCTTAAGCAACATTTGAATAATGCGTCGTTCTGTCGGAGTAAACTCACGGCCTTCGATTCGAGCATGAAAACGCCCATCACCACCAAAAAAATTTTCCACTAAAATAAAAACTAGTCTCGCTTCCATAGTGATTAAACCCGTCCCTTTAAGGGGACGGAAACGCATCATGTTCAAACTAGTAGGTACAAATAAAGTATTTTGGTATTCACCAAACTTCACCATTTGTACGCCATTAATTGACACTTCTGCAGTTTTACGTAGCATGTTAAATAAGCTAATGCGCATATGGCGTACAAATCGCTCATTAATTAGTTCCAGAGTGGGCATACGCCCACGAACAATATGATCTTGTAAGGAAAAATCAAAATTAGATGCTGAGGCTATATCCCCACTACCAGCCTCTAGTTCATCATCTACGATATCATCTACGCCATGAAGGAGCGCATCAATTTCGTCTTGGCTCAGTAGATCGGTCACATTGCACCTATTGCATTACAAAGCCAGTAAACAATACCTGTTCAACCACAGTTTTGCCGGTGACTTTTTCCAGCGCTGACTTTACTGTATCAACGGCTTGTTTGCGTACTTCCAATCGACCATGTGGCGTACGCAATTGTTCAACGGTTGCAGCCCAAAATGTAGTAAGAAGGCTATGCTTCACTAAGGGTAAATTATGTTTCGCCAACACCTCGTTCCTTTCACCACGCACCACCAACTGTACTTGCACCTGAACCAATCGTTGTTGCATGTCACCCGTTACATTAAAGACGAACGGCTGCGGCAAAGTGACATAAATTGCTTGAAGGCTAGCTGGATCTAGCTCTTTAATAAAAATATCATTTTGTGAAACTGACTCTCCATCATCAGGAAAGAGAAAAAAAACAGCACCACCACCCAATAAAAATAATGTGACAACAATAATGATGAGTTTCTTGTTACCATTGCCGGCATCTTCGTTGATATCTTCTTTATCCATAAAGCACCCCAGCATTGAGTCAATTAATTATCAAGTTTCAGTCTATACACATAAAGCGCAAAAGCGCTGCATTACACATAATAGTCAACACGTTCTTTTGATACGTTCACATACCCGTTATGTTTAATAACATTGAGTTCTGTATCTTGTTCCGCATCACCACGATAAAGTAATAATTCTTTTTTCGGCTCGCCTTGACCATCACCTTGTGATGTTTGATTCCCCCTAAATGTCTGGCGACCACCACCAGCGTCTTGTTGCTGAACCGATGACTGAGTTAGCTGTAATCCCTGCTGTTGCAACATGTCTCGCAAACGCGGCATAGATTGCTCAATTAAATCATGTGCTTGCTGATTTGCCACGATAAATTGAACAGATGTTTGGTCACGGTTCATTGATAATTTGATTTGCATACTACCCAGCTCTGGCGGGTCCAAACGAATATCAATATGCTTGCAATTTTTCAATAACATAGCATTGATCCGCTCAGAAAGTGCATTCGCTGCTTCAATTTGATTTTGGTTCATTTGTAACGCTGTTTGTGCTGTAACAATATCTAATTTGGAGGCTATTATTGGCCTTTGATTACCAAAACTAAACGCTAGTTGCTGTATAAAACTAACAGGCTCTGTCTCTAAACTAGACTTTCCAGCCTTACTCAATGCTTGTATTGCTGCCGCTTCTAGTACCGCTACACTAGCTCTTGACTGAGGCAACTGAAAGTCAGCTTCCGTTCCAACAGGTACCACTGAAATTGCATTAGCAGAAGTTAGCAGTATGGGTTGTTGCTGTACTTGCGGGATCATCGCCACATTAGCAACTGATGCTGATTGGGTCATGTAAGCTTGAGATTGCTCCATTAAGCCATGTGATATTAATGCATTAGACGAGGGCAATACATTGCCTTCAACCGTTGAGTTAATCACATTTTGTTTTGTATTTTGCATTAGCATTAATATTTCATTGCCTATCTTACTTTGCCCACCAGAATTGGCCGCTGTTTCTGTTTGTGCATCTGTGTTCATTGCAGCATCAACAGCACCAGATAACATTTGGTATAATTGCAATGCTTCAAGTGTTGTTGACGATAAATTACTTGACGTCAAAGCATGTTGTTTTGACGATGCCTTAATGAAATTTGGAGCAATTTGTTTTATCAAAAAAATAGGCGTTACCAGCATTTTATCGTTATTTTCACTGTTGGTTTGCACTAAGAAAAACGAAGCATTTGTTTCTTCTCTCACCTGATATTCTGCAATCGCCATGTTAGATACTTGAGCAAGTAAGGCAAGTTCAGTCTCAGACATCACTTCTACTTTAGGACCGTCAAAAGACAATATGTTTATTACACCGGCCTGTTCTGGAACTAGGAATACCCACTCTAATGCTGATGTTAACTCGATATTTTTATACGGCGTCATTATGAAGGGACCACTTTCAATAGGAGTGAACGGTAACCCTTTATCTTCTTTGGCACTGGCGTTAGTATCTAATTTTAATGTTAGCTCTGAGCTAATATCGACATTGCGTGTATCGATTTGCAGCACAGCATTAGCCTCATCGAGGCGTAATAACAAAGCTTCACCATCCTGCTTGGCTTGAACTTGCCTCATTGATAATTCATTAATATCGGATATTTGACCTATCTTCATGGATAACAAAACTGCATCATTTGCTGACCTCAACTGTGTTACGTTAGAAACGTCTTCGACGTCCATACTCTCTGGAATAAGGTTATCCATCCCTTTCCTGGCAATATCTTCGCCATCGGCGGATAAAGAGCTATTTTTCAAAAATACATCACTGCTAACATCGACGTCTGCCATCTTATTGCTACGCTCAATGCTTTTGATTGAACCATATACATGCGCTTCTCTATAACCAGACGCCAATTGGGCTAGCTGAGTAAAAAAAGTTTTCCCTTCAGTACTTAATACATCAGGCAACAAGGTGCTTTTTATCTCAGCGAAAGAAGCTTGTTTTGAGGTTATATTGGAAAATAAGAAGTTAGTTTGATTCATAATTATCCCGCTGCAAGTATTTCATTGTGATCGGTCAACATTACTGCATGCCAACAGATCATTTCCAAATGTAGCAATCATCGGGCCAGTTTAATAAAGACTACGTTGCTGTCGAATAAAACTTAAGGCAGCAAATTCATCCATTTGTTTTTGTTCAAGTTTTTCAGCGTGAATTTTTGCATATTTTTGCCGTTTTTTAATTAACCAATCTAGCGATCTCGTTTCTTGTCTACACTGTTGCCAATACTCTTGGCAACGTTCAATATTATCTTCAAAATTAATAGCAGCTTGGCGTTGCTTTGCCAGCGTTTCATCTAATTGAAAAATAAAACGGTTTAAATAACTAAAACTGTTCGCACTTAGTCCTTGCGTACCCCGTTCAGTCATTTGACGAGAATAATCCAAACGGTATTGTTCAATTTGTTCTAGCTGCGCGCAATACCCTCGCGACTCTTGTTGCGCTAACACTAACGCCAAATGTGCTTTGTGTTCTAAAAATTTTGCCTGTTTTAATAACAAAGCCATTGCATTATAAGACATGGTCTAATTACTCCTGCAACATTGCACGCAGCATATTGATGCACATGTCATAAGGCACCACATCTTTCATGCCCTGCTGAAGATACTCATCAAGGCGGGGCTGCAAAGTAAATGCTTGGTCAATACCCTGATCAGTCCCTGCTTTATACGCACCAATCGATACCAATTCCTGATTTTTCCTACATACGGATAATATTTGCCGTACAGTACGTGACATCAACATGTGCTCATCATTTACAATGTTTGGCATAACACGACTGACTGAACGCTCAACATCTATTGCGGGAAAATGTCCCGCATCAGCCATCTCACGTGATAATACAATATGACCATCAAGAATCGCACGAGCTGCATCCGCAATAGGGTCTTGAAGATCATCGCCTTCGGTTAAAACAGTAAAAAAAGCAGTAATAGAACCTTGCACATTGCTACCATTGCCCGCACGTTCAACCAATGCCGGTAACTTTGCAAACACTGATGGCGGATATCCCTTCGTAGCTGGTGGTTCGCCTACAGACAAAGCGATCTCACGTTGCGCTTGCGCAAAACGCGTCAATGAATCCATCAGTAACAGAACATCCAATCCCTGATCGCGAAAGTACTCGGCAAGTGTCATCATCGTTTGGCACCCTTTTAAGCGCATCAATGGCGAGGAATCTGCAGGCGCAGCAACCACTACCGAACGTGCACGATCTTCCGCACTTAAAATGTCATCAATGAATTCTTTCACTTCTCGTCCACGCTCACCAATCAAACCCACCACCACCACCTGCGCTGTGGTACCTCGTGTCATCATGCCCAGTGTAACCGATTTACCAACACCAGAACCCGCGAACAGACCGATACGTTGGCCCTTACCCACGGTCAACAAACCATTAATGGCTTTAATGCCCACATCAAGTGGAGAATTAATTGGTTTTCTTGTAAGTAGATTGTTTGTTGAAGGTATTAAAGGGGCCGTTTGGCCAGTAAAAATGTCGCCCAAGCCATCAAGAGGACGACCAACACCATTCATAACTCGGCCAAGTAACTCCCTACCCACTGGAATACCTTGTTCTTCAGAAATAGGTATAACGCTAGCACCCGATACTACGCCTGAGATTTGCTCGTTTGGCATTAAATACAAAGTATCATCCGAGAACCCAATAACTTCTGCTTCAATACTTCCATGGAGGGTTTCAACACTACATAAGCTGCCAATAGATGCCCGGCAGCCTACGGCTTCTAAGGTCAACCCAACAACACGAACCAGTTTTCCAGAGGCAATAGGATGCGCAACTAAGCTATCAAATTTTAAATTATTTAAACGTTCAAACAGGCTAACCACCATCTTCTCCTACTTCGCCCATGGAGAATGTTTTTTGATCACGGTTCGCTAATCCCGTACTTTCTTCCATTATGTTAGAAACATTATTTTTTTAAATTCATCAAATTTTAAATCTCAATTTTTGGGTTATTTTTTGATTTTGATTGCTCTTGGGAACTGTCTTCAGCATGCATATTTACTTCATGATCATCACAGTTACTTGACAGCGAGTCAATATCAATCGTACGAAGTATATCAACACCATCTCCACCTTCAGAACAATCAAGTTCACGTGTTATGTTCTGACTAGCAAAACGACTAAGCAACTGCTGAATTCGATCTTTCATGCGGTAATCCACAATAGAATCACCACAAAAAATTTGAATATCACCACGGTTTATTGATGGTTTTGGAATGAATTTCCATTGATAATCTTTTATTGATTCAGCACTGTGCACATTAGTCACCACTTCGATATCTTCAGGATGAAGGTATATAATAGCTTGACGTCCAGACATTGGTAGTGCTGTAATAGATTTTTGTAATGTGGCTAAAATAACGTTGGGATTAGTCACCACTTCTGTTTGAATTGCCGTTTTTGTTAACTGTATTACTATTTCCAACACCTGTTGATAAACTTGATGATCAACCTGCACCAGTGGAAAGGTAATTTTTTCAAGAATAGCGTCAAGATGCTGACAACGGTTCTCAACGAGCAGCTGACCTTCTAACAGACCTTGCTCCAAACCTTCTTTTTGTCCAGTATCCAAACCCGCTATTTTGCCTTCTTTAAACCCAGCTTCACGGCCTTCAGTAAAACCTTTATCATACCCTTCTTTCTTGCCTTCTTCATAAGCAGAATGACGAATATGCTCGAGAGCATCAGGCCTAAGCATTTTGAAGTCAATTTCAGACTCCACCGGCTCTTCCGCTACTTTTGGTGCCTCCCAGCTTGGGTCATAGTTTAAGGCTGTTTCCTTGGGTGACGCATTATTGAGTTCATAGGCAGGGAGCGACCAACGTTCAAAAATACTATCAGGTTGCTCAGTGACACGAATATAACCTCTACGACGATCAATGCTCATACCAAACCCTTCATTTATAACGTTAAAATATGCTTCAATACCAAGATGTGCATAGAAGGATAGTCCTATCCACACACATGGTACGTAACTATTTCAGAATAAGCCTTAGCGTAGACATAAACAGCCGACTAAGATTACAAAAATTCGTCTGCACCACCATTACTGAGCATTATGTCACCAGCATCAGACAAACGACGTGCAATAGATAAAATTTCTTTTTGTGCGGCTTCTACATCAGTCACACGGATTGGCCCCATGGCTTCTAAGTCTTCTTGTAACATTTCTGATGCACGTTTCGACATATTGCGAAAAATTTTGTTCCGCAATCCTTCTTCTGCACCCTTAAGAGCTTTCTGCAGTACCTCTTGGGGAATATCCTTAAGAATTGCTTGAATTCCTCGGTCATCTACTTCAGAAAGATTATCAAATACAAACATGAGATCCTGAATTTGCAATGCCATTTCTTCATCGTTCTTTTCAATTTGTTCCATTAATGCAGATTCAAGCGTATTATCCATATAATTCATGATATTTGCAGCTGCCTTCAAGCCACCAATTTTTGCCGCTTGTGCACCTGCTTGACCCGCAAACTGTTTCTCCATAATTTCATTCAATTCGTGAAGTGCAGCAGGTTGAACTTCTTCAAGGTTTGCAATTCGCATAACTAAATCAAGTGCATTTCGTTCTGCAAACTGCGTGAGGATGTCTGCGGATTGTTCTGGTTCCAAGTAGGAAAGAACAATAGTTTGAATTTGAGGATGTTCATTAATAATAATTGATGCAACCTGACGTGGATCCATCCATTTAAGCGAGTCTAATCCTTTTGATCCGCTCCCCAAAAGCATTTGATCAACAAGATGTGTAGCTTTATCTTCACCCAATGCTGCTACAAGTGCATTCCGTACGAAATCTTCACTGCCCATACCTATAGCGGTAAACTGCTGAATATCTTCAATAAATTTACGATGAACAGCCCCCACCATATCTTGATTAAGATCCTGCATTTGCGTCATCACTCCACCGACTTTCTGAACCTGTTTGGGTTCTAAATGCCGAATGATACTTGCAGCGTCTTGCTCTGTTAAACTAAGGAGTAAAATGGCAGCTTTATCAAACCCAGACAATTGCGACACATCATAGCTTGTTCTTGATTCGTTTTTATCTTCATTAGCCATTAACCTTTATTCACCCAACTTTTCACAACCTGAGCAGCAAGATCAGGTTCATTCGTAACTAAAGCTCGGATGGCCTTAAGCAAGTCTTCATCCTTATGAAGGTCTGGGAGATTAAGGTTAGATGATCTCATTGAGAGGCTGCTTGACCCATCCAGATCTGAGCCAATCAAACCAATATCATCATCAGGATTCAGTGGCAATCCATCAGGTCCCAACATTTCACCATTTGGTCCCAGCATACTGTCATTATCTTTGTTCAAATAAAGTAATTTTGACAACGCTGGACGAATTAAAACTAAAATTACCACGATAAAGACCAGAGATGCTGCCAACCAGCGTATCCAATCATTGAAATTTGGATGTTCGTAAATAGGCACATTGCCCAAGGCCTCAACCTCTGGGATAATAAATGGCATTGAAATCACTTCAAGTACATCCCCACGTATGTCTGAATAACCCACACCACCGATAAGAAGACGCCTAATTTTATCAAGCTCGTCCTCACCAATAGGTATTCGTACCATTTTTCCAGACTCTGCATTAAAGGATTCTAAGTAATTGATAGCAACGGATACCGTCTGACGAGACACAACACCTGTCTGCGCCCGGCGGTGACTAATGGTAGTATCAAGTTCAAAATTTCTCGTAACTTCACGGTTGAGTGATCCCTTATCGCCGACACTATCATTCTTCAGGTCTTTAATATTCTCAGGAATCGCAGAATCTACAGGTGGTTGATTACTCAATGCACCAGGAATTCCTGCAACAAAATTACTATTATTATAATTTTCATATGTATGTTCACTGCGTGTTGCTGGGGTCATAGGGTCAAAATGCTTGCGTGTTTCTTCTACTGCACTAAAGTCCATTGTCACATCAACCTGCGACGTGAAATTACCTAAGCCTAGAACCGGTATTAAGATAGAGTCAATCTTCTCTCGTAGTATTTGCTCTTGCTTGCGTTCAAGCTCATATTCTTTGCGATGCCGAGAAGTTATTGCACTTTCACTGCCTGAACTTAAAAGACGACCATGCTGATCAGTAACAGTGATACGCAATGGTTTTAAGCTCGATACGGCAGAAGCGACCATATCGACAATTGAATCAACTTCTTCCTGACCAAGGATAGTTGTTCCACGCACGGTTAAGAATACCGTTGCTGTCGCTTCTTGATTATGCCGAATAAAGACACTTTGTTTTGGCATAGCCAGTAAAACACGAGCTTTGCTAACGCTACGAATTTTTTCAATTGCAGCAGCAAGCTGACGTTCACGGCTGAGTTTAAGACGTTCGCGTTCAAGCTGCTGAGATACGCCAAACCCCATGTCTTGAAGCAAGATATTATCACCGGCCTCTCGAGCTGAATTCAAACCTACACGACTCAAATTTAATTTAATCATGGAGTATTCCTTGGCGGACACATGAATTGTGTTGCCTTCTAATCTGTAGTCAATGTTTTGTTGGTCAAGATAATCCAGTACAAGAATCAGTTCATCAGTTTCATACATGCCTAGCGGTCTCATTTCTGGTTCTTGAACCCAAACGAAAAGCAAAGCAATTAACACAACACAAATGGCAATCGCAGCCACAAGTATCAATTGACGTGCAATATCAATGCCGCCGAGAGGACTAGAGGCAGGCGAAACGTTTCGCTCCATGGAATCTGGATTGTGCAGTGATGCACTCACGTCCGCTGAAGCTGGTAGTTCTGATCCACCATCAGCTAAGGCTAACTCTTTGTTTTCACCTTCTCCCGCCACGATTCAGTTCCTACTTTATATCTGCATATTCATCAATTCTTTGTACGCATCAACCAACTTATTGCGGGTTTGCACCGTTGCTTCAAATGCAATACTAGATTTATTACGCGCAATCATTACATTAGAAAGGCTAACACTGAGGTCTCCTTGATCAAAACGTGCTGCTAACTCGCTTGACGTTTTTTGGAGCCCATTGACTTTTTTGATAGCAGACGATAATAATTCAGCAAAGTCTTGACTCACTTGCTGACCAGTAGCCTGACGGCTTACATTTTGTGCTTCCAATGCTATCGTTTGCATTCCTTGCTGCATAGGAAAAATTTTCATTGATTATCCTCGCTGTCAAAATTTTAGCAACTCACGCAAGATAAAACTATTAATGTATTTTGGTTAATAACTGTGCAATGATTAAACCATAATGTAAGCTGCTCATACCTTTAAAAGCATTGCCTTACAGTTAAATATTAATACCTGCATTACGCATCTTTGCTAATTTATAACGCAACGTACGCGGCCTAATACCTAAGCGCTCAGCTACGTCTTTTCTGCGCCCTCCACATGCCCGAATCGTTTTTAAAATAATCGCAAACTCCTGCTCTCTTAACTCACCATCCAAGCTATCATATGTACCTATTACTGGCTTCAACGCATCAAATGTAATAACGTCTTCAGCTATATCAGTCAAGCTCGATGTTCGAAACGCTAAGTTTAGTGACGGTTTCGACTGAGCCTCAGCACGCGATGAGGAAGCGACAAGAGATTGCAAACTTTCTGCATCTTGCCAATCAATACCTTCCAGTAAAATGTCACATGCCTGAATATAGTTTTTTTTACAGAGAATAAGCGCACGTTGCATGACATTATCTAATTCGCGCACATTACCAGGCCACCTATAAGTCAAAAGCTTTTCTGCTGCTTTCTTTTGAAGTATTGGCACAGCATCACTCATTTTACTACAATGGCGTTGAAGCAGATGTTCTGCTAACGGAATAATATCTCCTTGACGATCAGATAATGGCAACCATGAGATAGGAAATACATTAAGGCGGTAATATAAATCTTCACGAAAGTAACCTTTTTCAATATACTCCCGTAAATCACGGTTACTAGTTGCTAATACGCGGACATTGAGTTTAATGCTTTTACGACTGCCTAGCCTTTCTACTTCACGTTCTTGCAGAACACGCAATAATTTTGCCTGTAAAGATACACTCATTTCACTGATCTCATCCAGCAAAATAGTACCACCTTGCGCTTGTTCGAATTTCCCAGGGCAAGCTTGCACCGCCCCAGTAAATGCACCTTTTTCATAACCAAACAACGTTGCTTCCAGCATATTTTCAGGAATAGCAGCACAATTGATGGCAATGAACGGGCCGTTAATACGAGTAGATTGGCAGTGAATATGACGCGCCATTATTTCTTTACCAGAACCACTTGGGCCAAGAATCATTACGTTAGCATCAGTTTTTGCTACTTTATCAGCCAATGCCATAAGCGCCAAACTTTTAGGATCAGCCACAATCGCTTTGCTCATATCGGTTGTAACCGGTGCATAACGACTGATCATATTTAGCAACACTTCAGGAGCAAATGGCTTCGCCATATAGTCAATGGCACCTTTTTTCATGGCTGATACTGCATCTTCAATGTTAGCGTATGCTGTCATAAGCAAAACAGGAAGCCTCGGATGATTAAACTTCAGATTTCGCAATAAGTCTAAACCATTCATACCCGCCATTTGAACGTCTGACACAACAATATCAACAGATTCCTTTTTAAGAAGCAACAAGGCTTGTTCCGCACTATCAGCTACTAACCACTGGAAGCCAGCTAATGTTAATGTATCCACTAAAGCTTCTCGCAGCCCTTCATCATCTTCAACAATTAGTACTTTACTTTGATTCATTAAGCTGTTCCTGATATTTTTTGATACGCTACATTACTGTTTTCTGCCAAAGGTAAGCAGAGCGTAAAGCAGGCACCTTGGCCCGGTTGCGAGTGAAGGGTCATCCTGCCTTTGTGGGCATGACAAACCATTTGTACAATGGCAAGACCAAGACCTGTACCCTGCTGACGAGTTGTAAAGAATGGTTCGATAATTTTATTTTGCAACTCTTTTTGGATACCGGGGCCATTATCGGAAACAGATAAAAACATATGGCCATTGGTTGTTCGTGTATCAACTACGATTTTACACTCATTTTCTGCTACTTGAATCGCATTAATGACAAGGTTCGATAATGCACTTGCCAACGCATGAGCATTACCAAGTAATAAAAGAGACTCATTATCACAATTGATTTCAAACTTCACGTTTTGGCTATTCACTGCAGCCTCCACCATAGGTTCAAATTCATTCAGTAAATGTTCAATCGTGAAGAGATTAGTTACCTTATTATCTCCACCTTTAGCAAATAACAACATATTATTTACTTGCTTTTCGAGATCATGAAGCCGATCTATCAGCTTGACTTGAAAATGCTTGCGGGTATGTTCATTAATATTTGGCGCTGCTAAATTGGCGGCATATAACAACGCACTAGAGAGAGGCGTACGCACTTGATGTGCTAAGGACGCTACCATTTGACCCAGCGAAGAAAGTCGCTGAAGATCACTAAAACAAGATTGAAGTAAACGCGTTTCTGTCATATCAGTAAGCAAAATTATCTGTCCTGAATCAGATGCGGAGATTGCAAGCTTAACACGTCGACCATCTCTTAAAGATATTTCATGACCGTCATCTTCGCGTGGAAAAAATGCGCGATAAATAACGTCCACCCAGCGTATCTGCTCCAACGGTTCACCCAGTAAGCGATGTGCTTCTGGATTCGCTTCAGCCACACGCCCATAGGGATCTAAAAGGATGATACCTGCTGGCATTACATTGAGTACTTGTTGGTCAACGGTTCCAAATGGTGAATTTTTGGCTTCCATGATCCTATACATTCAACTCTAAATTCTTCATTATCAATGCTACTATGCAGATATTACACCAATTATTATCTATTATTATTCAATGTGTTATGTTCTAAATCATAAAAAATAGAGTCAAAAAATTGACTTTACTTTAAAAGTACTACATTAACATGATGGTAAATTAGAAAATTTTTCCTTTATTCAGTCCGTATTTTTTCATTTTTTCAACTAACGTTGTACGTCGCATACCTAACATATCAGCAGCACGGGCAACGATACCCGCTTGCGCTTCTAATGCTTGACAAATCATGTCAATTTCTAAGTCAGCCAGCATTGCTTTGAGATTAACACCCTCAGGAGGAAGACCTGAGGGCGTGGAACCAAAGCTCGGTTGCTCTTCACTTGCCATGTCCATCGCAAATACAGTACTTAATGCATCACGCTCAAGCGCTTCATTGTCTTCAAGAGAACAGTTAGCTTCACGCTGAAATTCCGGAATATCACTGTAACGATACTTTTTAGGTAAATGGTTCACATCAACCATTTGGGAAGGATACAGAATAACTAAACGCTCAATTAAATTGGCTAGCTCACGAATATTACCCGCCCATTCGTGTTCCATCAATGATGTAATCGCGCGAGGTGTGAGGTGTATTTGATTGCTACCTTCTGCTTCTAAACGCCTCATAAGCTCTTGAATTAACAATGGAATATCCTCAATTCGATCGCGTAATGCTGGCATCTCAATTGGAAATACATTCAAGCGATAGAACAAGTCCTCTCGAAACGACCCCGCCTCAATCATAGCATCCAAATTGCGATGTGTTGCGGCAACGACACGTACGTTAACTTGAATAGTTCTATTACCACCCACACGTTCAAAACTATGCTCTTGAAGCACACGCAATAACTTAACCTGCATTAATTGTGGCATATCTCCAATTTCATCAAGGAACAATGTACCACCTTCAGCGAGTTCAAAGCGGCCTTTACGGGTAGATATTGCGCCAGTAAAAGCACCCTTTTCATGACCAAAGAGTTCACTTTCCAGTAACTCTGAAGGAATTGCACCACAATTAACAGGCATAAATGGTCCATTACCACGAAGGGAATGGTAATGAATATTACGTGCTACAACTTCCTTGCCTGTGCCAGATTCACCAAGAATCAAAACGCTGGCTTCTGTTCCAGCGACCTGCTCAATAAGATGTCTAACATAACTAATAGCATTATTGCGTCCAATCATACTACGAAATAACGTATTTTTACGGCTAAATTGCGGAATGTTAATCGCATGCTTACCTAAAAATTCCTGACAATGACGCAATGCATCTGCTAATTGTAGATAGTTTAAAGGCAATGCTAATTCACCAACAAAATTAGGTAAGCCATACAAATTATTTTTATGTTTTGAAAGCGCAATAACCGGGATATGGTTATTAATAGTCAAATTATCCAAAACCTGCGACAAACGCTGGGATGAATGAATATTGCCTAAAAAGCAAGCTCCTTCTGCTTGTTTCCAATGCATTTCATTAAGCTCGTTGGTTGAACATAACAGGTATTGCTCACCAATAAACTCCAAAATAACGCCAAAATCGTGACAAAATTTTTCATCGTCCTCGATAATAAGTATTTTCGCTAAACCTTGTATGTGTGAGATATATCTGCACCAAAACCATCTTTATTATCAACGCGTATATATTAACGGTAACAATAAAATAATCCATCTATTGTAATTATTGATTACTCTAAGGCAACTGAAGACACAGTAAGTCTGTCACTTCAATATCACCACCAATAATATTGTAGTGAAAATGGTGAGGTTTTATACTTCTGTTTGAGTAATATTGTGATACTCAACGGGTATTTGATCCCAAGCTGATTTAATCTCGCGCAATATACCTATGACATCATCAATGGGTACGTCCAAATTATTTAGATTAGCTTCTGAAATCTGATGGATCATATAGTAATAAAGTGCATCAAGATTGGAGGCAATTTTACCACCCTCATCCTTTGAGAGGCATGTTCTAAGGCTAATAATAATATCCAGTGCTTTACCTAAGCGTTCTCCTTTAGTAGGAATATTACCCTGCAGCATCGCAGCTTTACCTTGAATCAAACGCTCGATTGCCCCAGCCATCAGCATCTGGATCACTTTATGTGGTGATGCTGAACTTAACTGGCTGTTAATGGAAACTTTTTTGTAGGCCTGAAGTGACCCTCTCATAATATTCCTCACCTACTCAAATTTTTTATACACTTGTACTGACCTATGTCCTGTAATAATACGATTGGCTTGAG
Source organism: Candidatus Enterovibrio altilux (assembly GCF_002381345.1). Taxonomy (GTDB): domain Bacteria; phylum Pseudomonadota; class Gammaproteobacteria; order Enterobacterales; family Vibrionaceae; genus Enterovibrio; species Enterovibrio altilux. Next base: position 689,426 of record NZ_CP020660.1, read on the forward strand.
CTGCAGCATTATCTCGATGTTCTTTTATCAGGATAACTATTTGCTTAGTTCTTTTTAATGCAATCGACCAAGTTATTTTTTCCGGTAATTCCGGCAGCACCGCAATACTTGCCAAACATTGTTTTCTTTTGTTCAATAATCGTACCATTTTATTAGCATCAACTGGATTTGTTGTTAACACATTCAGTACATGTTCATCTATCGTTTCTAATTGGGACAAATATACTGATATCAATGTTTACCTTACCCAGGTATCATGTTCGTCATTGCTGAAAACTGTGATTGCATTTCTGCCATCGCGTTATCCATAGTGGAAAATTGTTTTAATGTTCGATTTTCAATATCTGTCATACGACGATTTAATGTATCTTGCTCATCACGCAAGCGTACTCGTTGATTATTTAAACTACTTTCACGGTTACGAATAGTACCGGTGACACCAGTGAAAGAATGGATTGTATCCTCTACCTTCTTTGCAAACCCATCATGACCTCCAAAAAAACCTTCCAAAGCCAAAAAATTACTTAACAGTTGCTTATCTAACAGACTGTGATTAATTTTTAACCGACCTTCCGTAGTTGTTGAAATACCCAGTTCACTCAGCGTTCTGATTGAGTCGGATGCTCCGTCAATAGGAGTAGAAAATAAATTTCGCATCTGGCTGGTTACAGAACGTACAATACTATCTCCCACCAGTGGTCCACCCTGCTGGCTTTCTGGATCGTACTTAGACAACAGTTTAGTAGTTTGATAAAAAATATTGTAAGCTTCAATAAAGTGCTCAAGCAATGCTTTCACTGCTTCGCGGTCTTCATCAATGACTATTGTTACTGGTCCATCTTTAGAGGTAGTAACTTGAGAAACATTTAGACTGACACCTTGAATCGCATCTGCAAACAAATTGGTGTCATTAGATACTGATGCCAACCCATCAATCAAAATACGTGCGTCTTTAGGTGCCTGTATTTCATTCATGGCATTAAAATCATTGAGGTGATTATACACTAAATTTTGCAGTGGGCTGGTTAGTGCAGCATTCACTGCTACGGAGATATAATTGTCAGCTCCTGTTTTACCACTACCTAAGATTAAACGTGCTCCAGTATCATCATTGATCACTGATGTTGTTACACCAGGATTAGATGGATGGTTATTAATGGCGCGAACAATGTCAAGCAGGGAACTGCTATCTTCGTCAATATCAATGGTCATTGAGTGACCATCGAGCCGTATAACCAAACGTCCTGCGCCAAAGTCATTGTCAGAGTCTAACCCGCCCGAAACCAGTTTATGAGGTTGAGCCAGTTGCCGTATATCAATCGAATAAACGCCAGTAACGGCTTGGTGATCTGCAAAAACAGAAACGGCCTCCGAATTATCGGAAGTAGTATTCCTAGCTGTAAAAGTATTTTTACGACGAAAGTTAGACATTAAATCTTGCATCGTATCAAGAGAATCTTTAAGTCTACCATAGGCACTAATGTGGGTTTCAACATCATTCATACGGCTCATAATGCGCTCCTGTTTAGGCGCACGCTCAGCATCAATAATTTTGTTGACCATAGAATTAATGTTCATTCCACTGCCAAGACCAGTTGCACTCAGACCCATATTCTTTTCCTCGGTTATACCTTTACTTCCACTAGCCCCCTCGCATGCAGAGACAGTTGCTGTGCTAGCTCTAACATTTCCTTCTCTGGAATCTGCCTAATTATATCGCCGCTACTCATTTCATAAACAATAACGACGCTTTTTCCAGAGTCCTCATCGAGACGAAACGACAAGCCTTTATTAAAGGTAGACACAAACTCATCCAGTCGTGCTACCAATGTTTCAAGCTGTTCCTGCTGAATTTCACGCAAATCTTTAAATTGATAGACTTGCCCTACTGGACGCTTAGGGAACTTCTCAACATTAGCAATCGACGGATGTTGGTGTGTGGTTTTGAGCTGAGTCTCTCCCATTGGCTTTTTGCTATTATCCATTTGACTGCCGGACTGTGGGGACACATGAGACAGGGATGTTAAAGAAACGGATGTTATGTCCATTGCTGTTCACCTCCTGTTAGCTAATACTAGTGAAAAGCAAGCTCACCATCATACTGGCTACATCTCTATTATCCTAACAAGCTTAATGCTGCTGATGGAGCTTGCTTTGCTTGTGCAAGTATAGACGTACCAGACTGCTGCAAAATTTGAGATTTAGTAAACTGCGTAGTTTCCTTCGCAAAATCTACATCACGAATACGGCTATTAGATGCACTGACGTTTTCATTCACATTATTCAGGTTAGCAATCGTATGGCTTAAACGGTTTTGCTTCGCACCCAGCTCTGCACGGTGAGAATTAATATATTGTATCGCGTTGTCCACAAGACCCACTGCTTTCTGTGCCCCCCCCATGGTACCAACATCAATATCTTTAACTGTTTCGTTAGTTTTTATCGCTTCAACCATCCCTAAAGACGTTGCTAAAACACCTTCAAAAGTAACATCTGCACCTGATGCAGCTACGACTTGCAGTTCACCATTCTCAGTCACAGATGCATTAATTTTACTATCTGCTTGACCGTTAATATAAGTTGCAATTTCTTCCACGTCGTCACCCGCTTTCGCAGAAACACTAATTGACGTTGTACCGCCGTCAGCATTGGTGATAGTCATATTCATTGACACACCGCCTGTTGCGGTCCAATCAGCTATTGAAACACCTACTGAAGAGGTAAAGGTTGCCCCTCCCATCATCGCTTCATCGGCACGGATATTTTTGAGTTCCATCATAACCATTTCACCCGCATTCGCACCAACTTGGAATGACTTAGTTCCAAAAGTGCCGTTCAGCAGTTTCGTACCACCAAAAGAGGTCGTTTCTGCAATACGGTTTAGTTCATCTTGTAATGCAACAACTTCTTCTTGAATTGCTTTACGCTCTTCAGTTCCATTTGCACCATTAGCTGATTGCAGGGACAGATCACGCATACGCTGTAGAATATTAGCGGATTCTTCCATTGCACCTTCAGCAGTTTGCGCCAGTGAGATGCCATCATTGGCATTACGAACAGCAACATCTAACCCACGACTTTGTGAAATCAAACGGTTAGATATTTGCAGACCTGCTGCATCATCCTTTGCACTATTGATACGATAACCTGACGATAAACGCTCCATAGATGCATTTAGTGAGTCAGTGGAACGGTTTAAATAACGCTGAGCAGTCATTGCTGGAACGTTAGTGTTTACTGTAATAGCCATAACTATTCTCCATTTAGGACTAAGCCCAGCTTTCGGCCAACTATATAGGGAAAACCAGTACTAAATCTCTCTTAACCCATGTAACGGCGCCGTTTCACAAACCTTTACACTTTTTTCCCTGTTTGTATAACACTCAGGACCATCCAACAAATGACCATAGTGTCATGTTGCTATGCTTTGTTTCCTCATTAAAATTCAGATAGCAAATCCCAACATGTTCCACTATTAGACAATCGTTTTCGTTGTAGGCATACCTAGCCTTATCAGCTTATTGAACGCTTTTATCATGGCGTCAGTTTCATTAATCTAAGTGCCGTGATTTCTTAGGCTCAACGTTCCTACCAGTAGTTTTTAACTGGAACCATTTTTGTCTCTGCTAGATAACGTTTATAGTAATAATATTTCGCCTTATAATGCTGCTTTAAACCATATAATTGCTGATAACTGACCGCTAAGTTATACGAATGGCTTCGCTTTTTCACAAGTTTCTTCTTTACTTAGGAGGGATGAATGGAACTGCTTATTTAATATAAGCACCACCGCCTAACCTTGCATTGATTCTTAGGGAGGTCTATTTGAAAAAGTTAGGTAGCACTTCACCATCAGTCATATTTGACGCACTTAACTCAGCAGCAATAATTCCACGCGTCTTTATATCTACCACTAGATGTAACTTGCCAAACTCTCCGTTTCCCATAAGTGCTATGCTTTTTTTACTTCCCATGCGCCGTCACCGTAGCTTTTGAGCCCCATAAAATCAATGGCTCTGTGCTGTATACTTCCTTTATTCTTCGTCTTCAACATGACGTTAACCGTTTTAATTTGCTTGCTAATTCATGAATAGTGAGGGCATGACAATAGCAGCTGAACAAGTCTAAAAATAAAATTAATTAATCCTTTTCGACCTCTTAATAACACTGAAAATATTCATTTAACCATGAGGGCCGTCGTAATAGCTAAGTCTCCAGATAAACGAGGTCTTCCATAATTACCCAGCTTAGTTGGATTCCATAGCTGAATGGCTTCTTCATCAATTCAGAATATTAGTAAGCCACGATTGATTAACACTGTATTACACTGCTTCCAGTTAGCTGTTTTGTGGCGTAGATTGTTCATAGACCTGAATATTTGAGTGAGCCTAACTGCTTAGAGTGCTCATTGAAAATTTAGTTCCCTTGTTTAGGAGATAAAAACAGTCACCATACACGTTCCCTAGCAAAGACAGCAATGATTCGAATTAGCAAATTACTTAGATAGATATTAAGCCTAAGGAATCACACAGCTCATACTAGTAAAATCGACGCCATGATAAAAGCGTTAAATAAACTGACACCACTTGGTGTGCCTAACACGAGAGCGATTGTCTAATAGTGAATCATGTGGGGATTTGCTATCTGACTCACATTAAGAAACAAAGCCCATGATTACTCCGCTTAGTTTGTTTCCAGTTGGTTGTTTGGTAATGAAGCTTCTTCATAGATCTGAATATTTAAATAATCCTAACTGTTTAGAACATAGGTTAACAATTTGGTTCCATAATTTAGAAAACAAAGCTATGTGAAGTGTGAATTTTTGGCATATGAACTGACAGACGAAACATAGAAATAGTGCCAAAAGTATTTAAGAATATGATGTAAAAATAGAAAATAATAATATTATCTAGTCATGGTAAAAATTAGCTATATTATATAGTTATATTAAGCTAAATAATGGAATACCTGTTAAAATAAAGATTAAAAAGCCACTCACTTTCAAGTGAATGGCTTTAAACTTAAGCTCTCTTTTCTTGCTAATTCTATTTTAGAATTAATTACAGAGCAGCTTTTGCTTTTTCAACAAGCATAGAGAATGTTCTTTTATCAAATACTGCGATATCAGCTAAGATCTTACGATCTATTTCAATTGATGCTTTCTTTAGACCATTGATGAAACGACTATAAGGCATACCATTTTGATGTGCCGCAGCATTGATGCGAACAATCCACAGTTGACGAAATTGACGTTTCTTCTGACGACGGTCCCGGTAAGCATATTGACCAGCTTTAGTAATAGCCTGAAAAGCCACACCATAAACACGTGAACGTGCCCCATAATAACCTTTAGCTTGTTTTAAAACTTTCTTGTGACGTACACGAGATCGTACACCACGTTTCACGCGAGCCATGAATTATCTCCTAAACTAAATCGTTAATACACTAAGAAAAATTATGCATATGGAAGCATGCGAATAACTGCTGCAACTTCGCACTTCGATAAAATTGCATATAAACGCAGTTGACGTTTATTCTTAGTAGAACGCTTAGTTAGAATGTGGCGTTTAGTTGCGTGCTTGAACTTAAAACCACCAGCAGTTTTTTTGAAGCGCTTAGCCGCACCTTTGTTTGATTTCATCTTAGGCATAATGAAGAATTCCGCATTGTTTCCATGTTAATAACAACATAATCAGGCGAATGAAAAGGTTACACGCTGTTTAAAATAAAAAAGTGCATAATCTATTACATTACTTGTATGCCAAAATTACTTCTTTTTAGGGGCAAGAATCATGACCATTTGACGACCTTCGATTCGCGTTGGAAAACTTTCTACTAAACAAATATCAATAGTGTCTGCCTTCAAACGATTTAGAACGTCAACACCGATCTGTTGATGCGCCATTTCGCGCCCACGGAATCGGATAGTGACTTTGACCTTATTGCCTTCTTCAATAAAGCGAATCAGGTTACGTAGTTTTACCTGATAGTCTCCAATATCAGTACCAGGACGGAATTTAATTTCCTTAACCTGAATAACTTTTTGATTTTTTTTCTGCTCTTTCGCAGCTTTACTCTTTTCGTAAATGAACTTACCATAGTCCATCACACGACAAACTGGTGGTTCGGCATTAGGACTGATTTCAACTAAATCTACTCCCGCTTTTTCAGCTATTCTCATAGCTTCTACAATCGAAACAACACCAACAGCTTCACCGTCAAAATCAGTTAAACGCACTTCACGTACACCAATAATTTCGTCATTTAAACGATGAGCATTTTGTTTTGCTGGGGTTTTTTTTGCGCCTTTAATACCTTATTCCTCCAAAATATTGAGCGTTCGGGTGCGAATTTCATTCTCGAGCAGAGAAGCAAATTCTTCAATTGTTAATTTACCCAAATCTTTACCTCTGCGCGTACGTACACGTACTGTTGCTTTGCCTGCTTCTATCTCTTGGTTACCACAGACAAGCATATAAGGTACACGCTGTATAGTATGTTCTCGAATTTTAAAGCCAATCTTCTCATTTCTCAAGTCCGCTGACGCTCTAAATCCTGCTTTTTGAAGTTTTTTCGCTATACTCTGAGCATAATCAGCCTGATTGCTGGTGATATTCATCACCACAGCCTGCAAAGGAGTCAACCAACTCGGGAAATAACCAGCATATTCTTCAATCAAAATACCGATGAAACGTTCTAGTGAACCTAAAATAGCTCGGTGAATCATCACTGGAGTATGGCGCTCATTGTCTTCGCCAATGTACGTTGCGCCTAAACGCTCAGGCAAAGCGAAATCAAGTTGCACAGTACCACACTGCCATGCACGATCCAAACAATCACGCAGTGTAAATTCAATCTTTGGTCCATAGAAGGCTCCTTCTCCATTCAAAATGTCAAATTTAATGCTCATGGAATCAAGTGCTTCAACCAATGCGGTTTCTGCACGATTCCACATTTCATCTGAACCAACTCGCATCTCAGGACGCGTAGATAAATGCACAATAATTTTATTGAAACCAAAAATTTTATATATATCATAAATCATTGAAATACAATAAATTATTTCTTTTTTAGTTTGTTGAAAAGTACAAAAAATATGTGCATCATCCTGTGTGAATCCACGAACACGCATCAAGCCATGTAATGCGCCTGATGGTTCATCACGGTGACAGCTACCAAATTCCGCCATACGAAGCGGCAAATCGCGATAAGATTTCAAACCTTGGTTAAAGATTTGTACGTGACCTGGGCAATTCATTGGTTTCAATGCATATTCACGACTTTCTGATTGTGTCGTAAACATGTAATCAGCATATTTATCCCAATGACCTGAGCGTTCCCAGAGAATGCGATCCATCATCAGTGGACCTTTCACTTCCTGATATTCATACTCAACCAATTTCTCGCGAATCAACATTTCCAACTCACGAAATATAATCCAGCCCTTGTGATGCCAGAATACCATACCAGGCGCTTCTTGCTGCATATGATACAGAGCAAGCTGCTTACCAAGTTTACGATGATCACGTTTTTCTGCTTCTTCCAAACGAATAAGGTACGCTTTAAGTTCCTTCTTATTTCGAAATGCTGCACCATAAATACGTTGAAGCATTTTATTATTACTGTTACCTCGCCAATAGGCGCCAGCAACACTTAGAATCTTAAAGTTCTGGCAGAAGCTCATGTTCGGCACGTGCGGGCCACAACACATATCAACATACTCTTCATGGTAGTAAAGGCCAGGACAATCATCTCGAGAAATATTTTCGTTAAGAATTTCAAGCTTGTAAGTTTCACCACGTGCTGCGAATACATCACATGCATTTTGCCAACTTACATTTTTCTTAACCACTGGATATTTAGTTTTAGTTAGCTCTTTCATGCGCTTTTCAATCGCATCAAGATCTTCTTGCGTAATAGATCGCTCAAGATCAACGTCATAGTAGAAACCGCTGTCAATAGTTGGACCAATCGCCATTTTTGCATCTGGAAATAACTGTTTAATTGCATGACCTAACAAGTGAGCACATGAGTGGCGGATAATTTCCAAGCCATCTGCATCTGTTGCAGTAATGATTTTCAGATTCGCATCTTGTGCAATCAAATCACATGCATCAACACGTTGATTGTTAACACGACCTGCAATACAAGCTTTTGCAAGACCAGCCCCAATATCTAGAGCAACATTAAGAGTGGAAACTGGGTTGTCAAAAGAACGTTGACTACCGTCTGTAAGAGTAATTACAGGCATTTAATTATCCTATGTACAGTAATGCCACACATGCGGTAGCACATATTATGATTTTATTTTTTAATAAAATTAGTTATAAATAAGATGGTGTTAAATAAGTTCTTCACATATTCATTTTGTATATAAATAAAATTCAATGCACAAGAATCAAAAATAAATTGCCACTTCATGTGGCTTTGTTTCCTGGTTTGAGTTAAGCTAGCAAATCCTAACATAATTAACGATTAAACTATCGCTTTTATTTTCCATATATTTAGCTTAATCAGCTGATTTAACGCTTTTATCATGGCGGAATTTTCGATAATCTGAGCCTTATAATCTCTTAAGCTGAATGTCCCTCCTTCCAGTAATTTTTTTGTTCAAAATATTGTTGTTTTTAATAGGGAACGCGTTTACGGTTGCCATATTTCGTTTTTTAATGCCGATTGAAACCGTATAATTTTTGGTAACTGACCGCTAAAGTACACGGATAACTTTGTTTTTTAAAAAGTTGCTCTTTTTTTGATGAAATGAATGAAACCGCTCGTTTAATACGAATGGTTTCGTAACATTGTCTGATGTCATAAGCACCATCGACCAATATTTCATTGCTTTTTCGACAAATCTGTTTGAACAAGTTAGGTAGCACTTCACCGTCAGTTACATTTAAGGCATTTAGCTAAGCAGCAATGATTTCTTGCGTTTTTATATCTATCGCTAAATGTGACTTACGTCAGATTTACCGTTTCCCATTAGTACCATGCTTTTTTACTGTCCATTCGCCTTCACCGTAGATTTTGAGCACCTTAAAATCCATTACTAAGTGCTGGATGCTTCCTTTATTCTTCATCTCAAACGTGACATTGGCCTTTTGGCTCGCTTGCTAATGTATGAATAGTGGGGACATAACAATGGCAGTTGAGCACATTTGAAAACAGAATTAATAAATCCTTACTAACCTCTCGATGCCATTGGAAATACGTGTTTCACCATGAGTAATGGATAAGTAGCTAAATAAACTAGGTCTCCCATGATTATCCTGATTAGTTTAATGCCATAGGTGAATCGCTTCTTCATCAATCCAGAATATTAGGAATTACGATTAATTAAAGCTTAATTATACTGCTTTAGTTTGTTATTTTACAGTAAAATTTATTCATAGACTTAAATATTTAAGTGAGCTTAGCTGTTTAGAGTACAGATTAATAATCTAGTTCCATTATTAAAAATCATTATGTTTCATTGATTCTTCGGCAGGTCTTTTTGAGCAAGTTAGATAGTATGTCAATCTTCAGTCATACTTGATGAATTTAACCCAACAGCAATGATTTCATGTATATTTATATTTACCGCTATATATAACTTGTTCCAGACAAGCAGTTTAGCGTCTGTGTCATGCTTTTTTACTGTCTACTCGTCTTTACCGTAAATTTTTAGTCCTGTAGAAGCAATGGCTAAGAGCAGGATAATTCCTTTAGGCTTCTGTCTTGAACGCAATGGGCTTTATTTCACTAATATGAATGGCGTGATCCCTTAAGCTCGCTGTCTCTCCCAGTCATTTTTTGACTAGAACCATTGCTACCTCTGCTAAGGGACGTTGATAATAACCGGCTTTATTTTCCAAATAATGGAACTAAATTTTCAATCCACAATCTAAACAATTAGGCTCACTTTAATATTCAGGTCCATGACAATCTTTGCTACAAAACAACTAACTGGAAGCAGTATAATCAAGTTTTCATCAATCGTAGCTAGCTAACATTCTGGACTGATGAAAAACTATTCAACTATGAAGTCAAGCTAAGCAGGGTGATCATGGGAGACCTCATATATTTAGCGACTCAACCATTACGACGACCTTCATGGTTGAATACGTATTTTCAATACCATTGAAAGATCTGCAAAGATTCATTAATCCTGTTTTTAAATTTACTCAACTGCCATTGTCATGCCCTCATTATTCATGCATTAGCAAGCGAACTACAATGGTTAACATCACGTTCAAAAAAAATAAAGGAAACATCCAGCACTTAACCATAGATTCTACAGTGCTCAAAGTTCACGATGAAGATGAATAGACAGTAAAAAAACATGGTACTGATGGGCAACGACGAGTCTGACACAAATTACATTTAGTAATAGATATAAATATACATAAATCATTGCTACTGAGTTAAGTGCTTTAAATGTCACTGATGGTACAGTACGAACTAACTTGCTCAAACAGACCTGCTGAAAAATTAATAAAATATCAACCGATAATGCTTGTAACATCAAACAATATTACGAAACCGTTCAAATTAAACGTGCGGTTCCACGCATCTCATCCAAAAAAGAGCAACTGTCGGGGAACGAGGTCATCCGCGTAATTTAGTGATCAGTTACCAAAATTATACGGTTTCAAGCAGCATCGAAAAACGAGGTATGATTACCATAAACGTTCCCTAGCAAAGACTGCAATATTTAAAGTTAAAAAATTTTTGAAAAAACGTTGAACCGAAGGGCTTACAATGCCTAGGTGGCTTTGTTCCTCATTCTAGTTCAGACGGCGAATCTCCACATGATTCACTATTAAACAATCTCTTTCGTCTTAGGCATACTTCATTTTATCAACTCATTTAACGCTTTTATCATAGCGACGGTTTTACTAATCTGAGTTATGTGATTTCTTAAACTCAATGTCCCTACTAGTAGTTTTTAGGCTCGAACCATTACTGTCCCTGCTAGGGAACGTTTGCGGTAACCGGCTTTATTTCCTAAATAAAAGAACTAGATTTTCAGTCAACACTCTAAATAGTTAGGCTCACTTAAATATTCAGGTCTATTAACAATCTGCGCCACAAAACAACTAACTGGAAGGACATTGAGCTTAAGAATTCATCATGCTCAAATTAACGAGACTTACCCCATGATAAAAGCGTCAAATAATCTGACCAAGCTTAGTATGATAAAAACACAAGCAATTGTTTAATAGTGGATCACGTTGGGATTTGCTATCTGAATTCAAATTAGGAAACAAAGCCTAGCAAACATATGCAGTTCAAAAGCATTGGATGGACATAGTGGACACTATGGAAAATGAAAAATTTTATACGAAAAATACCTATGCCATACATGACTCAAGTAGGTAATAAATCCACTCAAAAATTACTATAATTTAAAAGATAAACTTGAAACTTTGGTATATTTTAGAGAGTAATGAAGAATATATAGTTGAAGTACAAAAAAACAAGTGGCAACTTATGATTGATAAAAAACTATTGTCCTATTTTAAACTCTACTCAGTAAAAAAATATCATGTATCACATGAAAATCATGTTATTATAGATTAACGAATGTATATTTATAAAATATAATCAATAAAATAAATAATGATAATATAGGCTAGATAGCCATAAGAGGCTTCCCAATACGCGCAAAAAATTGCCGCTATAAACTTACATTTTTAAATATGAGTATACCAAGCAATCAGTAAGGAGTGTATATGGCTACTTGGATCAAAGCGAAAGTCATTGCAAATCGCCGCTGGAATAAAAATCTGTTTAGCCTTGTACTTGATGCTGATGTTGATCCGTTTATTGCCGGACAATTCACTAAACTTGGTTTAGAAATCAACGGAAAGCTTATCCAACGCGCCTACTCTTACGTAAACCCTCCTGACGGTAAGTATCTAGAAATTTATGTGACACGTGTGACAGATGGATTGCTCTCTCCCGCACTACACGCACTAGAAGCGGGCGATTCAGTAATGATCACCAAAGATACGACTGGTTGTTTTACGCTTGATGAAATTCCTGATGGTGAACATCTTTGGATGCTGTCTACAGGTACCGCACTCGGACCTTTCTTATCAATTTTACAGCAAAATAAAGTGTGGCCACGCTTTCGTAAAATAGTACTCATACATGCCGTTCGTTTTTCTGCTGATCTCAGCTATCAATCTAAAATTAATTCATTAAAACAACAACACAGTGACCAAATTATTGTACAACCATTTGTAAGCCAAGAGCCCAATGCTAGTGCATTATCTGGACGCATTACTCACGCACTTGAAGATGGCATGTTAGAACGCATTATTGGTTTAAAGTTGTCACCAGAACAAAGCCAAATTATGCTGTGTGGTAACCCTAGCATGATCAAAGATGTACGAGAACTACTTGAACAAAAAGGGTTAACAAAAAACTTACGTCGTAAACCAGGGCAAATCACCACTGAGCAATATTGGTAATCACGCTTCATGAATTATTCAACCAGAGGTGACACTACTACGATATATCTGCTACTTGAGCTATTCAATCATGAATACCTTCCATTAAACAATTGCTTTCGTATTAAGCATACCTAGTCTTCTCAACTTATTTAATACTTTTATCATCGTGAAGGTTTCGCTAACCTGGTATTCTAATCCTTTAAGTTCAATGTCCCCCCCTCAGTAGTTTTTTAATTCGAACCATTGCTTTCTATACTAAAAAGCTTTTATAGTAACTAGCTTTTTCTAAATCATGGAACTCACTCTTCAATTAACACTCTAAGTGGCTAACTGGAAGCAATATAATCAAACTTTAATCAATTATGGCTCACTAGCATTCTGGATTAGTGAAGAAGCCATTCAGCTATAAAATAAAACTAAACAGGCCAATCATGGGAGAACTCATTTATTTAGCAACTGAGCCATTACGACAGTACTCATGGTTAAATACATATTGTTCAATGCTATTGAGAAGTCTTCACGAATTCATTAATTTTGTCTTTAAACTTGTTCAGTTGCCTGGTTTTGTTTCCTAAATCAAAAAATTGAGTATTTAAATGAGTCTAATTGTTTAAAGCATAGATTGGTAATTTAGTTTACTAATTTAGAAAATAAAGTTTATCTGAACTCAAATTAGGAAACAACAGTATGGTGCGGATGATGATTAAATTTTATTTTGTACCAAAAATTTTATCACCAGCATCTCCTAAGCCTGGAATAATATAGCCTTTATCATTCAGATTTTTATCAATTGCTGCAGTGTAAAGCTCTACATCGGGGTGAAATTTTTCAAGAGCAGTAACACCTTCCGGCGCAGCAACCAGTACCAATATTTTAATGTTGAAACAACCATTCTCTTTTAAGAGATCAACAGTCGCAATCATTGAACCACCGGTAGCTAGCATGGGGTCAATCACCAACGCCATGCGCTCATTAATGTTGCTAGCTAATTTGTGAAAATAAGGCACTGGCTCAAGTGTTTCTTCGTCGCGGTAAATGCCTACAACACTAATGCGGGCACTTGGTATATGCTCCAGAACACCATCCATCATGCCTAGTCCTGCACGCAATATTGGTACAACAGTGACTTTTTTACCTTTAATTTGATCAACTTCTACTGGACCATTCCACCCCTCAATTGTTACTTGTTCAGTTTCAAAATCAAAGGTTGCTTCGTAGGTCAGCAAACTACCTACTTCGTTCGCTAACTCACGAAAACGTTTGGTGCTGATGTCACCTTCTCGCATCAAACCAATTTTGTGTTTTACCAGTGGATGCATAACCTCAACGACTTTCATGACAAACCCTTGCAAAAATATATTCACACATTATACACAGGCTTCATTAAATTTGTTTTCAAATTTACGCAACTGCCATTATCATGCACCCACTATTAATGCACTAGCCAGCGAGCCAAAGCAGTTAATGTCTCGTTCAAAGCGACAATTAACGGAAGCTTAAAGCACTTAGCCATTTATTCAGCAGAGCTGAACATCTACAATGAAGGAAAATAGAAAGTAAAAAAGCATGGTGCTGATGGAAAATAGCAAATCTGGCGTCAATTATATTTGTTAGTAGATATAAATGCGTATGAAATCATTGCTGCTGAGTTAAGTATATCAGATGTTATTACGGTGAAGTTCTACTTGACTTCTTCACACAGACCTGCTGAAAAATCAATACAGTCTCAGCCGGTAGTGCTTACAACACCAAACAATGTTACGAAACCATTCATATTAAACGAGCAGTTCCACTCATGCCACCAAGAAAAATAACTGAATAGTATGCTCATCTAGTTGCGATTGTCTCATCCAAACCCGCTGACGCAAACGTTTCTTTTTTGTTATGACACTGTTAAAGTAGACAAGCTTTTAGTCCATAAACTTGGTAAGGAGCTCCAGTGAGTAGTAATACGTCTTTTCTTAGTTACAAAGATGCAGGTGTTGATATTGACGCAGGTAATGAGCTCGTTGCCCGTATCAAAGGTGTCGTAAAACGCTCTCTTCGCCCTGAAGTCATGGGGAGTATCGGTGGATTTAGCGCACTGTGTAAATTACCAACTAAATACAAACAACCAGTTCTGGTATCGAGTACTGATGGGGTAGGTACTAAGTTGCGTTTGGCTATAGACCTTAAAACACATCACACTATTGGCATTGATTTGGTTGCTATGTGTGTGAATGACTTACTCGTTCAAGGTGCAGAACCTCTATTTTTCCTTGATTACTACGCAACTGGAAAACTCAATGTTGATATTGCAGTTGACGTGGTTACTGGTATTGGTGAAGGTTGCATCATGTCTGGATGCTCACTGATCGGTGGTGAAACTGCAGAAATGTCAGGTATATACAAAGATGAAGACTACGACATTGCTGGGTTTTGTGTTGGAGTTGTTGAAAAAGAAAATATCATTGACGGCACCAAGGTAAGTGTTGGTGATGCAATCATTGCAGTTTCATCATCTGGACCTCACTCAAACGGTTACAGTTTGGTGCGTAAAATAATTGAAGTATCAGAAGCCAATATATCTTCTGAACTAGAAGGTAAATTTTTAAGTGAGCACCTTCTGGAACCTACTCGAATTTACGTGAAACCAATATTAAAGATGCTAGAGACCTGCGAAGTCCATGCTATTGCTCACATCACTGGCGGTGGCTTTTGGGAAAATATCCCTAGAGTTTTACCTAAGAGCACAAAAGCTATTATCAATGAAAATAGCTGGGAATGGCCAGCTATTTTTAAATGGTTACAAGAAAAAGGTAATGTTACCCAACACGAAATGTACCGTACTTTCAACTGCGGTATTGGTTTAGTCATTATTCTACCAGCAGAGCAAGCAAAACAATCAATCGATCTTCTTAATAACGAAGGCGAGAATGTTTGGTTGATCGGTACGATTGCAGATGCTGAAACTAATGAAGAACAGGTTGAAATTAAAGGCTTATAATGAAAAATGTAGTTGTGCTAGTTTCTGGAAACGGCTCTAACCTGCAAGCCATCATTGATAAATGCCATGGCAAACATGGTATTAATCTTGTTGCGGTAATAGCTAACAAAGAAAATGCATATGGGTTAATTCGAGCAAAAGAAGCGGATATCGATACTTTAATTGTACCAAGCAAAGGTATAACTAAACGTGATGAATATGATGGTAAATTAATGATAGCTATTGATGTATATCAACCTGATCTAATTATACTTGCAGGTTTTATGCGCATCTTAACGCCTGAATTCGTTCGGCATTACCACGGTAAAATGATTAATATACACCCTTCTTTGCTGCCAAAATATTCAGGTTTAAATACCCACCAGCGGGCAATTGATGCAGGTGATAACGAACATGGCGCATCTATTCACTTTGTGACTGAAGAACTAGATAGCGGTCCTGTTATTATTCAAGCTAAAGTGCCAATTTTCATAGAAGATGATGCAGATACTATTTTTGAGCGTGTTCAAGAACAAGAGCGCAGCATCTGTCCATTGATAGTTAAGTGGTTCTGTCTAGACCGCTTAAAAATGAAAAATGGAAAAGCATTACTTGATAACCAAATACTTAGTGAATCTGGTTACGCGGCTGATTAAAGTGAGACTTTGCCAAATAAAAATGCATTTTGAAACCCTTTTTAATTTCTAATTTTGTAAAAATCATCTGTCTTTTTAATTAAACGTACAGGTGATTTTACTAAATGAAAGGTAATTACTTCACTCAAGTGAAATACGAAGCATTCACTAGGCTACATTTTGTGACTGAGGTTAGTTGCTGGTAAAAAATTATATCACTACATCATTAATTTTTACTTCTTCCTGTGAGTCAACAATAACCTCTGTATCAAACAAAGTTTATTGACTAAACGGAACTTGATGGATAATCCAGAAAAAATTATTAAAGTAATTATTCATGGTAGAATAAACATCGTTAAACAATATGTTAAACATATGAATTTATAGTAAAGTTATTTCAGAGGTCTACGACCAAAACCAAAATTATTCAACTTAATTTAATTGTTACATGCTCTATAGGTTATCTATATTTAATATTATATTATGGTATATGAGTGATCTTAGTGTGTACGATATTTGGCTTTGTTTTTTAATTCAAATTCAGACAGTAAATTTCAACATGATTGACAATTAAACAATCGCTTTTATCATGCATAAATTTCGCTAACCTGAACATTATTATTTCTTACACTCAATATCCCTCCCAGTAATTTTTGAACCCTAAGCATTGCTGTCTTTAATTAAGAACGCTTATGGTAACCATATTCTCATTTTACAATGCTGATTGGAACCGTATAACTTCTGGTCACTGACTGCTAAATTACGCGGACGATATTGTTCCCAGAACGTTGCTCCTTTTCTTGTTGAATAAGTGGAACCGCAAGCTTAATACAAAAAATTCGTAATATTGTCTAGTGTTATCAGCATAATCAGCTAATATTTTATTGATTTTCAGACGGATCTCTTTAAGCAACTTAGGCAACATTTGACTGTTATCACATTTAATCCACTTAACTCAGCAGCAATACTTACATACGTATTTATATCTACCGCAAAATGTTACTTACGCCAGACTCGCCATTTCCCACCAGTACCATGCTTTTTACTTTACATTCTATTTCACCGTAGGCTTTGAACCCCGTAAGATCTATGATTAAATGCTGGATGCTTCCTTCATGCTTCATCTTGAACGTGGCGTTAACCGTTTTAGCTCGCTTGCTGATGCATGAATAATGAGGACATAGCAATGGTAATTAAATAAGTGTAACAAACAGAATAAATGAATCATTGCATACCTCTCAATAGCATTAAAAATATACCTTTAACCATAAGAGCAGCCGTAATGCGTAAGTCGCGAAATAAACTAGCTCTCCCATGATTACTCTACTTAGTTTAATCCCATAACTGAATAACTTCTTCATCAATCCTACATGTTAATCATCCACGATTGATTAAAGCTTTATCATGCTGCTCCCGGTGAGTTGTTTTGTAGCGCAGATTGCTCATAGACCTGAGTATTTAAGTAAACTTAACTGTTTCAAGCACTGATTGAAAATTTAGCTCCCTTATTTAAGAAATAAAACCGGTTACCATAACCATTACTTAGCAAAGAGAGTACTAGCTCGAGTCAAAAAACTATTTGGAGGAACATGAATCCTAAGGGATTACACAACTTGGATTAAAAAAATGAAGTCTGCCCAACACGCAAGCGATTGTTTAATCATGAATCATGAATCATATTGAAATTTAATGTCTGCACTCGAATTAGGCAACAAAGCCGCGATATTATGCCAGAGAATACACAATCGTTAGCAAACCCTATACTCCACGTAATATTCCGTGCACACTTGAAATAATTTAACAAAAAAAATAATTGGGCATATGAAGCTTACTTAAGTCGTAAAAAATTAATTTATTATTCAGTGTAATAATTATGTATTATAAACAGAACAGCCTTATTTTAACCAGCAGCTTATCATTTTGACAATGTTCAGTTTTATTTGTTGATGATGTCACAATGAAGACATTGATGTCGGATTGTTTACTGCACAATTAAAATGCATTACAGTGAAATAATGATAGTTATCATTTAAAAAATAAGAAAATACTTTAAAAGTATGCCTAAAATCAAAAATTAATCACAGCTTTATTTTTTAAACCAATACTTAAAACAGTTAGGATCGCTAAAATATTCAGGTCTATGAACAAACTTCGCTAAAAAAGAACTAACTGAATGCTGTATCATCGAGCCTTAATCAATCATAGCTCAATAATATTTTTGTTTGATGAATAAGCCATTCAGCTGTGGGATCCAACTAAACAAGGTAATCACGAAAAACCTCGTGTATTTAATGACTTGGCCATTACGACGGCCCTCATGGTTAAAGGCATATTTTTAATGCCATTGAGAGGTCTGCAAGGATTCATTAATCCTGTTTTCAAATTTATTCAACTGCCGTTGCCATGACCTCACTATGCATGCATTAGCAAACGAACCACAATAGTTAACGTCATGTTCAAAACAAAAAATAAAAGAACTATCCAGCACTTAGCCATTGATTATACGGAGCTCTAAGTATACGGTTACGGAGAATAGCAAGCCAAAAAGCATGGTCCTGACGGTTAACGTTGAATTTGACACAAGTTACGTCTAGCGGTAGATATAAATTCACATGAAATCATTGCTGCTGAGTTAAGTGCATCACACATGACTGATGGTATAATGCTACCTAACTTGCTCAAACTGCCCTGCTGCAATAATGAATTAAATATTAGGCCATGGTGCTGATGACACCAGACAGTATTACAAAACCGCTCACATTAAACGGAAGATTCCATTCGTCCTACCCAAAAAAATAATTTTTCAAAACGAGATTATTCGCATCATTTTATAGTCTGTTACCAGCCATTATATAGTTCCAATGAGTAGAAAAATGAGGTAAATTACCATAGATATAGCCTATCAAAAACAATAGTCTTTCGAGTCAAAAATTATTCGGGGGAACCTTGCACTTAAAGGGCTATAATACCCGAATTGGATAAACCTACAACAAGATAAAAGAATGAAATAAGCTAACCGAGCTAGCTATGTCTAAAATGACAGCAAAAGTCTAATAGTTAATTATATTGAAATTTACTAGTTAAACTCGAATCAGGAAATAAAGCCACTTCATACAGTAGTGCATGCTCTATTCAGATGTTCGTTGGCGTGCCAATAAATCTTGCGCAGCCAATTTAGCAGCTTTGCCTTTATATAACACATGGTAAATTTGCTCTACGATAGGCATTTCAACCCCCATGCGCTCAGCAAGCATACGGACTTCTTTGGTGTTACGACAGCCTTCTACAACTTGACCAATTGAAATCTTTGCTTCTTCAATACTTTTGCCTTGTCCCAAGGCAAAACCAAAACGACGGTTACGAGATTGATTATCAGTACACGTAAGAACTAAATCACCCAAACCAGCCATACCCATGAACGTTTCTCGTTCAGCTCCAAGTTTCATACCCAATCTAGTAAGTTCAGCAAGGCCACGAGTGATCAATGCAGTACGTGCATTTGCACCAAAGCCAATGCCATCAGACATACCAGCACCAATAGCAATAATATTTTTGACTGCACCACCAAGCTGCATACCAATAAAATCATTATTACCATACACACGAAACGTACGACTACAATGGATTTTTTCTTGCAAATCGGCTAAAAACTCCGCATTAGGTGATGCCACAGCAATAGCAGTCGGCATGCCCGCTGCGAGCTCTTTAGCAAAAGTTGGTCCTGATAATACTGCTAACGGCACATTATCACCTAATTGCTTTCGTGCTACGTCTTGTAACAAACAACCTGTTTCTGGCTCTAAACCTTTCGTAGCCCAACAAATACGTTGGTCATCACGAAGGAAGGGTCTAACCTGTGCCAACACCAAGCCAAATACATAACTTGGTACTACAACTAAAATATCACGCGTCGCTTGTACTGCTTCTTCAAGATCAGCACACAGAATCAATGAATCTGGAAAAGGAACACCAGACAGAAATACTTCATTAGAACGATCAATTTTAAGCTGTCTCATATGCTCAACTTCGTGTCCCCACAATATTATATTTGTTCCCTTACGTGCTAATGAAATTGCGAGAGACGTACCATAAGAGCCGGCGCCCAATACGGTCATTGCTACGTTTATATTCGGAGCATTGTTTGTCATCAGTGTCGACCTTAATTTACTTACATTAAACTTCTGCGCCTGCATTAGCCTGCTCTTGCAGGTAATTCATGAATAATGCAACAAAGTCAACCGGAGCAAGATTCAGTTGTGGGAATGCACCTTTAATTACCAAATTAGAAATAGTCTCCCGAGCGTATGGAAACAATATATTCGGACAGAATGCACCTAGACAATGTGCTAATTGTGGCTCTTCCATGTCATTCACGGTAAAAATACCACCTTGCTGAACTTCACACAGAAACGCATTTTTTTCAGCATTTTTAACCGTTACGGTCAAACGTAAAACTACTTCGTAAACATCTTTACCCAGCTGGCAACTTTGCGTGTCTAAGTCTAGATTTACATCTGGATTCCATTCTTGCTTAAACACATTAGGAGAGTTTGGAGCTTCGAAAGAAAGGTCTTTCAGAAAAATACGTTGAATAATAAAATTTTGTTGTGATTTTGAGTTAGTTGCTACTTCAGCCATGGTTATAAATCCTTATTATTTAAAAATGTGCTCTCACATTATAAAATAATACAGGCAGCCTTACTCGGCTGCCTGTCAAATAGGTCATCAGTTAAACGGTTACTTTTTTCTTTTCTGTTTAACTAATGGAAGATTAGCTTCATTCCACGATATCAAACCATCTTTAAGAATACTAATATTTTTAAATCCTAATTTTATCAACATATTCGCGTTTTTGACAGCAACTTGACCAGCCTTACATACCACAATAATTGGGTCAGACTTATGTTTCTCAAGTTCACTCATGCTATTCTCTTTAATGTCTTTTACTAAAACATGAAGTGCGCCTGCAATATGACCAGCACGATATTCATCACGGCTACGAATATCAACAAACACACCATTCTGACGGTTGACCAATGTGGTCGCAACATTGGGTGCAACAATGGTATAAGCGGCTGTTTTTTGTTTAACAACTGACACAATCAGCGTGACAACCAGAGCCACCCACACAAGTGACAAAATCATTTCACTTTGAACAAATTCAATAAATTGCTGCATAACTGATTTCTACATTCATGTCGGCAAAAAATGATTCCGAGTATAATCTTCCCGGTCCCTAAATACAGCGTGGTCTTGGATTTCCATGCCCATGCTGACCACTTTAAAAAAAGTCTACTTTTCAAAATATATCATACTCACCCTTAATTATTGATTAACGCACTAATATTTACCATGCATAAATATAGATAGAAACAATGAAAACCCGTTTATTTACTATAATTTTTTTAGCATTTTCATGCTTAATCAGCATTATTGATAATAGTCATAAATAACTTAAAATGCATGTTTACTATACAAACCGTTTGCTAGCACAACATTTATTTAATGACCATATCAAAATATTTGCTTACTGTTCAACCAATAAAATATAGTAAAGTTACGTTAATTACTTTTTTTATTTTAAACATTGAATTTAATATTAAAGAGGATACTGTATGCCTGCTAAGAAGCCTTTGGTACTTGTTATCCTAGATGGATGGGGTTATCGAGAAGATAATAACAACAATGCCATTGCTAACGCAAACACACCAACTATTGATGAGTTGATGATAAGTAACAGCACTTTAATCTCTGCATCAGGCATGGATGTTGGTCTACCAGACGGTCAAATGGGCAACTCAGAAGTTGGTCACACTAACATAGGTGCCGGTCGCATAGTTTACCAAAACTTAACAAAAATTACCAAAGATATTACTGATGGAGAATTTTTTAACAACGCTGTACTAACTAGTGTTATTGATAAAGCAGTACAAGCAGACAAAGTGGTTCACATCATGGGTTTGATATCATCAGGGGGTGTACATAGTCATGAAGACCACATAGTCGCAATGGTAAAAATGGCCGTTCAACGTGGTGCTGAACATGTGTACCTTCACTGTTTTTTAGACGGTCGTGACACACCACCACGTAGCGCACGAAATTCTTTAATTTATTTTGATGAATTATTTAAAAAATTAGGTAAAGGTCGCATTGCATCTATTATTGGACGTTACTATGCAATGGATCGCGATAACAACTGGGATCGAATAGAGCAAGCTTACGACCTGCTAACTCAACCAAAAAGTGCATTTACTTATGCGTCATCAGTCAAAGCACTCGAAGCTGCATATGCTCGCGAAGAAAGCGACGAGTTTGTTAAAGCATCTGAAATACGCGTTGAGGGCCAACCTGTTGCATCTATTAACGACGGTGATAGCCTGATTTTTATGAATTTTCGTGCTGATCGTGCTCGCCAAATCACGCGTGCGTTTCTGCCTATTTTCAACGGCTTTACCCGTTCAAAAATAGTTACACTATCTAATTTCGTGATGCTAACTGAATACGCAGTTGATATTGATGCTGCTTGCGCGTACTCATCAGTTAACCTTGTGAATACTCTAGGTGAATGGCTATCAAAAAAAGGCAAAACACAACTACGTATCTCTGAAACGGAAAAGTATGCGCACGTGACCTTTTTCTTTAATGGTGGCGTTGAAGATGTTTTCGAAGGTGAAGAACGCTCATTGATTGCTTCGCCAAAAGTAGCTACGTATGATATGCAGCCTGAAATGAGTTCTAAAGAGCTGACTGACCAGTTGGTTGCTGCTATTAAGGGCGGTAAGTTCGACCAGATTATCTGTAACTACCCAAATGGCGACATGGTTGGCCATACGGGTATATATGATGCAGCAGTTAAATCTTGTGAAACGATTGACTATTGTATTAGTCGTGTGGTGGAAGCAATCAAAGAAATTGGTGGCCAACTGCTGATCACTGCTGACCACGGCAACGCTGAAATGATGGTTAACCCTGAAACGGGTGATATTCATACAGCACACACCAACCTACCTGTCCCTTTAATCTATGTAGGTGACAAAGATCTGAAACTGGTTGACGGTGGTAAACTTTCTGACCTAGCACCCACCATGTTGGCACTAACAGATACCTCAATCCCATCAGACATGACGGGTAAACTATTGTTTAATTTAAAATAATGCAGCTTATGCGAGCAATAGTCAAACGGCTCACCTTTCACATTAACACCAGTGCATTATACACTGGTGTTTTATTATACCATTTTTTAAATGGAATAACCTTAGCTGATGATAGACAATTATTTAGCATAAAAGACGAAATTTTTCATCAAACGCAGGAACTTAACATCAGCAACAAAAAATTAAGCAGATTTCAAATTAACCTAAAAAAACAAAAACAATTAATAAGCGTACTCGCGACTAAAGTTCATACTGTATCTTTCATGTTAAGAGCACTTACAAACGAAATTGCCACACTTAACGAAGCAAGTCAGCATCTTAAGCAACTTAAACTCGGCCAAATTGAATTATTAAAAGAACTTCTAAACAGCCAATATCACCAAGGCAAAAATAACCAAATTAATACATTTTTAAATGGTAAAGACAGCTACAATCTTGACCGTATGGTAGTATACGCAGAACATCTTTCCAAAGCCAGGACTGATGCAACAAATATACTAGTCACAACAAACACAACGTTGCAATTAAAGCGCCATATTCTCGATCAGCAAAAACAAAAACAAACGGTACTACTAAACACACTAAAAACTAACATAACTACACTTGAAAAACGACAAAACGCACAACATAAAATGATCAATGCGGTTCAACGCAAAATACGCAGTAATAAAAACTATTTATCTGAACTTCGCAGCAACGCAGATCGCCTTAAAGTAGAACTAGATAAAGCTGCCGAACAAGCCAACATAAAAATGAATGGTTTGGGTGAATACAAAGGTAAACTCCATTGGCCAGTTAAAGGCAAAGTACTACATAGTTTTGGTAGCGCACAAACAGGAGAACTACACTGGAATGGCATGGTAGTTGCTGCGGAAAAAGGAACCACAGTCAACGCCACCCACGATGGTATAGTGGTGCTTTCTAACTGGTTACGTGGCTATGGCTTAATGCTGGTAATTGACCACGGTAAAGGTGACATGAGTTTCTATGGCTATAATCAAGCATTGTTGAAAAATATAGGGGAAACAGTGAAAGCAGGTGACCCTATTGCCCTGATCGGCAATAGTGGCGGGCAAACAAATATGGGCCTCTATTTCGAAATTCGGCGCCAGGGTAATGCTACCAATCCCAGCCTCTGGTTAGTTCAGTAAATGCCGCTGAATACAGGTGCAAAAGGTGATCACTGTCATCGTCCTACTCTTCCACTACTGACCTTAGAGGTTATGTATTCGATCAATTAATCATTATAAAACAATAGTGCTTAAAGTCAGCTTTCTTTTCTAATTTGAGTTCAAAAAATAAATTTCACATGATTCACTATTAGATAATAGCTTTCTTGTTACACATACTTAGCCCTACTAACTTTTTTAACGCTTTTATTATGGCGTCGGTTTAGCTAATCTGAGAATTATACTCTCTTAAGCTCAATGTCCCTCCAAGTAGTTTTTTAGCTCGACACGTTGCCGTCTCTGATAGATAATGTTTATGGTAACTATACTTCGCTTTCCAATGCTTATTAGCATCATATAACTTTCAGTAACTAACCCGCCAAATTACGCGGATAACCTCGTTTCCATAAAATTACCTAGTGTAGTATGCACCATAAGCTGATGTTTCATTGATTTTTCAGCAGGTTTGTTTGAATAAGTTAGGTAGCACTGCACCGTCCGTCACATTTGATGCGCGTCACTCAGCTGCAATGGTTTCATGCGCATTTATACCTACCACTAAATATAACTTGCACCAGATTCGCCATTTCCCATCAGTACCATGCTTTTTTACTTTTTATTTATCTTCCCGTGGACTTTGAGCCAGTAAAATCAATGGCTAAATGCTGTATGCTTCCTTCATTTTTTGTCTTGAACATGACGTTACCGTTTTGGCTCGTTTGCTCATGCATGAAGAGTGAGAGCATGACAAAGACAGTTAAGCAAGTTTGAAAACAGAGCGAATGAATTCTTGCTGATCTTTCATAACATTGAAAATACACATTTAATAATGAGGACCCTCGTAATGGCTAAATCGCTAAATAAACGAAGTCTCCCATGGTTACCCTGCTTAGTTTCATACCATAGCTGCATGACTTCTCCATCAACCGAGAATATCTAGTAAGTCACGATTGATTAAAGTTTGCTTGAGTATCCGCACAAAAAAAGCCATAATTTTTTTATATCAAGTAATCACGCTGCTTATTCTTATGGTGAAGACGTTTTAAGCTCATTTTTTATTTCAATTGCCAATTTATTCGCTTTAACTTTATGGTTAATAAACCACGTCAATAGCGCTAATGCTAATACAAAAATATTTCCTACAATAATAGTAATCAGCACTATTGTGCGATTTTCTCTCCTTTGAGTAGCAAGCCGCTTCTCTTCTTCTTGTGCTCGTTCAATTTCTCGCACTTCACGCTCAAAGGTAGCTTTCTCTATGGCTTCGTAGTCAGCCACCACAAATGTTTGTTCTGGTAATGCAAAAACAAGAGGACGTCCTAATAGCTTATCCGTTCCATAAAGCCACGCATGCCACTTATGCCTTCCAGATACATCAAAATTATCAATATCAACAGTCATTCGCGTATACTCTTTTATTGCCTGACCTTGATAAACTGAAAGTTTACCGTTAGTATCTAAAAATTCAACATGCATTGCAATGGTGCCTGGCTCAATACTTGCAGCATCTGATTCTACAAAAAAATTATGAGGTAAGGCTTTTTGTTTACTCTGTTTAAACGTCGCCATCAGTGGTGTTGGATACACAAACACTTCTTGTTCAAGCGTGCGCAAAAAAATATTATTGCCTGACGCCACTCGGGCATGATATTTACCAGGTTGAACATTAATTGGTAATTTAACGGTAAAGATGCCATCTCCAGCCACTTCATCAAGTTCTGTTCCAGTATCTTTAAACTTCCCAAGAAGTCTTTCTTGTGGTCTCTGATCAACAGGAATATCATTAATACCGTCAATCAACTCTGTAAAGGTAACCGTTAACTCAACGCTATTCAAAAAATCATGAAAATTTAATGGGCTATCAGCCTGCATTAGCTGTGCTGTGAATTTAATCGTTTCCCCTTGATATAAGCGCGCAGGGAAGCTATTAACCTTCATATTCAGTTCAGAAAGGATACGAATTTTATTTTCAGGAGTCACCTTTCCGATAGCCTGCCAAGGTCCAGGCATGGGGGCAAGCACTGACACGATGTCCCTATCAGATTCTTGGTGCCAAGACACATTTTTTGGATGTCGCCAAGCATAAAGTTTCGTTCCATCTGGCTGGATAAGCACAACGGGATGACTCGATTGCTTGCGGTAAATAATAAAAGCAACTTGAGAGATCGTGGAATCAACTCTAAAACGATTATTTAATAATCGAATATCACGATCGGATGTATTCGCGACTGAAGGGTTACATACTATCAGCAAAATAAGCAAAAACCATGCCCACTTTGTTCTCATATCATCTCCCGTTGCCCCACAAGCAGCTACCTTTTTTTTCAATTATATCTAACTGAGAATTATGCTCAATCAGTTCATCGGCTGATGCATGGATAATCTTTAGTCCTTTTGTTCCTATTTCTACACGCCTAATTTCCCCCCCATCTTGCTCGTTTTTATCAGTACCGCTGAATGCCAATGTAGTTTGTCCGCCTGTCATTAACAAATAAACATCAGCTAATATTTTGGCATCAAGCAAAGCACCGTGCATGGTTCGATGAGAGTTATCTATACCATAACGTTCGCAGAGAATATCCAAATTATTTTTCTGACCAGGAAATATCTGTTTTGCCATTGCAAGGGTATCGGTAATCCTGCAGTAATCTTCAATTTTACCAATTTTAGGATCAAGCGCCTGGAATTCTCCGTCTATAAAGCTGACGTCGAAGGGTGCATTGTGTGCAACCAACTCAGTGCCTTTAATAAACTCAAGAAACTCTTTATGGATAACCGAATATTTCGGCTTATCAACCAAAAATATATCCGTAATACCATGAACAGCAATTGCTTTAAGATCTATCTTACGATCTGGTTTAATATACACATGAAAATAGTTACCCGTTAGTTTACGATTTACAATCTCTACTGCTCCAATTTCAATAATTTTATGCCCTACATTAACAGGACCGCCTTCACGGTTGATGCCCGTAGTTTCTGTATCGAGAACGATTATTTTATTATAATTAGCATTCATTGCATTATTTGTGTAACACTTAATGATTAAATTAAATAGATACTAACAAATATGGTCAAGCAAGTAGAAGTTTTTACGGATGGTTCTTGTTTCGGTAATCCTGGTCCAGGCGGATATGGAGTTGTAATGCGTTACAAAGAACATGAAAAAGTGCTTAGTGAAGGCTTCAGTCTTACGACCAATAATCGTATGGAACTGCTAGCCGCTATTGTGGGACTCACCTGTCTAAAAGAACCCTGTAATGTTACTCTTACAACAGATAGTCAATACGTTCGGCTAGGCATTACACAATGGATCCATAACTGGAAAAATCGAGGATGGAAAACGACTAACAATACACTCGTTAAAAACGCAGATTTATGGAAGCGTTTAGACACAGAAGTCAAACAGCATACTATTTATTGGCAATGGATTAAAGGTCATTCTGGTCACCCAGAAAATGAACGATGCGATGAACTAGCTCGCACTGCTGCTGAAAACCCTATTCAGCCTGATAATGGCTATCTGCCAAACGAGTAATCTTGCCTATTAGGTAGGCTTTGTTTCTTAATTTGAATTCAGATAGCGCATCCCAAGATGATTCACTATCAGACAATCGCTTTCATGTTAGGCATACCTAGCCCGGTCAGCTTATTTAACGTTTTTGCCATGGCGTAAATTTCATTAATCTGAATTACATGATCCTTTAGGTTCAATGTCCCTCCCAGAAGTTTAATGAAGAAACTGTTTAGCTATAGAATCAAGCGATGCTAGGTAATCATTTGACTCGAACCATTACTATTTCTGCTAGGTAACGTTTATGACAACCGGTTTTATTTTTTAAAGAAAAGACCTGAATTTTTAGTCAACACGCTAAATAGTTAGGCTCATTTGAATATTCAGGTCTATGAAAAATCTTCGCTACAAAACAACTAACCGAAAGCAGTATAATAAAGTTTTAATGAATTGTGGTTCACTAACATTCTGAATGTGGGAGACCTCGTTTATTTAGCGACTTAACCATTACGACGGCCCTCATGGTTAAATACGTATTTTCAATGCCATTGAGAGATCTGCAAACATTCATTAACTCTGTTTTTTTAAAGTTGCTCAACTACCGTTGCTATGCTCTCACTCTTCATGCATTAGTAAACGAGCCAAAACAGCTAACGTCACGTTCAAGACGAGAAATAAAGGAAGCATCAAGTACTTAGCCATTGATGCTACGGGACTCAAAGTCTATGGTGAAAGATAATGGAAGGTCAAAAAGCATGGTACTAATGAAAAACGGCAAGTCTGGCGCAAGTTACATTTAGCGGTAGATATAAATGTGCATGAAACTATTATTGCTGAGTGAAGTGCATCAAATGTAATTGACGGTAAAGTGCTATCTAACTTGTTCAAACAGACCCACCGAAAAATCAATGAAATATCAATCCATAATGCTTATTAAGACGCCAGACAATATTACGAAACCGCTCATATTAAACAAGCGATCCCACTCATCCTACCAAGAAAAAGAGCAACTTTGGGGAAACAAGATCATCCGCGTAATTTGCTGTCAGTTACCAGAAGTTATACGGTTCAAATTAGCATTGGAAAACAAGGTATGGTTGCCATAAACGCTCCCTATCAGAGACGATAATGTTTCAAATCAAAAAATTCCTAGGAGGGACATTGAGCTTAAGAGATCACAATGCTTTTTTACATAGTACTTATAGTACATGGTGTTTCATTTTAGTATCCTCAAAATTTCTACAGTAATGCATATAGATGTAGCTTGATCCAGTGTGAAAATACTATGCAATCAAATGATGCAGTCACCAATCCACAGGTACATAAAAATAAGGTTCTATTTTACCTAAACTAAGAAAAAGTGCAGACATGTTCACACTCGAGTAACACAATACGAAAACAAAGATTGCCTCGTATTTAGGTTTCTGATATAGATACTGCCTTCTTTTGACCTAGCAGGTCAGGATGTATTGAGGAGAACGCTTACATGCCAGAAAGCAAAATTAAAAAATCGCTGGGCATCCTGGCTACCGCCGGGTTAGAACCATACCAAGAAAAAGTTGGCGAAAAATACATGAATGATCTTCAAGTTGATCATTTTCGTAAAATCCTTCATGCATGGCGTAGTCAACTACGTGAAGAAGTTGACCGCACTGTTCATCACATGCAGGATGAAGCAGCAAATTTTCCAGATCCTGTTGATCGCGCCGCTCAAGAAGAAGAATTTAGCCTTGAGCTACGTAATCGTGACCGTGAACGTAAACTGATTAAAAAAATTGCGAGAACGCTTCAACGTTTAGAAGACGATGATTTCGGCTTCTGCGATTCTTGTGATATCGAGATTGGCGTGCGTCGTCTTGAAGCTCGCCCTACTGCCGACCTTTGCATTGACTGTAAAACGCTAGCAGAAATCAAAGAAAAGCAAATGGCTGGCTAAGACTTTTTAGTAAATAAAGCAAAAAGGGAGTTCAAGCTCCCTTTTTGCTTTATTTATAGATCTCACTATTGATTGCTAGAGCAGCTTTTAATATTCAATTTCACTTTATAGAAAAGCGTATAAATATAAATTTTAGTTATGCTCAAACGCAATATATTGGGCAACTTGCTTCTTCTCCTTCCGGTCCACTGCATTTAAATAACTTAGTTGTTGCACTAGGTAGTGATCTTCATGTACGGACATGTATAGGTAAATAATTTATCCATATATACTCCTAATCATTGAAGATACTTAATTTATTAATCTGTATAATCAGACTATAGGTAATAAAACTTTTTTAACTGACAGTCAAACATAAAAATTAGAAGCCTAACTCAATTGAGTTGTAATGGTAGAAGACGTGACCGTATAGAAACAGTACTACTTATATTACAAGCGTTTTTTTAATTTTAGTACAGATAGCAAATCCCCATATCATTTATTATTAGACAATCGCTTTCGTATTAGGCATACCTAGTCTTCTCAACTTATTTAGTATTTTATCATAGCGTCGGTTTCACTAATTTAAGTCATGTGATCCCTTAGACTCAATTTCCCCCCCAAGTAATTTTTTACTCGAAGCATTGCTGTCTCTGCAAGGGAACGTTTATGGTAGTCGACTTTATTTCCTAAATAAGGAAACTAAGTTTTTAATCAACACTCTAAACAGTTGGGCTCACTAACATTTTGGATTACTAAAAAAGCTATTCAGCTATGAAATTACACTAAGCAGAGTAATTACGGAAGACCTCGTTTATTTAGCGGCTTAGCCATTACAATGATCCTCATTATAAAATGCATATTTTCAATGCTATTGAGAGGTCTGCAATGGTTAATTAATTCTGTTTTCAAACTTGTTCAACTGCCCTTGTCATGTCCTCCCTATTCATACATTAGCAAGCGAACTAAAACGATTAACATCATGTTCAAGAAGAGTAAAGGAAGCATACAGCACTTAACGATTGATTTTACAGGGCTCAAAATCTACGGCAAAGGAGAATGAAAAGTAAAAAAGCATGGTACTAATGGGAAACGACATGCCTGGCATAGGTTATATTTAGCGGTAAATATAAATACGCATGAAATTATTACTGCTGAGCTAAGTGCATCAAATATGACTGATGGTGAAGTGCTACTGACTTACTCAAACAAGTCCGTCGAAAAATCAATAAAATCTCAGTTAATGGTGCTTATGACACCAGATAATGTTACAAAAACTGTTCGGATTAAACGAACGGTTCCACTCATACCACCAAGAAAAAGAGCAATTTTTTAAAAGCGAGGTCATCCGCGTAATTTAACGATAAGTTACCAGAAGTTACATGATTCCAACCAGCATTGACAAACCAGGTATGATTACCAGAAACGTTCCCTCATAGAGACAGCAATGTTTCGAGTAAGAAAACTACTTGGAGGAACATTGAACTTAAGAGAGCATAATGCTCAGATTGACTAGACTTACGCCATAATAAAAGTGTTAAATAAGTTAACCTGGTTAAGTATGTCTAATATAAAAAGCGACTGTTTCATCATAAAACATGTTGAGATTGGCTATCTAAACTCGAATTAGAAAAGAAAGCCACTTGAAGCGTGAAGCATTAGCAGATTAAGAGTCAGTCTACAGCAACGGAAATTATTACATCTTTTTAAAATATAGGGACATACTATATCATATGCTGTCGTTATTATACTACGACCTATCAAAAATGGGGTGAATTATCTTTAATCAAGTTACCAGCTTTTACCGCAAGGTACTGAATCGTAATAATAAAATACGCAATATCGATGACCTTAAGTTAGAAATTATTCCTCGTCAAGAGCACGGTATATCAAGAAAAGGTATCAGTCAAAATGCGCTGAAGGTTTTATATCGCCTGAATAAAGCAGGCTATGAGGCATACCTTGTTGGTGGAGGTGTTCGCGATCTACTGTTGGAGATACAACCAAAAGACTTTGATATCGCAACCGATGCAACGCCTGACGAAGTGAATGATCTTTTCTGTAACTGCCGTTTGGTCGGGCGCCGATTCCGTTTAGCACATATTCTATTTGGCCGTGACGTGATTGAAGTAGCAACATTTCGTGGTCACCATCCGGGTGATAAAAATAAAAAGAACACGAACCAATCCACCGATGGCATGCTACTGCATGATAATGTGTATGGTTCTATCGATGAAGATGCACAGCGTCGTGACTTCACCGTCAATACACTATATTATAATATTAATGATTTCTCCGTCCGTGATTATGCTGGTGGTGTAGAAGACCTTAAAAATCGAGTAATCCGATTGATTGGCGATCCAGAAACACGTTATCGTGAAGATCCGGTACGTATGCTGCGAGCCATCCGCTTTGCCGCCAAACTCAACATGAAGATAAATACAACAACAGCAGCACCGATCCCGGCACTTTCACATCTACTGCAAGAAATTCCATCAGCGCGTCTATTCGAAGAAAGTTTAAAACTACTTCAATCAGGCCACGGATACGCAACTTATGCCATGTTGCGTAAATACAATTTATTTTTGCCGCTATTCCCAAGTTTTAAAGAACACTGCACGAAAGATCACAGCAGTAAGTGTGAACAAATGATGGCGCTCGTGTTTAAGTCCACAGATAAAGGTGTTGTAAGCGAACAGCGTATTAACACTGCATTTATGTACGCAGCCATGCTGTGGTATCCGGTAGAAACGCGAGCAGAAAGCATTGCTTTTAACAGTGATCTTAGTTACTATGATGCTTTTATGATAGCAGCCAATGATATCCTATATGAACAAGTGAAATACACTGCAATTCCTCGCCGCTTTACGGCAATGATCCGAGACATGTGGCAATTACAGCTTCGTTTAAGCCTTTGCTCGGGCACCCAAGCATACAAACTACTGGAACAGCCAAAATTTCGAGTTGCGTTTGACTTCCTTGAAATGCGTGCCCAAGTAGAAAGTGGACAGCTTAAAGAACTCGCCCTATGGTGGGATGCATTTGAAAAGGCAGATAGTGATGATCGCAACTATATGGTACACGTACTCAATAAAGAACATTCTACCAACAAAGTACGTCGTTGCCATAAAATTAAATCATGCAAACATAAGACACAACCGAATCATAATTAACGAATGCAATGTGTATATCTAGCAATTGGAAGTAATCTGGAAAATCCGGTAATGAAGGTTAAACTAGCCATTGAAGCTTTAAAACACCTCCCGGGTACACAGTTTATTTGCTGCTCTTCTTTGTACAGCAGCAAACCAATGGGAGCTTATGAGCAGCCGGATTACGTCAATGCTGTTGCAATGATTAATACATTACTCGAACCGTTAGATCTTCTTGATCAAACTCAACGTATTGAGCTAGAATTTGGTCGAGAACGTAAAGAAGCACGCTGGGATTCAAGAATCTTGGATTTAGACATACTTCTCTTTGGTAATCTGCAAATAAAAAGTGAACGGTTAATCGTTCCACACTACGGGATGAAAGTACGCGGATTCGTGCTTTGCCCTCTCGCCGAAATTGCCCCGGGTTTGCAATTACCAGATGGGAGTATAATCACCAATTTAGTAGCTGTAATAGATAAAGATGAACTTACCGTTCTCGTGTGATCACAAGGCGAAGGTGCCTTTCAAATAACCAGTAAACTTTAGGTAATAAGATGAAAAAAGTGACTATTAATACCTTAATGGCATGGAAGAAGGAAGGACGTAAATTTGCTTCAGTAACTGCATATGACGCGAGTTTTGCGAAGCTTTTTGAACAACAAGAAATACCATTGTTAGTGGTGGGCGACTCTTTAGGTATGGTACTGCAAGGTAAAAACAATACGCTTTCAGTATCACTAGAAGAAATGGCATATCATACTCGCAGTGTCCGTGCTGGCAGTCCCAATTGCCTTCTTATAGCCGACATGCCATTTATGACTTGCGCCACACCTGAGCAAGCTTGTAATAATGCAGTAGAACTAATGAAAGCAGGTGCTAATATGGTGAAAATTGAAGCTGGATGCTGGCTAGCTCCAACCATCACTATGCTTGTGCAACGGGCCGTACCTGTGTGCGTTCACCTTGGTCTGACACCACAATCAGTTAATATATTTGGTGGTTTTAAAGTACAAGGTCGGAGTGATGAGCAAGCTGAAAAGATAGTGCAAGATGCATTAGCGCTTGAAATGGCTGGCGCGCAAATTATTCTTCTTGAATGTGTGCCTAAAGCACTAGCAGCACGCATCACAGATACTGTTCGTGTTCCTGTAATTGGTATTGGTGCCGGTAACGCTACTGATGGCCAAGTTCTTGTTATGCATGATCTGTTTGGGATTTCAACCAACTATATTCCTAGTTTTTCAAAAAATTATCTTTCAAAAACAGGTGACTTACGTCAGGCCATTTCTCTCTATATTAAAGAAGTTGAAACAGGTGAATTCCCAAGCCATGAACAGACATTTAATTAAGGAATGCTGAAAATATGCAAGTAATCGCTGAAATTGCCTCAGTACGAGACCAAATCCTTCAATGGCGTCATGAGGGGCAACGTATTGCGTTCGTTCCTACTATGGGACACCTTCACGATGGTCATCTGGCTCTTATCAAAAAAGCACTCGAAAACGCCAATGTAGTTGTTGTTAGTATTTTCGTCAATCCAATGCAATTCAATAATCCTGATGATTTAGCAGCTTACCCTCGTACCATTGATGAGGACATTAGCAAACTGAACATGGAAGGTGTTGCGGTTGTTTTCACACCAAGTATAGATATTATGTACCCTCAAGGCATAGACAACCACGTATTTGTTAGCGTTCCAAGCCTTTCTAACATTCTTGAAGGTGCATCACGCCCGAATCATTTTAATGGCGTTGCTACTATTATTAGTAAGTTATTTAACATAATTCAACCAGACGTTGCTTTGTTTGGTGAAAAAGACTTTCAACAGCTTGCAGTGATAAACAAAATGGTTTTCGATTTGGCGCTACCAATTAGTATCATTGGCGTACAAACCGTACGTGAAATGGATGGTCTCGCCATAAGTAGTCGTAATTCTCGTTTAACTGTTGATGAACGCCAACGTGCGCCAGTACTTGCCAAAACACTGCGTTGGATTAGCAGCCAAATGCGTAGTGGTCGTAATAACTACAGTGAGTTAGTGTTGGATGGTAATGACCAGTTACGTGCAGCAGGTCTAGAACCGGATGCAATTTTTATTCGTGATGCAATTACATTACAGCCAGTCACAGATCAGACGACGAAAGCCGTGATCCTTGCCTCAACTATTCTTGGTCAAGTACGTCTTATCGATAACTTAATCGTCGAATATACTATTCCTATGACTGATGACAAGAAAGAATAAATTTCAAACACTTCAATAGAACACTCTATGGAGAATAATTCTATTAAGTTGAATATTATAGTTCATAAACTTGCAAGACTTGATTTCAATGCTCTCTCAAAGTAAAGTTTCTTTATAATTTTATTTCCTCATTCAAATTCAAATTTAAATAGTAAACTACAACACAATTCATTATTTAATGATTACTTGCGTTTTAAACATACTGAAACTTATCAGGTTATTTCACGCTTTGATGATTATGTAGCTTTCATCAATCTAAGCATTATAATCGATTAGACTCACTGTCCCTACCAGTCATTTTTTTGATTCAAACCATTGTTGTCTCTGCTAGGAAACGTTTATGGTAACCGGCTTTATTTCCTAAATAAGGAAACTCAGTTATTAACCTATGCTCTAAACAACTAGGTTCACTTAAATATTCCTGTCTACAGATAAGCCTCAATACAAAACAACTCATTATGAGCAATATAATCAAGCTTTAATAAATTATAACTCACTAATATACTGGATTGAAGAAGAACCCATGTAGCTACTAAATCAAACTAAGCAGGATAATCGTGAGGGATCTCATTACGATGACTTTGATAGTTAAACGCATATCTTCAATGCCATTGAGAGATCTGCAAGAATTAATGAACT
This sequence comes from Candidatus Enterovibrio altilux, assembly GCF_002381345.1. GTDB lineage: Bacteria > Pseudomonadota > Gammaproteobacteria > Enterobacterales > Vibrionaceae > Enterovibrio > Enterovibrio altilux. The sequence goes on from NZ_CP020660.1 coordinate 725,254, forward strand.
ATGTTTTCACACTTGTTCAACTGCCGTTGTCATATTCTCACTATACGCGTATTAATAAGCGAGACAAAACGGTTAACGTCGCAGTCAAAACGAAAATTAAAGGAACGATCCAGCATTAACCTATTTATTCTACAGGACTAAAAGTCACGGTGAAGATGAATAAAAAGTACAAAATAAGGCATTAATGGTAAACGGCGAGTCTGGTGCAAGTTACATTTAGCGGTAGATGTAAATGCGTATGTAATGATTGCTGCTAAATTAAATACGTCAAATATGACTGACGGTGAAGTGCTATTTAATTTACTTAAACAAGCACACGGCAAAGTCAATGAAATATCAGGCGAGAGTGCTTAAAATACCAGACAATACTACGAAACCGGTTGTATTACATAAGTGGTGCCATTCATCCCACCAAAAAAAGGAACAACTCCTTAGGCAAAAGATCATCCGTGTAATTTAGCAACCAGTGACCAAAATTATACGATTCAAGTCAGCATTGGAAAACAAAGTATAGTTACCATAAATGGTTCCTATCAAAAACAACAATGTTTTGAATCAAAAAACTACTCGGAGGAACATTAAATCCAGGAAATTACCATGCTCAGATTGACGAACTCTACGCCAGGATAAAAGCATTCAATAAGCTAACCAGGCTAAGTATGCCTGAAACGCAAGTAAGCATCTAAAAGTTAATAGTATTGGGATTTGTTATCTGAACTTGCATTATAAACAAAGCCTACTGGACGTCAAATTTATGTCTTTGACTTTCAGCTTAAAAATTTTTTATAGTCTATCGTGTGACCCTAATTATGAAGAAATTAAGCATCTTCTATGCTTACCAGTGTAACACTATAAAATTTAGCGAGACGCATACTGTGTTATTTCGGTACCGGTATTCGTGTTGCGTTGCCAAGGGCCACTTTTATAAGGAATAACCTGCGCTTTACCATTATCATGATACACAATATCATAAAATTGAGGTAAATTGAAGTTCACGACTTGTCCGGTAAAAAATACTTTAGCTTGGGATGAAGTATAAAAGCGATTCACACTTTGTACCATCTCATCTTTAACGCCACTGAACTGGCGATAGACCTCCACTCGATTATTCTCATCTAGCACGTAAACATTGAATCCTTGATTACAATCTTCAAAGAAAAATTGAATTAATCCCTCGCTCGCATAGGCATCAACCACTTCTGGAGGATGTATCTCTCCGTCTTTATCTAACACAATAATTGGTGAACCATGAATTTTATTGGTGGAAATAGAACGATAGAAATCAACCGAATTCTCTAGTTTTTGCACCGAAACACCTCGACGTTCAAAAAAAAGTCCGAAGGTTTGATTTGCAATACAAATAGCTTTAAAGCGACGGCATGTTTCATGATCGACAGGTTTCAAACGTATATCTATGCATTCAGCTACCAGCTGATACACTAAATTACGGATCAATCCACGCATTTTACCAGCATAACAAAATACATCGACCGATTCTGGAGGAATCGCATCTTGATGCATTTTACCTAACAAGGCTCTTAGCAAATCCAACATAGCATTTTGACCCTTGAAATTCAGGGTTCGCACTTCGTTCCAACTGTTACGGTAAACTAAATCAATACTCCCTACTAAACATTGCTGTTCAGACCCGTAACTAAAAATATTAGTATTTTTAAAATCAAACCGTGTTATAGATTGTTTCAGTTCAAAGGTTGGATCTTGATCAAGATTTATAAACAGCGCCAATTTATGAATTTCGCATGGACTTGATAATGCTTGCAATGATGGGTTAGGGCGGCGAACCGGAAAGGTATTACGCATATCATTCACAAATTGATATAATTTATTAGTATCAATATTGCTGGAACGCACCACCGAATGCAGACACGTTGACACCGTCAGCAGGCCATTAAAATACGCCCACGCCACCAACTTCGATAGATAACTGTTATGCTCAAGCGGAGAGCAACCAATGATGGCCTCAGGCTTCAACGATTGCTTATACAAGTACCATCCCGCAGGGTTAGTCCGATTTTCTAGCACCTGGATCAACGTCAAGTTAGGCTCATGCAAATCTAGAGACAATTGTGGGTTAAGTAATGTCACTTTACCCGGCAATACCTCAAACGCAGCATAAAGCTTACGCGCCAGAATACTAATATCTTCTGGACTAATAGCAGAAGTAATGTCATTATGACGCGCAAAACAAATCAAATTTTGATAACTCAACATAAGTGCTTCGAGCAACTCATTGTGCGCTTCTTTAACTTCTTCAACTTTCCAATTACGGCAATTATCCAAATGCGCAACATAATCTTGGCTCCAACCCCATTCATGAACTAGCATGCAAAGCACTTCACGACGCCAAGGCACAGAGCCAGATTCCGACTCCTGAGTCAACTTTTCATGAGTTTTTAAATAGAAACAACGACGCACCAAATCTAAACGACGGAAGTCATTGATACACTCTAAATAGCGCGTTACTTTTTTTAACATTAAATAGTAGGCATCAGATTGATAGGCATCCACCATACCAGAGAAGAAATGACGTTTCCTATCCACGCTTAAAAACTGTGTTTTTGGGTATTCCCATGAGTAAGCTTCAAGCAAAATAGCTTTAAGAACAGATTTATAAGGTGAATCTATGCTTTTATAGAGCTGCCATAAACTTGAACCAAAGTACTCTTCAGCAGGAATAGATGGTAGTCCGCCGAAATCTATCCAGTCGTCACGACAAATTGCACCGCTGGTGATCATCTTTCCAGTATAAGCTTCATAGCAATCTTCCATTTCTGGTGGTACCAGATACCACAGTAACTGCTGGCCGGCTAAATGAAGAGCTGAACGGTAAAACTCATCAAGTAAAAGGTAATGTTGACTAGACCCACAGTTATCAGAGGTCATTTTTTGTGCTAAATTTTGGCGAAAACGCTGTTCACACATTACAAAGAAGTTAACTTCAATGCCTTGAGTCATAGCCCAATCAGAAATTAGTGCACACTTACTATCGAGCATTGCCCGTTGGTCTGCACTTACCCATTGCTGGACACAAACCCAAATATCAAGATCGCTAGACAGGCTTTGACCCATCGACGCAGTACTGCCCATGGAAAACAGACCTTTGATAGGACAATCGGAAGACTCGTTTTTTTCAGGAGCAGAACTATCAATCGCTAACGAACATTCGTTGACAAAACGGCGTTGAAAGTCAGAAAGCGAAAAGTTAGAAATTCCATGGATGACATTGGGCTCCAAATAACCAGACATGGCCGGATGGTTAAAGTGCAGCAAGACAGGCAATACATCAAACACATTCATGGCCTGCGAATGCATAGCACTTCGTGCGCGTTCCAACCTTACGTGGTTGGAAGAATTAAGGCGCTCTATTTGCCGATCAACATAGTTTTGCAAGATAAACATCCAAAGTTGCCGACATCCAAGTCAACGTAGCTAAACCGATAACTAATAACATCGGTACCCATGGATAAAAACGTGAGCAATTTAACAGTTTTTTTTGGAACGTAAAGCAAACAAAACGTATTATTTTTTATAGTATCGTTCATTTTATGAACAAAATAATGAAATAAATACTTTTTGTTTAAAATTTAATCAAAAAAATAAGTTATATAGTATTCACTTATGAATCAGATTCAAAAAACAGATCTTCATCACACAAGCATAGCCCATACTACCTCATTGTGCGGTTTTCTTTCTTAATTTGAGTTCAAATAGCCAACCTCAACACAATTAATTATTAGATACTCACTTTCATTTTAAGCATGCCTAACTCAGTCAACTTATTTAACCCTTTCATCATTACGGAAATGTCACCAATTTGGACATTGTAATTCCTTAGGCTCAATGTTCCTCTAATAGGTTTCTTAGTTTGAAACATAGCCGTCTCTGATATGGAACATGCACAGGAACCAGTCCTCCTTTTCCAGTGTTGGTTTGAACTGTATAACTTCTGGTAACTGACTACTAAATTAAGCAGATAATCTCGTTTTCAAAAAATTGCTCCTTTTCTTAGTGGAATGATTTAAATCGCTCATTTAATACAGCCAGTTTCGTCACATTATCTGGTCGTATTAAATGGGCGGTTCAAATTAACTTTGGAAAACGAGGACTGGTTCCTGTACATGTTCCATATCAGAGACAGCTATGTTTCGAGTTAAAAAACCACTGGGGGATGACATTGAGTCTAGTAGATGATAATACTTAGATTGGTGACACATCAGCAATGACACAAACGTTAATAAGCTAGCAGGACTAGAGATATCTAAAATAAAAGCGTTCATCTGATTGTTCATTATGTTGGGATTTACTATTTGCACTGGAATCAAAAACAAAGCCGCATGGCAACAATAGTTAAGCACGTTTAAAAACAGAATTAATAAATCTTTGCAGCCTCTCAATAGCATTGATAATATATGGTTGACCATGAGAGCCATTATAATGGTTCAATCACTCAATAAACGAGGTATCTCATAATTACTCTTCTTAATTTAATGCCATCGCCGAATAGCTTCTTCATCAATCCAGAGTGTTAGTGAGCCACGGTTGATTAAAATTTGAGTATGCTGCTTTCAATTAGTTATTTTGTAGCAAAACTTATCCATATACTTAAATCTTTAGATAAACCTAGCGGTTTCAAACGTAGGTTGACAATTAAGTTTCCTGATTGAGGAAACACAACTTGACTCCATACGTTTTACACATCGCTATAATCTGCGATTATCCAGTATTGAGAATCGATGATACGATTAACTTAATAGATACAATTGGATACAATAATGAACTCAATGCCTATTCGTATAGCAACACGACAAAGCCCTCTCGCACTCTGGCAGGCGAAACATGTAAAAACCGCACTGAAATCAACTCATAGTGATTTGGTGGTTGCATTAGTCCCCGTAGTCACCAAGGGTGACATTATCCTTGATACTCCATTGGCTACAATCGGTGGTAAAGGATTATTCGTAAAAGAGCTTGAGCAAGCCATGCTAGACGGTTATGCTGACATCGCAGTGCACTCAATGAAAGATGTACCCGTAGAGTTTCCTAAAGGTTTAGGTCTCGTCACTATTTGCGAACGGGGTGACCCACGTGATGCATTTATTTCAAATATCTATGCGAATATTAGTGATTTGCCCCAAGGCGCAGTTATCGGGACGTCCAGCTTACGTCGTCAGTGCCAGCTGCGTCAAATGCGCCCCGATCTTGTCATCAAAAATTTACGGGGCAACGTAGGAACTCGTCTGACTAAATTGGATAACGGCGAATACGACGCTATCATCCTTGCAGCCGCAGGTTTAAAACGTTTGAACCTACATGACCGCATTCGCACAGCAATCGAGCCTGAAGAAATGTTGCCCGCGGTTGGTCAGGGCGCAGTTGGTATTGAATGCCGCTTAAATGACAAACGCATTCGTACTTTACTAGAGCCATTGTCTGATGCCACTACAACTTACCGTGTGTTGTGTGAACGTGCTATGAATAATCGTCTTCAAGGTGGCTGTCAGGTACCTATTGGTAGTTATGCGATCGTACAAGCTAATCAACTTTACCTCCGCGCATTTGTTGGTGAACCTGATGGCAGCGAAATCATTCATGGTGAAGTCACTGGCCCACTAGAAAAAGCGGAAGAACTTGGAACATGCCTTGCAGAACAGTTACTCGAAGCAGGTGCGCGTACGATTTTAAAAAAATTTTATCAGGCCGAAATATGATTGTACTGATTGTTAGACCCGCTCCTTCATGCTTTGAACTAGTTAATTCTCTCAACCAAGCAGGCATAAAGGCACAACCCGCGCCTTTATTGTCTTTTTCTGAGGGCCGAGATTTACCCACCCTTTCTGCAACATTACAAGCTCTTCCTAAAAGTAGCATTGTTGTAGCTATAAGCCCTCGTGCGGTAGTTTACGCCATAAGCTATTTACGCGACCTCAAGATATCTTGGCGCATTGATTTGCATTACGTGGCGATAGGTAAAAAGACCGCAATCACGTGGCAAGAAGAAAGTGATGTGCACGCATATCAACCGCCCCTAGAAGATAGCGAAAGCATTTTAAGTATGCCACTATTTTCCGATCCTAATTCTTTGTCAGTGCTGATCTTACGTGGCAATGGTGGACGAGCATTATTAGGTGATACGCTTCAATCAAATGGTGCTCACATCCACTATCTTGAAGCGTATCAAAGACACTGGCAAAGTGACAATTTATCATTTCTTGCCAGTCAATGGAGAAAGCAAAACATCGATACCCTTGTTATAACCAGTGGCGGGCAACTAACATTTTTGTGCCAGACAATCTCAGAGTGTAACCAGCAATGGTTGCGCCAATGCCATATACTGGTGCCTAGCAAACGGATTTATAATCAAGCAATTGACCTTGGTTTTCATAATATTATTTGTGTAAATAGTGCCTCTAATAGCACGATATTTCACATTTTATGCAAGATGAATAACTCGAGACATTCTTATGACAGACAAGAATAAAACATTAGGTACAGATAAAGACACATCACCGCCAGCATCCTCAATAGACAAGGAGCCGATAGCTGTGTCGAGCACAACAGCCAAGAAATCGTTTAATGCCTCAACCTCATCCGGCAAAGCTTCTTCATGCTCTGCTTCTAAATCAACAAAACCAACTCAAACAGAAAAACACATTGGCAATAAACTCACGACGGTTGCCCTTATTTTGGCAATCATGCTCAATGTCGGCCTTTATTATTACAATTATCAGCATTCCAAACAATACAGTGGTGAGATTTTTGCACTAACAACGCAGGTGGAAGCATTAAAAACTACATTAACTGATAACAAACAACAGAATCAAAATGCGCTGCAAAGTGTAACTCAAAACACACAAGTGCTGATTAACCAGCAGAATCAAACAATCCTCAGTCTTCAATTCGCTTTAGCTGACATGCAAGGTCGTCAACCTAATGACTGGTTATTAGCCGAAGCGGAACATTTAGTGAACCAAGCAGGCCATCAATTATGGCTCCTGCACGATGTATTAACTGCAATAATCTTGATGGAAACCGCAGATCAGAGAATTGCAACACTTAATGACCCATCTTTAACGTCAATCCGTCAAGCCATAACGAAAGACATCATGCAACTTAAAACCGTTAAGCATATTGATCGCGATGGTATTGTGCTACGCCTCAATAGCCTTCAACAAGAAGTGGACAAACTACCTTTAATAAATATGCCTAAGGCCGCAGCAGTAGGACTGCAAACAGTCTCAACGGACGTAAATGATTGGGCACAAAATTTCAAAATATCTATAAATAATTTCGTTAGTCAATTCATTACTTACCACAAACGTGATGGCAATATTGTACCTTTGTTAACATCTGCACAAACTTTTTATTTACAAGAAAATTTAAAAACAAAACTCGATCAGGCTATTACTGCCGTGTACCGTGAAAACAGTCACCTTTATTCTGAATCAATTAATACAGCAAAAGCATGGGTTGAGCGTTTTTACAATCAAGATATAAAATTGACAGCAGCTTTTTTAACAACTCTAACACACTTAGGTGAACAAACTATCTCGGTGAATTATCCTAAAGTTCTGCACAGTCAAAAAATGATCAGTGAAATATTGGCTGATCGCCTACGACGCTATTTGCCACCATTGCCAGCTGAAAACAGCTCTACAGAGACACAACTAACCGAGGAGTAAAGCCAATGATAAAAATTTTTTTACTACTTATTTCACTGGTAACAGGCATAATTTTCGGTTCAGATCTAGCAGGTAACCAAGGCTATGTCCTGTTCTCCGTAGCGAATCAAACCGTTGAGATGAGTTTTACCACACTAATCTTTCTCGTATTCTCGTTACTAATAGTACTGTTCTGGTTTGAATTTGTATTGCGTAAACTGTTTACGCTATCATACTCAGTTCAAAACTGGGTCTCTAGTCGTAAGTACAAAAAAGCACGTAAACTGACTAATGATGGCTTAATGAAATTATTAGAAGGAGACTGGAAACAAGCTGAGAAACTGGTTATCAAAGGCGCATCACATAGTGATGCACCTTTGATAAATTACTTAGCAGCGGCAGAATCGGCGCAAGGTAGAGGGGATGTGGAAAGCCGTGATTGCTATTTACAGCAAGCCGCCACCTTTGATTCAGACCATCTAGCAACGACTCTTACGCGCGTTAAACTACAATACCGTCAAGGGCAATACGAAGAAGCTCTCGCCAGCCTACAGGAACTAATTGACGAACATCCTCACAATGCCATTCTACTTTCACTATTAAAAGATAGCTACTTACAACTGCAAGATTGGCAAGCGTTACTGCGACTATTACCAGCACTTAAACGTGTCAAAGCAATCACAAAAAAAGAAGCACATAGTCTAGAGATAAATGCTGAGTGCGGTTTAATGGCTTATATTGCTGCCCAAAAAGGCAGTGATGGTTTGTTAGCACACTGGCATAGTTTATCACGTGTAACACGTCAACAAACACCCTTAATTACCTGTTTAATCAAAGAACTTATCGCACGCCATGCAGACTCAGAGGCTTATGCAATTTTACGTAAAAATCTCAAAAAACAGCCAGATGAAAAACTGATTAGTCTAGTGCCTAAGCTCTCTCTACCTGATTATCATCCCGTAATTTTTAAGCTACAAGATTTGCTTAGATATAACGAAAACAACCCTGTTATTCACAGCATTCTTGGTCAGCTCTATTTTCGAGAAGGAAAATGGACAGATGCTCGTCAACATTTCGAGCGAGCATTAGCTGCTCGTCCTGACGTGACAGATTACGCATGGTTAGTCGATACGCTAGAGAAATTGAATGAATCAAGCATTGCAAACAGTGTATCACGTGAAGCCTTGAAATTAGCTCTGCCCGTTTCACCATTGTCGCCTTCATAGGCCTTTGTCTCCTAAATCAGGGAATTCCATTATTAACCTACATTCTCAACAGTTAGGTTAACTGAAATATTCAGGTCTCTGAACGAGCTTCACTACAAAATAACTAACTGGGAACAGTATGATTCAGTTTCAATCAATCGTGACTCACTAATATTTTGGATTGCTCAAAAAGCCATGCAGCTATATAATTAAACTAAACAAGGTTATCGTAGATACCTCGTTTATTTAGCAACTGACCAATTACGATAGTTTTCATGATCAAACGAGTATTTTCAATGCTCTTAAAGAGTCTGCAAAGATGCATTAATTCTGTTTTCAAATTTATTCAACTGCCGTTATCATACCCTCATTATTCATGCCTTAGGAAGCAAACCAAAACAGTTAACGTCAAGTTCAAGGCAAAGAATAAAGGAACCATCTAGCACTTCGACATTGATTTTACAGGGCTCGAAGTCTACGGTGAAGATGGATAGAAAATAAAAGAAATATGGTGCGGATGAAAAACGGCAAATTTAGCACAAATTATATTTAGGAATAGATATCAACACACCTAAAATGATTACTACTGAGTTCAGTGCATCTAATGTGACTGACTGTGAAGCGCTACCTAACTTGCTCAAACAGACCACTGCAAAATCAATGAAATATCAGCCAATGGTGCTCACGATACCAGACAATATTACGAAACCTTTCGTATTGAACGAACAGTTTCACTCATTCCACCAAGAAAAGGAACAACTTTTTAAAAACGAAGCCATCCAAGTAATTTAACAACTAGTTACCAGAAATTATACGGTTTAAATCAGCATTGAAAAACGAGGAATGGTTACCATCAATGTTCCATATCAGAGACGGCCATGTTTCAAGTCAAAAAATTATTCGAAAGGGCATTGAGCTTCAGAAATCACAATACTCAAACTAGCGAAACCGACGCCATGATAAAAGCATTACATAAGCTAATAGGGCTAGACATTCCTAGCACGAAAGCCAGTGTTCGATAATGAATCATGTTGAAATTTACTATTTGAACTCGTATTAGGAAACAAAGCCTAACTTATTTTTACTATGCAGATAGATTCAGGCATTACTCAAATACCTAATGGAGAAATTGGAAGAGATTATGATTTTACAAAAAAAATCTACAAAGAGACAATCAGTTGCATTGCCTCTTAGCGAGACCGTGAAAGCTGCTACAAGACAAGCATTAGCAGCGTTTAAATTATATATGCTGCGGATGACTCTGTATTGGGAAATATTGCCAAAACCGCATCGCATAGGAATTTTAGTGTTGATAGGGATACTGATTATGCTACTACTCTAATCTTAGAGTGATGAAACATTGACAACAGCATAAAATATTAATGAAAGTAGGTATTTATCCAGCTTTAAATAGATGGCTAAGGTGCTTCAAAAAATATTGATTTCGATAGATACACATTGCAAGCGACATCAATGCTGCCAATATCGCACCAAAGAGGATCATTTTAACAATAGAATTCACTATTAAACCATTGCTTCCTTGTTAGGCATACCTAGTCCTGTCAACCTATTTGACGCTTTTATCATGGCGTAGACTTCGCTAATCTAAATTGTATAATCCTTGAGACTCAATATCCCTCCCAGTAGTTCTTTAATTCAAAACATTGCTATCATTAGTAGAAAATGTTTATGGTAACCATACCCATGTTCTAATGTTGATTTGATCCGTATAATTTCTGGTAACTAACGCTTAAATGACACAGATGCCCTCATTCCTAAAAAATTATTTTTTTTGATGGAATGCATGGAATCGTTTATGTAATAGAAAAGGTTTCGCAACACTATCTTGTGTCGTTCGCGTCGTTAGTCATATTTGATGTACTTGACTCAGCAGCAATAATTTCATGCATATTTATATCTATGCTAAATGTAACTAAACCAGATTCACCATTTTCTATCAGCGCCATACTTTTGTACTTCTACTTACCTTCACCGTGAGCTTTTAATCCTATAGACTAAATATTTCAATGCTAAGAAGATTCCCTTAGTTTTTATCTTGAATGCAACATTAACCGTTTTGGCTCGTTTGCTAATGTGTGAATGAGGGTATGACAATGGCAGTTGTACAAATTGCAAACAGAATTGATTAATCCTTGCAGACTTTTCAAGGGCATTAGAATATGCATTTAACCATGAAAGCCGTCGTACTAGATAAGTCGCTAAATAAACAAGACCTTCTACAATTACTTTGCTTAGTTTAATTCCATGTCTGAATGGCTTCTTTATTAATCCAGTCTATTAGTAAGCCAGAATTAATTAAAACTTAATTATACTACTTCTATTTGCTTATTTTTGTAGTAAAGTTTTTTCGTAAACCTAAATATTTAAGTTAGCCTAGCTATTTAGAGCATAGATTGATAATTTAGTTACCTAATCTAGGAAACAAAGTTGCTACATACTCCAACTCATGAAAAGTATTATAGTTCTATTTTGCGCTTATTTCACTCACCTCAGACACGACCTTTTATATGCGCAATTTAGATTCATTATATAATTATCCCTTTAAATGAAGAAGACTACAACTATAAAAATTTGCTAAATGATTAAATACTTATAGCCGATAGTGATTTTTTAACTAAAGCAGTTGCATTCGATTATAAAAAGCGTAGAATTTCAAGGCTTTATTTTGGCATTAGATTCCGTAGTACTATGGACTAATTTAATGTGGTAATGTAATCGAGGATAATATGGTAACCATTCGTTTGGCACGTCACGGCGCTAAAAAGCGTCCATTTTATCAAATTGTTGTTGCTGACAGCCGTGTAGCACGTGACGGTCGTTTCATCGAAAAAGTAGGTTTTTTCAATCCTATTGCACAGGGCCAAGAAGAGACGCTGCGTTTAGATCTGCCTCGCGTCAAACATTGGATTAATGAAGGTGCATCTGTTTCTAACCGCGTAGCACGATTAATCAAAGACGCAGCGAAAATAACATAATTAATCAGTATTACTGATTTAAAGAAAAAGACATGCATAAGCAAGAAAAAGTAATAGTAGGTAAGCTAGGTGCTTCTCATGGTATCCATGGGTGGCTGAAAATTTTTTCTTACACTGAAAATGCTGGAAGCATTTTTGACTACAAACCTTGGTTTATTAAGGTACGTAAAGAATGGCAAAATTTTCAAGTCGAAAGCTGGAAATGTCACGGTAAAAATTGGGTTAGCAAATTGGTAGGAGTTGACGTACGTGAAGATGCACAAACCATAACGAATGCTGAAATAGCAATTAATGCAGACACATTACCTTCGTTGTCAGATGAAGAGTTCTATTGGCGTGAGTTGTTCGGTATGAACGTATTCACTTCACAGGGGTACAATCTTGGTAAGGTTACTAATATTCTAGCAACAGGCTCTAACGACGTGCTGGTCATTATTGCGAACGTAGAAGATACTTTTGGCAAGAAAGAAAGACTAATACCGTTTCTTGATGGACAAGTCGTTAAGATGATTGAGCGCTCCACTCAACGGATTGAAGTCGACTGGGATCCTAGATTTTAAACTCTCCGATAATAATTAAAGTGATGGGAGAAGGAATATGTGGGTTGGTATCATCAGCCTCTTCCCTGAAATGTTCTGCGCTATTACTAACTTTGGGGTAACTGGTCAAGCGATTAGGAAAGGCTTACTCGAAGTAGAAACGTGGAATCCGCGTGATTATACTCACGATAAACACCGGACAGTTGATGATCGTCCATATGGTGGCGGTCCGGGCATGTTGATGATGGTACAACCTTTACGTGACGCTCTTCATACAGCCAAGAACGCCGTCAAAGGTAAGGTGAAAGTAATTTACCTATCGCCTCAAGGCAAAAAACTTGAGCAAACTGGCATTGAGAAGCTGGCAAAAAATGAGACGTTAATTCTTATTTGTGGACGCTATGAAGGGATAGATGAACGGATTATACAAACCGAAGTCGATGAAGAATTATCTATCGGTGATTTTGTACTCAGTGGAGGTGAGTTACCTGCGATGGTGTTGATCGACGCAGTTGCTCGGCTTGTTCCGGGTGTACTAGGAAACTTCGCATCAGCAGCAGAAGACTCTTTTACAAATGGATTGTTAGATTGTTCACACTACACTCGACCTGAAGTAGTGGATGGATGGTATGTACCTGCGGTACTTAAATCTGGTAATCATCAGAATATCCGTCGCTGGCGACTGCAACAATCACTCGGGCGAACTTGGCTTAGAAGACCAGAACTTTTGAAAAATTTAACTTTGACTGACGAACAAAAATTACTGCTTGCTGCGTTTATTCATGAACAAAGAGCAAGTACCTAAACATACTTAATATCAGTTTATTCTACGGTATAGCAAATGAGTAATATAATAAAAAAACTTGAAGAAAAACAACTTAAACAAAATCTTCCTGAAATCAAAGTGGGTGACACCGTTGTTGTTCAGGTTAAAGTAAAAGAAGGTGAACGTTCACGTCTTCAGGCTTACGAAGGTATTATAATCGCCAAACGTAATCGTGGTCTACATTCTGCCTTCACCGTACGAAAAGTATCTAATGGCGAAGGCGTTGAGCGTGTATTCCAAATTCACTCTCCAGTTATTGACAGTATCACTGTCAAACGACACGGTGCAGTACGTCGTGCTAAATTATACTACCTGCGTGAGCGTTCTGGTAAAGCAGCTCGAATTAAAGAGCGTCTAGCTAAAAAATAATTGCTTCATCGTCTATTTCCTTTATGGAATAACTAAGAGCTTACTATTGAGGCCAATTTAAAAATATCTGAGTTTTAAAAAAAACTCTACTGTTTAGTCTGACCTCTTGTATATTCCAGAGCGATCCGGACATTAATGTCATATTTATTCAGGTATCTGTTCCGTTTTAAATTAAACACCATCTCTAGAAGAGACTTTCATTTTTTCACGGATTTTGGAATTACTATTCGGTTATTCAGAAATTATTAAGCTCTCTCTTTATTAATATGAAGTCAAAAAGTGACAATAACAACACAGAGAGTATAGATAAAATATATTGTTCCTCAAATATAACTGTGACCTATCAAGACAGGAGATAGCCTACCGCACCAAAATCAGCAGCTCAAAAGCTTCTAAAAAATCACTCCAATTTAAACAAAATCATATTACTTAACCATTCCACGAAACCTGCGTAGGCATCAAGTTTTCTCGTGACTTTTGCCATGCAGAAACAGTAAGCAAAATGAAAAGTATGCCTGACTTTACATTGTGCTTTAAAAAATTCAGAAAGCAGGCATAACCAAGCAGCTGATATATTAGAAGAGCATGTAGTGTATTTTACAACGACGTGCAGCATTATGATTAAATCTGTGAACGATTTTATCTCCTAATTAGAGTTCAGACAACAAATCCTACCATGGTTAACAATTAAATAATTGCTTTTGTTTGAAACATACTTATCCCTATCAAATTATGTAATACTTTTATCAGGACATAAGTTTCGTTAATCTGAGCATTATAATCTCTTCAGCTCACTGTCCTTCCAAGTAGTTGTTAACTCGAAACAGTGCCGTTTTTAACAGGGAATGTTTATAGTAACCATACTCCATTTTACAGTGCTGATTGAACCGTTCGTTTAATACGAACGGTTTCGTAACATTGTCTGGTGTTGTAAGCTCCATCAGCGAATGTTGCATCGATTTTCCCATCAGTACTATGCTTTTTTACTTTTTATTCGCCTTCATAAGAGACTGTACGCCCCGTAGAATCAATGGCTACGTGTTGAATACTTCCCTTTATTCTTCGTCTTGAACATGAAGCTAACCGTTTTGGCTCGCTTGCTAATACATGAATCGTGATGGCATAACAATTGCAGTTGAATAAATTTGAAAACAGAATTAATTAATTCTTGCAAACTCTTCAATGACATTGAAAATACGCATTTAATCATTAGGACCATCGCAATGGCTAAGTCACTAAATAAACGAAATCTTCCATGATTACCCTGCTTAGTTTGATTCCATAGTTTAATAGCTTCTTAATCAATCCAGGATATTAGTGAACCACTATTGATGAAAACTTGATTATACTATTTACAGTTAGTTTTTTTGCAGCGAATATTTTTTATAAACATGAATGTTTAAGTAAGTCTAACTGTTTAGAGTATTGGTTGAAAATTTAGTTTTATTTAGGACATAGAACCAATTATCATAAAGATTCCATAGTAGAGCCAACAAGACTAGGTATGCCTGGCATGAAAGTGATTATCTAATAATTAATCATGTAAAAATTTATTTTTTGAATTTAAATTAGGAAATAAAATCCTTTAAATGCGTATTTTAAATCCCATTGAGAAGTCTACAAAGATTCATTAATTCTGTTTTCAAACTTGCTCAACTGCCATTGTCATGACCTAACTATTCATGCATTAGCAATCAAACCAAAACGGTTAACGTCACGTTCAAGGCGAAACATAAAGGAACTATCCAGTACGTGGCCATTGATTTTATAGGGCTCAAAGCCTATGATAAAAATGAATAAAAAGTAAAGAAAAGAATGGCACTGAAAGGAAACAGTGAATCTAGCGCAAGTTACATTGAGTGGCATCTATAAACACGCACAAGAGCATTACTGCTGAGTTAAATTCATCGAATATGACTTACCATTAAGTACTACCTAACTTGCTCAAACAAACTAGTCGAAAAATCCATAATATATCAGTTTATGATGCTCACGACACCAGATAGTATTATGCAAGCGTCGATATCAAACTAACCAAATCATTCAGCCATAGCACTTGCTTGACCTAAGCCCAACACCCTGTTAATTATTTGACATCTTCGTAAATTTTTTAGGGCTTATCATGTCTGTAAAACATCCTATTATTGCAGTCACCGGTTCATCCGGCGCCGGAACGACAACAACTTCCGATGCTTTTCGGAAGTTATTTAACATGCTCAGTATAAAGTCAGCATGGGTGGAAGGTGACAGTTTTCACCGCTTCACTCGTCCAGAAATGGACGTTGAAATTCGAAAAGCTTGTGAACAAAGTCGCTATATCAGCTATTTCGGGTTGCAAGCCAATCATCTGCCAATGCTTGAAGCCTTATTCCGTGAATATGCTGAACACGGTACAGGTAAATTTCGCCGTTATCTACATACTTTTGACGAGGCAGCACCATATAACCAAATGCCTGGCACATTCACAGCATGGCAAGATTTGCCAGAGAACACAAATACCATGTTCTACGAGGGTCTTCACGGGGGAATTGTGAATGGTCACGTTAATGTTGCTCAGTATGTTGATTTACTGATCGGCATGGCCCCTATTGTAAATCTGGAATGGATTCAAAAATTTGTCCGTGACACGCATGATAGAGGACATTCACGTGAAGATGTCATGAACTCCATTGTACAATCAATGGCTGATTACTTGCATTATATAACACCTCAATTTAGTCGAACACACATTAATTTCCAACGTGTGCCAACCGTGGACACTTCCAACCCGCTTAACACTACAACTGTTCCTAGTTTAGATGAAAGTTTTGTGATAATTCACTTTCGCGACGTCAAAAAGGTTCGCTTTCCATATCTACTTTCCATGATCCAGGGATCTTTCATGTCAAAGCATAACACCATTGTGGTACCAGGCGGTAAAATGAACTTTGCTATGGAGATAATTACGCGCCCACTAATACAACAACTTATTGAGACCAGCAAAACCAGTTAATAATAAATTTAACATTATATAACATCAGTGACAAGTAAATTGATTCGTGACAAACAACAGTCTTAATGATAATGTAATATCTTAATTTAAGTTAAAATAGCAGAATCTCAATATAATTCACTATTAAATGATCATTTTTGTTTGAACCGCATAATTACTGGTGACTTAGCACTAAATTACGCGGATGATCTCCTTCCAAAGAAATTGCTCCTTTTCTTGGTGGAATAAGTGAAGCAGCTCATTTAATCCGAACGGTTTCGTAACTTTGTCTCGTATCATAAGCATCATTAGCTGATATTTCATGAATTCTATAAAGGGTCTGTTTGAGCAAGTTAAGTAGCACTTCACCGGTAGTCATATTTTATACACTTAGCTGAGCTGCAATGATTTCATCCGTGTTATATCTACCGCTAAATGTAACTTACGCTAGACTTCCCCCGCTTTTCATCAGTGCCATGCGTTTTTACTTTCTATTTTCCTTCACCGTAGACTTTGAGCCCCATAAGATCAATGACTAAGTCACTAAATAAACGAGGTCTTCCATAATTACTCTGCTTAATTTAATTTCATAACTGAATTGCTTTTTCATCAATTCACGATGTTAGCGAACCACGCTTGATTACACTGCTTCTAGTTAGTTATTTTACAGCAAAAATTATTCATAAGCCTAAATATTTAGGCAAGCCTAACTGTTTGAGTATTCATTTAAAACTTAGTTTTTTATTTAGAAAAGCAAGCCAATTACCATAAATATTACCTAGCAAGGCAGGAATGGTTCAAGCCAAAAAACTGCTGGGAGGGACATTGAACCTAAGGAATCACACAACTCAGATTAGTGAAACCGATGCCATGATAAAAGCGTTAAATAAGCTGGTAAGACTAGCCATACCTAACACGAAAGTGATTGTCTAATAGTGAGTCATGCTGAAATTTACTATCTGAGTTCAAATCAAAAAAACAAAGCCAGTCTGTAGGACTCATTAATTATGTCTTCACATTTACTCAACTACTATTGTCATATTCTCACTACTCATGCATTAGTAAGAGAACCAAAAGGGTTAACGTCTCGTTTAAAACGAAGACTAAGAGTCTACCGTAAAGGGCTACCTAACTTGCTCTAACACCACACCACCGAATCAATGAAATATCCGCGATAGTACTTACGGCACCAGGCAATGTTATGAGTCAAGAAACTACTTGAAGAAACATAGAAGATAAGAGATTACAATACTCAGATTAGCGAAACAGGCGTCATGATAAAAGCACAAAATAAATCGACAAGACTAAGCATGCCTAAAACAAAAATAATTGGCTAATTATTAATTATGTTGAAACTTACTATCTGAACTCAAAGTAAAAAATAAAGCCCATTCTTAGGCATCGTTTCAATAATGTTATCCTTATTTGCTCATGAGCTAGGCTTAATGTTCATGTCTCACTCTGCAACTTTTGCTTTTTCAATCATCTTAGTGATGGTTGATGCTTGCACGAGTATAGAAAAAACTACCACGGCATACGTCATCACCAAGATGACCTCGCGTACGTCAATGTTTTTTTCTGGTAGAATCATATAGCCTGTAGGAATAGCCATTGCCATGGCAATCGCTAAACCACCACGTAATCCTCCCCATGTCAAGATACGCACCGAATGCGGATTATAGTCTCGATAACGATTGAAACCTACGTAACATAATTTGACGCTAATATAACGAGCGATGAGAACAAGAGGAATAGCGAAAGCCATAATAATCCAGTCTTCCTTGTGGAAGCTAAAGGTCAACATGCTCAATCCGATGAGTAAGAAAAGAACTCCATTTAGGAATTCATCAACTAGTTCCCAAAAATAGTCTAAATGATCTTCACTTTCTTTTGAAAAACCAATATAACGAGTCCAATTACCAATCATGATACCTGCAATAACCATAGCTAAAGGACCTGACACGCCGATTAAACTTGCAAACACATAACCTGCGGTTGGAATTCCTAAGGTGAACAATAGTTCCATTGAACGTTCATTAGTATTGCATATCATATAATGAACGAAAAGTCCAAGAAAAAAACCATAAAAAATGCCACCAATAGCTTCGTGCAAGAAGAGTGTGATAACACCCATAATGGTTGGCGCTTCAGTGCCGAAAGCCGCAGTGAATAAAGTGATAAAAATAACTAAACCAAAACCATCATTGAATAATGATTCCCCTTCAATCTGAGTAGATATGCGTTTTGGTGCGTTTAATTTTTTGACGATAGCCATCACTGCAATAGGATCTGTCGGTGAGATAAGTGCACCAAATAACAAGCAGTATATAACGTTAAATTGTATATTAATAAGTTGGAAAAATAGCCATGTCGCTCCGCCAATGAATAACGTCGATATCAGCGTTGCACCAAAGGCAAGTATGGTTATTTCCCATTTTTGATCTTTAAGGTTCGGTAATTTTATGCCTAACCCGCCAGCAAATAACAAAAAACCAAGTACACCTTTCAAAAGAAAATCATCAAAATGAACTTCATTTAGTGTTTTCTCTGCAAAATTTTTCAGGTCAAACCAGTTGTTTTGGCCTGATATTACAACACCTAAAGAAAATATTAGAGCACCAGCCGTGAGGGCTATGGTTGTTTGTATTTGTCCAATTTTGCTATTAATAAAAGCAATAATCATTGCTGCAGCAGCGAGAAAGCAAAACGTTGTATAGACGGTCATTCATGAACCCATGTTAAAGAATTTACAATTCAAAAAATTTGTTACGGAATATAAGTCTATATGCAAAAAAAAACTATAATAAATCTGTGCATTTTAGGTATCTGCCAGATGTCGACTCGTAATAGACGTCTAGACTCCCAATTGGGCTATGATACTATGCCAATATAGAGCAAGATCAAAAGGAATTTATGAATGTGAGTAGTAAGAATGTATTAGGGAAACTGTTGACTGAAAATATTTTAATTATCGATCGCAGTATGGGCAATTCTTCAGAGTGGTTTTATTTCCTAAATAAGAGAACTAAATTTTCAATCAACACTCTAAACAGAGAGGTTAACTTAAATATCCAGGCCTATAAACAAGCTTAACTACAAAACAACTAACTGGAAGCAGTATACTCAAGGTTTAATTAATAGTGCTCAACTACCATTGCCATGCCCTTGCTATTCATGCATTAGCAAGCGAGTCAGAATGGTTAACGTCACGTTCAAGACGAAGAATAAAGGAACTATACAGTACTTGAACATTTATTCTACGAGTTTAACAGTCTACAAGAGAGACGCATTGAAAGTAACACAGCCTTGCACTGACGGGAAACTTAGAATTTGACGCAAATTACATCTAGTAGTAAATATAAATATGCATGCCATTATTGCTACTGAGTTAAGTTCATTGAATATGACTGGCTGCGCAGTAATACTGAACCCGCTCCACCAGATCCGTCTAATAATCAATAAGATATAAAGAAATAGTTGTTGCGGCACAAAAAAATATTATAAAGCTATTCATATTAAACAAGCTGTTTCACTCATCTCACCAGATAGGGCTCAGTTTTCTAAGAATAAGGTCATCTACACAATATAGCGCTCAAGTTACCATAAGTTATACAATATAAAGCAGTATAAAAAAAGAAGGTATGGTTAACGTAAACCTTCTCTATCAAAGATGGCACTATTTCAAGTCAAAAACTTTTCAGAGTAACATTGAGCCTAAGAGATCACATTACTCAGATTAGTGAGACTGACGCCATAATAAAAAACATTAAATAAACTAACAGGGCTAGGTATGCCTAAAACAAAAGTGATTGTTTAATAGTACATTTTGTTAAAATATGCTATCTGAACTTAAATTAGGGAACAGAGCCCACAAAAGTGAAAGTTAATAACGTAAATCGATCATTCGAAGATGCTAATCAGCGTACATTAAACAGTATCATTACTATACCGAAAATCCATTCATTTCAATTTATTTTAACCATGACCACAACAATATCATTGTTAATGATTCACAGACATGAGTTCGTAACCATAATCTGATAAAAGTATTAGTGTACTGTAATAACGAATGAGGCTTTACTAACCGGGTGTTTAATGCTTCATTAGCCCTGGGATCAGGTCCAGTGGTTAGAATGCTTAAACAACGACTTTTAAAGCATTGAAAATCGCTGTAAAATTTTTACTTTTCGTAACTTAAGGAGGAAGGACCATAATGTCTGTAATCAAAATGACCGATCTAGACTTATCAGGCAAACGCATATTTATTCGTGCTGACTTAAACGTCCCAGTAAAAGGAGGTAAAATAACTTCTGATGCTCGTATTTTAGCATCTCTTCCAACTATCAAATTATGCCTAGAAGCTGGTGCGAAGATAATGGTTACTTCTCACCTTGGTCGTCCAACTGAGGGTGAGTACACAGAAGAATTTTCGCTACAGCCTGTCGTTAACTATTTAAATGACGCGCTTGATTGCAACGTTAAACTCGTAAAAAATTATTTGGATGGCCTAGAATTAAACTCGGGTGAATTAGTTATTCTTGAAAATGTTCGCTTTAATAAAGGCGAGAAAAAGAATGAAGATCAGTTGTCGAAGCGATACGCTGCATTGTGTGATATTTTTGTGATGGATGCATTCGGCACTGCTCACCGAGCTCAAGCATCTACCTATGGTGTAGGCGTATTTGCTCCAATCGCATGTGCTGGTTCTCTACTTGTGGCTGAGCTTGAAGCACTCGATAAAGCAATGAATAATCCCGCGCGTCCATTAGTGGCTATCGTTGGTGGCTCAAAAGTTTCTACCAAACTAACTATTCTTGAGTCATTATCTAGAATCGCTGATCAATTAGTTGTTGGTGGTGGCATCTCAAACACGTTCATTGCAGCTGCAGGTCATAATATTGGCAAATCACTGTACGAAGCAGATCTGGTTGAAACAGCTAAAAAATTAATGAAAAAGTGCGCAATTCCAGTTGCTACTGACGTTGCATGTGCCAAAGCCTTGGATGCAAACGCGGAAGCTGAAATCAAGCACGTTTCTGACGTTCAAGATGACGATATTATTTTTGACCTTGGTCCTCAATCAACTGCAGCGCTTACTGAAATCATCGCAACCGCAAAAACAATTCTTTGGAACGGTCCCATAGGCGTCTTCGAATTCAAAAATTTTGAAGCTGGTACTAAGAGTATTTCTGACGCGATTGCTGCATCTGAAGGTTTTTCTGTAGCTGGGGGTGGTGACACTCTAGCAGCTATCGACAAATTTGGTATTAAAGCAGATGTATCTTATATCTCAACTGGTGGTGGTGCTTTCCTTGAATTTGTTGAAGGTAAAGTACTACCAGTTGTTGCAATGCTAGAAGCGCGTGCAAAAGCATAATATGAAACACAAGGAATGTTACACTTGCTTTTGGTTGCATCTTTACTTGTGATGGACATAAAAGTGTAGAGACCAAACCTAAATTTTAATGTGTTTGGTGTAACGTTTGGGTATAATGTGTAGTCTTGATCGTAAATATTTGTGATTGAGCTAAGTTAGTGGGGAGATACCCAGCTCGACACTAAGCCATTCAAAGACTACAGAGTAAATGGGATTATTATTATGTCTAAAATTTTTGATTTTGTAAAACCTGGGGTTATCTCTGGTGAGGACGTACAGAAAGTGTTTGAAATTGCAAAAGCGAATAAATTCGCTCTTCCAGCGGTAAACGTAGTAAACACAGACTCAATTAATGGTGTTCTAGAAGCCGCATCTACAGTTAAAGCCCCAGTTATTATTCAATTTTCTAACGGTGGTGCAGGCTTTTTTGTGGGTAAACACGTTCAACTAGAAGGCCAATCTGCACAAATCCTTGGTGCTGTTGCTGGTGCGAAATACGTTCACATCATTGCTGCTGCATACGGTGTTCCAGTTATTCTGCACACTGACCATGCTGCTAAGAAATTGCTGCCATGGATCAACGGCTTATTAGATGCTGGAGAAACGCATTTCAAAGAAACAGGTAAACCGCTATTTTCTTCACACATGATTGATCTGTCTGAGGAATCACTCGAAGAAAACATTAAAATATGTACTGAATACCTTACTCGCATGGAAAAGATGGGGATGACATTAGAAATCGAACTAGGTTGTACTGGTGGCGAAGAAGATGGCATTGATCATTCCAATATAGATGCATCTGCGCTTTATACATCTCCAGAAGACGTTGCATATGCATACGAAAAATTGATCAAAATCAGCCCACGTTTTACGATTGCTGCATCTTTCGGCAATGTACACGGTGTTTACCAAGTGGGTAACGTTGTATTAACTCCTATTATTCTGCGTGACTCTCAAACTTACTGTGCTAAGAAATTTGGTCTCGCTCCGAACTCGTTGAACTTCGTATTCCATGGTGGTTCTGGTTCTTCTGAAGGAGAAATTCAAGAGTCTATAAGTTATGGTGTTATCAAAATGAACATTGATACGGATACTCAGTGGGCAACGTGGAACGGTATTCGTACTTACTATGCAGAGAATTTTGATTACCTGCAAGGTCAAATTGGTAACCCAACAGGCAACGCTTCACCAAATAAAAAATATTACGATCCACGAGTATGGCTACGTGCTGGTCAAACCTCAATGGTAACTCGTTTAAAAAAAGCATTTTTTGACTTAAACGCAATTGATGTTCTGTAGTTTAGTTTTTAAAAACGAATTATAAATTTTTTCAATCTGACAAATTAATGAGTTCTTTCGTAACGGAAATTGAGTTATATGCTGAAACTAATACTTGAAATCATTTATAATAAAATATATTGGCTCGTATAATCAATACAATGAGAGCAGAGATAACTAAGTAAAGTATTATTTAAACTGTTAAAAATTTTACAACTGTATCAATAAGTTTGCTAGCATTAATCTCTGAGTTAATAATCAGTATACTACTCTAGCTTACCCAACTCTACGTATCCATAAAATAATAATTTTATGTCACTTTAAAGTTGATGTAGCAATCTGAAAAGCTAAAATCTGCAAGTCGTAATTCAAACAATCACCTTTCTACCGCCTAGACAATAACCCTCATAGGACACCTCTACGAATTTACTTACCACTCATCTATCAAATTGTTGCCTATATTCATAAGCTATTCTGAGGAGGAAATACGTGGAAGTTAAAATGAACAAACCGCTTCATCATAATACGTTCAATTATAAAATGCCAAAAAAGACTCCATACAAGTACAATGCTGAAGAACAAGAGGACTCTATTCTTCATTATAAGCATACACCCATTTTCTTTATTATGCCTAAATTTTTGCAATAATTATGAATTACAAGCACTCAAGCCTTCATCATATTTTAATTGAGTATATAATACTAAGATATTAACAGACAGCTATGATTATTATACTTACTGATCATTAGGTTTGTTAAACAAGTAAAAACTGAGCCAAATTATTACTCATGTTATCGAGAGCATAATATATTATATAATATTTATTGGCTTTGTTTCCTAATTAGAATTCAGATAGCAAATCCTAGCATGATCAATGATTACATAATCACTTTTATTTTAGGCTCACTTAACTCGATCAACTGATTTAATGCTTTTAGCATGCCGTAAGTTTCACTAACCTGACCATTATGATCTCTTAAACTCAATATTTTTTCAAAAAGTTTTTTGACTCGAAACATCGCCATTTCTTATAAGGGTCATTTATGGCAATCATAGCTCGTTTTCCAAGGCTGATTTGAACCATATAACTTCTGGTAACTAACCTCTAAATGACATGAATGATCTTGTTTACAAAAAGTTACTCCTTTTCTTGGCGAGCTAAATGGACCGTTCGTTTAATACGAACGGTGTCGTAAGCACTCTCGGCCGCTATTTAATGCTTTGAGTGGGTCTGCTTGAGCAAGTTAGATAGCACTTCATCGTCGTTAGTCACATTTGATGCACTTAACCCAGCAGTAATAATTTCATTCGTATTTATATCTACCTCTAAATGTAGCTTACGATAGACTCGCTGTTTTCCGTCCGTGCCATACTTTTTTTACTTTCCATTCTCCTTCACCGTAGATTTTTAGCCCTGTATAATCAACGGATAAGTGCTAGATCCTTCATTTGCTCTGCGTCGTGAACGTGGCATGAACTATTTTAACTTGCTTGCTAATGCATGAACAGTGAGGCATAACAATGCCAGTTGAGCAAGTTTAAAAATAAAATTCATTAACCCTTGCAGACCTCTCAAAGGCATTGAAAATATGCATTTAACCATGAAGGTGATCATAATGGCTAAATCGCTAAATAAACGAGGTCTCCCATGATCACTCTGCTTAGTTTGATTCCATAGCTAAATAGCTTCTTCATCAACCCGAAATATTAACGAGCCACGATTAATTGAAACCTGAATATTTAAGCGAACTTAGCTTCTACAAGCTGAGATTAACAATGTAGTTCCCTAATTTAGAGAATAAAATTTATTCAAAATCAACGAAAATATATGACAACATTATAGATACATTCATTACACGCGCGCATAATGTGTGAAAATAATAATTGATATATGATCAATTAATACAGCTTGCACAATAATAAAAGCGTTAAGTAAACCAATAAGGCTAATCATACTTAACATAAAATAGTTCTTTCATAGCTAATTATATTGAAGCTTACTATCTAAACTCAACTTGGGAAATACAATAGTTATGAGCGAAAAGATGATTGTTCTTCGCTTTCCGTTTTAAGTATTCTCAGCATATGAAAAATTTCTTTCGATGCTTTAGAAAATTTATTGGCTTCGAGCTCTTTCTTCGCTTGACGAACAAGTTGACGCAGCTTTTGACGATTAGTAGATGCGTATTGTTTTACCACATCGTTAATAACTTTATCACCTTCTGTTATCAAACGATCACGTAGCTTTCCTAATTTTTGCAGTTCTATTGATTGTTGGCCATGCTTATTATTCAACAAATGAAATGCAACTTGAATTGACTTTAGGTCAGCCGTTCGCATGATTTTACCAATGAATTGCAGTTGACGACGCCTTGCTTCTTTTTTAAAGTGCTGCGCATCTACAATTGCAATGCGAAGATTTTCTTCCAAGGGAAATTTAGCCAAAATAGCTGGCTTAAGATCTACCAATTGCGCACCTAACTTTTGCAATGCTTTCATGTCACGTTTCATCTCGGAGCGGCTTACCCAGATGATTTCATCTTTATCTTCCCAAGGTTCACGTTTGTTTTTACGGCTCATAATCTTTCCTAAGGTTGTTTGTTACTTAATTAGCTTTGTTTCCTAATCTGAAAATTGTGATTTCTTAAGCTCAATGTTCTCTTCATACTTTTAATTGCGCGGATAATTTCGTTTCCAAAAAATTGCTTCTTTTCTTGGTGGTATGAGTAGAACCGCTCGTTTAATACGAACGGTTTCACAGCATGGTCTGGTATCGTAAGCACCATAGGCTGATATTTCATTAATTTTTTGGCGCGTCTATTTGAGTAAATGTACGTAACGCTTTACCGTCAGTCACATTTAATGCACTTAACTCAGCAACAATGATTTCATGCAGATTTATATCTACTGCTAAATGCAACTTACTCCAGACTCGCCGTTTTCCATTAGTACCATACTTTTTTAATTTCCATTTGCCTTTGCCCTAAACTTCGAGCCCAGTAAAATCAATAGCTAAGTGCTGGATACGTTCTTTCTTCTTAGTCTTGAACGTAACGTTAACCGTTTTGACTCGCTTGCTAATGCATGAATAGTGAGGACATGACAATGACAGTTGAATAAGCTTGAAAATAGACTTAATTAATTCTTGCAGACTTCTCAATGGCGTTGAGAATACGCATTGAACCATGAGGACCGTCATAATAGCTCAATCACTAAATAAAAGAGATCTCCCATGATTACCGTACTTATGTTTGATTCCATAGCTAAATAGCTTCTTCATTAATCCAGAATATTAGTGAATTACGATTGATTAAAAGCTTAATTATACTGCTTTCAGTTAGTTGTTTTGTGATAAAAATTATTTATAAACATGAACATTGAAGTGGACCTGCCTGTTTGAAGTGTTAATTGAACATTTAGCTCCTTTATTTAGGAAATAAAGCCGGTTACCATAAACGTTCCCTAGCAAACACAGCAATGGCTCGAGTCGAAAACTACTGGTAGAGACATTGAGCCTCAGACAGCACACAACTCAGATTAATGAAACCGATGCCATAATAAAAGCGTTAAATAAACTGACAAGACTAGGTATATCTAACACGAAAGCGATTGTCTAATAGTGAATCATGTGGGGATTTGCTATATGAACTCGAATTAGGAAGCAAAGCCTTACCAAGAATATCGAATTATGCGGGCGTTTTTTAAGTATTCTCTTCTCTACGAGTGGTATGCTTATAGCACAATACACAATAATCGAAAACTTTATGAACGTGAAAGAACAGGTGGCTCTGCAACGAACTGAACTTGAAGTTGCAGTAAATTACGCATTAGAGATGGCATGCAAAAAAGCTGATACTGCAGAAGTGACAATCACTAAAACCACGGGTATTAGCGTAGCTACACACATGTGTGAAGTAGAAAGTGTTGAATTTAATAGTGATGGTATGCTGGAGATCACAGTGTATCGCGGTCAATGTAAAGGCAGTGCATCTACGTCTGATTTATCAAAAAAAGCAATTACACAGACAGTTGCAGCAGCATTAGATATAGCAAATTATACATCTGAAGATCCTTTTTCTGGTCCCGCACCTGCCAAACTGATGGCGTACGATTACCCAGAATTGGATCTATTTTACCCTGATGAGTCAGAGCCTGGTCATGCAGCAAAAAAAGCAATTGCTGCTGAGCGCGCTGCATTAGGCTACGATAAACGAATTAAATTTAATCATGGCGCTAGTTATGATAGTCACTATGGTGTTCGAATTTATGGGAATAGCCATGGCATGTTGGGAAGTTATGCTTCAAGTTGTCACAATCTCAGCTGCAGCGTGATTGCAAAAGATAGCAAAGGTATGGAGCGAGATTACAGCTATACTGTGGCGAGAGACAAACTAGATCTTTGGACTCCTGAAAAAGTGGGTATTCAGGCTGCTAAACGTACTATTGCTCGTATGGGATCACGTCGTGTCAGTACCTGTTACGCTCCTGTTATGTTTTCGGCGGATATTGCTACTGGATTACTTGGTCATTTAGTTATGGGTATCAGCGGTTCGAACCTATACCGTAAATCTTCCTTTCTTTTAAATAAGCTTGGCCATCAAATTTTGCCTAAGTGGTTTCAAATATATGAGCGTCCTCACATCCTAAAGGGCATAGCAAGTTTACCGTTTGATCATGAAGGTTTGATTACTCGTAACCTCGATATTATTAAAAACGGTGAGCTACAGACTTATCTTGTCACGAGCTATGCAGCACGTAAGCTTGGTATGGAGCCGACTGGTCATGCTGGTGGTATTCATAATTGGTTTATTGGTAATACAGGGCAATCTTATGAGCAGATGTTGAAATGTCTCAACACTGGCTTGTTGGTGACTGAATTAATGGGTCAAGGTGTAAATATCGTTACGGGTGATTATTCACGTGGTGCTGCGGGTTTTTGGGTTGAAAATGGTGAACTTAAATACCCAGTGAGCGAAATTACCATTGCAGGTAATTTAACGGATATGTTTAAGCAGATTATTGCGGTTGGTACAGATACTGAATGCCGTTGCCAGATTCAGACTGGTTCTATATTAATTGAATCGATTAAAATCGGCGGAGCATAGCGTCGTCCTTCGATTTCTGGTTCTTACCACAGACCACAACTACTTAGCCTACTAAGCTAATGAAAGCGTATCCGATCGTTTCCTAGCTGCAGCGCTAAAGACCTAATATTATGTCACTCTAAAAAATTACTAAACTTCCATTTTTTGATATTCTGGACACAGAAAGTCAGAAGTGAGCCTTAAAACCACTTACCTAAAAACTAGTGGCTTTATTAACCCTTATTTTCATGGAGGTTTTATGCCTTTTCTGACTTTGTTAACTAAGCTCTGAAGAAATATACAAACTGTCAACAATCAACTGCATTAGCATGTCTTCCTGCGCAAATCTAAACTCAATAAGTTCACCAACAACAGATATTTCACTATCAAATCCAGAAAAATTATCTTCATCGAGTACTAAGTCATTGTATTTATCATTGAAGTTCAACAAAGGTTCAGTAGTTTCGACAATGCGCGCATATAATAAATCAATCTCTGTGTTAGAAGAAAAACCGGTAGATTTCCAACGTTCCATGATCATGCTATAAATTTTGAAATGCCCCGCAGAAATATAATCCACTAATGATCCACAGAATTGTTTTAATTTTTTTTCTGTAGGCAAAGATTTTTTACTGTCACCTAACAACCCGGCTACCTTAGAATACTCCACAAGTAGTTGCTTTCTTAGAGTCAACCAGTAGTCAATTACGTCACTGTAACCTTCCCATGGCTGCTGTGCTTGTTCTAATTTATTGAGCATGACTACGTTCCTCATGATCAGCGCAGTTGAGCACTTTACTCAGATTCAGCCATATCTTTCAGGCCATTAATTTACTAATATCCAGTTACTTAAATTTAGAGTGCCAGTATTCGTCTCGCTTATCAAGGGTAGAAGTATTGTTATGTCTAATGGCTTTGTTTCTTAATTCAAGTTCAGGTAGTAAATTCCAAGATTATTCACTATTAGACAATCGCTTTCGTGTTAAACATACCTAAACCGGTCAGCTTACTTAACGCTTTGATCCTGGCGTAGGGTTCGCTAATCTGAGTGGTGTGCTCCCTGAGGCTCAATGTCTTTACCAGTAGCTTTTTAACTCAAACCATTGCTGTCTCCACTAAAGAAGATTTATGGTAACCGGATTTATTGCTTAAATCATGTGACTCAATTTGCAATCAAGACTCTCAACAGCTAGGCTAACTTCAATATTCTCGCCTATGCACAAGCTTCGCTACAAGACAACTAACTGAAAGCAGTATAATCAAGCTTTAATCAATCGTGGCTCACTAACATTCTGGATTGATGAAATAGCCATTTAACTATGAAATCAAACTAAGCAGGATAATCATGGAAGACCTCCTTTATTTAACAACTTAGCCATGACGGCAGCCCTCATGATTAAATACGTATTTTCAATGCCATTGAGAGGCCTGTAAGAGTTAATCAATTCTGTTTGCAAACTTGCTCACCTACCATTGTCATACCCTTACTATTCATGCATTAAAAAATGAGCCAAAACGGTTAACATCACGTTCAAGACGAAGAATCAAGGGAATATTCAGCACTTATCCATTAATTTTAAAGGACTCAAAGTCTATGGTGAAGACAAATGAAAAGTAAAAAAACATAGCACTGATGGAAAATGGCTAGTCTGACGCAAGTTGTATTTAACGGTAGATGTAAATATACATGGAAGTATTGTTGCTAAGTTAAGTGCATCAAATGTGACTAACGGTGAAGTGCTACCTAACTTGCTCAAACAGACTCGCCTCAGAATCAATGAAATATTAGCCAATGGTGCTTACGATACCAGACAATGTTCCGAAACCGTCCCTATTAAATAAACGGTTCCACTCATTCCACAAAAAAAGAACAACTAGTTGAGAACGAGGTTATTCGTGTGATTTAGCGGTCAATTACCATAAGTTATACTGTTCCAATTAGCATTAAAAATGAGGCATTGTTGCCATAAATGTTCCTTATCAGAGACGCCAGTGTTTCAAGTCAAAAAACTACTAGGAGGAACATTGAGCCTAAGAGATTACCATGCCCAGATTGGTGAAACCTACACCATAATAAAAGTATTAAATAAGCTGAAGGGGCTAGGAGATGCCTCAAAGGAAAATGAGCATCCAATGGTTAATTTTGTTGCAATTGACTATCTCAACTCGGATTAAGAAACAAAGCCTTACCTAACCCAGGAACAAAGTTCCAACATGCTCTAAAATATTGAACGTCCGACACGTTTGGCTAATAGTTCTAATGCTGCTGTCCCTGCAAGAGAGTTACCAGAAGAATCCAATTCAGGCGACCAAACACAAATGGACATTTCACCAGGCACAATTGCTATGATTCCACCACCTACTCCAGACTTACCCGGCATCCCAACTCGGTATGCAAATTCTCCTGCACCATCGTACAACCCACATGTTGCAAGTAACGCATTCACTTGCTTACTCTGCGTTTGGCTAAGGATTGTTTTGCCTGCACCTAAAGAAAGTCCTTTATTTGCCAGATAATTAAATGTTTTCGCTAGATCTATACAGTTCATACGGAGTGCGCAGTAATGAAAATAATTAGATAAAACAGGCATTACAGCATTATTGAAGTTACCAAATGCACGCATAAGATATGCGATAGATGCATTGCGATCGCCATGATCCATTTCTGACGTTGCTACAGTTTTGTCATACCAAAGATGAGAGTTGCCAGACAGCATACGAACAAATTCAAGCATGCGCTGACGTGGAGCAGACAATCGGCTATGTAGCATATCACACACCACCAGCGCACCAGGATTAATAAACGGAT
The DNA here is from genome assembly GCF_002381345.1 of Candidatus Enterovibrio altilux. Classification (GTDB taxonomy): domain Bacteria; phylum Pseudomonadota; class Gammaproteobacteria; order Enterobacterales; family Vibrionaceae; genus Enterovibrio; species Enterovibrio altilux. Next base: position 756,387 of record NZ_CP020660.1, read on the forward strand.
TACGAGGGATCCCATATTCCATTTCTAATTGAATCATTGAGTTAAAGGCTTGACCGGATGGTTCTTTGCCAACCCGCTGCCAAATTTCAATGGGTTGGTAATTTTGTAATGCTAGTGTCAAACTTAGCACTTTGGAAATAGATTGAACAGAAAATGCCTCAGACGCATCGCCTGCCGTGATAATTTCTCCGTCATTGTAACACACTGCTATACCCAATTTATCTGCCGGCACATTCTTAAGTGCTGGAATATAATTGGCAACACGACCTTGCCCTATTAACAGACGGACTTCATCTAAAATGTTGTTCAAAATTTCTGGGCTTAGTTTCATCCTGCTCTCCAACGGAGAAAAATTAACATAAAATTGACTTTAGATTGTTTCCTGTAACACATTTACTATGTTGCTAAAGGAACTAAATCTTCCATCTATGCTCTAAACAGCTAGGATAACTTAAGTATTCAGGTCTACGAACAAGTTTAGCTACAAAACAACCAACTGACAGTAGTATAATCAAGTTTTAATTGATCGTAGCTCACTCATATTTTAGATTGATAAAAAAGCTATTCAGCTATGGAATCAAGCTAAGCAAGGCAACCATATTTATTTAGCGACTTAGCCACTATGACGGCTCTAATGTTCAAAGACCTATTTCAATTCCATTATGAGGTCTGTAAGGAATCGTTAATTCTGTTTTTTAAACTAGTTCCACTGCTGTTGTCATAGCATCACTATTTATGCATTGGCAAGCGAGCCACAAGGGTTTATGTCACGTTCAAGAATAAGCATCAAGGAACCGCACTTAATCATTGATTCTACAGGACCCACAGTCTACGATGAAGGATAAGGGTAAATAAAAAAGCATGGTACTGGCAGTAAACGTCGAGTGTGGTCAAGTTATATTTAACAGCAGAGATAAATTTACATAAAACCATTACTGCTGAATTAAGCGCATTCAATGTGGCTGATGGTGACGTGTTACCTAACTTGCTCAAACAGACCCACCGAACAATCAATAAAAATGTCAGCCAATAATGCTTATGACACCAAGCAGCGTAACGTAACCATTCGTATGAAACGAGCTATTCCACTCATCCTACGAAGAAGAGAAATAACTTTCGGGGAATAAAGTTATCCGCGTAATGTAGCGGTTAGTCACCAACAATTATATAGTCCAAATAAACATAAAAAAACAAGATATAGTTGCCATAAACGTTCCCTATCAGAAACAGTAATGTTTGGGGCTACAAAACTGATAGGAGCAACATTGGGATTAAGGGATTACAATACTAAAGTGAGCGAAGCCATCGTAATAATTAAAGTATTACGTAAGCTAACAGGATTCAATATGCCTAAGACCAAAATGATCGTCTAATAGTTAATCATATTAAGATTTGCTATCTGAACTCGAATTACGAAATAAAATTTATTCTATACGAACGTATTTTATATCCCATACTCCGTGCCCCAAACGGTATCCATGTGCTTCAAATTTAGTCAATGGACGATCTTCTGGACGAGGAATATATGTACCACTAGTTACTGCATTTTTATCACCATACGCTACATTCACCACTCCGACCATATGTTCAGCACAGTTTTTCCAATCGGTAACCATGTGAAAGATGCCACCAATTTTAAGCTTACCACGCAGCACCTGAACAAATGCTGACTGTACAATACGACGCTTGTGATGACGTGTTTTTTGCCATGGATCAGGGAAGAACAATTGTATCGCTTGCAAATTTGTCACTGGCAGAATTCTTTCGAACACTTCAACCGCATCGTGACACATTATACGCAAATTGATTACATTAGCATCACGTGTGGCCATCAAACAGGCCCCAGCCTAGACTATACACTTCAATGCCGATGAAATTTTTTTTCAGGCGTATTCTTTGTCATGTCAACAAGCTATGCACCCATCCCAAAACCAATTTCAACAATAACCGAATTATTATTTTCAAAGATTTGAGTCCAATTTAATTGTTTTTCTTCAAAATTAATGCCCATTATTGGCCAACAGTCATTCAGTGCACGTTCTTGGCCTTTGGTTAGACGACCTTTTTGACGTACAAAGCTTCTGATTTTATGAATAATTTTGACGCCTTTGATTAATTCGATTTTGGTGACTTCAGTCATGCTGTTATGCCTGCAACACTGTAATGCATAAAAATTAAGCGGATCACACATCACCCAAAGATTACGCCTCTGTGTAAACCTAAACACATGACGATTTGTATCTTCCCTGAAATAATCCCACAGCTGATCTTGATGAAATTCTGTATTTATAGACAGAATTTGGTTGCTATACACTTACGCTTGCAATCTACACAAAATTACATAGAAAATAATAAGTTATAATGGCGAGTTTTTAACACCAATTATTGATGTTATGGACTTATCCTGTGCCGTATGTAAAATTATGGTCGCCATGAGCTTTGTTTCTTAATTCCAATTCAGGTAGTAGATGCCAATATAATTAACTATTAGGCTATTGCATTCTTTGTAGGCATGCCTAACTCTGTCAGATTAGTGAGACTTGCGCCATGATACATACGTTACATAAACTAATCGCACTAGGTACGCCTAAAACAAAAATGATTGTTTAATAACGAATCATATTGGGGTTTGCTATCTGAACGCGAATTAAGAAACAAAACTAGGTCCACTATACACTAGCATAACCAGCTAAACTGGCTTGTTGCCAAAGACACGGCACCACGTTCAGCATGCGGAACACACAATTGCACCAATAACTTCTGGTGGCGGAGGAAGAACTATTATCTATCTTTCAAACAGCTAACCACTATGTCACTAATAAATCCTTATGCTAATAGCACTTCGAATTTAGAAAAACGTCTTCATATTGTTATTTGGCCATCATATACATGAGAAGCTGGACCCGACATAAAAAGTGGATGACCAGCACCACACCAACGTATGTGAAGCGCACCTCCAGGCAGAAACACATTTACGGATTCATCCAGAAGCCCTTGGATAATACCGATTGCCACGGCTGCACACGCGCCACTTCCACATGCCTGAGTTTCACCTGCTCCACGCTCATAGACGCGCAATCGAATTTTGTTACGCGACACGACCTGCATGAAACCAGCGTTCACCCGCTCAGGAAACCGCTGGTGTGATTCAACCAGTGGGCCAATGGTTTCCACGTCAGCAGTATTAACATCATCAACAACTGTTACACAATGTGGGTTACCCATGCTAACCGCACCAACCAATAAAATTTTATCGTTGACACGTAAGATGTAGGCTTTTTCTTCCGTGTGTGCACGGAATGGAATTTTTATCGGCACCCAGATTGGTTCACTCATATTCGCCGTCACTGCATCATTTTTATTAATTTTTAGTACCATTTTGCCAGATTTCGTACTGACATTGATTTGATGCTTATTGGTTAAACCTTTCATTTTAACAAAGCGAGCAAAACAGCAGGCACCATTGCCACACTGTTCTACTTCACTGCTGTCAGCATTGAAAATTCGATAGTGAAAATCACTCACGGGATCATACGGAGGCTCTATAATCAACAATTGGTCGAAACCAATACCGGTGCTCCTGTCCGATAGACGGCGAATCAGTTCTGGCGAAAAATACACATTTTGGGTCACGCAATCAACGACCATAAAATCGTTGCCGAGACCATGCATTTTTGAAAATTGTATCTGCATCCTAATCCTTTATCTAAGCAAGACTGGCTTTAATTACTATTATGACTCAAGTGATTCATGCTTACGCGCACCATAGGCAGTGTAATGATTTATTATCACTCCCGCTGCTCCACTACTGGTGTTGTAGTTCGAAGACATCACAAATCCATACGTCCCGAATGAAAGTACTGCTAATAAAGCATCCAGTTGAATATTTAACATTCTGTTTTTTTTAGATAATCACTCGTTTCACTGATAAGACGAATCTAGTCATAGGTCTTAGTATCATCCGAGCGAAATATAAAAAATATTATGTCTTACCAAACTTGGTAAAGTGCAAGGCGGAGTAAATTATTCATTGTTACATTAATAATTACTAAATTTTCTTCATGATATTTAAAAAACTCAATATGCGTAGGCAAGATACCGGTAATCGTACAACGTGATTCAAATAGCAATTCAATTCCTTGGTAGTTCGAGCAACATTTTGTATAACTAGACGGTTCTGACGGTTTTTCATCACGATAGACAATACCAAGACTACTATCCATATTAAGATGCGCAATCATTATACCACTTCTTCTAATTGATAAAATAAGGCTAACAAACGATCCGTTGACTCAATGAAGGGAGCAAGATCGGTTAACTGAGACCTAGTTTGGTAATCAATGCTACGCACGTTAAAATTTGGTAGACTATTTGCTTAGATATACACAGCACAAGCATAACTAAACGCAATGCTAAATTTATTGCCTTTTAAACCAGTGGAAGTGTACCAAGCAACGCAATGCAAAAGCTAGAGCCTAAATGAATGAGTACATTCAACACACTTAGATTACTATTTGCCCACAACTGATCCTCCTTTTCATATTTAAAACAGTCCAACATTATCCTTCCCTGTCTAAATTGAGTTATGTCTGACTGATATTCTGAAGTCTTGTATCCTACATGTTATTCAGATTTGTAGGCATGCTATTCTGCGCAGGTGTGTATTCTGGATAGTAAAGTGGGCCTTGTTGGCCACAGGCTGACAATAGCGTGATAACTGCCAACACAAAGAATTTCAGGGTAGTTCGCATCATTTATGTTAGTGCTCCTAAAGATAATGTCACCTATAATCTCATCAATACACTGAAAAGCAATAGGGCGGAATGGAATGAATGCAAGTCAATATCACGAACTAGTTGATGCTCAATGGATAACCATTGAAGCAGGTATCGACGAGAGCGGTGCAGATATCGATTATGAAATATCCGAAAATGTATTAAGTATTGATTTTAAAGACCGCAGCCAAATCATTATCAATCGTCAGGAAGCAATCTCTGAAATTTGGTTAGCATCAAAATTTGGTGGTTTTCACTTTACTTATACCAACAATAAGTGGCTATGCAGCAAGACTGGTACTGAGTTCATGGACATTGTGAAACAAGAGTGCAGTAAGCATGCTGACAAAGAAGTGAGCTGGTAAGACACCATCAAATCATGTATTCAATAAATTTATTGCAGCTTAAAAATAATATTTACTGCAATGAATGTACCCATGACTTTGTCATGCATTTTCGTTAATTTTTAGTATTTTATCGGCTTTATCTCCTAAATCAAGTAACGTAAATAAGCATCAAGTTCTCCACATCAAAAAGGAACATAGTTACACAGCGTAATTCGAGATTTTTAAAACACAACAATCATATTAATATCGGTATTGCGCATAGTAAGTTTACTAATACGCTTTTTATACTTAACTGATAAGCTTTGTAAGTATATGCAAACTTGATGATTTACTATTAGACGATCGCTTTCGTGTAGGCACATCTAGTCTTGTCAGCTTATATAACGCTTTTATCATGGTGTAGGGTTCACTAATCTGAGTTATATGCTTCCTTAAGCTCAATACCCCTCTCAGTAATTTTTTTGACTCAAATCATTGTTGTCTCTGCTAGGAAACGTTTATGGTAACGAGCTTTATGTCCTAAATCAGGAACTAAATTTTCAATCAATATTCTAAACAACTAAGCTCACTAACATTTTGGATTGATGAAGAAGTTATCCAGCTGTGAAATAAAACTAAGCAGAGTAATCATGGAAGACCTCGTTTATGTAACGACTTAACCATTATGACGACTTTCATGGTTAAATGCGTATTTCCAATGCCATTGAGAAGTCTACAAGGATTCCTTAGTTTTGTTTGCAAACGTGCTCAACTCCCGTTGTTGTGCCCTTGTTGTTCATGCATTGATAAGCAAACCAAAAAGGTTCACGTTACGCTCAAAATGAAGAATAAAGGAACCACCGAGCACTTAGCCATTGATTTTGCGGGGCTCAAAGTCTACGGTGAAGGAGAATAAAAGGCTTATGTTATATATAGTGAAAGATATAAATATGTAGACATTATAAAAGCTGGACATTTATTCAGTATCTTATTAGCCTTCATTACGAGTAATAAAGTGGAATCAAAAGGTTATTAATATGCAGATTGAAAGCCTACTTTCAGACGGAATACTCTGGATAGCAGCAGGGGCAGGAGCAAGTATAATTATATTACTTGGCATGTTATTTCACCGCATGGCTCAAAAAAATTTGCATGATTTCATGACTCAGAAAAGTGATGCAGATAGCAAGGTGAGTCAGGCTGTTATTGAACATTTACAATTAAAAACTCGTACTCTGAAATATGAGCTAGATGGTATGAACTTAGAGCATGATCGACTGAACAATGAACTTCGTAATCAATATGGAAAACTTTCCGCTACCGCAGAAAAGCTGTGTCAGATGGAAGTGTTACGCCTTGAAAAAGAACGTTTGGTCATTATCGTAGAAACACTTCGTAACCATAAATCGGCTTTAGAGCTATCACTTCGTGAGCAACAAACACGAACTCAAGCACAATTAGAAGCTGCTGATGCGAAAATTCGTATATTAGAAGGTGCGGAAGAGCGGCTTCACGTGCAATTTGAAAGTCTTGCTAACAAAGTTTTTGATCATAAAACCAAAACTGTTGATGAACAAAACCGTCAAAGTTTAAACTCCCTCTTAGGGCCATTAAAAAGCCAGATAGAAGGCTTTCATAAGCAAGTATCGGATAGTTTTGGTGAGCAGGCCAAAGAACGTCATACGCTAATCCATGAAATTGAAAGTTTGCAAAAATTGAACAAAGACATGACTCGAGAAGCAGTGAACCTAACTCAAGCTCTGAAAGGCGACAACAAGCAACAAGGCAACTGGGGGGAGATCATACTAGCACGCGTATTGAAAGAATCAGGGCTACGCGAAGGGCACGAATACCAAGCGCAGGTCAGTCTTGAAAACGAACAAGGTAAGCGCTATCAGCCCGACGTTATAGTGCATTTACCACACGGGAAAGATGTCGTGATTGATGCAAAAATGGCGCTGGTGGCTTATGAGCGCTATTATCATGCAGAAACATCTATGGACAAAGACAGTGCGTTGCGTGAGCATGTGGCATCAATTCGTGGACACATTCGTGAGCTTGGTCGGAAAGATTATCATCACTTACATGGTATTCATAGTCTAGACTATGTGTTAATGTTTATACCCGTTGAGCCAGCATTTCAAATTATGATTGTAGCAGAACCTTCGTTGATCCGTGAAGCGCTCGATCATAACATAATGTTAGTTAGTCCAACGACTTTACTAGTGGCGCTACGTACCATTAACAACCTTTGGCGATATGAGCACCAAAATAAAAATGCTCACTTAATCGCAGATAAAGCTGCGAAACTCTATAATAAAATTCGATTATTTGTTGTAGACATGGAAATGTTGGGCAGTGCATTAGATAAAGCTTCTAATAGCTACCAAGGAGCATTAAACAAGCTTTCTACAGGCCGCGGTAATATATTACGTCAGGCTGAAGGTTTTAGATCATTAGGAGTTGAAACAAAACGAGAGATCAATCCGACGATATTGAACAGGAATGCTTCAGAAGAGATTGATAATACATCCGCCATGCCATAATCACAAAATTAAACGTGATCTGCTATCATCCGCATTAGCTACTTTTCACTGTTGTGAGTATACAATATACTATACTTATAAGCATTTAATGTGCTTGATATATTTTAAGATCATGCAATAAACTATGCAAACTTCTTTAACCAATAGTCAAAAATAAAGATTAAAAATCCAGCAGGATAAAACGCGTGATAGTCGAGTATCTGACACATATAAATGTGGTACTTCTTAGAACCAAAAGTTAGAATACTGTCATGATATATCAAGCTCTACGTACCCATGAAAGAATAGTCCTATCTCACTTCAAAGATTGCGAAAAATCTACGAAGTTGAAACCTGATAATGGTAATTCAACCCGCTACTCTTTTACAGGTAACAAAATGATCCTTATTAGATATCTCAATAAATTCATTCACTGCCATACCTATCAAATTATTACTTATGTTGATGGCTAATTTGGGGGGGTGAAATATACGGTAGTGTGAATGAGCAATTGGCTTAGCCATAATGCGCTCAATTATAAGATACCGAAAGGGATTCTCGTACTGCGATGCATTGAAAGCCGCTTGTATCAAAGATGCATCCATGATATTCACAGATGCCATTCATTCAATACAGACGACAAAATAACACAAGGCTTAATACACACAGGACAAAATAAAGTCCTCGACACGACAGAGAGCCGTAGTCATTTTAATTTTATTGACGCCCTAGATCTTCGTGATATTGTTGGTATTGTAATCAACGAATATGAAATAATAAACAGTGACCTTTCTTTCGACGCACTAAGAGAATATAATCCATCAGCTCATCCACACCATATTATTCTAAATGGAACAGGATATCACTATAATTCTATCATACAAAATGCAGCATTTACTCGGAACATTGAGCTTCACTACTTTCCTCCTTATAACCCAAAGCTCAACCTGATTGAACGGCTATTGCGGGTGATGAACAAACAGTCAAGAAACAATATTTATTCCAAAAGTAAATATTATTTTAAAAAAATTATAGAGCAAATTTTTACTAAAATATTTCCAGAGATAACAGGCTTTTTAACACCCAAAATCCATGATAAGTATCAGGTATTCAAGCTTGTATCTTTAAGATGATCCAGTATATACAATAAAATTATAGGCACCTCTTATATTACGCCAAAAATTTTTCAGGAGTTTACAATGATAGATACGACACAAGGTGTGACGCAAGACAAAAATAAAAATACCACTCACTTTGGCTTTCAAACGGTGGCTCAAGAAGACAAAATCAACAAAGTTGCTGATGTTTTTCATAATGTATCCGCAAAGTATGACTTGATGAATGATATTATGTCAATGGGTATGCACCGAATTTGGAAACGTTTCACGATTAATTGTAGTGGTGCTCGACCGGGTCAACATGTATTAGACTTAGCCGGTGGGACTGGCGATCTAACTGCAAAATTTTCACGTATCGTGGGCGGTACAGGACAAGTCATTCTAGCTGACATTAATAACTCAATGCTAAACGTAGGACGCGATAAACTACGCAATCTCGGTATCGTTGGTAACGTCACTTACGTTCAAGCCAACGCAGAAGAATTGCCGTTCCCTGATGATTGTTTTGATTGCATAACTATAGGATTTGGCCTTCGCAATGTTACCGATCAAAACAGTGCACTGCGTTCTATGTATCGCGTGTTAAAGCTGGGTGGCCGTCTGTTGGTGTTAGAATTTTCTAAACCTGTTATTGCACCCCTTTCTAAAATTTATGACGCGTATTCTTTTCATGTGCTGCCGAAGATAGGTAAAATCATTGCAAATAATAGTGAAAGTTATCGCTACTTAGCGGAGTCTATACGCATGCACCCTGACCAAGAGACTTTAAAGGATATGATGGAAGATGCAGGATTTGAACAAACCAAATATTTTAACTTAACCGGTGGCATTGTTGCCTTACACCGAGGCTATAAATTTTAAGGTACTGCTATGCCACTTGATCTATTAGTAACCGCCGTTGTTGAAATCAGCCTCAATACCTTGATTCGACCAGATACCAACAATCAAAATCATTTAGCGCGTTTAAAAGGCAAGGTGCTACGTGTTATGCTAACCGACATTAATAAACAATTAATCTTCGTTTTTAGTCAACAAATTCATGTATTGACAGCCTTTGACGGCAAGATTGATTGTAAATTAGCGCTTAGAGTATCAATTATCCCTCAACTAAAAGACAAAGCGAATCTGACTAAACTTATCACGCAAGATAAATTGCAATTGGACGGTGATATCGACATAGCCTATCATTTTTATGGTTTGCTTAATAGTTTCAATCCTGATGTTACGGAATGGTTGTCACACTATACTGGTGATATAGTAGCATATACTTTAGCACGTTTTGTGCAACAAAGTATTGCTTTGTTGAAAAACATGCTCCGTCGTCAGCAAAACTATGCGTCAGAGCTGGTGACTGAAGAATGGCGTTTAGCACCTGGAGCATTGGAAATGGCACATTTTGCTAACCAAGTTGATGAAGTGCAAAGTCATACGTTGCATTTACAAACATGCTTTGAAACTTTTAAAAAGTCATTAAAAAGACATAGTCAGCAAGCATCAATCTCTCATTTCACGGAGGATGCATGACACCAAATGAAATTAAACGCATTTATCAGATTATCAAAGTACAGCTCAACTATGGACTTGATGAATTATTATCAAACCGGCCATTAACCAGTGCGCCTCATTTAATACGAAAAATGCTGTTCTGGCTTAAAAATCGTCATGAAGACAAAGTACTTGGTGAGCGATTGAGGTTAGCGTTGCAAGCATTAGGGCCAGTGTGGATTAAATTTGGACAAATGCTGTCGACGCGTCATGATTTGTTCCCGCCTACGATTTTTGATCAGCTAGCTATGCTGCAAGACCACGTTGCCCCATTTGATGGAAAATTAGCAAGAGCACAAATAGAACAAGCGCTAGGAGGACCATTAGAAATTTGGTTTGATGATTTTAATGAAACGCCATTGGCCTCAGCATCTATTGCGCAAGTGCATACCGCAACATTAAAAGAAAATGGTCGCGAAATAGTACTCAAGGTTATTCGTCCTGATATTTTTCCGGTTATTCAAGCTGATATTAAATTAATGTATTGTATTGCTCGTATTGCCGCTAAATTTTTGCCTGAAGTGCGTCGCCTAAAACCTATTAAAATCATATATAACTATGAAAAAACGCTAATCGGGGAACTTAACTTAATGCGCGAAGCAGCGAACAGTATTCAACTGCGGCGTAACTTTGAAAATGATCACATACTATATGTACCAGAAATATTTAGTGATTATTGCCGTACCAATTTAATGGTTTCCGAGCGTATTTATGGGATTCAGGTTTCAGATCTTGATAAATTAAGACAAAACGGTATAAATTTAAAACTGCTTGCCGAACGCGGTGTGAAAATTTTTTTTACTCAGGTCTTTCGTGACAGTTTTTTTCATGCAGATATGCATCCTGGAAATGTGCTTGTTGCTTATGAGCATCCTGAAGATCCACAATGGATTGGATTAGACTGCGGTATTGTGGGCACTTTGAACCAAGAAGATAAACGCTACTTAGCGAAAAATTTTTTAGCATTTTTCAACCGTGACTATCGCAAAGTAGCTGAATTACATGTTGACTCTGGTTGGGTGCCGCATGAGACAGATGTCGATGAATTTGAATTTGCAATTCGGACTGTGTGCGAACCTATTTTTGAGAAACCGCTATGTAAAATTTCATTTGGTTATGTGTTGTTAAACCTGTTTAATACGGCACGTCGATTCAATATGGAAGTACAACCACAATTAATTTTACTCCAAAAAACATTGCTTTATGTTGAAGGCTTGGGCCGTCAACTCTACCCACAGTTGGATCTATGGGATACCGCTAAACCTTTTCTCGAAGAGTGGATGGCGCATCAGCTTGGCCAGAAAGCAATATTAAATGCAATTAAGAGAAAAGCACCATTTTGGACTGAAAAATTGCCAGAGCTACCGGAGCTTATTTACAACAGTCTAAAACAAAAACAGCAGGCAAATCAGCGTATCGAAGCCATTTATAAAAAATTTATATTCGCACGTAAGCAGTATAACCGCGCATATTTTTTACTAGGAATGGGTGCTACACTGCTGATTACCTCTGCCATACTGTATAATAATCAAGCGGAGATTTTTTCTCAGGTTGCAGGTGTCACATCATTGTGCAGTTGGTTATTTGCATGGCGTACATTTAACAAATGAGAGCATTACTCTTAATGTCAGGTAAATTAGAGTACATTAAATATATTAATACATTAAGCCAGTAAATTCATGTTACTTTTTTATTCCACATGATGCAAAGGGCATTAGTATGGGTAGTATGAGTATTTGGCAACTGTTGATTGTTGTGGTAATTGTTGTACTTTTATTCGGCACTAAAAAATTGCGCAATATAAGGAGAAATTTAGGTTTAGCGATTAAAGATTTTAAAAAAGTTATGACTACCGATAAAAAATAAGATGTTGATTCTAGTCATAGAAAACAGAAAGAGAAAGATCACATGACTCAAAAAAATAAAACAAAAAACAAAGAGCATGTTTGAGTTTTGTTTGGCATTAGTTTTTGGAAACTGATTCTTAGCATAGTTATCGGTTTGGTAGTAGTTGGTTCTGAAAAATTTCCACCTGTTCTTCGTAATATGTTTCTTTGGATGAGTTCAGTGCGGTGGATAACAGATTCTATGCGTGGTACGTTTGAACATGAGCTTAGAATACAAGAGCAAAAAAACAATCTAAAAAAGTTGAGCAGATAAAAATGAAAGATTAATCATTAGATCCACAGCAGTCTATTGGTGACCTAAAAGAAAGAGCGGAAGGTGTGCAACGTTTTTATGGCGATAAGAACATAAGCGCTCATATCGTCAGTTCAAAAACGGATAATACTCCTGGCTCAAGTAAGAATAAAACTGAATAACAAGCATCTCATATGGCTACAGTTTATTACGCATATAAGCATATATTCAATAAGTGATCGTGATTTAAATATAATATTCACATCCGATGAATGTACCAATCATTCTGTCATGGATTTCTGTTGATGTTGAATACCAGATCGCTTTTTTATTAGATTGATTCAATCGCATGCGGCAGGTTCAAATTATACTTCTCAATATGTTGCGTATAATGCTGCCCAAAAAATTTCTATTCTCTAACAGAGAGGTCGTATACATTAAAATCAATCGTACATCACAAAAGCAATTTTGATATGGCTGAACAATTAAGAAGTAAATGAAATTACTTGCGTTAATCCAGATTTCTATGCACGCCAAAGTCAAAAGATTTTTATTTTTTATCCACGCAAGACCATTACTCACCCCCTTTCACAGATAAGCACAATAGTCTACACGTCAAAAGTAAGCGTGATTACGCAGCAAAACTTGAGGTTTTTAAAACACGAATAACCATCTTAATACTGATATGTAACACTTGAACTGCTATGAATAATGCCAGTATTCATAGCAGTTCAACAATACGCACTTTTTTATTATTATTAACAAATGTTGTAAAGATATTCAAGCAAAAAGGTTCGACAGCATTGCTTACAATGGTAACGTGAGTGTCCATCATAGTCATTATGTACTTTTAAACTGCACTTGTTTACGACTTTCTTTCCTAATTCGAATTCAAATAGCAAATCCCAATGTAATGTACTATTAACAATTGCTTTCTTTTTAGGCGCACTTGGCACTTTCAGCTTATTTAATGTTTATATCATACCGTAGGTTTAGTAAACCTGAGCATTATCATCCCTTAGGCTTAATGCCTCTCCAAGTAATTTTTTAATTCAAAACATTCCTGTCTCTGATAGGGAGCATTTATAGTTAATATATTTCGTTTTACAATGCTGTCTGAAACCATATAACTTCTGGTAACGGACAGCTAAATTACGCAAATAATTACGCTTCAAAAATTGTTTTTTCCTTGATGTGATGAATCGTGCCGCTCGTTTAATACGAGTAGTACCGTAATATTGTTGGGTATCATCAGCTTCATCGTCTAATGTATCATTGATTCTGCAGCGGGAGTCTGTTTAAGCAAGTGAGGTAACACTTCACCGTCAGTCGCATTTGATACATTTAACTTAGAAACAATAACTAAGTGCTGTATCATTCCTGGAATCTTAGTTTTTTTAACGTTACGTTAACTTTTTTGGCTTTGCTTGCTAATGCGTGAATAGTAGAGGCATGACAGTGCAGTACAGTAAGTTTGAGTAATTTTGAAAACAGAATTAATGAATTATTACAGACCTTTCAATGACGTTGACAATGTGCGTTTAACCATGAAAACTGTCGTAATAGCTAAATCACCCAATCAACTAGATCTCCCATGATTACCATGCGTGGTTTGATTACATAGTTAAATAACTCCTTCATTAATTCAGAACATTAGTGAGCCACGATTGATTAAAGCTTGATTACACTACTTCAAGTTAGCTTTTTTGTAGCGAAACTTGTTCATAAATCTGAACATTTAATTTAGTCTGGCTGTTTAAAGTGTTGTTCAAAAATTTAGTTCCATCATTCAAAAAATAAAGCCATTTAGCAACTTAATCATTACGATGTTTTTTATGATTAAACACGTGTTTGCAATGCTATTAAAAGGCTTGCAAGAATTCATTAAATCTGTATTCAAATTTGTTCAACTCCCGTTGTCATGTCCTCATTATTCATGCATTAGCAAGCGAGCCAAGATGGCTCACATCACATTCAAGACCAAAACTAGAGAAATCATACAGCACTTAGTCATTAACTCTACAGGAGATCAAAGTCTACGGTGGAGACGAATGGAAGTAAAAAAACATGCCGCTGATAGTAAATAGTGAGCCTGACACAAATGACATCTAACGGTAAATAATATATATATGCATGCAATCATTACTACTGAGTTAAGTGTATCAAATATGACTGAAGATAAAGCGCTACTTAATTTACTCAAACAGACCCGTCGTAGAATCAATAAAATATCAAGCGCTGGAGTTTACAACACCAGACAATGTTACCAAACCATTCGTATTAAACGATAGATTCCACGCGTCCCACAAAAAAAGAGCAACTTATTGGGAACGAGTTCATCCACGTAATTTAGTGGTCAGTTACCAGCAATTATGCGGTTCAAATCAGCATTAAAAAACGAAGTATAGTTACCATAAATGTTCCTTGTCAAAAACAGCAATATTTCAAATCACAAACTTTTGGAGAGACATTTAGCCTAAGAGACTACAATGCTCACATTAGCAAAACATAAGGCATGATAAAAGCATAAAATAAACCAATAGGACTATGTATACCTATAACAAAAGCGAGCATATCATAGTTAATCATGTTGAGATTTGCCATCTAAATTCAGATTAAAAAACAAAGAATTACCGCACAAAAGATGAAAAGTAATGACAATTTCTGGTATAATTCAGGTCATTAAGTAACAGTTGGGTTCGCCGCACCTATAAAAAAGTGAATCATTAGGCTACAATCGAATAATGTAATTAAGGAACTAAAAAATGAGCCGAATTATTTTTTGCGAATGGCTAAAGAAGGAAGGTGAAGGCCTTGATTTTCAATTGTATCCAGGTGATATTGGTAAGCGTATTTTCAACAACATTTCAAAAGAAGCATGGACCATTTGGCAGAATAAACAAACCATGCTAATTAATGAAAAAAAACTTAATATGATGGATTCTGAACATCGCAAATTCTTGGAAACAATGATGATAAAATTTTTGTTTGAAGGTCAAGACACTATAATTGATGGCTACATTCCACCATCACTGTAAATTGCAAGTCAAAGATACATGATATATTAGCCACATTGCTTTGTAAAAAGGACATCTAATTTTTTTAGTTAAAATGCCTTTTTTATTTTTTGTTTTACTACCTTTTGTTTTAGTATCGTATTCACGTTTACTCTATTACTCTATTACTCTATTACTCTATTACTCTATTACTCATAAATGATACTTCATGAGACGACACTACTTATCAACTCTACTGGTACTAACATTCTTATCCTTCGGGTGTACACGTGAAATGATTGAGTCCATTTATGATGTTAACTATGCATCTACCAGTCGCTTTGCTAAAAATTTGGCACCATTATCAGATCAGTTTGAAAAAGACACTGTGGTGCTTGATAAGCTAATTAATGGCTTTTATGACGATATTGCCATGCGTTGGGGGAAAAACAATATATTAATTACAGGCAAACGCGACTACGTCAAATACACAGACAACTATCAAAGTAGAGCACGTGTAGATTTCACAAACGGCTTAGTTACAATAGAAACCGTCGCAACCACGCATCCACAACAGCATTTAAAACAAGCCATTGTAACAACTTTGCTTACTCCAAATAACCCAACAGCCGTTGACTTATATTCTGCAGCAGATATTACACTTGAAGGTCGCCCTTTTTTGCAGGGACAAGTGCTAGATCAGGATGGACAAGAAATTTCATGGGAATGGCGCGCAAATCGCTATGCTGATTATTTAATTAACAAAAAAATCAAAATCAAATCATTACGCTTACAAAATATATTCTATGTTGAGCTTCCGATGGTATCGGATCATTCAAATAAACGTCAGTATCAATATGCTGATTTAATCTATCAATCTTCACGTCGATATGGTATTTCAGAAGAACTTATTTACACAATCATCAAAACAGAAAGCAGCTTTAACCCCTATGCTGTTAGTCGAGCCAACGCATATGGTTTGATGCAGGTGGTGCCGCAAACAGCAGGACGAGATGTTTTTAAGTTTATAAAAAAACGTTCTGGTATTCCTTCACCAGAATATTTATTTGACCCTGCAAGTAACATTGACACTGGAACCGCCTATTTCTACATACTAAAAAATCATTATTTGAAAGATGTACTAAATCCACAATCAAAATACTACAGCATGGTTTCTGCATATAACGGCGGCACTGGGAATGTACTTAAAACTTTCCATCGCTACGATCAAAAACGAGCAATTCACAACCTTAACAGGCTAAAGCCTAACCAAGTGTATTGGGCGCTGACAAATAAGCACCCCTCATCGGAATCTCGACGTTACCTACAAAAGGTCATTACATACCAAAAAAAATTTCATACTTTACCATAGAATTACGGTGACTTTTTTACAGTAAAGTACTCTCAATGCAAAGAAACAAAACACAGTTATGTATTTCATAGATTATTTTGCGTATAAAGTACTTACTATTATGATCGACTTTGTTCCTACATAAAAGAACTCAGTTTTTTTCAATCTACGCTCTAAACAGATAGGTTTGCTTAAACATGCGGATCTACGGGCAAATTTAGCTACAAAACAGCTAACCGGAAGAAGTACAAGTAAGCTTTAATCAATCATGACTCACTAACATTCTCAATTTATAAAAAAGCCATTCAGCTATGGAATCAAACTAAGCAGGGTAATTATGGGATACTTCGTTTATTTAGCAGCTTAGCTATTGCTTCTACAGGACTAGCAATCTACGGTGAAGGAGAATTAAAAAGCATGGCATTTATGGGAGACGATAAATCTGGCGTAAGTGACATTTAGCGATAACTATAAATACGCATGAGAGCATTGCTGCGGAATTAAATTCGTCAAATGTAATTGACAGTGAAGTGCTACCTAACTTGTTCAAACAAATTTACTAAAAAATTAATAAAATATCAGGCAATAGTGTTGACGGCACCAAACAATATTAAAAAAACATGCATATTAAACGAGCGATTCCACTCATGCCTCCCCCCAAAAAACAATTTTTAAAAATCGATATCATTTGCATAATTTAGCGGTCAGTTATCAACAATTATACGTTTCAAATCGGCATTGAAACACGAAGTGTAATTATCATACACGTTTCATATAAAAAGCAGCAATGATTCCAATTAAAAAACTACTTTGAAAAACATTGAGCCTAAGGAATCATAATGCCCAGATTAGTGAAACTTACGCCATGATAAAAACGTTACATAAGCTGACAGGGCTAGCTATACCTAACATTAAAACAATTATCTAATAATGAACTATGTTAGGGGCTGCTATCTGCACTCGGATTAAAAAAACAACCATTTTGAACACGATATTTACCATATTGACTCGTTTGCTAATGCATGCATAGTAAGGGCATGACAATGGCAATCGAGTAAATTTAAAAATAAAATGAATGAGATCTTCCATCATTACTCTACTTAGTGTAATTTCATGGCTACATGGCTTCTTTATCAATCCAGAATGTTAGTGAGCCACCATTGATTAAAGCTTTATTATGTTGTGTTCAGTTAGTTATTTTGTACTTAAGCTCATTTATAGACCTGAATATTTAAGTACATCTGGCTGTTTAGCAGTGTAAACTGATAATTTAGTTCTTTCATTTGGAAAAATAAAGTCCCTAGAAATAATTAATGAGTAATTGAACTTAGCATACGATAAAAATCGGATTTGATTATACTCAATATCATTGATGCCATGCATGGCTCCGAAGAGTATCAGTTTTTGAAACAGGAACGCACAGTTAATCACAACCCTCTTGTTATCGTATCAGCATTATATGAATACCAAATGAAATGAAAAATTTAAAAAAAAGGCTAAAAATTGCCTCATCAACCCATGTTATCTGAATTGGTAAAAAATCATGTTAGAATATTTGATTGGCGAAGCACCTCGCCAAGTATGCATAAATTTTATTAGCTGGTGATGAGTGAAATTATTGCTGTGGGCGCTCTGTACAATAATGGCCTTGAAATTGGTGCGCTTCGCATTGTACAGTGCGGTGAATAGTTAACGTTGAAGTAGGTGTCTGGCAAAAGCTAAAGCAAATAATATAAGGCTCACATACTCAACTGTATATGGTAAAAATTTTGAGAGTAATAGTGGTGGCCATACGATAACAGCATGCATTAATATTTTACTATTTTTAAAAATCATTCAAGATGTTACAGCAATGTCAGTGATGTTGGTAACGTGCAATAATACGCATTAAAATAATTTTGTTTGTCAAGAAATATAATATTATAAAATTTTGAAGAATATCGTTTTGTTACTGCTGTTGAATTACTAGACTATGCGATAAAAAAATTTTTAGCAGCTCAGAGCAGACAATGTACAACAACATTGATGTGTTAACTGAAGAGAAAGGCGCTATGGTTGACCCACATTTAACTCATTTAAGTGATAACAATTATGAAAAACTAACAAGTCTACATTATGATGGGCTTCAAAAACTTTAAAGTTTTGTTTCCTAATACGAGTTCAGATAGTAAATGTTAACATAGCATAGGCTTCGCTAATCTGAATATTGTAATCCCTGAGGTTCAATATCACTTCTCATAGTTATTTAATTAGAAAGATTGCTGCCTCTGCTAAAAAACGTTTATGGTAACCGGCTTTATTTCCTATATAAGGAAGCTCAATTTTTCAAGCAATACTCTCAACAATTAGGCTCATGAAAATATTCAGGTCTATGAGCAATCTTCACTACAAAACAACTAATTGAAAGCAGTATAATCAAACTTTACTCAATCATGGCTCACTAAGATTCTGGATTAATAAAGAAACTATTCAGCTGTGAAATAAAACCAATCAGGGTAACCATGAAAAATTTTATTTATTTAGCGACTTAACCATTATGGCGACCCTCATGGTTAAATGCGTATTTTCAATGCCATTATCATGCTCTTACTATTCATGCATTAGCAATGCGAACCAAAACGGTTAACGTCACGTTCAAGACGAAAATAAAAGAAACATCCAGCACTTAGCCATTAATTTTACAGGACTCAAAATCTACAGTGAAGAAGAATGGAAAGTAAAAAAACATAGTGCTAGTGGGAAACGACGGATTTGGTACAAATTACATTTAGAGATAAATACAAATACGCATAAAATTATTTCTGCTAAGTTAAACGTATCAAATGTACTTGACGATAAAATGCTACTTAACTTGCTCAAACAGATCCATTGAAAAATTAATAAACATCACTCTATGTGCTTACGACACCAGACAATATTACGCAACTATTCGTATTGAATGGGTGGTTCCACTCATTTCATCAGGAAAAGAACAACTTTTTAGGAACAAGACCATCCACGTAATTTAATAATCCGTTACCAGAAGTTATACGGCTCAAATATGCATTAATAAATGAAGTAGCGTTATTATAAACGTTCCCTGTCAGAAACGGCAATGTTTCGAGTTGAAACACTACTCCAAGGAACGTTGAGCTTAAGAGATCACAATACTCACATTAGAAACACTTACGCCATGAGGAAAAAATCAAATAAGCTAGCAGGACTAGCTATGTCTAAAACGAAAGCAATTGTTTACTCGTCAATCATGTTGAAATTTGTTATTTAAACTCTAATTAGAAAACAAAGCCTAACTTTAACCAACCCTTACCTTGCCTATTGACGAGTGTTAACCGCGTAATGTAGTGCAGTTAAGAACTTGCTGTGATAGCATTCATTTCTATTCTCATTGACGTGCTATGAGAATAACGTGATAGGAATATTTGTGCTGTTAATTATTGATAACTACGATTCTTTCACCTACAACTTGTATCAATATTTTTGTCAATTGGGCGCGAAAGTAGAAGTTCACCGTAATAATACAATTTCCCTTGCCGATATTGAAGCTAAAGCACCGACTCATCTCGTCATTTCGCCTGGTCCTTGTACACCAAATGATGCAGGTTTATCTCTTGCTGCCATTCAGCATTTTGCCAAAAAACTGCCAATTCTTGGCGTATGTTTAGGTCATCAGGCATTAGCACAAGTATTTGGTGCGAACATTGTACGAGCACGTCAGGTAATGCATGGAAAAATTTGTTCTGTAGAGCACACTAATGAGGGAGTATTTTATGGCCTCAATAACCCTTTAACGGTCACACGTTATCATTCTCTAGTGGTTGATCACGAATCCTTGTCTCATGATTTTGACATCACGGCATGGACAGCGTGTAACGGTGAGTTTGATGAAATCATGGGCATTCGCCATCACTATTTACCGCTAGAAGGCGTGCAATTCCACCCAGAAAGTATCCTGACTGAACAAGGGCATCAACTGCTTGCTAATTTTTTGTCTGTAAGCTGTTATATGCCAGCAACAGTCAACATTAATCCACTAATTCCCAACGAAAAGTAATCCACTTAGTTAGCATTTATGCGTTATTACTCAGATGGGAGTGAGTATTAACTAAGGGGGGGTAAGTATGCCTCAAACGAACACAATAATTTAATAGTTAATCATGACGGACTGTGCTATCTGAACTCGGATTAAGCAATAATGCTAAGAAAATTTACCATTTTTTTCACGCTTGGCTAACGTAGAAAATGAGATACTATGTGTCCAGGAGCCTGCAGAGATCTGTGATCAATCCGTTCATGAAATAATAATAAAGTTATGCAAATTCACGTTACAAGAAATTATATCTGTCGCTCCTGGTAATGATACACTAATACGCATTGAAGGTGCTTGATTTTTTAATAATTCAAGCTCATGCTATAGAGCATAAAAATTTTTTAACCGATGGTCAAAAATTAAAACTCAAGATTTAACACGATAAGACTTGTGATAGTCTCGTGTGTGACCACATAAACGTGGTACTTCTTACATCCGGAGGTTGGAATATAGCCATGATTTTTCAAGCTCTACGTATCCATGAAACAACGGGTTTACGTCACCTCAAAAATCACGAACAGTCTAAGCAACTACAACCTGAAAATAGTAATTTAGATAGTCTTCTTGTCACTACCGTGATAATAGTCCTTAATAAACACTTCAACAAGATTATTTACCACCATACCTATCAAATTATTGTCTATGTTGATAAGCAGTTTTGGGTGCAATACACGGTAGTAGGTATGAATAAGTGGCTTTATTATAAATAAAACTTTAGGTTATACGATGCTAAAAGGGACTTCACACAAACTTGATGCCAGAGCGCAAGAGGATTTTATCCGTCGCAATGATACATTGAAAGGCGCTAACATCAAGGATGTATCCATGTTATTACTTAATGCCACTCACTCAATACAAGCAATAAAAATCATACATAAATGGATACACAAAGGGCAAAACACAGTCCTCACAACAACTGGAATCAATAATCATCTCAGCATTATTGACATCCCTGATCTTAACAACATTGCAGGTATCATAGTTAGTCAGCATGAGACAACCGATAGCAAAAACATTGCCTATTTTTTCAGTAAATTAAGAAAAAATTTTTCATTAACTTATCAGCTCCATATGGTTTTTAATAGAACCAGATATCATCAAAATAATTTCGTCAAAAATACAGCATTTATTTTTAATATTCAGCTTCACTACCTTCCTTCTTATAGCTTAAATATCAATTTAATAAAACGACTCTGGACGGTGATTAATAAAAAATCAAAAAACAACGTTTACTTTAAAAGCAAACGTTGTTTCAATAAGATCATAGAAGACTTTTTTACTGTGCTTTTTTTAAAAATTATAAAACTTTTAACGCTCCAAATAAATAATAAGTTTCAGGTTTTCAAGCCTGCATCTTCAAGTTAATCGAATATATTAAAACGAGGAGAGGCTAGCCATGATAAATATCCTAATATATCTATTTGAAATTTACATCCATAGCGATGTAGCGTTAATAGTAGATCATAATGAATTGACTGATGAACTTCTTCAAGCAGGTTTTCATCAAGAAGATATATATAAAACAATAGATTGGCTCGAAAAACTAGCGCTCTTGCAAGAAGATAATAAAACTCCATATGTGACGGGAAACATGCTCACTTCGGTACGTATTTTCACGTCAAAGGAGATGGAACGCTTAGATACAGAAAGTCGTGGTTTTCTCATGTTATTAGAACAAACCAACGTATTGAATCCGGAAACACGTGAAATGGTTATTGATCATGTGATGGCATTAGAAACCCAAGAACTTATATTAAACGACCTTAAATGGATAGTCTTAATCGTATTATTTAATATACCTAACAATGAATACGCATATAATCAGATGGAAAAGTTACTTTACTGCACTTCAGAAAATGAATTTCTGCATTAAGATTGACTATTTTCGTCTGTTTAAGGTAATACAGCTTTAATTAAAAAAATAAATAAATTGCTTTTTAGCGCGTATAAACATACACTTAAGCAAATAGAATACTGCTTTCTATATTATAGAACTCTTATTATTAATTACAGTAAATATGCACTCTGTCAAAAAATCACACAAGCCACCCTGTGTGTAAGTGTACAATCTTCTTGAATCATAAAAGTGGACACATTGTTAAAGAGCTGAAGGTTACATTATCCTGAATGTAACAATGAATTAATACGGTAACAATTTTAATTGGACATGTTTATCAATTATTCGTCTATCCTGAGCGTATAGAATACAATTCTACGAAAATAAATCACGGTTAAAGAAACTTTTTATCCGTACCAAATTTCTTCTAAGTGCCAATTCACAATTGATTATTCAAACTCATCAACAGTCAATGTGAAGTATGTAGAAATACTTTATTGTAACAAATATTAACATAAACAGTTTAGCATTAAGTGTATAATTGACTTTATTTCCTAATTCGAGTTCAGATAGCCCGTCCCAACATGATTAACAATTAAACAATCACTGTTGTTTTAAACACATCTAGTCCTATCAGCTTATTTAACGCTTTTATCATGACGTAAATTTTGCTAATCTAAATATTATGATCTTTTAATTTCAATCTTACTCCTAGTGATTTTTTAACTCGAAACGTTGCCGTTTCTAGTAGGGAACGTTTATGGGAACCATACCTCATTTTCCGATGCTAATTTGAACCATATAACTTCTAGTAGCTGACCACTAAATTACACAGCTGACCTCGTGTCCAAAGAATTCCTCTTGTTATTGGTAGAATGAGTGAAACCGCTCGTTTAATGCAAACGGTTACGCAACATTATCTGGTGTCGTAAGCACCATCAGCTAATATTTTATAGGTAACATTTCACCGCCAGTCGCATTTGGTGCACTTAACTCAACAGCAATGACTTCATGCGTATTAATATCTATCACTAAATGTAACCTGCACCAGACTCGCCATTTTTCTCCGCAGTAGACTTTGAGCCCCATAGAGTTAATGGCTCAGTATCAGATGCTGTTTTTATTCTTCGTTTTGAACGAAACGTTAACCATTTTTGCTCGCTTTCTAATACATAAATAGTGAGGGCATAACAACAGCAGTTAAACAAGTTTAAAAACAGAATTAATGAATTCTTGCAGACTTCTTAATGGCATTGAAAATACGCATTTAACCATCAGGGCCATCGTAATAGCTAAGTCACTAAATAAACGAGACCTCCCATGATTATCCTACTTCATTTGATTCCAGTTAGTTGTTTTATAGCGAAAATTATTCATAAACCTGAATATTTAAGTGAGCCTCACTGTTTAAAGTGTTGCTTGGAAATTTAGTTCCCTTATTAAAAAAATAAAGCCAATTACCATAAATGTTCCCTAGCAGAAACAGCAATCGTTTTAATTAATAAACTACTAAAAGGAACATTGAGCCTAAGAAATCACACAACTCAGGTTAGTAAAACCGACGCCATAATAAAAGCGTTAAATAAGCTGACAAAATTAGGTGTACCTAACACTAAAGCAATTGTCTAATAGTAAATCATACGGGGATTAGCTATTTAAACTTGAATTAGGAACTAAATTACCAATCTACGCTCTAAACAGCTAAGTGCACTTAAATATTAAGGACTATGGACAAATTTTAATCCATTATAGCTTATTAACATACTGTATTAATGAAGCAACCATTCAATACTTATTCATTGATTCTACAAGGCTCAAAGCCTACGGTGAAAACTAGTAGCAAGTAAAAAAACATGGCACTGACAGTAAACATCGAATATAGTACAAGTTGTATTTGGTGGTAAATGTATAAATACGCATGAGATCATTATTTTTGAGTTAGATTCATCAAATGTCACTAGCGATGAAGTACTGCCTAGCTTACTCAAACAGACCCAATGAAGAATCAATGCAATATC
Organism: Candidatus Enterovibrio altilux; assembly: GCF_002381345.1. Taxonomy (GTDB): domain Bacteria; phylum Pseudomonadota; class Gammaproteobacteria; order Enterobacterales; family Vibrionaceae; genus Enterovibrio; species Enterovibrio altilux. The sequence goes on from NZ_CP020660.1 coordinate 781,104, forward strand.
AGGTGATGATGTTTACGACCTAAGAAAGTGAAGCAGTACTGATCGTATTAAACGAGTAGTTCCCCTTATCTTACGAAGTAAGGGAGTAGTTTTTCAGAAACGAGGTTACCCGTGAAATCTAACAGTCAGTTACCAAAAATTATACGATTCAAATCCGTATTAATGTTCAAAATTAAAAAATTGCTTGAAAAAAACATTGAGCCTAAGGCATTAAAATACCCAAATTAACGAAAGTTCCACAATAATAAAAGCGTTAAATATGCTGACTAAGATAGTTATACCTAATACGAAAGCGATTGTCTAATAGTTAATCAAGTTGGGACTTACTATCTGAACTCAAATGAGGACACTAGGCCTCATTAATTCAAAATATCAGTAACATACGATTGATTACAATTCAATTATAATACTTTCTGCTGGTCGTTTGCTAACTCATTTGACTCATAAACTTAAATATTTAAGTGCATCCAACTGTTTAAAACGTAAGTTGAGTATGGTATGCCGAATAAAAATTTTTAAAGGGGAATATTGGCCAGTGTTGAGCAGTGTGTTGCTGCACTTTTGCGTGGTGAAGTCATTGGATACCCAACTGAGGGTGTTTTTGGTGTTGGGTGTGATCCTGATAACATAACGGCTATTCAAACTTTACTTGCCATCAAAAAGCGCGATAAAGCGAAAGGATTAATCCTTATCGCAGCACAGTCCACACAATTAGACGGGTATATTAATATTGACAATTTAAACAAAACAATAAAAGCCGATATATTCTCTAGTTGGCCTGGCCCGGTTACATGGGTAATACCAGCAGGCAAAAAAATCACAGATTGGGTTACTGGACAATTTGATACGGTTGCTGTACGTGTGTCTAACCATCCAGATGTTAAAGCGCTTTGTATGGCATTTGGCAAACCTATCATCTCGACTAGCGCCAACCTCAGTGGCAAAGAGCCGTGTCGAGTTCAAAGGGAAGTCAACATTCAATTTGGTAATAAAATTACTTATATTTTAAATGGTAAAATTGGTGGCCTTAATAAGCCAACCAAGATCCGGGACGCGTGTTCTGGTAAAGTGCTTCGAGAAGATTAAATATAATTGTTTAATTTGGAAGGAACTACTGTGCAAACTTACACTCAACCCATTGATAAAGATGCCGTAAAATGTTTTTTCCTTACACTTCAAGATCGTATTTGCGACGCGTTATCTCAAGAAGATGACGACGGAAACTTTGTTGAAGATGCATGGAAACTCGAAGCTGGTAGCGGTGGCCGTAGCCGTATATTGCGCGAAGGTTCTGTGTTTGAGCAAGCTGGCGTTAACTTTTCTCACTGGTTTGGTAACAAGATGCCTGCCTCTGCAACCGTACATCGCTCTGAACTAGCGGGGCACAATTTTGAAGCCATGGGCGTGTCTCTAGTGATTCATCCAAAAAATCCGCATATTCCTACATCTCATGCCAATGTACGCTTCTTCATTACCGAAAAAAAAGATGAAGCACCTGTATGGTGGTTTGGTGGCGGTTTTGACCTAACACCATTTTACCCTGTCGAAGAAGATTGCCTTTATTGGCATAATACAGCAAAAACAATTTGCAGACCATTTGGTGAGTCCGTTTATACAGAGCATAAGGCTTGGTGCGATCGTTATTTTTTCTTACCTCATCGTAATGAAACGCGTGGTATCGGAGGTCTTTTCTTTGATGATCTGAATAGCTGGGGTTTTGACGCATCTTTTAGTTATATAAAAGCTGTTGGTGAAGGCTTCCTGGATGCCTATCAACCTATCGTGCAAAAACGAAAGGCAACAAAATACAGTGAGCGTGAGCGTCAGTTCCAGCTTTATCGCCGTGGTCGTTATGTAGAGTTTAACTTGTTGTATGATCGTGGCACACTGTTTGGGCTACAAAGTGGCGGGCGAACAGAATCAATTTTTATGTCTATACCACCATTAGTTAGATGGGAATATGCTTTTGAACCGGAAGCTAATTCACCGGAAGCTGAACTTTATAAAAGTTATTTAATGCCAAGGGATTGGTGAGGCTAATTCCGTAGACGGATGAATGTATCATTGTAATTTAATATTACACAGGCTTTGTTGCCTAACTCAAACTCAAATAGTAAATCCCATCATAATTCATTATTTGGATAACATTTATCTCACTCAATCGGTAAAACACGCGGCATAAAATTGTCATCAATATTAAAAATTAAGGACGCTTCATCTCATGAATTTTAGTGTTGTCATTCTAGCTGCGGGCAAAGGCACTCGCATGTACTCAAACATGCCTAAAGTGCTTCATGCACTTGCAGGCAAACCGATGATTAAGCATATAATTGACACTTGCTACTCATTGAGGTCGCAACAACTGCATTTGGTTTATGGTCATGGCGGTGAAGGCATGAAGACAATGTTTGCCCACGAACCAGTCAATTGGGTGCTTCAAGCGGAACAACTAGGCACGGGACATGCAGTTAACCAAGTAGCAAGTAAGTTTGCTGATAAAGAACAGGTACTTATTCTTTATGGTGATGTTCCTCTGATAAGTGAACAGACTATTAAGAATCTTCTAGACGCCCAACCTGATGGCGGCATTGCGTTGCTAACAGTGGTATTGAATGAACCATCTGGTTACGGTCGCATTGTTCGTCTTAATGGTTCTATAGTTGCTATTGTCGAAGAAAAAGAGGCCTCCCAAGAGCAAAAACTCATTAAGGAGATCAATACTGGTATAATGGTAGCAACAGGTGGTGATTTGAGACGGTGGTTATCAGCGCTTAATAATGAGAATACACAAGGCGAATATTACCTTACTGATGTGATTAACATTGCGCACAATGAAAATCGTACAGTAGCAACAGTACAGCCTGAAAGGACTATTGAAGTTGAAGGTGTTAATAACCGTATTCAACTTGCACGTTTAGAGCGTGCATTTCAAGAAAAAAAAGCTGAAAAGTTACTCAAAAGTGGTGTCATGTTGCGTGACCCTTCCCGTTTTGATCTTCGAGGCCAAGTCCAATGTGGTATAGATGTCGAAATCGACGCCAATGTGGTTATTGAAGGGACAGTGAAGATTGGTGACAACGTAATGATTGGTGCGGGTTGTATATTGAAGGACTGCGAAATTGACGATAATACGGTTGTGCACCCTTATAGCATTATTGAAAGTACTTCTATTGGTAAAGATTGTACTGTAGGTCCATTCGCCCGCTTACGCTCTGGTGCGGAACTGGTGAGAGACTCTCACGTAGGTAATTTTGTTGAAATTAAAAATGCTCGGTTAGGTAATGGTTCTAAAGCGAATCACTTAGCATATATTGGCGATGCAGAAATTGGTGATCGAGTGAATATAGGTGCTGGTGCTATTACGTGTAATTACGATGGTGCAAATAAACATAAGACCATCATTGAAGATGATGTGTTTGTTGGTTCTAACAGTCAATTGATTGCACCTATTACTATCAAAAAAGGCGCAACCATTGGTGCCGGTACAACATTGACAAGTAATGTTGAAGAAGGTCAATTGGTTATTCGCCGTGCAAAATCTCGCACGTTAGAGGGTTGGAAACGACCAGTTAAAATAAAATAATTTCATTAAATCATGGTTTTATTTTCTAAATCAGATCTCTAACTGACCAATTTACTCTCTAAACAAAGAGGTGCATTTGAAATTTAGGTTTCTATACAACTATAACTATAAAACAACAAACTTACAGTAATATAATCAGACTTTAATGAATCGTAGTCCACTAATATTTTAGATTAATGAAAAAATTATTCAGATGTTTGGTCAAACTGAGTAGAGCAAATCGTAGGAGACCTCCGTTATTTAGCGACTTAGCCATTGCGACTGGCCTCATGGTCAAACGAGTATTTTCAGTATCGTTTAGAGATCTATCAAGGTTCATGAACTCTGCTTTAAACTTGCTCAATTGCCATTGTCATGCCCTCACTATTTATACTTTTAATAAAGGAACCATCCAGTGCTTAACCATTGATTTTACAGGGCTCAAAGTTTACGGTAATGACGAACGGCTAGTTTGGCGTGAGTTCATTTAGTAAAATGTATAAATACACATGAAATCATTGCTGCTAAGTTAAGCTCATTAAATGTGACTAACGGTGCAGTGCTACCTAACTTACTCAAACATATTCACCGGAGAACCCATGAAATATTAGGCAATGTTATGAAACCAATCATATTAGACGAGCAATGCTACTCATGTCATCAAAAAAAGCAACTATTTGAGAACGATCTTATCCGCGTAATTTAGCAGTTCTTTTCCAGCAGTAGTACAATTTAAATTAGCATTATAAAATGAGGTATGATTACCATGACCATTTCCTATCAAAAACCCCAATGATTCGAGTAATGAAACTCCTTGAAGGCACATTAAGCCTAAGGGCTTGCCATGCCCAAATTGGTGCAACCTATGCCATGATACAAGCGTTGGATAAGCTGGTAGAGTTAAGTGAGCTAAAAATGAAAACATACACAAAATAGTTATTCATGTTGAAATTAGTTATTTGAACTCGAGTTAGGAAACAAAACTTAAAGCATTTGAAAACATCGTAAACGAGCTGTTTTTGCATGGAAATAATTGAATAGCTAACAAACTAGAAATAGAGGGTTGACGACCTTCTGAATCCGCCATATTATACGCGATTCTATTCAAGCATAGTCAAGTAGTAGGATAGTCATCTTGTAATATTAGGCATCTATATGTAAATATAAGTACTCCTTATTAACGATGTGAGTATAGCTTAGCAGAATAGAATATTTGGCTACGCATTAGGCGGTTATAAGTTAAAAATTTTTACACGTATTATCTTTATTTTAAGTGACTATAAAACTTAGTTTGCGGAAGTGGCGAAATTGGTAGACGCACCAGATTTAGGTTCTGGCACCGCATGGTGTGAGAGTTCAAGTCTCTCCTTCCGCACCATTATTTAGGAATCATGCTTCACTGCATGATTACTGTTGGGATATCGCCAAGCGGTAAGGCAGCGGCTTTTGATGCCGCCATTCCCTGGTTCGAATCCAGGTATCCCAGCCATATTTTATTTGGCTACGTAGCTCAGATGGTTAGAGCACATTACTCATAATGATGGGGTCACGGGTTCGAATCCCGTTGTAGCCACCACTTATTTCAAAGCCTTCTACTTTAAACATATAGACACACTATCAAGTGTCTAACAGCAAAGACCTTTACTTGAAAAAAATTTGCGGTGGTGGCGGAATTGGTAGACGCGTTAGCTTCAGGTGCTAATATCCTAACGGATGTGAGGGTTCAAGTCCCTTCCTCCGCACCAACTTTATTTACTTCGCTTTCATAACATTAATGTTAAAAACATACAGAAGAAATACACTTAATAGTTACGTTAAGTTTAGGTTCTGGTGTCATATACTATAAAAATTTAAATTTTTCCTTCCGTACCATACAAAAAATAGGTTTATGGCATCAAGCTTTGTGTTTATATGTTTTGTTATCTTTTTTGACTTTGTTTTTTAAATTTTGGTTTAGACAGCAAGCTTAAACATAATTCACTATTAGATAAGTGCTTGTATTTTAGGTATTCCTCTCCTATAAGTTTATTTAATCCTTTTATTATTGCATAGATTTCACCAACCAGAGCATTACAATCCCTTAGACTCAATGTTCTTCCGAATAGCTTTTTAACTCTAAACATTACCGTTTTTGATAGGAAACGGTTATTGTAACTATACCTCATTTCATAATGCTAATTTGAACCGTATAATTGCTGGTAACTGATCGCTAAATATAACTTACGCTATATTCTACGTTTACCATCTGGACTATATTTTTTTACTTTTTATTCATCTTCCCCGTAGAATCAATGGCTAAGTGCTGAATCATTTCTTTAGTTTTCGTCTTGAACGCGACATTAAACGTTTTGGCGCACTTACTAATGTATGAATAATAATGACATGACAACGGCAGAAGAGCCAGTTTGAAAACATAATTCATAAATCTTAGCAGACCTCTCAATGACATTGAAAATACACGCTTAACCATGAAAACCGTCGTAATTATTACGTTGCTAGATAAATGAGGGTCTCCACGATTACCTTGCTTAGTTTGACTCCATCGCTGAATGACTTTTTCATTAACCACAGTGTTAGTAAACCAAGATTAATTCAAGTTTAATTATATTACCCTCAGTTAGTTGCATGATAATTTAAGCCCCCTAATTTAGATACTAAAGTTATTTTTTATCATAATGATATTAAACTTACTGCACAATTAACACGGAGTAAAAGTCGCTTATCAAATGGCAGTAAATCATATTTAGGACCATAATTGTATTGTGGTTGAGTATAGTTCAATAATACTCGCTGTTATTCTGTCACTACATCAAAAATGCAGCGTAATTATGATCACTAACTTTCTTAATATTGCGCAAGCTATCTAAAAGCGAGTCTACATTATTGAAAATAAGAGGCACTTGGGATACAAACTTCTAAGCATTTCAGGAAAAAATAGCAAAACAAGCATTGTGTGCATATGATTTTTATCGATTCTTTGCTGGACGGGTAGCCTGGATGTAAATCGAGGGCAATAACTTTAAATTAGCTTATTGGACTTAGCCAAGTAATAGCTGAAGTATTTTGAGGAGTGATTGTAATGATTGAGTCAAGGAAGATCGAATGGAAAATTCATACTTACGAATTACTTTAACAAAAAATTACACTATTTATCACCAATAATGATATCCACAGTGCCACAAAACTTATTATTACAAAATAGGCATAGAGGTGTTCAATACTCTCAATTAAATACGGAGAAATTTATGTGCGGAATTGTTGGCGCGGTGGCGCAAAGAGATGTGGCGGAAATTTTAATTGAAGGTTTACGTCGATTAGAATATCGTGGTTATGATTCTGCAGGCTTAGCAGTTATTAATGATCAGCATCAACTCAATCGTTTACGCAGCTTAGGAAAAGTGCAGGTATTATCAGATGCACTAGACGCACAGCCTATAACTGGTGGTACTGGCATAGCTCATACTCGGTGGGCCACACATGGTGAACCGAGTGAAAATAATGCTCACCCGCACATATCTGGTGAACATATTGCTGTTGTTCATAATGGCATTATTGAAAATCATGAATCCCTCCATAATACCCTTGTTCAACGAGGCTATATTTTTACGTCTAAAACTGATTCTGAAGTTATTGCGCATCTTGTTCATTGGGAATTAGCGCAAGGTGATTCATTACTTGAAGCCTTCCAGCGGACGATTAAACAACTAGAAGGTGCTTATGGTACTGTTGTGTTGGATCGACGTGATCCTGAACGCTTGATTGCTGCTCGTTCAGGTAGCCCATTAGTAATTGGTTTAGGTATCGGTGAAAATTTTTTTGCTTCTGATCAACTTGCTCTTTTACATGTTACTCGTCGTTTTCTTTTTTTAGAAGAAGGGGATATTGCTGAGATTACTCGTCGTAATATTTATATTCACGATGTCGAGGGGATGCTGGTTGAGCGAAACGTCCAAGAATCGACGGTTAAGCATGATGCAGCTGATAAAGGCCCTTACCGCCATTACATGCAAAAAGAAATTTTTGAACAACCAAAAGCGATTATAAGTACTCTTGAAGGTCGAATCAATGCTAATTCTGTATTGATCGAAAGCTTAGGTCACGGTGCAAAAAAAATTTTTCAAAAAGCCGAACACATTCAAATCATTGCCTGTGGCACCTCTTATAATGCTGGTATGGTCGCGCGTTATTGGTTTGAGTCTACTGCTGGCGTAAGTTGCGATGTCGAAATTGCATCGGAGTTTCGCTACCGAACTTTCGTTACTCGCTCAAACAGTTTACTCATCACGCTTTCGCAATCGGGAGAAACCGCAGACACGCTTGCAGCACTTCGATTAGCGAAAAAGCGCGGTTTTATGGCGACGATGACAGTATGTAATGCTGCTGGTTCTTCATTAGTGCGTGAGTCTGATATCGCCATAATGACGCGTGCTGGCACCGAAATAAGTGTTGCATCTACTAAGGCGTTTACGACACAGCTCACAGTATTGCTGATAATGGTAACGGCACTAGGAAAACAAAAAGGTACTGTGAGTGCAAAAAAAGAAGCCGAAATCATAAGAGCGTTGCATCTCTTGCCTGCACACATTGAGCAAGCACTGATGTTTGATAAACGAATTGAAGTATTGGCTGAAGGATTTGCCGATAAGCAGCATGCATTATTCTTGGGACGAGGGGAATTTTATCCTATAGCAATTGAAGCTTCATTGAAGCTTAAAGAAATTTCATATATTCATGCTGAAGCTTATGCCGCAGGAGAATTAAAGCATGGGCCTTTAGCCCTTATTGATGCAAACATGCCTGTTATTGTAATCGCGCCTAACAATGAGCTGCTAGAGAAACTGAAATCGAATATTGAAGAAGTGCGTGCGCGCGGTGGTCAATTATATGTCTTCGCGGATGAGTCTGCTGGGTTCCAAGCAAGTCAAGGTATGACCATTATTACAATGCCACATGTTGAAGAAATATGTGCACCTATTTTCTATATTATTTCTATGCAACTGTTATCTTATCATGTAGCCCTGATCAAAGGGACAGATGTTGATCAACCACGTAATTTAGCGAAAGCTGTAACAGTTGAGTAAATGAAATGATTATCTCCTGATTCAAATGCAGATAGCAAATCCAAACATAATTCACTGTTAGATAATCATTTTTATTTTAGGCACCTTAGTCTTATCAGCTTACTTAACGCTTTTATTGTGGAAGAGGTTTATTAATCTGAGCATTATAATCTCTTACGCGCAATGTTCTTCCGAGGAGTTTTTTAATTCAAAATATTACCGTCTCTAATAGAGAACGCTTATAGTAACCATACCTCACTTTCCAATGCTTATTTGAACCGTATAGCTCCTGATCACTGACTGCTCAATTACGCGGTTGACTCTCCCTGTCCCATCAATGCCATGCTTTTCACTTCCATTCGCTTTCACCGTAGACTTTTAACTCCGTAGAATTAATGGTTAAATACTGTATGATTTCTTTTGTCTTCATTTTGAACATAATATTAAACATTTTAGCTGATTAATGCATGAATAGTAAGCACATTACAACGGCAGTTGAGCAAATTTTAACATAGAATTAATGAATCCTTGCAGACCTCTCAATGGCATTGAAAATACATATTTAACTCTAAAAACCGTAATAATGGCTAAGTCACTACACAAGTAAGGTCTCCCATGTTTACCCTGCTTAATGTGATTTCATAACTGAGTGGCTTCTTCATCAATACAGAATATTAGTGAGCCACTATTGATTAAACTTAATTATATTTTTTTCAGTTGGTTGTTTAATAGCTAAACTTTTCCATGAACCCATATTTTTAAGTAAACTTAATTGTTCAAATCGTAGATCAAGTATAAATAATACCAGCTTAATAATAAGTCATATACATTTTAGATCAGTCATATGATATGGATTATTTAAAAAAAAAAGGACTTGGTTGAAATAGTCGCTCTACATCTGGGATATATTTTTTATCTACCAAGAACATCACCACGTGATCATCTTGTTGTATAATAATTTTATCATGTGCAATTAGAACTTCCTCTTCCCTAACTATTGCCCCAATTGTTGTGCCTGGTGGTAGCTTTATCTCACCTATAGCACGCCCAACTACTTTAGAATTACTAGCATCTCCGTGTGCAATGGCTTCAATGGCTTCAGCTGCACCACGACGGAGAGATGATACGTTAACAATATCAGCTTTACGTACGTGCGTTAGCAACGCTGAAATTGTTGCTTGTTGTGGTGATATTGCGATATCAATAACACCGCCTTGTACCAAGTCAACATAAGAGCCACGCTGGATAAGCACCATCACCTTCTTAGCACCAAGGCGTTTTGCCAACATGGCTGACATAATATTGGCTTCATCTTCATTAGTTACCGCAATAAAAACATCCATCTGATCGATCTGCTCTTCGCTCAATAGCTCCTGATCGGCGGCATCACCACAGAATACAATTGTATTTTCTAAAATTTCTGATAGATATTCTGCACGCTTTGGGTTGCGTTCAATCAATTTGACGCTGTATGCACACTCAAGGCTTCTTGCTAAGGCAGCACCAATATTACCACCACCAACAATCATTATATGATTATATGGTTTTTCAAGACGTTGTAGTTCACTCATTACAGAGCGAATGTGATTACTGGCTGCAACAAAGAACACTTCATCATCTGCTTCAATGATAGTTGTGCCCTGTGGACGTATCGGACGGTCATGACGGAAAATAGCGGCAACACGGGTATCAATATGCGGCATATGTTCACGAAGAGCTGAGAGAGCGTTTCCGACCAGCGGGCCACCATAATATGCTTTTACTGCCACTAGGCCGACTTTATTATCGGCAAAGTTCACTACCTGTAATGCACCAGGATATTCGATCAAACGATGAATGTAACGCGTCACTAATTCTTCTGGGGCGATAAGGTGATCTACTGGGCAAGCATTGACTTGAAATAATTGTTCTTTGGTAGCAAGGTATGCAGGGCTTCGGATTCGTGCGATACGATTAGGAGTATTATACAGGGTAAAGGCCACTTGGCAAGCAATCATATTGGTCTCATCAAAGTTGGTGACAGCAACTAACATATCAGCGTCCTTTGCGCCTGCTGTTAGCAGTGTGCCCGGGTGACTTGCATAGCCTTGAACTACCCTCAAATCATATTTATCTTGTAGTTCTCTGAGGCGCTCGGGATTCTTATCTACGATAGTAATATCATTATTTTCACCAACTAAATTTTCTGCCAATGTCCCGCCGACCTGCCCAGCCCCCAAAATAATGATTTTCATAACGCTTGTATGACCCTCAATATATTTTGACTTGCTATAATTAACAGCAAAATGATTTTTTTATATTTAATAAAAAATCGTAAATTATAAAGTTTTGCTGATTGTGGCGTAGTAAAAACCATCCATGTTTTCTTGTCCAGAAATAATTTGGCGTCCTGGTGCGTCTGGTGTACCTATTTTAAGAGTGGCATTATTTGTGCGTGCAAGAAATGCGGCAATTTGTTCTCCATTTTCTTGTGGCGCAATTGAGCACGTCGCATACACCAGCGTGCCACCAGGTTTTAACTGTGCCCACATTGCATCTAAAATTTCAGATTGAAGTGATACTAGTCGTGTAATGTCATCAGCACAACGTAGCCATTTGATATCCGGGTGACGGCGGATAATGCCAGTTGCTGAACACGGTGCATCAAGCAAAATGCGATCAAATTGTTCGCCATGCCAACAATCAGTTGGATAGCGAGCATCGCCACAAATAACCTGAGCTTTAAGTTTTAAACGGGTTAAATTTTCTTTTATACGAGTCAAACGAGTCGAATCAACATCCATCGCAATCACTTTGACGCCGTTTTGGTGCTCTAATATATGGCATGTTTTTCCGCCCGGAGCTGCACAACAATCCAAAATTAATTCACCTGATTGTGGATTAAGGTAGTTAATTGCAAGCTGTGCGGCGGCATCCTGCACAGAAACTAAACCATCAGCAAAGCCAGGAAGTTCTAAGACACCACACGGAGAAGCAAGCATGAGTGCATCGTTAGCTTCCGAGTGAGTGTAAGTCTCTGTGCCATTTGCAGTTAGAAGAGTTCGATAACTATCACGTGTGTTGTGAACGCGATTTATGCGTAGCCACATGGGTGCTTTTGCATGGTTGGCTTCAACCACTTGTTCCCACTGTGTTGGGTAAGCGTTCTGCAGTAATGCCAACAACCAGTCTGGGTGATTGTATTTACCTGAAGCATGGGTTACCGCAGCGGTATCTAAAATTTTTTGGTTGCGCTGATAACTGCGCAAGACTGCATTAACCAAACCATGCAGCTGAGGTTTTTTTAATACTTTGGTCGCATTAACTGTTTCAGCAACAATAGCATATAGTGGAATGCGCATGAAGGCCATTTGGTATAGACCAACTAAAATCAAGTGGTGGAATACACGTTGTTTACCTTTCAGTGGTTTATTCATCAAACTTTGAGTGATGGATTCAAGGCGAGGAAGCCAACGAAGTACACCGTAGCAGATCTCTTGCAATAGTGCGCCATCTCGTGGTAAAATTTTTTGTTGAGCTGATGGTAGTACTACAGTTAATGATTGCCCTTGATCTACCACTTGATAGATAACCTGTGCGGCAACAGCTCTTACATTCATAAAGGTACCTGCGTCAGGGAGTGCTCATAATTCAAAACTTACCTACAAAAAACTTATTACGAGCCACTAGCAAAAACTAGCAAGCTCGTTTCCAAATTATAGAGTATTACCAGGTACAAACCATTCTCGTCGGGAATTCAAAATATCCGCTGCACTCATTTCTTTTTTACTAGGTGGCTGAATTGAAGTGAGACGTAATATGCCATTACCAGTTACAATACGAATACCTGTTTTATCAGCAGACAAAATAATACCCGGTGCATAATCACTCTTTCCTGGTTCGGCTTCTGCATTCCACACTTTAATGTTATGTTCAACACCATGTACAGTCACAAAAAAATAACTCATTGGCCATGGATTAAAAGCACGAATACAACGTTCAATTTCAACAGCACTTAGCGTCCAATCCACCAAAGCTTCTTTTTTGCTGAGTTTTTTCGCGTAGTTTGCAAGTGCATCATTTTGTTTTTCAGCTAAAGAGCGGCCACTTGCAATATCATTTAAACAATCAATCAGTATATTTGGCCCTAATTCAGCCAACCGTTCATAAAGCGTAGCACTAGTCTCTTTCTCTTCAATACTGAGGGTTGCTATTCTTAGCATGTTGCCAGTATCAAGGCCTTCGTCCATCTGCATGATAGTAACTCCTGTTTCTACATCTCCCGCCCAGATAGCACGCTGAATGGGTGCTGCACCACGCCAACGCGGAAGAATGGAACCATGAGCGTTAATACAACCTAATCGAGGTATTTTTAATACTTCCGTTGGCATAATCAAACTGTAAGCTACAACAACCATGATGTCGGCTTCAATAGCGGCTAATGTTTGTTGTGCGTCTTTAGATTTCAAACTCGTAGGCTGATAAACTGGAATATTTTTTTCTATTGCCAACATTTTTACGGGACTAACTGTTAATTTCTTCCCCCGATTTGCATGACGATCAGGCAGCGTATATACCGCGACCACGTTATGATGTGAAGATAATAATGCTACTAAATGCCGAGCAGCAAAATTCGGCGTACCAGCAAATATAATACGTAATGATTGGTTCAAGAAAACCTCAGTTGGTTCTTCCGTTAGTGCGTTTTATTTTTTCGAACTTTTGTTTGATACGTTGTTGCTTCAATGGTGACAGATAATCGACAAATAATTTACCTTTTAAATGATCAAGTTCGTGTTGAACACAGATTGCTAGCAGATTATCAGCATCAAATTGAAACTCTTTGCCATGGCGATCAAGCGCTGTCACCGTCACTTCTGATGCACGAGATACCAATGCGCGAACGCCTGGTATAGATAAGCAACCTTCCTCAATACCATCTTCTCCTCGTTTATCTAGAATGACAGGATTAATCAGCACTATAGATTCATTCCGATAGTCAGAAATATCCATTACAACGATACGTTCGTGAATATCGACTTGCGTCGCCGCAAGGCCAATACCTTCTTTTTCATACATTGTTTCAAGCATGTCATTGATAACTTTTTGAAGTTCTAGTGTTATGCTTTCTACTGGCTTCGCCACGGTGCGTAAGCGATCGTCCGGGAAGGTCAAAACCTGCAATAGACTCATAAATGTCTCTTAAATAGGTTGCTTTGTGCCATATCCAGCCTCAATGATTGGGCTAATTTTAGACATTTTGCAAATCAAATGACAGCATCAAAATAGAAAGCATACTTTTGGAAACAAAGAATATTTTAAAAGCTGATCATACTTCATTTGATGGATCTGAGTATTATTTCCTACATCAGGGAACTCAATCATCAACCTACGATCTAAACAACTAGGTTCACCTACAGTATTTAGGTCTATAGACAAGTTTCGCTACACAATAAATTAACTAAAAAAAGTCTAATCAAGCTTTAATTAATCATGACTGTATTTCTCAATTCTAGTTCAGATAGCAAACTTTAACATGATTAACTAATAGGCAAGCGTTTTCATTTTAAGCATACCTAGCCCTGTTAACGTGTTTAGCTCTTTTACCATAACGTAAGTTTCACTAATCTGAGCAATATAATCCCTTAGGCTCAATGTTCCCCCTTAGGAATCCTTTAACTCGAAACATTGTCGCCTTTAATAAGGAACGTTTATGGTAATTATACCTCATTTCCCAATGCTAATTTGAACCATATAACTTCTGGTAACTAACCGCTAAATTACACAGATAACCTCATTCCCAAAAAGTTGCTCTTTTTCTTGATGAGATGAGTGAAACTGCTCGTTTAAGACAACTCGTCCCGTAACATCGTCTAGAGTCGTAAGCACCATCGCCCAATGTTTTATTAATTCTTCAGCGGGTCTATTTGAGTAAGTGAAGTGGAACTGCACCATAGGTCACATTTTATGCACTTAACTCAGCAGCAATTATTTCATGCGTAGTTATATTTATCCCCAAATATAACTTTCATCAAACTCGACGTTTATCGTCAGTCCAATGCTTTTTTACTTTCCCTCTCTTCTTTACTGTAAATTTTTAACTCGGTAAAATCAATGATTAAGCAGTGGATGGTTCCTTTTATCTTCTGCTTGAACGCGACATTAACTGTTTTAGTTTACTTACTAATGCGTGAATGATGAGGGCATAACAGCATCAGTTCAGCATGTTTGAACAGAAAATTAATGAATCCTTACAGATTTTTTAATGGCATTACAAATACGCATCTAGCCACGAGAACCGTCATAATAGGTAAGTCGCTAACTACATGAGGCCTTCCATGATGACCCCCCCATTTAGTTTGATTCCATAACTAAATGACTTTTTCATCAAACCAGAACATTAGTGAACCACTATTAATTAAAACTTAACTATACTGCTTCCAGTCAGTTGTTTTGTAGCGAAACTTGTTCATAGATCCAAATATTTAAGTTAGTCTAGCTATGCTTCAAGTGTAGGTTACTAATTTAGTCCACTCATTTAAGAGATAAAATTTATCTAAACTCGGATTGGGAAACAAAGCCTCTGGACGGATATATTTTAGTCAGTAAAATATTCATTTACTATTTTATAACAATGAAAACTTTTAATGTCGATTATAGTAAAATATCATGAAAGTTACGCAAGCAATGCAGAAAATTTTAAAATTTTTATTGACTTCACAACTTAATCGTGTAAAATTCATTTTTTAATCATATAAATAATTTATTTTGTATTAGTGTTCTTTAATAATTTAGCTTATATAATTTGTGTAAGTACTTGTATTTTTCAATAGACATAATATTTATCAGTAGACAGTGCAACATAAGATAACTAGATTCGTCAGAGTAAGCGCATCAATACGGTCAATGTGATTTTATTACATAGGAAAAAATAATTAAATATAAACTTAACCTTTTCTTTATAATAAAATTTAAATTTATTTGAAGAGTTGAATTATAACTAAGATTAAGCGCTACAACAGGCCTAACACATGCAAGTGTAACGGTAAGATTTTAGGAGCTTTCATTTACTAATGACGAATAGCAAATAAATTATTAATAACTAAACACTTACCATTAGAATAAAAAATAATTTTTAAATATTTTACGTTAAGAATAGACCCAATGTAAATTAGTTCATTTGATAAAGATGAATTAGTTAAACTAAAACTAAAATAGAATTTAAATTTTTATTGAGTAGTAGCAGTAAAGCATATTGCACAATATA
The DNA here is from genome assembly GCF_002381345.1 of Candidatus Enterovibrio altilux. GTDB lineage: Bacteria > Pseudomonadota > Gammaproteobacteria > Enterobacterales > Vibrionaceae > Enterovibrio > Enterovibrio altilux. Next base: position 796,972 of record NZ_CP020660.1, read on the forward strand.
CTTCTAACAGTGGAAAAATAGTATGATTAATATTTAATATTATTTGACGTTATCTGCAGAAGAAGGGCTAGCTCACTCCATTGCAGCAACCATGGATAATACGGAAGGTTCGAACATTAATTAAAGTTAATGAACACAAAACACATGCAGACGGTTTGTTCAGCAAAGATGTGAAAAGTCCCCAGGCTGAATTTAGAGCAATATTTTGAATTAGTAAGCTAGCATTTTGCAAAAAAGTAGCGTTTCATGTATAGTGTAAAAATTCATAAAACTCTTAAGAAATACTGATGGTAGGAAAAGCTTACCCTTTAGGTAAGAACTAACGATCAGATGCGAAAGTAATCTTCAATTTTAGTTTTCGAAGCTAACGCATGGAGTAGACCGTCAGAAACCGTGAAACGAGTACAGCATGGTTTCGTCATTTCATGCTGTACAATATTATTGTACATTCCATAACGAGCGTAACTCGTATTCTTATTTGCCCGCTAGTTATATCGATAACTTCAGAAAAACTACCGGCAAATAAGTTGGAAAAAATGTAAGGATGACACCCGATTAGCAGTAGTAAGACTACACATATCCTATAATATAGGATACATCTCAAAAAAGTATATTGTAGTCCAAATTAAATGCATGCGATGTCATGAGATAGTAACCACTAGTAATCGTAGATCAGTGTGCTACAGGAAACACGTTACAAAACTTTGTACACACTGACAATTACACCATAGGAGTACATTGCCTCATAAGTAAATAACTTAACCTTAAGAAGGACGTTTACTACGGAGGACATAACTAGAACTGAAACTATAGCAAGGTAACCTAAAGCTGGGCACTTCCTTAACAATACTATTGATTCAGGTATTCACAGAATTTATATAGATTGAACAGTAATAGAGTGGAGAAGTTCAAGAACTTGAATGCGTTAGTAATTCGTTTGCTAACAACTGCGTGTCCCATTCGTCTAGAGGCCTAGGACACCGCCCTTTCACGGCAGTAACAGGGGTTCGACTCCCCTATGGGACACCATCGGGTCGTTAGCTCAGTTGGTAGAGCAGTTGACTTTTAATCAATTGGTCGCAGGTTCGAATCCTGCACGACCCACCATTCTCTTCACAAGAAGATAAATTATTTATATTTTTATAATTGTAGCACTGAATTTAATCGGGTAAGGGGTCTCTTAAACACAGGAAATATACTTTCAACCTGCTATAATTCACTTCTTAAACACATTTATGAAATGTCTTTAAGAAGTGAATGTAATTTTCCGTAAGGAAAAATATGACATTATGCTTTAATAATTTACAAAACCGATAGTATTAATAAATTTACTCCTCTAAATTAGTGAGAGAAAAATTTAATTTATATGAAAAAAATACCATTTAGGTTTTTATAACGTAGCTTAGCTTGAATATTGAGCCTACATGTGTAAGATAGCTATGAAACATAGGCGTTCGGTTAGTGTGCATGCACTCTTTTGAATAGATGTAAAAATAGTTCATGGGGCAGTCTCTATAGACTCAACATATATAAGGAACGTCTAATCAAATAACATTTTTCACCTACGAGCTAATATAAACTGCAAAATTTGATATCTGAATCTGAATAGTTTTTAAAGGTTATTCAAGACCATGATATAAGAGATGAAATGTGTAAGTCTTAAACTGGCCTATACTAATTTTTTTAAGTTTAACCATGTAATGTTTGTAGAATTATAGTAAACTCAAGACAAAATAATAAGTGTATGCTGATATACAAGTTAAATTTGTAATAAATTTTTATATTTTGCTATTATATAACCGAGTGAAAAAACCGGTAATACATCTAGAGTAAAGTCAAAGACACGATACAATAACAAAATTTGCTTGACGACCATAGCGTTATGGACCCACCTGATTCCATGCCGAACTCAGTAGTGAAACGTAACAGCGCCGATGGTAGTGTGGATTTCTCCATGTGAGAGTAGGACATCATCAAGCTTCTAATTTAGCATCATCTTTTAATAAAATGATGAAGATCATAGAAAAATAAATTTTCGTTCTGAACGATAGTAATAATATAGAATGGAGATACTCATGTTCATGTGGAGCGGTAGTTCAGCTGGTTAGAATACTGGCCTGTCACGCCGGGGGTCGCGGGTTCGAGTCCCGTCCGCTCCGCCATTTATAAAAAGTTCAACTAATATTATAGGCTTTTTTATGCCTATCGAGTATAGCATTCAATGCTGTAACTCAGATCAAGCTTTTAAAGCATTCGTTTCGACAAAATATAGACCTATGGAACGGCTTCACAACGTTGTAAAAAGATGCTGGTGTTTGGCTATTTTGATTTAAACAAATCCACGGTTGAGTCTAACCAATAAGTCCACTATATAATAAATACAACTATTATGCCGATAATATTCAATTAAAATATGTTTTTGGTTAATTAAATACAGGCTTAATAAATTTTCCCTGGAGAGTTGGTAGAAAGGAAGTTCCATCATTTTTCAAGTCTTACGCATGGATCATATATTCAAGGGATTACATTTAGTGTAGTATACTCATTTGTATGAAGTGATTGTGATGGGTAATGTTATTAAAATTTTTAACTTAAATATACTGACCAAGCTCTTCTACAAAATGTAATTTTTTCTAGGCTTACTTGAGCCGTATCATTTACGATAAATAATTGCTTAATTTAGCGGGTACTTTCACTCCCAAGAAGCTGTTTTTTTTAGCGGAATGAATGAAACTGTTCGTTTACTTCGCGCAGTTTTTTTACACTATCTGGTTTCGCAAACATTATTGCTTAATATTTCCTTGATTCTTCGGTTGGACTATTTGAGCAAATGAGGTAAGACTTCACCATCAGTCACATGTGGTGCACTTATCTCAAGAGGAATGTTTTTACCGTATTTATAAATACCATTAAATGTGACTCGTACTAAACTTTATTGCTGGATTTTTTACTTATTATTCTATCTTCACCATAGACTTTTAGCCCCATAGAGTCAATGGCTAAACACGATGTGGTGTCTTTAATTTTCATCTTGAACGCGGCGTTAACTGTTATTAGCTCGCTTGCTAATGCATGAATAGGAAGGGCATGATAACGGCAATTATAAACTAGTTTAAAATAAAATTAATGAAATCTTTCAATGGCATTCAAAATAACTTTTAGATCATGAAAGGCATCGTAATAGCAAGTCGCTAAACAAATAAGATCTCCCACAATTACCTAACTGAGCCTGATTATACTGCTTCCAGTTATGATTACTTTATAGTGAAACTTATCCATAAATCAAAATATTTAAATGAGTCTAACTGTTTAGAACGTAGATTGATAAGCTAATTCCCTGGTTCAGGCACAAAGCCATTGCTAATTAACAAATTCCTAGGAGTGACATTGAACCTCTATAAGGGAGCACAATACTCAGATTAGTGAAATCTATCAAATGATAAAACTATAAAATACGCTAATAGCGTTACACATACCTACAATAAAAACAATTGTCTAATAGTAAATAATGCTATATACTTACAGCTATTTGATCAAATTATTCAAAAATAGCCAAAAATTATTACCTCCTATTTCTAGTACCGCCTTATTTCTCATTAATAAGACAAAAATAATATGTCCATTTGAAAGATGCTCAAAAAAATTATAAAGACCAAGGACCATCCTCATACCAAAAAAAACGATGACAAAATAGAGTGTATACCAGCAACATTTTTGCTTCGTTATCCAGTTCGTTCTTTATGCGCTCGCAATAAAATTGCTATGTTATCCACAATAGTCTCTGATTCAATTCGTCTTTTTTAAAGAGGTTTACCTGTTTCTTCTGTTATTATTTTCGCGATATATTCACTGTTTTCTTTGCTTGTTCACGTAAATACTTCAATCAATGCCTGATATTCAAAAAACAGTACTTTTCAACTCAGAAAGACATGATGCACGGACTAAACAGTTGTTTCAACTTGCTATGTTGTGACTATATTTTCGTCACCGATAATAACCTGATTATTAATCCATTATGTCATTAGTTACTCCCACCACCGCCACGAATTATGTTTATTTCAGACCGCAACCAGTCGCACAATGTCACCCTCACTGACAAGCAATGCATTGGCTACTTCTTGTTTAATCAGAACTTCATTTCGCTTTTGATCAACACCAGGTTGAGTCTCTATCGCACGGAATAATTGAAAATCATTATTGCAAATAAGGTAGTCTTGTGCGCTGTTGTGTTCGGCAATTTTGACTCTTGCCGTAAAAGAACGACGAATAGAATCGATATTTTGACGCATACACTCTACGGTTGGACCGGCATCAAAAATATCAATATATCCACGGCATGCAAAGCCTTCTTTTTGTAGTAATCGCAAGGCAGGACGTGTTTTTTCATGTACCTGGCCAATCACTTCTCGGGCTTCATCGCTCAATAAATTGACATAAATAGGTAGCTTAGGCATCAAATCAGCAATAAAATCTTTTTGACCAATACCAGTAAGATAATCCGCCAATGTAAATTCTATAGAAAAAAAGTTTGCTTGCAACCACGCCCAAAAAGGGGAATGACCTTCGTTATCTGAGACACCACGCATTTCAGCGAAAATAATGTCAGAGAACTTGTCGGGAAACTGAGCAAACATTAAAAAGCGACATTTTGATAATAAACGCCCATGCAAACCACCTCTAAACCTCGGACGTAAAAACAAGGTACAAATTTTCGTTGCTCCTATGTAGTTATTCACGAAAGTTAGTACTTCAACAATGTTATGAACATTCAGACGATGAGAATAATGCATGACTTTACTAATATGATAGCTATAAAAAAAATTTTCTAACCCAATAGCGGCTTCAATGCCGGTCGTTCCTGCAATTTCACCAGTTATAGTATCTTCAGCCACCATCAAGTAGCTTTCTGTTCCCGGCGATATCGCATTTCGAGCAAAGCTATCAATCGAATGATTGATGCGGTCACGGAGCAATTCATAGTTAACAGGTAACGAAGTGAAGCCAGTCCCAGATTCCTCAGCACACAACATCAATACATCAAAGTCAGAGTCCTTTATTGGGCGTACTACTAGCATCCTATTCCCTCCTGATGCAGTAAACTTTCGTAGCGTTTAATGCAACGCAGTTTTGTTTCCTCATTCACGTTTAAATCACAAATTTTAAAATAAATAACAATTAAACAACCGCTTTTGTTTTATGCATACCTAGCCCTGTCATCAGCTTATTTAATGTCTTTATTATGCCGCAAGTTTCGCTCATCTGAGCAGCATAATTTTTTAAGCTCAATGTTCCTCTCAATAATTTTTAACTCAAAACATTGCCGTCTCTAATAGGGAACGTTTATGGCAACCATATCTCATTTTGCAAAAATTATTCCTTTTCTGCCGTGGATGAGTAGAACCACTCGTTTAATGCAAACGGTGTCATAAGTACCATTGGCTGATATTTCATTAAATTTTCGGCGGGTATATTCGAGTTAAACTAGGTAGCACTTCACCGTCAGTCACATTTGATACGCTTAACTTAGCAGCAATGATTTAATACGTATTTATATCTATCGTTAAATATAACTTGCGTGATACTTACCGTTTTCCATCAGTATCATGCTTTTTTACTTTTCACGCTCCTTAGCTGTAGATTTTCAGACCGTAGAATCAATGACTCAGTGTTGGATACTTCCTTTATTCTTTGTCTTGAGCGTAACGTTAACCATGTTGGCTCGCTTGCCAATGCATGAATAATGAGAACATAACGATCGCAGTTAAGTAAATTTGCAAACAGAATTAATAAACTCTTACAAATTTTTTCAATGACACTGAAAATACACGTTCAACTATAAAAATCATCGTAATGACCATCACTAAATAAATGAAATCTCCTACGATTATTTCCTTTAATTTAAGTCCATAGTTGAATAGAAACTACATTCATCCAGAATGTTAATAAACTACTATTAATTAAAGCTTGATTATACTGCTTTCAGTTAATTATTTTGTCACGAAGCTTCTTCCTTGACCTAAATATTTAAGTGAATTTAACTGTTTAGAGCGTAGATTGATAAGTTAATTCTCTAATTTAGGAACAAAGCCATGCGTCGTCACAATCGGGACAGCTTACACGGAAACCAGCTTTGCAAGTATATGATCGAGACGCGCTAAGCCTTCCTCAACCTCTTCTCTGGTGATCACTAAAGAAGGTGTAAAACGAACAACATCTATCCCTGCCACTAGCACTAACAAACCTTCGTCACCTGCAGCACTCACAACGTCCCGCGCACGGCCTTTCCATGCATCATTTAATACAGCACCAATTAATAAGCCTTGACCTCGAATTTCACTAAACATATTGTATTTTACATTGAGCGTTTCAAGCCCTTCACGGAACCAATTTTCACGCTCTTTCACACCCATGAGAACTTCAGGTTTACTCACTTCATCAACAACAGCTTCGGCTACCGCACATGCCAACGGGTTGCCACCGTAGGTTGATCCATGAGTACCAACCTTCATGTGTGCTGCTAGTGCTCCTCTTGTCAACATTGCGCCAATCGGAAAGCCACCTCCAAGAGATTTTGCAGTACTCAGAATATCAGGTACAATACCAGTTTGTTCGTAAGCATAAAAAGTACCAGTACGACCATTACCAGTTTGCACTTCATCAAAAATTAACAGTGCATTATTCTTATTACATAACTCACGTGCACCTTGTAAAAACACAGGATTTGATGGGATAATACCGCCTTCACTTTGTAAGATTTCCATTATGATAGTGCAAGTCTTATCAGACATCACTGTTGCAAGCGCATCTAGATCATTGTATGGCACATGGATAACGTTACCTGGCTTAGGGCCAAATCCATCAGAATATGCCTCTTGACCACCTACAGTAACAGTAAAAAATGTACGACCATGAAACCCTTGAGTAAAAGCAATAATTTCATTTTTTTCAGGACCATAAACATCCACAGCCCAACGGCGAGCAAGCTTCAACGCGGCTTCATTCGCTTCGGCGCCAGAATTAGTAAAAAATACACGTTCAGCAAAGCTAACTTCTGTCAATTTTTTGGCCAAACGCAGCGCCGGTGCATTCGTCATTACATTGCTTAAATGCCATAATTTTTTTGATTGTTCTTTCAATGCCTTAACCATCACCGGATGACAATGTCCCAAGCAACTCACAGCAATACCACCAGCAAAATCAATATATTCATTTCCTTCTTGATCCCAGATACGTGATCCTTTTCCTTTGTCTGGAATCATAGTCATGGGTGCATAACATGGCACCATCACTTCATCGAACAGTTTACGATTTACTTTATACTCGGTTATCATTGCTCATAGCCTTCTGTTAATTTTGTTATAAACATAGTATTTATATTTCGGTAACCACATCATTAGCAGATAATTTTAATGTCATTAGTGATCAAGATGGTTATGTGTTCATTAAATTGAACCCAGCGTAATATATCCATTTTTTGGAGTGATTATTGTTGCTAACCTTAATGTTGAATACCGTTTTTTCAGCAAACAAGAGCATTGGTTCCTAATTCGAGTTTAAATAGCAAATTTCAACATTATTTACTATTAGACAATCTCTTTCATGTTAAAAATACCTAGTCCTATCAATTTATTTAACGCTTTTATAATACCGCAGGTTTCACTAATCTTAGTTGCATGTCTAAAATAAAGGCGATTGTTTAATCGCTAATCATGTTGAAATTTATTACCTGAACTTGAATGAGAAAACAAAGCCATTTTGGTTCGCTTGCTAATTCATGAATAGTAAGGGCATGACAATGGCAGCTAAGTTAGTTTACAAGCAGCGTTAATGAATCCTTGCAGATCTCCCAATGGCATTAAAAATACTCGTTTAACCATGAGAGCCATCGTAATGGCTAAGTCGTTAAATAAACGAGATCTTACATAACTACCTGCTTAATCTCATTCCATAGCTGAATAACTTCTTCATCAATCCAAAATGTTAGTGAATCACTATTAATTGCAACTTAATTATATTGCTTTCAGTTAGTTGTTTTATAGGACAGCTTATTCACAGACTTAGATATTTAAGTGAACCTAGCTATTTAGAACATCAATTAATAATTTAGTTCCCGAATTGATGAGATAAAACCAGTCTATTCAATATTGTGTGAACCAAAATTTTATTGAACGGCTTGTTACCTGGCAGTAAAATATAATTAAAAGTGGTCAGATAAAAAAAGCTGGCTGGTCATTAAGAGGCCAGCCAGCACCCACGAAAGTACGTATGCAATTGCTCCATGAAAAAAAAGCATGAATTATGTCTCCTCATCAGGTACAAATACATAACCCACACCCCATACAGTTTGAATATAACGTGGCTTACTTGGATTTTTTTCAATCATTCGTCTAAGGCGTGAAATTTGCACATCAATAGAACGCTCCATAGCTGAATATTCACGCCCACGCGCCATATCCATTAACTTATCACGAGACATAGGTTCACGTGCGTTAGTCACCAACGCTTTTAGTACCGAAAATTCACCTGACGTCAACGATAGTGGCTCATCACTGTGAAACATTTCGCGGGTACCTAAATTCAGTTTAAATTGACCAAACACGACTACTATCTGTTCGCTAGACGGTGCGCCAGGTGTCTCAATGGTTTGACGGCGCAGTACCGCACGAATACGTGCCAATAATTCGCGCGGGTTAAATGGTTTTGGCAAATAATCATCAGCACCAACTTCTAACCCAACAATACGATCGATTTCATCATCCTTAGCTGTCAGCATCAGGATAGGTAATTTGTTGTTTGCTTGACGTAAACGACGGCAAATTGACAGGCCATCTTCACCAGGCAACATTAAATCTAGCACCATCAAATGAAAATTTTCTCGAGATAATATCCGATCCATTTGTTCTGCATTAGCTACACTACGAATCTGAAAACCTTGCTCAGATAAATAACGTTCGAGCAATGCACGTAAACGCATATCATCATCAATAATCAGGATCTTGTAATTATCTTGCATGACGTACCTTTCTTATTTGATGGTAGTGTTATATCCAATATCACGGACTAGCCCTTCCATATAACAAGCAAAGAGTAACGAGCCCATAATGTCTGAAATGTATCAATAATTGTATCTTCTGACAAATCTATGAAACATCAGTGCTCGACATGGTAGAGAGAAAAAATTATTACTAATTGTTAGAAATATAAACTCTTACACTCTCTCAATGTCAGTTCATGCAGTTTTTTACGTGACTGTAAATGATTTAATTTGGTGCTATTTTTTTGTAATTCGGTACTAGTCAACATAAACGCCTTAACCTCTCAATTCAACGATGTTTGGGTGTATAAAAGGCATCTTACCAATATGGCAAATAAGACAGTGAATAATGTTATAGACAAAATCCATTTCATCATTAAAAAATGTTATAAAAGCTAAAATAAAAATGCTATTTTTTTAAAGAAGGTGATGCCACAAGATCACCAAAATTATATCTTAAACAACTAATATTGGTGATCGCTCAGAAAACGCAAACTATGCTTATAATAAGCATATTCTCCGTGAAATAGACCGTTTAATTCACTACTTATGTAAGCATATCGAAGACTAACAGTTGTCGATTACCACCCCCAGCGAAATGATGAAATTTTCTTCAAAACCTAAGTAAGCATTACAAACGATGAAGACAAGACATACAAATTCCACATTGTTGACCTAAATAAAACATATAGTCACAAAGACTACACATCAATTGACAGCCCAATATGTCTCACATATGAATACAAAAAAATTAATAATACAGCCATTGTGTCAACAATAAAAGGTCACCTGATTTGGCACATCCATACCATCCACTATCAATAAGACGAATTTTCATCCTGCTGTCCGCAGGAGTGACTTTCAAAGGAACGTAATGACTACTTTAATTTATTAATAGGTTACTAGTGAACTAAATATATGCGGCACGAAAATGATTGCAGCGGTTGCTCTAATGAATGATGGCAAGACTATGCTGTTCATTTCTCACTACCATGACGAGATGATACCCAATTACGTAATTTGAAATCACGACTTAGTTATATACGTGAGCTAAAAAATATTATTAGGTTATTCTTAAGTCAATTGAAGATCAATGTGAATTGAACAATCTACTCAAAAAAACATTTTCAGTACCAATACAAAAAATTGGCTAAAAATTTTATTTTCCTTACAAGAAAAAGCGGTGCACCAAAGGGCTAAGAGCCATTGCAGCGGGTATAAATTTTTAAGCACAGTTGTTATAAATACCCTAAAAACAATTTTGACGTAGAAGCAATGACTTATATCGACGTCGCAAAACAATTCGTTAATAACAAGACTGTACTTAATGGTGTTCGTGCTATCTTGATAGAATAATTCGTCACAGATGCTTTCTTACTGCCTAAAATTCATTATTATTTAATTCAGAACGCAGAACTTCAAGCCTGTATTATCCCAAGCCAAGAGCATAAGAGCATAAAATTTAAAGACTACTGCAAACATGATGCACGACTGGCTCACGTCCCATTATACCGTACATTAGCCATATTCCACGGTTGAAACAAAGATATTTTTCAACTAGCATTGAATGCAAGCCTTTAAAAAATAAAAGATTGACTGCTTCATACTGTACAAACATTATCTATAATGGCTGCGACATTATGCTTGCTACTACTCCAGCAGATAATTAGCGTAAGCAAATAGTAAGTTTCGCATGGCACATTAAAATCTTAATGCACATAGGCACTGAATTAATAGGTAACCCACGCAATGGATATATTTACCAAGCACCTAAAAGATTTATTAATAGCAGACCTGCTAGCTCTCGCTGCACGTTAGGTATTGACTCAAGTTTACATGCTGGCTATAAAGGAGCTATCGTTCATAACACATGTAAACTTTTAACTTTTAACTTTTAACTTTTAACTTTTAACTTTTAGATACTGCCACCATTTACCCACAACTACCGTCAAATACTATTACCAGATCCTCGTAAATCGTAATAGTATCGATGAAAAAATAGAATCACGTAAAACGGATGCCTGTGTGGTGGATATACTAAAGAGTACTAATAACAAAATTCTAACTATGATTGTAAGTGAAGCTGAAACTTTCATCTATTCTGTGTCAAAACTAGCTGTGACCAAATTACTTGGACTAGATGTGTCACTTCGTAAAGCAGTATTCATTGCTCATCGTCTTCAAAATGTACTTGCAAAGTTAGTGGCACTTAATCCGAAATCAATTGATATGGGCCAATATCAACATAACATTAACCAAAAACAACTTGCGAAATGTTTAGATGCTGCTGTAAAAGATTGTGTAAGTATCGTTAATATTGACATTAATAGCGTCTCTGCAGCATTACTAACTCTAGTTACAAAATTTTTTATCACTGCTATAACCAATATTATCGAATTTCATGGTGCACACCGCCAGTTTGGCGGCCGTAAAATCTTATTTAAAATACTTCGCTTAGGCCCAAAAAGCTTATAAATAACACGCAAGTCTCCTGCGCATTATTAACGGTAAAATTAGTTAAGCGATTCATGCGTTCACTCAGAAGCCTATCCTGTGGTGATATGATTAGCAACTATGACTTCATACACAGCTTAAAAGCATCTAATTATACTTACAGAACTTTTTAAAATTCCAGCTGTGACTAATATTCTGACAAAATTAGCCCATTTTAAACGAAGTCAGCATCCATAATTTCATACCATTACCTTTGCAGCCAATGTTAACGCAGTGAAAGACTTAATTCCCGACCTAGTGCTAGAAGACACTGTGACCAACTGTGATTACATTTGGAGCATGTGTCGATATTGGTGTTTATCAAGACGGTTTGGTGCATATCTTTGACCTATCTGATGAATTTATTTTAGACTTACGTGAAGTAGTAAAAGTGGATGAAGCAATTAAAACACAAAGTGGTGAACATAATTTGATACGTAAGTATATCACACTATCAATAGGCTTTGTTTTTTAATTCAAGTTCAGATAGCAAATCCCAGCATGATTCACTGTTAGACAATCACTTTCGTGTGAGGCATGCCTAGTCTTATCATCTTATATAACGCTTTTATCATGCCATAGGTTTCATTAATCTTAGCTACGTGCTCCCTTAGACTCAATGTCCCCCAATAGGTTTTGACTTGAATGATTGCTGTTGCTGCTAGGAAAAGCTTAGGATAATCGGCTTTATTTTTAAAATAAGAGAACTAAATTTTGAATCAAAGCTCTAAACAATCAGGTCTATGAACAATCTTCGCTACAAAGTAACTAACTGGAAGCAGTATAATCAGACTTGAATCAATCATAGCTCACTAACATTCTGGATTGATGAAGAAGCTATTTAACTCTGGAATCAGGCCGGATACTAATAGAAGACCTCGTTTATTTAGTAACTGAGTCATTACAGCGGCTCCCCATGGTTAAACGCGTGTTTTTAATGCCATTGTGATGTCTACAACAATTCATTCATTCTGCTTTCAAACTTATTCAACTACCATTGGTATACTGTCACTATTCGTGCATTAGCAAGTAATCCAAAATGGTTAACATCACGTTCAAGACAAAGAGTAAAGGAAGTATCCAGCACTTAACCATTCAGTCTGTCGGGTTCAAAATTTATAATAAAGGTAACTAAAAAGCAAAAAATATGGTACTGATGGAAAAAGAAGAGTCTGTCGCCAGTTACATTTAGCGGTCAGTTACCAAAAATTATACGGTTCCAATCAGCATAAAAAAACGAAGGATAGTTACCATAAACGTTCCCTATCAAAGACAGCAATATTTCGAATCAAAAAACTACTGGGAGGGATAGTGCGCTTAAGAGAGAATAATGCTCAGATTAATGAGACTTACGCCATAATCAAAGTGTGAAGTAAGTTGCCGGGCTAGGTATGTCTCAAACAAAAACGGGTGTTTAATCATTAATTATATTAAAATTGGCTATCTGAACTATAATTAGGAAACAAAACTGAGCAAACTAAGTAGTATTTCACCATAAATCGTATTTAATGCACTGAACTTAGCAGCAATCATTGCATACGTATTTATATCTACCAATAAATGTCACCTCGACACTCATCGGTTCCCATCAGTGTCATGTTTTGCTTACCATTTCGCCTCCATCGTATGCTTTGAGCTCAGTAGTATCAATGGCTAAATGCTGGATAGTTCCTTTAGTTTTCGTCTTAAATGCAATGCTAACCATTTTGACTCGTTTACTAATGCATGAATAGTAAGGGTATGACAACGGCAGTTGAGTAAATTTAAACACACAATTAATGAATCTTTACAGACCTCTCAAAGACATTAAAACATACATATGCCATAAGATCCGTCGCAATGGCTCAATTACTAACTAAACGAGGTCTTCCATTATTATACCGGTTCCAATTAGTTGCTTTATTGCGAAGCTTATTCATAAATCTAAATAGTTAAGTTAACCTCGCTGTTTAAAAAAACATAGCTTGATCATTTAGGTCCATTATTCAGAAAATAAATCCTGGCTACACGGTACGTACCCACAGACAATGAAAGATAGGTCAAATACTAAGTTTAAATAATCATTTAATATTATTGTTACCTTTCAATTAGTTCAACTTAAACCAATCGATGCAGATCTTACTACACTGATCTCTGCACACGAAAAACCAACCCCCAAACATAGACGTACCAATACGGAGATATAATATTATTTATCAAGATAACACTCTATCCGTAAGTTATCTGGGAGATGGTCTCGCAAAACTCAACTTAGACGACTAAATTTTTTAATAAATTCAATCATGCAACACTAAAAAAAACTTAGCTGATACATTTATAGCAATCGAATCAAAAGCAAACGTATGCGCTGTATTACTGACCCTAACAAAATCAACAATTCATTGTAAAAGCTAATATCACTAAGTTTTTAGCTATATTTTTTCGTCTTACAGAAGGATGACTTAGTGAATAAAGGATGCAAATGCAGTCTTTTTAAAAATTGAAGACCTCCCTTCCCCTATTATTTCGGTAATCTCTGCCTATTCGCTTGGCAGTGGTTGTGAATGCATCTTCTCAACAGGTTTCCGTACTGCTAATTCCACAGCCCATACCGATCTTCCGGAAACTAAATGAAAGATTATCTCTGGTTTCGGTCGTACAGTTAGAATGCCACGCCTTATTTATTCTGATACTGTGATGGAACTCATCACTGCAGATAAAGATCTGAGTGATGTAGTTATTCAACTCGCACAACAAGCAATCGCAGGAAAATTTGATTGACAAAACATCGTAACCAAAAAAAGCCCCCTTTCAACCGAATAACACAGAAGCAACAAGAAGTTTTACCAAAGCTAAAGCCATGGTGACACAAATTACAGATAAACATACCTAGCACCAATAGCTTCTATTCTAACACTTGAAGAAGCGTCTTATGCTGCTAGAGAAGAAGCATTATTAATTACAAATGAAGACTCCTTTTATCTCGTAAAATAGCCAGTCACGCAAGTATTTGTAGACCTCTGCCTTAACGATCAATACCTAAAATTCAAAGCTAAAAAAGCATCAAAAAAGTAAAAAATTAAACATGTTGCAGTACTTAACACTGGTATTATGGACGTAGATATCTTTTACCAATCGGCAAGTCATAGCGTTCCTGTTTTAATGAAAGATATCAACCCAGCTTCGCTAAGAATAAGCATGAAAAGGCATCTAAACTACTGAACAAAAGTACTAAAATAACAAAAATATTTGCCTTTATCACACCAAATGTGCATTACGCAGGTATCACACAAGCTGATGTTATCATCGAAGCAATTGTTAAAAATTTGCAAGTTAAAGTCACCATGTTGGGATAAATTGAAGGTTTAATAAGTGAAAATAATATTCACTTCAAATACTTCAACCATTCCTAACGATTTGCCGGCGAAGCCATTGAAGCGTTCAATCAGCTTCTGTGGTATGCATTTTTGCAACCCAGTGCATCGCATACCATTGGTTGATGTTATTCGAGATAAAGACACATCAGAAGAAACAATTTTTTCAAATTTTTTTACGCGAATAAAATAGGCAAGTACCCAATTGTCGCCAATGATTGTCCTGGTTTTTTGTTAATCAGATATTTTTCCTTTATGTCGCAGGCTTTAACTTACTACTTCATAATGGGGCTAGCTTTAAGAGCATAGATCAAGCAATGAAAAAAATTTTGGCTAGCCAATGGGTCCAGCTTATCTATTAAATTTTGTTGACATTGATACCGCACATCATGCACAAACAGTAATAGCTGGAGCTTTTCCTAAGCGTATGGCAAAGAATTATCATTATTGCATAAACGTCATGTTCAATAACAAACGTTTTAGTCAGAAGAGTGGGTTAAGCTTCTACCGTTACTCGATAGATCACAAAGGCAAGCCAAAAAAAGGCATGGATGACGATGTAGAAATTTTACTAACGTCTATCGTTGACAGCCGCGCAAACTATAACGAAGCCATCACAATAGACCGCATGATGGTACCCATAATTAACGGAATGGCCCGTTGCTTAAAAAAGGCATTATCGCAACCCCACAAAAAGTAGATATGGCCTTGATTTATAGTTTTGGGTTCCCTCCATTCCGTCGTGATGTTTTCCACTATTTAGATACCATTAAATTAACAAATTATGTACAAATAACAAATAAATTAATCAACCTTGGTGCTATATATTACGTACCTCAGGGTCTGTGTGATAAGGCCTTTAATGACACAAGCTATTTCGATGTTCAACAACAGCCGGTTTTACTTCTTAAGTAGAGTTCAGATAGCAAGCAGTATCAATCAGAAATATCACTAAACCACTGTTGATTAAAGTTTAATTATACAGCTTTTAGTTGGTTTTTTTGCGGCTAAAATTGCCCATAGATCTAAGGGACCTAGCTGTTTAGAGCATAGCTTGATTATTTAGGTTCCTGATTTAAAAATAAAGCATACAAATTTTTTACTATTTTACGGCATTAACTCACCAAAATTGACATTAAAAAGAAAAAATTTTACGCTCACATTTACATCATCCACATGCAATATCTAACCACGACGTTGGCGAACAGCTTCAAACAGACAGATACCAGAAGCTACAGATACATTTAAACTTAAAACGTTACCCATCATTGGAATGCTAATTAATTCGTCACAATTTTCACGTGTTAAACGACGCATCCCATGCCCCTCTGCACCCATCACGATGGCCAGAGGACCTGCCATTTTACTTTGATAAATATCATGCGTGGCTTCGCCCGCAGTACCAACGAGCCATACGCCTTCTTCCTGTAACGCACGCATAGTTCGAACAAGATTGGTTACACGAACTAGAGGCACCACGTCTGCTGCACCTACAGCCACTTTACGTACTATTGCGCTTAGCGGGGCAGTACGGTCTTTCGGTACGATAATCGCGCACGCACCTGCCGCATCAGCATTACGCAAACATGCACCAAGATTGTGTGGGTCAGTAACACCATCTAGCACTAGCAATAATGGGTTTTTTTGCCTACCTAAGATTAAATTAATGTCATTTTCATTGTACTTGCGCCCAACCTTAACACGGGCAATCAAGCCCTGATGCGATGCACATTGAGCCTTGTGATCCAGCGCCTTGCGTCCCATTTCATACGTGGTAATGCCAAGTTCAGCCAATTCATTCAGTATTGGCATTAGACGTTCGTCTTCACGGTCTTTACTAACATAAACTTCAATAAAAAATTCTGGCTTGTTGATTAATGCAGCTTTAACGGCATGAATGCCATAAATTATTTCATTACTCATGGATTACTTCTTTGAATTACCTGCTTGGGTGGATTTATTTCGCTGCATTTGTTGCTTACGCACCTTCTCGCATCTGCTCTTTCTCTTTACAGAGTTTCCTGCATCCTCTTTGTTCATAGCATTACCTTTACGATGGTTTTTTTCTGTGCTTATAGACGCTTTACTATCACCTATTTGTCGGATTGAACTGCTATTCAACTGCTGACAAACCGATGAATGATCTTTACTTTCTTTTGGTTTTGTACCAAACTTTATACGATTTTTTTTGGCACTTTGACGTACCGTTTTCCCAACACCTCGAGGTTTACGAATAGTGCCCTCAATTTCAAAATCAATCATTCTTTCATCAAGGTTAACGGAGAGCACTTTAACCTTCACTTGATCGCCAAGCTGAAATACACGACCAGAGCTCTCACCCACCAGCTTTTGACCTACGATGTCATAATTATAATAGTCATTATCTAAGTTTGAGATGTGTACAAGACCATCAATATGAAGCTCGTTCAAGCGCACAAAAAAACCGAAACCGGTCACGTTTGCGATTGTACCATTCATGATATCGCCAACGTGATCTTGCATGTATTCACACTTAAGCCAGTCAGACACATCACGGGTGGCATCATCAGCACGACGCTCAGTCATCGAACACTGCACACCCATCGCATCCATTTCATCGAAAAAATAATGATAGCCGCCAGTTGGAGTCCAGCGATCTGTGTTCTGTCCACCTTGTTTGGAAATTAAGTATTTAATCGCACGGTGCAACAATAAGTCAGGATAGCGACGAATGGGTGATGTAAAATGCGCGTATTGTTTCAGAGCTAGGCCAAAGTGACCTTGGTTCTTAGCTTGATACACTGCTTGTTTCATTGAGCGGAGCAACATAGTTTGGATCAACTCCTTATCAGGGCGGTTTTGAATTAAATTAGCTAACTGCGCGTAATCCGTCAACGAAGGTGACAAACCACCATTCAACGAAAGACCTATCTCACACAAAAAATTTTTGAAACTTATAAGGCGCTCTTCACTTGGTGCTTCGTGCACACGATACAATGCCGCTTCTTTATGTTTTTCAATAAAACGTGCAGACGCGACATTCGCCAAAATCATGCACTCTTCGATAATTTTATGCGCATCATTGCGCTCAACCGGCACAATACGTTCAATTTTACGCATTGCATTGAATAAAAACTTAGTTTCAATCGTTTCAAACTCAATTGCACCACGTTGTTCGCGTGAACCTCTTAACACTTTATACATGCTGTTGAGTTCTTCAAGGTGCGGCACTAAAGATATATAACGATTTCGGAGCTCTTCATTACCATTCAACACTTGAGCCACTTTGGTGTAAGTTAGACGGGCATGAGAATTCATGACTGCTTCGTAGTGCTTATATCCAGAGAGATTACCTGTTTCAGAAATCGTCATTTCACAGACCACACACAAACGATCGACTTGTGGGTTCAATGAACACAGACCATTAGATAGCACTTCAGGCAGCATAGGAATAACTTGTGATGGAAAATACACTGAGTTACCACGATTAACGGCTTCTTTATCGAGAGCTGAGTCTGGACGGACATAATAACTGACGTCTGCGATCGCAACCCACAAACGCCAACCACCTGATTTTTTCTTTTCGCAAAAAACTGCATCATCAAAATCACGAGCGTCTTCACCATCAATAGTGACCAATGGCAGATCACGCAAATCAACATGACTTTTTTTTGCTTCTTCAGGCACAGACTCTGCGAATACTTTTATTTGCTTCTCGATATCATGAGACCACACATTGGGAATATCATGAGTACGGAGTGCAATTTCAATTTCCATACCTGGCGCCATATTTTCTCCCAGCACTGCAACAATATGACCCATCGCATTCTGTTGACGTGTAGGCCGTTGAAAAACATCAACAACAACAACATTACCCATACGTGCACCATTACGATTTTCCTTAAAAACAATAATATCTTGACTCAAACGCGAATCATCAGGTACGACATAGCCATTGTTATTTTTTAAAAAAAACCGACCAACAATTTGTCCTTTACGTTCTTCCAGAACACGCACAACACGCGCTTCTTTACGACCACGCTTATCAATGCCAGCAGGTTGTGCAAGAATGAAATCACCATGCATAACACTTTTCATTTGATGGTGCGGCAACAACCAATCTTCACGGTTACCTTTGCCTTCAGGGCGTAAAAAGCCAAAACCATCACGATGACCAATGACAGTACCTTTCACTAAATCCAGGCGTTCTGGCAAAGCATAACACTGCCGACGAGTAAAAATAAGTTGGCCATCACGTTCCATAGCACGAAGACGACGACGAAGACCTTCGTATTCTTCTTCCGTACGCATACCCAAAACTTCAAACAGTTGGTCGCGATTCACTGGTGTGCTGAAACCTTTAATAACGTCCAACAAATACTCGCGACTTGGTACTGGATTATCATATTTTTCTGCTTCACGAACCAAGTGTGGATCATTGCCGTATTGATTTTTGTCCTGAGACATATAAGATTCTCGTTAGCGACACTTAATAGCAAGTATATCGCTTTAAATAAATGAAAATGGGTGTCCAGCGGAATTACTTAAAATATTTTGCTCCAAAATACCATGTAACAATACGATACCAATAGAACTAGTTAAACCAGGCTAATGAGGATAAGAAGGCGATGCAAGTCATTATTACCTATCACCATATCGTAAAATGTCTGTCTAGCTCAGCAAGGGACGCACCCATCGCATCCACGTTGATAACAGCCTGAGATAATATGCAACTAATTCTCACTTCCATTAACAATGTACAAAGGTTCAAGAGCTATTATCACTGTGTTGATGATAATTGATCCGACTGACTTACCTAACCATATTCCGCCATTTTTCCACGATCGGTTTCTACATAACCTGCCTTACTTATACATTGAATAATTTTCACCATATGATTTTGGGACATACCATATTTTCCGTGACTACAATAATACTGGTTAACTCTTCAGGTGGCAGCATAGACACATACATAAACACACCAAAGCCAAGGTCTATACCACTAGTTAATGGTATATTCCCAGACTTTCTCCGCCAGACTTCCTCCGCAAGATTATACCCTGAACTGAGCTTTGTTTCCTAAATCAGGGAACTAAGTTATCAATCTATGCTCTAAACAGTTAGGCTCACTTAAGCATTCAGGTCTATGAAAAAATTTTGCTACACAACAACTCACTGGAAACAGTACAATCAAATTTAACCGATCGTGACTCACTAACACTCTGGATTGATGAAAAAGCCATTCAGTTATGAAATTAAACTAAGCAAAATAATCATGAGATGCCTCATTTATTTAGCTACTTAGCCATTACACGGCTTTCATGGTTAAACGCGTATTTTCAAGGCCTTTAAAAAGTCTGCAAGGATGCATTAATTTTATTTGTAAACTTACAAGCTACCACCGTCATGCCTTCATTATTCATATCTTAGCAAGCAAACTGAAACGGTTAACATTGCGTTCAAAATGAAAATTAAAGGAACTATCCTGCACTGAACCATTGATTCTATGGAGCTAAAAGTCTACGGTGAGGGCGAATAGCTAGTAAAAAAGCATGCCGCTGATGGGAAACAAGAAGTCTAACGCCAGTTACATTTAGCGGTAGATATAAATACACATGAGATCATTGCTGATGAGTTAAATGCATCACATGTGACTGATAAGAAAGTCGGCTTTGTTTCTTAATTTTAATTCAGATAGCCAATTTCAACATGATTAATGATTAAATAATTGTTTTTACTTTAGGCATACTTAGTAAAGTCCAGCTTATTTAACGCCTTTATCATAGCGTAAATTTTATTAATCTAGGCATTGTAATCTCTTAAGCTCACTGTGCCTTCTAAAAATTTTTTAATTCGTAACATTGTTTGATATCGTAAGCACCACCGATTAATATTTCATTAATTTTTTGGCAGGTCTATTTAAGCAAGTTAAGTAGTATTTTACCGTTTGCCACATTTGGTGCACTTAACTCATCAGCAATGATTTCATGCACATTTATATCTAACGCTAAAGGTAATTTGCGTCAGACTCGCCATTTCCCATCAGTGCCATGCCTTCCTACTTGCCATTCGCCTTCACCCTAGACTTTTAGCTTCATAGAATCAATGATTAAATACTGGATGGTCCCTTTATTCTCCGCCTTGAACACGACGTTAATCATTTTGATTCGTTTGCTAATGCATAGTAGTGAGAACATGGCAACGACAATTAAGTAAGTTTGAAAATACATTTAATGAATCCTTGCAGACCTCTCCATGACATTGAGAATACGCATTTAACCATGAAAGTCGTCGTAATGGCTAAGTCATTAAATAAATGAGGTCTCCCATGATTATCCTACTTAGTTTAATTTATAGCTAAATAACTTCTTCATCAACTCAGAATGTTAATGAGCTATGGTTAATGAAAGCTTGATTCTTCTGCTTCCAGTGAATTGTTTTTAACGCAGCTTGTTCATAGTACTAAGTATTTGAGTGAACCTAAATATTTAGAGTATTAATTAAAATTTAAGTTCTCTGATTTAAAAAATAAAGCGGATGATAATAAACGTTCCCCAACACAAACAATAATAGTTCGAATCAGAAACTGCTGGAAAGAACTTTAACTTTAAAGAATGACACTGCTCAGATTAGCGTAACCTCAACCATAATAAAAGCGTTAAATAAGCTGACAGGATTAGGTGTGCATAACACGAAGCAATTCTTTCATAGTAATCATGTCAGGATTTGCCCTTTGAACTCGAATTAGGAAACAAAGCCAGTGAAATCCTACCTAACTTGCTCAAACAGACTCGCCACAGAATCAATGGCATATCATCCGATGGTACTGACGACACCAGGCAATGTTACAAAACCATTCGTCTTAAATGAGTGGGTCTAATCATCTTACCAAGAAAAAAACAACTTTTTGAGAACAGGTCATCCGTGCAATGTAACAGGTTAGTTACTTGAAGTTATGCGATGCAAATCAGCATTAGAAAACGAGATATGGTTACCATCAACCTTCCCTATCAAAGAAGGCAATATTTTGAATCAAAAAACTATTCAAAGGAACATTGAACTTAAGGGATCACAATGTTCAAATTAAGGATATCTACTCAATGATCAAAGTATTAAATCAGCTGACAGCACTAGGTATGCCCAGCACGAAAACTAATGCCTGATAGTTTATTATTTTTGGGTTTGCTATCTGCATTTGCATGAAAAAACGATGTTTTCATGGTAACAAAAATATTTGCAGGTAATGTACAAATACACCTTAAATACACCTTAAATACAGCTTATAATGCGTAGTTTAGGAATAACCTTACAAAGAGATTAATATGTTAAGTTCACAAACCATAGAGATTGTTAAGTCGACTGCACCTTTAATTGCTAGAATAGGCCCCGCACTAGCCGCTCACTTTTATGAACGTATGTTCTTACATCACCCTGAACTTAAAGATATTTTTAATATGAGTAATCAATTCACGCGTGCCCAACATGAAGCATTATTTCATGCGGTTTACAGCTATGCGGCCCATATTGACAACCTAGAGGTTTTGCTACCTATCGTTGAAAAAATTGCACAAAAACACACAAACTTCAACATAACACCAACTATGTATGCTATTGTAGGAGAAAATTTACTTGCTTCTATTGCTGAAATGCTATCATCAGAACAAACTGTGCTTAATGCCTGGACTGAAGCCTATCATGTCCTCGCGCAGATATTTATTAATCGCGAAGAAGAGATATATCGAGAAGTAGAAAGCACAGATGGTGGTTGGCGTGGTACTCGTCAATTTATGCTAGTCAGCAAAATTAAAGAAAGCGACCTAATCACTAGTTTTATTTTTGCACCAATAGATGATAAACCTGTCACTTGCTACAAACCGGGGCAATACATCGGTATCTATCTTCATCCTGAACAATTTGAATACCAAGAAATTCGCCAATATAGCTTGTCTAGTGCACCTAATATCAAGACATATCGTATTTCCGTTAAACGTCATCCTCAGGGAATCGTGTCGCGTTACCTACATAATCATCTTAATGTTGGTGATACAGTCAAGCTGGCTCCACCAAGTGGTGATTTTTTCTTGGATGTGAACAAAAAAACTCCTATTGCATTGATCTCTGGTGGCATAGGCTTAACACCTATGTTATCTATGCTTGAAAGCATTGTAAACACGCATGATGCCGATATTCACTGGCTTCATGCCGCCGAAAATAGTCAACATCATGCTTTTGGTGATGATATTAACCATCTGATTCAACAAAACCCTCGTGTGAAACGCGGTATTTGGTATAATAAACCATTAATTAGTGATAAAAATTTTGATTATTATGGCTTTATTGATCTTAGCCTTGTTGAAGGATTAACAAGTCATCCTGCGCGTCAATTTTATCTTTGCGGTCCAATTAATTTTATGCAAGCTACCGTACAACAGCTCGTCTGCGCCGGCATTACTAAAGATAACATTCACTACGAATGCTTCGGCCCACACAAAATGATTAATTAATGACCATGTTACATAATTCGAGTTCAGATATCAAGTCCCAACATGATAAACTATTAAACGATCACTTTCATGTTAGGCATATTTGACCCTACCAGCTTATTTAATATTTTTATTATTGCATATGTTGGGCTAATCTGGCAATTGTAATCCCTTAGGCTCAATGTTCCTTCAAATAATTTTTTAACTCGAAACATTACTGTCTCTGATAAGGACAGGTTTATGACAACGTGCTTCATTTTCCAGCGCTGATTTGAATCGTATACTTTTCTGGTAACTGACCGTTAAATGACGTGGATGGCTTCATTCCGCAAAAGTTATCCTTTTTTTGGTAAAATGAATAGCATTGCCTGATACTTTATTGATTCTTAAACAGGTTTGTTTGAGTAAGTTAGGTAGCACTTTACCATCAGTCGCATTTAATAAACTTTGTTCAGCAATAATGATTTCATGCATATTGACATCTACTGCTACATGTAACTTGCGCCAGACTCTACATTTATCGTTCATATCATGCTTTTTTGCTTGCCATTCACCATCACCGTAGACTTTCAGAGCAGTAGAAGCAATGGCTGGCGTTAACCGTTTTAGCTAGCTTGCTAACGCATAAATAATGAAGGTATGATAACGGCAGTTAAGCAAATTTAATTAATCCTTACCGACCTTTCAAAAGTTTTGAAAATATGAATATAACCATGAGGGCCGTCACAATCGTTAAGTCGTTAAATAAACGAGACCTTCCATGATTACCCTGCTTAATTTGATTCCATAGCTGAATAGTTTTTTCATCAATCCAGAATGTTAGTGAGCCACAATTGATTAAAGCTTGATTATACTGTTTCGAGTTAGTTATTTTGTAGCGAAACTTATTCATCAACTTGAACATTTAAGTGAGTTTAACTGTTTAAAATGTTAATTGAAAATTCGGCTTCATAATTTAGGAAATAAAATCGGTTACTATAAACCTTCTATCACAGAAACAGCAATGGACGAGTCAAAAAACTACTGGAAGGGACCTTGAGCCTAAGACATTACACTGCTTAAGTTAGCGACACTTACGTCATGATAAAAGTGTTAAATAAGCTGATAATGCTAGGTATTATTAACACGAAAGCGATTGTTGAATAGTACATCATGTTGGAATTTGTTATCTGAACGTGAAGTAGGAAGCAAAGCTAAGTTGCTCAAATGTTCAGTAGATAGTTAAATGTTAGACTTAATATCTTGGAATATTACTCTGAGTGGCATTGAGTAGAGCTGAACAGCTTTATTCAACGCTGACGCTAGACAGACTAACACTTCTAGTTAATACGGCATTAAAAAATTATAAGTATATTTTTACCATGCGCTCTGCCTATTTTTTAGCCAAAAAACACTTGATCGAACATTTTATCTAGTATTCTCTCTCATTCATACATGTGAATAAAATTGCTGAATTATTTTTTTATATGCGTCTAAACGTTGCGGAGTCATCATGTTGCGACGATCATCGGTCACCAGCCCACCTAACTCATCTGCAACTTGCTGTGCGGTTTGAAGCATCAACTTGAAATTTTGCTCAGCTTCACCATAACAAGGTAATGTCATAAAAAGTGAGATACCAGCCGTTGTGAACTGATGAATAGTAGCAACAGGAAAACTACCTGGATCAAACATGTTAGCGGCACTAAAGAGTACTTTACCTGTTTCAGACAAATCCATATGGCGATGGAATATTTCCATTTTACCGTAAAACAAACCATGCTGTTCCAGACAATTAATAAGTTTAGTACCATCAAATTCTTGATTGTTACCAGCTTGAACATTAATGTTTAACACCTGCAATTGTGGCTGAACGTCTTCAACGATAAGCTCCTCCTGCAAATTCATGGCATTCGATAGTTTTGACGCATATTCTTTCTTCGTACCCACATCAACAACATTTTCATCATGCATAGATGCCGCTTGGTAAAAATCATTTGAAGCTTTATTAGATTTAACTTTTGCTTTTGTAAGCACAGGCTTAACCAACCTCGCTGACTCAGGAGCAGTGTTATTGTCTAAAGTAGATGGTACAGGCAGATCAAATGATTTTACTTTATTTAAAGTTGATTCAATAAAAGCGTAATTTGGCGCTTCATTACATGCCGTTAATGGCTTACCATTCTTATGTGCAAATAAAGGATCTATATGAGGCTTATTATCAAAACTAAGGCCCGGTTCTTTTCTAGCAGTTTTTGGCTCGGTATCACCAGATTTAACAATCCTAACAGAGCCAATATTATGCTGATCAAGATCAGTATCATCTTTGCCTGTCAACTTACCAATAGGCTTTTCACTAAATGTAATTGGCTTTTCTTTCCTACTGGTCCATAGACCATGCAACAGAAGTGCAGCAATCGCTACCACTCCCAAAATAATCAATACAAGGCGCAATTCCTGCATTATTTAATCTCAGTATTTATTTAATTAACGACTAATAATCATAAGTCAAGTTTTCATATAAACATTAAAAAACTCGCTTTGACAATACCGTACACACATTTTGCTGATTACTGTACCAAAAAGCATATAAAAGTTAACGCTCAAACCCATAAGAGCAATAAAAAAGTGTCGGTTCTATCTGACTTGTGATCCGTTCAATTTATTTTATTTTCTAAAGCAGGAAAGTCAATTATTGATCTATGCTCAAAACGACTAGGTTCACTCAAATTCTGAGTTGATGAAGAAGTCATTCAGCTATGGAATCAAACTAAGCAGGTTAATCATGGAAGACTGCGTTTATTTAGAGACTTAGCCACTACGATAGTTTTCACGGGCTGTGTTATATGATTCGAGTTCAGATAGCAAATCTCAATATGATGAACTATTAGATAATGGCTTGCATTTTAGGCATGCCTAGCCCAGTTAGCTTATGTATTGCTTTTATCATAGCGCAAGTTTCTCTAACTTAGATATTGTCATTTCTTAAGCTCCATGTCCCTCCAAGTCATTTTTTGACTCGAAACATTACCTTCTATGACAAAAAACATTTATGCTAACCATACCTCGTTTTCCATGACTGGTTGAAACTGCTCGTTTAATGAGAACGGTTTCGCAACATTGTCTGGCATCGTATAAGCACCATCAGCTGATGTTTCATTAATTTTTCGGTCAGCTTGTTTGAGCAAGTTAGATAACACTTCACCGTCAGTCACATTTGATATACTGAACTCAGCAGCAATGATTTTATACATATTTGTATCGACTGCTAAATGTAACTTGCATCAGAATCATCATTTTCCATCAGTACCATGCTTTTTTTACTTTTGATTTTTCTTCACAGTAGACTTTGAGTCCCGTAGAATCAATGGCTAAATGCTAGATACTTCCTTTATTCTTCGTCTTGAACGTTACATTAACCGTTTGGGCTCGTTTGTTAATGCATGAATAGCGAAGACATGACAACGGTAGTGAAACAAGTTTACAAATAGAATTAACGAATTCTTGCGGACCGCTCAGTGGTATTGAAAATACGCATTTAACCATGAAAGCCGCCGTGCTGATGAAATCGCTAAGTAAACAGAGTCTTCCATAATTACCATGCTTAGTTTAATTTCATAGCCAAAGAGCCTTCCCATCGATCGAAAATATTAGTGAGACACGATTGATAAAAATAGGATTATACTGCGTTCCGTAGTTGTATTTTAGTGAAACTTATTCATAAACTTGAATATTTACGCGAGCCTAGCTGTTTAACAGCTATAGATTAAAAATTTAGGTTTCTGATCGAAAAAATAAAGGAAGTTATTATAAACGTACCCTAGCAGAGGTAGCAATGATTAGAGCCAAAAAATTACTGGTAGAGACATTGGGCCTAAGAAATCACACAACTCAGATCAAAGAAACCTACGTCATAATAAAAGTATTACATAAACTGACAGTGTTAGGTATGCTGAAAATAAAAGTAGTTATCAATCGTTAACCTTGTTGAAATTTGCTATCTGAACTCGAGTTAGGAAACACAGCCCATTATCTGGTATTGTAAGCTCCATTATCTGATATTTCATTGATTCTACTGGTGGGCTGTTTGCGTAAGTGTGGTAACACTTCATCGACAGTCACATCTGGTACACTCAACTCAATAGCAATAATTCCATACAAATTTATATCTAACACTACATGTTACTTACGCCAAGCTCTCCACTTTTAGTCCATACTTTTTTTCTTTCCATTAGCTTGCATCGTAAACTTTGAGCTCCAGAGAATCAATTGCTAAATGCTGGATGGCTCCTTTAGTTTTGTCTTAAACGCAACGTTAACCTTCTTGGCTCGTTTGTTAAGACATAAATAATGAGGGCCATGACAATAACAGTTGAGCAAATTTAAAAGCAGATCTCATGAATTTTTGCAAAATAATCATAGAAGACCTCATGTATTTAGCTACTTAACCATTATCATGACTTTCATGGTTAAACACGCATTTTGAATGCTGTTACGCTTTGTTTCATAATCCAAGTTCAGATAACAAATCCCAATATGATTCACTATTAAACGATCGTTTTTGTGTTAAACATACACAGTTCTATCAGCTTATTTATCATTTATAATGGCATAGATTTAGCTAATTTGACATTCTGATCCCTTAGGATTAATGTCTTCTCAGTAATTTGTTTACTCAAGCTATGGCTGTCTCTGCTAGGGAACATTTATGATAACCAGCTTTGTTTCCTAAACTAAAACATTAAACTTCAATCGATGCTCTAGGCCACTAGCCTCACTTAAATATTCAGGTTTATGAATAAGTTTCGTTAAAACACAACTAATTAAAGGTAGTATAATTTAATTTTTATCAATTGTGATTCACTAGTATTAGGCATTGATGAAGAAACTATTCAGCTATGGAATCAAACTAAGCGGGGTAATCATAGGGTAAACCTCATTTATTTAGTAGCTGAGTTATTACGATGGTTTTAATGGCTCAATGCGTATTTTCAATGCCATTGAAAGATTTGTAATGCCTCATTAATTCTGCTTTTTAACCTTGCTCAACCAGTGTTGTTATGCCCCCACTATTCATACATTAACAAGCGTACTAAAATAGCTAATGTTGCGTTCAAAATAAAGAATAAAGGAACCGTACAGCACTTAGCGGTTGGTGCTACCTAGTTCAAAGTCTACAGTTTCAGTAAATAAAAAATAAGAAAACATAGTACGAATACAAAAGGCAAGTCTGGTGTAAGTTACATTTAGCGATAAATATACATACACATGAAATCATTGCTACTGAGTTAAGTGCATCAAATGTAACTGCCGGTATAACGCTACCTTACTTACTTACTCAAACAGCCCGCCGTAGAATTCAGATGATAGAGCTTACAACACCGAATAATGTTACGAAACCGTTCGTATTAAAAGAGCGGTTTCACTCATCCCACCAAGAAAAGAAACGCATTTGGAGAACGAAGTCATTCGCATAATTTAACTGTTAATTACCAGCCTTTATACGGTCCCAATCAGCATTAAAAAATAACGTATGCTTACCATAAACGTTCCCTATCAAAAACAGCAACGTTTCGAGTCAAAAGATTATTAGAAGGAACACTGAACCTAAGGCATCACAATGCTCATATTAGCGAAACCTACGCCATGATAAATGCATAAAATAATGTCAACAGGACTAAGTATGCCTAACACGCAAGTAATTCTCTAACAATTCATCCTGTTGGAATATTCTATCTAAACACGAATTAGGAAATAAAACCCAGCAGTAACCGTCATAATCACTTCATAAAAATGGCGTATTACATTCAGTTTAATCGATTAAGCACATGACCAAAAAAAAGTAAAGTTATGGATTGGATTGTCGATATAATTTAGGCAAAACAATGCAATTGCATCCAGGTACGTTCATATAGTAGGAATGCATGGAACTGAGAATCTTATTTATATCCATCATGTTAGCCAGTTCTGCAACGAAAGCAGACATTGGTCCTGCATTGCCTGTATATGAAAATTCCCAACTCTTCCGGTTGTTTGAAACCAACAGTCACCTTAAAAAGGTGAAAGCAGATGAATGCCAGTTGTTACAAGATATCGAAGCGCGTGTTATTCGTATTGAATCACCATCTTACCAATTTTTATATGGCGATATGTTAGCATGGGGCGTGTGTGTAGAGAGAGATGCGGCGCAGGGAGTGTATTACATGCAGCTCGCTGCTCAACAAGGTTTACCAGCCGCATTAGAACAATTAGGTCGATATTACTCACGGGGTACGTTAGTACAACAAGATACAGAACGAGCAATATTTTATTTACGCGAAGCAGCCTCTTTAGGTAATACGCGCGCAAAATTACAGTTAGCGGAATTATTAGTGGCGGATTATGGTAGCCCACTTGATTATGAAGACGCATACCGCTGGCTCTATCAAACCATTACAACTGACAGTTCTACTCACCAAAAAGTCACCATGCTACGTAAATCTCTCGAAAATAAAATGCCTCGCAACGTTATTGCACGTGCAAAGCGACATGATACATTTTGGTAACATCCTTTAATGAAAGCTCCGCACTGACATGGCATTTTGTTTACTTTCAGTTTAAAGGTAGTCAGCATGCGAAGGCTCTTTAAAAGTGCCCCCTCACTGGATGCTCGTGATGTAAATTAATAACGGCTTTATTTCAAGTTAAAAAGCTGCTTGGAGGCACATTAAACCAGCTTGATTTTTTAAATCAGGGAATCAAATTATCAATCTACGCTCTAAACGGTTAGGTTCACTTGAATATTTAGGTCTATGAACAAGCTTCACTACAAAGCAACCAGCTAGAAACAGTATAATCGAGCTTTAATCAATCGGGCTCACTAACATTCTAAATTAATGAAGAAGCCATTCAGCGACTTTGTTTCGTTTTATTTCCTAACCTAAGATCAGATCGCACACTCCAATATCATAAGCTATTAGACGATCGCTTACCTTTTAGGCATGCTTAGTCCTATCAGATCATTTAATGCTTACATCATGGCGTAGGCTTCGCCAATATAGGCATTATAATTCATAAGGCTTAATGTCCCTCATAAAATAATTTTTTAATTCGAAACATTCTCGTATTTAATAGGGGACATTTATGGTAACCATACTTCATTTTCCAAGGCTACTTAAAACTGTATAACTTCCGGTAACTAACCGTTAAATTACGCGGCTGACTTAGTTTCCCAAAAGTTACTCCTGTTCTTAGTAAGATGAGTAAAATCACTTACTTAATCCGAACGGATTCGTAATATTATATGGTCACGTCAGATCCATCGCCTTATATTCCATCGATTCTTGGGCGAGTCTATTTGAGCAAGTTAAGTAGCACTTCGCTGGCAGTTACATCTGATGCATTTAACTCAGCAGCACTGGCTAAGTGCAGGATGATTCCTTTAATCTTCGTCTTAAGCGCTACATTAGCCATTTTGACTCGTGTGCTCATGCATAAATAGTGAAGGCATGACAATCGCAGTTGAGCAAATTTGAAAACAGCATTCATGAATTTTTACAGACTTCTCAATGGCATTAAAAATGCGTATGTAACCATAAAAACCGTCGTAATAATTTAGTTACTAAATCAACTAAGTTTCTGAATGATTACCCCGCATACGATAACAAACAATCTACGTAACCAGTTGGATTAAACGAGTGGTTCATTCATCCCACGAAAAAAGCAACTTTTGGGGAACACGACCATACGCGTAATTTTGCGGTCAGTTATCCGACGTTATACGGTTCAAATTGCATTAAAAATAAGGTATGGTTACCATAAACGTTCCCTATCAGAGACAGCAATGATTCAAGTTAACAAACTACTCGGAGGGACATTGAGCTTAAGAGATCACAATGCTCAGATTAACGAAACTTACGTTACAATAAAAGCATTATATTAAACTGACCGAGTTAAGTATACCTAAAATAAAAGCAATTATTTAATCGTTAATTATATTAGGATTTATTATCTGAATTTAAATTAAAAAATAAAGTCAAGTCGCTAAATAAATCAGGGCTCTCACGATTACCCGGCTTAGCTTAATTCCATAGCAGGATGGCTTCGTCATTAACCCAAAATATTAATGGGCACAATTAATTAAAGCTTCATTATACTTCTTCCTGTTGATTGTTTTGTAGCGAAGCTTGTCAATAAACCTGAATGTCAAATGGAACCTAACTGTTTAGAGCGTAGATTAATAATTTAGTTCCCTGAGTGAAAAAATAAAGCCAGCAATACTATGCTTGAAAACCGTTATTGTGTACTGACAAAATCATATTTTACATTAATAACGTATTATAATACCCATCAAAAAAATATATGTTTTACATACAAAACAATCTATTGAATGCATAATGAGTTTAAAAATATTACATTTTTGTCAAGTCATCTTTAATTTGCTATCATTGTTACACTTTACTAAAATATACACTTAAAATGTCACCTCATATATAAAGTTAATTGCTTTTAAAAACCGTCAATATTCAAGTAGTATGTTGCTTTACGGAAAATTGCTGATTCTGTGGGAGCAATAAGCTATGGCGAGCATTGAAACTACGCTAGTCGAAATACAACGTAATGTGGAGGAATTAATTCCTGAAGCAGAATTGATTGCAAAACTGAAAGGGAATCATCCACTTCGTATTAAGTGGGGCGCGGATCCAACAGCACCAGATATTCACCTAGGTCACACTGTGATCATAAATAAATTGCGTATGTTTCAAAAGTTGGGTCATGAAGTAATCTGTCTGATCGGTGACTATACCGCAATGATTGGAGACCCAAGTGGTAAGAGTTCGACGCGCCCAACGCTGACACGTGAGCAGGTTTTGAGTAATGCTGAAACCTACAAAAACCAGATTTTCAAAATTTTGGATCCTGCTAAAACATGTATTAAATTCAACTCAAGTTGGCTAAGTAAGCTTGGTACTGATGGCATGATCCGTTTGGCTGCTAGCTCAACGATTGCACGCATGCTTGAACGGGACGATTTTAAAAAGCGTTACAGAAACAACCAACCTATCGCTATTCATGAATTCATTTATCCGTTATTGCAAGGTTATGACTCTGTTGAGCTTAAAGCAGATGTGGAACTAGGCGGTACTGATCAAAAATTCAACCTTTTGATGGGACGCGACCTGCAGAAGCAAAATAATCAACCTCCGCAGGTTGTAATTACTATGCCATTACTGGTTGGTTTAGACGGCGTTAAAAAAATGTCTAAATCTGCGCACAATTATATTAGCATTAATGACGTACCCAATGAGATATTTGGCAAAATTATGTCAGTTTCTGATGATGTTATGTGGAATTACTATACATTATTGTCATTTCGTCCACTGGAAGATATTGTGCAATTTAAAGTCGACATCCAAAGTGGTAAGAATCCACGCGATATAAAAATCATGTTGGCAAAAGAAATAATCGCACGCTTCCATTCCGAAGCAGATGCAGAAACTGCAGAAGTAGCATTCATTAATCGCTTCCAAAAAGGTGTACTACCAAATGAGATGGCGCAGTTTTCATTTAAACAAGGTGTAGCGATTACTAACCTTCTGAAAGATACTGCTTTGGTCCGCTCCACTTCAGATGCCATGCGTATGGTTCGCCAAGGCGCAGTAAAGATTAACGGCAAAAAAATCGAAGATATAAAACTAATTCCTACGACAGGCACAGCAGTCTATCAAGTAGGTAAACACAAGTTTGCTCGTATCACGCTGGCATAATGTGCTGTTAAGTCGCTAAAAAAAGAAAAGGCGCATATTAGCGCCTTTTTTTCCACATATTTACAGCACATTGAAGAACAAACCATTCAACAATATAATTAAAATATTTTCGTTGTGACTTTTACATAGATCGCCGACTCATTGACGTCTCCAATTAATGATAATTAATAGATTCTCAACCCTGTGTCTATCAGCTAATTCAAACGTCACCAAAATTAAGATGCAAAACCAACTTTATTTCTTCATTTGAGTTCAAATAACAAGTTCAAACCTTATTAACTATTCGATGATCAGTTGCATTTTAAGTATACTTAACTCTGTCATTTTATTTAATACTTTCATCAGGGCGTAGGTTTCACTAGCCTTAGCCTTGTACTCCCTTAGACTCAATGTTCCTCTCAGTAATTTTTTGACTCGAACCATTGCTGTCGCTGCTAGGGAACGCATATAGTAATTAGCTTTATTCCCTCAATAAGGAACTAAATTTTTAGTCAATATTCTAAACAGTTAGGCTTACTTCAATATTCAGATCTATGAATAATCTCGACTGTAAAATAATTAACTGGAAACAGTATAATCAAGTTTTAATCAGCCATGGCTCACTAATATTTTAGATTGATGAAGAAGCTATTCGGCTGTGGAATCAAATGAAGCAGGATAATGCTAGAAACCGGCGTGTCTGGCACAAGTTACATTTAGCAGTCGGTGATGCTTACAGCACCAGGCAATGTTACGAAATTGTTAGCATTAAACAAGCAGTTCCACTCACCCCACTAAGAAAAGAATAACTTTGGAAAGCCAGGTCATTTGCATAATTTAACTGTTAATTACCAGAAGTTATATGATTCCAATCAGCATTGAAAAACAGATATGGTTACCATAAACGTTTCCTATCAAAGCCGGCAATGGTTTAAATCACAAAACTACTCGGCAGGGCATTAATCTTAAGAGATCACAATCCTCAGATCAGCGAAATCTATGCCCTGATAAAAGCGTTAAATAAGCTGGCAAGACTAGGTCTAATACCTAAAACGCAAAGGATCATCTAATAGTTAATAAGATTAAAATTTGCTATCTGGACTTGAATTAGGAAATAAAGCCACTCAAGGCCCGCTAATAACTGGCTTTTTTAATGTGGTAGCTCATTGCTTTGAGTATTGAGGGATGAACAAATTCGCTGGTATTCCCGCCATGAAGCGCCACTTCTTTTACAAGCGTCGAAGAAATGAACGAATTTTTTTCTGACGGCATTAAAAAAATGCTTACAAGTTCCGGCATCAAACAATGGTTCAGGTTGGCCAACTGGCATTCGTATTCAAAATCCGAGACAGCACGCAGGCCGCGTACTAAAATATTGGCATTATATTGTTTAGCAAAATCAATTAACAAGCCAGAAAAGCCAACAACAGTGACGTTATCAATGTGTTTAGTTACTTCTTTAGCCAAGGCAACACGCTCATCGAGTTCAAATAATGGTTTTTTACTTAGATTTACTGCAATACCAACAACCACTTCATCAAATATAGATGCCGCTCGCCCTAAGATCTCTGTATGACCATTGGTAATTGGATCAAAAGTACCAGGGTAAATTACTCGGGTCATCACTTTTTTGCTCACAGGCATTTCCTGTAATTATCTAAACTAATGACATGCTACCAAAATACAACGGTATACTCAATGCACTTAAAAATTCCTGTTTGAGCATATAAAATTTATTATTTATTCGGGACGTCAAAGACCTTGTAATCTCTGGCAAAATCACAGTAAGAAGGTCATTCTAGCACTTTTTGTACAGACTTTGTTTCCTAGTTAAAATTTCAATAATAAATCTCAATCATATTAACTATTAGATGATTATTTGCGTTTTTAAGCAACTTAACTTTATTAGCTTATTTAATACTTTTATTATGGCATAAGTTTTTTAATCTAACCAGTGTAATCCCTTAGGTTGAATGTCCTTCCCAGGAATTTGTTAACTCTAAATATTGCCGTCTCTGATAGAGAACATTTATGGTTACTATATCTCATTGTGCAATGCTAATTTGAATCGTATAACTGCTAGTAACTGAATTATCAATTTTAGTTATAAAGTGACTAACTGGAAACAGTATAATCAAGAAAAAGCCACTCGTCCGGAAGCTGGTAGGCTAATCGTGCAGGTGGCTTTTTTATGATTAATAGTAAATTATCTAGTACCGTATACTACGATGGTTTTACCGTGCGCAGAGATCAAATTCTGTTCTTCCAACATCTTCAAGATGCGACCAACGGTTTCGCGTGAACAACCCACAATTTGACCAATTTCCTGACGCGTAATCTTGATTTGCATACCATCCGGGTGTGTCATTGCGTCTGGTTGTTTTGCTAAATTTAGTAAAGTCTGTGCAATACGGCCTGTTACGTCCAAAAATGCCAAGTCACCCACTTTTTGGCTAGTAATCTGAAGACGATGGGCCATCTGAGCAGATAAACGCATCAAAATTTCAGGATTCACTTGAATCAGCTGGCGGAATTTTTTGAATGAAATTTCAGCGACTTCGCACGGTGCTTTAGCACGAACCCACGCTGTACGCTCTTGATCTTCTTCGAATAGGCCTAGTTCGCCAATAAAATCTCCCTGATTTAAATAAGAGAGAATCATTTCTTTACCTTCTTCGTCCTTAATAAGTACAGCCACAGAGCCTTTAACAATGTAATATAGTGTCTCAGCTTTTTCACCAGCATGAATAAGTGTACTTTTAGAAGGATACTTATGGATGTGACAGTGTGAAAGGAACCACTCTAGTGTCGGGTCTGTTTGAAGTTTTCCTGAAACCATATATCTCATTTCCTCTACAGTTGTTGCCTGATGAGTCTTCCTTAGCCCACCGTCCTGCGGGGCACAAGTCCGTGGGATCACATAAAGTATTAGCAATTAAGCTATAAGTTCTCTATTTAGTCATTAAGTTTATCCCTTTTTCTGAATAATTTCTTGCTTTTAATATAAACTTTCTCTTTAATAAAAGTCTAAAATCGTGAACAAGCTCACGCCCTTGAAAGTAAGTAGAGAAACAATATGTGCGCACGTATCAAATAGAACGAAAATGAAATATTTTTGGTTGCCTAATTCAGGTTATCATCAAATAATAGTCACTCTGGTTCTTAATGTGGATTCAGATAGCGTACCCCAATATAATTAACTATGAGATGATGACTTTTATTTGGGACATACCTAGCCCTGTCAGCTTATGTAACGCTTTAATCATGGTGTAAATTTCGTTAATTTAAGCACTTTAATATCTTAGGTTCAATATCCCTCCCAGTAATTTTTGAACTCAACACCTCACCATCTCTGATAGAGAGCATTTATGATTACCATACCTCGCTTTTCAATGCTTACTTGAACCGTACAACTTCTGGTAATTGGCCGCTACATTACGCAGATAACCTAGTTCTTCAAAAGCTATGTCTTTTCTTGAGCTTGGCTTCCTCAATCAGGGAACTAAATTTTTTATCTATGCCCAAACAATAGCTAAGCTAACTTAAATATTCAGGTCTATAAATAAGCTTCGTTACACAACAACTAATTGCAAGCAGTATAATCAAGCTTGAACCAATAAGGGTTAACTAATTTTTTGGATTGATGAAGAAGTGATTCAACTATGGAATCAAACTAAGCTGGGTAATTATAAAAAATTTCGTTTATTTAGCAACGTATCATTACGACGACTTTCATGGTTAAACGCGCATTTTCAATGCTATTGAGAGGTCTGTAAGTATTTATTAGTTCTGTTTTTGCTTTGCTTAACTGCAGTTGTCATATCTCACTATTCATGCATTAAAAAGCGGGTCAAAATGGTTAACCCACGCGTTCAAGGCTAAGACTAAAGACACCATCCAGTACTCAATTATTCATTTTATAGGGCCCAAAATTTACAGTGGCGGCGAATGACAAATAAAAAAGCATATCACTAATGGGAAACGGCAAGTCTGGCGTAAGTTACATTGAACTGTAGATATAAAATACATGAAATTATTGCTGCTAAGTTAAGTGCATTAAGTATGACTGACGGTGAAGTACTACCCAACTTACTCAAATAGACCCAACAATCAATAACCAAATATCAGCCGATGGCGCCTACGACACCAGATAATGTTACGAAACCGTTCGTATTAAACGAGCGGTTCCACTCATACCATCAAAAAAAGTGCAACTTTTAAAAAACAGGTTATCCGCGCAATTTAACGGTCAGTTACTAGCAGTTATACGATTCAAATCAGCATTAAAAAACGCGGTATAGTTATCATAAATATTTTTTAGCAGAGACGGCAATATTCCGAGTCAAAAAAGTATTCGGAAGAACATTGAGCTTAAGAAATCACAGTACCCACGTTAGTAAAACCTAGATCATAATAAAACGTTAAATAAACTGACATAATTAGGTATGCCTAAAATAAACGTGATCGTCTAATGCATCATTACAGGAAAGAATATCAAATACCGTATTCTGCTCGATATGTTTTCACTGCTGCCAGTTGTTCTAGATTATCACCTCTCGCTGCAAGATACGTTACTAGATCACCGAGACTAATGATAGAAATCACTTTGCAATCGAAGTCCCGCTCCACTTCTTGAATCGCAGAAAGTTTACCTTTGCCCCGCTCTTGGCGGTCAATAGCAATAAGTACACCAGCTAAATCCGCACCATTTGCTTGAATAATTTCCATTGACTCCCGAATTGTAGTTCCTGCTGTAATCACATCATCAACCAACATCACTTGGCCTTCAAGTGCACTCCCAACAAAATGTCCGCCTTCACCGTGATCTTTTTTTTCCTTTCGATTAAAGCAATAAGGTATATCAATATTATAATGCTCAGCCAACGCTACCGCAGTTGTTGCTACAATAGGAATACCTTTGTAAGCAGGACCAAACAAAAGATCATAATCAATATTCGCGTCCACCAATGCCGCTGCATAGAAACGGCTTAGGCGTGCCAAATCTCGTCCCGTATTAAACAGAGTAGCATTAAAGAAGTACGGACTTCTACGGCCAGACTTCAAAGTAAATTTACTAAACTTTAAAACATGTTTTTTCAATGCGAACTCAATGAATTGATGTTGATAAGCCTTCATTTCCTCTCCTATCGCACTAAAAAACGGCTTATATGCTAATATTTCGGAGGTGTAGAATGTCATTTAACACTTTAGACCTACTTTTACCAAAATTTATTTAAGAAAGCCGCTAATAGAAATGCTTTTTTTCACTAATCTGCTAGTGATTTTTTTTGAATAACAATGATGTCTTTAATGCCCTTAGTGGCCAATGACAACATAGCATTCAATTCTTCTGCGGAGAACGGTTCGCTTTCTGCGGTTCCTTGCACTTCAATCATGCGACCATCTTCCAACATTACAACGTTCATATCTGTTGTTGCAGTTGAATCTTCTAGATAATCAAGATCACAAATTGGCGTGCCTTTATAAATGCCCACAGATACTGCAGCAACATGACCTTTCATGGGGTTAGCGTTCAGTTTGCCATCAGCAGCTAATGTATTCAGAGCATCAGCCATTGCCACGCTAGCACCGGAAATAGACGCTGTGCGTGTGCCACCATCCGCTTGAATAACATCACAGTCAACAGTAATCGTGAAATCACTCAGTTGATCAAGATTTACCGCTGCACGTAGGCTGCGCGCGATAAGACGTTGAATTTCCATTGTGCGACCACTTTGCTTGCCATTCACCGCTTCACGACGATTACGGATATTGGTCGCACGAGGTAGCATACTATATTCAGCCGTGATCCAGCCTTGACTTTTGCCTTTCAAGAAGTATGGTACACCATCTTCAACGGTTGCGGTGCAGATAACTTTAGTGTCACCAAATTCCACCAGCACAGAACCTTCTGCATACGTGGTAAAATTACGTGTCATGACCACTGGACGAATTTGACCAACTTCTCTGCCGCTAGGACGCATAAATTTTCACCTATTATAAACTACTAAATTTCATTGCCTTAATCATAGCGATTTTAGCTCATACACGCTAACATTAAGCACCAGTTACATTTTTCATCATTTTCAAGATGAGTTGCTTACACATGCTTACAACAACTGAGTATACTCAGAACAACTTTAATAAAAGAGTAAACTTCAATGATTCATAGTATGACAGCCTATGCTCATCAGGAAATTAAGGATACATGGGGCTCTGCCGTTTGGGAAATTCGCTCGGTAAACCAACGCTATCTAGAAACCTGTATTCGAATGCCAGAGCAGTTCCGTAGTCTTGAACCTATCATCCGTGAGCGTTTCCGCCAACGTTTTGCTCGCGGTAAGGTTGAATGTAATCTGTGTTTTGAAGCTACGGCATCCGCTAACACAGAACTCAAAATCAACGAAAAATTAGCGAAACAAGTAATTCACGCTGCTAAGCGGATCAGAGAGATATCTGGTGAAGGGCACATCGGTCCATTCCAAGTTTTGCGGTGGCCTGGAGTAATGCAAGCATTAGAACAAGATATGGATATCGTAAACAAAGCATTATTAGCAGGCTTTAACGAAGTTATTAACAATTTCACTGCTGCACGCGCAAGCGAAGGCGATAACATGAAAGCCTTAATTGAGCAGCGTTTGAACTCGATTAATGCTGAAATTATAAAAGTGCGAACTAAAATGTCAGAAGTTATCAATTGGCAACGTGAACGTCTTATCAGCAAACTGCAGGATGCAAAAATTGAGTTAGATTCAAGTCGCATCGAACAGGAGATCATCCTACTAGCACAAAAAACTGATGTTACAGAAGAATTGGATCGTCTGGACTTTCACATATCAGAGACTACCAAAATTTTAAAAAAAGGCGGCTCTTGTGGCCGGCGTTTAGATTTCATGATGCAAGAGTTCAACCGCGAATCAAATACGTTAACATCTAAATCAATCAGCACTGAAATCACTGCATCTGGTGTTGAGCTGAAAGTATTGATCGAACAAATGCGAGAACAAATTCAGAATATCGAGTAATCATAACTCCTATTTCTAGAGTCCAATTGATCATTGATTGACTAAAATTTCTTCAATTTTTAGGTTATCCTGAGAAGGAAGATGTGAATTTTACGCAATCCTTGATAGTCTGGTGTCCTTTAATCGGTTTTATCTCCTAAAGCAAAAAACTAAATAACAAATACATAATCTAAACAGTAAAATTCATTTAAATATTTAGGTTTATGAACGAACTTCATTAATTGATAGACTTAGTTATTATGACGACTTTCATGGTCAAACGAATATTTTCAACGCCCTTGAAAAATTTATAAAGATGCATTAATTCTGTTTTTATTTTTACTCAACTGCAGTTGCTATGCCCTCATTATTCATGCATTAACAAGTAAACAAAAAAGGCTAACATCGCGTTGGAAACGAAGATTATAGGCATACAATTGTCTTCGTTTAATTAGTCACTCTGCTTCTTAAAATACTCCAACACTCGGACATTAACAAAAAGCAATTACACTAGCAATTATAGAAGTTACTTAGGACAATATGGGACGGAACACGATTCATCAAACAAAAGAAAACAGCAAATAATAATCAAGTACTTAGCCATTAGTTCTAGGGGGCTGAAAGTTTACGGTAAAGACAAATAACAAGTAAAAAAACATGCCACTAAGCGAGGACGCAGCTTTTGGAGGGAACGAGTACATACGCATAATTTAGCGGTTACTACCAAAAATTACACAGTTAAAATCAATATGGGCAACGAGGTATGATTGCCATAAACGTTCCCTATCAGAAACTGTTATGTCCTGCGTCAAAACGCTGTTTAGCATAAAGAGCAAACCTACAAAATTACAATATCCAGATTAGCAAAATAACCTACACAATGATAAAAGTGTAAATAAGCTGACAAAACTAAGTATACTTAGAATGCAAGCCCTCGGCTAATAGTTGACTATACTGAAATTTTCGATCTGAGCTCGAATTGGGAAACAACTCCCTTTAACCTGACAGTGATCAAAACCATGAGCCAAGGTACGCTTTATATTATTTCAGCCCCTAGTGGTGCAGGTAAATCAAGCCTGATTTCAGCACTATTAAAAGATAACTCATGTTACGACGTGCAAGTATCCGTTTCTCACACCAC
The DNA here is from genome assembly GCF_002381345.1 of Candidatus Enterovibrio altilux. GTDB lineage: Bacteria > Pseudomonadota > Gammaproteobacteria > Enterobacterales > Vibrionaceae > Enterovibrio > Enterovibrio altilux. The sequence continues at coordinate 838,163 of NZ_CP020660.1, forward strand.
TCGAGCTCCCCGCAAAGGTGAAGAAAACGGTATTCATTACCATTTCGTGCCTGTGAGTGAATTTAAAGAGCTGATTAAACAAGATGCGTTTTTGGAATATGCAAAAGTTTTTGACAATTTTTACGGCACATCACGTCTATGGATTGAAGGAATGCTCGCAAAAGGTATCGATATTTTTCTCGATATTGATTGGCAAGGTGCTCAACAAATTCGCAAAAAAATGCCACATGCAAAAAGCATCTTTATTTTGCCTCCAAGCAGAGAAGAGCTGGAACATCGCCTAAATGCACGCGGTCAAGATGCTGATGAAGTGATCGCAAAACGCATGGCAGAAGCCTGTTCTGAAATTTCACACTATAATGAATACGATTACGTTATTGTGAATGATGATTTCAACGTTGCATTAATGGATATGAAAGTCATTCTTCATGCTGAGCGAATGACCCAAAACAAGCAAACTAGAAAATATCATGACATGCTAGACAGATTACTGGCACAATAACATCTTGTCTGTATAATTTTTTACTTATTGGAGTGCTTCATGGCTCGTGTAACCGTTCAAGACGCTGTTGAAAAAATTGGTAACCGTTTCGATTTAGTGTTGGTCGCAGCTCGTCGCGCACGCCAAATGCAAACTGGTGGTAAAGACGCACTGATTCAGGAAGAGAATGATAAGCAAACTGTTGTTTCTTTGCGCGAAATCGAAGAAGGTCTAATTACAAAAAATATTCTAGATGCTTATGAGCGCCAAGAGCAAAAGGAGCAAGTAGTTGCTGAGATGGCTGCTGTTAATACGATTTCAGGCTTACTTCGCTAATTGACTTCAGGAAGCAGGCCATTTGTATCTTTTTGATAGCCTGAAAAAAGTGGCTGCACAGTACTTGCCGAAGTTGCACTTAGAAGCACTCCGGCAAGCGTATTTGGTTGCGCGTGACGCCCACGAAGGACAAAGTCGCTCTAGTGGCGAGCCTTATATAATTCATCCAATTACTGTCGCATGCATTCTTGCTGAAATGCGTCTCGATCACGAAACATTAATGGCCGCCTTGCTTCATGATGTAATTGAAGATACCAAGATAACGAAAGAAGACTTGCAGCAACGCTTTGGGAACAACGTCGCCGATCTTGTTGACGGCGTATCCAAACTTGATAAGCTCAAATTTCGCGATCGAAAAGAAGCTCAAGCGGAGAACTTCCGCAAAATGATCATGGCGATGGCCCGTGACATACGGGGAATTTTTATCAAATTGGCTGACCGCACGCACAACATGCGTACACTGGGTGCTCTGCGCCCTGATAAACGTCGTCGCATCGCACGCGAAACACTAGAAATTTTTTCCCCTCTGGCACATCGTCTCGGTATCCATAACATCAAAGTTGAGCTTGAAGAACTTGGCTTCGAAGCTTTATACCCAACGCGCTACCGCGTATTGAAAAAAGTGATTGTGCAAGCACGTGGCAATCGTAAAGCTATGATCCAGAAAATCCATGCTGAAATTGAAGGTCGCCTCGAAGATGCCGGCATCAAAGCATCAGTATTAGGCCGCGAAAAAAATCTTTATTCCATCTACAATAAGATGAAAAATAAAGAGCAGCGCTTTCACACTATCATGGATTTGTATGCTTTTCGCGTGATTGTCAACGATTTAGATACCTGCTATCGTGCACTTGGACAAATGCACAATCTGTATAAGCCTCGACCAGGTCGTATGAAAGACTACATAGCCGTACCAAAAGCTAACGGTTATCAATCATTGCATACCTCAATGATTGGTCCACACGGTGTACCCGTAGAAGTACAGATTCGTACAACAGACATGGATCAGATGGCTGACACAGGTATCGCTGCACATTGGGCTTATAAAGATGGTATTGATAACATCCAAGGTGGTACAACAGCGCAAATTCGCGCACGGCGTTGGATGCAAAGTTTACTTGAGCTTCAACAAAGTGCTGGCAACTCTTTCGAGTTTATTGAAAACGTTAAATCTGACTTATTTCCTGATGAATTATTTGTTTTTACACCAAAAGGCCGCATTATTGAATTACCCGTTGGTGCAACAGCAGTCGACTTCGCCTATGCCGTACATACCGATGTAGGTCACTCGTGCGTTGGTGCCCGTGTAAACCGCCAATCTTACCCACTAAGCCAACCGCTAAAAAATGGTCAGGCTATTGAAATTATTACTGCACCAGGAACACGTCCCAATGCAGCGTGGTTAAATTATGTCGTGACATCACGCGCACGTACTAAAATACGTCAGGTTTTAAAAACCAGACATCGTGAAGAATCTGTTATTCTTGGTCGTCGTCTCTTGCATCACGCACTAGGTAGCGTGAATATTCAAGACGTTCATATATCAAATATTAACAAAGTTTTGAAAGACTTAAAACTTGAAACAATAGATAATCTTCTTGCTGCAATTGGTCTTGGTGAACTGATGAGCGTGGTGATTGCTAAACGTCTTTTAGGTAATGTTGATAGCCTAGAACAACAAGGTGGTAGTTTGCCAATTCGTGGCAGCGATGGCATTTTGCTAACTTACGCCAATTGTTGTCGTCCTATTCCTGGCGATCCAGTGATCGCGCATGTCAGCCCGGGTAAAGGCTTAGTTATTCATCGAGAAGAATGTGCTAATATCCGCGGTTACCGTCAGGAGCTTGATAAATACATGCCGGTTGAGTGGGACAATGATATTAATCAAGAATTTGCAACTGGCCTTCGCGTAGACATGCTTAATCACCAAGGTGCGTTAGCTAATCTAACCAATACTATCACATCAACAGGTTCCAATATCCAAGGTTTAACCACCAAAGAACGTGATGGTCGTTTATACACCATTTATGTTAAGTTAACAACGAAGAACCGTGTACATTTAGCTAACATTATGCGTCGTATCCGCGTGATGCCAAACATAGTGAAAGTCAGCCGACAGAAAAATTAAGGTCTTATTCCGGTAAATAAGAATCATAATATCTGCTTTCCATGAACGGTTTTTTATATATGAATAAAACATTCCATAATTGAGGCTTTGTTTTCTAATTCACGCTCAGATAGCAAATCCCAATATGATTCACTGTTAAACGAAAGTTTGTATTTTGGGCATATCCAAACTTGTCAGTTTATTTAACGCTTTTATCATTACGTAGGTTTTCCAGTCTGGGTATTGTAATCCCTTAGGTTTGATGGACAGCACATTCTATCCATTGATGAATCAGCATAACTTCGCTTGTGGTATGGCCTAGAAAGCTCATGCACAGCATCAACAAACACACCTACGTTTTCAAGTGAAACATCAAGGTGAATACCATGGCCAAGGTTAAATACATGACCATTATCCGTCCCAAACCCTTCAAGAATTGTACCTACTTCCTGACAAATAAGCTCGGGTGATGCATATAATATAGATGGATCCATATTGCCTTGTAGCGCAACTTTATCACCTATACGACACTTAGCTTCTGCAATGTCAATTGTCCAATCTAGACCTACACCATCACAACCTGTCGCTGCAATTTTTTCTAACCACATACTGCCGTTTTTAGTAAACAAAGTGACTGGTACACAGTGACCTTCGTTTTCACGAGTCAAACCATCAATAATTTTATGCATGTATTGCAGCGATAAATCATTGTAACCACGCGGTGTTAGCACGCCACCCCATGTATCAAATACTATCAAAGCTTGTGCGCCAGCTTTAATTTGGGCATTCAAGTACTCGATCACACTATCGGCTAATTTATCCAATAAAAGGTGAAGCGTCTGAGAATCAGTATACATCATCTTTTTAATTTTAGTGAATGCTTTAGAGCTACCGCCTTCCACCATATAAGTAGCCAATGTCCAAGGACTACCAGAGAAACCAATCAATGGCACCTGACCTTCCAAATTTTTACGAATAGTGCGTACAGTATTCATCACGTACTGCAGCGCATCTTCTGGATCAGGGATACCAATTTTATCCACGTCTGCCTTACAAGTAATAGGCCTCTCAAACTTAGGACCTTCTCCAGTTTTAAAATATAGACCAAGTCCCATCGCATCGGGAATAGTTAGGATGTCTGAAAATAAAATAGCTGCATCAAGATTAAAGCGACGTAGCGGTTGAAGAGTCACTTCGCATGCCAATTCTGCATTCTTACATAATGACATGAAATCGCCAGCTTCCGCTCGTATTGCTTTATATTCAGGTAAATAACGACCAGCCTGACGCATCATCCATACCGGCGTGTATTCAACCGACTCTTTCAACAAAGCGCGCAAGTAGCAATTATTTTTTAATTTTATCATCATCTACAGCCTGAAATTAGAGTAGGGTTATTGTATCATTCTCAGGTCGTAACAAAAGTGATATTTTTGGAAGATAATTATATATATCCTAAAATAACAACAGTCAATTGTCAAAAGTGTAATGACATGTTAAACATGCGGCTTAATAAGAAAAGTCTACAAGGACTACCTATATAATGTTCATGACATTCAATGAATCCAATGTAACTCAAAGCTAATACACACGTTCAAGAAATGTATCGTTCACTTTGTCGTGCATTTCCGTTGGTTTTAAAGTTTCATGTCATCAATCAGGTAACTAAATCATTTACCTACACTCTAAACAACCAGGTTCACTTAAATCTTTATGTTTATAGAAAAACGGCATGGCAACACAACCGACTACAAAAAAGATAATAAAGCTTTAATCAATCGCGGCTCATTGACATTCTGAATGGGTGAAGCAACCATTCAGTTATGGAAACATAGCTCTTTTATTAATACGCATAGTTAAATAGTGAACTATTGCTCTGAAATTTTTTCATAATCGCATGACCTATATTTTAAATATTAAATTTAATCTGATTCAATAAGTATTTTGCTGCCATTTGCAGTGATTGCTCTATACTTGTGTTTTTAGTGTATGATTCAGCACTCAAAATAAGAAGATAGCAGCAATCAGGAACAGGAACAGGAACACAGTGATTCATATGATGCCAAAACGTAAAGTTTTACTCATTAATGGCCCTAACCTAAACATGTTAGGAGTTCGAGAGTCTAGGTACTACGGACAACAAACATTGAAGTGCATTGTAGAAGATCTGACAATGCAAGCAACACAACTCAATATTCAGCTTAATCATGTGCAATCCAACTCCGAGCATGTCCTCATCGATACCATACATCTGGCCATGGGCAACGTTGATTTCATCATCATTAATCCTGCCGCATTAGCTCACACTAGTGTGACACTAAGAGATACCATGCTGTCTGTGGGCATTCCATTTATTGAGGTTCATTTGTCCAATGTATATGCACGTGAATCTTTCCGTCATCACTCATACCTATCAGACAAAGCCATTGGAATTATCTGTGGGTTAGGAACAGACGGATATGAATTTGCTCTGATGGCAGCTTCTCGTCGCCTACAATCAGATGCTAACTAAACTAATTTTGAAGAGATAAGACACCATGGATATTCGTAAGATCAAGAAACTTATTGACCTGGTTGAAGAGTCAGGCATTGCAGAATTACAAATTTCAGCAGGTGAGGAGTCAGTATGCATCAGACGTGCCATTGCTCCATTAACACCACCAATTCAATACATGACCGCACCAGCAGCAGTTATTGCTCAAGCCACCGTTGAAACTGCAGTACCAGTTAAAGTCTCTAGTCACACAGTACTGTCTCCCATGGTGGGGACTTTTTACCGCTCTCCCAGCCCACAATCAAAATCATTCATTGAAGTAGGACAACAAGTAAACGTGGGTGACACTCTTTGCATCATTGAAGCAATGAAAATGATGAATCAGATTCAATCCGATAAATCAGGCGTGGTGCAAGCTATTCTGGTTGAAGACGGCCAAACCGTTGAATTCGACGAAGCATTGATCATTATCGAATAACCGAGGACTGCTATGCTAGACAAAATTGTTATCGCTAACCGCGGTGAGATTGCACTACGTATTTTGCGTACATGCAAAGAATTAGGCATTAAAACCGTTGCAATTCATTCAACGGCAGATCGTGAACTCAAACACGTGCTGTTAGCAGACGAAACAGTCTGTATTGGTCCTGCATCAAGCAGTGAAAGCTACCTAAACATCCCGCGCATTATCAGTGCAGCGGAGGTCACAGGTGCTGTTGCGATTCACCCGGGTTATGGCTTTTTATCAGAAAATGCCGATTTTGCAGAACAAGTCGAACAATCAGGCTTTATTTTTGTTGGACCGAACGCTGAAACTATTCGCATGATGGGTGACAAAGTTTCAGCCATCAATGCCATGAAAAAAGCTGGCATCCCTTGCGTACCTGGTTCTAATGGTCCACTAAATGATGATGAAATACAAAACAAATTTGTTACCAAACACATCGGCTACCCTGTTATCATTAAAGCTTCGGGTGGTGGTGGTGGTCGTGGTATGCGCGTTGTTCACTCAGAAGTTGAACTGATAGAATCCATTGCGATGACTCGCGCTGAAGCAAAAGCTGCTTTTAATAATGACGTTATTTACATGGAGAAATTTCTTGAAAACCCACGTCACATTGAAGTTCAGGTACTTGCAGATGGTCAAGGTAGTGCAATCCATCTTGGTGAGCGTGACTGTTCCATGCAACGTCGACACCAGAAAGTGGTTGAAGAAGCCCCAGCACCACATATGACAACAGAGATGCGGATGTACATCGGTGAACGTTGTTGCCGAGCATGTATTAAAATCGGTTATCGCGGTGCAGGTACGTTTGAGTTCCTCTATGAAAATGGAGAATTTTACTTCATTGAAATGAACACTCGTATTCAGGTTGAACATCCAGTCACCGAAATGATCACTGGCGTTGATTTAATCAAAGAACAATTGCGTATTGCAGCTGGCCAACCATTGTCATTTACACAAGATGATATCCAAATTCATGGCCATGCAATCGAGTGTCGCATCAATGCAGAAGATCCAGAGTGCTTTCTCCCTTGTCCAGGTAAAATCGACCGCTTCCATGCACCAGGTGGCATGGGTGTGCGTTGGGAATCACACATTTATTCTGGTTACACGGTTCCATCACACTATGATTCAATGATCGGTAAATTGATTTGTTTCGGTGAAAATCGCGGAGTGGCAATTGCTCGTATGTGCAATGCTCTAAGCGAAATGATTATCGATGGAATCAAAACCAACATTTCACTGCAGCTAAAAATCATGACCGACGAAAACTTCCAACACGGTGGTACGAATATCCACTACTTAGAAAAGAAACTAGGTATGCACAAGTAGGTCATGTATACTATTGATTGAGCTTAATTCAGATAGTAAAACTATAACATGATTCACCATTAGACGATCACGTTTATTTTAGGCTTACCTAGCCTAATCAGCTTATGTAACTCCTTAATTACTGCATAGATTTTACCAATCTGGCTATTGTCATTTCTGAGACTCAATATTCCTCCAAGTAGTTTTTTAAATCACAATATGATCGCTTTTAATAAACGTGCATTTATAATAATCATATTTCATTTTCCAATGCTGATTTAAACTGTATAATTTCTAGCAATTGATCGCTCAAATTACACAGATAAAACCGCTCCTAAAAAATTATTTCCTTGGTAAGATGCATGAAATAGTTCGTTTAATACGAATGGTTTCGTAACATTGTTTTATATTATGTAAGCCCCATCGCCTGATATTTCATTGATTCTTCGGCGAGTCTATTTAAACAAATTAGGGAGCACTTACACGTGAGTGTAACATCTTCTTACTTGTCATTCACCTTCACCGTAAATTTTTAGCCTGATAACATTAATATCCAAGTGCTAAATAGTTTTTTTAGTCTTAATCTTAAACATGAAGTTAACCGTTTTGGTCCATTTGCTAATGCCTGAAAGATATGAGTATAGCAATTAAGCAAACCTAAAAAAGAATTAATAAATCTTTGTAGCAAATTTCGACTCTATTCCATAAATGAAGGAACTTAATTATTAATCTATTCTCTAAACCACTAGGTGAACTTAAACATTTAGGCCTAGGAATAAACTTTACTACCAAACAACCAACTGAAAATTATATAATCAATCATGGCTCACTAATATTTTGGATTAATGCAAAAGCCATTCAGATATGGAATGAAATGAAGAAAGGTAAGCATAGAAGACCTCGTGTATTTAGCGAATGAACCATTACAACGATTCTCATAGTCAGACGACTATTTTCAATACAATTGAGCTGTCTTCAAGGATTCATTTGTTACTATCGTTTTAGCTTTGTTTAGAATCAAAAACTATGCAGGGGGGGAACCATTGAGCCGAAGGGATTACAATGCTCAGCTTAACTAAACCTATGCAATAGTAAAAACGTTAAATAAATTGACTAAATTCAATATGTCTGAAACAGACAATAATCATCTAATAGTTAATCATATAAGGTTTTGCTATCTGAATTAAAATGAAGAAATAAAGCCATGAAAATAAACGCCGGGGTTTTCATGGAGACAAAGAGCCGCACTATTACTAGCGAGGCTTCTTAACAAAAAGCAAAACAAAAAGGACTTCAACCAATAATATAAAAAGCCTGTATCTTAATCAACTGAACTATTGCTGGATATTCATTCAATACATGTTTATTCATACATATATTTATAATTTAGAGCCTGGCAATGTCTTACTCTCACATGGGGAAACCCCACACTACCATCAGCGCTGTTACGTTTCACTTCTGAGTTCGGCATGGAATCAGGTGGGTCCATAACGCTATAGTTGCCAAGCAAATTTTGTAGTATTTCACTCATTAATTTTCACTTTGGATACGATGATGTTCGTCTCCCTAGTTCAGCTTATTAGTAAAACACACATAGACTATTTTTGTGTATGCTTAAATTTTTTAGATATTGTATGAGTAAAACTCATACGTAATCAATTTTAATATCTATTTACGTTATCATAGGGATGATTTATTCAAAGCTTACTTAGCATTTAAATACTTTCTATGCTTATTAATTCTAAACTTAATTACTAAATAATATTATTTCTGTAGAATACATTCACTTTATGAAGATACTGAAGAAGTGGTGGAGCTATGCGGGATCGAACCGCAGACCTCCTGCGTGCAAGGCAGGCGCTCTCCCAGCTGAGCTATAACCCCATCATCAGTACTTAGTAATAGCCAACATTATCTAGAAAACAATGTTGGTGGGTCTGAGTGGACTTGAACCACCGACCTCACCCTTATCAGGGGTACGCTCTAACCGCCTGAGCTACAGACCCACTAAGTCTTTAGTTTTTTAATCTAAACAATATACATTAATAGTATTTTACGGAAATAATATAACTATAAGCTATCTATACTGAGGTAAACGTTTATTCATAAGTTAAGTTATTTATTTTAGAATAGTCCACCTTATATTGTGACTGATTATACATGCTAAGTTTCAATATAAATTAATTATTTTTATAGGCTTTGAGCTAGGCAGCTAGGCTAAGGCATGTTTTTTTAAAATTATACAATAATGCAACAATTTAACAAAATTTTATCTTAACTTCAGTTAACTAATGATAGTGACAGTCCCTCTGCAGTTTTTGATATTATCCACTGCTAAATAAGAAGAAGGTTTGTACTCGTTTAAGAACTTAACGATAGTGTAACACATGAATTGAATGGTATTCATGTATTAATTTATCTTAAACTACAAAATAATAAACTAAAATTTCTCTCAACTTTTTTTATTTTATTATATCTGATTAACTAATAATTATTATTTAAGTAAGTTACTACTCGTATATCTATAACTTAATTTGCGCGTATTAAGTTCGCCATCATATAAAAGCTATTTAATTATAAGTTTATTGTTGCCAGAAGGTAATACTATTGTGTATTGCATAAATTTTGTTTCAAAATAAAGCTACATTAACCATATAATAAATTTTTAATCAATTTTTTTATTTACAATAGATAACTATTAATAAAAATTATATTATTAAAGAACATGACTATAGAAGGATCATTCTTACTACTAGAGATACATTATCCATTGTTTCGCAATCAAGTCAAGAAAAAAATTATAATATTTGCAGCGTTGCTTTCACAACCTTTAAAATGTCATGGTAACTCCTTTTAACCACGATCAACACTGAACTTCCTATTAAAGTGGCTTTATTGTCTAATTTGAGTTCAGGTAGCAAATTACAACATGATTCACTATTAGACAATCGCTTTCATGTTAGGCATACTTAGTCTTGTCAACTTATTGAACGTTTTCACTATGACGTCAATTTCACTAGTCTGAGTTATGTGATCCCGTAGACTCAATCTTCCTACCAGTAGTTTTTTGACTCGAACCATTGCTGTCCCTGCTATTATAGTAACCGGCTTGATTGCCTAAATCAAGGAACGAAATTTTCAATCAACACTCTAAATAATTAGACTCACTTAAATATTAAAGTCTATGAACAAGCTTCCCTACAAAACAACTAACTGAATGCAGTATAATAAAGCTTTCATCAATCGTCGCTCACTAACATTTTGGATTGGTAAAAAAGCCATTCAGCTATGGAATCAAACTAAGCAGGGTCATCATGGAAGACTGCGTTTATTTGGCGCTTTAGCCATTACGACGGTCTGCATGGTTCAATGCGTATTTTTAATGCCACGAAAAGGTCTGCAAGATTCATTAATTCTGCTTTCAAACTTGCTCAACTGCCATTGTCATGCCATCACGATTCATGCACTAGCAAGCAAACCAAAACGGTTAACGTTTCATTCAATATAAAGAATAAAGAAAAGACCTAGCACTTAGTCATGGATTCTACAGGACTCATAGTGCACGGTGAAGGATAATGGTAGTAAACAAAGTATGACATTGATGGGAAACGGCTAGTTTGGTGGAAGTTACATTTAGTAGTAGATAAACATACGCATGAATTCATTGCTGCTGAGTTAAGTGCATTAAATATGACTGACGGTGAAAGGCTATCTAGCTTACTCAGACAGACCCACCGAAAAATCAATGAAATATTAGCCGATAGTGCTAGCGGCACCAGATAATGTCACAAAACCATGCACATTAAACGGGCGGTTCCACTCATACCACCAATAAAGAAGCAATGTTTGAAGACGAGACGAGTAATTTAGCGGTCAGTTAGCAGAAGTCAAATGGTTCAAATCAGCCTTGGAAAAGAGGTATGTTTACCATAAGCATTCTCTATCAAAAACTGCAATGTTCCGAGTCCAAAAATTACTCAGAAAGGCATTGCATTTAAGAGATCATAATACTCATATTAGCGAGACTTATACCATGATAAAAGCGTTAAATAAGCTGGCAAGACTAGGTATGCCTATAACGAAAACGATTATCTAATAATGAATCCTAACATGATTCACTATCTGAACTTGAATTAAGAAACAGAGCCAGCAGAATGTTATCGGAGTGACTTCATCAAAGAAATGACATGCATTTTCAGTATAGAATTTCAATATCTTCCTCTCTATGGCTCAAATTTAAATTTAATATAGTGAATATGAATGATGATAAATAAACAGTCATGTAACAATACAAACAAAGTTAATCGTGGATTTATATAAAACACAACATACGGTGGATAAGTGTGTGGATATTTATTTTTAACCTATAAATTATTTGTTTAATTATTAAAATAATTAAAATTAATACCTTTTGTTTTATGTAGTTAATTATAAGAAAAATTGGTTGTGATTAAGATCATGATCAAACTATCAACTGTGGAAAAAATTATCAACTCCACGTAATTTTTTGATTCAAAACATTACTGCTTTTAATAGGGAACGCTTATGGTAAACACACTTCTTTTCCAAGGCTGATTTGAACCATCTGACTTCTGGTAACTAACCGCTAAATTACGCAGATTACCTCGTCTCCAAACATGGTTTCTTTTTTTTGGTAAGACAAGTAAAATAACTCGTTTAATATGCACGATTTTGTAACATTATCTGGTATCATAAACACCATCAATTAATATTTTATTAATTTTTTAATGAGTCTGTTTGAGTATACTAGATAGTACCTCACCATCAGTCACATTTAATTCACTGAACTCTGCAGCAATTATTTCACACATCTATATATCTACTGCTAAATGTAACTTGAACAAAGCTCACCATTTTTCAGCAGTACCATATTTTTTACTTTTCATCCACTTTCACCATAAACTTTAAGCCCCGCAGAGTCAATGGATGAGTGCTGGACAATTTTTTTACTCTTCGTTTTGGTTCGCCTGCTCCTCCATGAATCATGAGGACATAACAACAGCAGTTAAACAAATTTGAAAAGAAAATTAATGACTCCTTGCAGACTTCTCATTAGTATTGAAAATACGTTATTAACCATTAGGGCCATCGTAATAGCTAAGTTGCTAAATAAACGAGATCTCCCATGATTACTCTGCTTAGTTTGATTCCATAGCTGAATAGCTTCTTATCAATTCAGAATATTAGCTAGTTACGATTGATTAAAGCTTAATTATACTATATTTAATTAGTTGTTTTGTAAGAAAATTTGTTTATAGACCTTAACATTTAAGTGATCCTAGCTGTTTAGAACGTAGCTTAATAATTTAGTTTCATGATGTAGAAAACAAAGTCGAAATAAGATCAATAGTTTTTATTAAACAAGCGGTTCCACTGATTTCACTAAGAAGAGGAACAACTTTTTGAAAACGAGATCATCCGCGTCATGTAGCGGTCAGTTACCAAAAATTATACGGTTCAAATCAGCATTGGCAAACGACGTATGGTGACCATCAACGTTCCCTAGCAGGGATAACACTGTTTCAAGTCAAAAAACTCCTGGAAGGAATAATTGAACCTGAAGGATTACAATGCCCATTGTAACGAAGTCTGCACAATTCTAAAAACATTAAATAAGCTGCACAGACTCGGTATGCTCAAAACACAAGCACTTAAATAATTTTTACAGTGATTCTCCTAAAATTTACATACTCTTTGACATCCAAAACAAATAACAAGTTTAAGATGTTTAATTCCGTATTTTTCAGTTAATTAAGCATAGATGTTGCTGATTATTTTGCGTTATTCGGGCGAAAAAAATAAATCTTGAGTCCGCGTTTACCTCATAAACTTAGCTAAAAATGAATAACTCAGCTGTATTTAGGTATATAATCCTCAAATAATATATAAATAATAATTGAATGAAAAATGGACGTATCCCATCTCATAGACGGTCTTAATGATAAACAATGCGAAGCCGTAGCTGCTCCGCTCGGTAACTATCTGATTTTAGCAGGTGCAGGGAGTGGTAAAACGCTGGTTCTTGTTCATCGCATTGCCTGGTTGATGCAAGAGGAGCTATCAGCTCCGTTCTCTGTGCTAGCTGTGACCTTCACCAATAAAGCTGCGGCAGAAATGCGAGGCCGCATCGAGCGTCTGATGCACGGTACCGCGTCGAATTTATGGTGTGGTACCTTCCACGGATTGTGTCACCGTATTCTGCGTACACATCATTTGGATGCCAACTTGCCACAAGATTTTCAAATTTTGGATTCGGATGACCAACAACGTCTGTTACGCCGATTAATCAAAGCACGAAATCTCGATGAAAAATCATGGCCTGTACGTCAGGCATCGTGGTATATCAATACCAAGAAAGATGAAGGTTTACGCCCACAACACATTGATTCTCAATTCGACTCTATTGATAAAACATGGCAGAATATTTATAGCGCATATCAAGAAGCATGCAATCGTGCAGGATTAGTCGATTTCTCCGAATTGTTGCTCCGATGCCATGAATTGCTGCGAGATAAAGCGCATATTCGTGAATATTATCAAAAGCGTTTTAAGCATATCCTAGTTGACGAGTTCCAAGATACTAACAATATCCAATACGCATGGTTACGCATGATGGTCGGTACTCAAGCAAACGTGATGATTGTTGGTGATGACGACCAGTCAATTTACGGTTGGCGTGGTGCACAAATAGAGAACATTCAACGTTTTATCCATGATTTCACAGAAGTAAAAACTATTCGTTTAGAGCAAAATTACCGTTCTACAGGCAACATTCTAAAAGCATCGAATCATCTAATTGAAAATAATACCGAACGAATGGGTAAAAGCCTATGGACAGACGGTTCAGAAGGAGAACTTATTTCAGTATACTGTGCGTTTAACGAGTTGGATGAAGCGCGTTTTATTGTGGGCAAAATCAAATCATGGCAAAATTATGGTGGCACACTGAACGATTGCGCCATGTTGTACCGTAATAACGCTCAATCGCGTATTCTCGAGGAAGCGCTAATTCAAGCTGGTTTGTTGTACCGTATTTACGGCGGTATGCGGTTTTTCGAACGTCAAGAAATCAAAGATTCTCTGGCATATCTTCGCTTAATGGCAAATCGTTTGGATGATGCAGCCTTCGAACGCGTGGTTAATACCCCAACAAGAGGTTTAGGTGATAGAACGTTAGAAACCATTCGTTTGGCAGCCCGTGATCGCGGAGCGACTATGTGGGAAACCAGTGTACAGTTATTAGAAGAACAAGTACTAGCTGGACGCACGGCACATTCATTGCGACGTTTCATCGAACTAGTGAATACGCTTGAAAATGATACTTGTGAAATGGCCTTGTTCCAGCAAACAGATTATATGATTAAAAACACAGGCTTACGTGCGATGTACGAAGCAGAAAAAGGTGAAAAAGCCCAAGCACGAATCGATAATTTGGAAGAACTGGTGACTGCAACACGCCAGTATGAAGTACCTGAAGAGGTAAAAGAAACTATGTCGACATTATCGGCATTTTTATCTCATGCAGTACTTGAAGCGGGCGAATGGCAGGCTGATGAATTTGACGACGCAGTGCAATTGATGACTCTGCACAGTGCCAAAGGTCTAGAATTTCCACTGGTGTTTATGGTCGGTGTTGAGGAAGGCATGTTCCCTAGACAAATGTTATCGGCAGAAAATGGGCGCTTGGAAGAAGAGCGTCGGCTTTGCTACGTAGGTATGACGCGCGCAATGAAAAAACTTTTTATCACTCACACAGAAACACGTCGCATGTATGGTAAAACTATGTTTCATAAGGCCTCTCGATTCATTCGTGAGCTACCTGAAGAGTGTGTGGAAGAAGTACGCATGCGAGTACAGGTATCTCGTCCTGCTGCGGCAACTGGTCGTTTTTCGCAAATACAAAAACAGTCTAATTTTAACCAAACTGGATTTGCATTGAGTCAACGCGTTCAGCATCCTAAATTTGGTGAAGGAACCATCATTAATTTTGAAGGCAGTGGTAACCAAAGCCGCGTGCAAGTAGCCTTTAACAGTGCAGGCATTAAGTGGTTAGTGACGCAATATGCCAAGCTTAAAGCAATGTAAACTAACGACAGCGATAAGAAAAGAGACGATTCTCTTCTCTTTTTTTCATGCATAAGATTTGCTAGCAAAGTGATTAAAATATCTTTTCCTCAGACCAGACTGTGAGTTAAACAGTGAGTTGCTCGTCCTCCTTTCTTTAAGACCCCCAGGGCGTATACATTGTAGCACAATTCAACCTCAATACACTGAAGACTTTATTCACCGATTACATGTTATGTAACCTGCACTACATATCAAAAAAGCCTTATCTCACTCACATCCAGATAAGGCCAACAGGAGCTAACTGTGTTACTCCGTCCAATCTACAGATTAGTCACAACCTACGCATTTTCAAACAGGCCTTGGTTTCTAATTAGAGTTCAAATAGTAAATTTCAACATAATTCACTATTAAATAATTACTTTTATTTTAGAAATATCTACTCAATTAGCTTATTTAACACTTTTATCATGGCAACGGTTTTATTAATATGAGTTGTGTGATTCCTTAGGTTCAATATACTTTTGAGTAACGCTTTGACTCAAACCATTGCTTTCTCTGCTAGAGAACGTTTATGACAATCGGCTTTATTTACTAAGTTAGGTAGCTCAATTTTTAATCAATGTTCTAAACAGTTAAGCTCACTTAAATATTCAGGTCTATTAAGAATCTCCGCCACAAAACAGCTAATTGGAAGCAGTATAATCAAGCTTTAATCAATCAGGGCTCACTAACATTTTGTATTACTGAAAAAACTATTCAGCTATAAATCAAACTAAAAAAAGTGATCGTAGAAAACCTCGTTTATTTAGCCACGTAGTCATTACAATGACCTTCATCATTAAATAGATATTTTCAATGCCATAAAAAATTTATAATAATTCATTAATTTTCTTTTCAAACTTATTCAACTGCCATTGTGATGCCCGAACGACTCATACATTAGCAAGCAAGCCAAAACGATTAATGTCACCGTTCAAGACGAAGGATAAAGGAAACATCCAGCACTTACTCATTGATTTTGCGGGGTTCAAAATCTACGATGAAGAAGAATAGCAAATAAAAAAGCATAGTGCTGATGGAAAGCGGCGAGTCTGGCGTAAATTACATTTAGTGATAGATATAAATACGCATGAAATCAGTTCTGCTGAGTTAAGTGCATCAAATGTAACTAACGGTGAAGTACGACCTAATTTACTCAAACAGACCAGCCGAAAAATCAATAAAATATCAGCCGATAATGTTTACGACACTAGACAATGTTACGAAACCGTTCATATTAAACAAACGGTTCTTCTCATCCCGCAAAAAAAGGTCATCCGCATAATTTAACGATCAATTACCAGAAGCTATACGATTCAAATCAATATTGAAAATATGAAATATAATTACCATAAACGTTTCCAATGAAAAACGACAATGTGTCAAATCAAAACATTACTGGGAGGGACATTCAGCTTAAGAGATCATACTGCTCAGATTAGCGAAACTTACGCCATAATGAACGTGGTAGATAAGCTGACAAACGCGGTATACCTAAAGTAAAAATAATTGTTTCATCATTAAGCATTTTGAGTTTACTACCTGAACTTAAATTAAAAAATAGAACCTCATTATAAGTATATATCACTTCTTGAATCATACAAGTTGTGCCACGCCATTTAAATAAATGCTTTCTAATTTGTCAACATGTCCTTGCATCGAAAAATGCTTCGTAACTCGCAAATAACCGTTTGTGGCGTTTTTATGAATGAGGGCAGGCATACTTAAATATTGTTTTAATCCTATTGCAATAGACAGTGAGCTTTGTGGGTCACAGTACACTCCCGTATCTCCTAGAATCTCCGGCAATGCACCAGTATTAGCTGCTACAATGGCACATCGCTGCGACATAGCTTCAATGGCCGTTAATCCGAAGGCTTCATTATAGTATGGTAAGCATACAATTTGGATTTCATCTAGTAGCTCAGATACATCTAGACGGTAACCAACAAAATGAATACGTGCAGTATGTGCAGATGCTACTGCTTGAGATTGCAATATTAACGAAAAACCAACATCTGCCCCTTCATCTTCAAGCAAACCACCTATCAGGATTAAATGCGCATTTGGGTACTCATCTGCAATAAGCTCGAATGCAGTCAACAATTCACTTTGGCCTTTACCTTTGCAAATGCGACCAACAGTACCAATCAACATGGTGTCTTTAGATAGATTAAGTTCACTTTTCAGTTTGTGATTAATTGAAGGGGTAGAAATATCTCGAGCATCAATGTGAGTACCTAACCATAAACATTGAATATTAGTTTTTGACACAGGAAGCGTATTCATATTACGTTGATAAGTCTCATTACTAACAGATAGCACCTGATTAATGTGACGATACACTAATCGGTGGTAGACATCTTTTTTTGAATGTTTTACGCCTATATGTTCTGTAAAAACACTGAACCGTGTCGTGAACAAGCTCAACAACATGGAAATCAGTATGTCTCCAGACTTGTGACTATGAATAATTTTAATCTTATTTTTTTGCAGCCATCTGGTAAGCTCAAATAGTTTGGGGCCAAATAGCTGAAATTTATTTTTCACTGTAAAAACATTCATACCCGCATTTTTCATAAATTTTGCAACACGAGAATTTTTTGATGCCAAACCAAACACGCAATAACCCTTTTGCAGGAATTGCCCACCCACGCGTGAAGGATACATTTCTAACCCACCACAGCCAGTAGAAAGACAAATATGCAAAATAGCAGGCTTATAATCGTTGCTAATATTGTGGAGGTAGCTGGTAACTTCTGTGTACTCCATGTTGTCTTTCCAATGTATTGCGTTATGGTTAATGATACTCAAGATAAGCGTAAATTTAGCGAGTAAATGTCCGTAATTTATCATTGCATGTGAAATTTTTACTCATGCATTCAATGAGTTATTTCAGGCGGGTGCATAGGGCCACATTATGTTTTCAGTCATTGCGTATAGCACTGGTCAACAATGTGTTTATTATCTGCAAGAGATATTGTATACACCGCAAAACAATTTTAAATATAGATAAACGATCGCAAAGTACATTAAATGTTTTTTTGCGACAACGAAAGACGTGAGCAATAATTTTTTATCTAGGTTTCCAGGCATTCCATAGTTAGCCAGGTTTTTTATTACCCACAAAAAATATTATTTATCTATTTTGCAAACAAGCACCACTTCTTGCATATACAGAGGAAACGAGGTTACAAGGCTTTGTTTCCTAATTCGAGTTTCAATGACAAATCCCAACATTACTCACTATTAGACAACCACTTTCGTGTTAAGCATGCCTAGTCTTATCAGCTTATTTAATGCTTTTATCATAGCGTAGGTTTCACTAATATGAGTTGTGCAATCCTTTAGGCTTAATATTCTTTCGAGTAGTTTTTTGATTTAAATCATTGTTATCTTCATTAAAAATACTTACAATAACTGGCTTTATTTCCTAAACCATGGAGCTAAATTTTCAATCAACACTCTAAATAGCTAGGCTCACTAACATTCCAGATTAATAACGAAGCTATTCAGCTATGGAATCAAACTAAGCCGAGTAATAATGGAAGATCTAGTTTATTTAACGACTTAGCCATGACGACGACCCTCATGATTAAATGCGTATTTACAATGCCATTGAAAAATTTGCAAGGATTAATTAATTCATTTTGTTTGCAAACTTGCTCAACGGTCATTGCTATGCCCTCACTATCCATGCAGTAGCAAGCAAACCAAAACGATTAACGTCAGTTCAAGGCGAAGAGCAAATGAACCACCCAACACTGGACTATTGATTTTATCAAGCTCAAAATTTACGATAGAGGAAAATAAGAAGTAAAAAAGTATAGCACTGATAAGAAACAGTAAATTTGACGCAAGTTACATTTAACGATAGATATAAATGTGCATTAAATCATTGCTGCTTAATTCAGTGCATCAAATGTGACTCACGGTAAAGTGCTACCTAACTTACTCAAACAGACCCCCCGCCGCAAAATTAATGAAATATTAGCCAATAGTGCTTACGGTGCCCAATGTTACGAAACTGTTCGGATTAAACGAGCAGTTACCAGAAGTTATACAGTTCCAATCAGCATTGAAAAATGAGGTATAATTACCATAATAAATGTATCCTATCAAAATGGCAATGTATCGAGTCAAAAAATCTTTCGGAGGAACGTTGAGCTTAAAAAATTATAATTTTTATTGAGCGAAACTTACGTTATGATAAAAGCACTAAAATAAGCTGATCGAAAGCTAGATGCGTCGAACACAAAAGTGATTATTTAATCATGTTAGGATTTGCTATCTAAACTTGAATTAGGAAACAAATCGGCTTTACTTGAAAATAGTGATAAAGCACTACCTCGGGCACACCCACTTGTGTAGCAAACTTACTGATAATAATACGTTAACTGCCTTGAGTCAATTTCAGCATTTATGCTAAAGTTTAAAAAAATTTTCGTAGCAATGTAGCAATTATGCTTTTTTTAGTTAATCATGAATAGATAGCGTCTTTGTTGTTATCAACGGGCTCTTAGTTCAAATCTCGGCTATGTCGCGTCTACCTCAATGGCGTACCTTCGCCTAGTTTTTGCCTCTGGCCAATAATAAAAATATGAATAACACACAAAAAACGCCACGGTTCAGTGACGTTTTTGTTATTTTTTTACTAAGTTGACACTATTAATTAGTACCTGAATGCCCAAATCCTCCGGCACCACGTTCAGTTACATCAAAATTTTCAACAATGTTGAATTCTGTTTGCATAACAAACACAAAAACCATCTGAGCAATCCGCTCACCAGATTCAATAACAAAAGTTTCTTTACTACGGTTCCAGCAAGACACCATCAATTCACCTTGGTAATCCGAATCGATCAAACCCACAAGGTTCCCCAAAACAATTCCATACTTATGGCCAAGACCAGAACGTGGAAGAATCATTCCAGCTAATGACGGGTCACCAATATGCATGGCAAAGCCTGTTGGGATCCGTTGTGTTTGATTTGGCTCTAAAGTCATAGGTTCATCTAAACATGCACGCAAATCTAAGCCTGCAGATCCTTCAGTCGCATAAACTGGCAGTGGAAATTCTGTACCAACGCGTGAGTCAAGAATTTTAAGGTTAATTTTTTTCATAATAAGGTTCCACTGAGTTCTCATTTATCCCCGTGAAATAGCAATACAATTTCACCAACTAACTGATGGCCAATATTTACTTTACTTGCTAGTGGCAATATCTTGTCTCCATTAGGCCAGTATAAATGCAATGTATTTTGATCACTGTCACAACCTTGCTCCTGCTGCGAAACATCATTAGCGCAGATCAAGTTAAGATTTTTTTTCGCAAGTTTATCGCGTGCATATTGCTCGACATCTTGTGTTTCTGCTGCAAAACCTACTGTAAATGGTCTATTATCAGTCATGGCTGCGACTGAGGCAAGAATATCGGGGTTTTTTGTAAGAGATAATGTTATTTCATCATGACCATCTTTTTTTTTCATTTTTTGGTTTGCCATGGTAGCAGGCTTGAAATCCGCTACTGCGGCACATGCGACGAAAATTTGATGCACGCCTGCATGTTGCTGAACGACTACATGCATTTCTTCTGCACTTTGTACATTAATGCGGTTAACATTGGCAGGTGTCGGCAAATTTACAGGACCACTTACAAGTGTGACTCTTGCTCCACGTTTTGATGCCGCCTCTGCAATCGCATAACCCATTTTTCCTGAGCTGTGGTTTGATAGATAACGTACGGGATCGATAGCTTCACGTGTTGGCCCAGCAGTGATCAATAAAGAAAGACCCGATAGATCAGTATCTATAAAGTAATTTTCAATCAATGCAACTAATTGGAGTGGCTCAAGCATACGACCAATACCTATATCGCCGCACGCTTGTTTGCCGCTAGCAGGGCCCCAGATAGGGTGACCACGACGAGAAAGTGTCGCAATATTCTCTTGAGTAGCAATAGCGCGATACATTTGCTGATTCATTCCGGGTGCAAATGCAACGGGCGCATCAGTTGCTAAATAAATAGTGGTGAGTAAGTCGTTGCCCATACCAGCAGCAATACGAGCTATTAAATCTGCAGTTGCAGGGGCCAGTAATACGAAATCAGCCCATTTAGCGATTTCAATATGGTCCATTGCTGTTTCTGCTCCAAGATCAAGCAAACTTTTTAACACTGGATGTCCTGATACGGCCTGCATGGTCAACGGAGTTATAAATTTTTTTGCTGCATGCGTCATTACTACACGTATTTGCGCTCCACGTTCGATAAGACGACGGGAAAGATCTGCACACTTATAGGCGGCTATACCACCACCAATACCAAGCACAATGCGTTTTCCAGATAAAGATTGTAAGCTTGTCTGAATCATAACCAAATAAGCCAATGAATAAATACACTTTAAGATATCACAAATAAGCGTTAATTACTTTTCAGGCGCTATTGATTATAAAAAGCGTTTTGTTTCTTAATTAGAGTTCCGACAGTAAGTTCCAACATCGTTGACTATTATAGTCTTGTTTAAGAAGCGCCTCTGAATGCTATTGAGCCTAAAGTATTACAATACCAAAATTAACAAAGCCTGCGAAATAGTAAAAGTGTTAAATAAGCTAGCAGAACTAGGTATGCCTAACATAACAGCAATTATCTCATAGTAAATCATGTTTGGATTTGTTATCGGAACTCGAATGAGGAAACAAAATGTCTTAAATACAAGGGTAGCTGTTTTTCCTGACTTACTAATGCATGAAGGATGAGGGCATACAATGGTCATTCGATAAGTTTGAAAGCAGAATTAATGAATCCTTGCAGATCTCTGAACGGAATTGACAATACTGTTTAACCAGAAGAACCAGTGTAATGGTTAAGCCGCTGAATAAATAAGGTCTCCCCCCAATAGCCTTACTTGATTTAATTCCACAACTAAATGGTCTCTGCATCAATCCAACATATCAGTGAATAACGATTAGTTACAGATTAATTATATTGCATTCAATTAATTATTTTATGACGAAGCGAGCCAATAGAACTAAATATTTCAGTAAGCCTAACTGTTTAGAACGTAAATCACCACTTGAGTTTTTTCATTTAGGAAGCAAAGCTAGTCAAAATGGCTAAAATAATTAAAAAAAATAACAAAAAGGATCTGCTTGGGACTTGAGCAATGGAATCGTAATTAGTATAATATGCAACCTCATAATAATCTTGATCTAGAGGTAAACTCTATTCCTATAGAACTAGTGAACAAGGTTAATAGTGAGCTAAAACCAATTTGGAGAAACATTTATGTCTCGAGTATGCCAAGTAACTGGCAAGCGTCCTATGACGGGTAATAACCGTTCTCACGCACGTAACGCCACCAAGCGTCGTTTTTTACCAAATTTACAAACTCATCGTTTTTGGGTAGAAAGCGAAAGCCGCTTCATTAAACTGCGCCTAACCCCTAAAGGTATGCGCATCATCGATAAGAAAGGCATTGATGTGATTCTTACAGACATTCGTGCTCGTGGTGGGAACGTTTAAGAGGATCTAAAATGGCTAAAAGCATTCGTGAAAAAATTCGTTTAGTATCATCTGCTGGTACAGGTCACTTCTATACCACTGATAAAAACAAACGTAACATGTCAATCAAATTTGAAATCAAAAAATTTGATCCAGTTATTCGCCAGCACGTAATATATAAGGAAGCTAAAATTAAATAATACGTTTCAACTTCTGATCTTAAAGAGCGATCATGATAGGTCTCAGTATTGTTGTAACCTATTATTATTTTTTGTAGTTTTGAACAGGATTGTATCCTACTACTAAGTTTTACTAAAACCACCATATTCACGTTCTTTTAAAATAAATCTTCTTCAAGTGGTTTGAAAATATTTTTAAGCAAACTGAATGTACTTCAGCACATAAATGCTATCCTCCTGCTGAGCAGACTAATGATTAGTTTTCATCATTAGGTTACTTCGAGCAGTGTTCTCCTGATGATAAGAAGGAACTATTCCTTTGAGCAACCAGTAAGATCATCACGAGGAAGAAAAACGAAGTGCAGAGTTCATACGTTCCCTCTTCAAATCTTTTTGCTAATCAAACAGTATGCCTTTAGCCAAGTGGGACATGAATTCCATCAATGGAACTTAACGTAAGATACCATCTTTTGCGACAGAGTTATGCTGATTACTCTTACCCTAAATGTTAAGTTCTGTTCTTATTGATTTAGTTTCCTAGATCAGGAAACTAAATCAATCCACACTGTAAGCACCTAATTTTACTTGAATATTTAAATTTATGAACAAGCTCCGCTACAAGATAACCAACTGAAAGCAGTATAATTAAATTTTAATCAATCTTGCCTCACTAATATTCTAGATTAATGCAAAAATTATTCAGCTATGGAATCAAACTCAGCAAAGTAATCATGGATCGTCTCGTTTATTTCACAACTTAGCCATTACGACAGCACTCATGATCAAACGCATATTTTCAATGCCATTAGGCTTTGTTTTTTAATTCAAATTCAGATAGCAAATTTCAGCATAATTAACGATTAATCAATTGCTTTTTTAGGCATGCCTAGCTCGATCAGCTTCTTTAACGCTTTTATCATGGAGCAAGTCTCACTAATCTGAGCATGGTAATCCCATAAGTTCAATGTTCCTCCAAGGAGTTTTGACTCGACACATTGCCCACTTTGATAAATAACATTTATGGTTACTATTCCTCACTTTTCCATGCATATTTAAATCGTATAACTCTTAACAACTGACCGCTAAATGGCGCAGATGACCTCATTTCCAGAAAGTTGCTCCTTTTTTAGTAAGACGAATAAAAATCGTTCGTTTAATACGAACAGTCTCGTAACATTATCTCATTTCGTAAGCACCATCGGCTAGTATTTCATTGATTTTTCAGTGTGTCTATTTAAGCAAATTAAGTAGCACTTAACCGTCAGTCACATTCGACGTATTTAACTCAGGACAATGATTTCATGCGTGTTTATATCTACCGCTAAATGTAACTGACGCCAAACTCATAATTTTCCACCAATATCATGTTTTTTACTTTGATTCTCCTTCACCGTATACTGTAAGCCCCGTAAAATCCATGGTTAAGAACTGGATGCTTCCTATAATATTCGTTATTGAACGAAATGTTACCCGTTTTCGTTTGTTTACTAACGCATGAATAGTGAGGGCATGGCCACGGCAGGCAGTTGAACAAGTTTGAAAACAAAATTAATTAATCCTTGCGGACCTCTCAATGGCATGAATAATGCGCGTTTAACTATAAGTGCTGTCGTAATAGCTAAGTCGCTAAATAAACGTGGGTTCCCATGATTATCCTGCTGAGTTTGATTACACAGTTGAATGACTTCTTCATTCATCCACAATGTTAATAAACCATGACTGATTAAAATTTGATTATACTACTTCCAGTTAATTATTTGGTAACGAAACTTATTCATAGGCCTGAATACTAGTATGATCCTAGCTATTTAAAGCATAAATTAGTAATTGGGTTTCTTTATTAAAAAATAAAACTTTGTCATGCTCTCATTAGTCATGCATGAATAAGCGAACCGAAACGGTTAACGTAGCGTTCAAAACACAGAATAAAGAAATTATCCAGCTCTTAGCCACTAATTTCATGTAAATTTATATTGACTGCTAGATGTAACTTACATCAAACTTATCATTTACAATCAGTATCATGCTCTCTTACTTTACTTTTCATTCGCTTTCCCATCATGTGTCAATTAATTGAACTGTATATAACATATTACATGTATAATTTTCAAAATTAATGCAAATACACGATAAAGAGATTGGTGCGTTCATTAAATATTAATATTAATTTTAAAGCATAATCAGTTAGTTACATACGTTAACCAAATTATTGTGTGCCACTTTAATCAATACTATGCAGTATAACCTATACGAATAATCATAAACTGGAACACATAATGAAAAAAATTCTTGTTATTCGGAATGATAAAATTGGTGATTTTATGTTGGCTTGGCCTGCGTTTGCTATGTTGAAGCAATCGATGCCAGATGCTGAAATTACTGCATTAATACCGTCATACACCAAAGCACTAGCAGTATTGTGTCCATCAATTGACAGGATATTGGTAGATTGTGAAAAAAATGCAGATCAGTTAAATCAAAAAACATTAATAAAAAAAATCAATTCACATCATTTTGATGCGGTAATCTGTTTTTTTTTAAATGCTCACAATGCAACCTTGGTGTGGAAGGCCGAAATTCCTTTTCGTTTAGCTCCTGCCACTAAGATATTTCAATTTCTATATAACCATCGCGTAACACAGCACCGTTCTAAATCAGAAAAACCTGAATATCAATACAACCTTGATCTTATTCGAGTATTCCTCGAAAAGCAGAACATACAACCTATTGAACCAACGGCGCCATATTTACGATTTAGTACGGAAGTCTTGGCTAAACAACGTACTAAACTTTCGGTTTTACTAGATCTCGACGAAAATAAACCATGGTTATATGTGCACGCAGGGAATGGGGGTTCGGCAAATAACTTGTCTTTAATCCAATATTCTAATTTAGTGATTGGCATGTGTAATCCAAAACCGTTGGAGGTGGTATTAACTGCTGGGCCTGGTGAAGAACAAAAAGCAGCGGAACTTCAGAAATTGCTGAATAATCATGGTCTGCCGTCAGTGGTATATGACAAAAATGATGGCCTGCAAGATTTTACGCGGTCCATTGCCTGTGCGAGTGCATTCATTGCTAGTTCAACAGGACCATTACATATTGCGGCAACAGTTGATGTGCCCACCATTGGTTTTTTTTCTGCAAAACGCAGTGCAACACCTCTACGATGGCAGTCTATCAATAGTCATGGTCATCATCTTGCCTTTGCTCCACCAATAAGTAAAGACATCAGATCGGACATGTTTAATATTAATATCGAAAAAATTTTACCCGATGTCATGTCGTTCATTGCCCGCGTAATTCCGTTTTCTTAGTTTGCTAAGCGATCATTTTTACGAATCCAAAGGTCTGCATATTTCACAAAAGTAGAGTGCGCAGAAAGCACAGCAATTAAAAAACCTTCCTTACCGTCAAGAAAGCCACATTTCAATATATACATCTTCAAAAAACAGCTAGTCGCATGTATGATACCTTGGATTATACTGCTTTTCTTCCCTTGAGCGTGGCATACATCAGCCCAAGATTTTGCATAAAAAGCTGATTTTTCAAGGTACTGGTGAAGATCTCGGTATGGGTAATGTAACATGTCACCGTCTAAAATTTGTTTTTGGCTGCCTTTCGGTTCAATGATCTTTTCATGCACTACTGCATCATTATAACCAGTGAATTTCCGTGGATAAAAGCGAATAATTTTATCGTACCAACCCGAGTATTTTAGGAATCGTCCGAACACCCAGGTTGTACGCCATAAACTAAAAATAGTTCTCTCTGGAGGCGCTGCAAGTACTTCTAAAATACTATTTTTGAGAGACTCACTGATGACTTCATCGG
This sequence comes from Candidatus Enterovibrio altilux, assembly GCF_002381345.1. GTDB lineage: Bacteria > Pseudomonadota > Gammaproteobacteria > Enterobacterales > Vibrionaceae > Enterovibrio > Enterovibrio altilux. The sequence goes on from NZ_CP020660.1 coordinate 865,038, forward strand.
CATCAATAGCTAGAATCCACTCTTTGGTTGCATAATGTTGAGCTAATTGCTTTTGCTTACCAAATCCAGCCCATTTTGTGCTTACATAAACGTTTGCTCCTGCTTGTTCCGCAATAACTATCGTATTGTCGGTACTTCCTGAGTCCACTACGATAATTTCATCAAACCAATCGAGAGATGCTAAACATTTGGGTAAAATTTGTTCTTCGTTTTTGGTGATGATAATGGCGCTAATGGATGCGCGTTGTTTGCTCTGATTCATTAACTAATTTCCTTTTTTTGAGCTTTGTTTCCTAATTTGAGTTCAAATAATAAATTCCACATGATTCACTATGAGACATTTATTTTAGGCATACCTAGCCCTGTCAACTTATTTAACGCTTTTATCAGAGTGTAGATTTTTAATTTGAGCATTGTGATCTCTGAAGCTCAATGTCCCTTCGAGAAGTCTTTGGGCTCGAAACATTGCCGCCTCTGATAGAGAACGTTTATGGTAACCATACTTTCTTTTGCAATGCCTACTTGAACTGTATAACTACTGGTAACTGATCGCTAAATGGCACGGATAGCCTCGTTCCCAATAAGTTGCTCCTTTTCTTCATGAATGAATGGAACCACTCGTTTAATACGAACGGTTTCGTAACATTGTCCAGTGTTGTAAGCACTATCATATGATATTTCATTGATTCTTCGGCAGGTCTGTTTGAGCAAGTTAGGTAGGACTTTACCGACAGTTACATCTGACTCACTTAACTCAACAGTAATAGTTGCATACGTATTTATCTCTACCGCTAAATGTAAATTGCGCCAGACTCACTGTTTTCCATCAGTGCAATATTTTTTTTACTTTACATTAGCCTTTACCGTAGGATCAATGACTAAGTGTTGGATGGTTTCTTTATCCTTCGCTTTGAACGTGACGTTAACCATTGGGGCTTGCTTGCTAATGCATTAATATTGCGACCATAACAACGACAATTGAGCAAATTTAAAAGCAGAATTAATGAATCCTTGCGGACCTCTCAATGGTATTGAAAATACGAGTTTAACCATGAAGGCCATCATCATGACTAAGTCGCTCTAAATAAACTAGGTCTCCCATAATTACCCTGCTTAGTTTGATTCCATAGCTGAATAACTTATGCATCAATCCAGAGTGCCAGTGAGCCACTCTGGATTATACTACTTCCAGTTAATTTTTTTGCAGCGAAGCTCATCCATAGACCTGAATATCTAAGTGAGCTTAGCTATTTAGAGAAAAATTGATAATTTAGTTCCCTAGTTTAAAAAGTAAAGCCTCTTTTTGGATTACTTCATCAAAGCGAGAAATTACCTCATCAACAGTTATTCTTTGCATGGCAGTATTATTTTTCACGCGCATACGCCAAGACATGTCTCTTACTGCTTGGCTTTTTTCGTCTTTGATTGCATCCTCATAAGTACTGACCACATACTGACGCCAATTATAAGGGCCGGTGCGGTCAGGATTATGGTGAGTATATAAACCAATAACTGGAGTGTGCACAGCATTTGCTAAGTGTGCTGGACCGCTATCTAATGCTAATACTAGTGATGCTTCTTTCTCTAATGCGAGTAATTGCAACAGCGTTGTTTTGCCAATTAAATTAGTTATGGCGTGTGGAAACTTACTTTCGATTACTTGGCCTAACTCAATTTCAATTTTGTTAGGAGAACCCGCTAAAATTATATTAAACCCTTTGCCGATTGCATGCTCAATGACTCCCGTGTAGCCTTCCACAGTCCAATTTTTAAAAACTTGACTGGCCGTAGGCGCAACAATTAGACTGGGTTTAGAGGTTAACTGATCTTTTGCCCATATGATGTCGCTTTCTGGGAGGGAAAGTGTCCATGTTGGAGTCTGAGGCTCCAGTCCCAAGGTTTCAGTAAACGCCATAAAACCATCTAACACATGGGGCGAAGTTGGCGACGGTACTTTTACATTGGTAAACCACTGCTGCAACTCACTAGCACGGGTTTTATCAAAACCTAGTCTATACGTTGTCTTTATGCCCACAGATAAAATACTAGCTCGAATTGAATTTTGCATATGAAGTAGTGCATCAAAGCGTTGTCCTTTCAATGCCTTCCAGACCGCTTGCATCCCTTTGAGGCCTTGCTTCTTATCAAAAGCAATTACGGTAATATCGGGTAATAATGGTGTCAGCATTGCAGCTTCAACTTTGCCTGCTATCCAGATGACTTGAGTCGTGTGCCATTGTGCTCGAATCGCTTGCACTGCTGCAATGGCATTGCATACATCGCCAATTGCAGAAAGGCGTAAAATACAAAGTGATTGTGGTGGGACTGAGAATAAAGACATAATAACGCTTATGTGATTTTAATTATTGTAATTATGCAGTTATCAATATGTAATGTAAAATATGACCGTATCTCAATGGTTAGGAATATGGAAACCACAGTACGATGGAGTGCAGCACTAAAAGAGGGACGACGTGGACCTATTAATTAATAATGCTACTCACATTTGGTATAATAAAACTTGGCTTAGTGAAGATCCTAAACAATGTTTTGACATCAAGTTCTGGCAGCAACGCAATGCAGTCATTGGTTCAACGACTGGGCGGGGTACCACGTGGTTTGTACAGACTAATACTATTCCAGCGGCCCTTCGTCATTATTATCGTGGAGGGTTGTTGGGTAAGTTGGTTCTAGATAACTACTTTTTTACAGGCTGGGAAGATACCCGTTCGGCTCAAGAATTTAAACTGTTAAATCTCTTGCAAGAAAAAGGCATTTCAGTACCTCGTCCATTAGCAGCACGAGCCATGCGCGCTGGATTGACCTATCAGGCTGACTTACTCATGGAAAAAGTAGATAATGTAAAAAATTTAGTTACTGTGCTAATGGAATCAGCCCTTAATACCGAATATTACTGCCGGATTGGCGTACTAATTAGAAAACTTCACGATGCTAGCGTTTGTCACGCTGATTTGAATATCCACAATATTTTACTTGGTGCTAACAGTAAATGTTGGCTGATAGACTTTGATAAATGCGGTAAAAAAAATGGCGAGCATTGGAAGGCTTCAAATCTCAGGCGTTTGCTTCGTTCCTTTCGAAAAGAGCGGAGTAAACGACAAATTAATTGGCAAGAATCTGATTGGAAAGCACTCATGCAAGGCTATGAAATTATGAATTAATAGGGTACTACTTACGCACGACTTTCTTTCCTAAATTATGGAACTGCACTACCAATCTATGCTATAAATAGTAGGGTTCATTCAAATATTTAGAGCTATGGGTAAACTTAGTTACAAAGCAACCCATCGGACGCAGTGTAATCAAACTTAAATGAATCGTGGCTTATTAACATCCTGAATTGATCCAAAAGTCATTTTGCTATGCAATTAAACTAAACCGGGCAACCGTCGAAGATCTCGCTCATTTAACGGTTTAACCATTATGACGGCTCCCATGGTCAGGCGAACATTATCAATGACGTTAATATGGCTGCAAAATTCATTAATTTTGTTTTCAAGCTCGCTTAACGACCATTGTCATGCCCTCATTATTCGTTCATTAATGAGTGATTCAAGGTGATTCATATCACGTTCAAGGTTATAACTAGAGGCACCATACAGCACTTAGCCATTAATTCTACGGAGCTTAAAGTCTACAATAAAGGCAAATAAAAAGTAAAGAATATGAGCTGATGGAAAATGTAAAGTCTAGTATAAGCTACATTTAGTGATAGATACAAATACGCATGAGATTACTGTTGCATTACTTACTCAAGCAGACCCACCAAAAAAATCAAAAAAATATTAGATATTGATGCTTACGAGACACCAAACTGTGTTACGAAACTATTCGTATTAAGAAAGCAATTCCGCTCATCCTACTGAATTTATTACCTAATTCGAGTTCAAATAGCGAACGTCTCATAATGAATGATGTTTAGGACTCTCCCTATTTGAACTAGAATTAAAAAATAAAATTTTCCGCACTATACTGCTCTTATATCCAACGTGCAATCGTCGTGAGTGTATTGGTAAGCGCCCGACGATTTTTTTCAACAATTGATAAGCCAGCTGCACCCGACTTTCGGCATTTTTCTGGATCATTGAAAAATGCCAATAATGCTTCTGCAATAGCTGAAGCGTCTGCCTTGACTACGCATGCACCAGCATCTATTAATTGATCAGCGATCACTTGAAAATTATAATAGCTTGGACCAATAATTTGAGGTTTAGCCAGCAAGGCTGGTTCAAGTAAATTATGCCCTCCGAGCTTATCACCCACCAGACTCCCTCCCATGAAACTCACAGTTGACGTAGCAAGTAAAGTCATCATATCTCCCATAGTATCACCAAGATATACTTGTGTATTATCATCAATAACGTGGTCTTGGCTGTGACGCGATAGTGACATACCTTTTTGCTCGATCAATTTTGCGACATCACTAAAACGCTCTGGGTGTCTTGGGACCAAAATCATTAAAGCATCTGATTTTTTAGATAGTACTGCTTGGTGAGAATCAAGCAAAATATCGTCTTCTCCAGCGTGCGTACTTGCAGCTATCCAGACGGGTCGTTGCTTGATTTGCTGCTTAAGTTCGAAAACACGCACGCACATCGTATCAAATATAGGCGCATCAAATTTAACAGACCCTGAGACTGAAATGTGCTGCTCATCCATTCCGAGCTGCACAAAGCGATCCGCATCATCTTCGAATTGACAGAGAATATGGTCTATATTCTTAGCAAAGAGATGGAAAAAGGGTTGCACCCATCGATAGCCACGCATTGATCGTTCTGATAATCGTGCATTTATCACGATTATTGGAATACCGGCTTTTTTAACAGCATTTAAGGTGTTAGGCCATAATTCCGTTTCCATAATCAGCATAATTTTAGGGTTGATGCGCTTAAGAAAACCATTAATCGCGAATGTGAAATCAATCGGCATGTAGCAATGTTTAGTTCCGTTACCAAGTTTACAGGCAATCGCCGCTCCAGTTGCTGTAGTGGTGGTGATTAGAATCAAAGAATCTGGATATTTTTCGCGAAGCGCATAAATAATTGGTTTAGCGGCAATAACTTCACCAACAGAGACTGCATGTATCCAAAACGGACTCACGACATTGAGTGAAGGCATTATGCCAAAATATTCAAGCCATCGCTTTCCAACTCTAAGCTTTCCATATTTTGTACGGAAAAGCCCAAAAAGGAGGAAAGGAGCTGCAATAATCAATAAAAAAGTATAAAGAAAGCGCACACAAAAACCTTGTTTGAACAATTTAAAGCTAATTTACAACAAAGAGTGATTTTGTTTCCCAAATCAGAGAACTAAATTACCAACTTACACTCTAAACGGCTAAGCTCACTTAAACATTTAGATCTATAAATAAACCTCACTACAAAACAACTAACTGGAAGTAGTATAATCAAATTTTAATCAGTCATGGTCACTGACATTTTGGGTTGATGAAGAAACCATTCAGCTGCACAATTAAACTAAGCCAAATAATCATGAGAGATCCTCATTTATTTAACAACTTAGTCATTGCGACAGGCCTCATGGTTAAATGCGTATTTTCAATGCCATAGAGAAGTCGGTAAGGATTCATTAATTTTTTTTAAATTTGTTCAACTGTCGTTGTCATACCGACACTATTCATGCATTAGCAAGCGAGCTAAAACGGTTAACATCACATTCCAAACGGAAACTAAAGGATCTATCTAATATTTAGCCATTGTTTCTATAAGACTCAAAATCTACGGTATAGGAAAATAAGAAGTAAAACACATGGTGTTGATGAAAAACTGCGAATTTGGCGTAAATTACATTTAGTGGTAGATATAAATACGCATCAATAATTTTTGCTGAGTTACGTGCATCAAATGTGACTAAAAGTTAACTTCTACTTAGCTTGCCCAAACAGGCACGCCGAAGAATCAATGAAATATCAAGCGATAATGCTTACGACACACCATAAAGTATTATGAAACAGTTCGTGTTACACGAACTGTTCCTCTCATTTCAATCAAAAAAGAGCATTTTTGAGAAATGAGGTTATCCACGTAATTTAGCAGTCAGTTACCAACAGTTATACAGTTTCAATCAACATTGAAAAACTAAGTATAGTTACCAGAAACGTTCCTTATTAAAAACGACAATGTTTAGAGCCAAAAGAATACTGGAAGAAACATTGAATTTAAGGGATCATAGTCTTCAAGTTAGCTAAACCTATTCCATGACAAAACATGAAATAAACTGACAGGGTTAGATATGCCTGAAATGAAAGTGAAGCGCCTCATAGCTAATCATGTAAAAATTTATTTTCTGAACTTGAATTAGTGGACAATCCCATTCTCATACACTCAACCAACACGAATTATATTATTCTAAGTTTTTACTTTTAGCTATTGATTAAAAAACATTCATATTCTATAGTATGATCCTAAAAATTGAGGAATAAAGTACCCTTAATAATTGCAAATATATCACACTTGACACGCTGAACAAAATACCGTATTACGCTGCCCTATTTTAGCACTTTCAAGCTTTATACCACATATGGAACAAGGCTTACCTTGCTTACCATAGACCTGCAATTTTTGTGTAAAATAGCCTAACTTTCCATCGACTTGCGTAAAATTTTTGAGTGTAGTGCCACCTTGCTCAATCGCTGCAAGAAGCACCGACTTTATATTTGCTACAAAACGGGCGGCTTCTTCTCGTGTTAAGTGACCTGCTGGACGTTTGGGATGAATGTTAGACATAAACAGAGATTCATTAGCATATATGTTTCCCACACCAACCACTACAGCATTATTCATAATGAATTGTTTAATTGTCGTTCGCTTATTACAGCTTTTTTCAAACAAATACTCCCCTGTAAAATCAGCCGTTAGTGGTTCTGGGCCAAGCTTGTCTAAAACAGGGTGCTCTGAACCATTATTTGGCTGCCATAACCAAGCACCAAAACGGCGCGGATCATTATAGCGGATCATTTGACCAGAACTTAAATGTAGGTCAATATGATCATGTTTAGCAGGCATAGTCCCTTCAGAAACAATACACAAACTACCCGACATACCTAAATGAATTAGCGCATATCCTACGTCAGTTTTTAAAATCAAATACTTAGCTCGGCGCTTCACCGAACGAATAATTTGACCTTCAATATCATACAATTTTGCAGGCACTACCCAACGTAACTTAGGTTGTCTCACATTAAGTTGAGTAATTTTTTTCCCTACCGCATGCGGTTTTATTCCCATGCGGCTCACTTCTACTTCGGGTAATTCTGGCATACTATGCTCAATCGGTCAGAAAATGCAGACTTAAACACCTGAAACCTATTATATATTTTAAACATTAAAAAATTTACTATTTGTAGCAAAGTTACAGGACTTTATTTCCTAGTTCAAGCTCAGATAGCAAATCTCAACATTATTTATTCTTAGACAATTGCTATCATTTGAGGCGTACTTAATCCTCTTAACTTATTTAACGCTTTTATTATCGCGTTGGTTTCTTTAGTGTGAGCATTGTAATCTCTTAAGCTCAAGGTCCCTTCCAATAGTTGTTAGCTTGAAACATTGCCATCTCTGACACAAAACGTTTATAGTAACTATATCTCAATTTGCAGTGCTGATTTGAGACGCATGAATGCTGATAACTGACCGCTAAATTAAGCCTTATTTCCCAAATTAAAGAACTTAATGATTAATCTACGCTTTCAACAACTAGGTTCACTTAAATATTTAGGTCTATGGAGCCGCTTCGCTACAAAAGAACTAACTAAAAGTAATATAATCAAGCTTTAATTAATCGTGGCTCGATGACACTTTAGATTGATGAAGCAGCCATACAGTTCTGGAATCAAACTAAGCTTAATAATTGTAAAAAATCTTTTTTATTTAGTGACTTAGCCATTACGATAGTTTTCATGGTTAAATGCCTATTTGTAATACCATTGGGAAGTCTGCCAGGATTCATTAATCCTGTTTAGACATTTGCTCAATTGCCATTGTCATGCCCTCACTATTCATGGGTTAACAAACAAGATCAAACAGTGAATATTACGTTCAAGATGAAGATTAAAAGCACCATCAAGCACTTAACCATTGATACGATCGAGCTCAAAATCTACGGTGAAGGCAAATGAAAAGTAAAAAAACATAGCACTAATGGGACACAGCAAGTCTGGTGCAAGTAACATTTAGCAATAGATATGAATACGCATAAAATAATTGTTACTAAGTTCAGCGTATCAAATGTCACTAACGATAAAATACTACCTAATTTACTTAAACAGATCCGTCGCAGAATTAATGAAGTATCATGCAATGGTGCTCATACCACTAAGAAAAGGAGCAACTTTGGGAGAACGAAGTCACCCGTGTAATTTAGCAATCATTTACCAACAATTATATGGTTCAAATCAGTATTGAAAAATAAAATATAGTTACCATAAACGTTCTCTAGCAGAGGCAGCAATGTTTTTAATCAAACAACGACTAGGAAAGACATTGAGCTTAAGGGATGATAATGCTCAGATTAGCAAAACCTATGCCAAGTTAAAAGCATTAAATAAGCTTACCAGATTCAGTTTACCTAAAATAAATGTCATTTGCTATCTGAGTTTGAGTTTGAATTAGGAAACTGAGTCTTAGTGAAAGGAAACAAGTAGTGTGACTCAACCGATACAGCAAGCCAACGACTTTCCCAGTTTTGCATAAGCCAAAACTGAGGTAATTCATAGAACGTTAACCGATAAGGTTTTAACTCTTCCCCCAAGCCCACCACTAAAGTTGACGGTGAGCCAAGATCTCTTTTCAACTGTTCATATATTTCACCGCTAATTTCAGTACCAGAGATATGCAGCCAACGATTGGCCAATTCAGTCGCGGAAATATTTAGTGGAAAATCGGTTTCCCATGGAAAGCCTTGTGTTAATGTAAATGTTGGAAAACGCAAAGCTGTGACTGATATGTCTTCTGGTATTAGCGCAATCACTCCATCCGAAAACAGTACAGCGGCATTTTGTGCCAAATTATTTGCAGTCAATTGTTCTTTGATATAGTCGGGTAAGTGCATTATTCCGATGAATATTAAAGGGCCCACGATCAGAAAATTATTAAACGTGCGGCGGGAAAATCTTCCCATTATGATCCGTCCATTCTTATTCTATTACATGATATTAACAGTGTATATTTCGAACTGACTGATGTACAAATATACAAAATGTCACCTAAATTTAAAGTTGCTCACTTAAAAGCAAGTGATTTTTTTATCCACTGTTTTCGTCGGGTATTCCATTGTTTTCTTTAGCACAGGACTCTATGGTGAAATTTCTTTTTTATCAAAAAATACTCATGGTTTCCTAGATCTACGGGCTTTGTTTCCTAATTTGAGTGCAATAGCAAATTCCAGTATGATTCACTATTGGCTATTCACTTTCGTGTTAAGGATACCTAATTTTGTCAGCTTATTTAGCGCTTTTATCATGCCGTTGGTTTCGCTAATCAGAGTTGTGTGCTCCCTTAGACTCAATATGCCACTCAGTAGTCTTTTGATGCGAACCATTGCGGTCTCTACTAGATAACCTTTATGGTAACCGGCTTTATTTCCTAAATGAGAAAACTAAATTTTCAATCAATACTCCAAACAGTTGACTGGAAGCAGTATCATCAAACTTTAATCAATCATCGCGCACTAACATTCTGGATTGATGAAGAAGCCACTCAGTTATGGAATCAAACTACACAGAGTAATCACAGAAAACTTCGTTTATTTAGATACTTAGCCATTACAACGGTCCTAATGATTAAATGCGTATTTTCAATGTTGTTGAGAGAGCTTCAAGGATTCATGCATTTTGTTTTTAAATTGACCCGACTATCGTTACTATACTCTCACTATGAATGCATGAGCAAGCGAGCAAAAACGATTAACATCATGTTCAAGACGACTAATAACCGAACCATTCAGCACTTAGCTATTGATTCTACAGGGTTCAAAATTTACGATGAAGCGAATGGAAAGTACAAAGAATATAACACTGATGAGAAACGGGTAATTTAGTGCAAGTAACATTTAATGATAAATATAAATACACATAAAATCATTACTGCTGAGTTAAGTACATTAAATATGACTGACGGTGAAGTTCTACCTTACTTGCTCAAACAGACCCACCGAAGAATCAATGTGATATCAGGCTACAGTATTGACGACACCAAACAATGTTACAAAATCATTCGTATTAAATAAACGACTCTACTCATCCCACCCCAGAAGGAATAATTTTAAGGGACAAGATCTAGTCTAGACTATGATTACAAACCATTCAACCACAATGCATCTTAACATTTTAAGTGTAATTTTTCGACAGTCATACTGATAAAATGTCGCTACAATCCAGCATGTTATAAAAATTTTAAAATATATCTCAATCGCAGGTTAACAGAGCTCTCTAGACGTGGCATCCTTACCTACCCATTATTTTCCGGTTAACTTCAATAGCTATGGTTGTGAATTTTAAAACTCCGTTGATTTTGGTCGACGGCTCTTCCTATCTTTACCGCGCATACTACGCATTTCCAAAGCTCACCAATACGAAAGGTGAACCAACAGGAGCAGTGTATGGTGTTATTAACATGTTACGCAGTTTAGTTAAGCAGTATCCACAATCCAATGTAACGGTAATTTTTGATGCTCAAGGGAAAACATTTCGAGACGATATGTATTCTGCATATAAAGCACACCGACCTCAAATGCCTGACGATCTACGCGGTCAAATTGTGCCACTACATCAGATCATAAAAGCCATGGGTTTCCCTATGATAATGATCGAGGGTATTGAAGCCGATGACGTAATTGGAACCTTGGCAACTCAGGGTTCTGCTGCAGACATGTCTATCCTGATCAGTACTAGTGATAAAGATATGACACAACTAGTAGACAAAAACATTAATTTAATCAACACCATGACTAATATTATTATGAACCTGCAAGGTGTATATAATAAGTATGGTTTTGGTCCAAAACACATTGTAGATTACTTGGCATTGATGGGCGATACAGTCGATAACATTCCTGGTGTGCCAGGTATTGGTGATAAAATAGCAACGGCATTGATCACAGGTATCGGTGGTTTGAATAAACTTTACAATAACCTAGATAAGATTGCGGATCTTGGGTTCCGTGGTTCTAAAACTATAGCCAAAAAGCTCGAAAATAATCGTGAGCAAGTCTACCTTTCTTATGCGTTAGCAACAATCAAACTAGATTACGAATTTTTTACTCATCCAAAAAAATTAATCAACGACACGCCAGATAACAACAAACTGGTGGAGCTGTTCACTGAACTAAATTTTACACGCTGGTTGGCAGAAGCACAAAGTAGTAACACAGGTATAGATGTAGTTACAGATCACATAACGATGGGTAACGCACCAAAAAAAGCAAAAGCTAACAGTACTAATTTTGAAGTCACAGCCATTAACTGCAGTAAATATAATACCATTTTAATGGAAGAAGACTTTCATACGTGGATGAATAAATTACGTTCAACAGATGTTGTTGCATTTGATACTGAAACAGATAATCTCGACTATATGAAAGCAAATTTAGTTGGTTTGTCTTTCGCGATTGCACCTGGTGTTGCAGCTTATGTTCCTGTGGCTCACGATTACCTGGGTGTACCTAAACAGCTAGATCGTGATTGGGTCCTGGCTGAAATGAAAAGCTGGTTGGAAGATGCGAGCGCACTGAAAGTAGGTCAAAACCTAAAATATGATGCAAGTATACTGACGCAGTATGACATCAATCTGAAGGGTATTGCATTTGATACCATGCTGGAATCATATGTATATAATAGTGTTGCAGGTCGTCATGACATATACAGCCTATCAATGCGTTATTTACAGCATACCTGCATTAGCTTTAAAGAAATTGCAGGTAAAGGCAAAAAACAACTGACCTTAAATCAGATTAAACTAGAGCAAGCTACTGAATATGTTGCTGAATATACAGATATTATTTTGCATTTACATCTTGCATTGCTGCAGCATATTAATAGTAATAATAATTTAAAAATCATTTTTGAACAATATGAAATGCCACTGGTGCCAGTGCTTTCACGCATTGAACGTCATGGTGTCTTGGTTGACAGCAGGATGCTAGCCAAACAATCGTTGGAAATCACAGCACGCCTTAAAATTCTGGAAACAGAAATTTTTAAGCTGGCTGGTGAAAAATTCAACTTGAACTCTCCTAAGCAACTTCAAGTTATTCTGTTTGAAAAAATGGATATGCCTGTTATTAAAAAGACATCGTCAGGTACACCATCAACGAATGCAGAGGTGCTGCAAAAGTTAGCTTTGACTTACCCCATACCGAAATGTATTTTGGAATATCGTGGTTTGGCAAAGTTGAAATCAACGTACACGGATAAGTTACCGAAAGTAGTCAATCCTGCGACAAAGCGCGTGCATACTTCGTATAACCAAGCAGCAACGGCGACAGGACGTTTAGCTTCAACCAATCCAAATTTACAGAATATTCCTATTCGTAATAAAGAGGGCCGTCGTATTCGCCAAGCGTTCATTGCTCCGCAAGGCAAAACTATTCTGGCTGTTGATTATTCTCAGATTGAACTTCGAATCATGGCACACTTATCTGGTGATGAAGCGCTGATTGATGCATTCCGTAATGGAAAAGATATCCATAGTACAACTGCAGCTGAAGTAATGAAAATTGATATTAATGACGTTACATTAGAAATGCGCCGTCATGCAAAATCGATAAATTTTGGTTTGATTTACGGGATGAGTGCAATGGGTCTGGCGAAACAGTTAAAAATTCCACGTGGTGCAGCTCAGCAATATATGGAACGCTACTTCGAGCGTTATCCTAATGTTCTGCAATACATGGAAAAGACACGCATTCAAGCTTCAGAACAAGGATACGTTGAAACTATCTTTGGTCGTCGTGTGTATTTGCCTGACATTAATTCGAGCAATAATTTGCGTCGTAAAGCAGCTGAGCGTGCTGCAATCAATGCACCAATGCAGGGAACAGCTGCTGATATCATTAAACGTGCTATGATTTTTGTCGACCGTTGGATTCAACAACAACCGGAAGGACGTGTTGCATTAATCATGCAAGTACATGATGAATTGGTATTGGAAGTCGATACTGAACATCTGGCAGAAGTGAAAGCGCAGATCTGCAGACTCATGGAATCTGTGGCGATATTGGATATTCCATTAATTGCTGAGCCTGGTAGCGGAAAAAACTGGGACTCATGTAAGCATTAAGTTAACTTTTTTATAATATACTCATAATAATTAAAAGTATTCGATTTTTTAAAAATTCGAAATTACATAATAAATTATACAAGTAGCTTTAGTTCCTAATGTGAGTTCAGACAACAAATTTTAAAATAATCAACTATTAGTTGTTAGCTTTTATTTTAAGCATACCTCTCCCTGCCAGCTTATTTAACGCTTTTATCTTTGTGTAGGTTTAGTAAATGTAGGATGATGATCCCTTAGTCTCAATATCCCTCCGAATAATCTTCGATTCGGAACACTATCGTCTTTACGATGCTTTGTTTCCTACATCATGGCACTAAATTATTAACCTACGTTCTAAGCAGCTAAATTCATTTAAATATTCAGCTCTATAGACCAGCTTCACTACACAACAACTAATTGAAATCAGTATAATGAAGCTTTAATCAATTATGCCTCATTAATACTTTGAATTGATGCAACATCCCTTTCACTATGGAATTAAACTAAGCTGGGTAATCATAAAAGAAATGTTATTTATTTAGCAACTTAGCTATTACAACAGTTATCATGGTCAAATGCAGATTTTTAATACCATTGAGAGGTCTGCAAAAACCATTAATTTTATTTTCACATTTCCTCAACTGCCATTGTCATGCCATCGCTATGCATGAATTCACAAGCGAGCCCAAGCGGCTAATGTCGAGTTCAAGACTAAGATTAAAAAAATCATCCCGCACTGTACCATTTATTCTACGAGCTCAAAATCTACAGTGAAGAAGGATAGCCAGTGAAAAAGCATGGTGCAAACGGAAAATATCTAATCTGGCGCAAATTACACTTCGTGGTAGATATAACTGCGCATGAAATCATTACTACTGAATTCAGTTCATCAAATGTGACTAACAGTAAAGTACTACCTAACTGACTCAAGTAAACCCACTGAAAATCAATAAAATATCAAGCGATCGTGCTTACGACACCAGACAACATTACGAAACTGTTCATACTAAGCGAGCGATTCCACTTATCCCACCCAAAAAAGCAATTTTTTGGAAATAAAGTGTCGTTCTATAAACGTTCCCTGTCAGAACAGCAGGTTTAAATCAAAACATTACTCATAGGAACGTTAAGCCTAAAGGATTATAATGTCCATATTAACGAACTTACGCCATGATAAAAGCATCAATAAGCTTACAAAGCTAGGTGTGTATTAAATAAAAACCATCGTTTAGTAATGAATTACATTGAAAGCTGTGACCTTAACTAACATTAGGAAACTAAGTACGCAGCTCATTAAGAGGAAAAATGTTATCCTCTACATTAGTTTGAGACAATTCAATCCAAAAATAATTAGGTATTCAAAATTAATAAAAATGCAGAGCAACATGAGTGATATCTTCATTGAATGTGAGTATTACCTTTAAATTACAACCCACTTATAAAACATATAACCATGAAATGAGTATCCCTCTTTTTGAATATCGGCTGCATTAGTCATTTTCGAAGAGGACACAAAGTCTTTCTTAAATAATGACGCGTAGTATCTTACAAATCCAATAAGCTAATACTTGTTCAGCTTACAAGCAGCAGAGTTGGTTCGATTACTGCTATGATAACAAGTTACAATAATGGCATCCAATTGGATACAGACGGCTTAGTAAAAGCATAGAATGGAAGGATTCAACAAACGCTAATTAAGTTCATAATGTTCGCATATTGGCTTAATAGAATCAATATTGAAATCCCATAACGCGGTTCAGGTTAATGCTGGATTCAGCCATAATGTGTTGATGGCAGTGGAAGTGGATGCACGAAGTGCTGGTTAGATTGCTAGTGATATAGCAAATCGTACTCGCGATCAGGCAAGCGATATCGTGCAAGATAATAATTAATGGTTCAGGCTTAACGCTTGAATACGAGGATTGAGCCGTCTCAGGCTATGCAATTTCGATCAATTATCCGAATCGTCGGGCTGCTTCTGGCATTATTCAGTATCACCATGCTGGCACCAGCAGTGGTGGCGTTTATTTATCGAGACGGTGAGGGGTTCCCTTTTGTTCTGACTTTTATTCTGTTACTTGCAGGCGGAGGCGTGCTGTGGTTTCCGAATCGTAGTTATCGTCACGAACTTAAAGCCAGAGATGGCTTTCTCATTGTCGTTTTGTTCTGGACCGTGATTGGTAGTTCTGGATCGATACCATTTATGCTCTCTGAGCAGCTTTCAATGTCAGTTACTGATGCTTTTTTTGAATCATTTTCTGGACTTACAACGACTGGTGCAACGGTGATGATGGGACTTGACGATCTACCAAAAGCAGTCTTGTTCTATCGTCAACTTCTTCAATGGTTTGGGGGGATGGGGATAATAGTGCTTGCTGTCGCAATCCTGCCCGTGTTAGGTATCGGTGGTATGCAGTTGTATCGAGCTGAAATTCCTGGGCCAGTTAAGGATAGTAAAATGACACCGCGTATTGCGGAAACAGCAAAAGCACTGTGGTACATCTATCTAGCATTAACACTTTCCTGTGCATTTGCCTATTGGTTGGCTGACATGTCTGTTTTTGACGCAATAAGTCATAGCTTTTCAACGGTAGCTATTGGAGGGTTTTCCACACATGATGCAAGCATGGGCTATTTCAATAGTTCGATTATTAATCTCATTACAGTTTGTTGCCTCTTTATATCAGCATGCAACTTTTCACTGCACTTTGCGGCGTTTTCGAGTGGTAAGTTGCATCCTGGTTACTATTTTAAGGACCCTGAATTTCGGGCGTTTGTGCTGATTCAAGTGATTTTATTGGTAATTGTATTTTGGATACTCATGAGCCATAATGTCTATAATTCTAAGTTCGAAACATTTAACCAAGCTATATTTCAAACTGTTTCTATCAGTACAACTGCAGGTTACACGACGACAGGTTTTTTTGAATGGCCACTGTTTTTACCAGTGCTACTGCTGTTTTCCTCTTTTATAGGCGGATGTGCAGGTTCAACAGGTGGTGGTATGAAAGTGATTAGAATACTACTGCTATCACTACAAGGTTCGCGAGAATTGAAGCGTTTGGTACACCCACGTGCGGTATATATAATCAAAATCGGGAATAAAGCATTACCACAACAAGTTATTGATGCTGTGTGGGGATTCTTCTCGGCCTATGCGTTAGTATTTGTACTCTGCATGTTGGCATTGATTGCAACAGGGATTGATGAACTAACTGCGTTTTCTGCGGTGGCATCAACTCTTAATAATCTGGGGCCTGGATTAGGAGAAGTGGCGGCTCACTTTGGTGATATTAATGACGGAGCAAAATGGGTCTTAATAGTGTCTATGCTATTTGGTCGTCTTGAGGTATTTACGTTGTTGGTCTTGTGCACTCCAACTTTCTGGCGAAGCTAGTCTATTAACGTACTCATCACATCTATATAAGGATCACTTATGAAAAAAATACTTTTGCTTCATTCAAGCCGTGAAGGCCAGACAGTTAAGATCCTTCGTTATATAGAACATGAATTGGCAAAGACTCATCAATGTGAGTTTATAAACTTACATAGTATGCCAGAAATTAACTTTACATTATACGATGCAATCATGATTGGATCCTCAATTCACTATGGACATCTGAATAAAAAATTATATAAATTTATAAAAAATAATCTCTCTGCATTAAATAAATCACAAGCAGCATTTTTTTGCGTAAATTTAACTGCTAGAAAACTAGAAAAAGATACGCCTGAAACAAACTTCTATATGAAGAAGTTCCTGTCCCTTTCACCTTGGAAACCAAAGCTTCTAGATGTCTTTGCAGGTGCCCTCTACTATCCGCGCTATAGATTCGTTGATCAAGTTATGATTCAATTCATTATGAAGATAACAGGTGGTGAAACCGACAGAACAAAGGAAGTTGAATACACAAACTGGGACCGCGTGAAGCAACTTTCCATAAACTTCAGTGCACTTTAGCATTATATCAAGATTCTCTTTCCTAATTCGAGTTCAGATAGCACATCTCAAACATAGTCAACAATGAAATAATCTTTTATTTTAGACATACCTAGTCCTACCAGCTTATTTAATGCTTTTATCATAGCGTAGGTTTCTCTAATCTAAGCGTTATGCTTTCTTAAGCTGAATGTTCCTCCAAGGGATTTTGTGATCCAAAACATTGCCGTCTCTAATAAGAAACGTTTATGATAACCATACCTCATTTTTCCAATCTAATTTGAACCGTATAATTTTTAATAACTAACCGTTAAATTATGCGGATAATCACGTTTTAAAAACGTACGCCTTTTTTGTCGTGGGATAAGTGAAACTACTCGTTTAATTCGAACAATTTCGTAATACTATCTAATATCGTAAGCACCATCAGTTAATATATCATTGATTTTTTTACGGGTCAGTTTGAGTAAGTTATGTAGCACTTCACCGCCAGTTACATTTGGTGCACTTAACTCAGCAGCAAGAATTTGCTCACTGTTTCCCATTATAGCCATGCTTTTTTACTTTAATTTGCCTTTTCCATAAAGTTGAGCCCCTGTAGTATCAATAACTAAGTACTGGATAGCTCCTTTAGTCTTCGTCTTGAGTGCGATATTAACCGTTTTGGCTCACTTAATAAGGCATAAGTAACGAGAGCATAATAACGCCAATTGAACAAGTTTAAAAATGAAATTAACGAATCCTTGCACAGGCCTCTCAATAACATTAAAAATACGCAGTTGCCCATGAAAACCGTTGTCATGGCTAAACCGCTAAATAAACAAGATCTACCATGACTATACGGCTCAGTTTGATGCCATAGCTGAATAGCTTACTGATACTGCTTTTTATTAGTTATTTGATAATCTGGTTTGATCATAACTCTAAATATTTAAATAAAGTTAACTGTTCAGAACATAGCTTGATAATTTAGTGCCTTAATTGGAGAAACACAGCCATTAGCCGTTAAAGAAGCTAACTTAGACGTAATT
Source organism: Candidatus Enterovibrio altilux (assembly GCF_002381345.1). Classification (GTDB taxonomy): domain Bacteria; phylum Pseudomonadota; class Gammaproteobacteria; order Enterobacterales; family Vibrionaceae; genus Enterovibrio; species Enterovibrio altilux. The sequence goes on from NZ_CP020660.1 coordinate 883,304, forward strand.
TGGAAAGATTGTCATCACTGGTACTCTGCGTAATTAAAACTAATTTAACAAAAAAAGCTCTCTAGGGATCTTTCTCTTGTAGCGAAAATTAACATGACAAAGATGTTGTAGCTTGCTCAAGCCACACTAAATCATCACCTTGTAGTAATGGACTTACGTCTTGCCACACTTTGTGGTGGTAATCATTCCACCAAGCAATTTCACTGCTTGTCAACAGAGATGTATTGATTAAACGACGATCAATTGGGACGCGCGTTAAAGACTCAAAGCCCATCATTGCCACATCACCCTGAGTTGGCACTTCTACCACTAGTTCCAAATTTTCGATACGAATACCAAATGAATCTGCGCAATAATAACCCGGTTCATTAGACAGCACCATTCCTGGAAGTAAAGGAATAGTATTAGACGCTTTTGCAATGGACTGAGGGCCTTCATGAACGCTCAAAAAATGACCCACACCATGGCCTGTTCCATGATCATAGTCGAACCCATGCGCCCATAAGTACTGACGAGCAAGCACATCCAATTGATTGCCACAAGTACCTTTCGGAAAACGTGCAGCACCTAACGCAATATGGCCTTTCAGCACTAAAGTAAACGCAATTTTAACGGTATCATTGCAATCACCAATTGCAATGGTACGGGTTATATCGGTAGTGCCACCTAAGTATTGACCACCAGAATCCACTAAATACACATTATTCCACTCAAGCTCACTAGATTTAGGCTGATTGAGGTGGTTATAGTGACACATAGCGGCATTTTCGCCTGCGGCAGAAATGGTGTCAAAACTTAAGCCGACAAACGTCTCATCCAATGTACGGAAACTATAGATCTTGTCAGAAAGCTTTGCTTCATTTGGAAGAATGCCCGCTGTAACTTGTGCATCTAACCATGCTAAAAAACGGCTAACAGCGGCACCATCACGAATGTGGCTAGCTTTTATACCAGAGATTTCAGTACTGTTTTTGATAGCTTTTGGCAATAAACATGGGTCAACAGCATGCACTATATTAATGTTATTTTGATTCAATACTTGGCTCGTCCATGCGTTACTGGTTTGCGGATCAACTAATACAGTTTGACCTGTCATTGCAGCCAATGATGCAGCTATTGAGCCTGGTGGTCGCACGAAAACTCCATTACCTATGTGGTTTAAAAATACAGCAGGTAAACGTAATAAATCAATGAAAAAGTGGACATTACCGTTTGATTCGACAAGCGCAGTTGAAAGCAATACTGGTAGATGCGGTACATCGTCACCACGAATATTGAGTAGCCAACAAATACTGTCAAGTTGACTTAAGAGCGCAACATCTGCCCCCGTTTTAGCAATGGCTTGACCAATTTGTTGACGTTTAGATTCACTACTTTGACCAACCAATTCGTTACCCATCAATTTCGCTTGAGTTAATAATGGCGCCGGACGATCACGCCAGAGTATATCTATTGGATTGCTGTCAATGCAAGTTAAGATTAGTGTATCTGCAACAGTTTTTTCTGCCTGAGCTAACCAGCTTACACTATGCAATTTTGCGTCAACAGCAATTTTACTTCCTGCTGGTAATATTTCGAGCAACCATTGAAGAACAGACGCATCGATTAAATGTCGATATTCAAATGTACCTGCTGGGACTTGTTTACGCACTTGAGCCTGGTAGCGGCCATCAACGAAAACAGCCGCCTTATCACGTGTGATCACTGCGACACCAGCTGAACCTGTAAATCCTGTTGCCCAGTGGAGGCGTTCATTGTGGGATGGAATGTATTCTCCAAGAAATTCATCTTCGTGCGGAATGATCAAAGCGTCCAGTGCTTTATCATCTAACCAACGTCGCAGAGCATCAACACGTTCAGTAATAGTGGCATGCATATTTCATCCTCTTATCACCAGTTTGATTAATCGTAACATTTTAATATAATTAAGTTAAATGATTTCAATGCTCCTATCCTATGCATTTTTCTCTACGGCTACAATTCCTGTCATATGGAGTCATCGTAAAATAATCGACGATTCTGCATTTATTAGGGCTTTGTTTCCTAATTCGAGTTCAGATAGGAAATCCCAACATGATTCACTATTAAACAATCGATTTTGTTTTAAGCACACTTAACCTGGTCGACTTATTTAATGCTTTTATCATAGCTTAAATCTCGTTAATCTAAGCATTATGATCTCTGCAACTCAATACTCCTACAAGTAGTTTTTTGATTCAAAATATTGCCGTCTCTGATAGAGAACATTTATGGTAATCATACTTCATTTTTCAATACTGCTTGAAGCCATATACTTCTGACAACTGGCCTCTAAATTACGCAGATGACTTCATTCTTCTTCACCGTAGATTTTGAGTCCCATAGAATCAAGGACTAAGTGCTGTATGCTTCCTTTATTCTTCGTCTTTTACGTGATATTAACCGTTTTGGCTCGCTTGCTAATGAATGAATAGTAAGAGCATTACAATGGTAGTTGAGCGAATTTGAAAACAGAATTAATTAATCCTTGCAAACCTCTCACTGGCATTAAAAATATGCATTTAACCATAGGGCTGTCTCAATGACTAAATAAATGAGTCTTACTTAATGACCCTACTTAGTTTGATTCCATGCTGAATAGCTTCTTCATCAATCCAGAATGTTAGTGAACCACAATGGCTTAAAGCTTGATTATACTAATTTCAGTTAGTTCTTTTGTAGCAAAGCTTATCCATAGACTTGAATATTTAAGTAAACTGAGCTGTTTAGAACGAAAATGAATAATTGAATTCCCTAACTAAAAAAAAAGCCAGTAGAATATCAGGCAATAGTGCTTATGACACAAGGACGTGTTGCGAAGTCGTTCGTATTAAATGTGTAGTTCCACACATTTCATCAAAAAAGGGAGGACCTTTTGAGGATCGATATTATCCGCGTCATTTAACGGTTAATTACCAAAAATTATACAGTTCAAATGAGCATTGGAAAACGAGGTATAATTACTATGAAAATTCCCTATCTAAAACGGTAATATTCCGAGTCAAAAACTACTCGAAGGGACATGAAACCTAAGAAATTAAAATATTTAGATTGACGAAACCTAAGCAAGCATTTAATAGTTAACCATTGGTAATTTATTAACTGAACTTGAATTAGCAAACAAAGTTCCTTCAGATCATAATTAATTTATTAAAGACATAAGGGAACTCCATTATTAATCTACGCTTTAAATAACCAGTTAGAAATAATATAATTAAGTTTTAATTAATCGTAGTTCACTAATATTTTAGATTGATGAAGAAGCCATTCAGTTATGACATCGTACTAAACTTGGCAATCGTGAGAGGCCTCATTGATTTAGTAACCTAAACATTACGATGGCTATCATGATTAAACGCATATTTTCAATGCCCTTTATAACTCTGCAAAAATTTATTAATTCTGTTTTCAAACTTGCTCAATTACTGTTGTCATGCCCTCACTATTAATACATTAGCAAACAAGTTAAAATGGGCAACGTCGCATGCAAGACTAAGACTAAAACTAACAGAATCTTCCAGTACTTAGCCATTGATTTTTACAGAACTAAAAATTTACGGTGCAGATACATGAGAAGTAAAAATGTATGCCACTGATAGGAAACGTCAAGTCTAGCGCAAGTTGTATATAGCAGCAGATCTAAATACTTATGAAATCATTACTACTAAGTTATGTTCATCAAATGTAACTACTGATGAAGTGCTATCTAATTTTATCAAACATACTCGCCGAAGCATCAATGAAATATCTGACGGTAGTGCTTAGCATACCAGATAATATTGCGGAACCATTCGGATTAAACGAGCACGTTCACTCATCCCATCAAAAAAACAATTTTTGGAAACGAGCTCATCTACGTAATTTAGCACTCAGTTACCAACAGTTATACTGTTCAGATCAGTATTGGAAAACTAGGTATGATTACCATGAACGTTCTCTATCAGAGACAGCAATATTTTTAATCACAAAACTCCTCGAAAGGACATTAAATTTAAGAAATCATAACACTCAGATTAGCGCAACTTATGCGACGATTAAAGCATTAAATAAGCTGGTAAAACTAGATATACCTAAAACAAAAGCTATTGCCCAATAGTTAATAATGTTTGGGTTTGTTATCTAAACTCGAATGAGGAGACAAAATGAATTTAAGCCCCATTTGCTAACCAAACAGGACGTACCGTTCAAAACATCAATTACAATACAAACCACAAATTACCAAAGTATGGGCTAAGTAAATCACCAATTAAAAAATTGAGAAACTGCAGAACAACAAACAATACTAGTACGCTCAAGTCTAATCCACCAAATGATGGTAGTACACGACGTATCGGCGCTACCAATGGCTCAGTTAGTTGGATCATAATAAACTCAATGGGATTATGACCTTGGCTTACCCAACTAAGAATTGCACGCAAAATCAAGACCCAGAACAGTAGACTACCAGCGGCTTTACTTAATGCAATGAAACCTATCAGCAGGTAACTGACATTAAGCAGAGGAAGCCCTCCTGACACAACCAATTGCAATACAAAAAACTTTACTACGCACAGCACAAAAGCAAACACAACTGTTGCAAGGTCGAAGGTAGCAATAGATGGAATCATACGACGAAGCTGTGCAACCACAGGTTGTGTTGCTTTCACCACAAACTGACTAAATGGATTATAAAAATCTGCGCGTGCCCATTGCAACCAAACTCGCAGTAACACCACCATAATATAAAGATCAAATAGTGTTGATACAAGGAAGTTCATTGAATTCATAGAGTTGCCCTAAAATAAAATTGAATTTTTCGCACGTGTAACGTGGTTTGCATGACTTTTACGATTTTTTTGATAGTGGATTATGATTAAATAATGCTTAAAATTTAAGTAATTGTTGCATTTTAACGTCGCTTTTTACGTACGATGGTTTTGTTTCTTAACTCGAATTGAGATAGCAAATCTCAATTCAATTCACTATCAGACAATCGCTTTTAATTTAGGCATACATCGCCCTATCTTCTTGTTTAACACTTTAATTATTACTGAAATTTCGTCACTCGAGACATTGCAATCTCTTAGGATCCATGTCCCTCCGAGTAATTTTGTGACTCAAAACCTCACTGCCTCTAATAAGGAACATGCATAGTAATTATGCTTCATTCTCCAATACTATTTATACTGTATAATTTTTAGTTATTGACAGCTAAATTATGCGGATCACTTCGTTCCAGCTTTTTTCCCTAATTCTAGTTCAGATAGCAAGTTTCAGCATGATTTACTATTAGACGCTTGCTTTTATTTGAAGTATCCCTAGCCCTGTCAACTGTTTTAACTTTTTTATTATTGTCTAAACTTCGTCAATCTGAACATTGTAATCCCTTAAACTAAATGCCCTCCAAATAGTTCTTTGACTCGAAACATTGTCGTACCTAACAGGGAACGCTTATGGTAATCATACCTCATTTTTTATACTTATTTAAACCATATAACTTTTAGTAACTGACCGCTAAATTACGCAGACGGATTCATTCCAAAAAAATTTTTTTTAGTGAACTTAATAGAACAGCTCATTTGATCCGAACGGTTTCGTAATATTATCTGCCGCCGTAAGCGCCATCCCTGATATTTCATTGCTTCTTGAGTGGATCTAGTTAAGTAACATTTCGCTGCTAATTTCATTTGATGAACCTAACTTAGCAGTAATAATTTTATGCGCATTTATATCTCCCGCTATATGTACTTGCGCCAGACTCGTAGTTTACCGTCAGTACCATACTTTTTCACTTTTATTCACCTTCGCCATAGATTTTGAACCCCGTATAATCAAGGGCTAAGTGCTGTATGCTTCCTCTATTCTTCGTCTTGAACACGACGTTTACCGTTTTGGCTCGCTTGCTCATGCATAAATAATGAAGGCATAACAATAACAATAACAATTGAAAAAGGTTGAAAACTGAATCAACTAATCCTATAAGACCTCTCAATAGCATTGAAAATACGCGTTTAACTATAAGAGCCGTCGTAATGGCTAAATCGCTAAATAAACGAGATCTTCCACTATTAACCGGCTTAGTTTGATTCCATAACTGAATGGCCTCTGCATCAATCACAAATGTTAATGAACCACGATTAATTAGAGCTTGATTATACTGCTTCCAGTTGGTTGTTTTGTAATGCAGATTATTCATAGACCTAAATATTCAGGTGAGCCTAGCTGTTTAGAACGTAAATTACTAATTAAATTCCTTAACTTAAAAAATAAAGCCTTCATGCCCCAAAAATTGCTTTTGTTCTTAGCGGAATGAGTGAAACTGCTCGTTTAATACGAATTATTTCATAAGACTGACGGGTGTCGTAAACTCCATCTCCTGATATTTTATTCACTTTTCGGCTGGTCTCTTTGAGCAAATTAGGTAACACTTCACCACCAGTCAGATTTAGTACACTTAACTCAGCAATAATAATGTCATGCATGTTTATATATACTACTACATATAACTTGTGCCAGATTCAACGTCTCCCGTCAGTCCCATGCTTTTTTACTTGTCATTCACCTTCACAGTACACTTGCAACCTCGTAGAACCAATGGCTAAGTGCTGGACGGTTCCTTTAGTCTTACTTTGAATGCGGCATTCACCGTTTTGACTTACTTGACAATGTTATAGAGGGTTAAAGTATGATAACGATAGTTCAACAAGTTTGAAAATAAAACTAATTGATCCTTACAGACTTCTCAGTAACATTGTTTACCCTCGTTTGATTACAGACATTATCGTTATTACTAAGTCACCAAATAAATGTTGTCTTACACAATTATATATAGCTGAATGGTTCTTCATTAATTCAATGCTAGTGAACCACAATTAATTAAAGCTTGATTATACTCTTTCCAGTTAGTTGTGTTGTAGCAAAGCTTACCCATAGACCTGAATATTTAAGTGAACCTAGCTGTTTAAAACGAAACTTAATCATTGAATCCCCTAATTTAGGAAACAAAGTTTCTTAAAGTTGCTAGTTCTATGTCTAAGTTGTCAATCATCATTTTAGCTACTCCCGAATGCATTTTATTGAACTCGTCCATAAACAGTAGCTTTTGTAAAATTTTAATGTTTTGCTTCCGCTTGTATTACTTTCATGATAAGGAAGTAATACATTTGCGAGGTACAAGCTGTAGCTATAATACCATTAATCTCAGTTTTTTCTGACCAATGGAAATGTATTTGGCATCACACGAATAAGGTTAAATAGTGCTACGGTCATTTCACACAAATATGCAACGAAAATGCCCGCGGTAATAGATATGAACAGTTTATAATGCCAATTAATGTTTTTTAGAGCTACAAGCAGTTCAACCATATCTTATTGATTCACACCTAGCACCTCGACGTTAGCACTATTTACGATTTCAATTGTATCCTCATTGGTGTTAATGCCAGAGGTATTATAAAAAAAGCATTTTTTTGGTGTTAAATTTACTGCCGTAATGTCTGCCGCGAAGTTACCTAATGCTATCAAACTGGTAATGATAGAGCACGCATATTATATGCACCAATAAAAACGATTGCACATAGTTTTGTTTCCTAATCCAAGTGCAGTTAGCACATCCTAACTGATTAATTTTTGTCAATCACTTTCGTATTAGGGATACCTAGCCCAGTCAACTTATTTAACGTTTTTATACAGCGGAGATTTCGCTAACCTAAGCATTGCGATCCCTTAGGCTCAGTGTCCTTCGAAAAAATTTTTATCTCTAAGCATTGCTACTTCTAATAGGAAACGTTTATGGCAACCATACCCTATTCTCCAAAAGATGCTTCATTTCTTGGAGGTATGAGTGGAACCAAGCGTTTGATACGAACGATGTCATACACACCACCGACTAATATTTCATTAATTTTTTAGCGGATCTGTTTGAGTAAGTTAGGTCGCACTTCACCGTCAGTCATATTTGGTGTGCTTAACTCAGCAGCAATGATTTCATGCGTATTTATCTCTATCGCCAAATATAATGTGCGTCAAACTCACAGTTTTCTATCAGTACCGTACTTTTTTGCTTTCCATTTACCTTCACCGTAGACTTGGAGTCCCGTAGCATCAATAGCTAAGTGCTGGATGCTTCCTTTATTATTCGTCTCGAACGTAACGTTAATCGTTTTAATTCGCTTGCTAATGCATGAACAGTGAGGGCATAACAATGGTAGTTGAGCAACTTTAAAACAGCATTAATGGCTCCTTGCAAACCTCGCAACGACATTGAAAATACGCATTTCACCATGAGAGCCATCGTAATGGCTACGTCGTTAAACAAATGAGGCCTCCCATTATTACCCGACTTCACTTGATTCCATTGTTAAATAATTTTTCATCAATCTAGAATAATAGTAAACCTACCTGTTTAGAGCATAAATTAATAGTTTAGTTCCCTGATTTGGGAAACAAAATCATCGTACATTACTCCATAAATCTACACCCTATTGATATAGATAAGATAATCGTACTATGTAGTTATTCTTAGTATTTGTGTGTAGCATAGTTTCTCGCACCAAAAATAGCGGTACCAACTCTCACCATTGTGCTACCTGATGCTATGGCGGCATCTATATCTCCACTCATACCCATTGACAGCGTATCAAAACGCGCACGTGATGCCTTCATTTCTTTAAATAATTGAGAAAGTGGCGCAAACGCGGTGAGTTGACTATCATGATTATTTTCTGGCTGTGGAATACACATCAACCCACGAAGCTCTAGGTTAGGTAGCTGATCTATTTCATCCGCCAGTTCTTTGACATCATAAAATTCAATGCCAGATTTAGAAGATTCACCACTGGTATTCACTTGAATTAATAACTGCAAAGGGGGCATATAATCTGGGCGTTGTTCGCTCAATCGACGGGCGAATTTACTGTGTCTAACTGAGTGAACCCAATCGAAATTTTCAGCTACTATACGGGTTTTATTAGACTGTATTAGTCCAATAAAATGCCATTCAAGGTTGAGATATTGTTCTCTGAAATAAGTTATTTTATCTACCCCTTCTTTAACGTAGTTTTCACCAAATTGGCGATGGCCTGCTGCTGCTGCATCAGCAATTGCATTGAGAGGTCTGGTTTTACTTACCGCAATAAGTTGCACATCAGATAATTTTTTTCCACATTTTTGTGTTGCGCTGTCTATTTGTTTGATAACTTTTTCTAAATTTTGTTTGATACTACACATGATTAATTTTTCAAAGATATAAATAAATGAATATTACTAAATTACTAGACTGTAATAGCATTGTTGTCTAATCCAAGTTCAAATAGCAAATCCCAACATGATTAACAATTAAGCGATCACATTCGTTTGAAGAATGCCTAGCCCGGCCAGCTTATGTTAACGTTTTTATCTTGGGAGGAGCTTTCGATAATCTGAACATTATGCGCCCTTAACCTCAATATCTCTACCAGTAGGTTTTTGACTCGAAACATTGCCATCTCTGATAGGGAATGCTTATGGCAACCATGCCTCATTTTTCAGTGTGAATTTGAACCATATAGCTACTGGTAGCTGACCGCTAAATTACATGAATAATCTAACTCCTAAAAGTTGCTCCTTTTCTTGGTGGGATGATTGGAACCATTCGTTTGATGCGAATAATTTTGTAACATTATCTGATGTCGTAAACACCGTCTCCTAATAGTTTATTAATTTTTCGGCAAGTCTGTTTAAACAAGTTAGATAGCACTTCACTGTCAATAACATTTGATGCACTTAACTCAGCAGCAATGATCTCATGCATATCTATATTTACCACTCAATGTAACTTGCACCAAACCCACTATTTTTCATCAGTGCCATACTTTTTTTATTTACCATTCGTCTTCACTGTAAACTTTTATCTTCGCAGAGCCAATGGCTAAGTGCAGGATTATTCCTTTAATTTACGTCTTGAACGAGCTTTATTTCCTAAATCAAATGACTAAATTATAAATCTATGTTCTAAACAGCTAGGTTCACTTAAATATTCAAGTATATGAACAAGTTTCACTACCAAATAACCAACTGGAAACAATATAATTAAGTTTTAAGCAATCATAACTCACTAATATTCGGGATCCATGAAGAAGACATTCAGTTATGGAATCAAACCAAGCTAAATAGTCATGGTAAACTTCATTTATTTAACAACTGAATTATTACGACGGCTCTAATTATCAAACGTATATTGTCAATACCTATAAGTGGTCTGCACGGATTTATTAATTCTGTTTACAAACTGGCTCTACTGGCATGGTCATTTCCTCATTATTCATGCATAAACAAGCGAGTCAAAACGACTAGTGTCTCGCTCAGGGCGAAAACTAAAAGACCATCCCGCACTGAACCATTGATTTTATGAAGCTAAAAGCCTACGATAAAGGCAAATATAAAGTAAAAAACATGGTATTGATGGAAAATAGCTGATTTGGTGCAAGTGACATTTCATGGTAGATATAAACACGCATGCAATCATTATGGCTAAGTTCAGTGCATCAAATCTGACTGACCATAAAATGCTATCTTACTTGTTCAAATAAATTTATCGAAAAATCAATGGAATATAAAGCGGTAGTACTTACGACACCAGACAAAGTTACGAAACCATTCAGATTAAACGAGTTGTTTCAATCATCCCGCCAAGAAAAGGAATAACTTTTGGAGAACGAGATCATTCGCATAATTTAACAACTCATTAGGCTTTGTTTCCTAATTTAAGTTCAGATATCCAATGCCACATAATTCACTATTAGACGAGCACTTTCGTTTTAGGTATATCTAGCCCAGTCAGCTTATTTAACGTTTGTATCATGCCTTAGTTTACGTCAATTTGGGCATTGTAATCACTGAGGCTCCAATGTTCCTCTGAATAGTTTTTGATTTAAATCATGGCTATCTCTGCTAAAAAACGTTTATGGTAATCAGCTTTATTGCCTAAATAAAGGACTAAATTTTCAATCAACACTCTAAACAGTTAGGCTCACTTAAATATTCAAGTTTATGAATAATTTTGCGGCAAAACAACTAACTAAGAGTAGTATAATCAAGCTTTTATCAAACATAGCTCAAGAATATTCTTGATTAATGAAGAAGCTATTTAGCTATAGAATCCAACTAAACAGGATAATAATAGGAGATTTCGTTTATTGAGCGACTTAGACATTGCGACGGCCCTCATAGTTAAATGCGTATTTTCAATGCCATTGAGGGGTCTGCAAAGAACCCATAATTTTGTTGTTAAACTGACTCAACTACTATTGTCATGCCCTCACTATTCATGCATTAACAAGCAAGCCAAAACAATTAACGTCATGTTCAAAACAAAAAATAAAGAAGCCATACAGTACTTAGTCATTCATTCTACGTAGGCTCAAAGCCTACGGTAAAGGAAAATAGAAAGTAAAAAAGCATGGTACTAATGGAAAACAGCGAGTTTGGCAAAAATTACATTTAGCGGAAGATATAAATATGCATGAAATCATTACCGCTGGGTTAAGCGCATCAAATGTGGCTGGCGGTCACGTGCTGCCTGACTTGTTCAAGCAGGCCCACCGAAAATCAATGAGATATCACCTAATGGTGCTTACAATACCAGGCAATGTTACGAAACCATTCGTATTAAACAAGCGGCTCCACTCATCCCGCCACAAAAGGGGTAGTTTTTTAAACACGAGATCATCCGCGTAATTTAGCGGTCAATTACCAAAAATTATACAGTTCTAAGGAGCATTGGAACATGAGGTATGGTTACCATAAAAGTTCCCTATCAGAGACGGCAATGTTTCAAGTCAACAAAATACTTGGAGGGACGTTGAGTTTCAAAGATCACAATCCTCAGATTAGCGAAACTTGAGCCATAATAAAAGCACTACATAAGCTAACTGGGCTAGCTATGCATACAACAGAAGTGAGCGTCTAATAATTAATGATCTTTGGATTTGCTGTCTGAACTCAAATCAGAAAGTAAAACTCATGAAAATGATCGTGATATCTAAATCGCTAAACATTTAAGTGAACACAGCGGCTTGAAGCATAGATTGGTAATTTAAGTCCCTGATTCAGAAAATAAAGCCGGCCCAGCTCATAGAGCATACCTTGCAACCAAAGCAACCGAGCATCAAGAAAACTAAATTTAATAAACGAGTACTTATACAGATTCAAAGTTCATTCATAAAATCAGTTGATGAGATAATGATAAATCAAATTTGCGTAATAGATTTTGAAGTCTCGATGTCATGCTTAATGGAAAACTATTACTATCATTATCACTTCGCTAATAGGAAAGAGAAAAGACTTGTTTCTTTATTTGACACAAAAAAATTAAGTATTTTTCCCATCTCGAAAAAAATTTATCAGAAGTATACGACATCTACAACAAACAGTGTCTATTGTTATTCATACTCAAATCTTTATGCAATCTATAGTTTTTTCAAATAAGCAGATCACGATTTTAACATTTAATTTATGTCTTATACATAGTTCAGCTTAGTTTAACGTCCACTGATAGCCAAAACAGATCATTCAGTTTAAGCTATCCACAAATTTAATATATAAACTTAAATAAATCATGTATCGGAGTAAATCATGTATCAAAAGCAAGTAAAAATCACTGCTGAGAATGGTCTGCATACTCGTCCTGCAGCTCAGTTTGTTAAGGAGGCAAAAAGCTTCGATGCAAAAATTACTGTTAAATGTGGCAGTAAAGAAGCTAGCGCAACTAGCTTATTCAAACTTCAAACTCTAGGCCTGACTAAAGGTACTGTAGTCACGATTAAAGCTGATGGTGCACAAGCTCAAGAAGCTGTTGATTACCTAGTGAAACTGATGGATGAATTAAAATAATCTAGCTTTGCTCTATCCATCAGCTCTTAAAATTGATCAACGTAAGGTAAAGCTATGACTTCAGGTATTCTGGCATCTCCAGGTATTGCATTCGGTAAAGCGCTACTACTTCAAGAAGACGACATCGTAATCAATAAAAACCCACTTCCAGTGGATCAGCGGGATGCGGCAATTCAGCGCCTGTACGATGCACGTGAAAAATCTAAACAACAGCTTGAAGCCATTAAAGCAGAGGCTCTCATTACTTTCGGTAAAGAAAAAGAAGCTATCTTTGAAGGCTATATAATGTTATTGGAAGATGAGGAGCTAGAAAAAGAAATCATAGCTTTCATTAAAGACAACAATGCTTCTCCTGATTATGCTATCTATAGCGTACTCGAAGAACAAGCAATGACTCTAGAATCTCTAGATGACGAATACCTCAAAGAACGCGCAACTGACATTCGCGACATCAGTTCACGCTTTGTCAAGAATGCTTTAAGTCTCAACATTGAGTCTCTAAGTACTATCAGTGAAGAAGTAATTTTGGTTGCTAACGATTTAACACCGTCTGTGACTGCGCAAATTAATCTAGATTACGTTCTAGGCTTCATCACCAACATTGGTGGTCGCACATCTCACACATCTATTATGGCACGCTCACTAGAACTGCCTGCTATTATTGGCACTATCGACATTACTTCGCGTGTAGAAAATGGTGACATGCTAGTTCTTGATGCAATTAATAATAAAATTATTATCAACCCAAGTGCAAACGAACTGATTGAATTCCAAAAGATCCGTGACACATTTATCGCGGAGAAAGAAGAGCTAGCAAAACTAAAAGAGCTGCCTGCTACTACTCTTGATGATCATCATGTAGAAGTTTGCGGCAACATTGGCACTGTAAAAGATTGTGATGGTATTAACCGCAACGGTGGCGAAGGCATTGGTCTTTATCGAACTGAATTCCTGTTCATGGACCGAAATGCACTGCCTACTGAAGAAGAGCAGTACAAAGCATATAAAGACGTTGCTTTGGCAATGAAAGGCCACCCAGTGATTATCCGTACTATGGATATCGGTGGTGACAAAAATTTGCCGTATATGGACTTGCCAACAGAAATGAATCCCTTTTTAGGTTGGCGTGCAATTCGCATCAGTTTGGATCGTCGTGACATTCTACGTGCTCAACTTCGTGCAATGCTTCGCGCATCTGCTCACAGCAAACTTCGTATGATGTTTCCTATGATCATCTCTGTAGAAGAAATACGGGAGCTGAAAGCAGCCATCAAAGAATACAAAAGTGAACTTCAGGCGGAAGGTTTAGCGTTTGACGAAAACATCGAGATCGGTGTAATGGTTGAGACACCAGCAGCAGCAGCGATTGCTAACCACTTAGCAAAAGAAGTGGAGTTCTTTAGCATTGGTACAAATGACCTGACCCAATATACTCTTGCGGTTGACCGTGGCAATGAGATGATCTCTCATCTATACAATCCATTATCTCCAGCAGTACTTACTGTTATAAAACATGTTATTGATGCTTCGCACAACGAAGGGAAATGGACTGGCATGTGTGGTGAACTAGCAGGCGATGAGCGTGCAACTTTATTGCTAATGGGTATGGGTCTGGATGAATTCAGTATGAGTGGCATCTCTATCCCACGCATAAAAAAAATTATTCGTAATGCTAACTTTGCTGATGTTCAAGCCATGGCAGAAGAAGCACTCACAATGCCTACAGCTGCGGAAATCACTGAACATGTGGAAAAATTCATTGCAAGGAGAACTGTCTGCTAATATAGCAGCAACGTATTAATAACGCTTAGGAGCACACACTATGGGTCTATTTAACAAACTGAAGAAGTTGGTTTCTGATGACAGCAGCGATGCGAATGTCATTGAAATAGTTGCACCATTGTCTGGTGAAATCGTAAATCTCGAAGACGTGCCCGACGTCGTTTTTGCTGAAAAAATTGTTGGTGATGGCATCGCTATCAAACCAACTGGCGACAAAATGGTTGCACCTGTTAACGGTACTATTGGTAAAATTTTTGAAACTAACCACGCATTCTCTATCGAATCTGATGATGGCATCGAGATGTTTGTTCACTTCGGTATCGACACTATTGAATTGAAAAGTGAAGGTTTCAAACGTATCGCTGAAGAAGCCCAAACCGTTAAAGCAGGTGACACTATCATAGAGTTCGATCTAGCAATGCTAGAAAAAAAAGCTAAATCTACCCTAACGCCTGTTATTATCTCAAATATGGATGAAATTAAAGAGCTGCATAAGTTTTCTGGTCTTGTCACTGTTGGCGTAACACCAGTACTGCGCATCAAAAAGTAATATTCTTTCTGTATGAAAAAAGCGTGGCTTTGGCTGCGTTTTTTGTTACCTACGGTTGAATTTCAGTTAATAGCAAATACTAACATTATTCACTATTAAATAATCGCTTTCGCGTTAGGCATACCTAATCTTACTAGACTTATTCAATATTTTTATCATGGCACAGATTTTACTAAATTTACCTTAGGCGTAATACCCCTACCAGTAGTTTTTTTACTCGAATCATAGCTGTATTTGCTAAGAAACGTTTATAGTAACCCACTTTATTTTTTACATAAGAGAACTAAATTTTTAATTAATATTCCAAACAGTTAGGCTAACTTCAATATTCAGGTTTATGAGTAATCTTCGCTACAAAGCAACTAACTGGGGCAGTGTAATCAAGCGTTAATCAACCGTGGCTCACTAACATTCTCGATTGATGAAAAAACAACTTAGTTATGGAGTAAAACTAAGCACGGTAATCGCGATTAAACACGTACTTTAAATACCGGTGAGCTGTATGCAGACTTCAATAGTTATGTTTTCCAGTTTACTCAATTGCCGTTGTCATGCTCTTATTATCCATACGTTAACATGCGAGCTTAAACGGTTTACGTCACGTTCAAGATGAAAATCAAAGGAGCCATCCAACACTTAGCCATTGATTCTACGAACCTAAAAGGCTACGGTGAAGGAAAATGAAAAATAAAAAAGCATAACGTTGATAGGCGACATTGAGTTTAGCGTAAATTACATTTAGTTCTAGATACAAAGACGCATGAAATCATTGCTGCCCAATTAAGTTTATTCAATGTGTCTTATGGTGAAATACTACCTAACTTACTCAAACAAACCCACCGCAGAATCTATGAAGTATCAGGCAATGGTGCTTACGACGCTAGATAATGTTACGTAACTATTCGTATTACATGAGCGAATCCTCTCATCCCACCAAGAAAAGAAACAACTTTTGAAGAACGAAATCATACGTGTAATTTAGCAATTAGTTACCCGAAGTTATACGATTCAAATCAATATTGAAAAATAAAATATGGTTACTATAAACGTTCCCTAACAGAGACCGCAATGTTAAAAATCACAAAACTACTCAGAGGAACATTGAGATTAAGAGATCACAATGCTCAAATTGGCAAAACCTACGCTATGATAAAAGCGTTAAATACGCTAACCGGGCTAGGTATGCCTAACACGAAAGCGATTGTTTGATAGTTAATCATGTTAGGGTTCACTATTTGAACTCAAATTAGGAAACAATACCGTTCGCTTTTAAATGAATGGCCTTAAGGTGATGTCTCCCTTTTGCTGTATCTGAGGAACAAAATTTTTTAATCTTTATTACAACTAGATATTCGCAACCAGCCAAAGGAATAAACCGTGAAACAACTTTTTTTTACCCTAACAATGATATTAATGCTTTCTACCCCAACTGCAAATGCACAGGATAACTACATCTCCGATGAATTATTCACCTACATGCATTCAGGTCCAGGTACACAGTTCCGTATTATCGGCAGTATCAACGCGGGCACAAAAATTACGATTGTAGATAGAGATGCTAATGCGGATTATACACAAGTTATCGATGAACGCGGACGTAAAGGTTGGGTCAGCAATAAACATGTATCCCGCCAGCCAGGTCTAAAAATACGTATACCTTCGCTTGAAAAAGAACTAGCACAAGTAAAATTAATGCTCGCAAATGCGAAGGATAATTCAAAAATAAAAACCAAAAGTTTAATTGAATCTCTGGACCAACGTAATGCGCAGCTTAAAAAGCTCGAAATATACACTAATGACCTCCACCACAAGCTGATAAATGCACAGAGTGAAATTCGTGCATTACATGCACGTATTGATACGCAGAAGGATAATTTACTCATGAGCTGGTTTACGTATGGCGCAATCGTTGCGGGTGGTGGTTTATTGCTCGGTCTAATTCTTTCGCATTTAATTCCACATCATAAAAAACGCAATAATGATTGGACATGAGCATTACCTAAAACTAAAAAAAGTTAATTAACGCAACTTTTTAATTTTAAAACGGTCATGTATTCCATAAATTGATCATTGTCTTGCAAAAATAATACTCACGCTCAATGGATATACTAATAATTTCGTTATGCATTTCCGTTGATCTGAGGCTTTTTTTTTAATTAGAGTTTAGGTAGCAAATCCTAGCATTATGAACTATTCGGCAATTATTTTAATCATACCTAGCTATGTCAGCTTATTTAACACTTCTATTGTGGCGTAGATTTCGCTAATGTGAGCAATGTGATCCCTTAGGTTTAATGCACCTCCAAGTAATTTTGGACTCAAACTATTGCTGTTTCTACTAAAGAACGTTTATGATATATAGCTTTATTTTTTAAATCAGGAAACTCAATTTTCAATCGACACTCTAAGCAGCTAGGTTAACTTAAATATTCAGGTCTATGAAGAAGCTTAGCTACAAAACAACTAACTGGAAGCAGTATAATCAAGCTTTAATTAATCGTGGTTTACTAACCTTCTAAACGGATAAAGAAGCCATTCAGCTATGGCACTAAACTAAACAGAGTCATCATGAAAGACCTCATTTATTTAGCGACTTAGTCATTAGATGGTGAAATGCATATTTTCAATGCTATTGAGAAGTCCGTAAGGATTCATAATTTTTATTATTAAACTTGCTCCACTGCTGTTGTCATGCTCTCAATATTCATACATTAGCAAGCGATCCAAAAAGATTAACTTCACATTCAAAATGAAGAATAAAGGAACCATACAGCACTTAGCCGTTAATTCTACAGGCCTCAAAATCTATGGTGCAGGCGAATGGAAAGTAAAAAAATATAGATCTAATGGAAAATAACTAGTTTGACGTAAGCTACATTTAGCATAAAGATAAATACGCATAAAGTCATTGCTGCTGAGTTCAGTGCGTTAAATGTGACTGACGGTGAAGTTCTACCTAACTTGCTCAAACAGACTCGCTGAAAAATAAATAAAATATCAGCCAATAGGACTTACGACACCATACAATGTTACGAGACCATTCGCATTAAACGAGCGGTTCTAACCAGCATTGAAAAACGAAGTATAGTTACCATACACACTTCCTACCAGAGACGGCAATGTTTTGAGTAAAAAAGCCACTCAAAGCGGCATTGAGCCTAAGGCATCACAACGCTTAGATGAGTGAAACCTACCCCATGATAGCAGTCTTAAATAAACTTAGAAGGCTAAGTGTGGTTAAAACAACAGTGAGTATCTAATAACTAGCCTTGTTAAGACTTGCTATCTGAACTCAAATTAGAGAATAGAACCTATTGGAGGGAGTAATGACACAGATAAAACAGCTTTTTGTAAATAACCTAAAATGGTCAAAGACTATAAAAAAAAATAATTCAGCCTATTTCTCTGAACTCGCCAAAGCTCAGCATCCTGAATATCTTTGGATTGGCTGCTCAGACAGTCGGGTTCCAGCAGAGCGTTTAACTGGGCTTAATTCGGGAGAACTTTTTGTTCACCGCAACGTAGCAAATCAAGTTATTCACACTGATTTAAATTGCCTATCAGTCATACAATACGCCGTCGACATACTCAGAGTCAAGCACATCATAATATGCGGCCACTATCGTTGTGGTGGTGTACATGCTTCTATTGAAAATTTAGAACTTGAGCTCGTCAATAATTGGCTTCTTCACATTCGTACTCTTTATCATAAACACAATCGTCATCTCAGTACATTGAGTTTGGAGGAACAAGGCAACTTGCTGTGCGAGATAAATGTGGCTGAACAAGTATATAATTTAGGAAATTCCATAATTTTACGTGATGCGTGGGGACGAGGACAGGATATTCAAATTCATGGGTGGTTTTACGATATTAATGACGGTATATTAAAAGACTTAGGCATCACAGCAAACAATTTAGAAATGTTAGAAGCTGGTTATTCATCGGTAATGGCACAAATAATGCTTAGCAACTAACCTTAATATGATTATAAGCGAAATTAAGATGATAGTAAATAGTATAGTTAGATTGTGTGTTCAATGAATGTGCCAATCTCTTTATCATGCATTTTAGTTGATTTTTAGTATGCTAATATTTTTTAAGTTTTATTTTTTAATGCAAGTTGTACTTTACTATCGGGATTCAGATTAGGAAACAAGGCTCTTTACTACTGATTTTTGTTACTCCAGACTGAATAACTGTGCAAAAATACACCATCCCAGCGCTAGAAAATATAAAATATGCGTAATTCAGATAAATAAGATCAATGAGTAAAAACCTTTAAAGCAATTTTAAAAGAAGGAAAATTTAGTGCTCAGGGTGAAATTATTGATGTATTAAAAGCACAAAGCTTTGAAAACATTAATCAGTCGAAAATTTTACGTATTTTTACTAAATTTGGAGCAGTACGTACACGTAATGCAAAAACGAACATAGATTACTGTCTACCTATAGAACTCAATGTACCGATCATCAACAGCTCACTTAAAGAACTAGTGATAAACATTGATTACAATGAAACTCTTGTTGTCGTTAATACTGGCTCAGATGCAACATAATTAATCGCTCGTCTACTCGATTCTTTAGGAAAAGCTGAAGGTATTATGGGTATCGTTGCAGGAAATTATACATTTTTCATCACGCCAACGAGCGTAATCACCACTGAAGATCTTTTTCATACTGTAGGCAACCTATTCGAGACTACACCCGCTAACATGTCATTTACATCCTCCAGCTTTATTTCTTAATTCGAGTCACGTTGCAAACTTCAACATGATTCACTATTAAACAATCGCTTTCGTATTAGATATCCCTAACCATGTCAGCTTATTTCACGGTTTTATCACGACATCAGTTTCTCTAACTTAGCCATTCTAATCCCTTAAGCCCAATATCCCTCCCAGTAGTTTTTTAACTAAAAAGATTGCCGTCTTTAATAAGGGACGTTTATGACAACTATGCCTCGTTTTACAATGCTTATTTAAACCATATAACTGCTAGTAGCTAACCGTTCAATTAAGCAACTTATCTTATTCCCAACAAGTTGCTCTTTTTCTTGGTGACATGAGTAAAACCACTCGTTTAATTCAAACGGTTTCGTAACAGTGTCTGGTATCATAAGCACCACCGTATGATATTTCCTTGCTGATCTGGCGAGTATGTTTACGCAAATGAGGTAGCACTGCACCGTCAGTCACATTTGATGCACTTAACTCAGTAGCAATCATTTCATCTATATGTATATCGACTGCTAAATGTAACATGCGCCATACTCGTCGTTTTCCATCAATACCATGCTTCTTTACTTGCTGTTTTCCTTCACCGTAGAACTTTGAGTCTGTATAATCAATCTTCGGTACCGTATGGTTCCTTGAGTCTTTATTTGGAACGCGATGTTAAACGTTTTCGTTCGCTTGTTCATGCATAAATCATGAGGACATAACAACAGCAGTGAACAAATTTGAAAATAGAATTAATGAATTTTTGCAGACCTCTAGATAACATTAAAAGTATACATTTAACCATAAAGACCGTCGTAATGGCTAAGTCGCCAAATAAACAAAGTCTTTCATCATTACTCTGCTTAGTTTGATTTCATAGCTAGATGACCTTCTGCATCCATCCATAATGTTAGTGAGTCACTATTAATTAAAGTTTGATTATGGTGTTTCCAGTTGGTTATTTGGTAACAAAGCTTGTTCATAGATCTAAATATCTATCTGTTTAGAGCATAGATTGATAATTTAGGAAACAAAGCCATTTGTAAGATCATAAGTTCATAATCAACGAAAGTTGCGTACGCACTAAAGAGAATTTCGACCTTTTACTATTATAAACACTGCTTTTTTTATCTTTACATTGACTCCGTACCACCAACAGTCATTAAGTCCAGCTTCAATGTAGGCTGCCCCACACCCACTGCAATACTTTGACCTGCTTTTCCACACACGCCAACACCACGGTCCATTGCTAAATCATTGCCAACCATTGATATTTGCTGCATGGCTTCCATTCCGCTACCGATCAAGGTTGCGCCTTTAACTGGTCTTGTCACTTTACCATTTTCAATCAAATAGGCTTCACTAGTTGAAAACACAAACTTTCCGGAGGTAATATCAACCTGACCACCACCTAAATTAGATGCATACAAGCCATATTCAACACTGCCAATAATATCTTTTGGGGTACTCTGACCAGACAACATATATGTATTAGTCATACGAGGCATAGGTAAATGCGCATAAGATTCACGGCGACCATTCCCAGTTGGTGCAACACCCATTAAATATGCATTGTGCTTATCTTGCATGTAACTTTTCAAAATACCGTTTTTAATCAATGTATTGTATTGACCTGGCACACCTTCATCATCTATGTTTAATGAACCACGACGGCCCTGCAGCGTACCATCATCCACAATAGTACAAAGCGGCGATGTCACTTGCTGGCCTATTTGACCAGAGAAGACTGAAGACTTTTTACGATTATAGTCACCTTCTAAGCCGTGACCGACCGCCTCGTGAAGCAATACACCCGGCCAGCCTGCTCCCAGTACCACAGGCATTGAGCCTGCTGGCGCACCTTTCGCATTAAGATTCACCAACGCCTGACGAACTGCTTCATCAGCATAGTTTAGTGCAATCATCTTACTATTTTCTTCAATCAAAAAATACTGATAATCAAAACGGCCACCACCACCGGAAGAACCACGTTCACGACTGCCATCTTTCTCCACCAAAACACTAATAGATAACCGTACCAATGGACGTATATCTGCTGCATAAGTGCCGTCTGTTGCGGCAATAAGCACTTGTTCATACACCCCACTGATGCTGATAGACACTTCTTGGATTAATGGTTCTTTAGCCCTAATATAAGCATCGACTTCCTGAAGCAATGCCATTTTATCTTCTCTGTTCATACTTTGAAGCGGGTCAATGGCATGATAAATAGTTGGATATTGACGCGTTATAAACGCAGGCACTTTAAGTATTCCACCCTTGTCTGCGATACTACTTGCTGCTGTGGTACTCTGCATTAACGCATCAGCATTAATTTGGTTTGAATAAGCAAAACCTGTTTTCTCACCACTGATAGCACGCACACCAACACCACTGTCAATATTAAACGAGCTATCTTTAATTATGCTGTCTTCAAGCACAAGCGATTCATGCCAGCATGACTGGAAGTAAACATCCCCGTAATCGATATTTCTTGTTGTTAGATGTTCTAGTGTTTCACCAAGTTGACTCTTACTAACACCCGACAGGTGCAGCATCATTTCTTCGACATGTTCCAGACTCATGTGTTGGCTGCTCTTTAACTCTGAAAATCATAGACATCCCGAGCATTCAGCTCACTGCAGCGGGATCAATAATAAAATAAGATTGCGCTATTTCGGCATGCATTGCAACTAAACGTACTGTGATACCAATATTTTGGTTCCAATTTAACGATGGCTGGTAAGGTATATATCAGACATGCATTACCAATTTATTTTCATAGTCCACTCGACTCTTGCCTCCTATGGAGCAATAATCATCGAATATCTATAGGTTCCACATTCATCTTAGTTGTTGCCACATTACACTGCGATAAGCACTCAGTTTCAACAGCTTGAATTTAAAGTACAACGTCCTTATGTATTTTACTCATCACTTTGATTAAAGTTAAGCTTTGTTCTCTAACTTAGGGAACAAAATTAATTTCAGCATGATTCACTATTAGGCACTTACTTTTATTTTAAGCAGCCTAATCCTGTCAGCTTTTGTAATACTTTTATCACATAGTGTAGGTTTCACCAATCTTGGCATTATAATTCTTTAGAATCATGTCCCTCCAAATAATTTTTTAGCGCAGAACATTACTTTTTCTGTTAAGATGTTTATGATCACTATACTTCGTTTCCAATGCATATTAGAACCATATAAATTTAAGCAACTGGCCACTTCAGCGCTTGAATAACCGCGTCTCCAAACCGCTACCCTTCTCTTGGTGAAATGAGTGAAATCCTTCGTTTTAGACGATTAATTTAGTAATATACTTTTATACTATAAGCACCATCACCTGATATTGCATGGAGTCTTAAGATGGCCTGTTTGAACAAGTTAGATAGCACTTAACTGTCAGGCACATTAAAGATACTTAACTCCACAGCAATGATTTCATGCGTCTTTGTATCTACAGCTAAATGTAACTTGTACCAAACTCGCCGTTTACCGTCAGTTTCATACTTTTTTACTTACTATTGGCCTGCGCTGTAGAATCCATAATCAAGTACCGGATTATTTTTTAGTTCTCAGCTTAAACGCGACATTAACCATCTTGACTCGCTTGCTAATGCATAAATAATGAGAACATGATAATAGCAGTTGCACAAGTTTAAAAGCAGAATTAATGAACCCTTATAAACCTCTCAATGGCATTAAAAATATGTGTTTAACCATGAGAACCATCGTAATGGCTAAGTCGCTAGATAAACGAGATCTCCCATGATTACTTTGCTTAGTTTAATTTCATGGCTAAATGACTTCTTCACCAATCCATAATATATTAATGAACCATGATTGATTACAGTTTGCTTATGCTGCTTCAAGTTAATTGTTTTGTAGCAAAGCTTATCAATAGACTTGAATATTTAAGTCAACTTAATTATTTAGAGCGTAGATTTAGGATCTTATCACTATAAATACATCGCACTCAGATAAATAAACTACCGTAGTTTAAAGAATGAAAATGAATAACGAGCCACTGTTAATCGTGAACGCTATCACTTAAAATGTTATTCATTACTTATGTTCAATTGATTTGTGCATGAAACGAGCGAGAAAAAATGAAATATATCGGAGCGCATGTTTCTGCGGCTGGTGGTGTTGATAAAACACCTGTGAACGCAGCCGTAATTGGAGCTAATGCATTTGCATTATTTACTAAAAATCAGCGTCAATGGCAAGCCAAACCACTAAAAACCAACACAGTTTTAGCGTTTAAAGCAAATTGCAAAGCCCTTGGTTTTGTATCTGAAGCAATTTTGCCACATGATTCCTATCTAATTAATCTGGCCACCCCGGAAGCAGATAAATTGAAAAAATCTCGTAATGCATTCATTGACGAGATGCAACGCTGTGAACAATTAGGTTTACCACTGTTAAATTTCCATCCAGGTAGTCACTTGAAAAAAATAAGTGTAGCAGATGGCTTATCATTGATTTCAGAGTCAATTAATATAGCACATAAGGCTGTGCCTAACGTGGTAACCGTGATCGAGAACACAGCGGGTCAAGGCACTAATTTAGGTTGGTCATTTGAACAAATCTCCATGATTATTTCTCATGTTGACGACAAACAACGTGTTGGTGTCTGTATTGATACCTGTCATGCGTTTGCCGCAGGGTATGATTTACGCACGCATTCTGCCGCAGAAGCTACCTTTAATGCGTTTGGTGATATCATTGGTTTTAAATTTCTTCGAGGCATGCATTTGAACGACGCAAAAACAGTACTTGGTAGCCGTGTTGACCGCCATCAGGCATTAGGTGAAGGCGAAATTGGATTGGCATGTTTTGAAGTGTTAATGCAGGATGAACGTTTTAATGGGATACCACTTATTTTGGAAACTACAAAGCCAGAACAATGGATGGATGAAATTCGACTCCTACGTCAGTTTGAAACTATGCCAATGTGATTCTTGATTAGTACAAAGTCATGTCATCCTGTGACATGGTTCATGCGAAAAGAAGAAAAGGTGACAAATAGATGATACAAGTAATGACTTGGCATGACGTTATTGCTCAAGAAGAAAAGCAGCATTACTTTCAACAGATCATGACTTATGTGGCCAATGCACGTAAGCAAGGTACGGTAGTTTATCCACCTGAGTGCGACGTATTTAACGCATTTCATTTTACTAAGTTGAGTGCTCTGAAAGTGGTCATTTTAGGACAAGACCCTTATCACGTTTCTGGTCAAGCACATGGTCTATGTTTTTCCGTTCTGCCTGGTGTTAAAATCCCTCCATCTTTGATGAATATCTACAAAGAATTAACACAGGATATCGATGGCTTTACAATTCCTAGTCATGGTTATCTAAAACACTGGACAGACCAAGGTATATTATTACTCAATACGGTATTAACCGTTGAGCAAGGCAACGCACACTCTCATGCACATCTAGGTTGGGAGATATTTACAGACCACATGATTGAAACAGTAAATGCATACACCAACGGGGTAGTGTTCTTACTATGGGGAGCGCATGCCCGTCAAAAAAGCCGCATGATTAATTATCAGCGTCATCATATCCTTGAAGCGTCGCACCCATCACCTCTTTCTGCGCATAGAGGTTTTTTTGGTTGCGGTCATTTCTCGCAAACCAATCAACTCCTATCAGAGATGAATAAAACGCCGATCGATTGGCAGTTAGTGCCAGTTATCAAAGACTAGGCGGTATTTTTACTATTAATTGAGTAATGTAACCACCATGCAAAACCAGCAATGGGTAAAATAGGTTGCTGATTTTTTTAACTGCTATTTAATAAATAGTGCCGCATAATTTTTTCATTTTGTATCATGCGTGTGCTACAAAAGGTCGTGTAAACGCTGCTTGATTTCCTAACTTAAGAAACTAAAGCTAGTTAATAAAAGAAGTTTTCGATGCGTATAAAGAGCCTGTTCAGTACTTTAATTAACATAGATGCATTAATCATGGGTATTGTTCACAATACTAGTACGGGGGTATTATGCGAGTCATGTGTAAGAAGAATTTTAGCAATATTTACGTTAAGCTACACAATGCATTAAACAATCGTACTTTGGAGCATAATGACTAGTAACGTAAAAAATAATAGACGTATAACGTTAGCTTGGAGCGGCGCGTCTGGCGCACCTTATGGTGTTCGTTTGTTGAAATATTTGTTGGCAGCAGAGTATGAAGTATTTCTTCTTATCTCTTCTGCTGCGCGCATGGTGCTTGCGACTGAGCATGCCTTAACACTGTCCTCGGACTCCGATACAGCCAAAGAGACACTAACAAAACATCTGAATGTGTCAACTAAGCAACTCATTGTATGTGGAAAAGAAGATTGGTTGTCGCCCGTCGCATCCGGTTCGGCGGCTCCAAGGAGAATGGTAGTGTGCCCTTGTTCTACGGGATCGCTTGCGGCAATTGCAAATGGAATATCGGATAACCTCGCTGAACGTGCGGCTGATGTGGTGTTAAAGGAACGTGGTCAACTGTTGTTGGTAGTACGTGAAACGCCATTTTCGACGTTACATTTAGAAAATATGCTGAAGCTATCAACTATGGGAGTCACTATTATGCCAGCTGCACCGGGTTTTTATTATCAGCCACAAACGATTGATGATCTAGTGAATTTCATGGTCGCACGTATTTTAGATCATCTTGGTATTGAACAAAAATTGGTACCACGCTGGGGATATGATCAACGTAAGTGATTAATAAATTTTACATATTTATAAATCACATACTTTTAACATAGCCCATTTTGAGTCAGATATACTATGAGGTCATACATTTAATATATTTGGCGTAGTGTACCGTTTTTTAAGGAGTGATTATTGTGACTACCGTTAATATCGAATACCATTTTTATCTGCTTTGTTTCCTAACTCGAGCTCAGACAGCTCATCCCAACATGATTAATGATTAAATAATCGCTTTCATATTAAGCATACTTAGTCCTGTCAGCTTATTTAATGAGTGTATCATGGCGTGGTTTCGCTAATCTAAGTTGTGTCATCTCCTAGACTCAATGTCCCTCCCAATAGTTTTTTGACTCGAACTATTACTGTCTCTGCTAAGAAACGTTTATAGTAACCTTCTTTAATTCCTAAATAAGAAAACTAAATTTTCAATCAATATTCTAAATAGTTAGGCTCACTTCAATATTCAGGTCTATGAACAAGCTTAGTTACAAAACAACTAACTGAAAGCAGTATAATCAATCTTTAATCAATAGTATCTCACTAAAATTTTAAATTGATGAAGAAGCTATTCAGTTATGAAATCAAACTAAGCAGGATAATCATGGTAGACCTCGTTTATTGAGCGACTTAACCATTACGACGGTCCTCATGGTTAAATGCTTATTTTCAACACCACTGAGAGGTCTACAAGGATTCCTTAATTCTGTTTTCAAACTTGCGCAACTACCATTGTCACGCCATCGCTATTCAAGCATTAGCAAGCGAGCCAAAGCAGCTAACATTACGTTCAAGGCGCAGAATAAAGAAAATATCCTTCACATAGTCATTGATCCTACGGGGTTTAAGGTCCACGGTAAAGGAGAATGAAAAGTTAAAAAGCATCGTGCTGATGAGAAATGACCTATCTGACACAAGTTACATTTAGCAGCAAATATAAATATTCATGAAATCATTGCTGCTAAGTTAAGTGCATCAAATGTGACTAACGGTGAAGTGCTACCTAACTCACTCAAACAGATCCGCTGAAAAATCAATGAAATATCAGCCTAGGGTGCTTGCGACACCAGACAATGTTACTAAATAGTTAAAATTAAAACAAAATATGATTACTTTTAACGTCTCCTATCAAAGATTATAATGCTCAAATTGGTGAAACATACGTCATGATACATGCGTTAAATAAGCCAACAGTTCATTCAACTGAAATTTATTACTTGAACTCGAATTAAGAAAAAAGCCTCGTAAATACTTATTCTCCGTTTGTAAGTACCTAATAGTTAAAGTTTGAAATAAACTGTTACAAAATATAAGGCTTAATAGCCCTGTACCATCATGATGCAGGCCTTTTATCTTATGCACACAATCAGTATTATTGTATACATTCTTGCAATATATACGCTAATAAGCGTTCTTAATATAATTTCGGTCTATCCAGGAGAAAAAATGAAAAAATTATTGTTAGCATCTATATTGGTGCTTGGATTTGTGGGTGCTAGTAACGCTACAAATTCAGCGGAAAAAGTGAATGTATACTCCTACCGTCAACCATTTTTAATTAAACCGCTGTTAAATGAATTCACTAAAGAAACTGGCATTGAGGTAAACATTAAGTTCGCCAATAGTGGGTTAGCTGAAAAGGTTGAGCAAGAAGGTAAATACAGCCCAGCGGACGTACTGCTGACGGTTGATATATCTCGCCTGATCGAACTAGTGAATAAAGACTTGGTTCAGCCAATTGATAATGACATCATTAAAAAAAATATTCCCGCACAATATCGCGATAGTAATGACCTTTGGTTTGCTCTAACGACTCGTTCTCGCGTACTTTACTCATCACGTGAGCGTGTGGGTAGACTGGGAGAAGAGTTTGACTACATGGATCTTGCAAAGCCTGAATGGAAGGGAAGAATTTGTACCCGCCCTGGTAAACACGCGTACAATGTGTCACTAATCTCTTCTATCATTGCAAATCATGGTGAAGCAGAGGCAAAAATGTGGCTGAAAAGTGTAAAAGCAAACCTTGCGCGTAAACCTCAGGGGAATGACCGAGGTCAAGTTCAAGCTATTTCAGAAGGACTTTGTGATATTTCGCTAGGAAATAGTTACTATTTAGGTAAAATGCTGAACGATAATAACCAAAAAAATTGGGCTAACAGTGTTTACCTGAATTATCCAGGTCAAAAAGCTAATGGTACGCATGTGAATATTAGCGGCATGGCAATGGCCAAATATGCCCCAAATAAAGAAAATGCACGAAAATTGATGGAATTTTTGACGTCAAATATAGCGCAGAAAATGTATGCAGAAGTTAACTTTGAAGAGCCAGTGAAGTCCGGTATCAAACGTTCTGATTTGGTCGCTTCTTGGGGTCAGCATACTGCGGATCAACTGCCACTAACAGCCATTGCAAAAAATCACACAAAAGCCATGAAGCTTCTTGATGAAGTTGAATTCGACTTATAATTCTCTGTATTTTTTAAATATTCAAATTAGGTTTAGGGGGAAATAATCTTCCTCCTTATACTAAATGATACGATATTATCGCCTAGTATGTCATCATAATACAAAATTGTATCTCTCAATTTGAGTTCAGATAATACATTTTAGCATGATGAACTACTAGATGATTGCTTTAGTTTAAGACGTACTTATCCCTGTCAGTTTATTTAACGCTTTTGTCATGGCGTAGATTTCGCACTAATCTGATCAGTGTGATTCCTTAGGCTCAATATCCCTCCCAGTAGTTTTTTCATTCGAACCATTCCTATTTTTGCTAAAAAACATTTATAGTAACCCACTTGATTTTTTAAATGAGGGAACGAATAAGCAATATGCGCTTTAAACAGCTAGACCCATTTCAACATTCAAGTTCATAGACAAGCTTCACTACACAACAATTAACTAGAAGAGGTATAATCACGCTTTAATTAATAGCGACTTACTAACATTCAGGATTAATGGAGAATCTATTCAGCTATGGAATCAAACTAAGCCAGGTAATAATGGGAGACCTCGTTTATTTAATGACTTAGCTATTACGACAGCCCTCATGGTTAGACGCGTATTTTCAATTCTATTGAGAGATCTGCAAGTATTCATTAGTTCAGCTTCAAATTTGTTCACTTGCCGTTGTCATGTCTTCACTATTCATGCATCAGTAAGCAAGTCAAAATAATTAATATCACGTTCAAACGAAGAATAAAGGAACCATCCAGCACTTATCCATTGATTCCACGGAGCTAATAATCTACGGTGCGAACAAATAGCAAGTAAAAAACATAGCACTGATGGGAAACAATGTGTCTGGTGCAAGTTACATTTAGCAACAGATATAAACACCCATGAGATGATTGCTGCTGAATTAAGTGCATCAAATGTGACTAATGATGAAGTGCTACCTCACTTATTCAAACAGACTCACCGCAGAATCCATGCAAGACCAGGCGATGGTGCTTACGACACCATACAATGTTACGAAGCAGTGAGTGCGCATTAAACGAACGGCTCACTCATCCCACTAAGAAGAAGAATACCTTCTGAGGAACGTAATCATCCGCATAATTTAGCGGTCAGCTATCAGAAGTTACACGGCTGAAATACACATTAAAAAACGAGGTATGATTACCATGAACGTTCCTTGTCAAAGACTGCAATGTTTTGAATCACAAAACTCCTCGGCAGAACATTGAGCCTGCAGGATCAAAATGTTCAGATTAGGGCAATCAATACCACGACAAAAACATTAAATCAGCTGACAAAGCTAGGTATGCTGCAAACAAAAACAATGGTCTAATAGTTAATCATGTTGAAATTTGTTATTTAAACTTAAATTAGGGAATAAAAGCTGAATTATTTGAAAATCAAGCATCTTCAATGTGTACGACATATACATGACTCCGTTAGAGGATGAGAAACACGATTATAAGGCTCATTCACTCCATTGGAAGCAATTGACTCGTATTGAAATAAGTGCGGCTTTTATAAAGAGTTGCCAAACACCATGCCACGTACAGTAGATTGACCTAATATTTGAAATATATACCTGCTTAAAAGTCAGCATCAAGTAATTTTTTTGCAAGTTCTCTCCGCAGGTTTATTATTTTTTAGACAGTTATCTTTATACTGCAGATAGTAATCTATTGACCAGCCCGACAAAAAACGTAATGGAGCATATCTAGTGAAGTTTATTAAGCGACTGATTATCCTTGCATTCATTTGTATGTTACTTGGATTGGGTACAGTTTTCGGGTTCTACTTCTTCGTAAAACTAGAGCTGCCAGATGTGGCGACTTTAAAAGATATTGAGCTCCAAACACCAATGCAGATTTATAGTATTGATGGAAAACTAATTTCTCAATTTGGTGAAAAACGAAGAATTCCTATTATGTATGATCAAATTCCTCAAAATTTAATTGAAGCACTGATCGCAACTGAAGACCATCGTTTTTATGAGCATTCAGGTATCGATCCAATCGGTATCATTCGAGCTGCTTTAGTTGTCATAATGTCTGGATCTGTAAAACAAGGCGCCAGTACCATCACGCAACAACTTGCGCGGAATTTCTTTCTTTCTAACGAAAAGAAAATAATGCGTAAAATAAAAGAAATATTTATTGCAATCCATATCGAAACATTATTATCTAAACAAGAGATAATGGAGCTATATGTCAATCAAATCTTCTTGGGATACCGCTCGTATGGCTTTGGTGCAGCAGCGCGTGTTTACTTCGGCAAAGACCTCGATAAGCTGACACTGAGCGAAATCGCTACCCTAGCAGGAATGCCAAAAGCCCCGTCAACCATGAACCCATTATATTCTATTGAACGTGCTACCAATCGACGTAATGTCGTCCTTGGACGCATGCTAACTGAAGGTTACATTACGCATTCAGAATACGAACAAACAAAAAACAAAAATATCGTAGCTAGTTATCACGAACCTAAAATAGAATTGAATGCTCCTTACGTTGCCGAGCTCGCTCGTGCATGGGCAGTTGCACAATATGGTGACAATGTGTATAAATCTGGTATGAAGGTGTACACTACCATTGATTCACGCTTACAAAATTTAGCACAACATGTCGCAATTTCAAATTTATTGTCTTACGATCAGCGTCATGGCTATCGTGGAGCCGTCGCAATCTTATGGGACAAAAATAGCATTGCATGGGATACAATAAAGATTGAAGTTCATCTAAAGAATCAACCAAGTTATGGTGAGTTAAAACCCGCAGTAGTCATGACAGTTACAGATAAAACTGCTAAAGTAAAACTTCAAAATAATAAGAATATAATACTCTCTTGGGATGGCATCAAATGGGCTCGTCGCTATGTGACAGATACGCTCCAAGGTAGTGCACCACAACGCGCGAGCGATATCCTAAGTGCTGGTGAACAAATTTGGGTGCAATACGTAAACCAAGAATGGCATCTAAGCCAAATGCCAGCTGCAAATACTGCAATGGTTGCCATTTCTCCAAAAGATGGTGCTGTGCAAGCATTAGTCGGTGGATTTAATTTTGCTCACAGTAAATTCAACCGCGTCACGCAATCTATTCGTCAGGTGGGTTCTGGGATTAAACCTTTTATCTACTCGGTAGCCATCGACCAAGGTATGACGCTCGCAACCCTCATAAATGACGCACCTATCAACCGTTGGGATTCAAGCCAAGGTACGGCATGGCGTCCAAAAAATTCTCCACCAATATATGACGGTCCGACACGTCTTCGTATTGGTTTAGCACAATCCAAAAATGTCATGGCAGTACGTGTACTACGTCGTATTGGTTTGAATAAAACCATCAATTTTTTAACCAAATTTGGATTCAACAGAGCCAATCTTCCACGGTCAGAAGCTCTTGCCTTAGGAGCTGGTAGCTTAACACCAATCGAAGTCGCACAAGGCTTCAGTATATTTATTAACGGCGGTTATTACATTAAACCATATTACATCAGTAAGGTCGAAAACCCCTTCGGTAAAGAATTACATAAAGCTAAACCTAAAAGTATCTGCAAAAACAATTGTAACGTTCACATAAACAAACGCAACTCTTCGAATCTACAAGAGGAAGAGAATCTACTCGATCAAACCGATGACATAGCAAACACATCTCAACTCGCCCCACAAGTGATTAGCGAGCAAAATGCTTTCCTTGTCCGCGAAATGCTTCAAGCAAACATTTGGGGTGGCGGTAGTTGGCGCAATGGCACAGGTTGGAATGGCACGGGTTGGCGTGCGCAAAAGCCACTAAATCGTCGCGATATAGGCGGTAAAACAGGTACCACTAATGATTCAAAAGATGCATGGTATTCAGGTTTTGCGCCAGGCTTAGTCGCCACTGTTTGGGTAGGTTTTGATAATAACGCTCGCAATTTAGGTCGAACATCAAACAATACTAACTTAAAAAAAATTCAAATTTCGGGTGCAGAATCAGGAGCTAAAACAGCTCAACCAGCATGGATCGACTTTATGATAAATGCGATTGCTCATGTGCCTGAACAACGCAAAGAAATTCCATCTGGCATCGTGCAGGTACGCATCGACAGACATACTGGTCTGCTTACCCGTAAAGCAGATGGTAGCGCTATGTTTGAGTATTTTGAACAAGGCACAGAACCAACAGAGTACGTGTCTGCAGCGTCTAGTCATGGCAATATCTACGAAAGTGAAGGTGAAGAGTTATTTTAACGTTTTAAGCAAGCAAAAACGGACTTTATTTCCTTACTAAAGTTCAGATAGCAAATCCCAACATGATGCACTATTAAACGGCCGCTTTTCTTTTAGGCATACCTGGTTCTATCAGTTTATTTAAAATTTTTATTATGACGTAGGTTTCACTAATTTGGGCATGATAATCCCTTAGATTCAATGTTCTTCTGAATAGTTTTTTTACACAAAATATGACCGTTTTTTAATAGAAGACGTTTATGGTAACCATACCTTATTTTACAATATTCATTTAAACGTATAGAGGCTGGTAACTGACCGCTAAATCACGCGGATAGCCTCGCTCCTAAAAATTACTCCTTTCTTGGAAAGATCAGTGGAACCGTTCGCTTAATACGAACAGTCTCGTAAGCCCCATCGGCTACATTTGATGAATGTAACTCGGTAGCAATGATCTTATACGTGTTTACGTCTATCGCTACATGTGACTTTCGCCAAACTCTCAATTTTCCATCAGTACCATGCCTTTTTTACTTTTCATGTTCCTTCACCGTAGGCTTTTAGCCTGTAAAGTCAATGAGTAAGTATTCAGTGCTCCTTTTATTTTTTGTCTTGACCGTGACATTATCCATATTGGTTCGCTTGTGAATACATAAATAATGAGAGCATGACAACGGCAGTTGAATAAGTTTGAAAACAAAATTAATGAATCCTTGTAGACCTATCAATGGCATTAACAATACGCACGTAACCATGGGAACCGTCGCAATTGCCAAGCCGAAAATAAACGAGGACTACCATCATTACCCAGCTTCGTTTAATTCCATGGCTGAATTATTTTTTCACCAATCCACAATGCTAGTAAGCCACAATTGATTAAAACTTGATTATATTGCTCCTAGTTAATTGTTTTGTAACTAAGTTTGTTCATAAACCTGAATATTAATTTCCTAATTTTGGCAATAAAGTCGGTTACCATAAATCTTCCCTAACAAAGACGGCAATGGTTTAAGTCAAATAATTACTGGGAGTGACATTGAGCCTAAGACGAAATTCATGGCATGGCAAAAGCGTTAAATAAGCTGACAGGCCTCAGTATGCCTAAAACGAAAACGATTATCTAATAGTGAATCACGCTGAGTTTGGCTATCTAAACTAGAATTAGGAAACAAAATTTAACTGAATAACTTTTTTATCAATTCAAAATGTCAGTGAACTGCTATTTAATTAAAGCTTAATTATACTACTGCCAGTTGACTGTTTTGCAATTAAATTTGTCTATAGACATGACTATTTGAGTGACTTAGCTATTTAGAGCGCAGATTAATAATTGATTGGCCTAATTTAGGAAACCAAACTCCAAGCAATGTATTCATTTTACAAGTCATTCTGAAAAAAGACAGTACGCAAAAAGTAGTATCCACCATAACAGTATGATTCCATAATAAAAAAATGTGGTCCATTTTATGCTTCTTATTGATTGCATTGACGGCTGACTATCACTCAAAAGAATAAGAAGGAGAATACCATGTGTGTAGTTTTTACGGTTGAATTTTCATTGTGCACATTAGTTCATAGTATTGAAATAATTCTATGAACATGCAAACAACCCACCAATGGATTAAACATAGTTCCAATCCAGTCGCTCGTAGTCTTTTTAAAATCCTGCAGCTCATGATTCAAATAAGTGTACCAGCGCCAAAAATCATCACATCTCCACTTTATGCTGCCACAATCACCATTATGAAATTTTGGACTACCCTCACACGTGTATTATGGTGGACACCTATTTTTAAAGGTCGCATCAATCACATTGGTAAAGGCTTTTATCTTTATGGCGGCATGCCTTTTGTCAGTGGATCTATTTCCTTAAAATTTGGTGATAACTGTCGCGTATCTGGTCAAACGACCTTATCGGGAAGGTCAACTAGCTCCGCATGCCCATTGCTAACAGTGGGAAACAATGTAGATATAGGATGGCAAACTACCATTGCTGTCGGCACCAAAATTATAATCTATGATAACGTGCGCATCGCTGGTTGTACTTTTCTTGCGGGATACCCCGGTCATCCTATGAACGCTTCAGATCGCGCTGCAGGATTGCCTGAGTTGGATAGCCAAGTTGGTGACATTATTTTGGAACGTGACGTATGGCTTGCAACAGGTGTATCCGTTTTGGCTGGTGTCACAATAGGACAAGGTACGATTATTGCTGCTGGTAGTGTGGTGACCTCTGATTTACCTCCTTTTGTAATAGCTGGCGGTATACCTGCAAAAATACTCCGCACATTAACAACCGAGGAACAGAAGAGATGAATAGAGATCTGATTGTTTTTGGAGAAGACTGGGGAGGACTACCTTCCAGCACCCAGCATCTCATCCAACATCTTGCGCCGCAACGTAAAGTGATTTGGATTAATTCTATTGGTTTACGCCAACCACGCTTGTCTTTCCATGATATAAAACGTGCATGGTATAAATTAATAGTACCCACTGTCATTGATGCCTCTGTTCAAATAACCAACACACCCCACAATATTACAGTGGTCAATCCAACCACATTGCCCGCACCAAGAGCACAATACAGCCGTAAGTTAGCAGCAAATTGGTTGACGAAACAATTGTTACCCATCATTAAGCAAACAAAACTACACAACCCTATTCTATGGACATCAATTCCTACTGCTGTAGATATGGCTAACAAATTAGGCGCAAAATCTTTAGTGTATTACTGCTGTGATGATTTTTCATCACTGGTCGGCGTCGATCATGACACAGTCACGAAACGTGAAGTAGAACTGATTGAAAAAGCTGACCTCATTTTAGCATCTAGCGAAATATTGTTTAATCGTTTCCCTAAATCGCGCACACATTTATTGCCACATGGTGTTGATTACAAATTATTTTCCACACCTGTACTACGCGCTGGAGATATGCCTTACAGCCAACGTCCCATTGCGGGATTTTATGGCTCATTATCCGAATGGTTAAACTACAGTTTGTTAGATGCTGTTATTTCTGCATTACCAAATTGGGGCTTCGTCTTTATCGGCCAAATATGTAAGCGCGCTGTCGCACTCAAGGAACATAACAACGTGATACTGCTTGGCTCTCGTCCTCATCATTTACTACCAACTTACAGCCAACACTGGACAGCAAGCTTGTTACCATTCACAGATAATGCACAAATTAATGCATGTAATCCGTTGAAACTTAGAGAATACCTCGCAACCGGCATACCCGTAATCAGCACACCTTTCCCTGCACTAAAAAGTTACTCTGATTTTGTATCCAAGGTGAAAACTCCACACGAAATGATTCAAGCGCTAATAAAAGCACAATTCAAACGCCGCAATGAAGCACAACAAAATGCTGTTAAGTCTCATACATGGGCAGCCAGAGCAAAAGAGCTAGAGAGATGGCTGAGTACCTTATGAACTCGCTAACGTATAAGTTTCTCATTTTACTTGATGGTGCATGGCGTCGACGCTATGTCATTATGCTGCCTATCATTATATTGCCTTTAATTGGCATTGCTATCGGTTTACTCAGCCCGAAACAATTTAATTCTCATACCAGTATGCTTATTCAAGAAACTGCCAACATGAATCCATTTTTAGAAGATCTCGCAGTATCCTCTATGATGAAAGAACGCTTTAATGGACTTCAAACTTTATTACATAGCCGCCATATTCTCGGTAAAGTTGCATTAGATCGAAAACTGATCACCGAAGAGTCGGAACTTAAGCTAATTGATGAAACCATTGAAACCCTTTCAAACGGGTTATCCATGTCTACCATTGGCAGAGATGTTATTCGTATCGATTTCCAATTTAATCAATCCGAAGGGATGAAAGAAACGTTAGAGATTGTCAGTCAACATGTCATCGAAGAATTACTCGCTCCCGAACGTTCTTCCATGAAAGACTCCAGTTACTTTTTATCCGAACACATTAAGTTCCGTCGTGAAGACCTCAATAAAGCAGAAACTGTACTATCAAAATTTAAGAGCCTTAACTCTGATGGGCTCCCAGCACTTCAATTGGCAAACCTCTCCCGTATTGAAGCTTTAAAGCAACGCTTATCTGAAAAGGAAGCCGAAAAAGCTGGTGCACAACGTGGGCTGGGTGGCCTTGACCAACAACTTTCCACCACCAACCCCATACTTGGTAAAATTGAAGAGCAGATCGTAAAAATACGCAGTGAGTTGGTACTACTCAAAGCACGCTATACTGACCAGCATAGCCTTGTAAAAAACTCAATGCGCAATCTACGTCGTTTAGAGGAACAACGTTCGCAGTTATTATCCAATACTTCGCAAACTGTAAATGCCGACCAGCTTTGGGCCATCGCGAGCAGCACTACCATGGCAACAGAGGGCGAGTCCCATCAACCACTATTAATTTCTCAACTTGAAAATCTACAACTCGCACGTAGCACAGTAGCAATGCTCGAAGAAGAAACATCTAGCCTAAGAAACATGATCATTGAACTTGAAGTCAAAACTAGTAAATCAGGAATAAAAGAGCAAAAAATTAAAAAACTAGAGCGTGATTTAGATGTGAAACGTGAACTATTTAATGAATTGCTTGAACGCTATGAAATGGCTAGACTAACCAGCTCACTGAGCGTGTTCGAGCAAGACAAACGTATCAAAGTCATAGACCTTCCATTTTCACCAGCTACGCCCAGTAACATGCCTCTGACGATCTTTACTGTCGCGGGTTTAATTGGCGGTATATTTCTTGGCTGTGGAGTGTCCATGCTTCTTGAGCTAACAGACACAACTATTCGTAGAATTTCAACCTTAGAAAAAATTACTAGCGCCCCAGTTTTGACGCGTATACCTGAGTTTAGAAACGTACTCATACCATCCCCAAATATTACAAACACTATATTTAATGGAAATAAACATATTGCCATTAAATAAAAAAATACATGCTCCTATATAATCACATTTAAATAACCAGGTACATCATCTGTGAAATATTGGCTACTACTTCTATTACTGATGTTTACTGCACCAGCATATCCCAAAATTCGTATTAATAAGTCCGAGCTAAGCATAGTGTCTGAAAGTAGCCTGTTAATTATTCAAGGTACAAATTTCTCAAACTCAGACGTCATACTGGTAATTCGAGCTGATGATAGCCAAGACCCAGGATATGCTGACCGCGCTAATATAGAGAGAGTTATTCCAAAAGGAAAGTTTGAGCTGCAAGTGTCATTCGCCAGTTTAAGAACACCCAGTGGGCGCCAACTAAAACTCGATACTCTTGAGCAAATCATTCTCTTTCCTGGAGAAATAACACCAGGTTTTACCCTTATCTCTGTGCAAGTTAAAATCCCGGAGCCATTAGGCAAAAATGTCTATGCGTGGGATCTTGGTCCAGCCGAAAGCGCTATCTGGCCTGGGTTTAAACCACTCACCATCAATATGGGTCTTCTTTCAGGGAAAAACATGACACCAGTGGACCGTAGTGCAAAAATGCAAGCGGCTGACAGTCTGACCTGCGATGGAATCCGTGGAATTGAGACTGCCAGCCTCCCTTTGCCTATAGGTAATTGGCAAATCACCTTGTGGCTCAGAGATGCAGGGGAATGGGAATACCTTCCTCACCCGCTTAAACGAAAAATTTACGCAAACGGAAAACGTATTTACGTGAAAGACCTGACACCAAGTGAATGGATACAGCGTATTTATCTTGGGCGTCGAGATATTGAAGCTACCCCAGCTAGCAGTAGTTGGGAGCTTTTCGGTAAAAGAGAAAGTGACCGTGTTACATTTGATATTTATAGTGATGGTACCCCCATTATTCTGCGCCTATACGGTGATTCCACGGATGCGCAATTTATCAGTGCCATTCTGGCTATTCCCAGCAAAAATGCACTGATCCTTGACATACTCACGCGTCAACGTAAGGCATGGTGGGAAAAAAATTGGGCAATCGCAAACTGGAAAAAATGGCCTACTGGTCAACCAAGCTTAACCATAGAGAACGCCAAATTACAAGCTGCACCTGGCACCTCTGTTACCGCCATATTCGAGTTCGAACAAGGCAATCTCCCTGGTGCACCCATGATTATGCTCAGTCAACCCACCCTAAACAACCACTCAATTCCGGCACATTGGCACTGG
This sequence comes from Candidatus Enterovibrio altilux, assembly GCF_002381345.1. Classification (GTDB taxonomy): domain Bacteria; phylum Pseudomonadota; class Gammaproteobacteria; order Enterobacterales; family Vibrionaceae; genus Enterovibrio; species Enterovibrio altilux. Next base: position 922,754 of record NZ_CP020660.1, read on the forward strand.
AGTCAATGGCAGCTGACCCGCACGCACCTTGCATCCACACTATTAGAAGCACACGACACATATTTGCGGCATGGATTAATGCCAGCGAACAAAGGTGTAGCCATGCCCCGCCAATTAGTTGTTCGTTTTGATTTACCTCAAGGCCTCGCAAAGGGTTTATATAAAGGTGAGATGCGCATAATGATACCAGGCAAAAATTTTACCCTTCCTTTTCACATTAATGTGGTTGACGCTGTACTCCCAGAACTCACGAAACCTATTGGTATTTATTTAGAAAAACCTGTCCATTTCGGCTGGTTTAAAGAATTGGAGATGCTAGGTGACCAAGCAATGATATGTGACCTTCGTTTTTTACGTAAATTAGGTTTAACAGGAATATCTCCTCCCTACCCAACACCAAGTGATGATGAAAAACGTATTAAATTTAATAGATTATCAGGCGAACTCAATAAGCTGGGTTTTGTAGATTCCATGGCGTATACATCAGCTAAACGGCTTAGTCAAAGATTAGGAGCAGGTAATGCCGCTAATATTGTTGCTGAAATAGAGGCAGAATACAAACAAAAATTGCAAAATATGCCATACTGGTCAATTGCCGATGAACCCAGCAATCCGGGTAACACTGATTTATTTAAAAGCATCCACCGATACTTTACTCTGTTCGCACCAACAGCCAAACTAGCCGGACACTTAAACCACTCTGCCGACAAAGCATACCTTCCTATGTTCGATATGATCCTCATTAATGACGGTTATGGAGCGAATAAAAAGGACATTCAAGACGCACAAGATCAAAACCTTAAAGTATGGCTATACAACATGCCTAACCCTCGAGCTGCTGCTGGGTTCTACCTTTGGCAAACTCAAGCCGATGGATTTATCCAATGGCACGGCCGCATGCCTACTGCTGACCCTTTTGATCCAACCGATGGACGCGAATTTGATGTGCAATTTTTGTATCCTTCAGAAAACCCATGTCCACAGGAACCAGATATAAATATACTGCTTTATGACATCATGAATGGCATTGTCGATCATCGCTGGATGCTTTGGTTACAACAGAAAGCAAATTCGAACAGTAATGCCAAAGTTCTACTGAACCAACTACGTCATGAGATCCCTAGCACATGGAATGCAATGCGAGACATCGATGATTCTCTCCTTTCTCAGTGGAGGCAACAAATCATCAATTTAGTAGATTAACGAAAAAATTGCTCAGATAGACTCTCAAAATGAAAAAATACATAATTGCTAAATTGCATCTAAATTTATTCTTTTAATATCAATTAATTAATTACATAAAAATTTTGGCACACCTTCTGCTTTGCTTCAAGCATCTACCTAAATATTAAAGGCTTCAATGAAAACAATCATTCAAGTAGTACAACACTTAAAACCGGGTGGAATTGAAGTAATGGCTCTTGAATTAATGCGATTTTCTAATTATAAAAAATGTATGAAAATAATTAGCTTAGAAGGTAATAAATCGAAAGCAATTAAAGCATGGCCTCGTCTTAATACATTACAAAATAAACTAATTTTTCTCAATAAATCTGAAGGTTTTTCACTGTCTTTGATACGTCGATTAAACAAACTATTTGTTGAACTAAGCGCAGATATTATACACACTCACCACATTGGCCCATATTTCTATGCAGGTATAGCTTCACGTTTAGCTGGGGCATCACTCATCCATACTGAACATGATGCATGGCATTACAGCGACAAGCGACATCAATTATTACACAAAGTCATCAGCATGATTACAACACCTAAATTAGTTGCAGACGCAGATATCGTTGCTAACGCAGTAAATGCCATGTCTGGAACGTCTAATATTCAAGTGATTAAAAACGGTGTAGACATCGACTTGTATTCACCTGGTGATAAAAACAAAGCTCGCGACTGTCTAAACTTACCACAGGATATGAAACTCATTGGTACAAGCGGTCGTTTAGAAGACGTTAAAGGCCATCGCATATTAATTGAAGCCATGATGTACTTACCATTAAGTACCTACCTTGCTATCGCAGGAATAGGCTCACTTGAAAATAAATTACGCGAACTAGCTAGTAATCTCAACGTAGCTGAACGTGTTCGTTTTTTAGGCTATATTGATAACATGCCTCGCTTCTACCAAGCGCTCGATCTATTTTGCTTACCATCCTTCAATGAAGGCTACCCACTTGCACCTCTTGAAGCACAAGCGTGTGGTATCCCTACCGCCGTTACCAACGTTGGTGGCGCCACAGAAACACTGTGCCCACGGACAGGCGTCGTGTTAAAAGCAGGTGATGCTGAAAATATGGCAACAAAGATTTCACTTCTATTTAATCAATGCTTGGCTATAAGCCCACGTCAATTTGTTACTTCAATGGCTGACATTCGCACAATGGCGAGTGCTTACGATGCCCTGGTAGAGGGGTAAAACATGGAGAATCCCTTAATTTTTTGGTTTATAGCCATCAGTACTTTATTGGTAATTTACCATCACCTTGGCTACCCCCTATTGCTGAAGATACTAGTGTACTGTTTTTTTTCAACACATGAAGGGTTAATACCTCCTATTCGTGGCTACAGAAACACAAAAGCAGATAATATTCTACCTACCATTGCCATACTGATGCCAGCTTATAACGAGGCGCAATGGATAGCAGATAAAATACGTAATCTCGCTAGCGTGGATTACCCAAACAACAAATTACGTGTAATCGTCGTCTGTGATGGCTGTTCAGATGATACAGCACAAATCACAAGACAAACAGGCAAAGAAGATGCTTGTAAACATCTTGACATAACCGTCGTTGAATACGCCATTAATGAAGGCAAAGTATCCATTATTAATAAGTCTATGTCTTTAGTACACGAAGATATTGTCGCCATGAGTGACATATCATCTCTCATTTCAATTGATGCACTTTTAATTGCATCCAAACACTTCGAAAATCTGAGCGTAGGCGTGGTAAACAGCTGCTATCACTTGTTATCACCTACCAACGGCGAAAAAAAATACTGGGACTACCAAAATACACTGCAACACCGGGAAGCCAAAATGGGAGCAACATTAGGAGCGCATGGAGCTCTGTATTTAATACGACGCCGTCTTTTCGCACCACTGGCTGCAGATACCATCAATGATGATTTCGTGCTGCCAATGAGCATTATGGTTCAGGGTTATCGCGTCAATAGTGATGACACAATTAATGCAATAGAACTAGAACCCACGAATGCTAACCAAGATTTTAATCGCCGCATCCGCATCGGTGCAGGCAATTATCAACAACTGATCCGTTTGACGGCACTACTAAACCCAAAATACGGAGGCGTGGCATTCACATTTGCATCAGGTAAAGCACTTCGCGTTGTAATGCCATTTTTCATGCTGATTGCTTTAGGGGGATGGATGTGGTTGGCACAATATCATATATTATTCGCCATTGGCACAGCAGTTCAATTGTTTATTTATGCAGTTGTTGCCGCAATTACCATGCTAAACGTAGCGCCGAAGAACACCTTAATCGTAACTCTTTGTTACTTAGTTTCCGGTCATGCCGCCAATATGATTGGGACTCTTAAATACATTGTCAGTCCTAAATCCTGGCGTTAGCAATATTTTTGCTCAACTGTATAGACTCTATTGAGAAATAAACAATGAATATACAAATTTTACAACCCAACACTCATAGTAATATTAATCCAACAACAGCTAAAGCTAAACGTACTTTTGACATTATACTAACCCTTATTGGGCTTGGGCTAACACTTCCTATTTTTCCACTGGTAGCCATTGTAATCAAACTTGATAGCCCAGGCTCTATTTTCTTCTACCAAATACGCATTGGTCGATTAACGCCAAAAATAAGCACCATTTTCCGCATCATAAAATTTCGCACTATGTGCACGAATGCTGAAAGTAAAACTGGAGCGACATGGGCGACTGACCGAGACTCACGCATTACTCGTGTCGGCCACTTCCTTCGTAAAACCCGCTTGGATGAACTACCACAATTTTTCAATGTGCTGCGTGGAGACATGTCTTTAATTGGTCCTCGTCCTGAACGGCCAGGTTTCTATCAAAAACTAGAAAACGAAATTCCTTATTTTGCTGACCGCACATATTTTGTTACGCCTGGAATCACTGGCCTTGCACAAATAAATCAGGGCTACGATACCTGCATTGAAGATGTTCGTTCTAAAGTCAGTTATGATCACTCTTATGCACTGTCCCTATCATCCACCAAAGCCTGGCTTCAGATGGATTGTTATATCATATTCAAAACCATGTTGGTGATGCTGACAGGAAGTGGACAGTAACCGTATAAAGCATGCTATTTGCTCCATAAGGTTGGAATACAACTATAATCTTTCAAGCTCTACACATCCATGAAACTGCGGTGTAGTACGACCTTAAAGACTATGAGCTGTCAGCTTATTTAACTTTTTTTCATGGCATAAGTTTCGCTAATCTCAGCATTATGATCTCCTAAGCTCAATTTGCCTCCAAGTAAATTTTTGACTAGAGCCATTGCCGTCTCGAAAAGAGAACGTTTATGGTAACCATATTTCATTTTTTGATGCTGATTTGAACCGTGTCATTTCTGGCAACTGACCGCTAAATAATACAGATGACCTCATTCCCAAAAAATTTTCCCTTTTTTGGGTGGCATGAGTAGAACCGCTCGTTTAATACGAACGGTTTCGTAACATTATCAGGTGTCGTGAGCACCATCAGCTAATATTTCATTCATTTTTAAGCTGGTTTGTTTGAGTAAGCTAGATAGCACTTCACCGTAAATTTTTAGCCCGTAGAATCAATAGTTAAGTATTGATGCTTTCTTTATTTTTTGTGTGGAACGTGACGTTAACTATTTTAGCTTGTTTGCTAATGCATGAATAGCGAGAGCATGAGAATGGAGTTGAATAAATGTGAAAACAGAATTAATGAATTCTTGCAGACCTCTTAATAACATTGAAAATGCGCATGTAATCATGAGGGCCGTCGTAATGGCTAAGCCACTAAACAAACGCACTCTTCCATAATTATTTTGTTTAATTTGATTATGCCGTTTCCAGTGGTTTTTTTGTAGCAAAATTATTCATAGACCTGAATATTTAAGTGAACCTAACTGTTTACAATCAATTGAAAATTTAGTTCTCTTATTGAAAGAATTAAGGCTTATTACCATAAACATTCCCTAGCAGAGACAGCAATAGCTTCAGTCAAAAAACTCAGGTTCGTGAAACCTACACAATGATAAAAGCATTAAATAAGCTGATAAGACTAGGCATATCTAACACGAAAACAATTATCTAATAGTTAGTCATGTTGAAATCTACTATCTAAACTCGAATTAGGAAACAAATCTATATTATCTTCAAATTGCAGTCAAATGGTTGAATACATTACCGTATAGAGACTACAGAATCTTTATATCCATTTTATTTGCCGTTACCTCATTAATGAATTCCCTAAATTAACCATTTAGATGCGAATGTCCAAACTTATGTAAACTCCACCATTTCCACTTTGCTCTTACTTTACTTTACCGTTAGGCACAGCCTTTTTATGGGCGGTTCAAATTATTGAGATCCACAAGCAGCCATGCCACCGGCAAGCATTGTAGTGACGTTCTCAATTGCTACCTGTCTGAACTAAGAGACGTTTGATTAGAAGAATTTAAGCTAATTATTTTAGATATTTAAAAGTTATCGGACGAGCTTACTTCAGTGCATGACCCATGGAAAAACAGATATCGTATAACAATCAATCAAATTGAGCAACTTTGGTTTCGGCTGTAAATTATTGAGGTAAACAATAGGTCTCAACAGTCTTGCAACCTATTATGCATTTTTTTAAAAGCATTCCTTCATTTGAAAACGATCAGAATTACTGTAATTCAGAACGTTTAAGTCAGTATTATTTAGTCTGAGATGATTAAATTTCACCTAGTTTGCCACAAAAACGGTAGCCTTCACCATGGATAGTTGCAATGATTTCTGGCGTATCGCCACAAGATTCAAAGTGTTTACGGATACGACGAATCGTTACGTCAACTGTGCGGTCATGTGACTTCAAATCACGACCAGTCATTTTTTGAAATAAATTAGTGCGAGTTTGAATTTTGCCAGGGTTTTCACAAAAATGCAGCAGCACACGAAACTCAGATCGTGGAAGTTTGAATTGCTCTTTGCCTGGGCTAATCAAGGAACGACTGTTTATATCCAGTACCCAACCATTGAATACATAGCGCTCCACTGAAAATTTGTTTTTTGGCGACACACCTTGACTCATCGCACGGGTTAATAAGTTACGCGCACGAATAGTCAGTTCACGCGGGTTAAATGGTTTTGTGATGTAATCGTCAGCACCAATTTCCAATCCTAAGATCTTGTCTACTTCGCTATCACGACCAGTCAGAAACATTAAAGCCATATCACCTTGTTTACGTAATTCACGTGCTAATAGTAAGCCGTTTTTACCCGGAAGATTAATGTCCATGATCACCAAGTTTACTTGATTATTCAAAAGTACTTGGTGCATTTCCTCGCCATCATTGGCTTCCAGCACAATGTAACCTTCCGCTTCAAAAATGTTTTTCAGCACGCTACGAGTTACGTGTTCGTCTTCTACAATCAAAATGTGAGGATTTTGCATTGACGTCACCTAATTTCTTTAAAAAATTTGGTATTTACAATCACAGAACAGGTCAGGTCTATGAAAAAAATTACAGACAGAAAGTAAATCAAAAATTTATTTGAACTCTTGAAGTATACTCCTCTGATACAAACGCCATCCTTGATAAAAGGTTTTCACATAAGCCAAAGTTTACGCTGCATGCTATTGGTTAAATTATTTTAGTCAATACATCCTACGAATGATGTTAATCATATTTATTTAGCAGCATACTAACAATAATTAGTAAGTAACTAATGTTACTTTTTTAATTTTTATTGAAATACATTAATATCAGCTAAAATAGTCTGACATTCGGTAATTTCATAAAATATTATACTCAATTAATTTGAAAATGTAGATTTGCACACCCTAAAACGTGTTCTTTATACGGGACGTCAAAAAACTATAATTTCTGAAAAGTCATTTTGCAAAATCGAATATGAATGCTGCATCTTTAACAAAGTTACTGCGGTGAAGCTCCACATCCTCATAAATTATACTGGACTGAGGAATGACTAGATAACTTTTTCAGTGTGCTAAAAAATGGACAATAGTTATATAATTTATAGTTGCATACTCGAATTTTTTTGCCTGAATCAGGGAACAAAGCCCCCATCTCACCGAGGAAAGAAATAACTTTTGAAAATGAAGTATAGTTACCATAAATATTCCTTATAAAAGACTGCAATGCTTCGAGTCAAAAAGCTCCTCGGAGGAACATTCAGCTTAAGAGATCGCAGTACTCAGGTTAACGCAACTTAAGCTATAATAAAAGTGTTAAATAGGCTAGCCAGGTTAGGTATGCCTACAAAGAAAATAATCGTGTAATAGTGCATCATTCTGGAGTCTACTATCTGAGCTCGAATTAGGAAACAAAGCCCCCTGTAATAAAGAATTTAAATCTAAGTCAATAAACGTTAATCCATGCTTAAAAAATGTAGAGCACTTTTTCGGGAGGACAGCACATTGCAGCTTTTCCGTTCGTAACAACACTTAGACGTTCAAGTAATTTTGAATTATCAGTGATTGTTTGAAGCAATTATTTGTCAGCTACGAGGGCATCATCTAACTTCAAGTTTTTATATAACTCACCATTCGTTCGCATCATTTTTCGTGGTACATCATAATTTCACGTTCCGGGCCGAGAAGAAAACGTTTCTGCTACAGGAGGGTTATTTAAATAAACAATAATATTTAATTCTATGCTGCGTATGGTCAATAAGCCTAAAATTTTTTACTTTTTGAATAATGTGGGTTGTAATAAATAGTAATTGACATAAATATTTTTGTAGATTTCTGTTGATATATACCTAATCAATTTGATGCAGTCTGAAGCATCTGAAACTTCTGATTAATCACCTTCTATTGCCGTACCATCGAATGAAAACTTGAACTATACGGTGAAAAATTTTATTTACTAATTCAAGTGCAGATAGTAAACTTAAACGTAATAAACTATTAAACGATAGCTTTCATTATAGGCATACCTAGCCCGGTCAGCTTATGTAAAATTTTTATCATGCCATAATTTATCAATACAGGTATTATAATCCCTTAGGCTCCATGTTCCTCCGAGAAGTTTTTGGACTCGAAACATTGCAATTTTTAATAAAAATGTTTTTAGTAACCATACTTCAGTCCCCCAAAATTATTCATTTTTTAGTGGGATAGGCTGTGATTCCTGAGGCAGAAAACTAAATGATTAATCTACGTTCTAAACATCTAGGTTCACTTAAATGTTCAGGCTTATGAATAAGCTTCGTTACAAAAAACTAACTGGAAGGAGTATAATAAAGCTTTAATCAATCGTGCCTATGGAATAAAACTAAATAAAGTAATTGTGAAAGATTTCATTTGTTTTGTGACTGAATCATTCATATAGTTATTCATAGTAAAATAAGCAATTTTAGTGCCATCCAGCAGATGTTAAAATTCATTATTTTTGTTTGTAAATTTGCTCAACTGCCATTATCATTTTCTTGCTATCCATGCATTAGTAAGCGAGTCAAAATGATTAACATCGAATTCAAGATGATGACTCAAAAAATTATCCAGCACTTAACCATTGATTTTACGGAACTAACAGTTCTACAATGCAGGCAAAATAGCTTCTGCATTAATCCATAGTATTCGTGAGCTACGCTTAATTATTATAAATATAACCTATCTTTAATAGGTTATATTTCGGCTCAAAAACTACTCTGAGAAGAATTAAGCCTAAAAAATTTCAATGCCCAGATTAAAAAAGTCTACGCAATAATAAAAGTGTAAAATAAACTGATAGAACCAAGAATACCTAAAACTCAAACAATCATCAAATCGTCAATCATTTTAGCATATGCTATCTGAACTTGCATTAAAAAACGAATCCTTATTTCAATAATAATTGATTGCATAGAAAAACTAGAAATTCAATACAACAGTTGTCCCATAGGAATAATGATACATTAATAAATGCAATTTTGGTGGAAATAGATTGGTAAGAGGAGGATGCACCCAATTATAATTGAGCGACAAAAAAATATTAAGTATGAATATTTTTGGGGATAGGAAGAATTTTTACTTGTTTAATCATGTTTTCAGCAACACCTATAATTTTCATTTGGTGACCTTCTACCTCAATGCTGACTTCGCAGTTTGGAATGTCTTCAAGATGCTCCAGAATCAGCCCGTTTAAAGTACGGGGACCATCTGTTGGTAACGTCCAATTTAAACTTTTATTCAAATCCCGGATGTTTACACTACCGTCCACTATATAGCTACCATCTGGTAGAGTGATAATTTCTTTAGCTAGACTCGGCGACAATGATGTAGTAAACTCACCGATGATTTCTTCTAGTATATCTTCTAATGTTACCAAACCAATTATGTCACCATATTCATCCACAATAAGACCAATACGTTCTTTGTTACGTTGAAATTTAAGTATTTGTACATTAAGTGGTGTTCCTTCTGGAATGTAATAAACTTCATCAGCTGCACGTAACAAATGCTTTTTATTAAATTCATTCGCAACCATCATACGATAGGCTTCTCTTACACGTAGCATCCCTACTACTTCATCAATGTTATCGCGATAAAGTGCCATGCGACCATGTGGAGCATGGGTCAGTTGGCGCATGATCGCTTTCCAATCATCATTGATATTAATGCCTGTAATCTCATTACGCGGCACCATGATGTCATTAACAGTTATTTTCTCAAGTTCAAGGATAGAAATCAACATATCTTGGTGTCGGCGAGGAATCAAACTGCCAGCTTCATTTACCACTGTTCGTAATTCTTCTGAACTGAGGTGGTTTTTTCCATCGTGGATGGCTGTAATGCCAACCAAACGGAGAAAACCATTTGTTATCCCATTTATTAACCACACTAATGGATAAAGTAGCATCATTAAAATATTAAGAAGTATGCTACTCGTATACGAAACACGCTCTGGATAAATCGCTGCTAACGTCTTGGGGATGACCTCTGCAAACACAAGAATGATTAAAGTGAGACCACCTGTTGCAATTGCCATACCAGCATCGCCATATAAACGCATACCTAAGATGGTGGCAATTGAAGAGGCCAATATATTAACGAGGTTATTCCCAATTAAAATAAGGCCAATCAATCTATCTGGACGATTTAATAATTTCTCCACACGCCTAGCACCTTTGTGACCTTGATTTGCAAGGTGTCTCAGTCGGTAACAGTTTAACGCCATCATCCCAGTTTCAGAACCGGAAAAGTAAGCTGAAATGACGATGAGCAATACCAATAGGGACACGAGCGTTCCCGTCGATATGTCGTCCAAACTATAATTTCCTTCTTATTATGTTCAACTCTCATTAAGAGCAAAAATTATACAGACTATCACGTTCAAAGATAATGATTCATTCTGGCAGTCACGGGAGCAATTATCATTTTTACGCACAAAGCGACTGCCAAAGTAGACAAACATAAACGATCATGCATCGATAATGCTGTTCCAAAGAACGCATCTACCTCACCATCCTGACTGGTAATGTCCCCCACAGTAATGCTGTTATAAACACCTCATACCATAACTGACAAAACGGTTTTATATTTTTTACATTGGCTATTATATCGTTTACGAATACGGTATCGATCACTAACGTCAACGTAAGTAATACCTCACCAGTAAGAATGGTTGTTGAACAATTAATTGTTCAACAACCATTCAAGGGGGTAAATTTTGATTCATGACGAGTTTTTTTAATTGATGGTCAAGCCATACCAATCGGGTAAAAAATAATGTTGCAATCATTAATGTGGCATAAAACAATGAAACTGAAAATATATGAATGAAGACCTGCGGGTTGGCTACAAAATATGTAACGAATATACCAAATATTTTTGCTGCTGCTGTGAAAGTTATTGCTGAAAAGCTATATACAATGGGTGACAATACCAACATCCGTATTCTGGACATTAATTCAGTAGTTACTGCTGCAATGATGAAGCTAATGAACGAAGCTACATGTAAAATACGGAGGTTTTGCCCGCTTACTGGAAAAATTAAATCAATGAGCAAATAGACATGAAACCCCAGTGCACCGCATGCACTAAAAAAAATGAACCTAGCAGGAATATTGTTAGAGCCAAACAAATCAGGGATAATCTGTGAAAACACTGCAAAATAAAGCAGGGAAGCAGTAATAACAATTAGAATATACATGAATTTTTCAGCATTATTTACTTAAAAATTAAAACATCGAGTATACTTGTCCAGACTCAGAATCATTATTGAAGGCGTTTAATCTTGCGGACATGCCCTTACGCAAGTCAATATTTTCCTCACTCTGCAGGCAACTAACTCCTACGGTACTTGATGTATTAGCAACATGTGCATAACGTATTATATCAGCTGAACTGAGTAAATGTGCATTGAAGATAAAAGAAGTACTCACAATTATTTTTTTTATTTTATAAGTATGGCGAAGGATAGATCGTCAGTATCACTGCTAACGAAGATGATAATATTACTGTCGATCATCTATTCAATCATTGATTATAACTTAAAAGTAATACTTTCGTGCAAATGTATGCAACTTTGTTCCCTTAACTAAGAAACTCAATTATTAATCTATGCTTTAAACAGTTAGGTTCACTTAAGTACTCAAGTAATATAAGCGAGCTTTGCCACAAAATAACTAACTGGAAACAGGGTAATCATGAGGGACATCGTTTATTTAGCTATTTGACCATTGCGAAGGCCCTCATGGTTAAATGTATATTTTCAATGCCATTGTCATGCCCTCACGATTCATACATGAGCAAACGAGCCAAAACAGTTAACGCCACACTCAAAACCAAGAATAAAAGCAGCATCCAGTACTTGCCATTAATTCCACGAGGCTTGAAGTCTACGGTGAAGACGAATGATAAGTAAAAAAGCATGGCACTAATGGGAAACGATACATCTGGTGCAAGTTGCATTTAACGATACATATAAATATGCATGAAATCATTGCCGCTGAGTTAAGTGCATCAAATGTGACGGGTGGTGTAGTGTTACCTCATTTACTCAAACAGATCCACCGCAGAATTAATTCAACATCAGGCCATAGTGCTTACGACACCATTCGTGTTAAACGATCGGTTCCACTCGTCCCACAAAAAGAGGAGTAATTTTTAAAAATATGGTTTTCCGCGTAATTTAATGCTCGGTTATCAGCAGTTATACGTTTCAAATAAGCATTGAAAAACAAGATGTAATTATAATAATTATTGCCTATCAGAGCAGATAATATTTCGAGCCAAGAAACCACTTGAAGGTACATTGAGCTTAAGGGATCATAATACTCAGATTAGCGAAATCTACGTCATGGCAAGAGCGTTCCACACGTTGACAGGGCTAAGTATACCCAAAACGAAAGCAATTCTTTAGTTATGCACTATGTAAATATTTGCTATCTGAACTCAAATGAGGAAATAAAATCATTAACTGAATATAAATTACTATCTACAACCTGATTCTGAATAATTAAAAAATAAAGAACTTTCAGCAATTACGAATATATTAGTGGAGGCATCATATAAGTAGAGTGATAATACGTTATAATTATAATTATAATTATAATTTTATGTTTATTGCCACTTAATCTGCAGATTTTAGAGTTGTGGCACCATCACGTAGGGAGCAACTATGACATGTTTGATAATTTAACAAACCGTTTATCACGCCTGCTGAAAAATATCAGTGGTCGGGGCCGTCTTACAGAAGAGAATATTGCAGACACGTTACGTGAAGTACGTATGGCATTACTGGAAGCCGATGTTGCACTTCCTGTTGTGCGAGAATTCATTAAGCGTGTAAAAAAAAATGCAGTGGGCATTGAAATATCAAAAAATATGACTCCTGGCCAAACATTCATCACAATTATTCGATCTGAACTTGTCCGTGTAATGGGGGAGTCTAACACAGAATTAGATCTTGCTGCGCAACCACCTGCGGTTATTTTAATGGCTGGTTTGCAAGGTGCGGGCAAAACAACTAGTGTTGGTAAACTAGGTAGGATGCTTAAAGAGCGTCAAAAAAAGAAAGTATTGGTTGTGTCTGCTGACATTTACCGCCCTGCGGCAATTAAACAATTGGAAACACTCGCATCAGAAGTCGGTATTCACTTCTTTCCATCTAGCACTGCTCAGAAGCCACTTGATATTGTAAAAAATGCATTGGCACACGGAAAGCTAAAATTTTATGATGTAGTTATCGTGGATACTGCAGGTCGCCTGCATGTCGATGAAGTAATGATGAACGAGATTAAAAATTTTCATGCAGCAATCAATCCAGTTGAAACCCTGTTTGTTGTAGATTCAATGACTGGTCAAGATGCTGCCAACACAGCAAAAGCATTCAATGATGTTCTGCCACTCACTGGTATAATCCTAACCAAGGTTGACGGTGATGCACGTGGTGGTAGTGCACTGTCAATTCGTTATATAACAGGCAAGCCCATTAAATTTTTTGGAGTGGGTGAAAAAACAGATGCATTAGAACCATTTCATCCGGAGAGGATTGCGAGCCGAATTCTTGGAATGGGTGATGTACTGTCACTTATTGAAAATCTTGAACGTAATGTAGATAAATATAAAGCAGAACAATTGACGAAAAAATTTAAAGAAAAAAAAGGCTTTAACTTGCAAGATTTTCGAGACCAACTTCAACAGATGAAGAACATGGGCGGCATGATGAATGTGCTTGACAAGCTGCCTGATATTTCTAACCTTTCTAAAAATATAAAAGATCAACTTGATGATAGAATGCTTGTTCAGATGGAAGCTATTATTGACTCAATGACTGCTAAAGAACGTTCTCATCCTGAGCTCATTAAAAGTTCGCGTAAAAAACGTATTGCTGCAGGTTCTGGTACACAAGTTCAAGATGTAAACCGTTTACTTAAAAAATTCGCCCAAATACAAAAAATAATGCAAAAAATGCAAAAAAGTGGCTTGAAGACAATGATGCGTAATATGCGTAGTATAAGCAATAGAGGTACTTTGTTTCCCCGTTAATGAATCTACACTAACGGGTAAGAGAGGCTTAATTATTCTAATTAGAATTCAGATAATAAATTTCACCATGATTAACTAGGAGAGAACTTCATTTTATAATACGAAGTATTTTATGGTTTGAGCTAAAAATTTATTTGGAAGGATATTGAACCTAAGAGGTCATAATATTCAAATTAACAAAATTTACATCATTATTTAATCATTAATTATATTAAAATTTACTATCTAAACTTAAATTTAAAAATAAAGCACATATATCTAAGAGTATTAAAGTCCTTAATTTTTAATAAATTAAATTATTTTTATGTTACTCATGCAAATATTACTTTAACTTATATTGTTCATGAAAAAAATAAATAATAAGATTTATGAATAATCTAATATTAATTATAATTATACTTAATTATCTACTTTACCATACGTATATCCTGCAGTTAAATAATAATCGTTAGCTTTTACGTAACATAAATTTTACACTATACACCAGAGTGAAAAATAGTTCACCTTATGGCTTATAATATAAATAAAACTGTAACAAATGTTAAAAACATTCTTTCAAAAACTCTATAACTTAGCTTACTAACAATAAAAAATAAAATAACTTATCACAATGAAATATTTTGAAAAGATATTACTACATTATATAGTTATTATGTAAAAAACATTATGTTCCTAATGTTTTTTACATAAAATATAAATTCAAACTATTCTATTATACGTTATAATTGAATAATATATACGCTCTTTATATAATTTTAATAAAGTCCTAATTTAAGAAACACTAACTAGTTTTACAACATACATTCACTATTTTTTTAAGTCCACTAAAACCCCTTGGGTGTTGTATGATTAAGTCTCACGGGTAATTAGTACAGGTTAGCTCAATACTTCGCAGCACTTACACACCCTGCCTATCAACGTCGTAGTCTTCAACAACCCTTTAGAGACCTTTAAGGTCTAGGAATGACTCATCTTGAGGCTCGCTTCGCGCTTAGATGCTTTCAGCGCTTATCAATTCCGAACTTAGCTACCAGGCAATGCCACTGGCGTGACAACCCGAACACCAGAGGTTCGTCCACTCCGGTCCTCTCGTACTAGGAGCAGCTCCTCTCAATCATTCAACGCCCACGACAGATAGGGACCGAACTGTCTCACGACGTTCTAAACCCAGCTCGCGTACCACTTTAAATGGCGAACAGCCATACCCTTGGGACCAGCTTCAGCCCCAGGATGTGATGAGCCGACATCGAGGTGCCAAACACCGCCGTCGATATGAACTCTTGGGCGGTATTAGCCTGTTATCCCCGGAGTACCTTTTATCCGTTGAGCGATGGCCCTTCCATTCAGAACCACCGGATCACTATGACCTGCTTTCGCACCTGCTCGAATTGTCATTCTCGCAGTCAAGCGGGCTTATGCCATTGCACTAACCTCACGATGTCCGACCGTGATTAGCCCACCTTCGTACTCCTCCGTTACTCTTTAGGAGGAGACCGCCCCAGTCAAACTACCCACCAGACACTGTCCGCAACCCCGATAAGGGGTCAACGTTAGAACATTAAACATACAAGGGTGGTATTTCAACAGTGCCTCCACACCATCTAACGACAATGCTTCAAAGGCTCCCACCTATCCTACACATATAGGGTCAATATTCAGTGCCAAGCTATAGTAAAGGTTCACGGGGTCTTTCCGTCTAGCCGCGGGTACACAGCATCTTCACTGCGATTTCAATTTCACTAAGTCTCGGGTGGAGACAGTGTGGCCATCATTACGCCATTCGTGCAGGTCGGAACTTACCCGACAAGGAATTTCGCTACCTTAGGACCGTTATAGTTACGGCCGCCGTTTACCGGGGCTTCGATCAAGAGCTTCTCCGAAGATAACCCCATTAATTAACCTTCCGGCACCGGGCAGGCGTCACACCGTATACGTCATCTTTCGATTTTGCACAGTGCTGTGTTTTTAGTAAACAGTTGCAGCCACCTGGTATCTTCGACTTCCGTCAGCTCTGTTCGCAAGAAACGTTACCAACAGAAGCGTACCTTCTCCCGAAGTTACGGTACCATTTTGCCTAGTTCCTTCACCCGAGTTCTCTTAAGCGCCTTAGTATTCTCTACCTAACCACCTGTGTCGGTTTGGGGTACGATTTCTTATAACCTGAAGCTTAGAGGCTTTTCCAGGAAGCATGGCATCAATGACTTCACCACCTTAATGGTTCGATATCGTGCCTCAGTGTTAAAAGTATCTCGGATTTGCCTAAGACACCCACCTACACACTTAAACTTGGACAACCAACGCCAAGCTCACCTAGCCTTCTCCGTCCCCCCCATCGCAGTTATAAGTAGTACGGGAATATTAACCCGTTTCCCATCGACTACGCTTATCAGCCTCGCCTTAGGGGTCGACTTACCCTGCCCCGATTAACGTCGGACAGGAACCCTTGGTTTTCCGGCGAGGGAGTTTTTCACTCCCTTTATCGTTACTTATGTCAGCATTCGCACTTCTGATACCTCCAGAAATCCTTACAGATCACCTTCAACGGCTTACAGAACGCTCCCCTACCCAATATACCTAAGCATATTGCCGCAGCTTCGGTGCATTACTTAGCCCCGTTACATCTTCCGCGCAGGCCGACTCAACCAGTGAGCTATTACGCTTTCTTTAAATGATGGCTGCTTCTAAGCCAACATCCTGGCTGTCTAAGCCTTCCCACATCGTTTCCCACTTAGTAATAACTTAGGGACCTTAGCTGGCGGTCTGGGTTGTTTCCCTTTCCACGACGGACGTTAGCACCCGCCGTGTGTCTCCCGGATAGTACTTACTGGTATTCGGAGTTTGCAAAGGTTTGATAAGTCGGGATGACCCCCTAGCCCTAACAGTGCTCTACCCCCAGTAGTATTCGTCCGAGGCTCTACCTAAATAGATTTCGGGGAGAACCAGCTATCTCCGAGTTTGATTGGCCTTTCACCCCTAGCCACAAGTCATCCGCTAATTTTTCAACATTAGTCGGTTCGGTCCTCCAGTTGATGTTACTCAATCTTCAACCTGCCCATGGCTAGATCACTCGGTTTCGGGTCTACTCCTAGCAACTATAACGCCCAGTTAAGACTCGGTTTCCCTACGGCTCCCCTATATGGTTAACCTTGCTACTAAAAGTAAGTCGCTGACCCATTATACAAAAGGTACGCAGTCACCCATAAAAGGGCTCCTACTGCTTGTACGTATACGGTTTCAGGTTCTATTTCACTCCCCTCACAGGGGTTCTTTTCGCCTTTCCCTCACGGTACTAGTTCACTATCGGTCAGTCAGGAGTATTTAGCCTTAGAGGATGGTCCCCCCATGTTCAAACAGGATATCACGTGTCCCGTTTTACTCGTTTTCACAGTAAAGGCATCGTCGTGTACGGGGCTATCACCTTGTATCGCTAGCCTTTCCAGGCTATTCCACTAATGCTTAAACTACTTAAGGGCTAGTCCGGGGTCGCTCGCCGCTACTGCCGGAATCTCAATTGATTTCTTTTCCTTCGGGTACTTAGATGTTTCAGTTCCCCGAGTTTGCTTCATGCCGCTATGTATTCACGCCATGATACGTACTTATGCACGTGGGTTTCCCCATTCGGAAATCGTAGACTCAAATGGTTACAACTACCTTATCTACGCTTATCGCAAGTAATTACGTCCTTCATCGCCTCTGACTGCCAAGGCATCCACCATATACGCTTAGTCACTTAACCATACAACCCCAAGAGGTCTCTCGTATGAATAAACAACCAAAGTGTTCTCATTAAAGAACAAACTCATAATAATGAGTTGTTTTTCGCTGAACTCAAATATATTCATCTTTCGATGAAACTGAAAACATATGAATGTATTTTGTGTTAACTTATTATTAATATGTTAAGAATTTTTATTTCTTTACATTCCGAGTAAAAAAGTAAGAAATAAATCTACTAGTCAGCTTTCCAAATTATTAAAGAACATTTTTAAAAAATAGTATTTTATACATAAATTAATCATGCACTACTTATTAAAGTTTATTACAATTTCACTACTTAAACCTATACAATTTGTGTGGACACTTGCATTAATAATATCGTTAAGGAGGTGATCCAGCCCCAGGTTCCCCTAGGGCTACCTTGTTACGACTTCACCCCAGTCATGAACCACACCGTGGTAAACGCCCTCCCGAAGGTTAAGCTATCTACTTCTGGTGCAGCCCACTCCCATGGTGTGACGGGCGGTGTGTACAAGGCCCGGGAACGTATTCACCGTGGCATTCTGATCCACGATTACTAGCGATTCCGACTTCACGGAGTCGAGTTGCAGACTCCGATCCGGACTACGACATACTTTTTGAGATTCGCTCCACATCGCTGCCTTGCTACTCTCTGTATATGCCATTGTAGCACGTGTGTAGCCCTACTCGTAAGGGCCATGATGACTTGACGTCGTCCCCACCTTCCTCCGGTTTATCACCGGCAGTCTCCCTGAAGTTCCCGACATAACTCACTGGCAAACAAGGATAAGGGTTGCGCTCGTTGCGGGACTTAACCCAACATTTCACAACACGAGCTGACGACAGCCATGCAGCACCTGTCTCACAGTTCCCGAAGGCAAACTAAAATTTCTTTTAGTTACTGTGGATGTCAAAAGTAGGTAAGGTTCTTCGCGTTGCATCGAATTAAACCACATGCTCCACCGCTTGTGCGGGCCCCCGTCAATTCATTTGAGTTTTAATCTTGCGACCGTACTCCCCAGGCGGTCTACTTAACACGTTAGCTCCGAAAGCCACAGTTCAAGACTACAACCTCCAAGTAGACATCGTTTACAGCGTGGACTACCAGGGTATCTAATCCTGTTTGCTCCCCACGCTTTCGCATCTGAGCGTCAGTTTTTGTCCAGAGGGCCGCCTTCGCCACTGGTATTCCTTCAGATCTCTACGCATTTCACCGCTACACCTGAAATTCTACCCACCTCTACAAAACTCTAGTTTGCCAGTTCAAAATGCAGTTCCCAGGTTAAGCCCAGGGCTTTCACATCTTGCTTAACAAACCGCCTGCATGCGCTTTACGCCCAGTAATTCCGATTAATGCTCGGACCCTCCGTATTACCGCGGCTGCTGGCACGGAGTTAGCCGGTCCTTCTTCTGCAGCTAACGTCAAATAATATAAGTATTAATTATATTATCTTCCTCACTGCTGAAAGTGCTTTACAACCCGAAGGCCTTCTTCACACACGCGGCATGGCTGCATCAGGCTTGCGCCCATTGTGCAATATTCCCCACTGCTGCCTCCCGTAGGAGTCTGGACCGTGTCTCAGTTCCAGTGTGGCTGATCATCCTCTCAGACCAGCTAGAGATCGTAACCTTCGTGAGCCATTACCTCACCAATTAGCTAATCTCAACTGGGCCTATCCTGACGCAAGAAGTTTAATAAGCCTCCTCTTTGGTCCGAAGACTTTATGCGGTATTAGCAGTCGTTTCCAACTGTTATCCCCCACATCAGGGCAAGTTCCCAGCCATTACTCACCCGTTCGCTGCTCGTCATCTTCAAGAGCAAGCTCTTAAAATGTTACCGCTCAACTTGCATGTGTTAGGCCTGCCGCCAGCATTCAATCTGAGCCATGATCAAACTCTTCAATTATAATTTTTATTACTAATAAGTAACAAATAATTAATGACTACTGATTATCTTTACCCTAAGGTAAATTTATATTGACTTTATTGATAAATCATCTCAAAAGAAATTTATTATCTTGGGTCACTCAGTACACTATATATATATATTAAGTACGAGTGCCCACACAAATTGCATAGATTAAATTATTAAAGAACAGTAATACATGATTATAAAAAATAATTGCTTCAATACTTCCTTCTTAGTTAAGTAAGTACGCATTTTATACTGCTGTACAATGAAGTCAAGAAAATTTTTTATTATTTAAAAATTTCACAACTTTTTACTTGCAACATAATAATGATTTCTTAAAATCAAGTTGTCATTATATGGATTCAAACATATACGTCAAGCAATATTTGAAATTATTTTAACGTTGTTTTCCATATTAAACGTATTGTAAAATTTTTTATTTCTGTGGAGTCATTACGTGTATCTGATAGATAGGTTCCTATCCATACCAGAATTTACACCATTTTTATTTTACTAAGCATTCAAACAGTACAACCCAAATACCTTACTTGATTAATACACCCACTACGATGCCCGTAAACACCAATATACCTACATAGTTATTATTCAAGAACGCTTTCAAACACGCATCACGATCTCGGTCTCGTGCTAGCCATTGTTGATAAACAAACAATACTGATGTTGCCAACAAAAACGAATAATACAATGTCGATAATTGCATTAAATGCCCGATAAACACCAATACAAGCACTGTAAGTAATTGTAATACACCTATGGCGACCTTATCGTATTTACCAAACAAAATGGCTGAAGATTTAATACCTATTTTTATGTCATCATCACGATCAACCATAGCATACAAAGTGTCATACGTCAGAGTCCATAGGACATTCGCGAGAAACAGCATCCAAGCAACAGGCGGGAGTTCTCCTGCTTGTGCAGCAAAACCCATGGGTATCGCCCAGCCAAACGACATGCCCAACACTAACTGAGGCATGTGAGTAAAACGTTTCATAAAAGGGTAAACAGAAGCAAGCAATAAAGCAACAACTGATAATTGTATTGTTAGCGCATCTAAAGTTAACACCAGAATAAAAGCGCCAAGTACTAAAAAAATAAACAAGGCCAACGCTTCTTTAGGTGTAATCAAACCAGATGGTAATGGACGCGTTTTCGTTCGTTTTACATGACCATCTAAATTGCGGTCTGCAAGATCATTGATGACGCAACCTGCAGCTCGCATCATCACAACACCAAAAATAAATACCACCAGCACTTTCAGGTCAGGCATACCATCAGCAGCGAGAAATAACGCCCACATTGTAGGCCAAAGCAACAAGAAACTACCAATGGGCCGATCCATTCTGGTGAGCCGCCAATATGCCTTAGCTTTAACCACATCCATTTCATCGCTCTCCTGATACATTTAAGCGTAAGGTACAAATAATTTAGACACCTACATAGGGTCATTATTCACCCATAGATAAGAGCTACGCAGCAATAGGACTTCTCCATAGTTGTCAACCATAACCACTTCGATAACATCCTGACGCACATTAGCTCAAGGAAACACATGTGGTACCAATGACACTTCACCTAGTTGCGCAATCACTTCTTTTTGTTTTGTTAGTGTCGACACCTACACCAAGGTTCGTGCGCATAATCAAGGAACATTGTTGCCTAAAACAAGCTTTGTTCTCTTATCCAAGTTCAGACGGCAGATCCCGAAATACTTCACTATTAGATGAGCGCTTGCGTTTTAGGTATACTGAGCCCAGTCATCTTATTGAACATTTTTATTATTGCGTATATTTCACTAATTTAAACATTGCAATCTCTTAGATTCAATGTTTCTTCGAATAGTTTTGTGACTCTAAATATTGCTATTTTTGATAAAAAACGTTTATGGTAGTCATACTTTATTTTCAAATGTTTATTTGAATCATATAATTGTTGATTACTAATCGTTACATTACTCGGATAATCTCGTTCCCAGAAAGCTTCGTTATTTCTTGGTTATATAAGTGGAACCACTCGTTTAATACAAACGATTCATAATACGGCTTTGTGTCGTAAGTACTGTCGACGAATATTCTATTGATTATGTAGGGGGGGTCTCTTTGAATAAGTGAGGCAGTATTTCACAATCAGTCACATTCGATGAACTTAATTCAACAACAATAATTGCATACAGATCTAGATTTATATCTACCTCTAAATTTAACGTTTTCAGTCCATGTCATTTTTTTGTTGCCCATTCGCCTACGTCATAGCATTAGTTGTTAAGTGTCGGACGAATTCCTTTTATTTCGTTTTAAACGCAATATTAACCGTTTAGGCTCACATGCTAATGCATGAATAGTAAAGACATCACGCTGACAGCTACAAAAATTTAAAAAAACAGAATTAATGAACCCTTGCAGACCTCTCAACAACATTGAAGATACTAGTTTGACCATGAAAGTCGTTGTAATAGCTTAGTCATTAAATAAACGAAGATCTTCCACGTTTAATCAAAGTTTGATCATACTGTTTCTAAGTGGTGATTTTGTAGCGAAGCTTGTCGATATACTTAAATGTTTATGTAACCTAACTGTTTAGAGCGTAGATTAATCATTCAGTTCCCTTATTCAGGAAGCAAAGCCGTACTATACACCTGTACTGTACTTTTAGCTCCGCAGCACATAAAAAAGCATAGCACGGACGGGAAACATCGGGTCAAGTATCAGTTACATTTAACGATAGGTATAAATCCACATACAACTGTTACTGTTGAATTAAGTGAGTCAAATATGATGTACGGTGCAGTACTACCTAATTCACGCAGACAAATCAGTTGAAAAATTAATGAAATATCAAGTGATAGTGCTTGCCACACAAGACTGTATTATGAATACTGTTCGTATTAAGCGAGTATTTCTATTCATCCCACGGAGAAAATAAGCTGATTTATGGAAACGACATCATACGTGCAATTTAGCAGTCCGCTACCAAAAATTATACAGTTCAAATTAGCAAGGGGAAACATAGCATAGTCATCATAAACAGTCCCTATTAAAAACGGCAAGGATTCGAGTCAAAAAACTGCTTAGAGGAATATTAAACCTAAAAAATAATGATGTCCAGATGGGAGAAACTTGCAAAATGATAAAAGCATTAAATAAGCTGATAAGTATTAATTTTTCATTATATTCGAATCAGCTATCTGAACTTGAATTAGGAAATAAAATTACTATATTATATGATTTTCAATCATCTATTATAAATATATCACATTAAGTAATCTTAGACCTAATCTATTATAAATTCAGTTTGATGCGTCATTTTATTATGTGCGCATTGCTTAATGAAAAATTTTATGGAGTCTTCGACATGTATAACTATTTCAATACGTTGAACTTGCGTGAGCAACTTGCTCAACTAGGTGTTTGCCGTTTTATGGATAAAGCGGAATTTACCAACAAAACAAATCACTTAAAAGGTAAAAAAGTGGTTATTATTGGTTGTGGAATGCAAGGTTTAAACCAAGGTTTGAATATGCGTGACTCAGGGCTAGATGTGTGTTACGCGTTACGCCAGACTGCAATTGACGAGCAGCGTCAGTCTTACAAAAATACTCAAAAAAATGGTTTTAACGCAGATAATTACGCAAATTTAATTCCTCAAGCTGATCTCGTTATTAATCTTACACCAGACAAACAACATACTAGCGTTGTTAGCACTATCATGCCTTTGATGAAAAAAGGTGCTGCACTAGGGTATTCACATGGGTTTAACATCGTTGAAGAAGGCATGGAGATTCGTAAAGACATCACTGTTGTGATGGTTGCACCTAAATGTCCTGGTACTGAAGTACGTGCAGAATATAAACGTGGTTTTGGTGTGCCTACATTGATGGCGGTTCACCCAGAAAATGATCCTCAAGGTGAAGGTCATAAAATTGCGAAAGCTTGGGTTGTTGCAACGGGTGGGCACCGTGCTGGCGTACTTGAATCTTCATTTGTAGCAGAAGTTAAATCGGATCTAATGGGTGAACAAACCGTTCTGTGTGGCATGCTACAAGCTAGTTCTATCGTGTGCTATGAAAAAATGGTTGCTAATGGTATTGAGCCTGATTATGCAGGTAAATTACTCCAATTTGGTTGGAAAACCATCACCGAAGCACTTAAATATGGTGGCATTACGCATATGATGGATCGTCTTTCTAATCTAGCGAAGATTACTGCGTTCAAATTATCAGAAGATTTGAAAGATCTAATGCGACCACTGTATAATAAACATATGGACAACATCATTTCTGGTCATTTTTCATCAATCATGATGGCTGATTGGGTAAATAATGATGTTGAACTATTAGGTTGGCGTGAAGAAATGGCAGGTACGGCATTTGAGCAATACCCTGAGTCTGATGTAAAAATTACTGAGCAAGAATACTTTGATAACGGTATCTTGATGGTAGCAATGATTCGTGCGAGTATTGAGCTAGCGTTCGAAACAATGACAGCATCAGGCATTATTGCAGAATCTGTATACTACGAAGCACTACATGAATTACCGTTTCTTGCGAACACTATTTCGCGTAAGCGTTTATATGAAATGAATAGAGTTATTTCTGATACTGCAGAGTATGGTAGCTATGTATTTACAAATGTTGCGAAGGTATTGTTGAGGGAGAAATTCATGCCAGATATTGACACTGATGTTATAGGCAAAGGTTTAGGTAACGCAGGTAATGATGCTGATAACGCAACATTAATTGCGGTGAATAAAACACTTAGAAGCCATCCACTTGAATTGATTGGTCACAAACTTCGTAATTACATGGCTGGCATGAAACCTATTATTGGAAACGAGTAATCTCCTAATACTTCAGTGAAATACACATAATTTTACTTTATCAAACAATCCCATTGCAGTTGAATATTTTAGTCAAAAAATCTATCAGTGTTATGGTCCTTGATATGTGCTTCAAGCTTTTGAATCAACTCAAGAGTCCGCTGGAAACTGTATTCAAGATACGTTATTATCTTCAATAAAGTAAAAAAATTTCCAATCGTCTTCAAGCCTATTGTTTAATAATTTTTTTCTAAGCACTCTGGTGATATTGACACTCTTGATTGCTCCAGCATCTCGGTAACCATAACTAGTGAATATATTTCATCATCTTATAGGGGTATGATTTCATAAATCAGAGAAAAAATTAACAATCTACGCTCTAAACAACGAGGCTTACTTAAATATTCACATCTATGAACCATCTTCGCTACAAAAAAATCACTGAAAACAGTATAATCAAACTTTAATTGATTATGGCTTACTAACATTCTGGATGGCTTTATTTCCTAATTCCAGTTTAAACAACTAATCCTAATATAATTAACAATTAAGCAATCGCTTTTATTTTAGGCATACCAATTCTATCAGCTTATTTAACGCTCTTATTATGACGTAACTTTCGCTAATTTAATTATTATGATCTCTTAAGCTCAATGTTCCTCTAAAAAATTGTTTGACTTGTAACATTTTTTGGTATCCTAAAAGTACTATCAACTAATATTTCATTAATTGTTCGATCAATCTGTTTGAGAAAGTTAGGTAGGACTTTACCGTCAGCCATATTTGATGCACTTAACTCAGCAGCAACTATTTCATGCGTATTTATATCTACCACTAAATGTAACGTAAGCCATGCTCGAAGTTTTGCATCAGTTGCATGTTTTTTACTTTCAATTGCCTTCACCGTAGACTTTAAGCCCCCATAACATCAATGGCTAAATGTTGAATGGTCCCTTTAGTTTCAGTTTTAAACACGACATTAATCACTTTGGTTAGCTTACTAATACATGAGTAATGAAGGCATAATAATGACAAATGCACAAATAAAATTAATGAATTTTTGCCGACCTTTCTAGTAGAATTGAAAATATTTGTTTAACAATAAGAACCGTTATAATTATTAAATCACTAAATAAACATAGGCTCTCACGACTACCCGACTTTATTTGATTCCATAGCTGAATAACTGTTTCATCAATCCAGAATGTTAGTGAACTTAGCTGTTAAGAACATAAATTAATAATTAAGTTCCATGATTTAAAGAATAAAATAAGTTACAGGATTAACTTTCCAACTATGAAGCCCAGAGCAACAGATGTTGAAATAGTCACCACACCGGGTACAATAAATGGATGATTGAATACAAAGTTACCAATTCGAGTTGAACCTGTGTCATCCATTTCTATTGCTGCCAGTAGCGTTGGGTAAGTTGGCAGAACAAATAACGCACTCACGGCTGCAAAAGATGCGATTGCCGTTAACGGAGCCACACCTATTGCTAATGCTACCGGCATCAGAGCTATAGTGGTTGCGCCTTGTGAGTAAAGTAATATAGAGGAAAAAAATAAGATAATAGCCAGCAGCCATGGGTAGTTCGCCAGCAAAGTGCCAGCAACTTCTTTAATGTCTTCTACGTGGCCATTAACGAAAGTTGATCCCAACCATGCCACACCTAAAACACAAATACATGCGGTCATACCTGAGCGAAATGTTGCCGTTGTTGCAATTTTTGATGCATCAATTCCCGTAGTGAACACTATTGCTGTCGCGGCTGCCAGCATAAAAGTCATGATAGCTTCATTGCGACCAAGCATTGGGTTTTCAACTAAACCAATAGAACTTGAAATTACAGCAGCGTAACCAACGACTAATACTATTGCAATAAAAAAAATAAAAGTTGCTTTTTTCGCACTTGGTGCAATTTCTAGCTTGGTGATGCCTTGAATGTAAATCAGGCCTTTTGCTAGTCGCTCTTGGTAAACCGGATCTTCCTTTAGTTCGCAGCCCATAAAATTTGCAACAAACGCACCAGCCATACATGCCATAAAAGTAGTTGGGATACAGATTGCAATAAAAGTGAGATAACCCACACCCATTGGTTCAAGAATGCCGGAGAAGAAGACTACTGCTGCTGAAATTGGTGATGCGGTTATGGCAATTTGAGAAGCAACAACAGCAATAGAAAGTGGACGAGAAGGACGCACCCCTTGTTCTTTTGCTACTTTAGCGATAACAGGTAGTGTTAAAAATGCTGTGTGTCCAGTACCTGCCATGATGACCATCATATAGGTCACAATTGGTGCGTAAAAGGTAATATGTTTTGGATTTTTACGAAGAAAATTTTCAGCTAGTTCAACTAACCAATCCATACCTCCCGCCACCTGCATAGCGGAAATAGCAGTGATCACAGACATAATAATCAAAATAACGTCGATAGGAATATAACTTTGCCTGGTAGGCATACCAAGAAATAACGACAGAACAATAACACCAGCACCACCGGCCAAGCCGATACCAATGCCACCAATACGTGCTCCTAAAAATATGAAAGCAAGCACAACGAATAACTCCACTGCTATCATGGACCGCTCCTATGTCAATGTTAAACGTAAAAATAAATGGAGTCACTTTTTTATATCCGACAACAAGCATCTCATTGTATTCAAGTGTATTGACGTCATACCATGCGTTAATTATCTTATTTTAAAGGATAATGTCTAGTACTTAAAAGTAACTACATTTAATAGCTATCATAAAAAATGGATATTGACAGATGATACCCATTGTAAGTTTATAAATTATAAAACTTGGCTTTATACTGCAGATTCATTAAATTCTTAACAGAAAAATATCATCAAGTTGTTACACGGTAAATAGCCCATGCTCCAAGACAACATCACAGACGCGTTTGCCTGTTGCAGCACAAATTTTACCGACAATGTCACCCTCATGGTGACCGATGAACGGATTCAAATAAGTTACGATACCGATAGAATTATAAACGTAGTTCTCGCACACTTCTTTATTCACTGTGATGTCGCTTACACATTTCTCGCCAAAGTTTACGCAAGCATTTGATAGTATTTCGATAGCTTCAAATAATGCTTGATCAATCACTGGCTCCATTACGTTCAACTGAAGCTGCCCCGCTGCTGCTGCGAATGTCACCGTGGTATCGTTGCCGAATACTTTACAACACACTTAATTTATGACTTCGGGTATTACTGGGTTAATTTTAGCTAGCATTATTGAAGAGTCCGCTTGCATTTCCGGCAAGTGTATTTCGTTCAAACCAGAGCGAGGACCTGAAGACAGCAGCCAAAGATCATTGGAGATCTTCGATAATTTCATAGCTAGATGCTTCAGTGCACTGTGAACCATCACGTATGCACCACAGTCAGAAGTAGCTTCAATTAAATCTTCAGCGGGAGTACAATTAAGACCTGTTATCTCCGCCAAATGTTTAACGGCTAGTTGCTGATAGCCAGTAACAGCGTTCAAATCGGTGCCGATAGCTGTCGCACCTAAATTTACTTCAAGCAAAAGCTCAGCTGTATATTTTAAATTTTTCATTTCTTTTTTTAAAAGAGCGGCGAACGCGAAAAACTCTTGACCTACGGTCATTGGTACTACGTCTTCCAATTGAGTACGGCCCATTTTTAATACCGTTTTGAATTCATTGGACTTACTATTAAATTCGTTTTGTAAATATTGAATAGACTTCATCAATATAAGAATGCTGTTATATACGGCCACACGGAAACCAGTTGGATATGCGCAGTTGGTAGATTGACTTTTATTGACATGGTCATTTGGATTAACTGCATTGTAATCACCTTCCTCTTTCTCCATTAGTTCAAAAGCAAAATTAGTGATAACTTCGTTCGTATTCATGTTGACTGAAGTACCTGCACCATCTTGGTAAATATCAGATGGAAACTGATCCATGCATTTCCCTGTGTCTAAGATCAAATCACATGCTTTAATCATGTATTCGCCCACATCAGCAGGTATCACACTCAATTCTTTATTTGCCCTCGCAGTCGCTTTTTTGGTGAAAACCATGTCGCGAACAAACTCTGATACATCCGAGATCCTTGTACGTAAAATGTTAAAGTTTTCGACAGCACGTTACGTATGAATATCGTAGTATTCACCAGCAGGGACGTGGCGCGCGCCAAGTAGATCTTCTGCGATGCGTGTAGTAAAAAGAGATTCAGTCAAATTATTCTCAACATAAATCGTTTGACACATGAGTTAGCCTAATGAACTTATAACTTATTATTCTTTAGCCATAAACTTTACTGTAGAGTTTATTCATCAGAGATGATTGGCTGAGTAAGTCATTTACTGCATCCATTTTACATGAAGAATTTAACTCGTCTATTGCAGCAAAAACATGCGTGAGATCACCACTCGAAACGAAGTGCATTGAATTGCATTATTATGTCATTTTGATCGTAGTATATTCCTTTTAGAAAGTTTCTCATGTTGGCATGTATTGCTACAGTTAAAAATGGTCATGTATTTTCACAATTGAACTTAGTGTAATAGACTGTATTTTGCGGCGTTATTATTGTGACTATCACTAATATTAAATGCTGTTTTGTCGACCAATAAGTATAGTTAAAATGTACAGGATCAGTAAAGGTAAGCACCAATACTACCATTGTATGCAATGTTGTCGAACTTTCCAGCTGAGATATGCTCATGAAGTTTATTAACTGGAAGGATTTATTTCCTAATTTACGCTTAGATAGCAAATTTCAATATGATTAACTCTTAAACAACGCTTGTATTTTAGGCATACCTAGTCCGGTCAGCTTATTTAATACTTTTGCTATGGAGTAAGTTTCACTAATTTGAACATTGCAATCTCTTAAGCTCAATATTCCTCCTGAGAGGTTTTTAACTCTAAACATTGCAGTCTCTAATAGGAAAGGTTCGTTTAATATGAATGGTTTCATAACACTGTCTGATGTCGTAGGCACCATTGACTAACATTTCATTAATTTTTCGGCAGACTCGCTGTTTTCCATTAGTACCATGCTATTTTACTTACCATTCTCCTGCACCATAGACTTTGAGCCTCGTACAATCCATGGCTCAGCACTGAATGCTTCCTTTATTTTTAATCTTGAACGGTGACGTTAACCATTTTAACTCGTTTCTAATGCATAAAGTGTGAGAGTATAATCATAGCAGTTAAGTAAATTTAAAAACAAAATCAATGAATCCTTGCAGACCTCTCAATGGCATTAAAAATATGCGTTTAACCATGAGGACATCGTAATGGCTAAGCCGCTCAA
Source organism: Candidatus Enterovibrio altilux (assembly GCF_002381345.1). Taxonomy (GTDB): domain Bacteria; phylum Pseudomonadota; class Gammaproteobacteria; order Enterobacterales; family Vibrionaceae; genus Enterovibrio; species Enterovibrio altilux. The sequence goes on from NZ_CP020660.1 coordinate 952,749, forward strand.
TAAATGAGGTTTCCTATGATTATCCTGCTTAGTGTGATTCCATAGTCGAATAGCTTTCGCATCAATCCAAAATGTTAGTTAGTCACGATTGATTACAGTTTGATTACACTACTTTCAGTTAGTTGTTTTGTAGCAAAGATTATTCATAGACCTGAATATTAAAGGAAGCCTAACTGTTTAGAGTGTCGATTAAAAATTTAGTTCTCTTATTTAGGGAATAAAGGCAGTTATCATAACCATTTCCTAGTAAAGGCGGCAATGGTTTGAGTCAAAAAATAACTTGTAAGAACATTAAGCCTAAGGAATCACCCAACTCGGCTTAGTGAAACCTACACCATAATAAAAGCACTAAACAAGCTGACTGAGCTAAAGTAGGTCTAACACAAAATAATTATTTAATCATAATTATATCAGGTTTTGCTATCTCCACTAAAATTAGGAACACAGCTTCCAGAATAATGACTAGCTTCAAATGTTCTCACTTGTATCTTAAAGTTGGTTGAGTATATTGAGAGTGATAGTGCAAACAAGAAAGAGTAAACTATTCTTATCAAACAAGGTTATTCAGGTAAAAATTATGTCTAAACTTTTAATTACAGCTAATGCACGCAATCATTTTATTAAGTTACTGGCTCAGCAACCGGAAGGTACTAATATCCGCGTATTCGTGGTGAATCCAGGTACGCAAAATGCAGAATGTGGCGTGTCTTACTGCCCACACGATACAATAGAAGAAAGCGACACTGAACTGTTTTTTAACGGTTTCCTTGCGTACATTGACGAACTAAGTATTCCATTTTTAGAAGATGCAGAAATTGATTTTGTTACAGATAAAATGGGTTCACAGTTAAGCCTCAAAGCACCAAATGCAAAAATACGTACAGTATCCGATAATGCATCATTGATGGAACGCGTTGAATACATGATCCAAACACAAATTAACCCTCACCTTGCTAGCCATGGCGGGAATATTAACCTACTCGAGATCTCTGAAGAAGGGATCGCTGTAATCCAATTTGGTGGTGGCTGTAACGGTTGTTCAATGGTTGATGTGACCCTAAAGAATGGCATTGAAAAACAACTACTCGAAGAGTTCAACGGTGAATTGACGGCCGTTCACGACTTGACTGAACATGCTGCAGGTAAACACTCATACTATTAATAGTAAAGCAATCGCTACTAAGAGAAACCTTTTGATTAAATATTGTATAGCACCCAATTAAAAGCGTATTAAAAATTTTTACTATATGAGCAGAATAACATGCTTAATCAACTTAAAAATACAGGCTCTTTGAAACTTTATTGCCTAATTCGAATTCAGATTGCTAATCCAAAAATGATTAACTATTAGACGCTCGCTTTCGTTTTAAGCAGACCTAGTCCTATCAGCTGATTTAACGCTTTTATCACACGTAAATTTCGCTAGCCTGAGCATTACGCTCCCTTAAACTCATTGTTCCTACTAGGAGCTTTTTAATTCAAAATATTACCCTACTCTGATAAGAAGCGTTTATGGTAACTATATCTCGTTTTCCAATACTAATTTGAACCGTATAACTGCTAGTGACTGGCCGCTAAATTAGCGCAATAACAACTTCCCCAAAAGTGGTTCCTTTTCTTGGTGAAATGAGTGAAACCGCTCGTTTAATACGAACTGTTTCGTAACATTGTCTGATTCGTAAGCACTATCGGCTGATTTTTCATTGATTTTTCAGCGATTTTATTTGAGTAAGTTAGATAACACTTCACCGTCCGTTAAATTTAATGCATGTAACTCAGTAGTAAGGATTTCATGTGCATTCACATTTACAGTTTAATGTAACTTGCACTAGACTCGCTGTTTTTCATCAGTACCATGCTTTTTTACTTGCAATTAGCCTTCACCATAAATTTTTAGCCTCGTAATATGAATGGCTAGTGCTGGATAGTTCCTTTATTTGTCGTCTTGAGCGTGGCGTTAATTATTTTGCTTGTTTGCTAAAGCATATAATCTTTCATAATTACCTTGCTTAGGTTGCTTCCAGTTAATAGTTTTGTAACGAAATTTATTCACAGATCCGAATATTTAAGTGAACCTAGCTGTTTAGAGTCTTCATTGCGCATGTAGTTCTCTGATTTAGAAAGTAAAGCCGGTTACCATAAACGTTCCCTAGCAGAAGCGGCAATGTTTTGAGTCAAAAAACTACTGGGAGAGACATTGATCCTAAGGAAGCACACAACTCAGTTCAACGAAACGATGCCATGATAAAAACATTAAATAAGCTGACAGAACTAGGTCTCCCTGACACGAAAACGATTGTCCAATAGTGAATGTGGGGGGAATTTGTTCTCTGGACTTGAATGAGGTAATAAAGCCCCAGCCAAATTTTAACTCGATAGATCAGCTATGGAATATGATGAATAACTACTTACAAACAACGTTCACTTCAACCATGAACGCTGTTTCAAAGAGACTATTGCATAATTTTTGCTGTAAATTTTTCCAAACTTGCAGGTCTTGGAACTTTCAAAATCAATGCTAAGTTTCAGGTGCTCACGCCTGCATCTTTAAGTTAGTTGAGTATCGCTGCGGTTTGCACGCTTACGGTCATGTTCAGTAAGTAATTTTTTACGAATACGAATGCTTTCTGGTGTTACTTCTACCAATTCATCGTCATCAATGAATTCCAACGCTTGCTCAAGAGTATATTTAATAGCAGGCGAAAGCGTTTGAGCTTCATCAGTACCAGACGCACGTACATTGGTCAGCTGCTTACCTTTCAAACAATTTACTGTCAGATCATTAGAACGATTATGGATACCAATAACTTGGCCTTCATATACTTCATCAGCATGTTCAGAGAATAAACGACCACGTTCTTGTAAATTAAACAGTGCGTAAGTCAATGCTTTACCTGTTGCATTAGAAATCAGCACGCCATTTTTACGCTGACCAATAATACCAGATTTCATTGGCCCATAGTGATCAAACGTATGGTAGATCAGGCCAGAACCTGACGTTAACGTTAAGAACTCTGTTTGGAAACCGATCAAGCCACGTGAAGGCATCATGAAGTCCATACGTACACGGCCTTTACCATCAGTCGTCATGTTGGTTAGTTCGCCTTTACGCAAACCAATTCTCTCCATCACACCTCCTTGATTTTCTTCCTCCACATCGATAGTTACAGTTTCAAACGGTTCCATTTTCTGACCGTCTTCTTCTTTGACGATAATTTCAGGGCGAGATACCGCCAGTTCGAAGCCTTCACGCCGCATGTTTTCAATGAGGATAGATAGGTGAAGTTCACCACGACCTGACACACGGAAACGATCTAGATCACCAGTTTTTTCAACGCGTAATGCAACATTGTGAACCAATTCTTTTTGCAAACGCTCAAGGATGTTACGTGACGTTACGTACTTACCTTCTTTACCTGCAAATGGAGAAGTATTTACCTGAAAAGTCATTGTTATGGTTGGTTCATCAACGGACAAAGGAATAAGAGCTTCAACTGCGGTCACATCACATATGGTGTCAGAAATTTTCAACTCACCCAAACCTGTAATTGCAACGATATCACCCGCGTTTGCTTGATTTATATTATGACGCTCAAGGCCAAAGTAACCAAGAATAGTGCCTATTTTACCATTACGAGTTGTTCCATCAGCGCTAATAATAATAACTTGTTGGTTAGGTTTAACTAAACCACGAGTTACACGACCAATACCAATTACACCTACGTATGAACTGTAATCCAACTGAGAAATTTGCATCTGTGTTGAACCATACGCATCAACTACCGGAGCTGTAACGTTGTCAACCACCGCTTGGAACAATGGCTCCATATTGTCACCAATTTCTCCTTCTTTCAGTGTTGCCCAGCCGTTTAGTGCTGATGCATAAATAACTTGAAAATCTAGCTGCTCATCACTAGCTCCTAGATTATCGAATAGATCAAATACCTGATCAATTACCCAATCAGGACGTGCGCCTGAGCGGTCAACTTTATTGATAACAACGATTGGCTTCAGACCATGAGCAAATGCTTTTTTCGTTACAAAACGAGTTTGTGGCATTGGGCCATCAACAGCATCAACGATTAGCAGAACAGAATCAACCATCGACATAATACGCTCAACTTCACCACCAAAATCAGCATGTCCTGGAGTATCTACGATGTTAATGCGATAGTCATTCCAATTAATAGCGGTGTTTTTCGCCAAAATAGTAATACCACGTTCTTTCTCGATGTCGTTCGAGTCCATAACACGCTCTTTGTGCACACCACGGGTTTCCAAGGTGCCAGATTGCTGCAGCAGTTTATCAACCAAGGTAGTTTTTCCGTGGTCAACATGCGCAATAATCGCAATATTTCTCAATTTAGCTATTTGTAACGTACACATGGGTTTTCTTTCACTCACAAAAGATGTGCCGCCAAAGCCCAATAGCTATATTGCTAAAAGAATTCATCGCCACTTGATTAAAAAAACGACCGTAATTTAACAGATTTTTATTCAAAACACTTCAACAATGTGACCTGTAACTAATTTATACTCATTACAGCTTAGCGATGGCACAATTTCACTCCCTTCAAGATAGCCACTTTTTCTATCTTTACACTGATCACGACTGGCTCGGTACTAAATAGCACCATGCTTTAGCTTTACGAGCAAGATCACAGCTTCAGCATCACTCTATTGTTTGCCTCGAACATTGATTGACAACATGACGCAACCGCTGCTGAATGACAGAATTAGATACGCCATTTTTATCACATCAACTTGGTGTGAATACGGACCAATATTATTCAATAATAACCATTATTTTGTGGTTTATTTAACATAAAATTTAATATTACTAAAAATTTTTAATTTGACATACTTTGCATTTATTTAATAGCAGGCAGAATTAATCTTTGTCTGAATGAAGTGTATAGTTTAGCCAATTTATAAAATAATAACACCGGAGATTTAATCACATGTCAGTAGAAAATGTACTTGCCTTAATTCAAGAGCACGAAGTAAAGTTTATTGATCTACGTTTTACCGATACCAAAGGTAAAGAACAGCATATTTCAATCTCAGCACATCAAGTTGACTCTGATTTCTTTGAAGACGGAAAAATGTTTGATGGTTCATCTGTAGCAGGCTGGAAAGGCATTAACGAATCCGATATGGTCATGATGCCTGACACATCGACTGCTATACTGGACCCGTTTACTGAAGTCATTACATTGAATCTTCGTTGTGACATTCTTGAGCCCGCAACTATGCAAGGCTATGATCGTGACCCACGTTCAATAGCGAAACGCGCTGAAGACTATATGCGTTCTACTGGGATTGCAGACACTATACTTGTTGGTCCAGAGCCAGAGTTCTTCCTATTTGATGACGTTAAATTTTCAACAAGTATGTCAGGTTCTTTCTATCAAATTGATGATGTAGAAGCGAGCTGGAATAGCAGTTCTACTTTCGAAGGCGGTAATAAAGGTCACCGTCCTAGTGTTAAAGGTGGGTACTTCCCAGTAGCACCAGTTGACTCATCACAAGACATCCGATCGGCAATGAGTTTAATCATGGAAAAAATGGGGTTAGTTGTTGAAGCTCACCACCATGAAGTAGCAACTGCTGGTCAAAACGAAATTGCAACGCGTTGCAACACCCTAACGTCAAAAGCAGATGAAATACAAATCTACAAGTACGTTGTTCATAATGTAGCGCACGCATTCGGTAAAACAGCAACTTTTATGCCTAAGCCATTAGTTGGCGATAATGGATCTGGTATGCATGTTCATCAATCACTATCAAAAAATAATCAAAACCTCTTTGCTGGCAATAAGTATGGTGGCCTCTCAGAAATAGCCATCTGCTACATTGGGGGGATCATCAAACACGCACGTGCGATTAATGCATTTGCTAATCCGTCAACGAACTCATACAAGCGTCTTGTCCCAGGTTTCGAAGCGCCAGTTATGCTTGCATATTCTGCACGTAACCGCTCTGCTGCTATCCGTATCCCTGTGGTCCCAAATTCTAAAGCATGTCGCATAGAGGCACGATTCCCCGATCCAGCAGCAAACCCATACTTAGCATTTGCATCGTTGCTCATGGCTGGCCTTGATGGTATTAAGAATAAAATTCACCCTGGCGATGCAATGGACAAAGATTTATATGATCTTCCCGCAGAAGAAGCAGCAGAAATTCCAAAAGTTGCTGAATCACTAGAAATGGCATTAAAAGCACTTAACGAAGATCGTGAATTCCTAACTTCAGGCGGCGTATTCTCCGACAATTTCATCACTTCTTATATTGCATTGAAATTGCAGGATGTTAAGAAAATAAACATGACCACACACCCACTAGAATTTGAACTTTACTACTCTGTCTAATCCATTCAATTTCATATCAATTTACAGGGCTCGCTTTACGTACGAGCCCTTTTCTATTGTTATAAATAAGCATGCGTATAAAATATATATTTTATACTTCAAGACGGATCGGTTGCCTCATTCGAGTTCAAATAGTAAATACCAACATAATTCACGGTTAAACAATAGCTTGCGTTTTAGGCATACCTAGTCCTATCAACTGATTTAATGCCTTTACTATGGAGTAGGTTTCTCTATCCTAAACATTGTCATCCCTTAGGCTCAATGTCTCCCCAGGAAAGTTTTTGATTCAAAACATTGTCGTCTCTGATAGTGAACGTTTATACTAACCATATTTTATTTTTTAATACTGATTTAAGCTGTATAACTGCTGGTAACTAACTGCTAAATTACGCAGATAACCTAGATCTAAAAGTTACTTTTTTTCTCCGTGGGATAAGTGAAACCGCTCGTTTAATACGAATGGTGTCGTAAGCACCCTCACCTAATATTTCATTAATTCTTTGAAGAACCTGTTTTACCAAGTTAGACAGCACTTCATCGCTAATCATATTTGATGCACTTAATTCAGCAAAAATGATTTCATACGTATTTATATCTACCGCTAAATATAACTGACGTCAGACTCACCATTTTTCATCAGTGAAATGCTTTTTTTTACTTACCATTTATCTTTACCATAAATTTTTAATTCTGTAAAACCAATGCTTAAGTACGACGTAGTCCATTTATTCTTCGCCTGAAACGTGACGTTAACCGTTTGGGGTCGTCTGTTAATGCATGAATGATGAGGACATAACAACGGCAGTTAAACAAGCTTGAAAACAGAATTAATGAATCCCTACAGACCTCTCAATGGCATTAAAAATACATGTTTAATCATGAGAGCCGTCGTAATGGCTCAATCACTAAATCAATGAGCTCTACCATGATTACTCTATTTAGTTTAATTCCATAGCTACATGGCTTCTTCATCAATCCAAAATGCTAGTGAGCCATTATGGATTCAAGCTTGATGATACTACTTCCAGTTGGTTGCTTTATAGCTAAGCTTCTCTCTAAGTTTGATAATTTAGTGAAGATGGCTGTTTAAGATGTAGATTAATCATTAGGTGCACTGACTTAGGAGACAAAACCGTCCAGGGCTGTCATTGTGCTGTATGTTGACTAGGATCAACATTAGTAATACTAATGTGCTACAGATGTAGTTCATGTTCTTAAAGCCTGATAGTTTAAGAAAGTTAGCATTAATCAATGATGAAGATTAAAAATTAAGTATAAGATTCAAGTATTAAATTGGGATAGCTGCAGATGATGTCAAATTTACCACCTATGCTTTACCGATCGGCTCAAGTAAGGGACGGGGAACGCAAGATCATAGAGGAGCTTGGTGTCAGTATGCACATTTTGATGGAGCGTGCTGGTTTTGTTGCATATCAATTGTTGCGGAAACGTTGGCCTGAAGCAACTTGCATTCTTGTTTGTTGTGGTGGCGGTAATAACGGTGGTGATGGCTATGTTATTGCGAAATTAGCAAAAAAAAATGGCTTGCGTGTTCAACTCTACTCCGTGGTTGATCTATGTTTATTACGTGGCGATGTACTAGCGGCCAAAATGGCATTTGAACAGGCCGGCGGACATGTGGATAGCATGCTTAATATTAATGATCCTCCTGATGTTGTTGTCGATGCGATCTTTGGCACCGGGTTAAATCGTTCAATCAAAGGTAGCTTTGAAAAGACCATTAATGTGGTGAATGCACTGAATGTGCCGTGTTTATCAATCGACGTACCTTCAGGATTATGCGCTGATACAGGAAATGTATTTGGTAATGCTATTGTTGCTGATGTGACTATCTGTTTTGTTGCATTGAAACAGGGACTTTTCACTGGAAAAGCTGCAGATTACACAGGAGATATTATCTTTAATGGATTAGGAATCAATGATGTTTTTACATTTAAAACTTCTGCTTCCGCCACATTACTACAAAGTAGTCAGGCGAAATTTCTTAATCCTATTCAGTCACGTTCTTCTAATAAAGGCGCTATGGGACGATTGCTTTGTATTGGTGGGCAAAAAGGCATGGGTGGTGCCATTTTGTTGTGTGGACAAGCAGCACTGAGAAGTGGTGCAGGATTAGTATCTTTATTAACATCAGAGTCAAATTTGATCGGCATACTCGTACGCCAACCTGAATTAATGACGTGTTTTTGGAAGCGCAGTCAGGGAACTGAAGCACTTGAACGCATGCTCATGTGGGCTGATACCATTGCTCTTGGTCCAGGTTTAGGCCGTTCGTGTTGGGCCCGTCAGTTATTTAATAGTGCTCTAGCTACGAAGCTACCCATGGTATTAGATGCAGATGCGTTGCACTTTTTAGCGAAATATCCACATCGATATGAAAATTGGGTGTTAACACCGCACCCAGGTGAGGCAGCAAAACTCTTGAATGTGTGTGTGCATACGATTGAACAAGATAGATTTACTGCTATCAAAGAGTTACAAAATCGATATGGTGGTGTCGTTGTGCTTAAAGGTGCAGGCACAATTGTTTACGATGGTAATATTTTTACTGTTATTAGAGCTGGTAATCTAGGAATGGCATCTGGAGGAATGGGTGATGTATTAGCTGGCGTGATTGCAGCCCTCATTTTTCAAACAAAACACATTGCACATGCAGCAATTTTTGGTACTTTTCTGCACAGTCATGCAGCAGATATTGTCGTTGAACAGTCTGGTGTTCGTGGCCTAATTGCTAGTGACCTACTTCCTGTGTTGGGAAAAAATATCGAACAAATGTCGAACTGTGAAAAAATAACTCCCAAACAAAAGAGTAGTGAGAAACATGGCTAATATTTTTAACACTAAGCTTTCCAATGAGCAGGCAACTGTAGCTTTCGGCGCCGCAATTGCAGCATCATGCTTCGCGCGCACAACTCTGTACCTTCACGGTGATCTTGGTGCTGGTAAAACCACGTTTTCAAGAGGCTTTATTCAATTTTTCGGTCATTCCGGTCAAGTAAAGAGCCCTACATATACTTTGGTTGAGTCTTATCAATTGTTTGCATGGCAAATTTATCATTTTGATTTGTATAGGCTTGATAATCCTGAAGAACTTGAATTCATAGGAATTAGAGACTACTTTACACCAGATGCATTATGTTTAGTTGAATGGCCGGAAAAAGGCAAGGATTTACTCCCAGAACCAGATCTAAATATTACATTAAAGTACGACGGCAAACAGCGAGCGGTGCAAGTTAAAACCAAGACTCATGCTGGTTATGAGTTGATTGAAAGACTCAAGTGGAATTAGCAATATGCATTGGCTAGGAATGCTGATAGGACTATTGTGTTGGCTGGGCATAACCCCCACTACATGGGCCAATGCGCTTGAAAATATTCGTGTTTGGCCTGCACCTGATGAAACTCGGATAGTTATTGATATGACAAACCAGCCAAAATTTTCCTATTTCACACTTACCAAACCTAATCGTCTTATTATTGATCTTAAAGACACAGCGTCAAAAATTAAATTACCCATGGAGGTTCAAAATAGCGCAATATTGAATCGCGTCCGCAAGAGTAATCCTCCCATTCAAAGTACATTACGTTTAGTCTTTGAATTAAAAGAGCAAATCCAACCTCGTGCCTTTATGTTAAAACCTGCTGGAGCATATGGATATAGGCTTGTGTTTGATTTACCAAATAAATTACTTGAAAATATTATAAAGCGAAATAAACCTAAAATAATCAAAGCACAAATTGCACTGCCATTTGGTACTGACGATATACTTATTGCTATTGATCCTGGCCACGGTGGTAATGATCCAGGCGCAGTGGGACCTCGTCATACATACGAAAAATACGTGACTTTATCCATTTCGCGTCTCTTGGCGAATAAGATTAATGCGGTTCCTGGTATGAAAGCGGTAATGACGAGAAATGGTGATTACTTCCTTGATTTACATAAACGTTCTGAAATTGCACGAAAGCATGGAGCACATCTGCTTATTTCTGTACATGCAGACGGTTTCCACAAACCTCAGCCTCGAGGTGCATCAGTATGGGTGTTGTCTCGTCGTCGCGCAAACAGTGAAATTGGTCGCTGGCTTGAAAAGCACGAAGAACAATCAAACTTATTAGGCGGCGGCGCATTGTTAGATAACACTTCCGATGAGTATTTAAGTCGAGCAGTACTGAATCTACAATTCAGTAACTCGCAAAAAGTAGGGCATGATGTAGCCGTTCAGATATTGAAGGAAATGGGGCATGTAACCAAGCTTCATAAGTCAAGTCCTGGGCATGCAAGTCTCGCGGTATTGAAATCACCAGATATTCCTTCCTTACTGGTGGAGGCAGGTTTTATCACTAACCCACAAGAAGAAACGCTATTAATGCATTTAAATCACCAACAAAAAATTGCAAATGCAGTCTTTAACGGTGTGTTGACGTATTTCGAGGATTTTCCACCTGTCGGCACTTTGATGGCAGTCAGTAAAAACTGGATTAAACACAAAGTTGCGTCTGGGCAGTCATTGTTCGTGATTGCAAAAAAATATAATAGTTCGATATCAATAATTAAGACGGCAAATGGACTAAAATCTAATTTACTTAACCTCGGTCAAATATTGATGGTGCCTGACATCAATGTGCGTACACCGGCATCAACGTTATCATCCGAAACATTCTCAAAAAAGAAACCCAAATTTATTTTTTCTGCTCCATCGAAAATGTTGATGCTTGTGCATAAAGTGACGAGAGGAGAATACCTTGGTAAGATAGCCGCCAATTATTGTGTGACTGTATCCAGTATTAGAAGTGTCAACAGACTCCGAACAGATGAGCTCACTATTGGGCAAAAATTACAAATTGTTAGAAGACGACACAAAGGTACAAATCACCAAGTGAAACGTGGCGAATATTTAGGTAAAATTGCTAGTAATTATGGCGTGACAGTTAAGAGCATCCGTAAAATAAATAGCTTGTGTTCAGATAAATTGGTAATTGGTCAAAAATTAATAATTCCTGAGAGTTAAGCCATGGCAATCCAGATACTACCAATACGGCTAGCAAACCAGATTGCTGCAGGTGAGATGGTTGAACGACCAGTTTCTGTCGTCAAAGAATTGGTCGAAAACAGTATAGACGCTGGTGCAACGCGCATTGATGTTGATATTGAAAATGGTGGCAGCAAACTAATTCGCATTCGCGATAATGGTTGCGGCATAAAACAAGATGAACTTGAACTGGCACTTAGTCGTCATGCAACCTCTAAGATCACTTGTCTTGATGATCTAGAAGCAATCATAAGCCTTGGTTTTCGTGGCGAAGCACTAGCCAGTATCAGCTCAGTGTCTCGTTTAACGTTAATTTCTCGTACCGAAGAACAAACTACAGCTTGGTCTGTGTATGCAGAGGGGCGTGACATGTCAGTCCGACTTAAACCTGCAGCACACCCCGTTGGTTCAACGGTTGAAGTAGTTGATTTATTTTTCAATACGCCAGCCCGGCGTCAATTTCTTCGTGCCAATAAAACTGAATTTGGCCATATTAATCAACTACTTAAACGTATTTCATTAAGTCACTTTGATGTGGCAATTACATTACGCCATAATGGTACGGTGATCAGGCGATACTGTGCGGCATTGAATAATACTCAACGTGAGCGTCGGTTGGCGGCAGTATGTGGAACTCAATTTATTAAAACAGCTGCGCAAGTTAGTCTGGAGCATAATGGTTTATCTTTGCATGGTTGGATTTGCACGCCAGAAGGTGCGAGAGCACAAAACGACATACAGCATTGCTTTGTTAACCAGCGTATGATGAAAGACAAACTCATTAATCATGCAATTCGTCAAAGTTATGAAACAATATTAAAGTCCAATCAATGTGCTGCGTATGTGTTGTATATTAATATTGATCCGCATCAGATAGATGTGAATGTGCATCCGGCTAAGCATGAAATACGTTTCCATCAAGCACGTTTAGTGCATGACTTTATCTACCAAGCAGTGTCTGATGCTTTGCAACAAGTAATGGCATCGTATACGCCGCTATCTAATATAGTAGATTCTACGAAAATAAATAACACATGTCAGAGCCATGAATTTGCATTTATTGAATATAATTCAAATGTTGCAGTAATAGAAGAAGTCGTATCCGCACCTTTATGCGCCTCAAATATTGCCATTTCATCGGGTATGTCATCCAATATCAATGAAAGCTCTGAAATGTCCGATTTAGGACAAGCAGATCGTACTGAATGGTATTCACAACCAGGTGCAACAATGAGCAGCAGTTATAAGCGCCAATTCAATGCTTTTTCAGTCAGCAGTGGTGGACGATTTCCCATGCTTAAAAAACAGTCTACTTTTTCAGAGTCTACACAACACATCAATAAAAATTTCACAAAAATACCTCATGCGCCGATGGCGAATGAAAGTACTGCAGTACCAGCCAAAACTTCATTTAAAACTGTACCTGTTGGTTACGCGGACAATGAACTAGGTAAAGCATTAGCTATTGTTAACTCTTGTTATTTGTTACTTCAGCGCGCTGAAGAGATTGTCTTACTGGATTTAAATGCTGCAACATATTTGCATGCTTTTGGACAAATGCGTATTGGTATAAACTCACCAGGTCTAAAAGCACAACCTTTATTAATTCCACAGGTAATACCCACAACACCTCAAGAGTTTACTTTGTTGTCGGAATATAACCCTTTATTACAACAATTTGGCATTGTTTTGCGTCAAAAATCAGAAAGCCAATTGATGGTGATGGCTATGTGTCAGGCACTGTGCACACATAATCTCCAGACGCTTATTCCAGAATTATTGGGCTTCTTATTGCAGCAACTAAACCACCAAACTCCGTTTTTTACCTATAATTTAGCTACATGGTTGGCGGAGAAAGTGACACAAAGCAGTGATGACTATGGATTGCCGCAAGCTGTTACATTGATCACCGAACTGGAACATTACTGGCAAGGAGAGCTGGCAGAGCATTATCCAAAGTTGTTACGTCCGGTAGATATAGCAACCGCAATAGCAGCCTTCCAGCATGAGTAATGCGCTGCCTAAAGCAATATTTTTAATGGGCCCAACTGCATCGGGTAAAACTGATTTAGCAATTGCTTTGAGACAGCAATGTCCAGTAGACATCATTAGTGTGGACAGTGCGCTTATCTACCGTGATATGAATATTGGTACGGCGAAACCAACAACAAAAGAATTAGCTTTAGCACCACACCGTCTAATTGATATTCGGGATCCTTCCGAGGTTTACTCTGTCGATGATTTTCGTAAAGACGGCGTACGGGAAATGGCAGAGATTGTTGCTAGAGGAAGAGTTCCACTTTTAGTTGGTGGTACAATGTTTTACTTCAACGCATTATTGAAAGGCCTGTCACCTTTACCAGCAGCAGATCCTGTAATCCGAGCTGAAATAGCGCAGGAAGCTCAAACGAATGGATGGCACACATTACATTATGAGCTTTGTCGTCTCGACCCTGCATCAGGAATCAGAATCCACCCTAATGATTTTCAAAGATTATCGAGAGCGCTGGAAGTGTTTCGTATTTCGGGTAAGACTATCACTGAATTAACTCAAATCCAAAGTGACCCATTGCCATACGAGGTTCACCAGTTTGCTATAATCCCTAGAGAGAGGAGAAAACAGCATCGGCAGATTAAGCTTCGTTTTCAAAAAATGATAGACGCCGGTTTTGAAGATGAAGTGCGTGCACTTTTTGAACGAGGCAATCTGCACTCAGATATGCCATCAATGCGATGCATAGGTTATCGTCAGATGTGGGACTATCTATTAGGTAGAAGTTCATTGGGTGATGTCGTTTATCGTGGAGTGTATGCTACTCAGCAGTTGGCCAAACGCCAAATTACTTGGTTGAAGGGCTGGGATCAATTGACATGGCTTGAGAGTGATAAAGCTCTGCTATCGTTACAAACAGTCACAAAGTGTTTGGGCTAATCACTGATGGACCAAGCTATACTTGAATTATTGTAGGCAATGTTATTGATCTTGTTTTGCAATATACAACTACGAACTACTAAAGGAAATTAAACATGGCTAAGGGGCAATCGCTACAAGATCCATTTCTGAATGCACTACGGCGTGAACGCGTACCTGTCTCAATATATCTTGTTAACGGTATCAAACTTCAAGGCCAGATTGAGTCATTTGACCAATTCGTGATACTGCTCAAAAATGTCGTGAATCAAATGATTTATAAACACGCTATATCTACAGTCGTACCAGCTCGCTCGGTAAATCATTACGATACGACTAACGAACGTTATCAGAACGACCGTACACAAAATAAAATTGAGGAATAACCAGCCTTTAGTGAGGAGTTGAGCTCTTGTTTGACTGTTACGAAGCCGGTGAACAGGCTATTTTAGTTCACATCAACTTCACCCAAGAAGATGAATGGGAAGATCTTAGCGAATTTGAAATGTTAGTATTGTCTGCTAGTATGACAAAGCTGCAAACAGTAATAGGCCGCCGTCAGTCTCCGCATGCCAAATACTTCATTGGTGAAGGTAAAGCCCTCGAAATTGCAGATACAGTCCGAATGCTCGATGCTGAAATAGTCATTTTCAATCATTCGCTATCGCCTGCGCAAGAACGAAACTTAGAGCGTTTGGTACAATGTCGCGTATTAAGTCGTACAGATTTGATTTTAGGCATCTTTGCCCAACGAGCCAGAACTCACGAAGGTAAGTTACAAGTTGAACTTGCTCAGCTTCGTCACCTGTCGACACGATTGATTCGTGGCTGGACGCACCTTGAACGTCAAAAAGGCGGGATTGGTTTACGCGGTCCTGGCGAAAGTCAGCTTGAAACGGATCGTCGTTTATTACGTGAGCGTATGAAGGTTATTTCACGTAGACTTCATAAAGTCGTGAAACAACGTGAGCAGGCGCGTCGAGCACGAACCCGTGCTGAGGTACCAACGGTTTCATTGGTAGGTTACACTAATTCAGGTAAATCGACCCTCTTTAACCGTATTACCAAAGCTGGTGTTTATGTTGCAGACCAATTGTTTGCAACATTAGACCCTACGCTACGTGAAATTGAAGTAAAAAATGTTGGGAAAACTATTATGGCGGATACCGTCGGATTTATTCGTCATTTGCCGCATGACTTAGTCGCAGCATTTCAAGCTACACTTCAGGAAATACAAGAAGCAACACTATTGCTGCATGTAATTGATGCAAGTAACGAAAATGTTCGAGGTAATATTAAGGCAGTTAATGTTATTTTAGAGGAAATTCAGGCTAGTGAAGTACCAACTTTGCTCATAATGAACAAAATTGATAGTATAGGGAATACATACCCTCGCATTGAGCGTGATCATGAAGGTATTCCGCGTATTGTTTGGGTGTCAGCACTTGCAAATCTAGGCATAGATCTTCTTTTTGAAGCGCTGACCGAAAGACTAGCGGGGACAATGGCAAGCTATCGCTTACGTGTTCCACCCGCAACCATTGGCAAAATATACAGTGAATTCTGCCAGTTACAATGTATCATATATGAAAAATACGAATCTGATGGAAGTTTACTGGTAGATGTGCGGTTACCTCAGACTCATTGGATGAGGCTAAAAAAACGGGAAGGCAGTAAGTTAGGTGACTTTATCGTCAACGAGCAGACTGTTACAGTATAACCAACTATCATCATATTACATTGATGGAGTGTTCTCATGGCATGGAATGAACCAAGAAATAACGGCGGTCAGGGCAAAGACCCTTGGGGTAATCGCGGTGGTCGTGCTCAAGGACCACCTGATTTAGATGAGGTATTTGATAAATTGAGTCACAAGCTAAACAGCTTATTGGGAGGTAAAGGTCCCTTTTTTAGTAACTATAATGTTATTGGATTGATTCTTCTTATTGGTGTGATAATTTGGGGTGTTACCGGCTTTTATATTATTGGTGAAGCTGAACGCGGTGTTGTATTGCGTTTGGGTGAGTATAATCGTATTGTATCACCCGGTTTAAACTGGAAACCAAATTTTATTGATAAAGTCACAGCCGTCAATGTGGAAGCTATTCGTTCTCTACGGAGCTCTGGTGAAATGCTGACCAAAGACGAGAACGTAGTTAGCGTTGATATGGACGTACAGTATCGCGTTGCTAATCCAAGTGAATATCTGTATTCGGTAACAAATGCGGATGATAGCCTGCGTCAGGCGACTGATTCTGCATTGCGTGCTGTTATTGGTGACGCTGTAATGGATGAAATCCTCACTACGGGTCGCCAACAAATTCGTGAACGCACTCAGGTTGAAATTAACCGCATTATTGATCGTTATCATATGGGTCTGTTGGTTGTCGATGTGAACTTACAGGGTGCACGGGCACCAGAACAAGTCCAAGAAGCATTTGATGACGCAATCAAAGCCCGTGAAGATGAAGAGCGTTTTATCAAAGAAGCAGAAGCATATCAGAATGATGTTTTGCCAAAAGCAACAGGCCGTGCTGAACGTCTAAAAAAAGAGGCTCTAGGTTATCAACAAACAACTGTTAATCGTGCTGAAGGTGATGTTGCTCAATTCGAAAAACTATTGCCGGAGTACCAAGCGGCGCCTGAAATAACACGTAAGCGTCTCTATCTAGAAACGATGGAAAAGGTATTTGGTAACACCAGTAAAGTATTGATTGATTTTAAGGAAGGTAGTAGTAATTTACTTTATTTACCTTTGGATAAATTAATGAATCAAGTGCCTCCTAAACATTCAACGACTGATACTAATGCCTCAGACTACGGCATTCAAATTGAAAACTCCACAATCATACCAGGCACGGCTTCGCCTCGCCAAGAGCCACGGAAGGGGAGATACTAATTATGCGTAAATTATTAATTTCTCTTATTATCGTTGCAAGCGTGGTTGGCTTAACGTCTGTTTTCGTTGTAGACGAAGGCGAAAAAGGTATTGTTATTAGATTCGGTAGAATTCTAAAATTTAATAACGATACAGCTCATATTTATGATCCTGGCCTAAAGTTCAAAGTGCCTCTGTTTGACAGTGTGAAACTGCTAGATGCACGTATTCAGACGATGGATGACCAATCAGATCGTTTCGTCACGTCAGAAAAAAAAGACGTTATCATTGATTCTTACGTGAAGTGGCGTATTAAAAATTTTGGTCAATATTACCTGTCAACAGGCGGTGGCAATCGTATGACGGCAGAAGCTTTGCTGCAACGTAAAGTGTCAGATGGTCTACGTGCTGAAATTGGTTCAAAAACAATCAAAGAAATTATTTCAGAAAAACGTGAACAGGTAATGAATGATGTTTTGAATGAAGTTCAATCAGGTGCCAGCGATATTGGTATCGAAGTGATTGATCTTCGTATTAAAAAACTCAATTTACCTGATAAAATAAGTGATTCTATCTATGCACGTATGCGTGCGGAGCGGGAAACTGTTGCTCGTCGACATCGTGCACAAGGTCGTGAAAAAGCAGAAATTATCCGTGCTCAGGCTGAATTGGAAGTTGCGACAATATTGGCAGAGGCGGGAAAAACAGCCCGTGTAACACGTGGTGAAGCTGATGCGGAGGTAGCTCGTATTTATGCGGGTACATACAGTAAAAAGCCTGAATTTTACAATTTTTTGCGTTCTTTGCAAGCTTATGAAAATAGTTTCAACAATAAAAGTGACATTATGGTAATTGACCCGAATAGTGAATTCTTCCGTTATATGAAAGAACCACACAGCAGTATTAATTAATTTGTAGTTTTATAAAAAAGACAAGGCCTCAAGTGTCTTGTCTTTTTTATCTTGAATAAATTGAGATTAAACATGAGCAACGAAATATTGCTGGCGTTAGGCTTAGTTCTGGTAGTGAAGGGATTAGGACCAATGTTGATCCCTGAAAAATGGAGCACACTGGTAAGTGAGATGAGTCAGCTACCTAATGCTACATTAATGCGAATTGGAGAATGTTTAGTCGTGTCTGGTGCCATCATTGCATATATAATGTGGCCATCTAAGTCAATTACAAGCTCAAAACTTTGTAACAACTGAATATTAATGTTTACGATGAAATCATGTTTAGATGGCTTACTCACGCTTCAAAAATAATACTTACATTCAATGCATATACCAAAAGTTTAATTACGCATTAGTATTGTTTCCTAATGCAAGTTCAGATAGCAGATCTCAACATGATTTACTATGAAACAATCGCTTTCGTGTTAAGTATTCCTAGCTCTATCCGCTCATTTAACGCTTATATTATGAGTTGTGTAATCCCTTGGTTCAATGTGACTCTGAGTAATTTTTTTTATTCGAACCGTTGCCGTCTTTGCTAGGAAACGTTCATGGCAACCGGCGTTATTTTTTAAATAACGGAACTAGATTCTCAATCAGTATTCTAAACGCTTAGGCTCACTTCAACATTCAGGTCTATGAACAAGCTTCGCTACAAAACAACTGACTGAAAGTAGTATAATTAAGTTTTAATCAATCGTGGCTCACTAACATCCTGGATTGATGAGGGAGCTATTTAGCTATGGAATCACACAAGCAGGGTATTCATGGGAGATCTCGTTTATTTAGCAACTTAGCCATTACGACGGCTCTCAAAATCTACGGTAAAGAAAAATGAAAAGTAAAAAAGCATGGTACTGATGGGAAACGACAAGTCTGGTGCAAGCTACATTTAGCGGTAGATATAAATACGCATGAAATCATTACTGCTGAGTTCAGTGCCTCAAATGTGATTGACGGTGAAGTACTACCTAGCTTACTCAAACATACCCACCGAAAAATCAATAAAATATCAGCAATAGTGTTTACAATACTAAACAGTGTTATGAAACCGTTCGTATTAAACGAGCTGTTCCACTCATACCACCAAAAAAAAGTAATGCTGATTGGAGAACGAAGTATGATTATCATAAACGTTCTCTATCAAAAACTGCAATGTTTTGAGTCCAAAAACTACTTGGAGGAACATTTAACTTGCGCAATAATGCAAGCGTTAAATAAGCTAATCGGACTAGATATGCCTAAAACAAAACACTCGTCTCATAGTGAATCATGCTGAAATTTGCTCTCTGAGCTCAAATTAGGAAACAGAGCTCACAAAATGTGTATAAAATACTACGTTCAATCCATTGAATACATGACCACTGACAATGGTTAAAAAATAACTGCATAGCTTAAATGAAGGTGCTAAAATTCCATTTTAATCAGCAACTGACTGGAAAAAATGAGTAATAATGTAGTTGTTCTTGGTACCCAGTGGGGTGACGAAGGTAAAGGTAAAATTGTTGATCTTCTAACTGAAAATGCACATTATGTAGTCCGCTACCAAGGTGGTCATAATGCTGGTCACACTTTAGTTATTGACGGTGAAAAAACCGTGTTACATTTGATTCCTTCTGGCATTCTACGTAACAATGTTAAATGTATCATTGGTAATGGTGTTGTTTTGTCTTCTGACGCACTGATAACAGAAATGAACGATCTAGAAGAACGCGGTATTCCAGTCCGTGAACGCCTGTTTTTGTCAGAAGCTTGTCCATTAATTCTTCCTTATCACATTGCGCTTGATGTTGCACGTGAAACTGCACGTGGCAAGAAAGCTATTGGTACTACTGGTCGTGGTATTGGGCCTGCTTACGAAGATAAAGTTGCTCGTCGAGGTCTCCGTATTGGTGATCTTTTTGATAAAAAAACGTTTGCTGAGAAGCTTAAAGAAGTTATGGTGTTCCACAATTTTCAGTTGGAACATTTCTACAAAGTAGAACCGGTGAAATATGAAGAGATACTTGCAAAGATTATGGAACAAGCCCATATTCTTACCAACATGGTTATAGACGTAACCCAAGAGCTGGATGATGCACGTAAACGTGGCGATAAAATTATATTTGAAGGTGCTCAAGGCACACTACTTGATATTGACCATGGCACCTACCCGTATGTAACTTCTTCTAACACAACAGCTGGTGGTGTTGCTTCAGGCTCTGGTTTTGGTCCTCGCCACTTAGGTTACATCTTAGGTATCGCTAAAGCATACTGCACCCGTGTAGGTTCTGGCCCTTTCCCGACTGAACTATATGATGGTCAGGACAAGCAAGATCCAGTTGGTAAGCATTTAGGTACGGTTGGTAACGAGTTTGGTGCGACTACCGGACGTCTGCGCCGTACAGGTTGGTTTGATGCAGTTGCTATGCGTCGTGCCATTCAGATTAATTCTATCTCTGGTTTTTGCCTGACTAAAATGGACGTTCTGGACGGTCTAGAAGAAATCAAGATCTGTACTGGTTATCTGAAAGCGGACGACACTGTTCTGAATGTTTCGCCAATGGCGGCTGACGAATATGAAAATATTGCCCCAATTTATGAAATTGTTTCAGGTTGGAGCGAAAAAACATGCGGTGCCACGGCTATTGAAGAACTGCCACAAGCATCGCTTGATTACATCGCACGTATCGAAGCGCTGACTGGTGTGCCGATTGATATTGTTTCAACGGGACCTGATCGCAATGAAACTATTATTAAAGTTCATCCTTTTCAGTCTTAATCAGTTCCAACACAGTTAAGACCAATTTTTATGTTTTAATTTTAAAAAAATTACATATGACTGTTGAATGTTGTCAACATTACTATACTGATGCTTACGCGAAATATATTCGCCTTAAAATGGTTCAAAGAAGTTATGAAGCAAACTGAATGCACACCTCAGTACATAAATAATATTTTTTTACTGAGCAGGCTATGCCGTTGATTTGAGGCATAGAATCACTGTAAAATTATTCTATTCATAGTTTTTGCGGAGCAATAACAGTAAAAAACTGGTCCACTAATGCCATCACAAAATAATCTATTTTAGTATTACTTAAGCTTTATTACTTGGATAATACTGATATATTGGCTTGATTTCCTAAATTAGAGAGTTAAATTATCAATCTGCGCTCTAAACAGCTAGACTCACTTCAATATTCAGATCTATGAATAAGCTTCGTTACCAAATAATTCACTTGATCCAGTATAATCAAATTTTAACCAATCATAACTCACTAACATTTTAGCTTGCTGATAAAGTCATTCAGCTATGGAATCAGACTAAGCAAGCGAATCATGAAAAATCCGTTTATTTATCTGCGGAATTATTACCACGATCCTCACCGCTAAAGATATATTTTAAGGCCATTGAAAGGTCTAACAAAAAATTCATTAATTTTGTTTGCAAACTTGCCCAACTGCCGTTGTCATGCATTCGCAAGCGAGCAAAAATGACTAGCATCATGTTCGAGACTAAGACTAAAGGAACCCCATCCAGCACTTAACAATTGATTCTACGAGTCTCAACGTCTACAATGCATGCTAATAAAATGTAAAAAGACATGGTTTTGATGGGAATAGCGAACCTCGCGCCAGTTACATTTAACGGAAGATGTAAATACACATGAAATCATTACTACTAAGTTAAATGCATCAAATGTGACTGGCGGTGAAGAATCAATGCAATATCAGAATATAGTGCTTACAACACCAGACAATATTACGAAACCGTTCGGATTAAACGAGTTGTTCCAATCACTCCACAAGAAAAGGAGCAACTTTTAGGCAATAAAATAATCAGCGTAATTTAACGGTCAGTTATTAAAAGTAATACGAGTTCAATCAACATTAAAAAATGAAGTATAGTTATCATAAACATGCTCTAGCAGAGACGGCAATGGTTTGCGTAAACAAACTACTCAGAGGAATATTGAATCTTAGGGCTCACAATGCTCAGATTAGCGGAACCTACACCATGATAAAAGCTTTAAATAAGTTGACAAGACTAGATATGCCTAGCATGAAAGCGATTGTCTAATAGTAAATCATGCGGGAATTTGTTATCTAAACTCGCATTAATAAACAAAGCCAGACGCAAGCTACATGTCTTTACGTATTCGTGTATGATTAAATTTTTAAATAATAAAATTATTATACTAAAATGATGGAATTAGTAAAACAACTGAAGTGTTCATTATCTAAAGTAAGGCAGATTTTATTAGCCTTCACCAAACACTTGATTTTGCGACTCAGTCACGATCAGTTAATGGTAAATGCAGGTTATATGGCCTATATCACTTTATTCTCATTGGTCCCTCTTATTGCGGTAGTACTGTCCACTCTATCAATCTTTCCTAGCTTTGAAGAGACAGCTGCTACGATTAAATCGTTTGTGCTTCATAATTTTGTGCCTGCTTCTAGCGTTGCATTTGAACGGCATTTAGAAACATTTGTAGCCAATGCAAGGGCAATGACGACTGTAGGAATTGTGTTTTTATTTGTTGTGGCATTGATGCTGATTTCTACCATCGACAAGAGCCTTAATTATATTTGGCGCGTAAAGCATAAACGTACATTAGTAATGTTATTTTCAATTTACTGGATGATACTGACGCTTTTTCCAGCATTGATAGGCGCCAGTTTTGGTGTGAGTACTTATTTGAGTTCACTGAATATATTGCAGATAGAAGGCAATGAAGTGTGGATACCATCATTATTTTGTACTTTTCCTTTTATTTTAACCGCTATTGCTTTTTTCGGGCTTTACACTTTGGTGCCTAATCGTCGCATAGTACTATGACATGCATTAGCTGGCTCACTCACCGCCAGTGTATTATTTGAGTTCAGTAAGCAAGGCTTTACAATGTATATAACAAAATTTTCTTCTTATGAGTTAATATACAGCGTATTAGCTGTTGTGCCACTGTTGTTTATTTGGATCTATCTAAGTTGGTGCATTGTGCTGTTGGGCGCAGAGGTGACGGCAACGCTCGGTGAAAAAAATTATGGCAACTCGAAACCGCACCAAAAAAGCAACTACTTGATAATTAAGATGATACAAGAGATACTGATATGACCACGCTACCCCTGCGGGTCAGTAAAGCACATATTGTTATCTATGGTGATGTCGTTGGGATGATAATAATAATTTAATTGTAGAGGACTATATTCCTTAATTTTAGTTCAAATAGCAAATCCCAACATAATGAGCTATTAGACATTTGTTTTAAGCATGCCTAAAGCTACTAGCAGCTTACTTAACACTTTTATTATTCGTAGTGTTCGCCAATCTGAGCCTTGTGCTACCTTAGGCTCAATGTCCCTTCCTGTAATTTTTTTGACTCGAAGCATTACCGTCTTTAATGGGGGGAACGTTTTTTGTAACCATACCTCATTTTGCAGTGCTGGTATGAACCTTATAATTATTGATAACGGACTGCTAAACTACGCGAGTGACTTCGTTTCCAAAAAGCTACTCCTTTTCTTGGTAAAAAAATAAGAGCCGCTCATTTAATACGAACGATTGCGTAACATTATCTAGCTTCATCAGTTCCATCGCCTGGTATTTCATTTATTCTTCGATGAGCCTATTTGAGCAAATTAGATAGCACCGCACCTTCAGTCACATTTGATGCACTTCACTCAGCGGCAATGATTTCATGTGTATTGATATCTACCGCTAAATATAAACTTGAGCTAGACTCACCGCTGTCCATGAAAGCCATTATGACGGCCCTCATGGTTAAATGCGTATTTTCAACACTATTGAAAAGTTTACAAAAATTCATTCATTCTGTTTTCAAGCTTGCTCAAATGCTATTGTTATGTCCTAACTATTCATGCATAAGCAAGCTAGGCAAAACGGTTAACGTCACGAACAAAACGAAGAACAAAGAAAACATACAGCGCTTAGCTTTAGCTTTTACGTGGTTAAAAGTCTACAGTGAAGAAGAATTGAAAGTAACAAAGCATCGTGCTGATAGGAAACGGCGAGTCTGGCAAAAGTTACATTTAGCAGTAGATATAAATGCGCATGAAATCATTACCGCTGAGTTAAGTGCACCAAGTATGACTGACGGTGAAATACTGCTTAGCCTACTTAAACAGACCGGCCGAGGAATCAACGAAATATCAGCCGATTGTGCTTACGACACCAAACAATATTACAAAACTGTTCGGATTAAACGAACGGTTCCACTCATACTCATACCACCAAAAAAACGAATAACTTTTTGGGAACGGAATCATCCACATAATTGAACGATTAGTTACCAGAAGTTATATAGTTCCAATCAGCATTGAAAAACGAGGTATGGTTACCATAAACGTTCTCTATCAAAGGCAGGAATGTTTCAAGTTAAAAAACTACTTAAAGGGACATTGAGTTTAAGAGATCATAATGCTCAGATTAGCGCAACTTAAGCTATGATAAAAGCGTTAAATAAGATAATAGAGCTAGGGATGTCTAAAATAAAAGCCATTGTTTAATCATTGTCATGTTAGGATTTGCTATCTGAACTCGAATTAGGAAATAGAATTCAAGAATGCATCGATTCTATTTATTAATGCTGTGCATCCAACCTAAGCAACAAAAATGACGTATGAATATGCCAAGGGACGATTAAGCCCTCGAAACTACAGATAGCTATAGTTATTTTAAGCTTTCTGACATCCAAAATTTTCGCGGTATTGCGAGGACCGTAGTTAGCAACTATAATACAATAAACAATGAAAATATTGTTCATTTTATGTAAATCATGAAAGTTACCCCGTCAGTTCCATACGTTCTCGATGGCGCTAAATACCATTGAAATGACTTTACTAAATATGCAGCATTTATTTTCAATATTAAGCTTCATAATTTCCTCATTATAGCCCACATTTCAACCCAATAAAGCGAATATGCCAGGTGATGACTAAATAGTCTAAAAACAACATCTACTTTAAAAATAAATATTATCCAAAGAGGTATGGAATACTTTTTTTACTGGGACTTTTCCAGAAAGTATAGGCTCTTTGATGTCCCTAAATGATACGTTTCAAGTACTCAAACCTACGTATTCAAGTAGATTGAGTATAGTACAGAAAGGGGGGGGATGCTCTATGAGCACAGAACCACAATATATCGTAGCCTTAGACCAAGGAACTACAAGCTCACGTGCGATGGTCCTCGACCATAACGCCAATATAGTGACTACCGCACAACGCACATTCAGGCAAATTTACCCTCAATCAGGCTGGGTAGAACACGATCCTCTCGAAATATGGGCCACACAAAGTTCCACATTGGTCGAAGCGCTCGCTAAATGCGGCATTCGCTCAGACGAAATCGCTGCCATTGGGATCACCAACCAACGCGAAACAACAATTGTGTGGAATCGCCATACAGGGAAACCCATTTATAACGCCATCGTATGGCAATGCCGCCGAACCGCAGCAATTTGCGAACAATTAAAATTAGATGGGTATGAGGATTACATTTGTGAAAACACCGGCCTTCTTGTGGACCCTTATTTTTCAGGTACCAAAGTAAAATGGATACTTGAACATGTTGAAGGGGCACACGAGCTTGCTGAAAAAGGCGACCTCCTATTTGGTACGGTAGATACATGGTTAATTTGGAAGATGACTCAAGGGCGTGTTCACGTCACCGATTACACAAATGCCAGCCGCACTATGTTGTTCAACATCAACACCCTTGAATGGGACAGCAAAATGCTCAAGGTACTTGATATTCCAGTTTCAATGATGCCAGAAGTAAAGTCCTCTACGGCGGTGTATGGACAGACCAATATTGGCGGCGAAGGTGGGACAGATATTCCTATTGCAGGTATCGCAGGGGACCAACAAGCAGCGTTATTTGGTCAAATGTGTGTTGAAGCAGGGCAAGCCAAAAATACCTATGGCACCGGCTGTTTTTTACTGATGAACACAGGTAAAAAAAAAGTTAAATCCTGCAATGGATTGCTCACTACCCTGGCCTGCGGCCCGAAAGGAGAGGTGGTTTATGCTCTCGAAGGCGCGGTATTTATGGGAGGAGCTTCCATTCAATGGCTACGTGATGAAATGAAACTCATCAGCAATACTCACGACTCTGAATACTTTGCAACAAAAGTTGACACAAGCAACGGTGTCTATGTTGTGCCTGCGTTTACCGGATTAGGCGCACCACACTGGGACCCCTATGCTCGTGGTACCATTGTAGGTATTACTCGTGACGTAAACGCTAATCACATAATTCGTGCTACATTAGAAAGCATTGCTTATCAATCACTAGACGTGCTCACTTCCATGGAAGCTGACTCCGATATTCGACTGGGTTTCCTGAAAGTAGATGGTGGGGCAGTAACAAATAATTTTTTAATGCAATTTCAATCTGATGTGCTGAATACAGAGGTGCAACGTCCTAAAGTAACAGAAGTCACCGCATTAGGCTCTGCCTACCTAGCCGGTCTCGCCGTAGGGTTTTGGGGAAGCATTGACGAGCTGAAAAATAAAGCACAACTAGATCGCCGTTTCACACCCTGTGACGACGATGGGAAACGAGAGCGCCGCCACCGGGGTTGGCAACGTGCCGTTGAATGTTCAAAGGGTTGGGCAGACTATTAAGAACCGGCTCATGATACTTATAACTCCCAAAACGTAAATTTTTTCTCTTGCTTATGATAGAATGTACTCCAAGTTTTTCAGCTACTTGAACCGTCAAACCTAATAGGAGTAAGAAAAAGGCGTAAGTAGCTCCCAATTTCATATAAGAATACTGGAGAGCAGATGAAACTCGATTTAGCGATGGCTTTTTTACGCGTCACAGAGGGGGCTGCACTGGCAGGCTATAAATGGCTTGGCCGCGGAAATAAAAACGCTGCTGATGGTGCTGCAGTAGAAGTAATGCGCATTCTTCTAAATAAAACCGACATCGCAGGTGAAGTTATTATTGGTGAAGGAGAGATCGATGAAGCACCGATGCTTTTCATTGGTGAAAAAATTGGTCTTGGTGGTGATGCCGTTGATATTGCGGTTGATCCAATCGAAGGCACACGCATGATCGCAATGGGTCAATCGAATGCACTGGCTGTGTTAGCAGCAGCCGAAAAAGGCAGTTTTTTAAAAGCACCTGATATGTATATGGAAAAACTATGTGTCGGACCAGAAGCAAAAGGAGTAATCAATCTAAACCTATCGTTACATGATAATTTGATGAATATTGCCAAAGCACTGGGTAAAAAACTGGATGAATTAGTGGTGACTACATTGGCTAAACCGCGTCACGATGACACCATTCATGACATGCAGAAGATGGGCATAAAAGTATTCGCTATTCCAGATGGTGACGTAGCTGCGTCTATTTTGACCTGTATACCTGACAATGAAGTCGACGTTATGTATGGAATTGGTGGCTCACCTGAAGGTATTGTGTCAGCGGCAGCTATTCGTGCACTGGGCGGAGACATGAATGGTCGTTTAATTCCTCGCCACGAGGTAAAAGAAGATAATCAAGATAATCGCAGGATGGGTACAGTTGAAATAGCACGCTGCACAGAAATGGGCATCATCACGAATGTTCGTTTAACAATGGAAGACATGGCCAGTAGCGATAATATTATTTTTTCTGCAACTGGTATCACTAAAGGAGATCTGCTTGAAGGCATCACACGCAAGGGTAACATTGCTACCACAGAAACCCTATTAATCCGTGGTAAATGCCGCACCATCCGTCGTATCAAATCTATTCACTATCTCGATCGTAAAGACGACGCTGTAAAAAAAATTATTTTATAATGATAGCAAACAGATCATGCGATAGCTGAGCCATTCTACATACAGTAATAACATAGACAATGAGCCGTTTTGTTTCCTAACTCAAGTTCAGATAGCGAATCCCAACATGATAAACTATTAGACAATCGCTTTCATGTTAGGAATACCTCGCTCTATCATCTTATTTAATGCTTTTATCATTACATACGTTTCACTAGTCGGAGCATTGTGATCCCTTAAGCCTAACGTCCCTCCCAGTAATTTTTAATTCGAACCATTACTGTCGCTGCTAGGAAACGTTTATGGTAACCAGCTTTATTTACTAAATGAGGGAACAAAATTTTCAATCTATATTCTCAACAGCTAGATTCACTTAAATATTTAAGTCTATGAACAAGCTTCGCTACAAAATAACTAACGGAAAGTAGTATAATCAAGCTTTAATCAATCATGGTGCACTAACATTCTGAATTAATAAAGAGGCCATTCACCCATGAAATAAAACTAAGCAGAGTAATTATAAGGAAACCTTTGTATTTAGCAACTTAGTTATTACGACGGCGCTCATGGTGAAATGCTTATTTTTAATACTATTGATAGGTCTGTACGAATTGCTTAATTCTGTTTTTAAACTTGTTCAACTACCATTGTTATGCTCTAATTATTCATGCATTAATAAACAAGTTAAAACAATTAACATGACGTTCAAAGTAAAAAGTAAAGGAACTATCCAGCACTCAGCTATTGATTCTACGGGACTTAAAGTTTACGGTGAAGACGAATAGTAAATCAAATAGCAGGTCACCGGTGAAAAATGGCAAGTCTGGTACACGTTACATTTAGAGGTAGATATAAATATGCATGCAATTATTGCTGCTGCGTTCTGTGCATCTAATGCAACTTACGGTGAAGTACTACTTAACTGGCTCATACAGATCCGACAAAAAATTAATACAATATTAGCCCATGGTGCTTACGGCACCAAATAATATTACGAGATCGTTCGTATGAAACGAGCGGTTCCACTCATCCCACCAAGAAAAGGAGCAACTTTTGAGAACGAGGTTATCCGCGTCATTTAGCGGTCAATTACCATACACAGTCCTCTATTAAACACAGTGATGTTTCGAGTCAAAAGACTACTAGGAAGAACATTGAGTTTCAGAGATAGAAATGCTCCCCTTAATGAAACAGACTCAATAATAAAAGCGTTAAATAAGTAGATCCGGCTAAGCATGTCTCAAATAAAAATTTAACAGCCAGCACGATAAAGCTCTTAATAGTCTAGTGTATGATCGCATAAAAACAGTATTCTGCACATCAGAAGATTGGAGTACAGTCATTATTCATCAAACTCTATGTATCCATGAAACAACGGTTCTACATTATCTCAAAAATTACGAACAGTCTGCGAAGCTAAAAAATAGGGGCTCCAACAGCCTTCTGTCCATAACCCAAAAATTATCCAAATTAAGTCCTTCTGCGTTTTCACTTACTGCCTGATTTATCAGATTATTATCTATATCAATAAAAATTTTTAAAGGGAATAAGCAAATAGATTAAGTATAATGCATTCAGCTGTACTTTTAGTATTTGTATCGAATACAATCTTAACTGTTTTGGATCGTTTGCTAAGGCATTAATAATGAGGGCATGACAACAGAAATTGAGCAAGTTTGCAGATAAAATTAATGAATTTTTGCAAACTTCTTTATAACATTAAAATACGCGTTGAATTACACGAGCCATTATAATGTCTTAGTTGTTAAATAAACGAGGTCTCCCACTATTGCCCCCCACTTAGTCTGATTCCATAGCTGAATGACTTCTTCATGGATCCATGAATATCAGTGAGTTATGATTGATTAGAGCTTGATGGCATTATTTCCAGTTAGTTATTTTGTAGCAAAGCTGATCCATAGACCTAAGTATTTAAGTGGACCTAATTATTGAAAATATAGATTACTGACTGAACACCCTGATTTAGGAAAGAAATTTAAAAAAACGTCACGAATTGGAGCTTTTGCTTGAGTGGCTGATTTAATCAAATTGTGGACCAGCTTTAACTAATGCTTGGCCTTCCGCATTATCAGTATACTCCACAAAGTTATTAATGAAGCGGTGAGCCAGATCTTCAGCTTTACTGACCCATTGTAGGGGATCCACATAGGTATCACGAGGATCCAGAATACTGGAATCTACACCGGGAAGATTAGTCGGTACTTCAAGGTTGAAAATTGGAATAACCTTAGTTTCCGCTTTTTCGATACAACCATCAAGGATCGCATTGACTATGCTGCGAGTATCTTTAATGGAAATACGATTGCCCGTACCATTCCAGCCAGTATTGACTAAATACGCTTCCGCACTCACCGCTTCCATTCTCTTAACCAAAACTTCTGCGTATTTAGTTGGGTGCAGCGCTAAAAATGCTTTTCCAAAACATGCTGAAAAAATGGGCGTTGGTTCAGTGATACCGCATTCAGTACCTGCAAGTTTAGCAGTAAAACCAGATAAAAAGTGGTACTTAATTTGTTCTGATGTTAATTTAGACACGAGAGGCAAAACACCGAATGCATCAGCCGATAGGAAAATCACTTTGTTGGCATGGCCGGCTTTAGACACCGGTTGAACAATGTTTTCAATGTGGTAGATTGGGTAAGAAACACGGGCATTTTCTGTCTTCGAACTATCATCAAAATCAATTGAATGATCATTACGAATTGTCACATTTTCTAGTAAAGCATCACGGCGAATCGCATTATAAATATCAGGTTCTACTGCTTTCGACAGTTTAATGGTCTTAGCATAACAACCACCTTCAAAGTTGAAGACACCGTTATCATCCCAACCGTGTTCATCATCACCAATCAGCTGACGCTTAGGATCTATGGATAGGCTGGTTTTCCCTGTGCCTGAAAGGCCAAAGAAAATCGTTACATTGCCTTTCTTATCCATATTTGCAGAACAGTGCATTGAAGCAATGTTTTGCAAAGGTAAAAAATAGTTCATCATTGTGAACATGCCTTTCTTCATTTCTCCGCCGTACCAAGTACCACCGATCAGTTGCATTTTTTCAGTTAAGTTAAATACAGTAAAGTTTTCAGAGTTTAAACCATGCTCTGCCCACTTCTCGTTAATGCACTTAGCGCCATTCATTATTACAAAATCAGGCTCAAAATTTTTCAGTTCTTCTTTAATTGGGCGGATAAACATATTTTTAACGAAGTGTGCTTGCCAGGCAACTTCAGTGATAACGCGAATACATAAGCGAGTATCAGGATTTGCGCCACAATATCCATCAATAACAAACAAACGTTTGTCAGACAATTGATTAATAACAAGGGCTTTAAGATCGTCCCAAACATTGAGACCAATCGCTTTATTATCATTGGCCCCTTGATCCGACCACCATATGGTATTTTCGGTAGTGGCATCGCGAACAATATATTTGTCTTTCGGAGAACGACCAGTAAAAATACCAGTATCGACTGATACTGCACCTAATTCAGTAACAATACCTTTCTCATATCCCTGCAGTTCAGTTCTAGTTTCTTCAGTAAAAAGTTGCTCGTAACTTGGGTTACGGATTACGCCTTTAACATTATGTAGTCCGTGTTTTGACAAATCAACATTACTTATAACCTTTCTTTCGACGTTCATAACAGTCATAGATGCCCCTTGAGTCAAATGTTTTTAACTATCATCCATATTAGCAACCTAAATTAAGTAATTTAGAGAATTCATTCAAATAACAACCAGAAACTAATTAAGGGAATCTAATACTCTTAACTAATTTATACTGGCTATATAATTATCTTGTTAATGTATTGCGTCATACAATATCGGTTGCTATATATAATCAGCTATCTTTGTTTCCTAAATCAGGGAATTCAATTATAAACCTACGCTCTAAACAGCTAGATTTACTTAAATGTTCAGGTCTATAGATAAGCTTAGCTACAAAACAACTGACTGGAAGCAATATAATCAAGTTTTAATCAATTGTAGTTCACTAACATTTTAATTTGATGAAGAAGCTATTCAGCTATGGAATCAAACTAAGCATGGTAATCATAGGAGGCTTCGTATATTTAACAGCTTAAATATTACGACGGTCCTCATGGTTAAATGCATATTCTCAATGCCATTAGGAGCTCTGTAAAATTCATTAATTCCATTTCAAATATATTCAACTTTCGTTGTCATGCATGAGCAAACGAGCCAAAACAATTAACGTTACATTCAAGGCGAAGACTAAAGGAACCATCCAGCACTTAGCCCTTGATTCTTCGGAGCTCAAAGTCTACGGTGAAAATGAATAAACAATAAATAAATATGCCCCCTGATGGAAAACGGAGAGTCTGACTCAAGTTACATTTAGCGGTAGATATCAATACGCATGAAATCATGCTGCTGCGTTAAGTACATCAAATATGACTGACGAGGAAGTACTACCTAGCTTACTCAAACAGACCCTCCAAACAATCAATGAAATATTAGCCGATGGTGTTTACGGTACCAGATAATATTATAAAACCCTTCGTATTACACGAGCGGTTCTACCCATCCTACTAAGAAAAGAGTAACTTTTGGGGAAGAAGGTCACCCACATAATTTAGCAGCCAGTTACTAAAGATTATACAGTTCAAATTAGCATTAGAAAATGAGATATGGTTACCATCAACGTTCGCTAGCAGAGACAGCAATGGTACGAGTCAAAAAATTTATCGATAGGAACCTTGAACCAAAGGCATCACACCACTCAGATTAGTGAAACCGATGCCATGATAAAAGTGTTACATAAACTGAAAAATTAGGTATACCTAACACGAAAATGATTGTCTAACAGTGAATCCTGTGGAGATTAGCTATCTAAACTCAAATTAGGAAACAAAGCTTTTAAATGACTACACTTATCATACTTCGATCAGTATCATATATGGTGTTAACCCGTTTAGCTTTCAAGTCAGGATAAAAGTATCCGTCAAAAGAGTCTTCATATTATCAGTAATTACCTGAAAAAAAGTAGATTATTGCGCCATACTAATGATTCTTGTATTCAGGCGGTTTTGTTGACTAATGCAAGTTCAGATAGCAAATTTTTACATGATTCACTATTAGACAATCACTTTCGTGTTAGGCATATTTAGTCTTGCCAGCTTATTTAAGGCTTTTATCATGGCATCGGTTCCACTAATTTAAGCTGTGTGATTCCTTAGATTCAATGTCCCTACCAGTAATCTTTTGACTCGAACCATTACTTTCTTTGCTAGGAAACGCTTAAGATAACCGGCTTTATTTCCTAATATAAGGAAACTAATTTTTCAATCTACACTCTAAACAGTGAGACTCACTTAAATATGTAGGGCTATGAACAATCTTCGCTACAAAACAACTAACTGGGAGCAGTATAACCAAGCTTTAATCTATCCTGGCTCCCGAACGTTCTGGATTGATGAAAAATTTACTCAGCTCTGGAATCAAACTAAACAAGGTAATAATAGAAGATCCCGTTGATTTAGCGACTTAGCCATTACGACGGCCCTCATAGTTAAATGCGTATTTTCAATACAATTGGGAGATCTGCAAGGATTCATTAATTTTATTTTCAAACTTGTTCAACTGCCATTATCATGTCCTCACTATTCATGCATGAGTAAGCCAGACAAAACGGTTAACGTCACATACAAAACGAAGAATAATGAAAGCATACACACTTAACCTTGGCTTCAATCTGACCCAAAGTCTACGGTGAAGAAAAATTGAAAGTAACAAAGCATGGTACTGATGGGAAACGGCGAGTCTGGCGCAAGTTACATTTAGCGGTAGGTATAAATACGCATGAAATAATTGCTGCTGAGTTAAGTACATCAAATGTGACTGCCGGTAAAGTACTACCCCACTTGCTCAAACAGACCCTCCCAAAATCAATGATAATATTAGCTGATGGTACTGGTGGCACCAGATAATATTACGAAACCCTTCGTATTAAATGAACGGTTCCACTCATCCCACCAAGAAAAGGAGCACCTTTTTGGAAACGGAATTATACACTTAAGTTAGCGGTCAGTTACCAGAAATTATACGGTTCAAATGAGTATTGGAAAGCGAGGGATGGTTACCATAAATATTCCCTATCAGAGACGGTAATGTTACGAGTCAAGAAACTAATTAGAAAGGCATTGAACTTAAGAGATCATAATGCTCAAACTGGCGAAACTTGCGCCGTGATAAAAGCTTTAAATAAACTAAGCAGACTAAGGATGCCTAAAACAAAAGTATTGTTTAATCGCTAATCATTTTGGGAGTTACTGTCTGCACTCAAATCAGGAAACAAAGCCCATCCAAGCACTAAAAATAGTCAGCATATTTGTTGCTAATGTAATACTACTGTTAAAGCGATAGGGAAAGCATGTTTGCAAATTTCGGTATGAAACACTTAGTTATATGGATGTCACCACTATTAGGAAAAAACACACCTACGATTGCGACAAAATGGTTTACGTATGTTTTGCTGCTTCTGCTCGCCTGGACGCTTGGACGCTTAGTGTGGTTTTGGGTAATACCTCCGGCTAATTCAATTCCATTGTCATCTTCCGACCAGTGGTCGGTAGGACATGTTGTGCCCTCGCATCAAATAGAGCAAATCATCAATCAACACTTTTTTGGACGTTTCAGTAAAGAAGCGACACTTGGTGAAACAAAATTTAAGCCAATCATTGATGCACCCCAGACACGTCTTCATTTCACCTTGGTTGGAGTCGTCACGAGTTCAGAGCCAGAGCATGGTTTGGCAGTGATTGCTAATCGAAGTGTGCAAAAAATTTATGGTATTGGTGAAACGATTGAGGAGACGAATATAATTTTGCATCAGGTACAAAGCAATCATGTGATTCTACGTAATAATGGTCGTGATGAAACATTGATGCTTAATGGTTTGGATTACAATCCAGCAGAACAGACTAATCCTGCTACACATAGAAAAGAGGCAGTATCGGTTAAACAAAACACAGGGCAACCGGATCTTAGTAATGTAAAAGCAGAAATCATGAATGATCCTCAGGCACTTTTGAAATACATCACCTGGTCACAAGAGCGCAATCAATATGGACTGATTGGTTACCGTATTGATCCGGGAAACGATAGTCGCTTGTTTCAAGAAGCAGGACTGCAATCGGGAGATATTGCCGTCAATCTTAATGGTGCAGACCTTACTAACCCAGCAGAAATGAACCGTATTTGGCTAAGTTTGTCTCATGTATCAGAGATTAGTCTTACTGTTAAGCGTGAAGGTCAGTTGCACGACATTTATATCAGCCTCGAATAGGCCTGAAAACGGAGAACAAAGTGGGTACATGGAAGAAGCATAAAACGTGGCTAATTACCGGCGTACTAGCAATGCAAAGCATGGGAGCGTGGACAGCCGAATTCAGTGCTAATTTTAAAGGGACTGACATCCAAGAATTCATTTATAGCGTAGGCAGGAATCTTGAAAAAACCATCATTGTTGATCCTACCGTGCGGGGTAAGGTTCATGTGCGTAGTTATGACGTGCTCAATGATAAACAGTATTATCAGTTTTTTCTCAATGTGTTAGAAGTTTACGGTTTTGCCGTTGTTGAAATGGAAAACGGTATTCTCAAGGTTATCCGTGACAAAGATGCGAAACAGGCTGCGGTTCCTTTAGTTGGAGATAATAAAATCAGAGGTGATGCAGTTATCACTCGTGTGATTCCGGTGAAAAATGTTACCGTACGTGAACTATCCCCATTATTACGCCAACTAATTGATAACGCTGGAGCAGGTAATGTTGTTCATTATGACCCCGCGAATGTCATTATGATCACAGGTCGTGCTGCAGTGGTAAACCGACTAGCAGAAATCATTGAACTGGTTGATCAAGTTGGTAACACTAAAGTTGAGATTATAATACTGAAATACGCTTCAGCCTCTGAAATGGTACGCATTGTTGACAGCTTACATAGGAAAGCAAACGGCAAAAATACACCTGTTTTATTGCAGCCAAGTTTTGTTGCAGATGAACGCATGAATGCCATTCTTATTTCAGGTGAGCCGCATGTGCGCAAACGTGTTCGTAAACTGATCTCTCAGCTTGATCGTGAAATGGCGACCACTGGCAATAATCAAGTTATTTATCTACGATATGCAAAAGCAGAAAACATCGTGGATGTACTTAAAGGTGTATCTGATAACCTGATTGCAGAAAAGCAAAGAGGTCAAAAAACGTCAGGAACACAAGTAGATAAAAATGTACAAATTTCTGCTCATAAAGGCACCAATGCACTGGTTATCACGGCTCCTCAAGACATCATGCGAACGATAGAAAAAATTATCTCACAACTTGATATTCGTCGTGCGCAAGTGCTTATTGAAGCCATGATAGTTGAAATTTCTGACAGTGACGGTGCAAATCTTGGTGTTCAGTGGGGGTCTTTGGGTCGTGGTGGAATGCAGTTTGGTAACACTGGTGTACCGATCACCAAGTACTTGGCAGCACAAAAGGAAGCAAAAAATGCCATAATCACTGGGTCGCACTTTGATAACAACAATCAATTAGTATCTGTACCGATCACAAAATCTGGTGATCCGACTGCTATTTCTACAGTGCTTGGCGAGATAAGTGGTTTAGCTGCCGGAGTGATGTTTGGTGATTGGATTACACTTATCACTGCTGTATCATCGAATAGTAATTCTAATATTCTTGCTTCTCCTAGTTTGATGGTACTAGATAATGAAGAAGCATCATTTATTGTGGGTGAAGAAGTGCCCGTCGTTACAGGTTCATTGACCGGTGCCAATCACAAGAATCCATTCCAGACGGTTGAGCGTAAAGATGTGGGCATCAAGCTAAAAATAACACCACAGATTAATGAAGGAGACTCTATTCAACTCAACATTGAACAAGAAATTTCGAATGTAATGGGTGCCAGTGGTGCTGTGGATATTCGCTTTAGTAAGCGCCAGCTGATGACATCAATCTTAGCTGCGGATAAACAAATGATTGTCTTAAGTGGTTTAATCGATGAACAAACTAATGAAAGGGAGTATAAAATACCAATTTTAGGGGATATTCCAATCCTTGGTCATTTATTTAAATCAACCTCTTCAGATAAAACAAGGCGTAATCTAATGTTGTTCATTAAGCCAACCATTATTCGTACAGGCCTGACGGCCGATGGAATTACTCAACGTAAATACAATTACATCCGAGCAGAGCAAATTTATCGTGCTCAAGAAGAAGTGAAATTGATGCCAGGTATAACACCTCCCGTATTGCCTGAATTTGGTGCAGATCTGGCGATGCCAGCTGAAGTGCGAGCTATCATCTCGACACTGAGGTAAGCCACATGAATGAGCTGCCCGTAGTATCAGATGATGCCGTAGAGCAAATGGTGACTATGATGGCAACACGCTTACCTTTTGGTTTTGCTAAACGTCATGGTGTCGTTGTAGAACGCACAGAGAATGGTTGGTTGCTATACTACCGAAATCATCCAAAACCTGAAATATTAATGGAAGTACGTCGAGTCTTGGGACAAACGTTTACTCCTATCCAACTACGTACTCAAGACTTCGATCTCAAACTCACACAGCTTTATCAGCGCAATTCTTCAGAAGCTCAACAATTGATGGAAGACATTGGTGCAAATAATGATGATTTCTTTGCATTAGCAGAAGAGCTGCCACAAAGCGAAGATTTATTAGAATCAGAAGATGATGCCCCAATAATTAAGCTAATTAATGCCATGCTAGGCGAAGCCATCAAAGAAACGGCATCGGATATTCATGTCGAGACGTTTGAACAAACTCTGACAATTCGTTTTCGTGTCGATGGTGTATTACGTGAAGTGTTGAGTCCAAACCGTAAATTAGCGCCATTATTAGTATCTCGTATCAAAGTAATGGCACGTCTTGATATTGCCGAAAAGCGCATACCTCAAGATGGACGCATCTCTTTGAAAATTGGAGGTAGAGCCGTGGATGTTCGTGTCTCTACCATGCCATCATCACATGGTGAGCGTGTGGTATTACGTCTGCTGGATAAAAATACCACGCACCTCAACCTTGCAAGCCTGGGTATGACTCGAACAGTGCAAAATAATTTTCAAGTGCTTATCAAGCGCCCTCATGGGATATTACTGGTTACAGGTCCTACTGGTTCCGGTAAATCAACTACCTTATACGCTGGTTTAACAGAATTAAACAATACTGAACAAAATATTTTAACGATTGAAGACCCTATCGAATTTAATATCAATGGCATTGGCCAAATGCAAGTAAATACTAAGGTCGATATGACTTTTGCTCGTGGATTCAGAGCTATTTTGCGTCAAGATCCTGATATAGTAATGATCGGTGAAATCCGTGACTTAGAAACTGCACAAATTGCAATTCAAGCATCATTAACGGGTCACTTGGTGTTATCAACACTGCACACTAATACTGCGATTGGTGCGGTCACGCGTCTGCGTGATATGGGTATTGAACCGTTCCTTGTTTCTTCCTCCTTACTGGGCGTACTCGCACAACGTCTTGTGAGAACCTTATGCCAAAACTGCAAAGAGCCCTATGAAGCTGATGCTCCGAGTAAATCATGGCTTGGGGCGTCTGAAAATGAACCTTTAATACTCTATCGTCCTAAAGGGTGTGTTCAATGTAATAGCAAAGGCTACCACGGTCGTACTGGTATTCATGAGTTGTTGGTGGTTAATACTCATGTGCAAGCACTTATCCACAGTGAAGAAGGTGAACAAATGATTGAACGCTACATCCGTCAACATTCTCCAAGTATTCGTGCCGATGGCCTAATTAAAGTTAAACAAGGGCAAACAACACTTGAAGAAGTTCTTCGGGTTACGCGGGAGGACTAATGGTAGCATTTGAATACAAAGCATTAAACACGAAAGGTCGTACTGTTAAAGGCGTGATCGAAGCGGATACGGCACGCTTAGCGCGACAAATGTTGCGCGAAAAAACATTGGTTCCAGTTGATATCATTCAAACCCGTGAAAGAGAACAACAGCACCAACGAACACAATCAGTACGTTTTCAACGCGTAATCAGTACCAATGAATTAGCGCTGATCACGCGTCAACTTGCAACCTTAGTACACGCTGCTATGCCGCTAGAGGAATGCATTAAAGCCGTGGCAGAACAGACCGATAAGCAGCGATTAAAAAATGTCCTGATGAGTGTTAGAGCACGTATTATTGAAGGTTATACTTTGTCGGATAGCTTGAGTGACTATCCGCAAGTATTTGATCAGCTTTTTCGCGCCATGGTTACGGCTGGTGAACAATCAGGACATTTAGGACCCGTTCTTACACATTTGGCTGATTTCGTTGAAAACCGTCAGCAGGTCAAAAGTAAATTAATCCAATCGATGGTTTACCCCATTGTACTAACAGTTGCAGCTGTTACAATTGTTGCTTTCTTATTAGCCACTGTGGTGCCAGACATTGTTGGACAGTTTCTCCGCACAGGTTCTGAACTGCCGGTAATTACGCAAGTCCTGCTGAACACGAGTCATTTTATCACCAGTTGGGGTCTGCTTGTTTTAGCGGCTTTTATTGGTCTTATTGTTCTTACGCAGGCGTTATTGAAAAACGAACAGCATAAGCTAGATTGGGATCATCGGATGTTAAGCATACCCGTTATAGGACGTGTTACTCGAGGCTTAAACATTTCACGGTTTGCACGCACCTTATCAATTTGTACATCTAGTGCAATTCCATTGCTAGATGGCATGAAAGTAGCGACGAATGTCATGACTAATACCTGGATGCAAATAAAAGTATTAGAAGCATCAGACAGAGTGCGCCAAGGCTCAAGCCTTCGTGTATCTTTAGAAAAGTCCCAACTATTCCCGCCCATGATACTGCATATGATTGCCAGTGGTGAACGCAGTGGTGAACTTGAACAAATGCTCACACGGGCAGCAGATAATCAAGATCGAGATTTTGAAGCACAGGTTAATATTGCGCTTGGTATTTTCGGTCCGCTGTTGATTATTGGTATGGCAGGCATAGTTCTTTTTATCGTCGTGGCAACATTGATGCCCATTATCCAGCTTAATAATATTATTAGCATTTAATCATAACATCCGCTGCTTAGCAGCATAGTCAAGAGAGATAGAGCATGCAACGTCATCGTCAACAAGGTTTTACCTTACTAGAAATCATGGTTGTTATCGTTATTTTGGGCGTGCTTGCAAGTTTAGTTATACCAAACCTGCTGGGTAACAAAGATAAAGCTGATCAACAAAAAGCGATCACGGATATTAGCGTGCTTGAACAAGCCCTCGATATGTATAAATTAGATAACAGTGTTCACCCAACCACAGACCAAGGATTAGAGGCCTTAATAAAAAAACCACATAGCTCACCAAAGCCGATCAGCTATCGCGAAGGTGGTTACATCAAACGACTTCCACAAGATCCATGGGGTAATGATTACCAATTCCTGAATCCTGGTGAGCATAGCATCATTGATATTTTTACTTTAGGTGCGGATCACCAAGAAGGCGGGGGAGGCATCAATCAAGATATTGGTAACTGGAACATGATGGACATTCGATAACTAATCATGAAAAAATATTCAGCTGGGTTTACTTTACTGGAAATTTTATTAGTACTACTTCTAATAGCAACCAGTACGGTGATTGTAGTGCCTAATCTACTTCAAAATCGCAATGATGAGGCAAAAGAAGAAGCATTGCGCTTCTATCAGTTAGTTAAGTTGTGGACCGAGCAAGCATTGTTAACGGGTCAAACTTTTGGTCTGCATTTTGATAATGATCATTATGCTTTGCATGAATTGACGCTAGATAATTGGGTACTGGTCTCGAATAGACGTTATGCCTATGCAGTAACGATGCCAAAAGGCGTTGAGCTACATTGGGAAGTCACGGGGTTTGTGACTGAAGGAAATCGCTTATTCAACCGTGAAAACCTGTTTAATTTAAAATTATTTACTAACGAAAAAAAAGACAAACTTAAACCTAAGTCACCTCAAGTGATTTTAATGGGTAATGGAGAAATTATTCCTTTTACGCTAACTTTTTTAACTAATAAAAAACGTTTATGGCAAGTGACAGGTAATGATATCGCAATCTTTGAGTTAACAGCGCTTAATGAGGATACAATGTGAAAAAAGCGCATGGCTTTACTCTGATCGAAGTACTTATTGCCATGGCGGTGTTTGCTGTTGCTGCTATGACTGTGCTTAATTCGACAAGTCAGTACATGAATACACTTAAAGTATTAGAAGAAAAAATTTTTGCATCCATGGTTGCTAATAACCAACTGGCACTGCTTGTGCTTGAAGAAAAAGTGCCAACATCTGTTACAAATGGTAAGTCCAAATTGGCAGGTCGTACATGGTATTGGACGGTACAACCCACTATTACGACAGATCATACATTAAAAGTAGTAGAGCTTATTGTTTGGCAACATGAAGATAAACGTAACTCTATTGTATCAGTTAAAATGTATGTTCCAGCCGATTAATATAGATCGACGAGCTAAAAAATTTAGACTCCCGAAACGGTGGAAAATTCATGGCTTCACGCTGGTAGAAGTGATGTTGGCATTAATGATTTTTGCCATGTTAAGCATATCAGCTAACCAAATTTTCCATAACGTGAACGCCGCTAATCAACAAACTAAAAAAGTAAGTGATGCATTGATCGCTCTGCAACGTAGCATAGTGATTATGGACAGCGATTTTCGCCAGATACTCGCACGCTACTATCGCAACGGTGGTAATGAATCCGACGAAATTTTACTTGAAATGGGTGATAATTTATTGAATTCGGAAGCTGCCGGCATTCGTTTTGTCAGAGGAGGTTGGGCTAATCCACAGCAATTGCTTCCTCGAGGAGAAGTGGTAAAAGTCGGTTATCGCTTACAAAACAAGAAACTAGAACGCATCCGTTGGATGTTTGCCGATGATAGTTCTTCAACAGAACCTGCATTTATAACATTAATGGAAGACGTGACAAATTTACAATTTGAAGTGTTTGATGATGCAAGGTGGCAAACACATTGGAATACTCCCCATGCCCTGCCGGAAGCTATTCGTGTAACGTTAAGAACTGATCATTATGGTGATTTTACTCGGATCTATCTACTGCCAAGTCAGGTGTTATCTAATACACCTGTGGTTAAAAGACAATAATGAGACGTTCTCAACTAGGGGTTGCGTTATTGATAGTTTTGCTCATGATGGCGTTGATGACCACGGTTGCGGTGAGTATGTCTAGTAGGATGTTCATGAACTTCCACCGTACTGAGAACTTTCTCCATTATCAACAGGCTTATTGGTATGCCTGGTCAGTCGAGTCCCTTGCCCGTTACAGCATTGCCAAAAACATTAAGAATAAAGAAACAGTAACGCTCCACCTACCTTGGACAGTACAAAATAAAATTTATCAGTTAGATGACGGACAAGCAACCAGTAGTATATCTGACCGTCAGGCTTGCTTCAATCTAAATGGGTTACGGGACATTAAACCCCAGAAAAATGATACAAATCCACTGTTAGTCACGGTGCTGCAGCAGTTAATTGAATCGCAAGGCATTAATAGCTTTGAAGCGGAAACTGCAGCGGCATCAACGTGGGAATACATTGATACCAATACGAATGTACAATCACCTTTAGGTGTTGAAGACAGCGAATATGAAACTCGTTCTCTCGCCCACATTACTCCAAATAATTTTATTGCGGATATATCAGAGTGGCGTGCTATTAATGGTGTTTCACAAGAAATATTTGAAAAGGTCAGTCCATTTTTGTGCGCTATACCAAGCAATGCTCTACTCATAAACGTTAATACTTTGACTGAAATGGATGCACCAATACTAAGCGCTATTTTTTATCCAAATTTAAATAATCACAAAGCTAAACGGTTGATTAATGAACGAAATGCTATTCATGGATGGAAAAATATCGTAAGCTTTATGGATGAACCTATCCTTAGTAACATTAAGAAAGAAGACAGAAAACGTGTTCAAAATTTTTTCGCTGTTCACAGTCGCTTTTTTGAATTAGACACCATGATTACCATTGACAGTGCAACGTTGCGAATGCGCGCACTATTGATAAGAGATGATAATGGCACGGTCACAGTTATCCGCCGCCGTTTTGGAGGAATCAATGCATGAAATACTAACAATAAGGCTTAACAGTGATCCGCAGGAAACAATACCGTGGTTGGTATGGTCGCCAAATCAAAAAAATATACTTGCATCTGGAGAAGCTGAACGTTTAAAACAATTAGTAGAGTATGCCAAGGACCGTGAAGTCATGGCATTGGCAGATAGTGCTGCATTAACCCTAGTTTCTGTAGCTATTCCTTCTGGTAGTGAACGGCAATTAGAAACTGTCCTCCCTTATTTACTTGAGGACGATTTAGCACAGGATATCGATCAAGTACATGTCACTTTGTTAGGCAAAACAGGGACGCAGGCTCACGTTGCTGTTATCGAGCAACGTATTATCCAACGCTGGCTAACCAATCTGTTTGAGGTCGGTATATCCCTAAAATGTTTGGTGCCGGATTGTCTATGCTTACCGCAACATGATGATGCATATAGTGTAGCCTTTTTTAATAATCGCTGGATTGTACGTGTTGGCTTAATGCAGGGCTGTGCGGCTGAAGCAATGTGGTTACCTATTTGGCTGCAAAGTGCAACAGCGTCAAACAGTAAAACGCAGCAAGTCATGCCTGTGGTTTGCTATTCCGAGTTGCTCAAGGATGCCCCTGAAAATTGGCGCTTTGTACCGTCAGACTTGATTATTTTAATGCTAGCACAAGGAGCAAGCCAAAGTCATTATTCGTTATTGACTGGCCGCTATAAACCTCAAAATCAATTTTATAAACACCTTAAGCTTTGGCGTAATGTGGCATTTACTGCGGGCATATTAATATCCGTGCTTGGTCTAGAAAAAGTTGCTGATATTTACCAAATAGAAGCATTGGCAGACCAATACCGCACACAAAGTGAAGCTACATTACGTTCAGTGCTTCCTAATAACCAACGCATTCCAACGGTTAGTTACCTTCGTCATTTAATGAACAATGAAACCAGCCGTTTGTCTAGAAGCAGCGAACAGATGGGATTTATTATGTGGCTCTCTGAATTAGGGCTATCATTGAAAAGTATCTCTGGTATTCTACTAGACTCGATACGTTACGATCAAAAATTGGGGACATTATACTTCAAGGCACGGGGAAAAAATTTCGGTGATTTGGATAAATTAAGAGAGATGCTTGCCACTAAATACGAAACCGAAGTTGGCCAAACAAGCCGAGAGCAGGAAAATGTGACAGGCGAGTTTGTATTGAAGGTGGCACCATGATGAAAGCAATATTAGCCTACTGGCAAAGATTGTCTCGTCGCGAACAGCTATTGCTGAATACAACAAGCGGTGCGCTGCTATTAGGTGCGTTTTATTGGAGCATTATTAGCCCATTACAAAACCGTACTGAGCAGGCGCAGCAACGATTATCAAGTGAAAAAATATTGCTTACGTGGGTGACTGCAAAAGCAACTGAAATTACGACGTTACGGGCCGCAACAGGAAACAATGCTCAAGTGATGGCATTGTCGTTGAACCAAGCAGTGACCGCCAGTGTAAAGCGCTACGACTTGGAAATCATTCGGCTACAATCTCAACAAGATGAATTGCAAGTTTGGTTGAAACCTATACCATTTAATACCTTACTTATATGGCTAAATTTCCTCGCAACATCGCACGATATTCAAGTGAAATCTCTCAATCTTAGCAAAGCAGATATGGATGGAGTGGTAGAAGTGAAAGGGCTCCAATTAGGGCGAAGATAATTGTGAAAGACAAGGGTCATATCAGTGTAGTGTTTGTTCTCGTGTTATTAATTAGCGTC
Organism: Candidatus Enterovibrio altilux; assembly: GCF_002381345.1. Taxonomy (GTDB): domain Bacteria; phylum Pseudomonadota; class Gammaproteobacteria; order Enterobacterales; family Vibrionaceae; genus Enterovibrio; species Enterovibrio altilux. The sequence continues at coordinate 997,629 of NZ_CP020660.1, forward strand.
ATTGCGCACATTCCTGCCAATTTTGCACTCCGCTACATACCGCAAATACCAGGATTAGAATTTCATAGCATATCGGGAACAGTATGGAATGGTACCGTACAAGAATTTCGTTGGCAAAGCCAGTCCTTTGGAAACCTACACTGGACGTTTAATTGGCTGTCTGTGTTAATAGGAAATGCTGGTGTATCACTGTGTCTATCAGGCTTACCTGGGTTATCTGGCTGCGGTAATGTAGGCTATGAAATCAATGGGCTTTATGTTAGTAATTTATTTTTATCTGTGCCCGCGACATTTATTCAACCTTATGTACCTTATACACTGCCTGTGAACTTATCTGGCCAATTTGACTTAGCAATACGTAATTACACATTCAAAAAAGCATTTTGCGATACCTTAGATGGCCGTTTAGTATGGTCACAAAGTAATATTATTACACCTTTGAGCGAGGTAGATTATGGACTTATTGCCGCTAAACTTTCCTGCAATGAGGGCCATTTAGTCATCGCGAGTGACAATGAATCTGGAGCATTGCGAACAAAGTTCAATGTAGTATTTAATCCGGACCAACATTATAGCATTAATGGCTGGTTTATCCCTGGTGAGGAATTACCAGAAGGTATTAAAAGTCAGCTCAGCTGGCTTGGACAACTGGACAATGAAGGTCGTTATAAACTGAATACTAGTTATTAATGCCTATGTAAGGCTTTATTTTCTGATTCAAGTTCAAATAGCAAATCTCAACATTATTCACTATTGAATAATCGATTACATATTAGACATACCTAGTCCAGTTAGCTTATTTAACACCTTTATTATTACGTAGATTGCACTAACCTGAGCATGATGATCCCTTAAGCCCAATGTTCCTCCGAGGAGTTTTGGATTAAAAATATTACCGTCTTTACTATGGAACGTTTATGGTAATTAACCGCTACATTCCGCGGATAATATCGTTCCCTCATAAAACATTCCTTTAACACGATGGTTTCATAACCTTGTTTGGTGTCATCAGTACCATCGCCTAATATTGCATTAATTCTTCGGCAGGTCTATTGGAGCAGGTTAGGTAGCACTTTACCGGCAGTCATATTTGATGTACTTAACACAGCAGGAATGATTTCATGCGTATTTATATCTACCACTAAATGTAACTTGTGCTAGACTCACTGTGTCCCATCAGTGCTCTGCTATTTTAACTCACGATTTGTCTTCATTCTAGACTGTTAGCCCGTAGAATCAATGAGTAAGTGCTTGATAGTTCCTTTCGTCTTCATCTTGAATGTGGCGTTAACTATTTTAGCTGACTTGCTAATGCATGAATAATGAGGGCATGAGAATGGCAATTAAGTAATTTTAACACTAAAATTAATTCATCTTTCCAGACATCTCAATGAGCATTAAGAACACATGCTTAACTATGAGAACCGTCACAATAGTTAAGTAGCTAAATAAACTAGGCTTCCCATTATTACCTGATTTAACTTAATTCCATATCTGGATGCCTTATTTATTAATCCAAAATGTTAGTAAACCACTATTGATTAAAACGTGATTATACTGCTTCCAGTTAGTTCTTTTGTAACGAAGCTTATTCATAGACCTGAATGTTTCAGTTAACCTAGCTGTTTCGAGTGTTGATTAAAAATTTAGGTTCCTAACTTAGGAAATAAAGCTAACTTCCATAACATAAGCGTTCCCTAGCAGAGGCGCAATGGTTAGGGTCAAAGAATTATTCAGATGAATATTGAGCCTCAAGGATTACAATGCCCTGATATGCGAAACTTATGCAATGATAAAAATGTTAAATAAGTTGATAGAACTAGGTATGCCTAACACGGAAGCGATTGTCTAATAATTCATAGTGTTGGAATTTTTATTTAAACTTGCATTATAAAACAAAGTCCTTTTATAGGAGAGAGAAATGACGAAAAAACTCACGCTTCCTGAAATTTTGGATGCGAAAGTTGTTGCCAAATCGCGTTTATTTCAAATTGAATCACTAGATCTTCGCTTTAGTAACGGCGTTGAATACACCTATGAGCGAATGAAGCCAAGTGGCAGGCATGCTGTGATGATCGTACCAGTAGCTGAGAATAATGATCTTATCTTGATTCGTGAATATGCTGCCGGAACGGAGCGCTATGAACTAGGCTTTCCAAAAGGCTTGATCGATCTGAGTGAGACCGCCTTAGAAGCAGCAAATCGAGAGTTAAAAGAAGAAATAGGATTTGGTGCTAACCACTTTATTCAGTTAAAGGAAATAGTATTGGCTCCATCGTATTTTTCGAGCAAAATGACACTCTTTCTCGCGAAGGATTTGTATTCAGATAAACTCAAAGGCGATGAACCCGAGCCACTGGAATTAATACGTTGGCCAGTTCATAATACTGAAGCATTACTGTCTCACCTTGATTTTAGGGAAGCCCGTAGTATTGCAGCTTTACTTCTGGCATTTAAACAGCTTTCCGGCTAATCGCACTATTAGTGTTTCTGCAGCAACCTTGTGGTATTAAAAGCAGTACTGGTGTGAAGGCCCTAAAGGAGCATTACGTGAAGCTATCAGAGCTGCTGAAATCCGTAATTGAAATTGCCCACGAATCGGGTCAAGTTATTTTAAATATTTACCAGCAAGGGCATTTTACAAAAACAGTAAAGAGTGATAATACACCCGTAACCAGTGCCGATATAGCAGCACATAAGCTGATGATAAAAAGATTATCGATATTAACTCCTAATATTCCAGTACTTTCAGAAGAGGACACAAGCGTACCATTTTATTTGCGTAAGCAATGGCAGCGTTATTGGCTGGTTGATCCACTTGATGGTACGCAAGAGTTCATTGCAGGAAGTGGTGATTTTGCAACAATTATTGCATTAGTGGAAAATAATAGGCCTGTGATGGGCGTTATTTATGGCCCCGTATCTGGTGTATTGTATTATGCAACAAAAGGACATGGAGCTTGGAAGATAATAGCCACAAGTGAAAAAATTCGCCTGTCCACCCTTAAACACAGTGATACAATGTTGTCATTTTCCATTGCGATTAGCCGGCGACAGGACATTAGTGCGATTACAGAACGTTTAGACCCTAGACGAGAGTACGATTTAGTGCCTCTGGGCTCTGCTGCTCTTAAATCATGCTTGGTTGCTGAAGGCACAGTAGATTGCTACCTCAGTTTAGGCCCCACAGGTGAGTGGGACACAGCAGCAACGCAATGCATTGTAGAAGAGTCTGGTGGATGCATTCTCGATATGACTTTATCGCCACTATCATACAACGAACGTGATTCTCTCAAAAACCCAAATTTTATAGTCTTAGGTGATACTAGTTTGCCGTGGCAAGAGATTGTACGTTTAGAACTCTAAATTGTACGAATAATCTTATTCTCAATATTGCTCCTTTTCTTGGTGGGATAAGTGGAACCGCTTGTTTAATAAAAATAGCTTCGTAATATTGTCTGATGTCGTAAACATTATCAGCTGATATTTCATTGGTTTGGAGGCGGGTCTGTTTGAGCAAGTTAAGTAACACTCAGCATCAGTCACATTTAATACACTTAACTTAGCAGCAATAATTGTATGCGTATTTATATCTACCACTAAAGATAATTTACACCAAACTCATCATTTCCTACCAGTGGCATGCTTTTTTACTTGTAATCTGCCTTCACCGTAGGTTCTGAGCCCCGTAGAATCAATGGCTAAGTACTGGGTGATGATCTTATAGCTTCAGTTGAATTGTATTACCCAACCCCTGTAAAATACGCGTAATATTTTGCATAAATACTTAGTATTGCTGAGTGAAATGTGCTCTTGCAGCTTGTGGGTCTGTGTCAAAATTAATCCTTTAACTTGCTTTTATCACGTACAGCGCCTTTGTCTGCACTGGTGGCCAAGCTAGCATACGCTTTCAGGGCGAGGGATACGACACGCTCACGTGAAACAGGTTTCCAACCTCGTATATCAGCCTGAATACGACGCATAGCAAGTTCTTCGTCATCCACTTTTAATACAATCGAACGGTTAGGGATGTCAATGATAATGATGTCTCCTTGTTGAACTAAACCAATAATACCACCACTAGCCGCTTCTGGTGAAATATGACCAATAGATAAACCACTGGTTCCACCAGAAAAACGACCATCAGTGATCAATGCACAGGCTTTACCTAATCCCATGGATTTGAGGTAAGTGGTAGGGTATAACATTTCCTGCATACCAGGACCTCCTTTAGGGCCTTCAAAGCGAATAACCACTACTTCGCCAGTTCTTACTGCACCAGACAAAATTCCATCGACGGCATCTTCTTGAGCCTCAAACACATGTGCTGGACCGTGGAAAACAAGGCTATCTGTGTCAACACCAGCAGTTTTAACTATACAGCCATTTAGAGCAAGGTTGCCACTTAAAACAGCCAGACCGCCATCTTGGCTAAAGGCATTTTCACGTGTACGGATACAACCATTTTTACGGTCCTTATCTAGTGTATCCCAGCGACAGTTTTGTGAAAAAGCTTTGGTCGTACGAATACCAGCTGGACCCGCACGAAAAAAAGTTTGTACATCTTCATCTTCAGTCACCATTATGTCGTATTGTATAATGGTGTCTGCCATGGGTTGACCTAATACAGTAGGAACATTGGTATGCAGAAGGTGTGCTCGCGCTAATTCGCCCAAGATACCGATAATACCGCCAGCTCGGTGTACATCCTCCATGTGGTATTGCTGAGTCGATGGTGACACTTTACAGAGATAAGGAACGCGACGAGATATGCGATCAATATCATGCATATTAAAATTAATTTCACCTTCTTGAGCTGCAGCTATTAAGTGCAAAACCGTATTACTCGACCCTCCCATAGCAATATCTACCGCTGTGGCATTCTCGAAAGATAATCTACTGGCAATATTACGTGGTAAGGCAGAAACATCATTTTGTTCATAATAACGCTTCGTTAATTCAACAATAAGTTGGCCTGCTTTAAAAAATAGCTTTTCGCGGTCGACATGAGTGGCCAACATTGAACCATTGCCAGGTAGACTAAGACCAAGTGCTTCGGTCAAACAATTCATGGAATTCGCGGTAAACATACCTGAGCATGAACCACAGGTTGGACATGCTGAACGTTCAATTTGCTTGCTTTGCTCATCAGAAACTTTGGCATTCGCGCCTTGGATAATGGCATCAACCAGATCCAATTTTAAAATTTGATCGGAAAGTTTTATTTTACCTGCTTCCATTGGTCCGCCAGACGCAAAGATTACAGGAATATTAATACGCATGGCTGCCATCAGCATGCCAGGGGTTATTTTATCGCAGTTTGAGATGCATACCATGGCATCGACACAGTGTGCATTTATCATATATTCAACAGAATCGGCAATGAGTTCACGTGAAGGTAGGCTGTACAGCATGCCTCCATGACCCATAGCAATACCATCATCAACCGCTATGGTATTGAATTCTTTTGCAATACCTCCCGTTTTTTCAATCACTCGTGCAACCAATTGGCCTATATCTTTTAAGTGAATATGACCTGGAACGAATTGAGTGAATGAATTAACCACTGCTATGATTGGTTTACCAAAATCTTCATCTTTAACACCTGTTGCACGCCAAAGAGCACGCGCTCCAGCCATATTACGGCCATGAGTAGTGGTGGCTGAACGGTATTTAGGCATTTTTTATCCTTCAATACAGTGTATTTGGCTTATCCATAGACTGGAATATTTAAGTGAGCCTGGTTATTTAGAACGTAAATCAATAATTTAGTTTCTTGATTTAGGGAACTACATAAGATAATTAAGAATATATGTTATTTTTGTGCTACTTATTCTAAATGTAAGTCTAATGGGGTTTTACTGTTTCTGCCGCCAATTTCACGCATTAATCGAGGGACAACATACCCAGAAACTTCTTGTATCAATCTAGCCATTAAGACTCTAGCTTCTTCATCTTCCACCAAAAAATGTGCTGCACCTTTTACCTTATCCAAGACATGCAAGTAATAAGGCAGGATGCCCGCATCAAATAAAGTATTACTTAATTTTTTCAACGCATCTACGGAATCATTGATGCCACGAAGCAGCACACTTTGGTTTAGTAGCGTGACATCTATTTGTTTGAGTTTTGCCATTGCCCCCCTCAACTCTTCATTAATTTCATTAGCATGGTTGATATGAGTCACCAGTACGACATTCAATCTCGAAGAACCTAGTATGTGAATAAGTGCTGACGTCACACGTGAAGGTATGACGACAGGTAAGCGGCTATGTATACGAAGGCGGGTTACATGTGATACTTCTTCGATAGCATCTATTAGCCATTCAAGCTCATGGTCTTTTGCCATCAACGGGTCACCGCCAGAGAGGATAACTTCATCTATCTCGAGATGTTTATGTAAGTAATTGATTGCTTCGCGCCAAATTTTTTTATTCCCTTTATTATATTGATAAGGAAAGTGACGACGAAAACAATAACGACAGTTAATAGCGCAACCACCTTTCACTATGATGAGCACCCTATTTTTGTATTTGTGTAGTAGACCCGCAAGTGAATTACTTTGCTCCTCGAGCGGATCTGTGCTGAAATTCTTCGTGTTTTCAAACTCGTTTACCACGGGTAGTACTTGGCGCAGCAGTGGGTCATTAGGATTTCCTTTTTCCATTCTATCGATAAAACTCTGTGGCACACGTTGTGCAAATAAGACTTGAGCAGAAAAACCGGACGTCCATTGCGAAGGTTCTATATCAAGTTGTTGTAGAAGCATTCTAGGATCTGAGACAGAATTTCCCAACTCTTTAAGCCAGTTTTGCTCAACAGACGAGGTGTCTCGAGTTATTATGTACGACATTTATGATAACTTCGCTGATGTTAAGAGGATAAATATGGCATTTTTTAGCACTAATGAGTTCCATGGTGGAATGAAAATTATGCTTGATAATGAGCCTTGTGTCATTATCGAAAACGAATTTGTTAAGCCTGGTAAAGGCCAAGCTTTCAATCGCATTAAAATTCGTAAGTTACTTTCAGGCAAAGTTCTGGAGAAGACTTTCAAATCGGGTGAAACAGTGGAAGCTGCTGACGTTATGGAGTGCGCGTTAGATTACTTGTATTCTGATGGCGCATTCTGGCACTTCATGGACGCAGAATCTTTTGAACAAATTGATGCTGATGAAAAAGCTGTTGGCGATAATATTAAGTGGTTGAAAGAAAACGATCGTTGCACTTTGACACTATGGAACGGTAATCCAATAGCAGTTACCCCACCAAACTTTGTTGAACTGAAAATTATAACAACTGATCCTGGTCTCAGAGGTGATACAGCAGGTACTGGCGGTAAGCCTGCAATTCTGGTCACCGGGGCTGTGGTTCGTGTTCCTCTATTCATCCAGGTTGGCGAAGTAATCAAAGTAGATACTCGTTCTGGAGAATACGTAAGCCGCGTAAAGTAATTATGCAACAATAAAAAAGGCCATATTGATGGCCTTTTTTATTCTTAGGGTGGAAAAAGGGGGGATACGTTTTATCTATTAGCTACGCAGGAAATCTTCGGCTCACATTCCCCAATCATTTCTTCTTTCTCTGTTGTTTGTGTACGCTGTGTAAGCTGAAAATTTTTTACATTAATACCGTGCAATATCATCTCATTTTTGCCGGTGATAACGAGCCTAAACTCTACCTGTGCACAGGTAAGGTCAACAATAATACTTACCTTACAGTTACGTCTTCATTAAATTAAACGCGAGTATTACCTTCCAATAACAATTAACGTACTACATGAACCTAATGTTTGCCACGTCAGCTCACCACCGCGACAACTTTCTTTATTACTACTTGCATTTTTAACGGGCTCATGGACCACTATATCCTATTAAACATAGTACTTGGTTTCCTACTTCAAATTCAGATAACAAATTTCAAAATGATTAATTATTAGAGACTCGCTTTAGTTGTAGGGTACATTTAGCTCTGTTAGCTTATTTAATGCCTTGATCATGGCTTAGGTTTCGTTAATCTGAATTGTGTGTTCCTTTAGGTCCTCTGTCCTTCCCAGTAATTTTTTTGACTCGAAACATTGACGTCTTTGGTAGGTAATGTTTATGGTAATAATACTTCATTTTCCAATGCTGATTTGAACCATCTAACTACTTGTAACTGACCATTAAATTACGCGGATCATCTCATTTAATACGGACGGGTTCGTAGCATTGTCTGATATTGTAAATTTTGCTTCCTAAATCAGGGAACTAAGTCATTAATCTACGCTCTAAACAGCTAGGCTGGCTTAAATATTCAAACCTATGAACAAGCTTCTCTACAAAACAACTAATTGGAACCAGCATAATGAAGCTTTAGTTAATCGTAGCTAACTAATAGTCTGGATTTATGAAGAAGCCATTCAGCTATTGCATCAAACTAAGCGAGGTAATTAGGGCAGACCTCATTTATTTAGTAACTTAGTCATGACGACAGCTTTCATGGTGACATGCATATTTTTAATGTCACTGAGAGGTCAGCAAGCATTCATTAATTTTGTTTGCCAGCTTGCTCAACTGTCGTTGTCATACCCTCACTATTCATGCATTAGCAAGCAAACCAAAATGGTTAACGTCACGTTCAAAACGAAAATAAAGAAACCATCCAGCACTTAGCCATTAAGTCTGCAGAGCTCAAAATCTACGGTGAAAGAGAATGGAAAATAAAAAAGCATGGCACTGATGGGAAACGGCTAGTCTGGCGCCAGTTACATTTAGCGATAGATATAAATACACATGCAATTATTGCTGCTGCGTTAAATGCATCAAATGTGACTGACGGTAAAGTACTACTAACTTGCTGAAACAGATCTGTCAAAAAATGAATGAAATACCAACCTATAATACTTACGACATCAGACCATGTTACGAAACCATGCGGATTAAGCGAGCGGTTCCACTCACCCCACCAAGAAAAGAAGCACTTTTTAGTAACACTGTCATTCACGTAATTTATCGGTCAGCTACCAGAAATTATACGATTCCAATCAACATTGAAAAACTAGGTATAACTACCATAAACGTTGCCCTATCAGAGGCGGGCAAGGTTTCGAATTAAAAAATTTTTAGATGAACATTGAGCTTAAGAGATCACAATGCCTAAATTAGCGAAACTTACGCTATGATCAAAGCATTACATAAGCTGACCAGATTAAGTATACCTAAAATAAAAGCGCTTGTTTAATCGTTAATCATATTAGTATTTGCTCTCTGAACTCGAATTAGCCAATAAATCCTGGTTAAGTCGCCACATAAACGAGGTCTTTCATTATTGACCTGCTTAGTTTGATTCCATAGCTGAATAATTTCTGCATCAATCCAGAATGTTAGTGAACCACTATTGATTAAAGATTGATTACACTGTTTTTAATTAATTGTTTTGTAGCGAAGTCTCTACATAGACCTGAATATTTCAGTGAATCTAGCTGTTTAGAGTGTTGCTTAAAAATTTAGCTCCCTAATTTAGAAAATAAAGCTGATTACCATCAATATTTTTTAGCAGAAACAGCACTGTTTTTAGTTAAAGAATTACCGGTAAAGACATTTAGCCTAAGGGAACATACAGCTCAGATTAGCGAAACTTGCATCATGATAAAAGCATTACATACGTTAATAACGATTAAGTATATCTAACACAAAAGAGAATGCCTAATAGTAAATCATGTTAAGATTTGCTATCTAAACTTGAATTAAAAGGCAAAAGTGGTGTCATAAGCGAAAAGCATGATACTTCATTAATGTTCAGCCAAGTCTGTTTGAGCAAGGTAAGTAGCACTGCTACCGTCAGTAATAATTTGATGCGTTTCACTCAGCTACAATTATTTCATTTGCATTTATATCTACCGCTAAATGTAACTTGCGCTAAACTCACCATATACCATTAGTGTCACGCTTTTTTATTTTTTATTCGCCGTCATCGTAGACTGTTGACCCCATAAGATCAATGGCTCAACTACGAAATAAACGAATTTTTTATGATTATCCTGCTTAGTTTAATTCCATAGCTTAATAACTTTTTCATCAATTCAGAATGTTAATTAACCACACTTAATTAGAGTTTGATTATATTACTTTCAGTTAGTTCTTGTGTAGCGAAGCTTGCTTATAAACTTAAATATTTAAGTGAACATAGCTGTTTAGAGAGTAGATTAATAATTTAATTCTCTCATTTAGGAAACAAAGTCAATATCACGATATACACGCATGTCATAATGGTATTATTATCGAGTCAAAACTAAGCATGATTATTCTACATTATTTCATATAAAAATAATCAGTTAACTACATACAGTCAAAACGGAGTTAACAGTGAATTTTGCACTTAACTATCGTAACACCCACTTTATTACCAGTGCACCTGACATACACGCCCTGCCTACTGATACCGGGATCGAAATTGCCTTTGCTGGCAGATCGAACGCTGGCAAATCAAGCTCTATTAATAGGCTATGCGATCATAAGAGTCTGGTAAAGGTGAGTAAAACACCTGGCCGTACACAATTAATTAACCTTTTTAAAGTGGATGAGGGATTTCACATCGTTGACTTACCTGGATATGGTTTCGCTCAAGTACCTTTGAAAGTAAAGTTAAAATGGCAACAATCACTGGGAAAATATTTGCAAAAACGTGATCAACTCAAAGGCTTGGTAGTGTTAATGGACATTCGTCACCCACTTAAAGATCTCGATCAGCAATTAATTTTTTGGGCAGTAAATAGCAAGTTACCTGTACTTGTCTTGCTAACTAAATGCGACAAGTTAAAAAAAGGTGCATATAAGGCGAAGTTGGTTAAAGTACGTGAAGCCTCTAAAGACTTTGGTGGTGATGTTGAAGTCGAGCTCTATTCATCACTAAAAGGCATTGGGGTAAATAAACTTTTCAAAAAACTTAATGGCTGGTATTCCCCATACCATGAAAACAGTGTTAATACAGACGTAAAATAAGAGACTTTGTTTAGTTTGGCTTCCTAAATCAAAGTAATTCATTATAAATTCACGCTCTAAACAGCTAAGTTCACTCAAATATTCAGAGTCTATGCATAAGTTTCACTACAACACAACTAATAAAATACAGCATAATCAAGCTTTAATCAATCATAGCTCGCTAATTTTTTGAGGTCATGAAAAGGCTATTTAGCCATAAAATTAAACTAAGCTGGGTAATCATGGGAGACTTCGTTTATTTAAAAACTTAGCCATTACGGCGGTCCTCATGGTTAAATGATTATTTTCAATACCATTGAGTGATCTTCAACGATTCATGAATCCTGTTTTTAAACTTGCTCAATAGCAAATGCAGAATTACGCTTAAAAAATGTCACCTACTGCTTCTTTCAACTTACGCATTGCATTTTTTTCCAACTGACGAATACGTTCAGCTGATACGTCATAATATTCCGCAAGCGCTTGTAAAGTCACTTTATTGTCATCTAGCCAACGAGAACGAATTATATACTGGCTTCGCTCGTCTAACCCTAATATCGCATTCGAAAGTCTATGGTTAGCATGATGTTCCCAGTTTGCAGACTCTAGATTCATAGCGACATCTGACGCTTTATCTTCCAGATAGAAGACTGGTGCTACAGATCCTTCACGATCATCGTCATCATTGCCGACATCAAAGCCTGCATCTTGCGCTGCAAGACGACTTTCCATTTCCCGCACTTCTGCAGTACCTACACCAAGGTGTTCGGCAACCATTTTAACTTCTTCTGCATTAAACCAACCAAGACGCTTTTTTGCCTTACGCAGGTTGAAAAATAATTTACGCTGCGCCTTAGTGGTAGCAACTTTCACAATACGCCAGTTACGTAGAACATATTCATGAATTTCTGCTTTGACCCAATGCACGGCAAAAGACACTAAACGAACACCCACTTCTGGATTGAAACGTTTAACCGCCTTCATCAATCCAATATTACCTTCTTGTACTAAGTCAGCAACAGGTAAACCATAGCCAGCATAACCACGAGCAATATGAACAACAAATCTCAGATGAGAAAGAATGAGACTTTTCGCCGCATTCAGATCTCCAGCGTAATGAAGTCGTTCTGCAAACACACGTTCTTCATCAGGTGATAACATTGGATAACTATTTACCTGTTGTAGGTAGCTATCTAGGCTATCCTTTGAGATCGGGACTATTGCATACGACTCAGTTATCATTCTCATTTCTTCCCAAATATATCGAATATATATGAACCAGTTTCAACTTTATCATACTCTACTTAAAATCAACAAAATTCCAACTCCAGTAGAATAACGTTACTATTGTAACTACTATTATTTCTAAAATTTCAATTTTTATATGGGTTCAATCTCACGTAAATATTTGCTTACTGCCAATCGCGCGGCAAATAATCCTATAAAACCAGTGACCATCAATAAAATAAGACTTTCATCCATCCGCAAACCGTATAAGCAAAAACTACTATTATACAATGTAGCTAATTTTGTCACCACCGTGTTTAAAAGCAGGCCATTGATTAGTGTCACCACCCAAGCAACCAATGCACCTGCAAGTGCCAACCATACGCCAGTGTACAAATAAGGTCGAATTATGTAACTATCCGTTGCGCCAACTAGCTTTAAGACTTGAATTACCGCTTTTTGGTTCAACACCTGCAAACGCAGAGTATTACCAATGATCAAAAATACCCCTATTAACATTAAACTAGCAAATACCAAAGTTAAGGTTAACACCAAGGATTTAATCGCTACCATACGTTGCAACCAATCGCTATCGAAACGGACTTCCTCCACTAATGATTCAGCAAGAAGCTTAGCGGCAAGCACTCTAGTAAGAACTACATCATCATTAGTTGCAGTTACCACAATGACCGAAGGCAACGGATTGCTGTCTAATAAACTGATGGCTTCATCTAACCCTTGAATTTGCTTCAGTTGAGTAAGACCTTCATCAGGAGAAATAAATGCCGCACTGTCAATACCTTCCCATTGCGAGAGCTTATTATAGAACGAGTCAATGGCCGAATCAGAAGCATCTTGGTTCATATACACAGTGAGTTGGTTTTGAACTCGCCATGCTTCAGCCATCATCATGACATTTTTGACCAGCATAAATAATGTCGTTGGTAGCGCGAGTGAAAATGCAAGTGCCAACACCGTAAGCATATTACCCAAAGGCCTGTTGAGTAGATCGCGAAATGCTTGACCACCCTGCTGCTTGTGTAACGCAATGAAGTTAGTCATGTAGAGGCACCTCAAATAAATGTCCGCCATTCAAATCAAAACGACGCATGTCATAGCGATACAGCAAAGATGTATCGTTTGTGGCCATTAATACTGTTACCCCAGCCTGATTAAACTGACAGAATAACTCCATAATTTGTGCCGACAATGTGATATCACAGTTACCTGATGACTCATCTGAAAGCAGTACTTGTGGCTGGTTCACTACCGCACGAGCAATGCCAACTCTCTGCTGTTCACCGCCAGATAGTTGAGTCGGAAAGCATGCAATTTTATCGAGTATACCTACTCTATCTAGCGCTACCGATACACGCTTTTTTACATGAAATTCATCGGCTTGCTCTATGCGAAGTGGCAAAGCCACATTGTCAAACACACTGCGATCCGTCAAAAGTTGATAATCTTGAAAAATTATTCCAATGTGGCGGCGTAAAAAAGGTATTTCTTTACGATTCATTTTGGTGATATCGTGACCATTAAACAAAATTTGCCCATCATTTGGTCGTTCTATTGCACAGAGCAACTTCAGCAAAGTACTTTTCCCAGCACCTGAATGACCAGTCAGAAACGCCATATCACCTTTTGGTAGATGAAAGTTTACTTTTTGTAATGCTTGCTGCCCACCACTGTAAACTTTGCTTACCTGCTGAAATTGAATCATGCTGGTCAATCCTCCTGACTGAATAGAGCTTCTATAAAGTCTGCAGCTACGAAGGGGCTTAAATCGTCAATCTCTTCTCCCACCCCAATGTAACGCAGTGGAATATTAAACTGCTTGGCCACCGCAAAAATTATCCCTCCTTTCGCTGTACCATCAAGCTTAGTTAAGGTAATACCAGACAAAGGTGCTATGTCATTAAACAAACGGGTTTGACTAATGGCATTCTGACCCGTGCCTGCGTCAATAATCAGCATAGTTTCATGCGGTGCATTCGGATCGAGCTTCTTCATCACGCGAACAATTTTTCCCAATTCTTCCATTAAATTCACTTTATTTTGCAAACGACCAGCAGTATCTGCAATCACGACATTAATCTTTCGTGCTTTTGCTGCCTCAATTGCATCATAGATAACAGAGGCACTGTCTGCTCCAGTATGTTGAGCAATAACAGGAATATTATTACGATCGCCCCACACTTGGAGCTGCTCTACTGCAGCTGCACGGAAAGTATCACCTGCAGCCAACATCACGGATTTACCTTGTTGCTGGAATTGTTTTGCCAACTTACCGATGGTCGTAGTTTTACCTACACCATTAACGCCAACTATCAAAATAACAAATGGGTCATTACTACACTGCGCTTTTAATGGTTTTTCAACTGTACTTAAGATCTCTTTCATTTCCTGCTTAAGTAAACCGTATAAAATTGCACCATTTTTAAGATCATGATTCTTTGTTTTAACAATTAGGCTTCTGATTATTTGAGTGGTGGTATCCATACCAACGTCTGCAATAAGCAGTTGTTCTTCCAGTTCTTGAAACAGAGTATCATCAATTTTTTTGCCACTACATAAACGAAAGAAACTCGTACCAATATTGAGCTTGGTTTTTTGAAGACCACTCTTCAAACGTACCAAAAAACTTTCTTTTTTTTGTTTTTTTTGTTCTATTTTTACTGCTTTAGTCGACACATCTTCAGTTTCTAAACGAGCATCTTTCTCTACTTGAAGCTGTTTTTCTTGGTCATTTTTCTTGCCACCGGAACACAGCCAGAACATAAATTCACGTTTCTTTTTTTCTACCATTGACAAATCCTATAGTATAGTTGGTACAATCAACACAATCATAGTGAACTAATAAAAGACGATTCATACCACGTATATAAATGCAGGGCGATCATTAAGTATTAATGCATTTTTTAAAGCAGAGTGATATCAACGAAAGTAGCCGGTATCATTAATTATTAACCATTAAGTAGCTAACTTATAAATTGCAGAGGAGACACTGATCGTTACCTAATCAACATATACTAACACCTTTTAACGGACCAAAATTTTATGGTCATACGTAATCCTAAAAATTTTGCAACACGGAACACGAGAACATGTAAAAATTCATCACTGTCAGTCGGTAATGGCTCCGGTTTTATTCGTATAATTAGTGGTAAATGGCGAGGTCGCAAACTGCCTGTAAAAAATATTGAAGGCCTACGACCCACAACTAATCGTATAAAGGAAACAGTGTTTAACTGGCTGGCAACCAATCTCTATCAAGCGAAGTGTTTGGATGTATTTGCCGGTAGTGGTGGCCTAGGTTTGGAAGCTTTGTCTCGCAATGCAGAGCATGTCACCCTCTTAGAACTAAACACAGAGGCTGCTGAACAAATAAAATTAAATATCAACACGTTAAAAGCAGATAATGCCATGGTTTTGAATACTGATGCGCTGACTTATTTATCACAGCCAGGCCAAGCTTTTAATGTGACGTTTATTGATCCGCCATTTAGAAAAAAGCTACTCAACGATGCTATTTCACAATTAGAGCAGAACGGTTGGCTAAGTCAAAATGCATTAATTTATGTTGAAGCGGAAAAAGAACTTAGTAACATTAATGTACCAATGCATTGGGAGATGCTTCAAGAAAAATACGCCGGACAAGTAAATTTTCGATTATATCAAAGAAAAGAGAAATGATAGCATTCATATTATGAACACAAGTCTATATTGAATCCATTTGATTAATATTGATCATCAATATATGTAATCCACTTATGGACATTGCAAATATAGCTCTATCTATATTTGTGTAGCATTGTAGATTCTATATTTTTTAAAATTTATGACCACACTATATACGATGCAAAATTTTTAATCCATAATCATATTTTTTAATTCTAGTTCAGAGAGTAAATTCCAATATGATGAGCTATAAGATAATCCCTTTAGTATTAGGCATATTTAGCCTTGTCAGCTTATTTAACGCTTTTATCATGCTGTAAGTTTCATTAATCTGAGTTGTGTGATCCCTTAGGCTCAATGTCCCTCCCAGTAGTTTTTTTAACTCGAACCATTGCTTTCTCTGCTAAAAAATATTTGTAGTAACCGGCTTTATTTCCTCAAAAAGAGAACTAAATTTTCACTCAACATTCTAAACAATTAGGCTCACTTAAATATTCAGGTTTATAAAAAATCTTTGCTACAAAACAACTAAATAGAAAAAGTATAATCAGCTTTCATCAATCGTGGCTCACTAACACTCTGGATTAATGAAAAAGTCATTCCGCTATGGAATTAAACTAAGCCAGGTAAACGTGGGAGACCTCGTTTATTTCGCAATTTAGCCATTCCAATGGCCGCATGGTTAAATGCATATTTTAATACCATTGAGAGGTCTGCAAGGATTCATTAATCCTATTGTAAAATTTATTTAATTGCCATTGGCATGCCCTCACGATTATTTATTCATTCGCAAGCGAGCCAAAACAGCTAACGTCTCGTTCAAGACGAAGAATGAAGAATAAAGAAAGCATCCAGCATTTAGCCATTGATTCTACGGGGTTCAAAGTCTACAGTGAAGAAAAATGGAAAGTAAAAAGCATAGTGCTGATGAGGAAACAATGAACCCGGAGCAATGACATGTAGAAGTAGATATAAATGCGCATGAAGTCATTGCTACTGAATTAAGTGCATCAAATATGACTGACAGTGAAATGCTATCTAAATTATGCAAATAGACTCTTCGCAAAACTAATGAAATATTAGCCGATGGTACTTATGACACCAGAGCATGCTACGAAACCGTTTATATTAAACGAGCGGTTTCACGCATTCCACCAAGTGAAGGAACAACTTTTTGGGAACGAGGTCATCCGTGTAAATTAGCGGTCAATAATCAGAAGCTATAAGGTTCAGATCAGCATTGGAAAATAAAGTATGGCTATCATAAAAATTCTTTGTCAAAAACAGCAATATTTTGAGCGAAACAACTATTCAGAGGAAAATTTAACCTAAGAGATTATAGCGCACAGATTGACGAAATTTACGCCAAGATAAAAGCATTAAATAAGCTGACAGATCTCAGCCTATCTACAATAACAGAAAGAATTTAATCGTGAATTGCGTTGAAATTTATTATTTGAACTCAAATGAAGCAATAAAGCCGGTGAAATATTATAAAAATAAATTTATTTACAGTTAGTCTTGACCATCAACTTAAAATAACCCGTATTATTTTGGTGAATTTTTTATCAAATACTATCACAATAGTATTTTCACAATAATCTGCAGACTGTTGAGAATCACATCATGAAGATAAGGAGATGCGCATGTTCGATCCAAAGAAGCTAGAACAAGTTGTTAAGCAAATTCAGGAGTGCATGCCGCAATCAGTAAAAGACCTAGGAAATGATGTGGATCAAAAAGTTCGTGAAGTAATCCAATCTCAATTAACAAAACTGGATGTAGTAAGCCGCGAAGAATTTGATATTCATACACAAGTTCTTTTTTGTACTCGTCAAAAACTGAACGAAATGGCACTTAAATTTGCTGAATTGGAAAAAAATATAAATAATAAATCTAATTTTTAATGAATATGGTATTTCAACTACTTAAAATTTAAGAGTCTTACTAAAGCAATACTGTTTATCGTACAGCTAACGCGTTATAATCTATATGTGATTTCCCATCCATAGATCGCGCGAACCTAATGATGCAGAAATTTAATGTAAAAACTTTTCAGGGCATGATCCTCGCGCTGCAGGATTACTGGGCCAAGCAAGGTTGTACCATAGTGCAACCTCTCGACATGGAAGTAGGTGCTGGCACCTCTCATCCAATGACTTGTTTACGTGCAATTGGCCCTGAGCCAATTGCTGCAGCTTATGTTCAACCTTCACGCCGTCCAACTGATGGTCGATATGGCAAAAATCCGAACCGCCTTCAACATTACTATCAGTTTCAAACCATAATGAAGCCGTCTCCAGACAATATTCAGGAACTGTATCTTGATTCATTACGTGTATTGTGCATTGATCTAGAGGTGCATGATGTTCGATTCGTTGAAGATAACTGGGAGAACCCAACATTAGCCGCCTGGGGTCTAGGTTGGGAAATTTGGTTAAACGGAATGGAAATAACACAATTAACATACTTCCAACAGGTTGGTGGTCTTGAGTGTAAGCCAGTTACCGGAGAGATCACTTACGGTATTGAACGTCTTGCTATGTACATTCAAAGCGTTGATTCTGTATATGACTTAGTGTGGTCAGATGGTCCATTAGGTAAAATAACCTATGGAGACATTTTCCACCAAAATGAAGCCGACCAATCCACTTATAACTTTGAACATGCTGATATAAATTTTTTATTTATTTATTTTGAGCAGTGTGAGAAAGAATGTTGGCATCTTCTTGCTCTTGAAAAGCCACTCCCACTACCAGCTTATGAACGTATTTTAAAAGCAAGTCATACATTCAATCTACTAGACGCACGTAAAGCTATCTCAATGACTGAGCGTCAACGTTACATCCTGCGTATTAGTAATTTAACTAAAGCAGTTGCAAAAGTCTATTATACTTCTCGAGAAACATTAGGCTTTCCGATGCTAAAAAAGGGTGAAAATAAGTAAAATGGTAAAAAATTTTTTGATTGAA
The DNA here is from genome assembly GCF_002381345.1 of Candidatus Enterovibrio altilux. Taxonomy (GTDB): domain Bacteria; phylum Pseudomonadota; class Gammaproteobacteria; order Enterobacterales; family Vibrionaceae; genus Enterovibrio; species Enterovibrio altilux. The sequence goes on from NZ_CP020660.1 coordinate 1,016,470, forward strand.
TTAGGCACAGAAGAATTGCCACCAATACGACTTCGCACTTTTGCTGAAGCATTTTCTGCGAACTTTGAAAAAGAATTAAAAAATGCTAAATTAATGCATAAAGAAATTACTTGGTATGCAACACCTCGACGTCTTGCATTAAAAGTTGCAGAGCTTGCTGAACAACAAGCCAATAAGCTGATTGATAAATATGGACCAGCTATCGCAGTGGCATTTAATGCTAATGGTAATCCAACAAAAGCAGCTCAAAGCTGGGCACATAGTAATGGTATTACTCTTGAACAAGCTAACCGTATAGTAACAAATAAAGGAGAACGGCTTTTTTATAAACATGAAGTTAAAGGTCAAAATGCAAATGATATCATTGTAGCACTGGCTGACAAAGCACTGACTACCCTGCCAATAGCTAAACCTATGCGTTGGGGTGATAAAGACACCCAATTCATCCGTCCGGTAAAAACACTTACTATTTTGATGGGTGACGAGTTAATTGAAGGCACCATCATGAGTGTATCATCATCACGGATCATTCGTGGTCACCGCTTTATGGGTGAAGCAGAATTCACCATCGATAATGCAGATCAATATCCAGCCATTTTAGAAGAACGCGGCAAAGTTATAGCAGATTACGAGGCACGTAAAGCCATCATTCTTACTGGCGCTAAAAAAGCAGCAGAGTTGATTGGCGGCATAGCTGACTTAGACGACGATTTAGTAGAAGAAGTCACTTCCTTAGTTGAATGGCCAGTAGTGTTAACCGGAACCTTCGAAGAAAAATTTTTAAAAATTCCAACAGAAGCCTTAGTTTATACTATGAAAAGGGACCAAAAATACTTTCCTGTTTACAGAGAAAACAAACAACTTCTACCAAATTTTATTTTTGTCTCTAATATCGAATCAAAAGAGCCTAAACATATTATCGAAGGTAACGAGAAGGTCATTCGTCCTCGTTTAGCAGATGCGGAATTTTTCTTCAATACTGATCGTACGTTCCCTTTAATAAATTTTCTTCCACAACTAGAAACCGCTATTTTTCAAAAAGATCTTGGTACCCTCAAAAACAAAACAGACCGTATTACTGAGCTTGCTGGCTACATTGCAGACAAAATCGGCACTGACATAAAAAAAGTAAAACGTGCAGGTCTATTAGCAAAGTGTGATTTAATGACTTCTATGGTCTTTGAGTTTACTGAAACTCAAGGCAGTATGGGCATGCACTATGCACGCCATGATGGCGAAGCAGAAGAAGTAGCAATTGCTCTTAACGAGCAATACATGCCTCGTTTTGCGGGCGATAGTCTACCAAGTCACGGGATCTCTTCAGCTATAGCACTGGCGGATAAAATTGATACTATAGTTGGACTTTTTGGCATTGGCGAAGCACCAAAAGGTTCCGATCCATTCGCACTGCGCCGCGCATCACTAGGTGTACTACGTATTATCATAGAATACGGTTATGACTTAGATCTAGCAGATTTGATTCCTAAATCTAAATCTTTTTTTACCCTTAAAGATGGCACTAGCCGCTTGACTAATAATAACGTAGTAACAGATGTTATTCAATTCATGTTAGGTCGTTTTCGGGCGTGGTACCAAGATAAAGGATACAGTATAGATGTTATTCAGGCGGTGCTTGCACGTCACTTAACTCAACCAGCTGACTTAGATCAACGTATTAAGGCAGTGACTTATTTTCGTTCACTTGATACAGCAAATTCATTAGCTGCTGCTAACAAACGTGTAGGAAATATACTTAATAAATTTAAAGGCCAACTACCAGTTACTATTGATACAACCCTTTTGGTTGAAGACGCAGAAAAAGTACTAGCAAATAAAGTGATTGCTTTAGTTAATAACTTAGTTCCATTGTTTGCTGTTAGCGATTATAAAACCGCATTGACGCAATTAGCAGATCTTTATGAACCAGTCGATATTTTTTTCAAGAACGTTATGGTCATGACGGATGATGAAGCACTTAAAGCTAACCGTTTAGCATTACTCAATATATTACATAGCCAGTTTTTGAACGTTGCAGATATTTCTCTGCTTCATAAATAATCTTAATTACTCGCATTGATGAAACTTTCTTTATTTTTCATAATTTTATTTCACGTGGAACATGCACATCATCCGTCGATACTCTATAGAACAGCTAAATTCACTTAAATATTTAGGTTCCTGAGTAAGTTCCACTACAATACAGCGAACCAAAATTTGTATAATCAAGTTTTAAGTAATCACAGTTAGTTAACACTATGAATCAATTAATAAGTTATTCAGTTATAAAATTAAATGCAGCAGAATAATCGTATAAAATTTTATTTATGTAATGAGTTAGCCATTACGATCACTCTCCTGGTCAAACGAGTTTTGGTAATACAGTTGCGCAGCCGGCAAAGATGTATCAATTCTATTTTTACTTTTGATCAACTGCTGTTGTTATGAATTTTATTTCCTAATTTGAGTTCAAATAACCAGCGCAAATATATTCATATTCAAACGATCACTCTAATATTTTCAAGTTGATTGCACATAAAAGCTATACGCATGAAATATTAGGTTAATTCACCACTTGTAATTTTGACAAGAACCAACCTTATGCACTGATGATACAATACTGACTGCAGAAATGCTGGATCACTTACATATATTGCAGTTAAGTGAGAGCAATAGTCATTTATACAATAAAAAAATTTTTTGATTTGAACTTAAATACAGAAATAAATTACTTAGCACCCATGAAGAGCCATGCTTATTTACTTCAAAGACTTTTATTGCTTCCTGTACAAAAATCAAGACAACGTTATAGAACGTTGATACATAACACTCGAAAGAAATCATATACACTCATATTATTAATAAAAAAACTCAATAATTTGCTCCTTTATTCTTGCCTGATATATTATATATGTGTATTCAAGTTTAATAATTTCAAATTTTCATTACTTTTTAAATGAATAAAAATAATATTTAATGTCCACAGTGATTAAAATAATCACCATAAAACAATAAATATTTTTTACAGTTGCTATTTGCAATGTACAAAAAATTTATATTTTGCATTGTGCAAATTATTTTGCAGTAATAATTAGATATGTCCTCTAGAAAGATCAATACTACGCTATTTTATTTATATACTTTATTGATTTTACTTCTATTATATCCTGTCGAAGCAATTGGCGTGTATTGTGCACATTATAGCTAAATCAGCAAAAACATCACTAAAACTATATATCGTAGGGAGTAAAGGTGAAATATGATCGATTCAAAATCACAGGTAGCACAACGTATTAAAGAAGCGCGTGAGTGGAAAAGGATTACTCAGGTGAATATGGCGAAATTGCTAGAAGTAGCGCGTCAAACATATTTAGATATCGAAACCGGTAAAACTGAACCACGTATTCGTATTTTATCTGAAATTGCCGAAATAACAGAACGCCCATTGGTATGGTTTGTTTATGGCGATAGAGGCGTAACATTACATGATGTACAATATAAGCAGGATGTCAATCGACTACTAGAGTATTTTTCTAAACTGCCTCATGAAGCACGTATAGCCATCTTAAATCAAAGCGTAAACATGGCTTCTTTTTTAGTTAATTATTCAAAATATGCTCAAAGAAGTTAAGCACTTACTTATTCAGTAGGGCTAAAGTTATACTTTATCTTTCAAAACAGTTATTTTATGAATTTTTATGATAAATCTTGCCCTTTGTTTCCTAATGCACGTTCAGAGAGCAAATCCCCACATGATTCACTATTAAACTAGTGCTTCCGTTTTAGGCATACTGAGCCCTGTAAGCTTATTTCATAGTGAAAATTACGTTAATTTGGGCATTGTAATCCCTCCGATTCACTGTTTTTTCAAGTAGTTTTTTAACTTAAAATATTACCGTTCCTAATAGGGAATCTTTATGGGAACCATACTTCGTTTTGCAACGATAATTTGAATGATATAATTCTTAGTAATTAATCGCTCAATTACGCAAATAATCTCGCTCCCCAAAAATAAAACCTTTTCTTGGTGGGATGAGTGGAACCGTTCGTTTAATACGAATGATTGCGTAACACTGTCTAGCATCGCAAGCACGATCGCATTATATTTCATTACTTTTTTGGTTAGTCTGTTTGAGCAAGTTAGGTAGCACTGCACCATCAATCACATTTGATAACCCTAGCCCAGCAGCAATGATTGCGTGCATATTTATGTCTATTGCTAAATGTAACTTATCCATACTCCCCGCTTCCCATAAATGCCATACTTTTTTACTTGCCATTAACTTTCACCGCGGACTTTTTAGTCTTGTCTAATTAATAGATAAGTGCTGGATGGTTCCTCTAGTCTTCGTATTGAATGTGATGTTCATTATTTTAACTCGCTTGCTGACACATGGATAGCGAAAGCATGACAACGGCAGTTAAGCAAGTTTAAAAAACAGAATTAATACATCCTTGCAGACTTATTAATAATATTGAAAATACACCTTTGACCATAAGAGGCATTATAATAACTAAGTTGTTAAATACACTAGGTTTCCCATTATTGGCTTACTTAGTTTGGTTCCATAAGTGAATGGCTTCTTCATCAATCCAGAATGTTAGTGAACTACAATTGATTAAAGCTTAATTATACTGTTTTCGGTTAGTTGTTTTGTAGCAAAACTTATTCTTAGACTTAAATATTTAAGTGAACCTAGTTGTTTAAAGCGCAGATTAATCATTTAGTTTCTTTATTTAGGAAATACAGTCAATCATCCGCATAATTTAGCAAGCAGTTATCAGAAGTTACACGACTTAAATTAGCCTTGAAAAATAAAGTACAGTTATCATAAAAGTGCTCTACCAAATACGACAATGTTTCAAGTTAAAAACTATTGGGAAAAACATTACGCCTAAGAAATTACGATATTCAAATTAACTAAATCTATGCAATGAGAAAAGCATTAAATAAGCTTACAAAGCCAAGTATGTCTAAAAAAACAAGCAATAGTGTAACAGCACATCATGTTGCAATTTGCTATCTGAACTCGAATTAAGCAACAAAGCCGTTCAAGGACTGTAAATCTTTTCGTAGGATACATACAGCTGAAAAAATTTAATTAATCCATTCAATGAACACTCAGGTATCTAATCAGAGGTATGAATTTTAATGACAGATCCGATAATAACTTTTTCTTAAACCTCCACGGTTGTACTGGATCTATGATTAATATTCCTTACCTTTGAGATGTAGCACACGATAAGCTCAACTATTAGTTTTTTGTCTATTGATGAGGCTACTTATTCTTAAAATAGAGCCTGTTCATCTTTGGCATCAGGCAAAATTAACTCAAGTTAATTGCCGATACTTGAAGTTGAGCAATTACAAAATAACCCAATTTTTAAAACTAACCAAACAACCTGCTCATGAAGAAACTCACTTTACTTCATAGTCGCTTCATTCACTTTAAGAATATCTTTCTAAAAATCATTAATATAATAATTTTAGCAACAGTCAGCAGTAATTTTTCATTGTAAAATTTAATATATCAGCAATCTTCTTCCATAGTGTTGAAACCTATTATAGCGTTTATCTAGAATCGTGCCATCATGTAAAATTAGCAGCATCAATCATTAAATTTTATTCTAAGTTTACCTATGCAATTTATATTATTTTTTCATTATCTTAATAATTCGTAGCTGAGCAATTGCTTTTGCCAAATCATTAGATGCCTGAGTAAAGTCTATATCATCATGTTTATTGAGGATATGCTCTTCAGCACAGCGCTTAGCTTCTTCTGCTTTCGCTTGATCCAAATCAACACCACGGATTGCAGTATCTGTCAGTACGGTGACCGTGCTAGGTTGCACTTCTAGCATACCACCAGAAAGATAAATAACCTCTTCATGTCCCTGCTGTTTAGTAATGCGGATCATGCCTGGTGCAATTGCGGTCAGTAGCGGAGTATGATTAGGAAGTATACCTAGCTCACCTTCACTACCAGTTACCTGAATAGCTTCAGCACGTCCAGAAAACAATTGTTTCTCTGCGCTTACTACATCCAGATGAAAAGTTATAGCAGCCATGTCTCCTCCAACTCCTAATAATCATTACAAATTTTTTGCTTTTTCAAGTACTTTTTTAATTCCACCACAATACAGGAATGCCTGTTCAGGGATATCGTCATACTCTCCATTCATAAGACTTTTAAAGCCAATAATGGTTTCTTTCAATGGAACGTAAACACCTGATTGACCTGTAAAAACTTCAGCTACATGATAAGGCTGAGTCAAAAAACGTTCAATTTTACGCGCACGTGATACTACAATCTTATCTGCTTCTGACAGTTCATCCATACCTAAAATAGCAATGATGTCTTTTAGTTCTTTATAACGCTGCAGAACTGACTGAACGTCACGAGCTACATCATAATGCTCTTGACCAATAATAAGAGGATCAAGATGGCGAGAAGTTGAATCCAATGGGTCGATCGCAGGATACAAACCTAGTGATGCAATGTTACGTGATAATACAACCGTTGCATCCAAATGAGCAAATGTTGTAGCAGGTGATGGATCAGTCAAATCATCTGCCGGTACGTATACAGCCTGAACTGACGTAATAGAACCAGAACTAGTTGATGTAATACGTTCTTGCAATACACCCATTTCTTCAGCTAACGTAGGCTGATAACCTACCGCTGATGGCATACGTCCTAATAGTGCAGAGACTTCAGTACCCGCAAGTGTGTATCGATAAATATTATCTATAAATAATAGTACATCACGACCTTCGTCACGAAAATGCTCAGCCATAGTTAGACCAGTGAGTGCAACCCGCAAACGGTTACCAGGCGGCTCATTCATTTGACCGTAAACCATGGCTACTTTTGATTCCGCAGGCTTCTCAACGTTAACAACACCAGCTTCCTGCATTTCATAATAAAAATCGTTGCCTTCACGAGTGCGCTCACCAACACCGGCAAATACAGACAAACCAGAATGTTGAAGGGCTATATTGTTGATAAGTTCCATCATATTGACGGTTTTACCTACACCAGCACCACCAAAAAGACCTATTTTACCACCTTTGGCAAATGGACAAATCAGATCGATAACCTTAACACCAGTTTCCAGCAATTCAGTTGAACTCGCTTGATCTTTATAACTGGGTGCAGGGCGATGAATAGCATAACGCTCTTGTTCACCTATCTTACCACGCCCATCAATTGCATCACCCAGAACGTTCATAATCCGTCCCAATGTCGCAGTACCTACGGGTACTTCAATACATTTACCAGTATTTTTTACAATCAATCCACGGCGCAAACCATCTGATGACCCCATAGCAATGGTACGTACTACACCACCACCAAGTTGTTGCTGTACTTCCAGTACCAAACAGTCACTTTCACGTTTAACTTCAAGAACATCGTATATCTGAGGTACCGAATACTGCGGAAATTCTACGTCAACGACTGCACCGATGATCTGTATGATCTTACCTGTAGTCATCGTAATTCCTTTAAACTAGTTTGTAAATCTCTACCTACACTGCAGCTGCACCGGAAATAATTTCCGAAAGTTCTTGAGTAATTGCCATCTGACGAGCTTTATTATACACCTGTTGTAGATTATCAATAAAATCTCCAGCATTATCAGTCGCAGACTTCATCGCCACCATCCGTGCAGATTGTTCGCAAGCCAGATTCTCTACCACACCTTGGTATACTTGTGATTCAACATAACGCACCAATAAAGTATCCAACAAAGGTTCTGGTTCTGGCTCATAAATATAATCCCAAGAATGGTTGCGCTGCATCTCTTCATCTTTCGATTTAGGTAAAGGTAACAGTTGCTCTACTACTGGTTCTTGACTCATGGTGTTTACAAACTGGTTGTATACTAGATATAAGCGATCTAGTTGATCTTTATCGTATTTTTTCAACATAATTCCAACCGTTCCGATTATGTCTTCCAAACATGAACGATCCCCAAAACCAGATGTTTGTGCTGAAACTTTACCACCATAGTTATTAAAAAATGCCGCAGCTTTAGCACCAACCAGTGCCATATCAATTTTAATGCCTTGTTGATTCCAACGTTGCATATCTTGAATAGCCTTTTTGAATATATTAATATTCAAACCTCCACACAAACCACGGTCGGATGACACAATAATATAACCGACTCGTTTAGCTTGCCTTTCTGTCAGATATGGATGACGGTACTCAAGTTTACCAAGGGTAATATGACCAATCACTTTACGCATTGTAACAGCATATGGACGTGATGCTTCCATGGCATTTTGCGAACGACGCATCTTGGATGCAGCAACCATTTCCATTGCTTTAGTGATCTTTTGCGTGTTTTTTATACTTCCAATTTTATTACGAATTTCTCTTATTCCGGCCATCATGACTCTCCGTTTTTAAAAGTCCATTACAGCAGTTTTCTTACGCATTACCAGATTTGGGTTGTTTTAAAATTTTCCATAAGCTTAGTCAGCTTAGCGACGATTTCACTGTTGAAATCACCAGTTTCGTCTATTTCGGCTACAAGTTCAGCGTGTTGGGACTTAGCGTATGACAACAGAGCAGCTTCAAAAGCGCTAATTTTATCAATTGCAACGTCAATTAAATAACCTTTTTCTGCGGCAAAAATGACCATCGATTGTTTAAAAACAGACATGGGTGCATATTGTTTTTGCTTCATTAGCTCAGTCACTTTTTGACCATGATTTAGTTGCTTTTTTGTTGCATCGTCAAGGTCTGATGAAAATTGAGCGAATGCAGCAAGTTCACGGTATTGAGCCAGTGCAGTACGAATACCTCCTGAAAGTTTCTTCATAATTTTAGTTTGAGCGGAGCCACCTACGCGTGACACTGAAATCCCTGGATCAACAGCAGGGCGAATACCAGCACTGAACAGTTCAGACTGCAAAAAAATTTGACCATCAGTTATTGAAATCACGTTAGTTGGCACAAATGCAGAGACATCACCAGCTTGGGTCTCAATGATTGGTAGCGCAGTTAGAGAACCAGTTTTACCTTTTACCTCACCATTGGTGAATTTTTCAACGTAATCTATATTCACATGCGCAGCACGTTCAAGCAAACGAGAGTGAAGATAAAAAACATCGCCTGGATATGCTTCACGGCCTGGTGGACGACGTAGCAACAATGAGATCTGACGATAAGCAACAGCTTGTTTAGAAAGATCATCATAAACAATCAACGCGTCTTCACCACGATCACGAAAATACTCACCCATGGAACAGCCAGAGTAAGGCGCCAAATATTGAAGGGCTGCTGCTTCTGAAGCAGATGCAACAACAACAATCGTATTCTTCAGTGCATCGTGTTCTTTAAGTTTACGAACTACGTTAAAAATAGTCGAAGCTTTTTGCCCTATGGCAACATAAATAGAGTATATACCAGACTTTTTTTGGTTGATAATAGTATCAATTGCTAATGCAGTTTTACCTGTTTGACGGTCACCAATTATTAATTCACGCTGACCACGGCCAATAGGAATCATCGCATCAACTGATTTGTAACCAGTTTGAACGGGTTTATTAACAGATTGACGCGCAATAACACCTGGAGCAATAACTTCAACTGGAGAAAAAAACTCAGTATCAATTGAACCTTTACCGTCAATGGGTTCACCCAAAGTATTAACCACACGTCCAAGTAAAGCTGGACCGACTGGAACTTTTAAAATGCAACCGGTGCCAGTCACTTTCATGCCTTCCTGAAGGTCAGCATAAGGTCCCATGACAACGGCACCTATCGAATCACGCTCCAGATTAAGTGCTAACGCATAGCGGTTGTCCGGTAGTTCAATCATTTCTCCTTGCATAGCATCGTCAAGGCCATGGATATGAATAATACCGTCACTGACTGACACGATAGTACCTTCGTTACGAGCTTCACTAATAACGTTGAATTTTTCAATACGTTCTTTAATTAAATTACTAATTTCCGTGGAATTAAGTTGCATACTAAAATTGCCTACATTAAGACTGCAATGCATTGTTCAATCTGCGGATATATCCGCTTACCGAGTTATCAATAACTAGGTTTTCAGCTCGAATAATAACCCCTGCAATCAAGGTTTCATCTATACTACAGTGCAACTGCACTTGTCGTTCAAGGCGTATTTCTAGCTTGTTTATGATAATATCTAATTGTGTTTGATCTAGCGCAATCGCAGAGAGCACATCAACATCCATTTGATTATCATGTTCATAACGTAACGTTTTAAACTGGGTATACACATTTGGCAACGCGTTTAAGCGACCATTGATAGCCATTACTTTTATCAGGTTTTGGCCAGACTCATTGAGCTGTTCACCGCATACGAAAATAAATATTTCTGCATCCTTTTTCGCTGAATGCATGCTACTGATGTAATGAATGATGGTTTCGTTGCTGGCAACTGCGGCTGCAAAGGCAAGCATTTCTGACCATTTGTCTAACTCACCTTTGTATACTGCAAGATCGAAGACCGCTTTAGCATAAGGACGAGCAATAGTAGTCAGTTCAGACATATTTACCCCTTTTTTTACAGTTTTGTAGTAATTTTTTCAAAAATATCTCGATGAGCATTTGCATCTATTGAACGCTTCAAAATTTTTTCAGCCGCAATAACAGCTAGATATGCAACCTGCTTACGTAAATGATCACGTATATGATTACGTTCAGCTGCCAACTCGGCCTTACCTTGATAAAGGATATTGTCACGTTCAGCTATAGCTGAAGTATGAGCTTCATTCAAAATTTGAACTTTACGTTTATTAGCCTGCTCAATGATTGCAGCAGCAATATGCTTTGCTTCTTTCAATTGATCAGAAGCATTAGCTTTAGCCAAATCTAACTCCTTCACAGCACGTTTAGCGGCCACAAGACCATCAGTTATTAGTTCCTGACGCTTTTCAATTGTTTGCGTCAATGGTGGCCATATATACTTCATGCAGAACCAAACAAAAATGAAAAATACAATTGCCTGACCAAATAAAGTTGCATTTATATTCATAACCGGAATTCCTCACGAGTTAACGACAGGATCTATTAAGATAAATTAACCAGTTAATTGACCTACAAATGGATTTGCAAAAGTAAACAGTAGCGCAATAACAATACCAATCATTGGAACCGCATCCAGCAACCCCGCAATTATAAACATCTTAACTTGTAACATTGAAGCCATTTCAGGTTGACGCGCAGCACCTTCAAGAAATTTACCGCCAAGCAGTGCAAAACCAATCGCAGTACCTAGAGAAGCAAGACCTACAATGATGCCTACCGCAATTGCAGAAAAACTTAATAAAATTTCCATCACTATCTCCAGTTTTTTATTGTTTGCTAAATAGCCTTAAAGTTTAACATATAAAGTATTTTTAAAATAATTAATGCTCTGGAACTTCGTGTGCCTGAGACAGGTACACAATAGTCAGCATCATAAATACAAACGCTTGAATCGTAATGACTAGAATGTGGAATATTGCCCATGGTACTGAACCTAACCATTGTGCCCACCACGGTAATAATGCTGCAATAAGAATAAACACCACTTCACCAGCAAACATATTACCGAATAAACGCATACCAAGGGAGATAGGTTTAGCAAGTAGTGATGCTACTTCTAGTAATAAGTTAAAAGGGATCATGCTCCAGTGATTAAACGGATGCAGAGCCAATTCTTTAGTAAAACCTCTTATACCTTTAATTTTAAGGCTATAATAAATTATTAAAAAAAATACTCCTAACGCCATTGCCAGGGTAATATTCACGTCAGCAGTTGGCACCACTTTAAGATAAGGAATGCCAGCCAAACTTGCAAAATGAGGAATAAAATCGATAGGGATTAAATCCATCATATTCATTAAAAATATCCACACGAAAATGGTTAAAGCTAAAGGTGCAATCAGTGGATTATTACCTTTAAATGTTTCACGGACATTCCTATCGATGAATTCAACTATGATTTCAACCACACATTGAATCATGCCAGGAACTTCTGTGGTTGCTTTTTTTGCGACTGAGCTGAAAAACCATAAAAAAGCAATACCAATCAGGACAGAAAAAAAGAGGCTATCAATATGAACCATCCAGAATCCTTCTCCCACTGATAAATTTAGAAGATGATGAACAATATAACTCGAGGGCGTTAGCGTTTCACCTGGTGCAGCCATAATTCTTCCTATTTATTATTAGTGAATAAAATTGGCGCAAAGATGTTCACTCCAAGTATTAGTAAATAGGCTAGTTTGAGGGGAACAAGCTCTACCTCTGCATACAAATAAACAACACAAAATAAAATAATAGTTAAAACAATTTTAAATATTTCACCGCTATAAAAAGATACCATAATGAGTTTTGCAGCTCTTGCTCCACTAAATAAAAATACCCACACTGCAAAAGCTGCGTTAGCTATTACAAAAATGCCACCGCCTATGAGTACAGAAATTCCCCATTTGATATTGACAATAGTCACCATTAAAATTGCTGTTACTAACACAACGCGCACCTGTAACAGAAGCAATTTTTTAGCAAAATTGCGACCAGATTGCGTGAGCGTCGATACCATGTATTAATTCCTCGAATCCTTTGCGTAAAGTATCTTGGTTATGCCAGGTAAGTTTAAAAATTTTTATGAATTACTTTTTGAATGTACTTTCATTCATCACTTCAAAAATTTAGGTTAATTTTTACAACATAGTAATCTTATTATAGTAACCCAAAATATATTTTTAACATTCAACACATGATCTCATAATTTTTACCAAAGATTATAAAAAATCTACATAGATTGTTACTTTGACTGAAATTACTCACTTATTTTCTATTGTCATTTCCATTTTATGAAATAATCTCCGTAGTACCTAGCTTTTCTACGAGTCTATCTTGCACAGTTAAAAACTGTGCAAAACTTAATTGAGATACACATTCTTTATCTAATATTTGCATTTTTTCATAGAGAGCTTTGAGCTGCCTCACGGTTAAATTTTTATTCGTGGCCAATATAGCAACTTCAATTTACGCCTCATTTTTTAAAAAAAAGCATAAAATAATCTATTTCCAGCTGGCAACCAAGCAATAAATTTTTAATACTACTTTTTAAACTCTTTAATTTCAATAAATTACTGATTACGATACGAATTTTTTTAATGTTTTAACCAACAGTTGGTGAGTAAATGTGAAATTATGTACTAATCGGTTGAGAGCTTCTGCCTCTTCCATTGCATTGAGAGCTGCACGTTACATATTCTCTAACAAGAGCTGTCACATTAGCTGCTAGGTCATTATATACTCTAATTAAACAAGATACGTAAGATAAATCAGCTAATTTGGATACTCTTCAACAACGCTAACCTACTATAATTTCATATTGCTGCGTACAAGTTTGCTGCAAAACTAGTGATTGAATAATGCCTTGTGCATAAATTAACTCCGCAAGCTCATTTAATGCATCTGTATTCATATATGATACAAATTGATAACTACTAGGTCTTAAAATCGTAAAAGTAAGGTTGTTGCAGTTCATTGTCATTAATGGCTTACTGGCGTTTTATATGTATATACTCATACTCTTGTGCTTTTGCGTTTATCACAAGAAAAACATCGAGTACTTTGCCCAATCCATGTTTTGAAACATTCGGTTTATTCCTTCAGAAGTGTTAGCAGTGTTTTAAGTAAGCATCATCTGTTCTTCACGATGAAGAATTTTTTTCACCAATGCCAAATATGCTTTAGCGTCACTAGAATACTTATCATAAGACATAGCAATTTTACCATGCCTAAGCACTTTTGCGAAGTGAAGTGAATATTACCTGGGATAAGAGTACGATACACTTTATCTCCAAAATATTACTGAATTTGATCAGACACTTCCGTTGCTAATCTATTTCATAGATCATATCTAGTTTTAATAAGCCTTCCACATGGAAGTGACATTCACTACGCTAATAAACTTACTAATAGTATCCATTAATACTGTGAGACTTTCTAAGACAAAATATTCGCACCACACAGGTAGAAGTATAGAGTTGGTAGCAATCAATAAAATAAAATCATAGTTTTCACGAACATTTACTACTGCGCTGCATAACTGTATTTTTTTGTAAACTTTTCCATAATGTAATTATGCACTGGTGTAACTATTATCAATAGTAAGCTTAAAAATAACCTACTGAATAAAATGAACACGCTTACCTAAGTTTTTCATTAAGATGAACCATTTATAATAATTAATAATTGCAAGTATAATCTTCGCTAGACTTGAACCTGTCCTTACATCAATGAAAGTTACTCCTTAAATAAGTTAGTTAATTATCATATTATCCATTATGTGTTGTATTAATGTTTGTGGACCCTGATGAACATTAAGTTATAAGTTTTTCCCTATTTGTATAGTGTTTCACATTAGTCAATTAATTGGGTTCGCTTATACATAGAGATATTAATTTCTACTTATTCAATGTGTTGTCAAAACATTGTTGCTGTTGCGCAACCTATTAGGCTTTTTTTGTCAGCATGCCTTGTTTTTTCAAGTGTACTAAAAGAATCGAGATAGCTGCAGGCGTAACACCTGAAATACGAGAAGCCTTACCAATGGTTTCTGGGCGAACATCTTGCAGTTTAGCCACGGATTCATTTGATAAACCCTTGATTTTATGGTATTCTAATTTAAGCGGTAATAAAATATTAGCATGACGAATAGATTTCTCAATTTCACTTTTTTGACGGTCAATGTAACCCGCATACTTCAGCTTAATTTCTACTTGTTCGCGCGCTTGCTTATCGCTATGAGCAGGTGAAAACGCAGGTTGTGCAACTAATTGATCATATGTCACTTCAGGACGACGCAGAAGATCTTCACCGCTTGTTTCTCGCATTAATGGCCTTTTTAAAATTGAATTGATATATTCTACATGCTTGGATGTTGGACTAATCAAAGTACTACGAAGGCGTTGTGTTTCTTGCTCAATATTTTCGAGCTTTTCGTTAAAACGAGCCCAACGTGTGTCATCAACTAATGCTAGCTCACGGCCAATTGCAGTAAGACGAAGATCTGCATTATCTTCACGCAATAACAAACGATATTCAGCACGTGAGGTAAACATACGGTATGGTTCTTTAGTACCCATAGTTGATAAATCGTCAATTAATACAGCTATATAAGCTTGATCTCTACGTGGACACCAGCCATCTTTACCTTGTGAGAACAACGCCGCATTAACTCCAGCTAATAAACCTTGCGCTGCTGCTTCTTCGTATCCGGTAGTACCATTAATTTGGCCAGCAAAAAATAGACCTCTGATGTATTTAGTTTCAAAAGTTTGCTTGAGATCACGAGGATCGAAGAAATCATACTCAATAGCATAACCAGAGCGAATCACTCGTGCATTTTCAAATCCAGATATTGAATGAATAATTTCCATTTGAACATCAAACGGTAAACTCGTTGAGATTCCGTTTGGATAAAGTTCATTTGTTGTCAGACCTTCAGGCTCAACAAAAATTTGATGTTGCTTTTTGTCGGCAAAGCGCATTACTTTGTCTTCAATAGATGGGCAGTAGCGTGGACCTATACCTGCAATTATACCAGTATACATTGGGCTACGATTGAAATTTTTTCGGATTATATCATGTGTTTTTTCATTAGTGTAGGTAATGTAACAAGGTATTTGGTCCGGATGGTCAGATGTGTTTCCCATGAATGAAAAAACAGGGCATGGATTATCACCTTGTTGTATTTGCATAACGCTAAAGTCAACAGTTCGAGCATCAATACGTGGGGGGGTACCTGTTTTTAGGCGATTCACACGAAATGGTAATTCTCGCAAACGATTAGCTAGCGCTGTTGATGGTGGATCACCTGCGCGACCTCCGGAGTAAGTTTTGAAGCCAATGTGAATTTTTCCATTAAGAAAAGTACCAACTGTTAATACCAGAGATGTTGTGTGAAATTTTACACCCATTTCCGTAATAACACCTGTCACATTATCTTGTTCAATGATCAAATCAATAACATTTTGTTGAAATAAAAAGAGATTTTTTTGATTTTCTAGGGTTTTACGAATTGCGGTTTTATACAGCATTCTGTCAGCTTGTGCGCGAGTAGCTCTTACAGCTGGACCTTTAGAAGCATTTAGCGTACGAAATTGAATCCCACTTTTATCTATAGCTTGTGCCATTAGGCCACCCAGTGCATCGACTTCTTTCACCAGATGTCCTTTTCCAATTCCACCAATGGCAGGATTACATGACATTTGTCCTAATGTATCTATGTTATGTGTTAGCAGAAGGGTTTCTTGTCCCATCCGTGCTGCAGCAAGCGCGGCTTCCGTACCTGCATGACCACCACCAACAATAATAACATCAAAGTGGTCTGGGTAAAACATCGTATGACCTCTAGAAAAAGAATATTGATTAATTAAATTAGCAAAGAAAATAATCTTATCATTTTTTAAACAGTGAGAGAACTAAAAGTATATTCGGAGATTATAATGTAGTTATTTTTAATATTAATAGATCTTTTATTAGATCTTTTATTAATCTATATGATCTTTATGTATAACTATTAAATATTCAATATGATCATTTGTTTAGTAATGATCATTTCTTGTGTGTTTGTTTGGATTAACGTTGGTAAATCCTGAGATTAAAATAGCTTTTTATACACAAGGAGATATTATAATCAAAGTTATTACCAGAATAACTATAGGTTAATCACTGTTTATATCTATAGTTATCCACAATATATAAGTTTTATTTTGAGGCTTTAATTTGAATAAAAAGGAAATAAATTGTGAAAGCTTATTTATTAAATGTCTTTTCCCACCTGGATAACCAGACTTCAGCAAGTTCTTCTGGTAATTCATAAGCAAGAACATCTATTTCTAAATGCTTAATATCACGTTGACCACCTAACTTTTCAAGTAATTTATCAGCGCGCTTACCCGCCCCGCAAAAGGTATCGTAGCTTGAATCACCGATAGCAATTACGGCAAAGTGTAGGTGACTTAAGTCTGGAGATTGGTATTCTAATTTATCCATTAGCGGCGCAATGCTTTCTGGATAGTCTCCTGCTCCATGGGTTGATGTCACTAGAAGAAGCCTTTTTGCATAAAGGATATCTGACAGTTCACCCATATTGGTGATATTAACATCATGACCATTACGGGTGAGTAAATTAGCTAAGTAATCACCAATATATTCGGTCCCCCCTGAAGTGCTTCCTGTTAGTAAGGTAATTAAGTTCATAGCATTGTTTGCTTATTCTTTCTAGTAATGGAGAATAATATTGGCGGGAGTGCAATGACAAGTCAAGCTCACTTGTCTTGTCATATTCATGATTTTGTTGCCTCATTCGAACTCAGATAGTTAACTTCAATATGATCAAGTATTAAACGATCGCTTTCATGTTAGATATATATAGCCCGGTCAGCTTATCTAATGTTTTTATAATTGGATAGATTTCGTCAATGAAGGTATTGTTATTTCTTAGGCTTAATGTCTCTCTCAGTAGTTTTTTAGCTCGAAACATTGTCGTCTATGATAGGGAACATTTATGGTAATCATATCTTGTTTTTCAATGCTGATTGTAACCGTATAATTTCTGATCACTGACAGCTAAATTACGCAGATGACCTTGTTCCCCAAAAGTGGCTCTTTTCTTGGTGGGATGAGTGGAATCGCTCGTTTAATACGAACGGTTGCGTAGCATTATCTGGTGTTATAAGCACCATCGGCTGATATTTCATTGATTTTTTGGCGAGTCTATTGAAGTACGTTAGGTAGCACCTTACCATCAGTTCCATTTGATGCACTTAACTCAACAGCAATGATTTCATACGTATTTATATCTATCTTTAAATGTAACTTGTGTCAGACTCACTGTTTCCCGTCAGTACCATGCTTTGTTACTTTCTATTCCCCTTCATCGTAGATTTTGAGCCCCATAGAATCAATGGTTAAGTGCTGGATGCTGCCTTTATTCTTCTTCTTGAACACGATGCTAACTGTTTTTGCTAGCTTGCTAATGTATGAATAGTGAGGGTATGATAATGGTAGTTGAACAGGTTTGAACATAGAATTAATGAATCCTTGTAAACTTTTCAATTGCATTGAAAATACGCATTTAGCCACGAGGGCCGTCGTAATGGCTAAGTCGCTAAATAAACTAGGTCTCCCATGGTTACCCTTCTTAGTTGTTTCATAGCGAAGATTGTTCATAGACCTGAATATTTCAATGAGCCTAACAGTTTAGAGTGTTGGTAGAAATTTAGTGCCCTGATTTAGGAAACAAAGCCTGTTACCATAAACATTTTTTAGCAGAGAACAGCAATGGTTCGAGTTAAAAAATTCCTGGGAAGGACATTGAGTTTAAGGGAGCATGCTACTCAGATTAGTGAAACATACGCCATGATAAAAACGTTAAATAAACTGATCAGATTAGGTATGCCTAAAACGAAAGTGATTGTCTAATGGTAAACCATGTGGTGATTTGCTATCTGAACTCAAATTAAAAAAATAAAGCCTAGTAAAATGAAGTCATTTAATGGCGAAAGTATTATCTTTAAACAATAATCAACTTTTTGAATAAATGGCCCAGTTAAATCATTTGCCTATACAGAAAGAGCTGAAGATTCTACCGAGAAGATCAGCGGAGCTGAATTCACCTGTTATTTCATTGAGGTGTTGTTGTGCAATTCTAAGTTCTTCCGCCAAAATTTCTCCTGTCATATACTCTGAGAGTTGGTAGCGACCTATGTCTAGATGCATGAAAGCTGCATCTAATGCTGTTAGGTGACGCCGACGTGCCATAAAGCGCCCTTCAGTTGCTCCTGAAAAGCCCATGCATGCTTTTAAGTGTTCACGTAGGGCGTCGATTCCAGCTCCTGATTTGGCGCTTAACCGAATGAGTGTAAATTCATTTTCATGGCAGATACCAAGCTTTTCGCCTGTTAGATCCGCTTTATTACGAATGACAGTCATGCCTACGTTCGGTGGTAGACGGTCAATAAATTCTGGCCAAATTTTTTTTGGAGAAGTCGCATCGGTTGTCGTGCCATCAACCATGAAGAGCACACGGTCAGCCTGAGCAATTTCATCCCACGCCCTTTCTATACCAATGCGTTCGATTTCATCTAATGCATCACGTAGACCAGCTGTATCTATGATATGTAGCGGCATTCCGTCAATGTGGATATCTTCACTCAATATGTCTCGCGTTGTACCAGCTATGTTGGTCACAATTGCACTTTCTTTGCCTGATAATGCATTGAGTAAGCTGGATTTTCCTGTATTAGGACGTCCTGCTATGACAACTTTCATGCCTTCTCGCATTATGGATCCTTGATTTGCCTCTTTACGTACTGAATTAAGTGAAGTAATAATGCAATTTAAATCCGTTGCAATTTTTCCACAAGACAAGAAGTCGATTTCTTCATCAGGGAAATCGATCGCAGCTTCGACATAAACTCGCAAGTTAATTAGTGATTCAACCAAATAATTTATTTTTCGAGAGAATGCACCTTGTAAACTTTGAAGGGCGCTTTTAGCTGCCTGCTCTGAGCTTGCATTAATCAAATCTGCAATGGCTTCAGCTTGCGTTAAATCTAGTTTATCATTAAGGAATGCGCGTTCTGAAAATTCACCTGGCTTGGCTGTACGAACACCTTCAATACTGACGATACGCTTAATCAGCATGTCCATAATGACGGGGCCACCGTGACCTTGAAGTTCGAGTACATCTTCACCAGTGAATGAGTTGGGTGCTTGAAAATAAAGAGCAATACCTTGATCGATTGCTTTACCTCGTTCATCGTTAAAGGGAAGATATTCAGCGCGACGAATGGTTAGTTCTCGTCCTGTAACAGCTATAGCGACGTCTTTAGCTTTTTGTCCAGAAACGCGAATAATACTAATACTGCCACGTCCTGCTGGTGTTGCGTGTGCGGTGATAGTGTCTGTATAACGCATGGTGCTTAAACCTGCTGATTTAAATTGTTGATAGTGTATACCTAAACTTCACTAAAATAGAGGTTTCAATACCATTTGACTTGGTTTCCTCATTCTAATTTAGATAGTAAATCCTAATATGATTTACTATTAGACAATCGCTTTCGTGTTAGGCATACTCAGTCCTGTCAGTTTATTTAGCGCTTTTATTATGGAGTAGGTTTCGCTAATTTGAGTTGTGTGCTCCCTTAGGCTTAATTCCCTCCCAGGAGTTTTTTTAACTCGAACCATTGCTGTCTCTGCTAGGGAACGTTTATGGTAACAGGCTTTATTTCCTAAATAAGGGAACTAAATTTTCAATTAATACCCTGAAACAGTTAGGCTCATTTAAATATTCAGGTCTATGAGCAAACTTAACCACAGAATAATAACTGGAAGCAGTATAATTAAGCTTTTATGAATCGTGGCTTACTAATATTCTGTATTTTTTAAAAAATCATTCAGTACTTAACCATTGATGTTACAAGGTTTAAAGTCTATGGTGCAAGTGGATGGAAAGTAAAAAAGCATTGTGCTGATGGGAAGTGGCGAGTTTGGTGCAAGTTACATTTAGCGATAGGTTTCAATACGCATGCAATCATTATGGTTGAATTTAGCGCATCAAATGTGACTTGTTGGTGAAACGCTATCTGATTTGTTCAAAGAGACTTGTGGACAGTGAATGAAATATTTAGACGAATTTAAAACTCGTTCGTATTAAATGAGCGGTTCCAACCATACTACCAAGAAAAGGAGTAACTGTTTGAAAACGAAGTTATATATGCCATGTAACGGTCGGTTACCAGAAGTTATATGGTTCAAATAAGTATTGAAAAACGAAGTATGGTTTCCATAAATATTTTCTATTAGAGTAGAGATGGTAATATTCGCGTTGAAAGACTACCTGGAGGAACATTGAGCTTAAGAGATCATAATGCTCAGATTAGCAAAGCTTATCTCATAATAAAAGAATTAAATAAGCTGACAAAACTAGGAAGGCTGAAAACGAAAGTACTCATTTAATAGTCACCCATATTGGATTGGCTATCTGAACTCAATTTAGGAAATAGAACTTCTTTTTTTATCGCATTCTGACAATTTTTCTCTTTCATATAAAGATAAGAAAACGAAACAGAAAATTTTATTAAAATATTTTGTTATTACAAAAGCAGAGCTATCCTAATCAACAGAATGTGATGACGTAAAAAAAGTTGTGTAAAAAAAATTTTTTTTGTACTCTCCCCCTTGGGATTGAGATAACCCATCCCCACTTAAGAGGTACTTTGGGAACCACAAAGCCACAAACCTTGTAGTTTCTTTTTTTAATTCCATAAATGGATCATTACATTAATTCAGGAGACGACCAATGAACATTCGTCCACTACATGATCGGGTAATCGTTGAACGTAAAGAAGTTGAATCAAAATCTGCTGGTGGCATTGTCTTAACGGGTTCTGCTGCTGAGAAGTCTACTCGAGGCATGGTGCTCGCGGCTGGTAAAGGCCGTATCCTCGAAAACGGTAACGTACAACCTTTGGATGTAAAAGTTGGCGACACTGTTATTTTTTCTGAAGGCTATAGCACTAAGGTTGAGAAAATAGATGGTAAAGAAGTCTTGATCCTGTCTGAAAATGACATCATGGCTATCGTTGAATAATTACTATTGTACTGAAAAAACAGATTGCAAAAAGGGAAAAAAAATGGCAGCTAAAGAAGTTAAATTTGGTAATGAGGCACGTTCAAAAATGCTAGAAGGCGTAAACATTCTGGCAAATGCAGTTAAAGTAACTCTTGGGCCTAAAGGCCGTAATGTTGTACTGGACAAATCGTTCGGTGCACCAATTATCACCAAAGATGGTGTGACTGTTGCGCGTGAAATTGAGTTGGACGATAAATTCCAGAATATGGGCGCCCAAATGGTGAAAGAAGTTGCATCTCAAGCAAATGATGCTGCTGGTGATGGCACAACTACCGCAACTGTTCTTGCTCAATCGATCATTGTGGAAGGTTTAAAAGCAGTTGCTGCTGGTATGAATCCAATGGACCTAAAACGCGGTATAGACAAAGCAGTTATTGCGGTAGTTGAAGAATTAAAAGTATTATCTGTTCCATGTTCTGATACTAAAGCTATTGCGCAGGTTGGTACTATTTCTGCCAATTCTGATGCAACAGTAGGTAATATCATTGCAGAAGCAATGGAAAAAGTTGGCCGTGATGGTGTCATTACTGTAGAAGAAGGCCAATCTTTAAAAGATGAGTTGGATGTAGTTGAAGGTATGCAGTTTGACCGTGGTTATCTGTCTCCTTACTTCATTACTAACCAAGAATCTGGTTCTGTTGATTTAGAAAACCCATTGATTCTATTGGTTGAAAAGAAAATATCAAATATTCGTGAATTGTTGCCTACTTTGGAAACAGTAGCTAAATCTTCACGTCCATTGCTAATTATTGCAGAAGATGTAGAGGGTGAAGCATTAGCAACGTTAGTAGTGAATAAGATGCGTGGTATCGTAAAAGTGGCTGCTGTTAAAGCACCTGGTTTTGGCGATCGACGAAAAGCAATGCTTCAAGATATCGCAACACTGACAGCAGGTACTGTTATTTCTGAAGAAATTGGTTTGGAGCTGGAGAAAGTTACGCTAGAAGATCTTGGTCAAGCTAAGCGCATTTCTATCACTAAAGAAAATACTACCATCATTGATGGTGCTGGTGATGGAGTGTCTATAAAAGGTCGTGTATCTCAAATCCGTCAGCAGATTGAAGATGCAACATCAGACTATGATAAAGAAAAACTTCAAGAACGTGTTGCTAAATTGGCAGGTGGTGTAGCAGTAATTAAAGTTGGTGCTGCGACTGAAGTAGAAATGAAAGAGAAGAAAGATCGAGTTAAAGATGCGCTGCATGCAACACGCGCTGCTGTAGAAGAAGGGGTAGTTGCTGGTGGTGGTGTTGCATTGATTCGTGCAGCTCATAAAGTTGTCGATCTACAAGGGGACAACGAAGATCAAAATGTAGGCATTCGTGTTGCATTGCGTGCTATGGAATCACCTCTTCGTCAAATTGTTCTTAATGCAGGTGATGAAGATTCTGTGGTTGCTAACAATGTTAAAGCGGGCGAAGGTAGTTATGGCTACAATGCAGCAACTAGTGAATACGGTGACATGATTGCAATGGGTATTCTGGATCCAACTAAGGTTACTCGTTCAGCACTGCAATTTGCTGCATCTATTGGAGGCTTGATGATTACCACTGAAGCTATGGTAACTGAAGCGCCTAAGTTAGATGCTCCTGCTGCAATGCCTGATATGAGTGGTATGGGCGGTATGGGCGGTATGATGTAAAAATTAACTGCCATCATAAAAATAGAAAAAGCCCGCATATGCGGGCTTTTTCTACAAAGAAAAGGTTAATAATACATTTTAAATGTATTTATTCAATCGACGTGAAGATGCAATTTCAAGCATTTGAAACATATCAATGATTCGGAATATGAAAGAAACTGTAAGTCTTGGCATAGTTAGTTACAGTAAAAAAGTGCTAAATATTTTCTTTGAAATAACATTTTTTGTAAAAATATTGTTTTTTGGCTGTTTACTCATCACAGATTTGTTTTTTAAATCAGAGGCCTTCATTAGTAATTTACGCTCTAAACAGCTAGGTTTACTTAAATATTTAAGTTTATGAATAAGCTTCGCTGCAAAACAACTAACTGGCAATAATATAATTAAATTTTAATCAATAGTAGCTTACTAATATTTTTGATTGATGCAGAAGCCATTCAGTTCTGGAATCAAACTAAGCCGAGTAATCGTGGGAGACCTCGTTGGTTTAGTGACTCAACTATTGTGATGGCTCTCATGGTCAAGCGTGTATTTTCAACGCTATTGAGAGGTATGTAAGGAATTATTAATTCTATGTTTAAACTTGCTCAATGACTGTTATCATGTTCTTTTTGTTCATGCATTAGTAAGTGAACTAAAATGGTTAACGCTGCATTTAAAATGAAGGCTAAAGAAACTATTCAGCATTTAGCCTTTAATTTCACAGGGCTAAAAGTCTACGCTGAATGCGAATAGAAAGTAAAAAATTATGGCATTCATGGTTAAGGTGCTACCTAACTTACTCAAAGAAACTCGCCGAAAAATCCATGCAATATCAGGCGATGGAGTTTACAAGGCCAAATAATGTTACGAAATTATTCGTATTAAACGAATAGTTTAAATGAGCATTGGAAAACGTAGTACAGTTATTCTCAATGTCACCTATTGAAGACGGGAATGTTTCGAGTCAAAAAGCTACCAGGAGGAGCATTGAGCCTAAGGAATCATAATGCTCAGATCGGTAAAACTTGCGTCATGATAAAAGAATTAAACAGGCTGACAGGATTAGATATATCTAACACGAAAGTAATTATCTAATAGCTCATTATAATAGATTTGTTATTTTAACTCGAATTAGAAAACAAAGCTGGTTTACATAGGGTAAACTCTTAAGTATGGTAAAAATGTAAATTGATAAAGTCCTGCTCATTAATACGCAGTGTATTAGTACGCAAGTGCTCGTAATTAGTGCTGAAATAGAAGTTCTCAGTGGTATTTACCAATGCAGAATATTATATGGTATGGATACAGTACTATTGTTAGGTTATATTTTAAATTAAGATACTTTCTTCGTAGTAACTACGAAACCATAGTGAAATAAGTGCGATAAATCCTTACAATACCTTGTATTACTGTTCAATAAATGGTTTGTCTTCACGTAGTGATTGGTGTTGTTTAAATAAAAGACCATAAAGAGCTTTAAACGTAATTAAATGTCTATTTTAGCCAGTTTAACCTCAAAAATTGGCTTCCATAGAATTTAAACTGAAGGTTGAGTGTATTTTTAGTTGCCAAAGGGCTATGTGACCTGAGATAATTTTAGGTCTGAGCATGAATTATTTGTGAGGAAATTGGCACCTCAGGCTTTCGGATAACGAGCCTGCGGGTGGTGTTATTTTCATTAACCGCGCGTAAACTGCTAAAAATGGCTGAAAAACGAAATATTTTCCTTATAGGTCCAATGGGAGCTGGTAAAAGCACAATTGGACGTCATCTGGCACAACAATTGCACATGGAGTTTTTTGATTCAGACACTGTAATCGAAGATCGTACTGGTGCTGATATAGCATGGGTATTTGATGTTGAAGGTGAAGAAGGCTTTCGCGACCGCGAAGAAAACGTTATTAACGACTTGACTCAAAAACATGGTATCGTTTTGGCGACTGGTGGTGGTTCAATCAAGAGCAAAGAGAGCAGTAACCGTCTGTCTGCTCGTGGTGTCGTAGTGTATTTAGAGACTACTATTGAAAAACAATTGGCACGCACTCAACGTGAAAAGAAACGCCCTTTGCTTCAGACCGAGAAATCTCGTCAGATTCTCGAAGATCTTGCAAGTGAACGTAACCCTTTGTATGAAGAAATTGCTGACTATATAGTACGTACCGATGATCAAAGCGCTAAAGTGGTTACAAATAAGATTATTGAGTTGCTTGAAAACCACTAAGTACTTAGTATTAACGCAATAATACAGGTCTTTCATGGAAAGGATTGATGTAAATTTTGGTAATAGAAGTTACCCAATTTTCATTGGAAGCGGATTGTTATTTGAACACGCCTTTTTTACTGATATCCAGGGCCGTCAGGTAGTGGTGGTGACTAATCAAACTATTGCACCTCTGTATGCTGATCGTCTCATGGATACTTTGAGCAAAGCTGGCGCTATGCCAGCTTTGCTCATCTTACCTGATGGTGAACAATACAAAACGCTTGAAACATTTAATGTCATTCATTCCTTCTTACTGCAAAGTAATTATGCTCGTGATGTGTTACTTGTCGCGTTAGGTGGTGGTGTAATAGGGGATATTGTAGGTTTTGCAGCAGCTTGTTATCAACGTGGCGTGGATTTTATTCAAGTTCCCACTACTCTCTTGTCTCAAGTAGATTCTTCCGTTGGCGGTAAAACAGCTGTGAATCATGTTCTTGGGAAGAATATGATTGGTGCATTTCACCAACCTAAAGCCGTTGTGAGCGATATTGATGTACTTAATTCGTTATCTAATCGCGAATTTGCGGCTGGAATGGCGGAAGTCATCAAATACAGCATTATTATGGATAAATTATTTTTTATATGGCTGGAAAATCATCTTGATGAATTGAATCAGCTTGATGAAAGTGCGCTGATTTATGCGATTAAACATTGTTGTAAAATTAAAGCGGATATTGTTGCGAAAGATGAGAGAGAGTCAGGCGTTCGTGCTTTACTTAACCTTGGGCACACTTTTGGTCATGCTATTGAAGCTGAGATGGGGTACGGTAATTGGTTGCATGGTGAAGCCGTTGCCGTTGGTACTGTGATGGCTGCACTAACAGCACATCTACAGCAATTATTGTCGCAAGAAGATGTTAACCGTATCATTGCCTTACTTGAAAATGCAAAACTCCCAGTGAAAGCACCTGAAAGTATGAATTACGATGTTTTTATAAAGCACATGAAACGTGATAAAAAAGTGTTTTCAGGACAATTACGGTTTATCTTACCTACTTCTATTGGTTCGGCTGCATTGGTTGCAAATGTCACTTTTCAGACGCTTACTGAGGTCCTTACAATACGTTAATGGAGTTTGTATATGACAGATTCCAATGATTTGACTGCATTAGATTTGAGCACCCAAATTCAACTTTTGTTGAGAATTCAGTTTATTACTCGGTTCAGTTCTCATCTTGTTCAAATCACTGGAGAATCAGGTGCAGGTAAAACATGGCTGAGTGAGCGCTATCTCGAAAAGTGGGCTAATGAGCCTAAGCAATCTCTTCTAGTTTGTAATCCCATCCAACAAGATGCGCAACACCGAGCGATCATTCTGCGTCAAATCGTGCCTGATGGTGTATTTAACGAAACTGATGCAATGTTGCAAAGCCTGGAGTGTATGCTTGAGGGGAGTAATGTTCATACTTTGATTGTGATTGATGACGCACATCAACTAAGTGCAGCAATTATTCTTGAACTTTGGACTTTAGTGACAGAAGCCCAGCAACGTGATAATTGGCAAATTAATGTATTACTATTTAGTTTACGTGGAAAATTAAACAAATTGCTGCATAAAATTTCTGAAGGTCAGTGTATAAAGCCATTGGAACTAGAAATGAGCCGGCTATCCGACAGCGATCGGAAAATGTTTATTGAAGTTATAATGGTGAACCGTCAGCTTGACACCTCGCAACGGCGCATTTTTAAACGTAAGGTTGCATTGTTGCCTTCATTACCGGGAGCGCTACAAGGTTTAGAACAGCAGAAGCAATCTTCGAGGGAAGAGAACAATTGTTGCTCATTACTGCCTTTAATTGTTTTGATTGTGCTACTGTTAATTATTGGGACTGGTAGTGTATGTTGGATGCTTAATTAACCGTTAAATTCTGTAATAGAAACAGAGATGAAAAAAATATTGTTAGTGAGCAAACGGCAAATACTCATGGCATGAATGGTAATATGACTCTGTCAGAGAAACCAACATAGGCAGAGATAACAGTGTGGCGTCAAAACCTAAACGCCCGTATTCTTGTACCGTCTCGGGTTGTTGAAGTTATTATCGATGAACAAGTGATTGGTGGTGATGGCAAAAATGTAGTCGAAGTTTCGTTAATACCTGTACTAAATGCTAATAGCGATGTGCAAGTAAACGTTGAAAATATTGATGTTCAACCAGAGATTAATATGGAAACAGTTGAACTGGTAACGCAACACATATGAAGCATAGACATTCAGTTATCAAATGATGAGTTATTGAGTATTAAAAATTCACGTTATGCGTTGCAGTTAGCAGCATTACAATCAAAAATCGCAGTGATAGGATTTTTACAGCAATATGCTAACAAACATAAGGTACACATTTATGCGACAGTACGTAATGAAAAAACGTGGTTTATGGTGCTCATTGGTAATTATGCTACGGTACATAATGCACGTTTGTGCTGCGCTTGAGTTATCAAAAAATATACGCCAATGAACTCCTTGAGTGAAGTTATTCGCTTAAATTCACTGAAAGATTGGTCTGAGCAATTAACCTATTTTACTTTTCTTGATGTATGAATTTATGCTGACTAATGTTCAAAAATGAAATATATTCACTTTCCTTCGAATAGCAGTGGTAGTGTACATATAATAACGAATAAGTATAGTGTCTTTCTGCATTTCACGTATAGTTATTGCGTATTTATAAGACTTTGTTCCCTAATTCGAGTTCAGATAGCCAATCTCAAAATGATTAACGATTAAACAACAAAGCCTTTCATATGAAAAGTTGTACAAACGTGTATATTTTGTGTGTCTTATATAGTTAAAGGTGGATTGTGGAAAGCAGTAGACTTTTAACTAGCCGTAAATCACCCCTCAAATGGGCTGGCGGTAAGAAACGAATTGTTGAAAAAATCAAAGCTAATCTTCCGTCGTCAGGTAAAAAACGTTTAATTGAGCCTTTCGTTGGTGGTGGTTCAGTATTTCTTAATTTAGATTTTGAAGAATATTTATTGATAGATACTAATAAAGATTTAATTAATTTATTCAATATAATTAAGAACGACTCAGAAAGGTTTATCAAAGAAGCAGAAGGTTTTTTTATTGGTAACTATAATGAATCATGTCATTATTATGATATAAGATACCAGTTTAATGAATCCAATGATCCTTATGAAAAGTCTTTATTTTTCGTATACCTTAATCGACACGGGTACAATGGCCTTTGTAGATATAATCAAAAAGGGAGCTTTAATGTTCCGTTTGGTCGCTATAAGCATCCATATTTTCCGAAAAATGAATTTTTAGAGTTTGCTAAAGTAGCTCAGAAAGCAACATTTTTTTGTGGAGATTTTACTCAAGCTTTTGATAAAGCTAATGAAAATGATGTGGTATATTGTGACCCTCCATACTCTCCAATTAATTTAACTTCAAATTTTACTGCGTATGCTGGGAAGAGTTTTACTGATGATGATCAACGACGTTTGGTTGTATGTGCTGAAGCTGTAAAGTGCCAAAGAATTTCAACTTTAATTTCAAATCGTTACACTGATTTCACGAAAGTATTGTATAAAAATGCAGATAAAGTGAGTTTACTAAGTGTTCAGCGTAATATTAGTTGTAAAGGTAGTGTGAGAGGTAAATCTAAAGAGGTTATGGCACTTTACTCTGGATGATAAGAATATGGGCATTAAATTGAATCGATTATTTGTAGGTAAGTAATGGCAATGTTTCGAATTAAAAAATTTTTGGGGGATATTGAGCCTAAAGGATCATAATGCTCAGATTAGTGAAACCTATGCCATGATAAAAGCGTTAAATCAGCTGACCGGGCTAGGTATACCTAACATTAAAGCAATTGTTGAATAGTGCATTATGTTAGGATTTTCTATCTGAACTCGCATTAAGAAACAAAAACCGCTAGAAAGAACATTACTATGTAATAAATACACGTTAAGTTATAATATCATGCAACTTAAGTAACTACTATAAATAATCATAGTAATACTATAATTTTAAATAAAATAGAATATTTCGTAGCTTACTAGACGTCTAGATTAGCAACTTTAAGTGCATTATTTTCTATGAAGGCACGCCGTGGCTCAACATTGTCACCCATTAAAGTAGTAAACAGTTCATCCGCAGCAACAGCATCGTGAATTGTCACACGTAGCATACAACGTGATTCAGGATCCATCGTAGTTTCCCAAAGTTGATTAGGATTCATTTCCCCCAGACCTTTATAACGCTGACGTGACAGACCACGATTAGATTCTTTAATCAGCCATGCCAAAGCATTAGCAAAACTCTTCACTGGCTGCTTACGTTCGCCACGTTGAATATACGCGGTGTCATCAAGGAAGCCATCTAATGTTTCCGAAAGATCTGTGAGACGCTCATATTCTTTAGAACTTAAGAAATCGTAGCTAATCAAGTATTCATGAGCAACACCGTGTGTACGAACGACTAGTTCCGGTTGATAAGCATTATGCTCCTCATTAAATTTAATGCCTGAACTGTATTGGCTTGCACCAGAGGAGTTTTTATTAAGTAAAATAACGATATTATTGATCCAGACTTGAACATTTGATTTATTATGTAGTGCATTCACAGACAAGCAAGGTTGGTAAATTAATTCGTTAAGCAACGTATAGGGATAACGACGTTCCAGACGAGAAATAAGCTTCATCACACTATTGTACTTGTTGATAAGTTCTTCAAGTGCGATACCGCTTAATGCTGGTGCATCTTGGTTAACAAATAAAGAAGCATTTTCAAGCGCAAGCGTAATTTGATATTGTTCCATAGCCTCATCATCTTTGATATACTGTTCTTGTTTACCTTTTTTCACTTTATATAGTGGTGGTTGAGCAATGTAGATGTAACCACGTTCGATTAATTCTGGCATTTGACGGTAAAAAAACGTCAACAGTAACGTTCGTATGTGAGAACCATCGACGTCCGCATCAGTCATAATTATAATGCTATGGTAACGCAGTTTATCTGGATTATATTCGTCACGACCAATCCCACAACCCATAGCAGTTATTAATGTGGTCACTTCTTGCGAGGAAAGCATTTTATCGAAACGTGCTTTTTCAACATTAAGAATTTTTCCTTTTAGAGGAAGAATTGCTTGGTTCTTACGGTTACGGCCTTGCTTGGCTGAACCACCAGCAGAATCTCCTTCCACTATGTAGAGTTCAGATAGTGCGGGATCTTTTTCTTGGCAGTCCGCCAGTTTACCTGGTAACCCACCTAAATCTAGCGCACCTTTACGGCGAGTCATTTCTCGTGCTTTACGTGAAGCTTCACGTGCACGAGCAGCATCAATAATCTTAACACAAATGATTTTAGAGTCTTGTGGATTTTCAAGAAGAAACTCACTAAGTTTTTCATTCGTAGCAGATTCAACAGCTGATTTCACTTCTGACGATACTAATTTGTCTTTAGTTTGGCTTGAAAACTTAGGATCCGGCACTTTTACCGAAACAACTGCTGTTAAGCCCTCACGCGTGTCATCGCCAGAGGTTACAGCATTAGCCTTTTTCGAGTAACCTTCTTTCTCCATAAAACTGTTCAACGTACGAGTTAGTGCAGCACGAAAACCAGCAAGGTGAGTACCACCATCGCGCTGAGGAATATTATTGGTAAAACAATAAATACCTTCCTGGAAACCATCATTCCACTGCATTGCAACTTCAACGATTACGCCATCTTTACGTGCATATTCAAAATGCAGCACTGAAGGATGAATGGGTGTTTTATTACGATTAAGGTGCTCAACAAAGGCGCTGATACCACCTCCATAGGTAAAGTGATCATACTTATTTTCTTCGCGCTCATCAATAAGCTTAATTGCAATCCCAGAATTCAAAAATGATAATTCACGTAGGCGTTTAGCAAGGATATCGTAGTGGAACAGAAGATTTGTGAATGT
Organism: Candidatus Enterovibrio altilux; assembly: GCF_002381345.1. Lineage (GTDB taxonomy): Bacteria > Pseudomonadota > Gammaproteobacteria > Enterobacterales > Vibrionaceae > Enterovibrio > Enterovibrio altilux. The sequence goes on from NZ_CP020660.1 coordinate 1,047,952, forward strand.
TTTATCACTTGGCCAAAAACGGATGCGCGTGCCAGTTTCTTTTGTGTAACCAATGGGTACTAAAGGTGCTTGAGGTACACCACCATGGTAAATTTGTTGATAAACTTTACCGTAACGCAAAATAGTCAATTCTAACTTTTCAGACAATGCGTTTACCACTGAAACACCTACACCATGAAGACCACCTGATACTTTATAGGAATGATCATCAAACTTACCCCCCGCATGCAATACTGTCATTATTACTTCAGCCGCAGAGACACCTTCTTCTTTGTGAATATCTACAGGTATACCGCGGCCATCATCTTTTACTGAAATTGAACCGTCTTCGTGGATAACAACCACAATATCGTTGCAATGACCAGCAAGAGCTTCATCGATTGAATTGTCTACAACTTCAAAGACCATATGGTGCAAACCGGTACCGTCATCAGTATTGCCGATATACATTCCCGGACGCTTTCGTACTGCATCTAGACCTTTGAGTACCTTGATACTCGATGAATCATAATTGTTGGACATTGAATCACTCTCGCTTAATTTATTCTGTTACTATTTTACCGCGTTCCACATAAAATATCTCGATATTTCGCTGTAAATTGAAGTAACTTCAGTAGTCCTAATGTCTCTGACATACATCTGGGCACCGGTGCATTGTAGTGGTTTCAATAATAGTTCACATCGTTAGCTATCTAGCTTAGGCGCTAAATTATCTATTAAATAGTATATTTATCTTTGTTTTTAGTTAGTTACTAACCTGCTTTATATGTAGAGCGCAGTAATTAGTTTTATGTGTCATTGAAAAACGCATTTTTTCAACTGATATATTATATTTTCGTAACCATACATTTGATTTAGAAGGACTTCTTACAGTATATTTTGAGCTGCTGAGAGAGAAGAAAATTATTTTTGAGTGGTCCGGCGTAATCTTTATTTTTATTCCGAGTCCAGAACGTAGCTTAGTTTGGAATTATTGGTTTATTCTATTTATTAATAATGTAAATTCTGTATTCCAATAGCTCTATTTCCGAACAATATATTGCGTTGTTTCGAGAGGTACTTCATTCATAATTAAATTGGGTAGAATTAAAATTCTACATGCAATACCCCCTTAAGTCAATAAATGAGAGGTGGAATTTAGGGTTATTGGCTATCTCTTTAAATATTATAAGGTAATGCACTGCATTAGTAATTCCTCTATTACGTGCCCTCACTTTTAGTTTTTTGCCTCTTTGCACATAGACTGATTCGCCTCGGTTATTTTACAACCTTACTGGTAATTGGATCTCAGATTTCCTAGATGCTACCATACTGTGCATAATGAATTGCTCTTTTTCATACATTTATAATGTGCTCGGTCAATTGACTTCTAAAGAACATTCATATCTGAGGTAATTAATTATCTCTAAAACACTGATTTTTCATTGCTGTTGAGATTTACAAGAGAGTTAAATACTGATGACAGCTTAAGGCCATAGTTTTTAATATTTTTTCTTAATCGTAGATGAACAATATAGGCGGAGCCATATTATAAACGAATTGGCATTATCACATGCATAACATCATCACGGCCACAATCTTCTACTAATGTACTTGCGGTACTATCCGTCATAGAAAAGCGAACTTGATCGCATTGCAGTGTGTTCAAAATATCTATGATATAGTTAACATTAAAACCGATTTCTAAATCGTTGTTTTGGTAGTGAACATTGACAAATTCTTCTGCTTTTTCCTGCTCTAAATTATGCGTTGAAATACGTAATTGGCCGTTACTTATGTTCAATCGTACACCACGGAATTTTTCATTTGAAAGGATGGCAGCCCGTGAGAATGCTTGGTGCAACTCATCACAATTTGCTTCCATTATTTTATCCGAAGACTGTGGCAACACGCGCCGATAATCAGGAAAGCGACCATTAATCAGCTTCGAGGTAAGAACAAATTGATTTACTAGCACACGAATATGAGCACGTCCGATTTGAATAGTGACAGAAGCATCCGGTTTATTCAATAAGCGCATTAATTCAATAACGCCCTTTCGTGGAACGATAACCTGTTGGTTTGCAATACTCATATCCAAAGTTGTGGTACCTACAGCCATGCGATGACCATCTGTTGTAACAGCGCATAACGTCATACCATAAGTTTCAAAAAGCATACCATTTAAAAAATAACGAACATCATGGTTCGCCATCGAAAAAGCAGTGCTTTCAATTAATTTACGTAGCTTACCTTGCAACATGCTGAATTCGACAGTGCTTTCCCAGTCTTTAATATTAGGAAAATTCAAAGCAGGCAGAGTTGCAAGTGTAAAATGACTGTGACCAGAATGAATTATAGCGTGATCATCTGCTGCCATAAAATTGATAGGTATGCTGTTTGATAATCCTCGACAAATATCTAAAAATTTACGTGAGGATACTGTTACTGTGCCATCTTCTGATGGACTCTCAAGTGATAAAGAAGCAATTAGCTCAATATCAAGGTCAGTACACGCTATAGTTAACTGACCCGCGTCAACCTTAAGAAGGATATTGCTCAAGATCGGCAACATTGGTCTACCACTCAATGCGCTAGTAATCTGCTGCAAGGATTTTAATAATAAGTTACGAGTAAAAGTAAATTTCATATTATGATGATAGAGTCCGGATCAGATTGGAATAATCTTCTTTGATATCATGGCTCTCTTCACGCAACTGTTCAATTTTTCGGCATGCATGGAGTACCGTAGTATGATCACGTCCCCCAAATGCGTCACCAATTTCCGGTAAACTATGGTTGGTGAGTTCTTTTGATAATGCCATAGCTACTTGACGAGGACGTGCAACAGATCGACTACGGCGCTTAGACAATAAATCCGACATTTTAATTTTATAGTATGCAGCTACTGTTTTCTGAATGTTGTCTATGGTAACCAGTTTTTCTTGCAATGCCAGTAAGTCACGTAATGCTTCACGAACAAAATCTATTGTTATCGCTCGTCCAGTAAAATTTGCATTCGCAATAACACGGTTAAGTGCGCCTTCAAGTTCTCGAACGTTGGAGCGTAAACGTTTAGCAATAAAGAAAGCTACTTCATCAGGAAGACGAATATTGTGACCTTCAGCTTTCTTCATTAAAATTGCCACACGAGTTTCAAGTTCAGGTGGTTCTATACATACAGTTAAACCCCAGCCAAAGCGAGATTTTAATCGATCCTCTACTCCATTAATTTCTTTTGGATAGCGATCTGACGTCAAAATAATTTGCTGGTTACCTTCGAGAAGCGCATTAAAAGTATGGAAAAATTCTTCCTGTGACCGCTCTTTATTCGCAAAAAATTGAATATCATCGATAAGCAATGCGTCAACACTGCGGTAATAACGTTTAAATTCTTCTATTTGGTTATTTTGTAGCGCTTTAACCATATCTTGAACAAAACGTTCAGAATGCATGTACACTACTCGAGCATCAATTTTACGATTACTAATGGCATTACCTACAGCGTGTAGCAGATGAGTTTTACCTAAACCTGTACCTCCATATAAGAATAAAGGATTATAAGCTGCCCCTGGGTTATCGGCAACTTGTCGAGCAGCCGCTAACGCCAATTGATTAGATTTGCCCTCAACAAAGTTAGTAAACTGATGCTTGGAGTTAACATTTGATCTGTGGTTAGCATCGGACTGCACTGGAGAAGGTGCAGGTTCCCAGGTGCGACCCAGACTCGGTCTCACAACAGGGGCTACGAGTATAGGTACAGATGATTCGCTAGGATGAGTAATAGAAGAGAGTAATCTGCTACCAACTTCAAATCGTAGCACTGGTATATCTGCACCACAAAATTCACTAAGCAACTGATTAATACTATTGAGATGCTTTTCTTTTACCCAATCAAGAACAAAACGATTTGGTGCAAATAAAGTCAGAGTATTGTTATTTAACTCTGCCTTAAGCGGTCTAACCCACATACTGAAGTCTGTTGCTGGAAGATCCTCTTGAAGGCGTCTAAGGCACTGCAACCAAAGCGAAGATAACACGTCCGATCCCATACTTGATGAACTAAAGGGTAGTAATTTTATACTTCTACGAGAAGAATCGCTAGCTAGAAGTTCTTTTTTTCAGTGAATAAAATTGAAGTTATGCATATAAATCACACAAATAGCAGTTCAAACTACATAAATTTAACTAAATTTATCACAGTATATATCCGCTCGAAAAGACAATAAAGATCCATACTAATCTTATTTTTGAGTGAATGATACCATACTTACCCATAATAATATGATAGTAGTTACACAACAAATAGCGGATAATAGCAAAAAAAATCTTTTCGCACAAATGATCAATGAGTACAATCCCATGCTTAAAAGTCTGGCTGGATTTAACATTGACTATCATGCAATCAATGATTACAATTCTCTCTCTTCGTTGAGAGGTGGTGAAGATTGTCCCACATCTTGCTAATAAACCTCAAACTAAATAAGTAATAAGGTAAAAACCATGAAACGCACTTTTCAGCCCTCTGTTCTAAAGCGAAAGCGCTCACACGGTTTCCGGGTGCGCATGGCAACTAAGCATGGGCGTAAAATTATTGCTGCTCGCCGTGCGAAAGGCCGTAAACGACTTTCTAAATAATAATTATTGACTTGTGAATAAATTTGCTTTTTGTCGGGAGTTAAGATTGTTAACTCCTAAACATTTTAATTCTGTCTTTCAGCAATCTCATCGCGTTGGCTCTCCACACTTAACCATCCTTGCTCGCAATAATGTTCTGGGCTATCCACGTTTGGGTCAGGCTGTGCCAAAGAAACAAATAAAATTTGCTGTCGATCGAAACCGTTTCAAGCGTCTTATTCGTGAAAGTTTTCGTTTGCACCAACACTTGTTGCCTGCGAAAGATTTTGTGGTTCTTGCTAAAAAAAGTGCTAATAAGCTTAGTAATGAAGAACTGTATCTGCTGCTAGATAAGTTATGGTTGCATTTATCTCAATCACCGCGAAAAAAATAGTCACCGCTTTGTTTCGCGGTTATCAATTCTTCATAAGCTCTCTGCTTGGGCCCTGTTGTCGCTATATACCGACATGTTCACAATACGCCATAGAAGCGGTTAACCATCACGGTGTGATAAAAGGGTGTTGGTTCGCGAGCAAGCGTTTATTAAAATGCCATCCTTTTAATCATGGTGGGTACGATCCTGTGCCTCTTCGTCACCCTAATAATCGAGACAATTAGCAATGGATTTTCAACGTAATATACTGTTGATTGGACTAATGTTTGTTTCTTTCATGTTGTATATCAACTGGAATGAAACAACAAAGCCTCAATCACAGGGTCAGGGAGCAATACAGCAAGTTCAACATGATAGTGATGTTCCCATCAGTTTAAATGCTTCTCAACTTCTAATTCAGAACTCAGTTTCTGACAATCTCATTACTATCAATAGCGATGTATTGACGTTAACAATTGATACGCGTGGCGGTGACGTTATTCGTGCAGAATTAGAAGAATATAATGCCAAATTCAATTCTAGAGATAAATTTGTTCTTCTAAAACATGACTCTGAACATTTCTTTGTAGCTCAAAGTGGATTGATTGGTCTTCAAGGTGTAGATACTTTGAATGGCCGGGCGAAGTTCAACACAACCGCAACCGATTTCAAACTAGCGGAAGATAAAGATGAACTGCGTGTTCCTCTGACACTGACCAAAAATGGCATTACTTACACTAAAATATTCATCCTGAAACGCGGTAGCTATGCAGTGGATGTTGATTATACCATCCACAATAAAACTGACAAACCTGCATCTATTCAAATGTATGCTCAACTAAAACAAAATCTATTGGATGACGGTGGTAGCCTAACCATGCCTACTTATCATGGTGGTGCATATTCAACTGATGACACGAAGTATAAAAAATACAGCTTTGACGATATGCAGGATAAGAATCTTAATTTGACTACCGTCAAAGACGGCTGGGTAGCAATGATGCAGCATTACTTTGTTGCAGCATGGATCCCGCACTCAGGAGGTGAAACGTATTTATATACCCGTACTAATAATGGTCAAGGTTTTATTGGGATCCGTTACCCAATAACTATTATTGCCTCTGGTACTGAAATTTCAATACATTCAACCCTATGGGTTGGTCCTAAACTGCAGAATCAGATGGAAGAGACTGCACTAAATTTAAACCTAACGGTGGATTACGGTTGGCTATGGTTTATCGCTAGTCCACTGCATTGGCTACTTGCAACAATTCACGGATTAGTTAACAACTGGGGTATTGCAATTATCCTATTGACCTTCATTGTTCGTGGTGCTATGTACCCGCTTACAAAAGCGCAGTATACTTCTATGGCAAAAATGCGCATGCTGCAACCTAAGCTAACCGAAATGCGTGAGCGTATTGGTGATGATCGCCAGCGCATGAGCCAAGAAATGATGTCACTCTACAAGAAAGAGAAAGTCAACCCATTGGGTGGTTGTTTTCCTCTTATTTTACAAATGCCTATTTTCATTGCGCTCTATTGGGCTCTTATGGAATCGGTAGAACTGCGGCATACACCGTTTATATTGTGGATTCAAGATTTATCGGCGCCGGATCCTTACTACGTGCTACCATTGATGATGGGTATTTCTATGTTTTTTATCCAAAAAATGAGCCCAAGTACAGTAACAGATCCAATTCAGCAAAAGATTATGACTTTCATGCCAGTACTCTTTACTGTTTTCTTCCTGTGGTTCCCGGCAGGTCTCGTTTTGTACTGGTTTGTATCAAATATTGTAACACTTATCCAGCAAACACTTATCTATCGTACGCTGGAAAAAAAAGGCCTTCACAGCCAAAAATAGGTGAAATAAATAATAAGGCGGCCAATAGTCGCCTTTATTCAATCACTTTAAAAAAGATATATTACATAGATTTAATTTGATGAATACATAATCAAAAAAATACCTAATTTATTCCCGTGTCAAACAAAATAAAAGCTTTCTCACTTTTCAATAGTGTTGTTTCTTAAGTTAGGAAACTAAATCATTAATTTAAGCTCTGAATAGCTTAGTAGATTGAAATGCTTAAATCTATGAAAAAACTTAAAGACAAAATAACTAACGGGAAGCAGTATCATTAAATTTTAATCAATCAGTGACTCACTGACACTTTGGATGGGTGAGCAATCCATACAGTTATATCACCAAACCAAATAGAGTAATTGTGGGAAAGATTATTTAGTTAGTAAATTAACCATTATGGTTATTTTTATGGTTAAGCTTATATTTTTGATATCATTAAGAGGGATGTAAAAATTCATTAATTCTGTTTTTCAATTTTTAACTGTCATTGTTATGCCCTCATTATTCATGAATTAGCAAACGAACCAAAGTGGTTAATGTTACGTTCAAAACTAAGAATACAGAAAGCATCCAGTACTTAGCCATTGATTCTATGGAGACTCAAAGTTTAGGGTGCAGGAGCATGGAAAGTAAAAAAGCATGGTATTGATGGGAAACAGCGAGTCTGGCATCAGTTACATTTAGAGTAGATATAAATACATATGAAATTTTTGCTGTTGAATTAAGTGCATCAAATGTGACTAATGGTGGAGTGCTACTTAGCTTACTCAAATAGGCCCGCCGAAAAATCAATGAAACATTAGCCGATAGTGCTTGCGACACCAGACAATATTATGAAACGGTTAATATTAAACGAGCAGTTTAAATCATCTTGTCAAAAAAGGAACAATTTTTTGGGAACGAGGTCATCAGCGTAATGTAGCGGTCAATTACCAGAAGCTACACGATTCCAATCAGCATTAAAAAACGAGGTATGGTCACGATAAATGTTTCCTAAATTTTTAGCAAAGATGACAATGTTTCGAGTTAAAAAATTTTTGAGAGGAAGATTGTGCTTAAGAGATCACAATGCTCAGATTAACAAAATTTACGCAAGGATAAAAAGCGTTTAAATAAGCTGGCAGGATTAGGTACGTCTAGAATCAAAACGAGCGTTTAATAGGAAATCATGCTGGGACGCGTTATCTGAATTTGAATCAGGAAATAATGATATTATTTTTACTATATTTGACAGTGGTTAAAAAAATGAGAGATACTGGTGCATTGTTAAAAAAGCTAAGGTGCATATTAAGAGTGATAGCTTAATCAATACTAGTGAATTTTTGGTTATTTTTAAAAAATACAGATAAATTAAATTTATGATACTAATAGTATATATGAACTGAGTAACGTCGTATTGTAAGTTATTTGTAGTGTGACGCTTTTACCTATGTTGTTTTTATTTGCTTATAAGCTAAAAATAGATTAGAAAGATGTGATTTTAGTTATGCTCCGTTAAAATAGGTTTTCTGGGACGCGTAAGGATAAAAACCTTTGTTTGGGCTAATCTTGGCGGAGATTGCGTATTGCGCTAGAAGTTGGAAAACATAGGTGGCATTGATGTCATTGGAAATTTTAGAGCAGCTTGAAGCCAAAGTTCAGATGGTAGTGGACACAGTATCTCTACTTCATGTGGAAATAGCAGAGCTTAAAGTAAAGAATGAAATACTGGGTCAAGAATCGGATACTGTCCGTAAAAGCTGCGATGTATTGGAACAAGAAAATGCGCATCTGCGTACTAATCAAAATGCTTGGCAACAACGGATTTGCAGTTTGCTGAGTAAAATTGAAGAAATAGAATAAAATTAGAGTCTATTGGCTCTGTTTTTAATGTATATATACTTCTAATTATTGTAGATGTTTGATGTCTTAATAATCCAAAATTATGCTATTATTTAACTTTATTCTCTGATTGAGGAAACAAAACTACAGAAACCTACTTTAAGAATGTATTGTATCGCTAATAAATATTGTACTTTATAATCAAATTTTTTCATGAGATGTAGATGAAGCATAAGTAAAATCATAGTAACACGCATTTCATAAATCTTACTGTCATCTTATATCAAAAGAGTATAATGAGGTGAAGTGATTTCCGCAATGATGCAAGACATAATTAATTGCTCATTCTTTATGATTTAGTGAAGTAAAACGCTTACAGCAAACAAGATATTGGTCAGCATTGCTATTTTGATAATGTGAGCGATCATGGGTGTCAAAGTCTCACTATTGGGTGCCATCCATACAATTACGCCATGCTTTATTGCCAATGGTAGTGCTAGTAAAAATAGCCAACTGGTGAATGATGCGTATTCTAACAGGGCAAAAATTGCGAAACAGCAAAATGATCCTGCAAGTAATACTTGATGATATGCGCGGCCCCAATGGGTACCCATACGCACAATTAACGTGTATTTTCCACACTCTCTATCGTTGTTAATGTCACGTAAGTTATTAATATTTAATACACTCACTGCCAATAAACCGCAAGCTGTCGCAGGAAACAAGATTGCTGTGCTTAGCAAGCCCGTTTGGAGGTAATACGTACCGGCTACACCTAACCAACCAAAAAAAATCAGAACCGATAAATCGCCAAAGCCGTGATAACCATAGGGTTTCTTTCCCACCGTATAGCAAATAGCTGCAATAATAGAGAGTATACCTAGTCCAATGAAGCTAAGAATCTCGGAGGTGCTATCAAATGCAGTAGATATCAAGGCCGCACCAAAAGCAATGATGAGAATAAGATTTAATGCTATTGCTTTTTTCATAGCTTTAAGTGTCACCAGACCTTGTTGAATTGTCCGTTTATGTCCCACTCTAGCATCATTATCAGTGCCTTTCACAGCATCGCCATAATCGTTGGCAAGGTTAGCAAGTATTTGCAACAATAATGCAGTTATTAGAGCGAGCAAGGTGATAGTGATAGAAAAACTTGATGTTTCAAAGGCCATGGTACTACCACATAAGATGCAAGTAATGGCTAGTGAAAGCGTTTTGGGTCGAGCGGCATCAAGCCAAGTAAAAATTGTGGTTGAAGACATAGCTATTGCTGTACCTAAGGAATCTGGTGTTATTATAGGTATTTTTTGATCGAGGTAATGTTAAGGTCTAAATTAGGCGTAACAAAAAATATAAGTACAAAATAGATAATCTAGGCTGCCTGTTTTTTCATAAATTAGTTAGTGAATTAAAGAATGAATCGACTCAAATCTTCATCATCAACCAATTCTTCTAAACAACTGAGCACATACTTAGCGTCAATCTCTAAGGACTCTCCACAGCGTTCACTTGCGTCAAATGATATTTCATCAACCAAGCGTTCCATCACAGTATGCAAACGACGCGCTCCGATATTTTCAGTTTTTTCGTTTACACGCCATGCTACATTCGCTATTTGTTCAATGCCATCATCAGTGAACGATAAGTGTACACCTTCAGTACCCATTAATGCAGAGTATTGCTCAGTTAATGATGCATTTGGCTCGGTTAAAATGCGCTTAAAGTCTGCCGCAGATAAGGCTTCTAATTCAACACGAATTGGCAGGCGACCTTGTAATTCAGGGATCAGATCCGAGGGACTAGCAACTTGGAAAGCGCCGGATGCGATGAACAGAATATGGTCAGTTCTTACCATACCATGTTTGGTCGACACTGTACTTCCTTCAACCAGAGGCAACAAATCTCGCTGCACACCTTCACGCGACACATCTGGGCCAGAGCTTTCACCACGCCTACAAATTTTATCGATTTCATCAATAAAAACAATACCAGTGTTTTCTACAACATTGATTGCGTGATCTTTTAACTCTTCTTGATTAATTAGTTTTGCTGCTTCTTCCTCTGTTGCTGCTTTGAGTGCATCTTTTAGTTTCATCTTACGCTTTTTGGCCGTGCCGCCACCGCCTAAGTTTTGGAACATGTTCTGCAGTTGGCTGGTCATTTCTTCCATACCAGGAGGCGCCATGATTTCAATACTCATTTGCGGTGCAGAAAGAACGATCTCAATTTCTTTGTCGTCAAGCTGACATTCTCGAATTTTTTTGCGAAAATTTTGTCTGGTGCTTGAGTCCGTTTTTGGTTCTTCAGACTGCCCCCATGCATCACGCACGGGTGGCAGTAATACATCCAAAATTCGTTCTTCTGCTAATTTTTCGGCGTGAAATTTAACTTTTTCTATCGCTTGTTGGTGTGTCATTTTTACAGCTACATCAGTAAGATCACGAATAATAGTTTCTACTTCTTTACCAACATAACCCACTTCAGTGAACTTTGTTGCTTCAACTTTTATAAACGGTGCATTTGCTAATTTTGCTAAACGACGTGCAATTTCTGTTTTGCCCACACCAGTAGGACCTATCATTAGTATGTTCTTTGGGGTAACTTCTAAACGTAAATCTTCGTTTAGTTGCATGCGACGCCAACGGTTCCGTAGCGCAATAGCTACTGCGCGCTTTGCTTTGTGTTGACCAATAATATGACGATTGAGTTCAGACACGATTTCGAGTGGGGTCATTTCAGACATGCTGGGATCCTGCTTTAGTAATCAAGTTCTTCTATGGTATGATGCTGGTTAGTGAATACACAAATATTGCTAGCAATGGTGAGTGCTCTTTCTGCTATCTCGCGAGCATTTAACTTGGTATTGTCGAGTAAGGCCATGGCTGCTGCTTGTGCGAAGTTACCACCCGAACCAATCGCGATCAGATCGTGTTCAGGTTGCACAACGTCACCATTACCTGTGATGATGAGTGATGCCGTTTTATCAGCAACGGCTAGCAATGCTTCAAGTCGGCGCAGTGCGCGATCTGAACGCCAATCTTTGGCTAGTTCAACCGCAGCTTTCGTTAAGTGACCTTGGTGCATTTCTAATTTGCGTTCGAAGCGTTCAAATAAATTGAAGGCATCGGCAGTGCTGCCGGCGAAACCTGCCAGTACTTGATTGTTATACAAACGACGGACCTTACGGGCATTGCCTTTCATTATGGTATTACCAAGTGACACTTGGCCATCACCGGTGATCACAACTTTACCGTTGCGGCGGACTGAAACAATAGTTGTCACGGTAAGAGCCTCATTATTTTTGTTGGCAGTACCAATATTGGTGTTAACAACAAAGTGGGGATGAGGGAAACTAAATTCAAGGGGAAAAGCAGGACTTACACTCTACTTTATAGTATTTTTTAACTAGGAATGATATTAAATTAGTTCCAGTGCCAAATTGCACAAGGATCTATCCCTGCTCGTCTCAACATATTGCGATCTCGTTCAGCTTCGCGCTTGAGTGGGTAAGGTCCCAATACAACCCGATACCAAATTCCTTTTTCACCTTGACTGGTTTTTATGTGACTCTCTAAACCTTGGAATGCTATTAGCATTTTGCGTTCATTAGCTTGGTTTGTATTGCGGTAAGCACCACACTGTATGAGATAAGGATGACTTGAGACTATTTGTTCACTAGCCTCCACTTTGACCTCTTTGTTTTTTAAGTTTTCCATGTATGTCCATTTTTCTTTTGGCTGTGGTGGTAAGGTATTTTGCACTTTCTCCGCAGATGATATGTTGCTCGGAGGCCTTTGAAATGGTTTCGGCTTTTTTGGCGTTGATTGCGCAGTAAACGTGATGAACTTTTTAGGAGGTACACTAGCGGAGAGATGATAAAGACCATAACTCAAGCCACTAACTAACAAAACAGCAGTAACTGCCCACTTTGATGAGTAGGTCACTTTAGGAGGTGACTTCTTTTTGTTTCTGCTTGGCTTTTGGGGTAGTTTGCTACGTTTGACATAATCTCTGATTACCACTAATTTACGTATCTATTTTATTATTAATAGTTATATAGTACTAGCTTGCTAGGTAGCATACTAGTATGTATAGATTGATTTTAGCGTGATAGTAGTGTCGCGCTTCTGTGGATGATTAGTTGTACATCTATAAAATATTAGCTGCTAGTGTGTCATTGCCTTGCAGAATTTTCAGCAGTATCGTTATGGCTTGATGACCTATGGCATAATGCAGTTTGAATCGGTTGTCAGTGCTAGTTCACAAGATGCTGTAAATTGAATGTCATTCAATTTAAAAAAAGAAATATTAAACTGTACACAAAAATTTAATCGTTTTACTTACTGCATTAGTGTTACACCAGTAAACATCATATTAAAGTGATAGAGTATAGAAGTAGGTGATACAAACACTGACATCAGTAATGCTATTTCGTATAAGCCAGTAATAAAAATAAAATTTGCTAGAACCGTATAAATGTACTAAGTATAAGACCACTATTATTCAGTGTCTATTGATAATTTTAAATACGAAATTTAATTAGTGTAGTATCCTGTGACTGGTTAATTGATTATTTACATTCGCATTAAAACACAAAGACCCACGGATAGGCAATGTCATTTTAGCTATGACTAGGATCATGAGATGTTCAAATTTTGAAACTAATTATTGCTATAGTACGTCAATGGAATAGAAGCATACACGAGGTGTGAAATAAATTATTTTTAATGATGGGGTAAAATTGTGGTATTGTACTCTACCAATGAATTGAATAAAAACGTTGCTATTCTCTGCTTGCTTGATTAAAATTTTATTTTTTACAATATTGATTAATGACGTGTGATACTCGGCTTAAGATCGGGAAAGTGACACGGTTTTTTACAATAGGTTATTTTTATGAAAGCTGGTATTCATCCAAAATACAATGCAGTAGCTGCAAAATGCTCTTGCGGTAATACATTTCAATTCAATTCTACGCTTAATAAAAACAATATTAATCTGGACGTGTGCGATAAATGCCACCCGTTTTACACTGGTAAGCAACGTATAGTTGACACTCGTGGTCGTGTTGAACGCTTTAATAAGCGTTTTGGCGCACTGTCTAGTAATAGTAAGTAAACTGATTATAATATGATAAACGATGTCCTGACAAATAATGCTATTTTCATGTACATTATGCTAGGAGAGCGTAGATTCATGATGGTAACGATCAAGTTAATCGCTCCCTTAATAGAGTTTATTCTCATAATGTGTATGGCAAAAATAAATAAAGCCATGCTATCAGGTGAGTAAGTAGTAGAAAACAGCACGTAGAAAGTCCACCCAAAGTTAGGACCACTACCTTCCATGAACAGAGATATTAACAATATGAAGAATGCAAACTGAAGGATCCAGAAGCTCCAGTTATTCATGCGAGACAATACCATATTCGGTGCTCTAATAATTAGTGGTAACATCCAGTTTGCTAGCCCAGTGAATACTGTAATTTCGCTTCGAAGACTATGATCAGACCATTAACCGTTATCATCTAATCAAAAAAATTAAGTTCCGCTAATTGCATACCTGGTTGAAAAACTTAGCACGAATGATTAGTCCTGTCACACCACCAGTCATGAACATGGTGAAACTAAATACCAAACACATAGTGCTAATATCTTTATGGTTGGTGATTAACAGCTAATGCATAATCCCTCGTGGTATATGATTGGGGTAGTCATAACCAACATGATAAGGCGTCGTATCTGTCATTGAAGTTTCTCCTTAAAGATCGTAACCATTGAGAATAGCGTTTATTTGAGCAGCCTAAATGGTATCACCCGTATTATTACCCCGCGGATTCCTTTCATACGTGATGACTGCAGTCAATTTTTTCAGCTAAGTTGATACCCAAAGACCTGTATTGTGGTTCTATTTTTACTGCTCATAATGATACTAAGATGATCAATAATACGGTTAGGATTAACTGCAATGTCTGATTTTGCTAACGTAGAAAATATTCCAGGCAAACCGCGTCCATTTATTTGATGACAGGCTACACAGTAAGAGTTGCATACATTTTCATCTAGAGTCATTAGCTCATCCATATTCATCGGCAATAATTTTTGTTCTTCTTTTCTCGCCTCGGCTTGCATAGCTGTCGTTTCTGTCATTCATGCATTACATTCCTCAACGGGTTTGGTTATTACAACCATTGACATAAAGCCATAGTCTTTTCCACAAAGCTCTGCAACATTGACCACGGCAGATACTCGTTGATTAATTTTGGCCCATGCTTCATTAATTAAGCTTGGATTTACGCCTTTTTTCATAGCTAAATCAGGCACCTACCAAGAACGAATAACGTCTTTCCATGTAATAAAAACGCACCTTTTTACCGATAGATAAAACTAAGGAACGGTCAATTTCAAAAAATAATTATTGCGTTTTTTGTGCACTATTTATCAGCGAAGCGAAGACGAAAGCGTTGAAAAGAATTCCACATTATAGTCAAAAGAACGGTAATGTTATTCCAACTGAGAGTAAGTGACCTAAAGTGTAATTTCAGATTTGGATGCGTCTTCCATTGCCAGTCACACACGTGTTGTAGGAATAGCCATGCCAATCAAAATTAAAAAGGAATGAGTGTCCATATAATTTTCACTAGTGTCCTTTTATGAAAATTTATTACAATTGCATTTTTGGGCTTCCGGTGATGAATAATGGACTAAAATATTGCGCCAAATACCATTAAACCGGTAACTATGCAGATGTAGAGGATGGTCATATGTAGATCGTAGACCTTGGTACGTATGTCCGTTACACCTCGCGTTAGATGTAGAGACGATACTTTTTTGATGCAAAAAACAGCATAAAATGGAATAAGGATAATCGTGGATAGAAGTAGGCTAATCGTCACCGGATCTCTCCTGAAAATTACTCCGTATTACCGTAAGTCAATGGAAGCAATAAATAGAAAAAGAATAACTAAAAGTTCGTTTATAAATAAACTTAGGAAAAGAATGCAAAAGAATAAAAATAAACATTTTTATGAAACAAAACTTAATTCTAAGCATGAAACTAAGAGATGCATACGCTTGCTTCATTCGTAACTTTTGTATTGGGTTTCAATTGAGCAGGAAAAGTATCCTATTTTTGGCATACCTCATAATCAAAGAGAAAGTCCATGAATGATGAAGTAATTTGACTACGTTTCCTAATTTTAATTTAGCTAACAAATGCCAACATGGTTAATGATCAGGCAAGCACTTGCATTTTAAGTATACTTAGTTTTATCAGCTTATACAATGCTTTTATCATGGCATAAGTTTTGCTAACCTGAGTCTTGTGATCCTTTAGATTCCATGTCCCTCCAAGTAGTTTTTTAATTCAAATCATTGCTGTCTCTGCTAGGAAACGTTTACGGTAATCGGCTTTATTTCTTAAACCCAAAAACTACTTGGAGGGACATGGAGCCTAAGAGATTAGAATGCTTAAATTGACGAAGCCTACGCGACGATAAAAGGATTAAGTAAGCTGACAGGGTTAGGTACGCTTAAAATAGAAGTTCTCGTCTAATAGTTAACCATGTTGGGACTTACTATCTGAAATCTACTAACAGACATTTTTTGAAAACTTATTGGAATGTTAAAATGGTGGACTACATTCAGTTACTACGCGCCGAACCACATCCACAATGATACCTTCAATTGTAACGTTCTGTTGAGTCAAATCTATAACGACCGGAGTAAACTGTTCGTTCTCCGAATGTAGCCATACTTGGAGATCTTTTCGTTCAAGACGTTTAATCATTATATCATCTGCAAGCCGTGCGACAACAACTTGACCATTACATACATCTTGGGTTTTATGCACTGCAAGTAAATCGTCATCTATTATACCGATGTCTTTCATGCTTATTCCATTTAAACGTAGCAAAAAATCAGCATTGGGCTTGAACAAACTCGGGGGCAATTTTATAGTATATATTCTACATGTTCATGTGTTAATAGTAGTTCTCTAGTAATAGCATAATCAATCAACGGCAAGCCTTCTTTATTGTTTACTACGTCGTGGTTTACCAACAGATGAATACCACGAAAAGCGCCAGCTATGAGTTTTAATGCTCCTTTGCCCGCAAGCGCTTTCAAATGTTCTTCAGCCGCGTTTGTTGAACGGAACCCTAGCTCTTTGGCGATTCCAGCTCTAGTTGGTGGCATTCCACAGTCATTAATTTTTCCTTTAATTAAATCCAAAATTTGCTGCTATTTAGTGGTTAATGGCTTCATACTTAGGCCTGTTTTTTAATACAGTTTACTGTAGGTATATCCAGTGTTTAACCGCTTGAAAAGATGTATTTAGCATCCATTTTTTCATGCGCATTTACGAGCGTAAATTGTGTTTTTTACATGCCATATGGGCTTTGTTTCTTAAATTAGGGAACTAAATCATCAATTGACGCTCTAAACAGTTAGGTTCACTCAAATATTTAGACTTATGCACATGCTTCGTTGCAAAACAACTAACTGGAAATAATATAATCAAGCTAGAAGCAATTGTGATTCACTACCATTCTGGATTGATGAAAAAGTCATTTAGCTATGGAATCAAACTAAGCAGAATAATCATGTGAGACCTCATTTATTTGGCGACTTAGCCATTACGATGGCTTTCATGGTTAAATGCGTATTTTTAATGCCATTGAGAAGTCTGCAAGAATTCATTAGTTCTACTTTTAAACTTGCTTAACTGCCATTGCTATACTCTTACTTTATATGGCACTTTTACAGCTATAAATCTTGTTCGGCTTTACCGGTTGGAACTTATTTCCAAAATGATATCAATTTTTGTAAAAATATAACCGATAAGTTAGCTTGTTACTTTACCTATTGATAATAGCTTATATCCCTATTATCTTTTGACCATAAGTTGCGGTGGAAAGGTTTGAGTAGTTAATTATATCACTTATTATAAAAATATGTTTGTCAGCTATTCCGTAGTAGTGATTCACGTTTAACTGACCGTGAGAGTCGTTTATTTGAGCTCACAGTTTTTAAAGTGAAAGGGTAGGCTCTATTTGTTTGATCATTAGCAAAAAATAGACATCTCGCCTTTATTTTTTATGCGCAATTCAGATGAATCAGCGTAAGTGAGTATATAACTTTAAAAGAGTACTGACCTAGACATCATAAGGTATTGTTGGGGTGATGTGAAATAGGGATTATAAAAATGGACAGTATGATTCGCTGAATCCTTTGAAAAAAACGGGTATAATTAGGATCCATATATTTAATTTTTGTGGAGTGACTATTATTAATGTTCAGTGTCGCTTTTCGGCAAATAAGTACAGTTCAAAAGTTCGGAATAGGCATGGTGCGCATCAATATTACCGTGATAAGCAATGCTGACTAATCTTCTAGCTTGAATATTTTATAAATCTGATCATTTGAGTATAAAAGAGCACATTGTTGGCAAGCTTTATACTCAATGTATTGATAGGGATAATGTGATTCTTCACATTCGCTTGAAATGGCTCAATAGCGAAACAATCGGATACTCACACCTACCGGAAATGCATAATAAAATTTTTAGCACATTCATTAAACGTGCGTATCACTTTTAAACCACAATCAACTTATTGAATACATGCTAATTTATGGTAGATTTCATGAGGTAAATACTGGCGATGGGAATAAGAGCACAGCAAAAAGAAAAAACACGTCGTACCTTGATTGATACTGCATTTAGTCAACTTAGCGCCGATCGTAGTTTTTCCAGTTTAAGCCTCCGCGAAGTGTCTCGGGGCGCTGGCATTGCACCGACGTCTTTTTATCGTCACTTTAAAGACATGGATGAGCTAGGTCTAACCATGGTAGATGAAGGTGGTTTGTTGCTGCGTCAATTGATGCGTCAAGCACGTCAGCGTATTGCGACAGAAGGCAGTGTGGTCAGAACGTCAGTCGAAACTTTCATGGAATTTATTGAAAGTAATCCTAACGTTTTTAGACTGTTATTGCGTGAACGTTCTGGTACATCAGCGGCATTCCGTGTAGCTGTAGCGAGGGAAATTCAAAACTTTGTTGCCGAACTCACTGAGTATTTTGAAGTGAAGAACGGACTGACCCATGAGGCAGCCTATAATCAAGCAGAAGCATGTGTCACATTAGTTTTTAGTTCTGGTGCAGAAGTTCTTGACTTGGAAACGCGTGCACGCTCTGAGCTTTCTGAACGATTGGTGACTCAATTATTAATGATTGCAAAAGGCGCGTATTGGTACTGTAAAGAGCGGGAGTGTAATGCCCTCAAGGATACGTTGTCTTCAGGTAGGTAATAATTATGGAAACAAAGCCTGTGTAACCACATTTCCTCTTGCTGTACAGGAAGTGGCGTGTATCTGCGAAGTAGATGAGCGATGATCTTTCGTAGACAGTAAAAAAAGCGTGCTGATTCTAATATGCGTGGGAACTTCGACTGAAAAAGTTTATTGCTTACGTATTGGATTGTCGTGGCAAAAAAATTTAATGTACTTTTCAATTATTTGTCCATGTGCAAAATTGTGTTGTGGTGTGTAGATGATTTTAATGATACAGTATACTTCGTAAGAATAAGCTTATTAGTGGAGAGTTTCATACGCAACACATTAAGTAAAAAAAGTTGATCTTCAACACTTGCTTGAAATGACCCCATAAAAAAACGAATGGATATTTACAGTCAATGGAAATACATAATAGATTCATTGACCATGCGTAGTATCTTTACATGATTTTACTTCCTACATTAGAGCACTAAATTCCTAATCTACGTTCTAAACAGCCAGGTTTACTTAAATTTTCAGATTTATGAACAAGCTTTACCACAAAACCACTAATTGGAAGGGCTTTGTTTCTTAATTCAAGTTCAGATGCAAATCCTAACATGATTCCCTATTAGACAATTGCTTTCGTTTTAGACATACCTAGTCTTGTCAGTTTATTTAACGCGTTTATCATTGCGTAGGTTTCCGTTAATTTGAGTTGTGTGATTCCTTAGGCTCAATGTCCCTCTAAATAGCTTTTTGACTAGAACCATGGTTGTCTCTGCTAGGGAATGTTTATCATAACTGGCTTTATTTTTTAAAGTATGGAAATCAATTTTCAATCAAGACTCTAAACAGCTAGGCTAACTTAAATTTTCAGGTGCATGAATAAGTTTCGCTATAAAATAACTAACTGGAAGGGCTTTGTTTCCAAATTCGAGTTTAGATCACAAATCTTAACATGATTAACGATTAGACGTTCGCTTTCGTTTGAGGCATACTTAACTCTGCCAATTTAGTTAATGTTTTTATTATGCGTAAGTTGCGCTAATTTAGCTATTGTAACCCCCTGAAACTCAATATTCCTTTAAGCAGTTTGATTTTTTTAAATCAGGGAAATAAATGATCAACCTATGCGCTAAACAGCCTGGTATACTGAAATATTTAAGTCTATGAGCAAGTTAAACGCTAAAATATCTAATCGAAAAAAGTATATAAAATTTTAATCAATCATGGCTCACTGACATCTTGGACTGATTAAGAAGCTATTCAGCTATGACATCCAATGAAGTCGCATAATTGTGGTAGACCTCACTGATTTAGCTACTTAGCCATTACGACGAATTTTCATGGTTAAATAAGTATTTTCAATGCTGTTGAAAGGTTTTCAAAGATTTATTAATGTTGTTTACAAACGCATTTAACTGTCGTTGTCATGTTCTCATTCTTCATGTATTAGCAAGTGAGTTCAAGTGGTTAACATCGTGTTTAAACCCAATACTAAAGGCATAATTTAACACCTAACTATTCATTATATGGGCTGAAAGTCTACGATGAAAACGAAAGGAGAGTAAACAGCATGACACTGCCGATAAACGTCAAATTTCGCAGTAAATACAAATACGCATGAAACTATTGTTGCTGAGTTAAGTTCATCAAATGTGCCTGATGGTGAATAGCTTGCTCAAGCAGGCTAGCCGAAGCATTAATGAGATATTAGGCAGTGGCGCTTGCGACGCATAAAAGTGTTACGAAATAGCTCCGTATTAAACGACCAATTGTACTTATTTCTACAAAGAAAGAACGTATTTTTTGAAAATGAAATGATACATAGAATCTAGCTATCAAACGTTATACCCTCTACATAAGCATTGAATAAAAGGTATTGCTGTCATAACCATTCTACATTTAAGACAGAAATATTACGAATCAAAAATTGCTCGGAGGACATTGAGCTTAAGAGATTACGATGTTCAGATTGGTGAATTTTACGCCATGATAAAAGTGCTAAATAAGCTAACAGAGTTATGTATGCCTAAAACGTAAGCGATTGTCTAATATTATACTATGTTGGAACTTGCTTATCTGGTCGAGAATTAGGAAATATAATCTAGCATATTTACATTTGCAGATTATAACCTTAATTATCAAAGGAATTGATAAATGCAGTAATATTTTCCGTCTCATTCCTTCTGGAGAATCGTATGTTTACAAAAAAAAAATTATTACAAACAAATTGTAATCGAGGAGCAACTACTGCGGCAAATCGAAGGAAAAGAATGCGTTCAAACAATTTAAAAAAAATATTATGTCGTCAGCGTAGGTTTGCAATCAGAGAGTTTGCAGATTTCGAGGGGTATTATTGAGGCACTCACTATCACATTCTTTTTTTACCAAGATATCAAACTCATTTTTTAATGACAACTTGACTAGCACATCATTGTGTGTTTTTTCATTTTTTCTCTTTGCACGACGATGGAGAAGACTTTAAGCTGGTTGCAACATTTTTTCACTACTTCCATTGATAAATAACAAAGTGGTTAACACCGTCATGACTCAACAGATTCATATTACGGCCTACAGCCGCAGTTTGTGCATTAAGCGCATTGTAGACTTCTTCCCCAATAAGTTTTGTTTCCTAAATCAGAGAACTGCATTATCAATTTCCGCTGTAAACGGCTAGGCGCACTTAAATATTAAGTTCCATGAGCAATCCTTGCTACAAAACAACTAACTGGAAGCAGTATAATCAAATTTTACTCAATCGTGGCTCACTAACATTTGAAGTTGATGAAGAAGCCATGCAGTTATGGAACAAAACTAAACGAGGTAATCAGGACAGTCTCGTTTATTGAACGATTTAACCATTACGATGGTTTTCATGGTTAAATACGCATTTTCCACACCATGGAGAAGTCTGGAAGGCTTCATTAATTGATTCTTTCTGCAAACTGGTTCAACTGGCATTGTGATGCCCTGACTATTTATACATTAGCAAGTGAGTCAAACTGATTAATATCGTGCTCAAAATGCTTATTTATTGATGCTACAGGGGCTCAAAGTCTACGGTGATGGCGAATGGTAAGTAAAAAGCATAGTTTTGAGGGGAAACAGCCAGTCTGGAGCAAGTTACATTTAGCGGTAGATATAAATATGGATGAAGTTATTGCTGTTGAGTTGAATTCATCAAAGGTGGTTAATGGTGCAGTACTATCTAAGTTATTCAAATATATCCTCTATAAAATCAATGAGATATAAGATGAATGTATTTACGACACAAGACAGTATCACGAAGCCGTTCGCATTAAATGAGCGGTTTCACACATATTACTGGCTGTGTTTCCTAATTTGAGTTCAGATAGCAAGTCCTAACATGATTCGCTATTAGTCAAGCGGTTTTGTGCTAAGTATGCTTAACACTGTCAACTCATTTAATACTTTTATCATGACGTAGGTTTTACTGATCTGAGCCGTGTGATCTCTTAGGCAATGCCTCTTCCAGTAGTTTTTTAACTCGAACCCTTACTGTCCCTGTTAGGCAACATTTATGGTAGCCGGCTTTATGTCTTAAATTAGGGAACTGAATTGTAATTAATACTTTAAATAGCTAGGCTCACTTAAATATGCAGGCCTAGAAGTAACTTTTGTGCTACAAAACAAAGCTTCTACAAGTAGTAAGAGCTTGATTTTTATTTATGATAATGTCGGGAGATTAAATGTGGTCGCGAGTCAGCCTGATTATTTAATAAGTTCATTCTGAATAAGATGTTGCAGGAAAGGAGATGCCTCAATAAAACCTGTTAGTCGTGCTTGCGGAAGGGGGTGAGCTGTTGCATCCCAAAAATTGAGCGTTGGTAGGCCAAGCACATTTAGTGACATTAATAATTTAATATTTTGTGGGTTATTGACTGTGACATCAGCTTGTAATAAAACGAAATTTTGTAATGCATTGGTCACTTTTACATCGTGCAAGGTGTCTTTTTTGAATTTTTTGCATGCTACACACCAATCAGCATAAAAATCTAGCATGACTGGCTTTTGAGCGTGTTTTGCTACTGTTAACTCGCGGTTCAAATCATCAATACTTTGAACACGAATGAAGCTGCTGCTGAGTACTTCTGTTTTAGTTACCGTAAATAGCGTAGTATAAATATATACGATGCAAGTGCTTAATCCTAAGATAGTTATTATCGATAATATACTGGCCCATTTCCCTGGTCTGAGTGTTTGACTGATGTGATGAAGCCAACCTAATGCTGCAATTAACCAACTTGCCCATAGTCCAATGATGAATTTTTCTGGTAGTAAACGTTCGAGTAGAAATAGTGGAACAACAAGCAAAATAAAACTGAAAAAAATTTTTATTATATTCATCCAATTACCGGCTTTTGGTAATAATCTATTGCCGAATATAGCGGTGATAATCAGCGGAATACCCATGCCTAATGCGAGAGAATACAAGGTAACTGCTCCCGTTAATAAATCACCACTTTGTGCAACGTATAGCAAGATTCCTGAAAGAGGTGCCGTTATGCACGGAGAGCCGATGAGGCCGGAAATTGCTCCCATGTAAAATACGCCAACATTACTTCCACTCGTTTGTTTATTACTTATTTGGTTAAGTTTAGTTTGAATAAATGTGGGTAGTTGTAGGTCAAATGCACCAAACATCGACATCGCCAACAGCACAAACAAACTGCTCAAACCAATCAGTACATAAGGATGTTGAAAAAGCGTTTGAAATTGCATTCCCACGGAAGCAACAACCAATCCAAGCAAAGTATAGGTGACCGCCATTCCTTGCACATAGAACATAGAAAGACGGAATATATGACGATAAGTTTTTTTGCCACCACCTAGTATAAGACCGGTGAGAATAGGGAACATTGGTAAGACGCATGGTGTGAATGCCAGACCAATACCTAAGCTAAAAAGCAGCAGGGGTTGCCACCAGTTGTCAGTAAGGCTGCTGATATTAGTTGGTTGGTTTGGTACCTCTGTATTATTTGTTGAGACTGTTTTGTTCGACACCGAAGAGGACATGATATTGTTGGCAGAGGTTGAAGATGTATAAATATTTTCGGAGTATCAGCTGCATCCGTGCTCGCGGTACTCAGTAGTATAGTGACAGTTTTTGGTGAATAACAGAAACCTACCTCCGCGCAGTCTTGGTAGATAACTTTGAACGTAGAATTACGTGTTGCGGAAATAATCGGTACTGTTACAGTGAGCGGTTGTTTATATATTTGTACTTTACCAAAAAACTTGTCTTCATAAGGTTGCCCATGGCGTGTATTCAGAATATTAATCTTTGCACCGTTACTTGGTATTACGTTTATCTTATTTTGATATAAGTAGTACCCAGGCATAATTTGCCAGTCTAAATAAACCCTATTTCCTTGTTGGATGAAACTAAACGGGAATGCTTGATCAACAGGAATAAATGCTGGCATATGATTAGTGATAAGCGATGGTGAATTCAATAGTGTGAACTCAGCCTGCGCAGGAAGTATGCTGAGGATAGTGAGTGCAAAAAAGGTGAAAAAATGGGAACCTATTATTGACATAATCTTCATCAGAACTAATAGTACTTAAAGTTAAATTAACTATATCATTCAGACTGGTAAAAACCGAATATGTTTTCAAATTGGGTATGCAATTGATCGAAAGATGTGTGCAATTAAGAATGTAATGAATTGGTAAGAGTGGAATAATAAATGAGCTGTGTTTCCTAGATCAGTAACTAAATTATCAAACTATGCTCTAAACAGTTAGATTCACTGAAATATTTAAGTCTATGGATGGGTCTAGCGACAAAAGAACCCATTGAAAGCAGCATATTAAGTAATCGTGGCTTACTAATATTTTGGGTTGATGAAGAAGCCATTAATTTACGGGATCAAACTAAGCAGAGTAATCACGAGAGACCTCATTTATTTAGAGGCTGAGTCATTGCGACAGCCCTCATGGTTAAATGCGTATTTTCAATGTCATTGAGAGGTCTGCAAGAATTAATCAATTCTGTTTTTAAATTTATCCAATTGCCATTGTCATGTCCTCGCCATTTATGCATTAGTACGAAAGCCAAAACGGTTAACATTACGTTCATGACAAAGAATAAAGTAAGTATTCAGCACTTAGCCATTTATTCTACGGATCTAAAAATTTACGGTGAAGGAGAATGTAAAGTAAAAAAATATGGTATTAATGGGACACAATGGGTCCAACGCAAGTTAAATTTAGCAATAAATATAAATATAAATATAAATATGCATGCAATCATTGCTGCTGAGTTACGTGCGTCAAATTTGACTGACGGTGCAGTGCTCCCTAACTTGTTCAAATAGATTCACCAAAAAATCAATAAAATATTAGCTAATGGTGCTTATGATACCAGACAATATTCCGAAACGTTAGGATTATACGAGCGGTTCCACTCATCCAATCAAGAAAAGAAACAACTTTTCGGGAGCGAAATGATCCGCTTAATTTAGCGGTCAATGACCAGAAGTTATAGGCTCAAATAAGCACTGTAAAATGAGGTATGATTATCAAAAATTTTTTCTAGTAAAGATGGCAATATTTCGAGTTAAAATATTTCTCGAAGGAACATTGGGCCGAAGAGAGCACAATGCTCAGAGTAACGAAATTTATATGTAACGTTAAAAGTGTTAAATAAGATGGAGGGTTAGGTAGGTCTAAAATGAAAGTGATTATCTAATAGTGAATCATGTTGAGGTTTGCTATCTGAGTTCGAGTTAGGATACAAAGCTTATGAAGAGACCTAATAATTAGTTGTCAAACTATTAAAGATGTGTCAATTAACCGATTTTTTATACTTATGAAATTCATGCTATCTCAGCTATTATAATAGTTATGCATAGATTTGTTACTATCAACACTATATCTTGTTGCTCTAAACATAAAATTTTACTTTATAACCGTAATTCATAGTTTTATGCACAGGAAAATGAAAAATGTATAAAAACTTTATTTATTTTATGCCATGGCTGCGTGCAAAGCTGAATATAATATTATTATAACAGTGATATATGGACATCATTTGAAGTATAAAAATGAAAATAATGATTAGTTAGAGTGAAATAACCCATGGAACAATTTGCGCATATTTCTGTATCAGACGCATGGCAGTTACTGAACAAGAAAGATCAGTCGGCGATAATAGTTGATATTAGGGATTCACAGTCTTTTCGGTTAATGCATCCACAAGGTGCGTTTCACCATATTACTGATTCTATTGTGCAACTGATGCAAAATATAGATTATGAGAAGTCTATCTTGGTTATTTGTTCTAAAGGTGTCAGCAGCCAGGGCATTGCACAGTACCTTCATAATCAAGGTGTTGAAACGGTTTATAGCGTAGATGGTGGTTTTGAAGCTTGGCATAGACAAGGACTTCCTGTGGAAGCAGGAACCACTAACATAGATGTATAGTTGTGTATTTGTCAGTTATTTAATTCATACGGTTCCAATATAAAAGAAATAATATGATCCGGTTGATTATACTTTTTCATCCTCGCGCTGGACAGGCATTCATTGATTATATGTCATCCTATGATATTGAAATTTTAATGATGCCAGAGGGAGAAGATACGTTTGGATTGCGGCTTCGTTATGCACAGCATCAAATTAAGGTTGAGGAGCAACTATAGACTTTTTACGAGATTCCACTGTGCCGAAGTGCCAATTTGCGTTTTGAGTTATGGCTGAAAGTCGTACTGCGCATTGATATTGCCCACGCCAAAGTTTCATTAAAATACTGCGAAATAGCTCCGGCTTTGTAACGATATTGGTAATGGTCGTGTGTGTCGCTATTTATCTGCTGCTGGTACTTGGGTTTAGTGATGATGTATTCTCGCTACTGCATTTTCCGGTCTCAAAAAATCAGCAATGGCAATTATATCGCTTATTTTTTCATGTCTTATTGTATTTTAATGTCATACATATTGTATTTAATCCACTGTGGTGATGGGTGCCTGGTGGTCGTATAGAACAACATAGTGGCAGCCCGAAATTACTCCAATTATTTTTGTTTACCTCCTTGTTTTTTGGAGTATGACAGTGTGTATTTGATGGCCCCGTATTTGGAGGTATGTCAGGTGTAATTTATGCTTTACTCTGCTATGTATGGATGATGGGTCAGTTTGCATCATTGAAAACATTATTCATTGAAGCTGGCTTCATTGGCTTCATTGGCTTCATTGGCTTCATTGGCTTCATTGGCTTCATGTTGCTGTGGCTGGCGGTTGGTTTCTGTGAACCTTTCGGCATAGTGATTGCCAATATGGCGCATTTGCTTGGTTTGATATCAGGCTGTGTTATTAGTGTATTTGATGTCAAATTATTACGAGTATCTTGACGTCAGTGATAACATGGCGTAAATGAAAACGTATATACCAAATAATACAGATAAGTGAGATATAAGTTTATCTCTGACATTTGTTGGATTGACTTTCAGGTGTTAGGCATATAATTTTAAATGTTTTAATTTATGGGATATTATTTGTTCAACGTATAGAATGCCTTGAAACAAATCCACCGATATCAGGAAATGCTCGATTAGTTCGTGACTAAGGCTTGCGTTAATACGGATGATTTGGTCGTACACTTTGATGTGAGCCCTCCAACTATTCGTCGTAATTTAAACAAGCTGGCGGAAGAGCATGAAACTTGCCGTCAGTATGGCGGTGCAACCATCTCTTTTGGTTCCGTTAATGTAGCGTATAACACACACAAAGTGATGCAACAAGAAGCCAAAAATAAATTGGCCTATGCGTTGCTTCACCATCAAAATCCTCGTACCGTAACTAACAGCCTTAATGCAGCAAGCATTTTGATAGCGGGGAAAAATTTTTTATCATCATGACCGGGGATGAAATTCGTAATCGTGATGGAGGTACGATGGAGGTACGATGGAGGTACGATGGAGGAAGCTATTCCTAACTTTATCTCACAGTTTTGTCTTGATTTTGGTATATTGGGGATTAGTGGGAGTGATTTAAATGGGGAGTTACTCGACTTCGATTATCATGTAGTGCGTGTAATATAGGTTGTTATGCAAAACAGCTATTTTGTAATGTTTGCTATTGACCATATAAAATATAGTCATAGTGCAATAGTGCAATAGTGCAATAGTGCAATAGTGCACGTGGGTACCTGTAGGGCAAATAGACATATTATTTATTAAAACAAATTTTAAATTTATTGATTCATATTTTCAACATGCTAATACATGAGTAAACATTATTTGATCACCCGCCATTATAAAAATGCTACTGTTGTTAAGTGGCACCACTAGACTGTAAGGGTTCAATCAAAGAGTGCAGCTTTACATAATACTTCTCGCATGAACCTTCACTGCGTATAAAAAATGTATTCAATGTCAAAGTCACAATCTGAATATTTTAACAAAACCATCGCTACATGTAACTTGGGTCAGACTCAACGTTTACCGCCAATGCCACGCTTTTTTACTGTTTATCCGCCTTCACATAAATTTTGGTCTTTAAAAATCAATGACTAAGTGCGGATGATTTTTGTAGTCTGAGTTTTAAACGCTACGTTAACCGTTTGGACTGGTATGGCTAATACATGAATAATGAGGTATGATAATGTCAGTTGAGCAAGTTTAAAAATAGAATTGATGAATCCTTACAGAACCCTCAATGACATTAAAAATACGTATTTAACCATGAACACCGTTTTAATGGGTAAGTCGCTCAATAAACGAGGTCTACTATGATTCTCCTGCTTAGTTTGATTTCATAACCAAATATCTTCTTCATTAACCCAGAATATTAGTGAGCCATGGTTCATTAAAACTTAATTATACTGCTTCCAGTGAGTTATTTTGTCGCTAAGCTTGTTTATAAATATGAATGTTTAAGTGAGCTCAGCTGTTTAGAATATTGAGTAAAAATGTAATTCTCTAATTTAGGCAATAAAGCCGATTACCATAAATGTTACCTAGAAGAGACAGAGATGGTTAGAGTCAAAAAAAACCTAGGAAGGACATTGCACCTGAGGGCTTACAGTGCTTAGATTAGTGAAATTTGCACCATAATAAAAACGTTAAATAAGCTAACAGGGTTAGGCATGCTTCAAATGAAAGCGCTCATCCAATGGTTCATTATGTTGAAATTCGCTATCTGAACTCGAATGAGAGAAAAAAGCCTCTGCAAGATTCAACAGCACAGCTTACAACGAGATCGTCAGTGTCCATCATGCTCCATCCCGTGCTTTTGAACGTCATTGATCACTAATAAACACCAGCCAATGAATCCATAAGCTAGTCTTAATTTCACCGACAGCTTTGGAAAGCAATGAATGAAAAATTAAGACAGAATGCTGACTTCAAAAATAAATGAAAATGCCAAGATATAAACGAGGCGTTTTTCGCTGTAATTTTTCATAAATTGTAGGATCATAAACGTTTCTAATTAATGATCATTTTCAGACGCTCAAACCTGTATTTTCACGTTAATTGAGTATAATGAAAAAATCATTATTCCCTCAAGAGCAATAATTTCAATGCTATTATTGGAGTGATAGAGCTCTAAAGCTAATTAGCAATCTGATTTTGCACGTTTGCTTTTATTACTTTTACCTCCTCAAGGAGTACATGAATACGAATGCTATTTATCAACCCGCACAACAGTTGACATTTCTCTTAATCTTTGTACTTGGCGCAATTGCAGCGTTAACACCTCTTGCTATTGATATGTATCTCCCAGCAATGCCTGAAATTGCAAAGGACTTGATGGCAACACCTGGACAGGTGCAACGAACGCTTGTTGCTTACATCACAGGTTTTGCCTTCGGGCAGTTGATTCACGGTCCTATTTCTGATAGTTATGGTCGTCGACCGGTATTAATCGTTGGTGTATCTTTATTTTTTATTGGTGCGATTCTAAGTGCGCAGGCTAATGATATTGAGACATTGACTTACATCCGTGCGGCTCAAGGTTTCTGTGGTGCTGCAGCAGCTGTCGTGATTCAAGCTTTGGTGCGCGATATGTTTGACCGTGAAGAATTTGCGCGGACCATGTCATTTATTACCTTAGTAATGACAGTTTCACCATTGGTCGCGCCAATGATTGGTGGTTATCTTGCGGTATGGTTTGGCTGGCGTTCAATTTTTTGGGTACTGGCAGGATTTGCAGTGCTTATGTTTGTGCTAATTGTTGCCCTGATCCCTGAAACGCTTTCAATGGAGCGTCGTGCACCACTGCGTATTAGCTCAATATTACGAAATTATGCAAAAATTATCTGCTCTCGCTCTGCGGTAGGTTATATTTGCGCGTCTGGATTTTCGTTTGCAGGTATGTTTTCGTTTCTAACTGCGGGGTCGTTTGTTTATATTGAGTATTACGGTGTAAGTACTGAAAACTTTGGTTATCTCTTTAGCTTGCACGTTGTTTGTTTGATTATTATGACCACCATCAATGGCAAGCTAGTTCGTAAAGTGGGTTGCGAAAACATGTTAAGAATTGGTTTAATGATCCAGCTGTTTGCGGGTGTTACATTAATGATTGCTCAGTTTTTAAATCTTGGATTATGGGGCACTGTTATTCCAGGCATTCTATTCATTGGTACGATTTCCATTGTAGGCAGTAATGCCATGGCATGTGTTCTAAGTGCTTATCCAGCATTATCGGGTACAGCTGCATCGCTTGCTGGTACGATGAGATTTGGTATTGGTACTATAGTTGGTGGCATAGTTACAGCTATCCCTGTGTATTCTGCATGGCCAATGACAGGCGCGATGACGGGGTGCGCGATTTTTTCCGCTCTATTTTATTGGGGTTTAGCGAATAAATAAACTCATGTGTTAAATAAGTCGATTATCATTAAAGCATACTATCATTGTTTAATGACCCATGTAAGAATGAGATGAAACTGAGTGTAATATTGGTTTTATTTTTTAAATCAGTGCACTCAATTATACATCTATGTTTTAAACGGTTAGGTTCACTTAAATGTTTAGGTTTATGAATAAGCTTCGTTACAAAATAACTAACTGAAAGCAGTATAATCAAATTTTAATTAATCCTGGCTTACTCATATTCTGGGTTAATGAAGAAGCTATCCAGCTACGTAATCAAATTAAGCAGGGTAATCATGAAAGGCCTTGCTTAATTAACGATTGAGTTATTCATGGCTGAACGCGTATTTTCAATGACATTGAGAGATTAGGAAAAATTCATTAATTTTGTTGCTAAATTTGTTCAATTGCTATTATGATGCCTTCATCATTAGTGAATAAGTTAGCGAGCCAAAACCGTTAACGTCACGTTCAAGACGAAGAATAAAGGAAGCATCCAGTACTTACCATTAATTCTTCGGGGCTCAAAATTTACGGTGAAGAAGGATCCTGAGTAACAAAAAGATAGTACTGATGGAAAACGGTGTGTCTGGCGCAAGTTATATTTAACGGTAGGTATAAATATATATGAAATCATTGCTGCTGAGTTAAATGCATCAAATATAATTAACGGTGCAAGTGCTATCTGATTTGCTAAAATAGACTTGTCAAAGAATCAATGAAATATCAACCGATGGGGCTTACGATACCAGACAATGCTACGAAATCGTTCGGGTTAAACGAGCGGTTTCATTGATCCTGCTAAATAAAGGAGTAATTTTTGAGGAACGAGGTCATCCGTGTAATTTAGCGATTAATGACCAGCAGTTATACAGTTCAAATATGCATTGAAAAAATGAGGTATGTTACATAAAGGTTCCCTATCAGAGACGTCAATGGTTCGAGTCAAAAAACCTCTCTGAAGGATATCAAATTTAAGGGATCACAATACTCAGATTAGCGAAACTTAGCCATGATAAAAGTGTTAAATAATTTGACAAAGCTTAGAATGTCTAAAATGAAAGTAATGGTCTAATAATTCATTCTGTAAGAACTTGCTATCTGAACTAGCATTAAAAAATCAAGTCCCTAAGCTTTAAAAACATAATAAGTTACAATATTAGATAGCCATCATATTCATCAACTGGCATAATAATTAAATGGGCTGGATTGCTTAATAATATAGCATTATGTTATAAATTATGGAAGGTTATCTAGTTTGGAACCAAAAATAAAAACTTAAAATTCAGTATTATAATACTCATATAGACAAGTACATGCCCATGAAATAATGGTTTTATGTTTTTGAAAGATGATGAATAATCTGAGGGAGTAAAACCTAAAAGCGGTGACCAATAACCACACCTGTACAGTTGAAACCATGACTATTATCGTGTACTTTTGTGAGTTCACTCATCGCCGTAGTCATCAAATTATTGCCTATGTTAATGCGTAGTTTAAAGCAAAATACATGGTAGTTAGAATAAACAAGTGAATTTACTATAATGCGTTGAGTTATAAAAATTTGAAAGATATGTTAAAATAATTTAAAGTTAACAAACATAAGAATTTTATTCGGTTTTATGATACATTCTAAGCCGTGTATACTAAGGATACATCTATTTATTGATGCGGTCCATCCAATGTAAGCGACAAAAATAATGCATGGATGGATACGTAAGGAACAAAATAAAGTCTTCAGAATAAAAGGTAGACGTAGTTGACTTGATTTTATTGATACCTGCAAAATTCTTGATATTGCGAACAATGTGTTTAGTGAATATGAGATAATGAATAGCATAAACATTGTCTATTTGTTTCAAGCTGAAAAAATTATTCATTAACCTCATATGACTCTCGATGGAACGGGATATCTTCTAAGTAACCTCGGTAAAGATGTGGTATTTATTCTCAATATTCAACTTCACTACTCTCCTTTTTACAGTCCAAATCTTAACTCGATAGAGCGGCTACGGGAGGTGGCACAGGAACAGCCAAGAAATAACGTTTACTTCAAAAATACATGCTATTTTAAAGCAGTTATTGAAAAATTTTTTACTGTGATTTATCCAAAGATTGTAGGCTCTTGGATATCTCTAGTAAATTACATGTTTCAAGTGCTCTATTCTGCATCTTCAAGTTAATTGAATATAACAGGCTTTAAATTTGACGATTATGAAAACATCTATCAGTTTATTTATTTCAGCGATTATCGCTGTATTAGGCGCATTACTACTTAACTTCTCGCAGCTAATAACTAGCACAGGACTAGCATTTGTATTGGGAGCAATTACTGTAGGTATTGTCCTTTCCCTTATGCCAATTAAATCTTCAGATACAATCTCAAAGGCTTCATCACTTAATAGCAAAACTATTTACGTTGGTAATTTGCCTTACCGTGCAAATGAAAACGATATCAAAGAACTTTTTGCAAAATACGGTGAGGTATTTACTGTTCGTCTCATGAAAGACAAAAGAACGGGGAAGCGCCGAGGTTTTGGTTTTGTTGTTATGGCAGAAGCCGATGTGTCAGTAGCTATTGGACAACTCAACAATAAAGAGTATGGAGAAAGGACATTGAAAGTAAGAGAGGCGAATTATCCTAAAAAGGAGGAGCACGCTCAATAGACGAAAAACCCATGTGAGATAATTCTTGATTTAAGGCACTATCTTTGTTTACTAAAGCACTACTAAAGACTCTATGTTTATAGAGGAAGGCCCGCGGGCTTTCCTCTATTAATAGCTCTGCAACTCTGCAGGCAACTGCTTTGCCAGAGTCAATGATTGTGCAACTATCCCCTACAATTTCTTGTATTTCACTTTTAAGCAATGGAAAATGTGTACAACCTAAGACAATATAATCCACCTGATTAATAAATGGTGCAAGAATATTTTGCAATTTACGTTTATCTACAGGTTTACCGCATAGCTTAGACTCACTCATTAATACTAATTCTGTTGAACCGATCATATTAATATCACAGTCTCGCATAAATTTTTTTACAAGTTGGTAAGTGTAAGGACGTTGCACTGTTGCTGGTGTAGCTAAAAGACCAATTTTTTTCATTTGACTTAATGCTGCCGCAGGTTTTATGGCTGGCACGACACCAACAATAGGAATGGATAGTTTTTCACGCAGATATGGGAGCACAAGCGTACTGGCAGTGTTACAGGCGACAACCACCAGCGCCACATCATGCGTAGAACAGACAGCTAAAACCATACCGCAAACTCTAGAAATCAATACGTCGTATTCAAGTTCACCATAAGGAAAGGCAGCATTGTCGAATGCATAAATCACGTGCTGACCAGGTATTAACTGTATTATCTCTTTATAAACAGAAAGCCCTCCTACACCAGAATCAAATATCAGCACACTTTTCACCTTCATTATCTCTCTAGTTATTAAGCTTTGTTTTTCATTCAAGTGCAAGCAAACCTCAACATGATGAATGATTAGGTATTCGCTTGCACTCTAAGCATACCTATTCCTATGAACTTATGTAATGTTTGTGGCATTACAAAAATTTTTTCGATCTGGGCATTGTAATCCCTGAGGCTCAATGTTCTTCCTAATTGTTTCTTTACTCGTAATATTGCTGCTTTTGATAGGAAACGTTTATGGTAAGCATACTTTTTCTGTTTAATATACATTGGAGCTGTATAACTTCTAGCAGCGGATTGTTAGATTGCGTGGATGATTTCAAGCTTAAAAAAGCTGCGCCTTTTCCTTGGTGGGAGGAATGGAACCGCTCGTTTAATATGAATGACTTTATAATACAGTATTATACCGTAAGCACCACGCCAGTATCTCATTTATTTTACAATAATTATGTTTAAATAAGTGAAGCTACATTTTTTCATTAATCACGTTTGATGAACTAAACTGAGTAATAATTATTTCATGTGTATTAATATCTACTGTGCATTGTAATTTGCATTAGACTCAACGTTTCGCATCAGTGTCATGCTTTTTTATTTTCTGTTGATCTTCATCGCAGACGTCTAGCTCTATTATAATGGTTAAGCCACTAAATAAATGAGGTCTTCCACGATGACCTTGCTTAATTTTACATCATAGCTGAATAAGTTTCTTCATTAATCTAGAATGTCAGTGAGTCTCGATTGATTAAAGTTTGATTATACTACGCCCAGTTGATTATTTTATAGGCTTTGTTTTTTAATTTGAGTTTAAAGAACAAACCTCTACATTATTCATTATTAAATAATCGATTACGTATTAGGCATACTTAATTCTATTAATTTATTTAACGCTTTTATCATGGCTTAGGTTTTGTTAACATGACCCATGTGATGCTTTATGCTTAGTGTCCCCCCCAATAAATTTTTAATTTTTGCTGTTTTTGCTAAAAATCATTAAATATTTAGTTTTATTTTTTAAATAAGAGCACTTGATTTTCAATCAACACTCCAAGCAGCTAAACTAACTGAAATATTCAGGTTTATGAAGAAGCTTTACTACAAAACAGTTAACTGGAAACAATATAATTAAACTTTAATCAATCGTGGCTTGCTAACATTCTGATTCATGAAGAAGCTATTCGGCTATGGAATCAAGCTAAACAAAGTAATCATGGGGAAACCTCGTTTATTTAGTAGTTTAGCCATTACGACGACCCTCATGGTTAAATGCTTATTTTCAATGTCATTGAAAGGTCAGTAAGGATTCATTAACTCTGTTTTCAAACTTGTTCACTGGTCGTTGTCATGCCCTCACTACTCATGCGTTAGCAAGCAAGCCAAAACGGCATTATCGTTCAAAACGAAGAATAAAGGGACCATTCAGCACTTAACCATTGATTTTACTGGGCTCAACGCTTACGGTGAAGACGAATGGGAAGCAAACAAGCATGACACTGATGGAAAACAGTGAGTCTGGCGCAAGTTACATTTAGCGATAAAGATAAATACGCATGAAATTATCGTTGCTGAGTAAGTGCATCATATGTGATGACCGGTGAAGTGCTACTTCACTTGCTCAAACAGACCCGCCGCAGAATCAATGAAGTATTAACTAATGGTGCTTACGGCACCAGATAATGTTACGAAATCGTTCGTATTAAACGAGCGGCTCCTCTCATTCTACCAAGAAAAGAGGCAATTTGTTGGGAACAATATCATCCGTGTCATTTAGTGGTTAGTTACCAGCAGTTATACAGTTTAAATAAACATTATAAAACGAGATATAGCTACCATAAATGTGTTCTATTATAGACGCAAATACCTCGAGTTAAAATTTTTCAGAGGAACATTTAGCTTCAGGAATCACAATGCTTAGATTAGCGAAACCTCGCCATGATATAGGCGTTAAATAAGCTAACCAAGTTAAGTATGCTTAAAATACAAGCAATTCTTTAATAGTGAAGTATGTTTAAATTTGCCATCTCAACTTGAGTTAGGAAGTAACGTTAGTGTGGTCAACTAGAGAACCTGATAAAATAAACGAAATTCAATCGAGTATAATGGTGCTATTTTGAGCCATAACTAGTGCAATAAATGGGTTGCATATACCCATTATAATAGTAATCTATTTTGTTTATCTAGATGTTTACTGTAAGTAGTATAAGTAAGGCTATAAAATGAAAAATTTTCTCATTGCCCCTTCGATCCTATCGGCGGATTTTGCACGTTTAGGTGAAGACGTTGAAAGAGTATTGGCTGCAGGTGCCGATGTCATTCACTTTGATGTCATGGATAACCATTATGTACCTAATCTTACGTTTGGCGCTCCTATTTGTAAAGCACTTCGTGATTACGGTATCATTGCGCCAATTGACGTGCATTTAATGGTGAAACCTGTAGATCGCATTATCCCGGATTTTGCTAATGCGGGTGCCAGCATTATCACTTTCCACGTGGAAGCAAGCAATAATGTTGATTATACTCTGCAATTAATTAAAAAAAATGGTTGCAAAGCGGGTGTCGTATTTAACCTGGCCACACCGTTATATCACCTTGATTACATTATGGATAAAGTAAATATTATTCTGTTGATGTCTGTTAATCCTGGCTTCAGCGGTCAGTTATTTATGCCTGAAACTTTAAATAAATTACAAAAAGTACGTCGTCGTATTGACGAGTCTGGTCACGATATTCGCTTAGAGATTGATGGCGGAGTGAAAGTCAATAATATTCGTGAAATTGCAGAAAATGGTGCAGATATGTTCGTTGTAGGTTCTGCCATTTTCAGTCACTCAGATTATAAAGCGGTGGTTGATGAAATGCGAACTGAATTGAGTAGAGTAAGACAATAATTGATGACTGTGAAAGGTTTTATTTTTTTAACTTTAGTTCAGATAGTAAATTTTTACATAATGCGCTATTAGACAATGATTGTTGCGTGAGGCATGCTTAGTACTATTAGCTTATTTAACGTTTTCATTATAGCATAGGTTTCGCTAGTTTGATCTGTGTGTTTCTTTAGGCTCAATGTTCCTTCAAGTAGTTTTTTAATTCTAAACTCTTGCTATCTTTGCTATGGAATGTCTATAGTA
Source organism: Candidatus Enterovibrio altilux (assembly GCF_002381345.1). Classification (GTDB taxonomy): domain Bacteria; phylum Pseudomonadota; class Gammaproteobacteria; order Enterobacterales; family Vibrionaceae; genus Enterovibrio; species Enterovibrio altilux. The sequence goes on from NZ_CP020660.1 coordinate 1,085,278, forward strand.
ACTATGCCTTGTTTTCAATGCTGATTGGAGTCGTTGGTTTAATACGACGGGTTTCGTAACATTGGCTGGAATCGTAAGCACCATTGTGTGATATTTTATTTACTCTTAGATGGCTTTATTTGAGCCAGTTAGATAGCACTTCATCGTCAGTTATATTTGATGTCCTTAACTCAGTAGCAATGATTGCAGACGTACTTATATTTACCGCTAAATTTAATTTGCGTCAGACCCGCAGCTTCTTATCAGTGCCATGTTTTTTACTTTCCATGTACTGTCACCGTAAGACTTTGAGTTCCGTAGAATCAATAGCTAAGTGTGGGATGGTTGCTTTATTCTTCGCTTTGAACATGACGTTAATAATTTTGATTCGCTTGCTCATGCATGAATAGTGAGGGCATGATAATGGCAGTTTAACAAGTTTGAAAACTTAATGAATTAATCCTTGCATACCTTTTAATGGTATCGAAAACATGCATTTAGCCATGAGAACCGTAGTAATGACTAAATCGCCCAATAAACGAAATTTTTATGATTATTTTGTTTAGTTTTATTTTATAGCTGAATGACTTTTCCTCAATTCAGAATGTGAATGAGCCACGATGGATTAAAGCTTAATTATACTGCTTTTCGTTAACTGTTTAAAATGTTGATTGAAAGTTTAGCTCCCTTATTTAAAAAATAAAAAAATTTAAAATAAATATTTTTTAGCAAAGACAGCAATGATTCGTGTTAAACATTACTGAAAAAAACATTGATCCTAAGGAATTACACAATTCAGATTAGTGAAACCTATGCCATGATAAAAGCGTTAAATAAATTAATAAAGCTAAGTATGCCTAAAACTAAAGCGATTATTTAAGGGTGAATCATGCGGAGATTTACTATTTGAATTCAAATTATGAAATAGAACCATGGTGAAGGTGAATAGCAAATAAAAAAGCATGGCTTGATGGCGAAGTGCTGCTTAATGTATTCAAACAGACCTGCCGAAGAATCAATGCAATATTAGGCGGTGATGATTGCGACCTAAATAGTGTTAGGAAACCGTTTGTATTAAACGGACGGTTCCATTTATTTCACGAAGAAAAGGAATCATTTTTTCAAAACGAAAGAATACGGGTAATTTCATTATCAGTTATTAGAAATTATAGGGCTTAAATAGACATTGAAAAATGAGGTATGATTACCGTAAACGTTCCCTATCAGAGACGGCAATGTTCCGAGTAAAAAATCGTTCAGAGGGACATTGATCCTAAAAAATTATAATGTGAGATTGGCGAAAGCTATGCCATGACAAAAGTGTTAAATAACTAAGCAAAGTTAGGCATGCCGAAAATGAAAGCATTCGTCTAATAGTAGATCATGTTGAAATTTGCTATTTGTACTTAAATTAGGAAAAAAATCGCGTTTTGCATTATTTTATTTTTAATAATCTTCTGGAGGATAGCTGTGAAAACTATGACCACAGATATCGCTATAATTGGCGCCGGTGGTTCAGGCTTGCGTGCTGCCATTGCTGCTGCCGAAGCAGATCCAAATTTAAAAATTTCACTAATTTCTAAGGTTTACCCAATGCGTTCCCACACCGTGGCCGCAGAGGGTGGTTCTGCCGCTGTCATCAAAGATGCAGATAGCCTTGACAACCATTTTAATGATACCGTTGGTGGTGGTGATTGGCTTTGTGAACAGGATGTTGTTGAATATTTTGTTGAAAATGCCACTCGCGAAATGATCCAATTGGAACAGTGGGGTTGTCCATGGAGCCGCAAAGGAAACGGGAGTGTTAACATTCGTCGTTTTGGTGGTATGAAAGTAGAACGCACGTGGTTTGCTGCAGATAAAACAGGCTTTCACATGTTGCACACTCTGTTCCAAACATCAATTAAATATACACAAATAAATCGGCTAGATGAATATTTCGTGGTCGATTTATTGGTTGTTGATAATAAAATACAAGGTCTGGTTACGATCCATATGGCTGAAGGTGATCTAATTTATATTAAAGCAAAAGCGATCATTTTAGCAACCGGCGGGGCAGGTCGTGTTTATAACTGTAACACTAACGGTGGTATTGTAACTGGCGATGGTATGGCGATGGCTTATCGTCATGGTGTCGCACTGCGTGATATGGAATTTGTGCAGTATCACCCAACAGGCTTACCTGGCACAGGTATTTTGATGACCGAAGGTTGTCGAGGTGAAGGTGGAATTATCGTGAATAAACACGGTTACCGTTACCTGCAAGACTATGGCATGGGTCCTGAAACACCAGTAGGTCAGCCTAAAAATAAATACATGGAGCTGGGTCCGCGTGACAAAGTTTCACAAGCATTCTGGCATGAGCAGAAAAAAGGTAACACTATAAAACACTTGCGAGGTGATGTGGTAATGCTTGACCTTCGTCATCTTGGAGAAAAAAATCTTAATGAACGTCTTCCTTTCATCTGTGAATTAGCAAAAGCATACGTCAATGTTGATCCTGCTAAAGAACTAATTCCAATTCGTCCAACTGCACACTATACCATGGGTGGTATTGAGACCAATGGGCAATGTGAAACTTCAATCAAAGGTTTGTTAGCTGTGGGTGAATGCTCATCTATTGGCCTTCATGGTGCAAACCGTTTAGGGTCTAACTCACTGGCCGAGCTTGTTGTATTTGGTCGTGTTGCAGGTGAAGGTGCTGTAAAATGGACACGTAGATTCGCAGGTTGGAATGACAATGAGATTGCACGTCAGGTGCAAGAGGTTGAAGCTCGTATTCATATACTAATGAATCAAGAAGGCGAAGAAAACTGGGCTAATATCCGTACAGAAATGGGTCATTGTATGGAGGCAGGCTGTGGTATTTATCGCCGTGAAGATTGGATTCAAAAAACCATAAATAAACTGACTGAACTGAAAGCCCGCTATAAACGCATTAGTATTAAAGATAAAGGTAAGGTGTTCAACACTGATCTTCTTTATGCCATTGAAGTGGGTTATGGCCTAGAAGTAGCAGAATCAATGGTACACTCTGCTTTGCAACGTCGAGAGTCTCGTGGTGCTCATCAACGTTTAGACGAAGCTTATACGGAACGTGATGATGTGAATTTTCTTCAGCACTCACTTGCATTCTATAACCAAGATGCAGCACCAATTATTAAATATAGCGACGTGAAAATAACGAAATCTCAACCCAAAGTTCGTCTATATGGAGCTGCGGCAGAAGAAGCTGAAACTGCTGCAAAGCAGGCTGAGAAAGCTGATAAGGAACGGGTATAATGTCAGCTAATTACATCAAAAAAATAAGCGTTCTTCGCTACGATCCATCGAAGGATGAAGAACCACATCATCAAATTTTCGACGTGCCATTTGATGACACAATGTCTGTACTAGATGCGCTGGGTTACATTAAAGATAACCTCCACAAAGATTTGTCTTACCGCTGGTCTTGCCGAATGGCGATTTGTGGCTCTTGTGGTCTTATGATTAATAACATGCCTAAGCTGGCATGTAAAGTTTTTCTGCGTAATTGCCCAGATGGCGTCACCCTTGAACCACTGGCGAATTTTCCAATAGAGAAAGATTTGATCGTTGATATGACGTCATTTATAGAACGTCTTGAAGCGATCAAACCATACATCATTGGTAACGATCGTAAACTGGCAGATGGTCCAAACAAGCAAACACCTAAACAAATGGCACGTTACAAACAGTTTGCCGACTGTATCAATTGCGGCCTTTGCTATGCTGCGTGCCCTCAGTTTGGTCTAAATTCTGAGTTTATTGGTCCTGCTGCCTTAACATTGGCGCATCGCTATAACCTTGACAGCCGTGATAACGGGACTAAAGAACGCATGAAATTGATTAATGGTAAAAATGGTGCATGGGGTTGTACCTTTGTGGGTTACTGTTCTACCGTGTGCCCTAAAAGCGTTGACCCAGCAGCTGCTGTTAATCAGGGTAAGGTAGCGTCGTCCCAAGACTTCGTGATTGCGATGCTACAATCTGCGAGTTTATTAAAGAAAGTGGAGGCATAAGAGTGTCTAACCGTAAACCTTACATTCGTGAGATGAGACGTACTTGGTGGAAAGACAATCCTTTCTACTGTATGTACATGATACGTGAAGCTACTGTCTTGCCTCTAATTTTTTTTACCGCATTCCTCACCTTTGGTGTAGGCAGCTTAGCAATGGGTGAAAGCGCATGGCAACGCTGGTTGAATTTTATGGCGAACCCAGTGGTGATTGCAATGGATATTGTGGCATTGCTTGGCAGCTTATACCATGCGCAGACTTTTTTCAGTATGATGCCGCAAGTAATGCCAATCCGTATCAAAGGTCAAAAATTTAACAACAAAATCATGGTGCTAGCTCAATGGGCAGTAGTTGTGATGATCTCAACTGTCATTCTTCTTGTGGTTTAATACCATACATGTAAGGAGAGCAAACATGATTGACTTGAATCCAAAACGTTCTGACGAACCAGTATGGTGGAGTCTATTTGGCGCTGGTGGTACTTGGTTTGCAATGGTCACGCCTGTAACCATTCTGGTTTTAGGCATTATGGCTCCACTGGGTATGCTAGATGTGGAAGCACTAAGCTACGAGCGTGCCATCGGTTTTGTAATGAGTTTCATTGGTGCGTTGTTCACTATTAGTACATTAGCTTTGCCTATGTGGCATGCGATGCACCGGCTGCACCATGGTATACACGACCTGAAATTTCACACTGGAACCACAGGTAAGATTGTGTGCTACGCGATTGCTTTTTTAGTAACAGCACTGGCAGTGATTTTTATCTGCATCATTTAATGATAGTAAGCATAAAAAAATATTTTTTGGTACCTTTTTGATAAGATTAATTTAGTGATGTATCAACATCAACATCAACATCAACTAAAGCCTGGTTCATTTTTTTAGTATTTCAGGATTGAAAAATGATCCACTCCTTTGCGCGGGTATAAAGTCAAATTTTTTATTTAGTAAACGGAGACTATTACCACTCAATTGCCATGTATACAAGTGATGAAGCACACACTCTAGCAGCGGTACAGTGACTGTGGCGTCATAGGCAAATGTAGTGGATTATTATTCATATGACAAGCTATGGATCAAAATAACGCGGCCACGTTCATAGCATAACTTTTATATTAAAGAATATACTTGTTTTGTTCCCTAGTTCGAGTTCAGATAGTAAATTCAACATTATTTATTATTGGACGCTCGTTTTTGTTTTAAACATACTTAGTCCTGTAAGCTTATTTAACGATTTTATCATTGCATAGAGTTCGCCAACCTGAGCATTGTGATCCCTTAGGCGCTCTGTCCCTCCGAATAGCTTTTTGATTTAAAATATTACCGTATCTGACAGGAACATTTATGGTAACCATACTTCTCTTTTTAATGTTGATTGGAACCGTAGGACTTCTGGTAACCAAACTCTAAATTATGTGTATGATCTTTTTTCTAACAAGTTGCATCTCTCCATGGTGGCATGATTGGAACCGTTTATTTAATACGAAAGGTTTCGTAATATTGTTTGGTGTGTAAACACTGTCGCCTCATGTCTCATTTATTTTTCAAAAAAATTTATTTAAATAAATTAGGTAAAACTTCATCTTAGTCACATTTAATGAACTTAACTCAGCAGCAATGATTTCATGCGCATTGATGTTGATAACTAAATATAACTTGCGGTATACTATCTATTTTTCATCAGTGTCATGCTTTTTTCACTTATCATTCTTCTTAACGGTAGACTTTGAGTACTGTGGAATCAATGGCTAAGTGCTGGATGGTTCCTTGATTTTTTATTGTGCACATGAGGTTAATCATCCTAGTTCGCTTGTTAATGTATGAATAGCAAGGATATGCTAATGGTAGTTGCATAAATTTAAAAATAAAATTAATGAATTCTTCGTTAACCTCTCCATGGCATTAAAAATACGCATTTAATTATAGGGCCATCGCACTGAATCAGTCGCTAAATAAACGAGGTCTCTCATGATGACTCTACTTAGTTTGATTCCACAACTGAATGTCTTCTGCATAAATCCAGAATATTAGTGAACAGTGATTGATTAAAATTTGATTATACTGCTTTCAGTTAGTTGTTTTGTAGCGAAATTTATCCGTAGATCTAGATATTTCAGTAAACCTAGCTATTTAGAGTGTAAATTGATAATTTAGTTTTTTGATGTAGTGAATAAAACTCCTGTACGTGGCTTTATTTACTCATTTTAATTCAGATGAGAAGTTCCAATATAGTTAACTATTAGCCGTTTCTTTATTTGATACATTCGTAGCCTACTAAGTTGGAATACATAACTTAAGTAAAACCATTACCTACATTTGGAGTCAGTGTCAATCTGTATAGTTTAGTGATGATGTGTCGTACCCATGACATCAATTATAAGTATTACTTCACGCATTGATTTGCAGCATTGTTCAAGCACTCCATAGACCATTTATGTTGAATCTAATTCCTTATAATATTGATCTGAATGGCATTCAGTAGGGCTTTACTATGTTCTGAAACGTTTACAAAGAGTAAAAATCTAATATGCCTTGAAGTAAATTACTGGTGGCAACAGCGGCAAGAATGAGTCCCATAATGCGGTTGATGATGGAGGCGCCAACGTGACCAATAATTTTATGAATAAAATTAGCACCTAGTAGTAGCATAAGGGTAATAAGCAGTACTAAGAACATAATTCCGGCAGTTATCACTTGCTCTGTAACAGCAAAACGGTTGTTGTCTGTTAGCATAACGATAGCCATCATTGCGCCGGGAGAGGCTATTGATGGTACGGCTAGTGGGTATACAGCAGTGGCGGCAAGATCTGCTTGAGATAATTTACCTAATTTTTCATTTTGATCTGGTTTACTTTCTCCAAAGATCATTGTGAGTGCGAATAAGAGTAAGACAAGCCCTCCTGCGGCTTGAAAGGCTGGAAGTGGGATCTGCATTGCTTCCAGCAAAAATTGACCAGCAACGAGAAAAAATAACAAGATGCACAATGAAATTAAGATTGCTTTAAATGCGATGAAGCGACGTTCTTTCCTTGTCATATTGCTTGTTTGCGAAAGGTAAATTGGAACGGATCCTATGGGATCAATAACAGCCCAAAGTACAACGAATTGAGTGATGAGTAAATTTAGCAAGGTGGCTTCCTGATAAATACTGAGACGTCGAAATTATGCTCACTATATTAAGTAAGCAGTAAGTTCGAATTATATCAGGAATTCAAATACTTTTATTGTAGAAGAGTAATAGCTTATGTACGAATTTTTAATTTTTTAATTTGTGGTAAAGTGTTATCGTATGTGCTTTTATTGGCTTTATTTTACGTATACCTAGCCCTGCTAGCTTATTTAACGCTTCTATCATGGCGTAGGTTTTTCTAATTTGAGTATTGTAATCCCTCCAGATCAATGGTCCTCAGAGTAGTTTTGACGCGAAACATTGTCGCTTTTGATAGGATATGTTTATGGTAACCGTACCTCGTTTTTCAATGTAGATTGGAACGGCGGAATATCTAGTAACTGATCGCCAAATTACGCGAATAACCACGTTTTTAAAAAATTATTCTTTTTTGGAGGTATGAGTGGAACCGCTCGCTTAATACGAAGGGTTTCGTAACATTGTCTGGTGTTTTAAGCACCATCAGCTGATATTTTATTAATTTTCCGGCGGGCTAAGCTAGGCAGTTCTTGACTGTTAGTCAGATGTGATCCGCTTAATGCAGCAGCAATTATTTTATGCGTATTGATATCTATTGCTACATGTAACTTGCGCCAGACTCGCTGTTTTCCATCAATACCATGATTTGTGACTTCCCATCTTCTTTCACCGTAGGCTTTGAGTCCCGTAGAATCAATGGCTAAGTTATGAGTGCTTCCTTTATTCTGCGTCTTGAGCGTGACGTTAATTGTTTTGGTTCGCTTGCTAATGCATGAATAGTGAGGGTATGACAAAGGTAGTTGAACAAATTTGAAAACAGGATTAATGAATCCGGGTAGATTTCTCAATGGCATTAAAAATATGCATTTAACCATGAGGCTCGTCGTAATGGCTAAATCGCTAAATGAACGAGGTCTCCCATAGTTACCCTGTTTAGTTTAACTCCATAGCTGAATAGCTTCTTCATTCAGTCAGAATGTTAGTGAATCACGATTGATTAAAGCTTGATTATGCTACTTCCAGTTAGTAGTTTTGTAGTGAAATGATTCATAGATCTGAATATTTAAGTGATCCTAACTGTTTAGAGTCTGGATTAAAATTGAGTTCTCTTATGTAAAAAATAAAGCCGGTTATCATAAACGTTCCATAGCAGAGGCAGCAATAGCGCAAGTAAAAAAATACTCGAAGGGACATTGAGTCTAATGAATCACACAACTCATATTAATGAAATTTATGCTATAATAAAAGTATTAAATAAGTCTGGTAAGACTAGGTATGCCTAATACGAAAGTGATTATCTAATAGCGCATCATGTTGAGATTTGCTATCTAAACTCGAATTAGGAAACAAAGCCTCTTTGGCATGCTGTGCCTACTGATTAGCAATCACTACTATGTTGAGCATTTGGGAAAGATAGATTTATTGGTGTAATATCGTTTTCATTCTATGGGTATGATTACATCTGATTAATTACCGTAAAAAATATGAACGGAATAGATTGCCAGATACTAATTAAAATGGTTGTCCTTATGTTGTCTTAGTGTGATGTATAATACGTTACTAATAAATGCATAATTTTAGTCACATTGTTTCCAGTATTTGTGTTAGGTTATTTTTTTATTAGTCTTTAATGTAGGCAGCGTTAAATATGCATTGTTTTTTTTAGTTCTTTTTTATTTACAGGTAAGGTTAACTAACCTGAACTTAACACAATGAATGAACTAAATGTCTGACTATTTTAAAAAATTATTGATTGAATAAAAACTTAAGCATTACTAATTTATATGCCGTTTGCATTGATTGGGGTGACTTCGTTCAGACTCTTTCCCCTGCAAGAAAAACAAATTTTTTTGTTTAATTAGAGTTTAGATAAAAGCCTTTCAAGTTTCATGATTAGTTAAATTATTTTTATTTGAACATACCTAGCCCTGTCAATTTACTTAGCACTGTTATCATTACTTAAAATTTCTCAATGAAGGTATATAAAATTTTTAGTATGAAATAATCATTATCCATTAAGAACAAACTGCGTATCATACAATAAATTAATATATTCTTTATTGTATGATACGATAAGCATACCATTTGTAATGATGTACTTTTTTATTTTTAAATAAATTTTAGGTTTAAAAAAAGGATAATAATACTTTCTACATCAAAGACTCAATATTTGCTGTTATGCAGGCTGAGCTCCATTTGAATCTTTGTTTTGCATCGATACACTCTCCTTTGTTTGGTATGCATAAATCTCACCCATATATGCTGGCGCGTTAGGTATAATGCTGTCGTCGAATCGAATCGCACCTTGTGGGAACAAGTTAATTACGGTTGAACCAAGATTAAAACGACCCATTTCTTGACCTTTTTTAAAAGAGACTGCTTGCGCGCCTTCTATTGGGTAGTCCCAACGACGAATGCTTTGGTCTGTTGGCGTCGTAATTGTGCCAGCCCATGTCGTTTCAATGCTACCAACAATTGTTGCTCCTATAAGAATTTGTGCTAGAGATCCAAATGCCGTATTAAAAATACAGACAACACGTTCATTACGCGCAAACAGGTTAGGTACGTTTTTTGTCGTCAATGGACTCACTGAGAACAAAGTGCCCGGTACGTAAATCATTTGGCGAAGTGTGCCATCACATGGCATATGAATGCGGTGATAGTTACCTGGTGATAGATATAAGGTTGCGAATTCACCGTTAGTAAACTCTTTAGCTAATTGTGCATCGCCACCTAGTAACTCACACGCGTCAAACGAGTGGCCTTTGGCTTGAATTAAGTAACCATCCTCGATCGTGCCAGCTTGACTTATGCATGCATCAGCAGGGTGACTGATAACATTAGGATCAATATTTAAGGAACGCACACCATCCCTTAATTCGCGTATAAAAAAATCATTGAAAGTAGAATAACTAGCCGGATTAGAATTTTTTGCCTCACTTATGTTGACATTGTATTGCCGTATAAACCATCTGATCACTGCTGTGGTCAGAAGGCCGGCTTTAGCGGCAGCTAGTTTACCAACAATACGTGTAAGTAAACGTTTTGGTATGCAATATTGCATTCCAATTTTTAGATCATTAGACACGATAATTTCCCTACTTGTCGATAGCCCTCAATTCTTTGAAGACTAAAATAAAAAATAGCATCAACTTACAAAATTAACTGACTGCTAGCCAGATGTAGTTTAAAAGGGTTTTATCAAATTTTTTTATTACGTAAAAATTGACGGTTTGCTTTTAATTTTAACATGCTGTCGATAATTGTGTGGTAGCTGTCAAAACGTACCTTGCTGATCTTTCCATCTTCAACCGCTTCGCGGATCACACAGTCAGGATCATCACCATGCGTACAATCGCGGAACTTACAGCCACCAAGGTAGTTACGAAATTCGACAAAACCTTGAGCAATATGTTCTGACTCTAAATGCCATAAGTCAAATTTTCGCACGCCTGGACTATCGATCAAGTTACCACCATCAGGGAGATGATACAACCTAGCTGTTGTTGTTGTATGCTGACCTAAACCTGAATTGTCAGATACTTTACATGTTGCTGCATTTACTTCAGGCAGCAATGTATTTATAAGGCTTGATTTTCCTACGCCAGATTGGCCGACGAAAATACTCGTACTTTCGGAAAGGTAATGCATTAACTCAACCATACCTTCGCCTGTTCTTTGGCTAACCATGATGACATCATAACCAATCTGTTTGTAAACATTAAGAGTATTTTTAACTATTTCAATATTTTCACCATAAAGAAAGTCTATCTTATTAATGACAATAAGGGGCTTCAATAATACCTGTTCGATAGCGATAAGGTAACGGTCTATAATGTTTGTAGATAATTCGGGTAATATTGCGGAAACCATCACTACTTGATCAATGTTAGCTGCGACTAATCTTGCACCGTCAAAGTAATCAGGCCGAATAAATGCGGAACGTCGTTCATGAACGACTTCTACTACACCTGCGATACCTTGCAATGTTCCCACGCCTGGTCTCCAAATAACGGTATCTCCTGCCACTAAACTTTTGATTGTACGACGAAGGTTACAACGGTGGATGTTGCCAGTCTGAAGATCTTCAACATCAGCATGCTGTCCAAATCGAGTTATAATAACCCCTTCTCGGGCAGACTCCAATAGAGATTTGTTCCATTGGACATCTTTTTGATGACGATTCATACTCTTTTTTTGGTTTGTCCGTACTTGGCGTAATTGGCCTTTTGTGGCTTTTTTTTTATCACAAAAATATCGCTAGTTTGGTTAGCTTTTATGTCAGAATAAGTATGATACATGGTTTAATTTTAAGATAGGTAAATTAAATGTTTTTCAGTGATACAAATTTAATCTGGATTGATCTTGAAATGACCGGACTGGACCCTCGGTTTCATAAAATTATTGAAATTGCTACTGTTGTTACAGATGCTGAACTTAATGTGCTAGCTGACGGTCCAGTCCTTGCAATTCATCAATCAGATCGTGCATTAGCAATAATGGACGAGTGGTGTACTAACACACACACACGAAATGGGTTATTGGAGCGGGTTAAAACCAGCACAGTATCAGAAGAGCAAGCGATCAAAGAGACCATTACTTTTCTTCAGCAATGGGTGCCCGTCGGTATGTCTCCAATTTGTGGTAATAGCGTGGGAAAAGACCGCCACTTTTTGGATAAATACATGCCAGATTTAGAACGTTTCTTTCATTATCGAACTGTCGATGTCAGTACGATTAAAGAATTAGTTCGTCGTTGGCAACCAGATCTGTTACATGGATTCAATAAACAAGGGACACACCTTGCTCTAAATGATATCCGAGAGTCAATCGAAGAATTAAAATATTATCGACAAATGATCTTCAAAATATAATCTAAAAGTAATCAATTTAAAAAAATTTAGTTTATAGGTTTGCATCCTTAATTTTTATTTGTATAATTCGGACCTCTTAATCGAGGTAAACGTCTTCAATCAAAGTGATATTAGATAAGCAAATAGAATATTATTTCAAATGTCTTACAGTTTATAGTTTTGTGAATTCTAATATTTCGCAATATATGCACCAGTTGAATGCGAAGTATAGCAGGCTATTGTGGATAATGCTGTGAAGCATTAATTTTAAGCTGGGAGCTAGCCGCATAACACTTGAATCATTTATTATTTTTTGCAAGGTTATGATCATCAATTTTATTGTGCTTCTTAACAGAGTTATCCACATCAGCTTCCTTGTGGGTAAAGTCGTTGATTAATATCTTAAATAGTACAATATTTTTTATATAGATGGTAAGGGCTTGCTAACTTAAAAATACACATTAGTAAATGTCTATTTTTAACGCACTGTTTTAATTGATGAAAAATTAACTGTACTGACTCTTTCAGAAGACTCTTCCCAGCCAATTCACTATTAATGAATATAAATTGAAATTATTCACAGAGTGTGTTTAACTTTACTGATACGCATTAGATGGTGTCTTATTGAAAATGTTTTCCACATTACAGAGCAGAAGTAAACTGGTGTCTTATTTTTGAAGCTTGATTTTCTAAAATAGATAGTTAACTATTAATCTATGCTTCAAATAGTTAGGCTCGTTTAAATATGGGGCTTATATGAATTCGTTTCACTATAAAACAACCAAGAGGAAGCAGTACAATTAAGATTTAAATAATCGTGATTCGCTAATATTTTGGATTAATGAAGCAGTAATTCAGCTATGCAATCAAACTAAGCAGAGTCATTGGTTGGAAACCATCTTTACTTAATAACTTAGTCATTACGGCAGCTCTAATGTATAAAACGCGCATTGTTAATGCTATTGAGGAATCTGTAAAGATTTATTAATTTTATTTTTTTAACTTACTTAGCTGCTGTTGTCACGCCCTCATTATATATATATTAGCAAGCGATTCCAAATGGTTAATACCACGCTCAAGACTAAGATTAAAGGAACTATTCAGCACTTAACCATTGATTTTACGGGGCTTAAAGTTTACGGTGAAAACGAATGAAAAGCAAGAAAGCATGGCACTGAAGGTGAGATGATGCTTAACTTACCTAAAGAGATTTCGCTACAAAATCAATGAAATATCAGGCTAATGAGGAGTGCTTTTCATTCCACAAAATAACAATTTTTAAAAAATATCATCCGCGTAATTTAAAGCTATACGTCTTAAATCAGCATTGAAAAGCGAGGTATGGTAACCATAAATATTACCTATTAGGGCGAGAATGCTTCGAGTCAAAAAATTATTCGGAGGGATATTTAACCTAAGGAATTATGGTGCCTTAATTGACGAAATTTACGCAATAATAAAAACATTAATAAGCTAACATGATTAAGTATGCTTAGAGCGTAAGCGATTGTCTAGGAGCTAATCATGTTGGGCTTTATTATATGAACTAGAACTAGGAAACAAAGCTCTACTAATGATAGATCCGGCTCACTAAAACGCTATCAAACAACATGTTTTGTCCTTGTTCAGTGCTTTTTTTCCTGTTATTTGATATATTTTCACCATCTACTTTGGTTTAGCAACTTCCAATGTTTGTTGATTGTTTGCTTTTTTAACTAGTATAGAATGATTATTTTGAGTTGAATATATATTTGTATTAGTTTCCGCTGTTTTTGCCAGGCTACTAGCATCAAAGACTTAAAAGTAAAGCATGTCCTGTAGAACACATGCCGGATAATCAAAGAGATGTTAATTCTAGCGTCGTATTATAGAGCAATTAAGAGATTAACTTAGTGAGGTGTTATTGTGGGGGTAAACTTTGGGTATTATTCCGATCCAACTCTGATTATAATGTTATCAGAGCTGAAGAATAATGTTTAAGTTTGTGACCCGTATTTTACCTCCAATACATTGGTATTCACAATACAATACGATTGTATGAATGCACTGAAAAAATGTGTATTCTCATGTGCTTAACAAGGATGTCGACAGTTGTTGAGGCTGGTTAACTATGATGGTTAAATGCATTATGAATGTTGATGCATCTAAGCGTTAGCATTACAAAATTATCCAATTCCTATAAATTTTTTTTAGTCTTGAACCGTTCTGCTATTTATCAGCTAGTAATGCTTTTGACGTGTGCTTTGTGAAGAAAATGTAATTTTATCAAGGAAGAACAACGAATGACCCGTAAAAAAAGAATACGCAAAGTTGGTTCAGAAGGCACCATTCAACACTTCGAGTCTTTCCTGAGCAAAGATGATGTTGCATCGCTGGCACGTAAGCGTACGAATCGTTGTAAGGGATTGAAAGCTGGTACACGTTATTCAGATAGTACCTGTGAACAGCAGTACCAAGCGAAGACTAAAGTAGATCAGCGTTTGGGCAGCAAAAAATTAATCCCATTAGTTGTTGAAGCACCGTTGTATCCTAAGTCTGCAACAGGTAAAAAAGTATGCAGCTTAAATGCGACTCAAAAATGAGAAATGTAAAAAAATAATGTACAACTACATGCGTTATTGGATCGTCTGGGGAGAGGCGAGAAATTAGGTGCTGGTCTTCAATCTTATGTGGATGAAAAATTGGATTGAATTGAAGCGCTGATAAGTCAGCTTGGTTTATTTTAAGATGCTCTGTTTCCGCATTTGAATTTAGATAGTAAATGTTAACATGGTTAACGATTAAACAATCATTTTTGTGTTAGTCAGACCTAGCTCTATCAGCCTATTTAACGCTTTTATTCTGCGTAAGTTACGCTAATCTGAGCATTCTGATCCCTTAAGATTAATGTCTCTCTTAGTAGTTTTTTGATTCAAAATATTGTTGTCTCTGATAGGTAGCAGTTATGGTAACTATACTTCGTTTTTCAATGCTGATTGAAACCGTATAATTTTTGATAACTCATCGCTAAATTACGCGGGTAACGTCGTTCCCAAGAAGTTGTTTTTTGGGGTGTGTATGGAACTACCCGTTTCATACGAATGGTTTCGTAGCATTGTCTGGTGTCGTAAGCACTATTATCTGATATTTCATTGATGTTGCGGTGGGTCTGTTTGAGTAAGATAGGCAGCGCTTTTCCGTCAGTTGGATTTGATGTACTTAACTCAGTAACAATGATTTCATGCGTATTTATATCTACCGCTAAATGTCACTTGTGCCAGACTCTCCGTTTCCCATCAGTGCTATGCTACATTACTTTTCATTTGTCTTCACCATGGACTTCTAGCTAAAAAATCAATGGCTAAGTACTGCATACTTCCTTTATTTTCATTTTAAACGTGACGTTAATCGTTTTGGCTCGTTTGCTAATGCATGAATAGTGAGGGTACAATAACGGCAGTTGAACAAATTCGCAAACAGAATGTATGAATACTTGTAGACATTCTTAATGGCATTAAAAATACGTATTTAGCAATGAGAGCCATCGTAATAGCTAAGTTGCGAAATAAATAAGGTTTTTCATGATTACCCTATGTTGTTTGATTCCATAACTGAATAGTTCTTTCATTCATCCAAAATGTTAGTGAGCTATGATTGATTAAAGTTTAATTATATTGCTTCCAGTTAGTTGTTTTGTAGCGAAGTTTGTCTATAGATCTCAATATTTACGTGCCTAGCAGTTTAGAACGTAAATTAATAATTTAGTTCTCTGATTTAGGAAACAAAGCCGTATTATGGTACCATGTTAAAATATTTAACTTATTTTTTCCATCAATTATTTATATTTAACCTTGCTTTTTTGTGCACAAAAAATTTTAATGTGTACAATATCCTTTCCGAAAATAAATACATTTTTCGTAAATTTCATATGCAAACATGAAGAAAAAATTTAACCATGAATATTCACTTGAAAGGGCTCGACAAAAAAATGCTCGGCTACTAAAAAGCACCGGAAATACGCAATAAAATTATTGGTATATGCATTAAATAGGTGTATTATATTCGAAGTATAAGTATAAGTATAAGTATAAGTAAGGATTAATTAATCGTGGTTAATAATATTTTGGCTTAATGAAAAAGCTATTCAATTGTGGCATTAAGTTAAGTAGAGTAGTTGTGAGTGATCTCGTTTATTTAATGACTAAACCATTACGATAATTTTCATGATTAAATTAGTATTTTCAATACTATTGAAAAGTATGAAGGATTCATTAATCCTGTGTTTAAGCTTATCTAACTGTCGTTGCTATGTTCACATTATTCGTGCATGAGCAAGCGCGTTAAAATAGTTAATGTTACGTTAAAGGTGAATATTAAAGGAATCATCTAGCACTTATTTTATAAGGCTTAAAATTTACGGTAAAAGTGAACGTCAAGTAAAAAAAGCATAGCACTGAGAGTAAATGTTGAATTTAATATAAGTTACATTTGGTAGTAGATATAAATACGTATAAAATGATTGTAGTCGAGTTAAATGTATCTAATGTAACTGGTAATTTAAGTCTATTTAATTTGTTTAATAGACTTACCGAATAAGCAATGAAATTATCAGGCATAATGTACAATATACTACGAAGTCGTTTGTGTTAAGCACGAGGCTCCTTCATTTCCCCAAGCAAGTTCTCAGTTTTTTGAAAACGAAGATATTAGCGCAGTTTAAAGGTCAGTTACCATTAGTTATACGGTTTAAATAAGCATAATAAAATAAAATATAATTATTATAAATATTTTTATTAATCATGGTAATAATTTGAGTAAAAATATTACTTGGAGGAACATGGAAGTCACGTAACAATAACATTATTAAATAAGCTGATATGGTATTTTACATACTTATTTTTCCACGCAATACATGGCGGCTACAGGAGTAGTTATGAAAGTTGGCATCATTATGGGCTCAAAGTCCGATTGGCCCACCATGAAAAATGCAGCAGATATGCTAAATTATTTTGACATAGCCTATGAAATCAAAGTGGTTTCTGCACACAGAACCCCACAATTGCTCGTAGAGTATGCTAATGATGCAGCGTTACGTGGGATTAAAGTTATTATTGCTGGTGCTGGTGGCGCAGCACACCTTCCGGGTATGACTGCTGCTTTCACTAGCCTTCCAGTTCTTGGAGTACCATTGCAATCTAGAGCACTAAAAGGTATGGATTCATTGCTTTCCATCGTACAAATGCCAAAAGGCATTGCAGTTGGTACCCTAGCGATCGGTGATGCCGGCGCAGCAAACGCAGGCTTGCTGGCCGCACAAATTCTTGCGATAGGCGATGACGTACTTTTTGCTCAAATCGATGCTTTTCGTCAAAAACAAACGGACATTGTTTTGGCAAATTCAGACCCATCTGTAGAGTAATCATGCAAGTATTAATTCTGGGTGCAGGACAGTTAGCGCGCATGATGGCACTTGCGGGTGCCCCACTAAATATAAAAATCATAGCCTACGATGTACAGACAGAGAGCCTAGTGCATCCGGTGACACGTGAAGTATTTAGTCACGATTTAGAATACGGCATTGCAAATGTTGATGTAATTACCGCCGAGTTGGAGCATATTGCGCCAGACATACTCAATATCTGTCAGGCGAGTGGTAAATTTTATCCAGGGGAAGAGGCCATTTTAGCGGGTGGTAATAGGTGTAAAGAAAAAGTACTACTCGACAAATTAGGCGTAAACAACGCGCGATATCAGATTATTGCAAATAGGGATGACTTTGATGTTGCCGTCGCCAACATGAGCTTACCGATGGTTTTGAAAAGCGCCTTTGGTGGATATGACGGTAAAGGCCAATGGCGTTTAAAAACTCCTGCGTACGCCGACATTATTTGGCAAGACATTGTAAAATTTTTGGCAGCTTCTCACAAAACTGAGCGCCAATACATTATTGCTGAAGAGTTTGTTAAGTTTCATCGCGAAGTTTCTTTGATTGGTGCACGTAGTCAAAATGGAAGCATTGCAATTTATCCACTCACCGAAAACATTCATGTTGATGGTGTTTTAAACGTGTCAGTGTCTGCTAGCGAAGATACCGCTCTTCAAGCACAGGCTGAAGCAATGTTTGAAGTAATTGCAGTTGCACTTAACTATATTGGTGTTCTTGCAATTGAATTTTTCGACGTGAGTGGTACCTTGATGGTTAATGAGATCGCTCCGCGCGTTCACAATTCAGGACATTGGACACAACAAGGTGCTGAAATTTGTCAATTTGAAAATCATTTACGTGCCGTATGTAGCCTGCCTCTAGGTAGTACAAAACGCATTCGTCCAACAGCTATGATCAATATTATTGGTGAAGCTACAGTGCCTATAAGTGTCATGTCGATTGCCCATGTACACTGGTATGATAAAGAACCGCGCTTAGGCAGAAAAATAGGACATATAAATCTTTGTGCTTTCAATGACAAGCAGTTAGGAGAATCTTTGAAAGTGTTAGCCCTTCATTTAACAAAAGATGAATTTCCAGCTTTGATGGTCGCGGCAGAAAATCTCTCTTAATTCAATCTCTGAACTGCGCATAATTAATAAATTAAATGATAAATTTTGATTTAAGTATTTAAAAAAGCATTACCGTTTCTTACAAGAAACGTTTATGGTAACTATACTGTGTTTTCAAGTGCTGATTTGAGCTGTATAATTTTTGGCAACTGAGCGCGAAATTATGCGAACGATTTCGCTTCCAGTAAATTGCTTTTTTTATCGGTGGGATGAGTGGAATCAATTGTTTAACACGACAGGTTTAGTAACATTATCTGGTGTAGTAAACTTCAACGTCTGATATTACATTGGTTCTTCGGTGTGTCTGTTTGAATAAGTGAGGTGGCACTTACCGTCAGTGATATTTGATGCACTGAACTTAGCTGCAATGATTTTATGCTTATTTATATTTATCACTAAATGTAACTTGCGTCAAACTTGCCGTTTTCCATCAGTATGATGCTTTTTTACTTACAGTTTGCCGCTATTATAGACTTTGAGCCACGTAGGATAGATGACCAAACGTAGGATGGTTCCTTGAGTCTTCATCTTGAACGCGAGATAAACCGTTTTGGCTCGCTTACTCATGTATAAATAGTGAGAGCATGATAACGGTAGTTGAACAAATTAAAAAACAGAATTAAGGAATCCTTGTGTACTTCTCAATAGCATTGAAAATACTCGTGTAGCCATTCAGTAAGTCATTGTAATGGTTAACTTGCTAAGTAAACTAGGTCTTCTGTGATTATGCTATTTAGTTTAATTCCAGAGTTGAATAGCTTTGTTTCATAATTTAAAGTCATATAACCAATTTCAACATGATTGACGATTAAACAATCGCTTTTATTTTAGACATATCTAGCTTGATCAGCTTATGTAACGCTTTTATCAGGGTGTAAGTTTGGCTAATTTGAGTATTATGTCTTTTAAGCTTAATGTCCCTCCAAGTAGTTTTTGACTCGAAACATTGCTGTCTCTGCTAGGGAGCGTTTATAGTAATCATATTTCATTTTTAATATTGATTTAAATCGTATCGCTTTTGGCAACTGACCGTTAAATTACGCGTGACATTGTCTGGTGCCGTACGCATCATCGGTTTATATTTCATTGATTTTTGGCGTGTCTGCTTGAGTAAGCTTGGTAGCGTGTTTCTGTCAGTCATATTTGATGCACTTAACTCAGCAGCAATGATTTTTATGTGTATTTATATCTATTACTAAATGTAACTTGCGCCAGGCTCGACGTTTTCTATCAATGCTATGTTTTTTTCACTTTCGTGTTCCATCACTGTAAACTTTGAGCCCCGCAGAATGAATGACTAAGTGCTGTGTGCTTCCTTTATTCTTTGTCTTGAACGTGATATTAACCGCTTTGGTTCGTTTGCTAAGACATGAACAGTGAGGGCATGATAATGGCAGTGGAGTGAGTTTAAAAACAGAAGTAATGAATTTTTGTAAATCTCTCAATGGCATTGAAAAACGTATTTAATTATAAGGACCGTCGTAATGGCTAAGTCGCTAAATAAATGAGGTCTCCCATGACTACCCTGCTTAGCTTGATTTCATAGCTGAATAACTTCTTCATTAATTCAGAATATTAGTGAACCACGATCGGTTAAAATTTGATTAGACTGTATCTCGTTTGTTGTTTTGTAGCAAAGCATGTTGATAGGCCGGAATATTTAAGTGATTCTAGTTGTTTGAGATGTGATTGAAAATTTAGTTCTATGATTGAGGAAACAAAGTCACCATTAACGTAGTATTGTACAATACTTAACCTTAGTTGTTTGCTATATCTGGATCAAAATCTCCAGCAATTGGCTGTTCAACTATTGGGAGTCATTTCAATTAAAAATCTTGTTCGACTAAGATTTATGTGTCTTGTGACCTAATGTTAACTGGGCAGAGTGTTTTTCTACGATACAATGTTCGTGAATACGCATTTTATATCCTAAGGAGTATTGTATTTAATGTGTTTTTTTGAATTGAGCATATTAATGCGTTGTGTATAAAAAGGCAGTGCCTGATAAAAAAGTGAGAAATAGATGACAGGCAAAAATTTGGATATTATTGTTGTTGGTGGTGGCATCAATGGTGCAGGTATCGCAGTAGATGCGGCAGGTAGAGGGTTAAGTGTTGGCCTATATGAAGCTGTAGATTTCGCTTCGGCAACATCATCGGCAAGTTCTAAGCTTATCCATGGTGGATTGCGCTATCTCGAACATTATGAGTTTCGGTTGGTGATTGAAGCATTGGCCGAACGTGAGATATTGTTAAAAAAAGCGCCATTTCTTGCATGGCCAATGCGCTTTCGCTTACCTCATCTCCCACATCTTCGTCCAGCATGGATGATTCGTATCGGTTTGTTTCTTTATGATAACCTTGGGAAGCGCATCACATTACCTGCAAGCAAAAGTATATCATTTGGTCAAAATTCTGTACTAAAACCGACGATAACTAAAGGCTTCGAATATTCAGATTGCTGGGTTGACGATGCGCGACTAGTAATTTTGAATGTAATGGACGCGCAGGAGCGTGGCGCAGAAGTTCGTAACCGTTGTGTGGTTGAGCATGTTGAACGTAAAAATGGGCATTGGCATGTTGATATCTTCGACAGTATTCGTACAACGAGATTCAGTCGTACTAGCAAAGTACTGGTGAATGCTGCAGGGCCTTGGGTGAAACAGTTTTTTGATAAAAGTAGCTCGTTGACTTCACCTCGTAGTATTCGTTTGATCAAAGGAAGCCACATTATTGTGCCATGTGTGCATCACGAACCTCAGTCTTATATTCTGCAAAATGAAGATGGTCGTATTATTTTTGTGCTCCCTTATCTCGATCGTTTTTCCATCATTGGTACGACAGACATGGAATACTATGGTGATCCACGTGCAGTAGAGATCGACGATAGTGAAACTATATATTTGTTGGATGTGTACAATCAAAATTTTAAAAAACAGATATCGACGGAGGATGTGGTATGGGCTTACAGTGGTGTGAGGCCTTTGTGTGATGATGAATCTAATTCACCTCAAACAATAACCCGAGATTATACTTTAGAGCTTGATGATAATGACGGTATTGCACCTATACTTTCTGTTTTTGGTGGCAAACTCACAACCTATCGTAAGCTTGCTGATGCTGCGTTGAAAAAGATGCAGCCATTTTTTCCTAATATGGGTGGAACTTGGACGGCTGAGCAGGTTTTGCCAGGAGGCGAAAAAATTTCGTCATTTGCTGATGTGGAAGATATGTTGGCGAAAACCTTCCCATGGATGGACAGTTTTATGATCCACCGCCTTGCGACGACATATGGGAGCCGAGTGTGGGTATGGATATCAGACGCGACATCGCAAAGCGATCTTGGATACGATTTTGGGGCAAGTTTATCGCAACGCGAGATTGATTACTTGATGGCAGCAGAGTATGTTGTCGAAGCTGAAGATTTGCTGTGGCGTCGAACCAAGCTTGGTCTTTACCTTAATCATGAAAGACAGAAACGTGTAAGCGAATATATTGCAAAAATGGCAGTGTCAGATGGCTTTATTTTTTAAATCATGGTAGTCATGGGAGACTCACATTTATTTAGCTATTAAATTATTACAATGGTTTTCATGATTATACGAGTATTTTCAATGTCATTGAAATGTTTGTAAGGATGTATTAATTCTATTTGTCAACTGGCTTAACTATCATTGTTATGCTCTCACTAGTTATGCATTAGTAAACGAGCTAAAACAGTTAACGTTATGTGCAAGACGAAGAATAAAAAACGCACCCAGCACTTGGCCATTGATGCTATGGGACTCAAAGTTTATGGTGAAGGCGAATGAAAAGTAAAAAAATATTGCACAAACGGTAAAAACGTCGAGCCTAGCGTAAGTTACATTT
Source organism: Candidatus Enterovibrio altilux (assembly GCF_002381345.1). GTDB lineage: Bacteria > Pseudomonadota > Gammaproteobacteria > Enterobacterales > Vibrionaceae > Enterovibrio > Enterovibrio altilux. Next base: position 1,107,701 of record NZ_CP020660.1, read on the forward strand.
GGTAATGAATATAAATACGCCTTAAATTATTGCTGCTAAGTTAAGTGCATCAAATGTAACTGATGGTAAAAGACTGCCTAATTTGCTCAAATAGACCCGTTGAAAAATCAATGAAATATTAGGCGATGATGCATATGATACTAGACAATAATACCACGAAGCCGTTCGTATTCAACAAACTGATTCCATTCGTCATACTGAGAAAAAAAGCAACTTTTTTAGGACGAAGTTATCTGCGTAATTTAGCGGTCCGTTACCATAAGTTATATAGCTCAAATCAGCATTGTAAAACGAGGTATGGTGACCATAAATGTTCTCTATTAAAAACAGCAATCATTCAAATTTAAAAATTTTTCAAGGGGGGCATTGAGTCTAAGGGATCACAACGCTTACTGAGGTATGCCTATAAATAAAAGCGATTTTTTAATAGTGAATTATGTTGAGATTTGTTATCTGAACTCAAATTAAAAAACAAAGCCTCAGAATGACTAAGTCATTTGTATTATTAAATTAATAAAGTTTGCCATGATGACACTGCGTTCAATGGATTTAATACATATCCAAAAAGGAGGTGCTAGCACTTCCTTTTTGATGTGCTGTTTTCAAAGATTTATTTAAATCAGTATGAATTTTTTGTATCAGCTGCTGCTTTTATAATGCTCACGAAGCTTTCAGCGTTCAGTGCTGCTCCGCCAATCAATGCACCGTCGATATCTGGTTGTGCGAAGTATGCTGCTGCGTTTTCTAGCTTAACAGATCCCCCATATTGGATAATGACATTTTGCGCCACATCTTCACTCTTCTCTGCAATATATGCGCGTATTGCTGCGTGGATACGTTGTGCCTCTTTAGCTGTTGCTGCTTTACCTGTGCCGATAGCCCAGATTGGTTCGTATGCTATAATAGCACCATGTAGTACTCTTACGTCTTGAATGTTAATAATCGCATCTAATTGACGTGCGCATACAGCTAGTGTCTCGTTAGCTGCGTTTTGTGCGTCAGATTCGCCGATACATAGAACAGGAATCAGACCGTTTTTTTTTAAAAGAATAAATTTTTTTGCAATGAACTCGTCAGATTCTTTATGGTATTCGCGACGCTCTGAGTGACCGATAATAATGTGGGTTACACCGAAGTCTTTTAGCATCTCTAAAGAAATGTCACCAGTGAATGCTCCACTTAGGTGAATGTCAACGTTTTGTGCACCCAGAGTGACTTTGCTTTCAGCTTTGCCTAGAAGTTGCTCTGCTAGATCTAAGTACATGACAGGAGGTGCGATTGCAACATCAACACCTTCAACACCATTTAATCCAGTTGCAAGGTTTTTAATAAGCTTTGCTACCATTGTTTTGTTACCGTTAAGTTTCCAATTACCCATTACTAGTGGACGTCGCATAGGAATGTCTCCATAATTCAATTATTACGATCAACGGTGGGAAATGATAGCAGAAAATTAGCTAGCATCACCCGCTCAAAATCAACTGAGATTATTTGTACGTATTGCATGTGTAGTTATGAACCTTTGAATGATAGATCTTCGGCTGGTCACTCTGCAAGTGTACCATTGAGCAGCGCAACTTATGCTGAATTAACTTAAAGATGCAGGCTGAAACATCTTAATGTTATAAGTTTTTCTAGACGTTTAGAAACTTATTGTCTTTCATAAGTATCCTATCGAATTTAGATTTGGGCTATAAAGAGCTTTTATTTTCTAAATAAGAGAACTAAATTTTTACTCAAAACTCTATACATCTAGGATAACTTAAATATTTGATTATGGAATCAAACTAAGCAGGTAAAAATAAAAGGCTTCGTTTATTGAGTGATTTAGTCATTACGACGCCCCGCATAGTGGAATGCGTATTTTCAATGCCATTGAGGCGTTTGCAAGGATTCATTAATTCTGTTTTTAAATTTACTTAATCATCGTTGTTATGCTCTCACTATGCATGCATTAGCAAGCGCGAGAAAAGGTTAACGTCACGTTCAAGACTATGACTAAAGAAACCATCCAGCACTTAGCTATTGAGACTACAGGACTCAAAGTTTACGATGAATGCGTATGATAAGTAAAAAAGCATAGCACTGATGAAAAATGGTGAGTTTGGCGCAAGTTACATTGAGAGTAGATATAAATACATATGAAATCATTGCTGTTGAGTTGAGTGTATCAAGTTTGATTAGCGGTGAAGTGCAACCTAACTTGCTCCAACAGCCCTTCAGTAAAATCAATGAAATATTAACTAATGGTGCTTACGACACCAGATAATGTTACGAAACTATTCGTATTCAACGAATGATTTCACTCAACTCACTAAGAAAAGAAGCAATGTTTGGGAACCGAGGTTATTCGCGCAATTGAACGGTCAGCTACTAGAAATGATACGGTTTAAATCGGCATGTTAAAACGAGGTATAGTTACCATAAACGTCCCCTATCAAAAACGGCAATGTTTCGAGTCAACAAATTCCTTTGAGGAACATTGAACTTAAGAAATTATAATGCTCAGATTAGCGAATCGTACGCCATAATGAAAGCATTACATAAGCTGACCGGGCTAGATATGCCTAATACGAAAGCGATTGTTTAATCGTTAATCATGTTGAAATGTGTTATTTGAACTTGAATTAAGAAACAGAGCCGTATGTTTGCTATAGGCCCGATTTGTGAGTATAATTATGGTGACTTATTCATAATGAAGTTTTAGACGTAGTAGCAAATCACTGTGATCAGTTTTTAAAGGTTTTCCGTATCGAAACAATAGCGTCAATTAAGCCTTTTACGTTGGTTAAATATGCATAGCCGGCGTGTAGTCATGCTAGCTGTCTCTCTATTAATGGAAATAGCAAAATATGAGTAATTCAGTGACTAAACCTATTGTACTCAGCGGGGTTCAACCGTCAGGTGCACTCAGTATTGGTAACTACATCGGTGCTTTGCGTCAGTGGGAACAAATGCAAGATGACTATGATTGCCAATATTGTATTGTTGATTTGCACGCCATTACTGTTCGCCAGGAGGCAGAGAGGCTGCGCAAAGATACACTTGACTCGCTAGCACTTTGCCTGGCTGTTGGTATAACGCCAGAAAAAAGTAATTTATTTATCCAGTCTCACGTACCAGAGCATGCGCAACTTGGTTGGGTATTGAGTTGTTATACCCAAATGGGTGAACTTAATCGTATGACTCAGTTTAAAGATAAATCATCTCGGCATGCCGAAAATATTAATGTGGGCTTATTCGGCTACCCTGTATTGATGGCTGCAGATATCCTGATATATCAGGCGAATAAAGTACCAGTTGGTTATGACCAGAAACAACATATTGAGCTTGCGCGTGATATTGCGAACCGTTTTAATAGTATTTATGGTGATATATTTATCGTGCCAGAACCGTATATTCCATCAGTAGGCGCGCGTGTGATGAGCCTTCAAAACCCGGCTAAAAAAATGTCGAAGTCTGACGACAATCGTAATAATGTGATTGGTTTGCTTGAAGATCCTAAGTCTATTGCTAAGAAAATTAAGCGTGCCATAACGGATTCTGAAAAACCACCACGGATACTGTTTGATATCGATAATAAACTTGGTGTTGCAAATTTAATGAGTTTGCTGTCCGTAGCCACGGGTAAAACGTTTGCAGAGATTGAAGCTGATTATATTGATAAAATGTATGCGCACTTGAAAACAGATACTGCCGATGCGGTTATTGCGATGCTTGAACCTGTACAACAACGTTACGCTGCGTTCCGTCAAGATCGTGCGTATTTGGATCAGGTAATGAAAACGGGTGCAGAAAAAGCTTCTATAAGGGCTGTCATGACATTGACAAAAGTGTATGACGTAGTAGGTTTTGTTACTCACCCACAGGTGAAACGTATTTTTGAGTCATGTACTCCATGAACTGAGTTTAGTGTAATGTACCCACTAAAAATGCGATGTGTATTCGTAAATGGCTTTGTTTTTTTAATCTAAGTTGCGTGCTATCTTAGGCTCAATATCCCTCCCAGTAGTTTGTTGACTCGAACCACTTCTGTCTTTATTAGGGACCGCTTGTAGTAACCGGTTTTATTTTTTAAATAAGTAAACTAAATTATCAATCAACACTTTAAAAAATTAATTTTACTTAAATATTCAAGTCTATGAAGAATCTTTGTTACAAAATAACTAACTGAACTTAATACAATCAAGCTTTACTCAAGCGTGGCTCACTAATATCCTGGATTGATGAAGAAGTCATTTTGCTATGGAGTTAGACTAAACTGGGTAATCATAAGGGACTTCGTTTTATTTAGTTACTTAGCCATTACGGCGGCTCTCATGGTAAATGCTTATTTTCAATGCCATTGAGGTCTGCAAAATTAATTAATTTTGTTTTTACATTTGCTCAACTGCCGTTGTTATGTCCTCATTATTCATGCATTAGTAAGCGAACCAAAATAGTTAACGTCACGTTCAAGACGAAGAATAAGGGAAGCATCCAGCACTTAGCCATTGATGCTATGGGGCTCAAAGTCTGTAGTGAAGGAGAATGAAAAGTACAAAAGCATGGTATTGATGGAAAACGGCGAGTCTGGCGTAAGCTATGTTTAGCGGCAGAGATAAGTGCGCATGAAATCATTGCTGCTGGGTTAAGTGTATCAAATGTGACTGACGGTAAAGTGTTACCTAACTGCCTCAAACAGACCCACAAAAAAATGAATGAAATATCAGTTTAGGGTGCTCACAACACTAGACAATATTACGAAACCGTTCGCCTTAAACGAACGGTTCCACTCATCCCATCAAAAAAGGCGTACTTGTTGGGAACGCGGTTATCTGCGTAATTTAGCGGTCAGTTACCAGAAGTTATACGGTTCAAATTAGCATTGAAAAACGGGGTATGGCTGCCATAAATTTTTCTTATCAGAGACGGAAATGTTTTGAGTTAAAAATTTTTTGAAAGAGATATGGAGCTTAAGAGATAACAAAGCCCAGCTAGAAGGGAAATAACAGAGAAGCATAATCGGATATCATAGCGATTCAATGTAATTATATATTTTATGGTGGTAACATTCCAATTTTAAACATAATGAGCTTATGGGTGAGTCGTAAGTGAATGAGAGTACATACGTGAGAATAAGTGGTTTTTACCATAAGTAACTTCAGTAAAACAAAAGAGATGGTAGACTTTCCACAAAACTTCAGTTTTAACGAGTCGCACAAAATAAATTTAGCACTGTTGATGTAGAAGAACTAATAAAATATACATCGACAACAGTATGTTAAAAGTACGTCACGCAGTAAAAGCAGCTGGTTGGTTGGTTATTGCTGATAACTCAGACTTGGAAATGGATGACTTAAAGGACGTACCAGACATATATAGTCACGTTATGCAAGGGAAGACAGGAACATCCGCGTAAGTATGGGAAGTCGACTAGCGAATGTGACTGATGCACCGATAAAAGTCTTAGCGCGTTTTTTCATTGCGTGTTGGTGTGCATGTATTACGCTGATGCCTTTATTCTATTAGTTGCCATGAAATATTTAAAAACATCATTGCACGTGAAACACTCGGTTTTCATGACTTCGATTATTACTTTGTGGTTTGGTTTGAAGGACAAGGATGTGTATGAACAAACATTAAGCTTGAAACAAAAACACTACTTTTTCACCGTGACCAAGCATTGCATGTCCTATTCGCTGCAATTGATAAAATAATGAAGTAATTTTTTTATGTCTGACTGCAATATAGATACAACAATTCCACTGAGCTTGTATGTTCACATTCCATGGTGTGTGCATAAATGTCCCTATTGTGATTTTAATTCGCACGTTTTAAAAGGCGACATACCGGAGCATAACTACATTAATGCACTGCTTGATGATTTGCACGTTGACCTTGCGTACTTTAATGGCGCTAGCGAACGCGAGTTACACTCAATTTTTATTGGTGGTGGTACGCCAAGCTTGATGTCTCCAGAAGAAATTTCACGGTTATTAATTGGCATTAACGCACAGGTCTCGCTTAAAGACGACATTGAAATCACTATGGAGGCTAACCCTGGTACCATTGAGGCAGATAAATTTATTGCGTATCGAAGTATTGGCATAAACCAAATTTCCATTGGCATACAAAGTTTTGATGACCAACAGCTCAAACTTCTTGCCCGTATCCATGACTCTGAAGAAGCAAAGCGTGCTGTTAAACTGGCTCATGAAGCTGGATTAAACAGCTTTAATCTCGATTTGATGCATGGCTTGCCAGCTCAATCTATCGATAGTGCGCTAGATGATCTAAAACAAGCGATTGCACTCGACCCGCCTCACCTTTCGTGGTACCAGCTTACTATAGAGCCAAATACATTATATTATTCTAAACGGCCAACATTACCTAATGATGATGACTTGTGGAATATTTTCGAACAAGGGTATGCGCTGCTTACCGATGCGGGGTATGTGCAATACGAAACATCTGGATACAGTAAACCTGGTTATCAATGCCAACATAATTTGAATTACTGGCGTTTTGGAGACTACATTGGCATTGGTTGTGGTGCTCATGGCAAAATCACAGACAGTTCGGGTACTGTACATCGAACAGTAAAAGTGAAGTATCCACGCGGGTATCTCAACCATGAAAAAGAATACCGCAGTGAGTTGCATATAGTAGAGACAAATGAACTACCATTAGAATTTTTTATGAACAGATTTCGATTAGTCGAGGCATGTCCCAAAAAAGACTTCAATGCTCGCACTGGCTTAGCACTGAATGTCATTCAAACAGCCGTCGATAATGCCCTGAAACAGGATCTTCTTAGTGAAACAGAGACCCACTGGCAAGTCACACAAAAAGGCCGTTTATTTTTGAATGACTTACTCATAGTGTTCATTAACGAATAAAAGTAGCGTACTTCGCTGCCTTTATACACAGGCTTTGTTTCCTAATTCGAGTGCAGATAACATATCTTAACATGATTCACTATGGGACAATCGCTTTCGTGTTATACCTGTTTAGTCCTGTCAGCTTATTTAACGTTTTTATTATGGCAGGTTTCGCTAATTTGAGCCGCATGATTCTTTAGGCTTGATGTTCTTTTTAGTAGTTTCTTGACTCAAACCATTGCTGTCTCTGCTAGGGAACGTTTATAGTAACCCATTTTATTTGCTAAATTAGGAAATTAAATTGTCAAGCAACATTTGAAACAGCTAGGTTAACTTAATTATTCATGTCTATGCATAAATTTCGTTACAGAATAACTAACTGGAAGCAGTATAATCAAGCTTTACTTAATAGTGGCTCACTCATATTCTGGATTAATGAATAAGTCATTTTGCTATGGGATGACACTAAACTGGGTAATCATGAGGGACTTTGTTTATTTAGTGATTTAGCCATTACGGCTGCCCTCATGATAAATGCATATTTTCAATGCCATTGAGGTCTACAAGAGTTAATTAAATTTGTTTTTTATATTTGTTCAACTGCCATTGTGATGTCTTCATTATTCATGCATTAGTAAGCGAGCCAAAATAGTTAACGTCACGTTCAAGACGAAAAATAAGGGAAGCATCCAGCACTTAGTCATTGATGCTACAGGGCTCAAAATTTATAGCAAAGAAGAATAGAAGGTAAAAAAGTATAGCACTGATGGGAAATGGTGAGTTTGGTGCAAGTGACATATAGAAATAGATATAAATGCGTATACAATCATTGCTTTCGAATTAAGTGCATCAATGTCACTGATGTTGAAGTGCTACCTAATTTGCTCAAACAGACCCGTCAAAAAATCAATAAAATATCAGTTTGTAGTGCTTGCGAATCAGACAATATTATGAAATCGTTCGTATTAAATGAACGGTTCCACTCATTCCACCAAGAAAAGAAATAATTTTTTTGAAACAAGATCATCCGCGTAATTTAGCGGTCAGTTACCATAAGTTATAAGGTTCAAATAAAGAATGCAAAACAATGCATATTTACCATAAGTGCTCCCTATCAGAGACGGCAATGTTTCGAATCAAAAAATTATAGGGAGGACATTGAGCCTAAGGAATCATAATGTTAAAATTAGTAAACTTATACCATAATAAAAGCGTTAATTAAGTTGACAGGACTAGCCGTGCCTAAGATGAAAGCGATTGTCTCATAGTAAATCATGCTTGGGGTTTGCTATATGAATTCAAATTAGAAAACTAAGCCCATTATAGACCTTAATATTTGAGTGATCCTAGCTGTTCAGAGCGTAGATTAATAAGTTAATTCTCTGATTTAGAAAATAAAATTTGGTATTCTACGATAGATTCATAAAAGTAATCGATTGAATTTTTAATTCAGATTAGAATATCTTTTATTTTAATGTAAAGTTTCACTGTGTCTGGGTCTTTGAAAAATACTCATTATCTGGTTATTTTACTAAAGATTTTAGCCTCACAGTTAAAGAGATGAGAACAATGGAAAATGCTCGTTCAATTCGTCGTGCACTGATTAGTGTATCTGATAAAACCGGCATTGTTGAATTTGCCAAAGCCCTTGTGGAACAAGGTGTTGATCTTTTATCTACGGGTGGAACAGCTCGTTTTTTAACAGAACAAGGATTACCAGTTACAGAAATTTCAGACTACACTGGTTTTCCGGAGATAATGGATGGGCGTGTCAAAACATTACATCCAAAAGTGCATGGTGGTATCCTAGGTCGTCGTGATACAGATGATGCAGTGATGATTGCACATGATATTTCTCCTATCGACATGGTTATCGTTAATTTGTACCCCTTTGCAAAAACGATTGCACAAGCAGGTTGTACGTTAGAAGATGCTGTGGATACAATTGACATTGGAGGCCCAGCAATGGTTCGTTCTGCAGCGAAAAATCACCAAAATGTCTCCATTGTGGTTAATGTGTCAGATTATGGTCGTGTTCTAACAGAAATGGCCAGTAGCCAAGGTTCTTTGACCCTAAAAACTCGACTTGATCTTGCTACTTCTGCGTTCGAACACACCGCTGCTTATGACGGTATGATTGCGAACTACTTTGAGTCCATGATTCGACTCTATGATGATAACAAGAAAGCTGATGAAAAATCAAAATTTCCTCGTACGTTTAGCCAACAATTTATCAAAAAACAAGATATACGTTACGGGGAAAATAGTCACCAAGCAGCAGCATTTTATACCGAAGTCACCCCAAAAGAAGCATCTATTTCAACTACGATACAGCTTCAGGGTAAAGTACTATCTTACAATAATATAGTTGATACGGGTGCAGCGCTTGAATGTATAAAAGAGTTTATTGAGCCAGCGTGTGTTATTGTAAAACATGCAAACCCTTGTGGTGTTGCGCTTGGTAATAACCTTTTCGATGCTTATAATCGTGCGTACGCCACTGACCCAACGTCAGCATTTGGCGGTATCATAGCATTCAACCGTGAACTAGAGGTAAAAACTGCACAAGCCATTATTGATCGCCAATTCGTAGAAGTCATTATCGCACCTTCAGTGTCTATTGTGGCATCAAAAATAGTTGGCAAGAAGAAAAATATTCGTTTATTGATATGCGGTGAATGGTCGACGCAAACCACTGGGTTTGATGTGAAATCCATAAATGGCGGGCTGCTAGTTCAAGATCGTGACCAAGGGATGGTGTCGATGGATGATCTTAGTGTTGTCTCTCGGCGTCAACCTACAGATGTAGAGCTGCGTGATGCGCTATTTTGTTGGAAAGTAGCAAAATATGTAAAGTCAAATGCTATTGTTTATGCAAAAAATAATATGACCATTGGAGTGGGTGCAGGCCAAATGAGCCGCATTTATTCTGCAAAAATTGCTAGCATGAAAGCGGCAGACGAGAACTTGGAAATTGCAGGTAGCGTAATGGCATCTGATGCCTTCTTGCCATTTCGTGATGTCCTTGATGCGGCGGATGACGCTGGTATTACGTGTGTTATTCAACCCGGGGGCTCAATGCGTGATGACGAAGTAATAGCTGCGGCAGACGAGCATGGTATGGCAATGATTTTCACTGGTATGCGTCACTTTAGGCATTGATATAAAATTTGCGATGCATTAACGTTAAGATGCAAGTAAGTACTTTTACCTAATGCCTCGTGGATCTATGCTGAATCACTCTTTAAGGAGTAAGCTGTTGCTTTAAATGGATGAGGTCAATATCTAGATGAACGTTCTTGTTATTGGTGGCGGTGGTCGTGAACATGCGTTAGCATGGAAAGTAGCACAATCTCCAAATGTTGATACTGTTTTTGTCGCACCAGGTAATGCTGGTACGGCACGTGAACCAAATCTTGAAAACGTAGCAATTGATGTTGAAGACATCCGTGCTCTCGTTGCATTTGCTAATGAAAAAAATATTAATTTAACTATTGTTGGTCCTGAAGCACCTCTGGTCTTAGGTGTTGTTGATGCGTTCCTCGCTGAAGGTCTTGCTATATTTGGGCCGACACAAGCGGCAGCGCAATTGGAAGGTTCAAAAGCTTTTACCAAAAATTTCCTTGCTCGACACGCTATTCCTTCTGCGATTTACCAAAATTTTACTGAGATTGAACCTGCATTGGCTTATATTAGAGAAAAAGGTGCTCCAATAGTGGTTAAAGCCGATGGTTTAGCCGCAGGCAAAGGTGTGGTTGTAGCCATGACGCTAGAACAAGCTGAAGAAGCCATTAGTGATATGTTGACAAGTAATGTATTTGGTGAAGCTGGCCATTGTGTTGTTGTGGAAGAGTTTCTTGATGGAGAAGAAGCTAGTTTTATCGTGATGGTAGACGGTGAGAACGTGTTACAGATGGCTACTAGCCAAGATCACAAACGCGTTGGTAATGCCGACACGGGTCCAAATACTGGCGGTATGGGAGCTTATAGTCCAGCGCCAGTTGTTACACAAGAAATTCAGGATCGCATAATGAAAGAAGTCATCTACCCGACTGTTCGTGGTATGGCTGCCGAAGGTAATCCTTATATTGGCTTCCTTTATGCTGGTTTAATGGTTATGGCTGACGGCACACCAAAAGTAATTGAATATAATTGTCGCTTTGGAGACCCTGAAACCCAGCCTATTATGCTACGCCTGCAATCTGATTTGATTGAGTTGTGTCAAATGGCTATCGATGGCAAACTAGATACAGTTGAGTCGAAGTGGGATTCACGTGCTGCAATTGGTGTTGTGCTTGCTGCCAGTGGTTACCCTGCATCTTACAAAAAAGGCGCCATCATTTCAGGGTTGAATAGCACAGAACTAGAAGATGCAAAGGTATTCCATGCTGGTACTGTAGAGAAAGATGGACATGTGGTTACCGCTGGTGGTCGCGTACTTTGTGTAACAGCACTGGGAGATAGCGTTTTTGACGCACAGCAACGTGTTTATGCGCTTGCATCACGAATCAATTGGGATGGCATATTCTATCGTGATGATATTGGCTACCGTGCCATAGCGCGTGAGCAAACGTCGTTATCACCTGCAAAGGTAAGCTAAAGTAAGTTATGAATAAGCTATACACTTTGACATAGTATCGTTTCACTGGTGGAGCTGAAAGTTACGCATTAAGAATAAAAGCACCCATTAGATACCAGTAATTGAGCAACAAGTAGTTCTGTGTGGATAGCACCATTAGCTATCAAACCTTATACTATTAGTCAAAGTGATTGCAGTCGGTAAAGGACTTTGTTTCCTCATACAAGTGTAGACCAATCGTTTCAGCTTAGTTAATGTTTTTATCATTGCGTACGTTTAGTCATGCGAGCTTATAATTTCTTAGGCTCAATACTCCTCGAATTATTTTTTAATTTAGTGCCTCTCTATCTTGGAGAAAAAATTTTTATGATAATATAATTAATGTTTAATACATCGTAATAAACTCTTCTGATCCTGTTGGATGGATAGCTACGATGTTATCGAAATCAGCTGTTGTTGCACCCATTTTTATAGTAACCGCGAAGCCTTGGAGCATTTCGTCTACGGCAAAACCTATACTGTGCAAGCCAACAACGGTTTTTTTCTTTACCTGTGCAGATTAGTTTCATGCGACATGGTTGATGGTGCTGTGTGACTGCAGTGTACATAGCAGTGAAATTAGAGTCATATACTTTAATGTTTTTTTCTCTGTATTGCGCTTTTACTTCTTGCTCTGTCAGGCCAATGGTTCCGATAGGTGGATGGCTGAAGACTACAGTTGGGATTAGTGTGTAATCCATTTTGGCGTTAGGTTTGCCATTGAACAAACGTTCCGAAAGTTGACGGTTCGCTTTCATCACCACAGGAGTGAGCACTACACTGCTTTCCATAATGTCCCCCGAAGCAGTAAATGCCTGATACATTTAGTATTCTGGAATTAATCCACTTTGATATAGTTACACGAATTGATTTTAACGCCAGTGGCTTCTAAATTAAAATTTACTTGTGGTTGGGTTACGGCTGATTGCCTACATCAGTAAATCAGTATTGTGTGCGCTGCCAGCTTCACAATGAAGCCTCACAGAACCATCTATTTCTTTCATCACTTTTTTGGTGTGGAATGCGTGTGTAGGTGAGGTTCTTCTGCCTGTATCCCTCAACCAGTGCGTTAATAATCATTGGAGCGAAGTTTTGAAGCGGAGATTTTTTACGAACAAACAGGTGCGTGTCAGTGCCCAGTGCATTGAATATACCTGCGATCTCGATTGCAATGTAATCTGCGCCGATCACAGCCACGCGCTTAGGCTGCTCATTGAGCTTAAAAAAATCATTTGAGTCGATACCATGTACTGAGCCTGATAGGTTTGGAATGGGTGGTTCACCACCCACAGCAAGTAAAATGTTGTTAGCAATATAGTGTTTACCGTTAACTTCAACTGTTTTTGCATCAACAAATTTGGCGAAGCCATTGATAACTTCAATTTTATTTTTGCGTAATATGCGTTTGTAAGAAGTATGAATACGGTCTATGTACACTTGATGATTAGTGATCAATGTTGTCCAGTCGAATTTATGCAATGTGGTATTGAAGCCGTAATCAGAGCTATATAGTTTGATTACTCCTATAATTTGAGCGCCATATAACATTATTTTTTTAGGTATACAGCCTACATTTACGCAAGTGCCTCCTAAGTGGTGCGCTTCAATGTTTGCTACCTTTGACCATATATTGCTGCCTGATTAGCTGAGGTGATACCATCGCTACCACCACCATCATATGTAATCAAAATATTTGGGCGTTTTAGTTATTTTATCTTTCATGTAATTTTTTTATTTTGAATTGAAAATGGTAATTTAATGTGCGCAGAGCCAATGTGATCTTGTTTTTATTTAGGTACAATTTACTTTATAAATTGATGCCCTGTAGAGAGTGCGATTTTACTTTGCAGCTAAGATAGAACTTCTTTTTTCTGTGTCTCGAGCATCCATGGCGGATTGATAACAATCATGCCTAATGCTATTAGGCCACGTTCTTCTGAGTCAGGCGCAACACCTAATTCAACATTGAGTATTGTGCGGACACTAAAGTTTTACAATGCACTATTGGATGCTAGATTACATAAGTGCCTATAGCTCAACGTTTAATACAGTTTTTTATTGTATCAACTATGTCTTGGTATTCGTGTTTGAGCTCATATGGTGGGTTAATTAGTACTACCCCACGGTGTTCTTTCGGAGAAAGGCTGGCTTTTAATCGCATGTAGCCGTCTTCTTTACACATTTTAGCTGATAATCGGCGAAAAATTTTTAAAATAATGATTTAAATTTTGTTGGGTGTAATTCGGTAAATATGACGTAATCTTCATTACGTAACAGTGATCTGGCTATTTTCGGAGAAGCAAAATAGTAGCGGAGTGCATTAATTTTATTCAGATTGCGGATAGTATTTTTACCCCCCCAACGTTTCTAGCGTATGATCGTATCATTAGATTTAGTTAATGTCATGCATGTACTCACCGGTTTTTTTAGCGGGCTCATCCGATAGATCATAGTATTCCGCACTGCTGTGTGTATCATGACGAACAAAAAATTTGTATTTTCGTTTAAACCATTTAATGATTAGGCTTTGAATGATGTGCTTAATGATATCAACATGAAGACTATGATAATCACTGAGAATAAGATATAATTTAGTTAAAATATTAAATACTATATATTAATTACATGTGCATTGCAAATCTACCTATTGATTTTCATAAAAAATTTTTTGAAAGAGAAAGTGACTAGCCATGACCAACCCTCTATTATTATTTACGGATTTACCACCATTTTCTAAAATTAAACCAGAGCATATGCAACCTGCAGTTGAACAGGTAGTGGCCGATTGCCGTGCTGCTGTTGAATCGGTATTGGAAAACAACACAAGTCTAAGCTGGGCATCGGTTTGTGTGCCACTTGCAGAAAGTGAGGATCGATTAAATCGTGTAACCTTTCATATTGAACACCTTCATGCTGTAGTAAATAGTAAAGCGCTGCGTGAAGCTTATGAAGCGTGTATGCCAGTACTATCTGATTACTCCACTTGGAGAGGCCAACATAAGAAACTTTATGATGCGTATAAAGCCATCAAAGAGCGAAAAGATTTTGCTTCTTTGAGTATAGCGCAGCAAAAAACTATCACTAATGAGTTGCTTGATTTTGAGCTTAATGGTATCTCTCTTAGCCAAAAAAAACAGAATCGTTTTGGTGAGATTCGTAAACGCCTAATGGAACTTTCGTCTCACTTTACGAACAACGTATTAGATGCCACTATGGGATGGAGCAAATTCATTATAGAAGAAAGTGATCTTGTTGGCATGCCTGAATATGCACTGGCTGCAGCTAAAGCAAAGGCTAAAGCAAAAGGATTTGAAGGCTTTCTGCTAACATTGGATGAACCGTCCTACCAGCCTGTCATCATGTATTGTGATAATCGCGCCCTGCGCGCAGAGTTATATAAATCGTATAATACACGTGCTTCTGATCGTGGTCCTAATGCTGGCAAATGGGATAATACGAATATTATGAACGAATTTTTGCAGCTATCTTATGAAACTGCTCATTTACTTGGTTTCAATAATTACAGTGTATTATCGCTGAAAACCAAAATGGCAAGCTCTACGAATGAAGTACTAGTGTTTCTTAATGAACTTGTTGAGCAGGTGAAACCGCAAGGTGAGAAAGACTTTCAAAAATTAGCCCAATTTACGAAGGATAATTTCGGTGTTGAAGTACTTGAACCTTGGGATGTGACTTATTACTCCAAAAAATTAGAAAACTCTCAAAACAACATTTCAGAGAAAGAACGGCATCCTTATTTTCCTGAAAAGAAAGTTATTTCAGCCCTTTTTAACGTCTTCAAGCGTGTGTTCAGGATGAACGTAAAACATTGTGGTGGCATCGATGTTTGGGATGACTCCGTGTCTTTCTACAATGTTTTCGACGCAAGAGGTTTATTGCGGGGCAGTTTTTACCTTGACCTGTATGCTCGTGAAAATAAACATAGTGGTGCGTGGATGCACGAATGTATTGCCCGCCGTGTAAAGCAGTCAGGTGAAGTACAAATACCAGTAGCACATCTTATTTGTAATTTTAACAAGCCGATCGGAGATAAACAAGCATTGTTTGACCATGATGACGTGGTTACTTTGTTTCATGAATTTGGTCATGTTATTCATCACATATTGACGCTAGTAGATGAACCGTCGGTATCAGGCCTTCACGGTGTGCCTGTGGATGCTATGGAATTCCCAAGTCAGCTCCTTGAAAACTGGTGTTGGG
Source organism: Candidatus Enterovibrio altilux (assembly GCF_002381345.1). Lineage (GTDB taxonomy): Bacteria > Pseudomonadota > Gammaproteobacteria > Enterobacterales > Vibrionaceae > Enterovibrio > Enterovibrio altilux. The sequence goes on from NZ_CP020660.1 coordinate 1,123,403, forward strand.
AAAAGAATGTGTTGGTGTTGATTTCAGATCATGTTGAAACGCATAAATCGTTACCCAACGATATGCTAGATAAAGTGTTGGCGGCTAAAAATTTTCAGTCTTCATTCACTCTACTTTATCAACTAGAGAACGCATTATTTGATTTTACATTGCATAGATACTTTGATCCAAAAAAAGGAGCTAGAGTGTTGGAAACATTCGCAAATATTCAACGAAGAGTCGCTGTAATGGAGTCTCCAGAGTGGGTGCGCTTTCCGCATACATTTAGTCACATCTTTGCGGGTTCTTATCACGCAGGTTATTACAGTTACCTATGGGCCGAAGTGCTTGCTTGTGATGCGTTTAGCCTCTTTCAAGACGAAGGGGTCTTCGACTCAAAAACTGGCACGGCATTTCTAGAACATATTTTAGAACGTGGTGGTAGTGAAGAACAAATGGAATTATTCGAGCGTTTTCGTGGTCGTAAGCTGTCAAAGGATGCATTTTTACGTCGTCATGGTATTAGTAGCTAACTAATTGCTAATAGCATGTGGTTCTATATTCATTAGACTGCACTTATACCATAAAATTTCGTTTCTGAATTTGAGCTTAGAGAGCAAATCTCAATATGATTTACGATTAGACAATCACTTTTGTGTTAGGCATATCTAGAGCTATGTTGACTTATTTAACGTTTTATCATGGCGCAGGTTTTGCTAATCTGAGCATTGTGCTCCTTTAGGCTTTGATTTTCGAAATCAGAGAACTAAATTATTAATCTACGCTCTAAATAGCTAAATAGCTAAATAGCTAAATAGCTGGTTCACGTAAATATTCAGGTTTATGAAAAGCTTCATTACACAATAATTGACTGAAAACAGTATAGTCAAGCTATTAACTAATCGCGACTCACTAACATTCTGGATTGATGAAAAATTATTCAGCAATGTAATTAAACTAAGTAGGATACGCATTCATGAGTGACACTTATTTAGTGACTTAGCTATTACGGTAGCCCTTATGGTTAAATGCGTATTTTTAATGTGATTGAAAGGTCTGTAAGGATTAATTAAATTTATTTTTATACTTGCTCAATTGCCATTGTCACGCTCTCCCTCACTGTTTATGTATTCGCAAGCGAACCAAAATGGTTAACGTCACGTTCAAGATGGAGAATAAAGGAAGCATCCAGCACTTAACTATTGATTCTACTGGGTTCAAAGTTTAGCATGAAGATAAATGGAAGGTACAAGAGCATAGTACTAATGGGACATGGTGAGTCTGACGTAAGTTACATTTAACGGTAAATATAAATATGTATGAAATCACTGCTACCGAGTTAAGTCCAGTAAATGTGACTGATGGTAAAGTGCTGCTTAACTTGCTGAAGCATACCAGTTAAAAAAATAACTGAAATATCAGCTAATTTTGCTTACGACACCAAAAAACGTTATGAAAGTATTCGTATTAAGTGAGCGGTTCGATTTATCCCACCAAGAAAAAATAATTTTTTGAAAACAAGATTATCTGCGTAAATTTAGTGGGCAGTATTAAAAATTATACGGTTTAAATGAGCGTTGGAAAGAATGATATGCTTACCATAAACGTTCCCTATCATAGACGGCAAAGTTTCGAGTCAAAAAACTATTGGAAGGATATTAAGTTTAAGGAATAATCATGCTCTGATTAACAAAATTTATGGCATGGTAAAAGCATTAATTAAGTTGATAAGACTAGGCATGCCTAACACAAAATCGATTGTTTAATTGTAAATTATATTGAGATTAGCTATCTGAATTCGCATTAGGGAAAAAATTTCAGGGAAACTGTCGTAATAGCCAAAGGAGTAAATAAATAAATTTTTTTATAATTATGTTGATTCCATATCTTAATAGTTTTTGCATCAATTCAGAATGGTTAGTGAGTCACGATTGATTAAAGCTTGATTATACTGCTTTAAGTTGACTGTTTTTATAGACCTGAATATTTATGTGAACTAGCTGTTTAGAGCGTAGATTAATAATTTAGTTCCTTGATTTAGGAAGCAAAATTTTTCAAACGATTAAATTGTAATTTTAGTATTAAGTTTATGTCTTATTTGCAGTTTAGGTTGACAAGGTTATTAAAAAATATGTCTCACAACAAAAAAAGTACACCGTTTACGGTGTAAAATTTTTGAGAGAAAAATTTTATTAAAACTTTTAACGACGCATTGCGTCAAAAAATTCTTCGTTGGTTTTACTCATCGCAAGCTTATCAAGAAGAAATTCCATCGCTTCTGCTTCTCCCATAGGATGAACAATTTTACGTAAAATCCACATTCTTTGTAACTCATCAGATTTCGTCAAAAGTTCTTCCCGCCGTGTTCCGGACCGTGTGAAGTCAATTGCAGGGAATACGCGCTTTTCCGCAATCTTACGAGAAAGATGCAGTTCCATATTACCTGTACCTTTAAATTCTTCGTAAATTACTTCATCCATCTTAGAACCAGTATCTACTAGAGCTGTTGCAATGATAGTTAGGCTTCCACCTTCTTCTACATTACGTGCTGCACCGAAGAAACGTTTAGGCCGATGTAAAGCGTTCGCATCTACACCACCGGTGAGTACCTTACCTGAGCTTGGTACAACAGTGTTGTATGCACGTGCTAGACGGGTAATTGAGTCCAGCAGAATAACTACGTTTTTTTTATGTTCTACAAGTCGCTTTGCTTTTTCAATAACCATTTCAGCAACTTGTACATGACGACTTGCTGGCTCATCAAAAGTAGAAGCAATGACTTCACCTTTGACCAAACGTTGCATTTCAGTCACTTCTTCAGGACGTTCGTCAATAAGAAGTACCATTAGCTCACATTCAGGGTAGTTGTGTGCAATGTTCTGAGCAATGTTTTGTAGCAGTATTGTTTTACCTGCTTTTGGCGGAGCTACAATAAGACCACGTTGGCCTTTACCAATTGGCGAGGCTAAATCAAGCACACGTGCGGTAATGTCTTCAGTTGATCCGTTACCACGTTCCATCACCATACGTTCGTTAGCGTGCAGTGGCGTCAAGTTTTCGAAAAGGATCTTGTTTCGCGCATTATCAGGCCTATCGTGGTTAACTTCATTTACTTTCAGCAGTGCGAAGTAACGTTCACCGTCTTTTGGCGGACGAATTTTGCCTGAAATAGTGTCTCCAGTTCGTAAATTAAAACGGCGGATTTGGCTTGGTGATACGTAAATATCGTCAGGTCCCGCAAGATAAGAACTATCGGCGCTGCGTAGGAAGCCGAAGCCATCCTGAAGAATTTCCAGCACTCCGTCTCCAAAAATATCTTCGCCACCTTTCGCATGTTGTTTCAAGATAGCGAAGATGATGTCTTGTTTACGGAGGCGGGCGAGGTTCTCAAGGCTCATGCTTTCGCCTAGAGCGACTAGCTCAGATACGGCCTGATTCTTCAATTCGGTAAGATTCATAGTGGTAGGTGTCTTGTCAGTCAAAGTTGAGGTCTGATTAAATTAGAGTATAAGTGATCAAGGGTATGATCGAGAAAGGAACAAATGAACAATATACGTGCAACAAACTAACACCTGAATGATAAACTGTCTAACAGATGGAAGAATTAAGCCGTGAACATTATGGTTCACGACTACTATATCACATTACAGGTTAGCGTCTAAGAACTCTTTTAATTGAGTTTTAGACAAAGCGCCAACCTTTGTTGCTGCAACACTGCCCTCTTTAAATAATAGTAAAGTTGGAATGCCACGAATGCCAAATTTAGGCGGAATGCCTGCATTTTGATCAATATTCAGTTTACCAATAGTGATTTTTTCTTTGTATTCTTCTGAAATTTCATCAAGAATCGGTGCGATCATTTTACAAGGACCACACCACTCTGCCCAAAAATCTACTAATAAAGGGCCAGTAGCATTAATAACGTTTGTTTCGAAGTTGTCATCAGTCAGTTGTAAAATCTTGTCGTTCATCTTTCACTCCAATGATTATTTGTTGTCACTGGTGATAGACCAACCAGTAAATCATTATACTATTTGAATGTATTCACTATCGTATTGCAAGCCTAAGCTTATATTCTATGCAAATGAAAATGACGTGCCTTACAGAGCATAAATTTATCGATTTCGGCCTTCACTATGATATTATCAAAGGGTTGGAAGAAAAAGAGTTTCATAATTGTATCCCAGTCCAAGCTTTGGCATTATCGATCTTACTCATCGGCCGAAACATTGTAGAAGAGATCTCAACAGGCGTAGAAAAAATAATGGCCTTTATAACTGCTACTTTTCATTGCTTGCTAACGACTGAGGTGCCTGCTAATCGTATGATAAATTGCTCACGAGCTATAATTATGGCACCAACGCGTGCACTTGCGATTCAGATTTATAATGATACAGTATTCATTGCTAGCTTCAACCACGCTAAAGGCAGGTTTAACCTATGGTGGTGAGGCATATAGTAAGTAAAAACTAGTGTTAAAAAATGGCGTTGATATCTTGATTGGCACCTTTGGTTGAATCATTGATTTCTATAAGCAGCGCGTGATTGACCTAAGTGCAATTTAAGTTGTTGTATTAGATGAAGCTGATCGTATGTTCAATCTTGGTTTCATTAAAGACATCTGTTTTTTGTTTCGATGCATGTGAGCTCCAGTAGTTCGTTTAAACATGCTGTTCTCTGTTACGTTATCATACTTGGTGTAAAAGTTAGTGTTTGCATATATGACCAACCTAGAACACGTTGAAGCGGAACCTGACCAAAAAACAAGCTACCGCATGAAAGAAGAGCTGTTCTATCCGTCGAATAATGACAAAATGTGCTTACTCCGAACACTTATAGAAGAAGAGTGGTTTGAACGAGTAATTATTATTACTAATACTAAATATTGTTGTGAAAATATCTGTGGTTATTTGATAGCTGATGATGCTCACGACACTTGATAATATTACGAAATCGTTTGTATTAAATGAGTGGTTTCATTCATCTAACAAAGAAAAGGAGCAATTTTTTGAAAATGAGACCATCTACGTAATTTAACAGTCAATTACCAGAGGTTATACGGTTCCAATCAGTATTGTAAAATGAGGTATGGTTACCATAAGTGTTCCCTACCAGAGACGGTAAGGTTTCGAATTAAAAAAGTACTGGCAGGGCATTAAGCCTAAGGGAGCACAATATTCAGATTAGCGAAACCTACGCAATGATAAAAGCATTAAATAAACTGACAAAACTAGACATACCTAAAACAAACCAAACTTAAACTAGAGAACACATCCTTTTACCAAAAATAATTGTAGAAATAATTTATTTTTTTACAGGTTTACTTTTGATTTCCAGTAATTCTACGTTAAAAATTAACGTTGAATTTGCAGGAATTGCTGGTGTATCATTTTTGCCGTAAGCTAATTCAGGTGGGATAATGAATTTAAATTTAGAGCCAACTGGCATCAGCTGAATACCTTCAACCCAACCAGGAATCACTTGATTCAGAGGAAACGTTGCTGCTTGATTACGATCGTAAGAGCTGTCGAATTGCGTGCCATCAGTTAACGTACCTTTATAGTGAACAATAACGGTATCTTCAGCCGTAGGTCTTTCACCTTCACCCAATGATTCAACTTGATACATCAAGCCAGAACTTGTGGTAATAACACCTTGTACTTTTGCAAATGCAGAACGAAAATCGTGACCTGCTTTGACCACTCCTGTAGAGCCCTCTTCGGATTGAGTCTGAACCATTTGTGCAATACGCTGTTCCAATGATTGGAGAATTGCTTGTGTTTCTTCACTACTCAGCTTTGAATGTCCCCTAAATGCATCTTGAACACCTTCCAGTACCTGATCAGAGTTCAGTATTAGCCCAATATCTTCTTGTTTTTCTAAATGCACTTTTAAATACTGTGCTAAAGAGGTACCAATTGCATAAGCCATTTTATCATTTTCTGTCGTAAAAATAACGCCCTCTTCAATAACAGAGGCTCCGACGCTTGCTGTTTTTACTTTTTCAGTTTCTTCTTGTTGACATCCCATAGCCAAAGAGAAAATTGTGGCTAACAGTGACATTTTAAAAATTGATTTCATTGGTACTCCGTGGTACGAAAATTACATTGTTTTAATTCGTTCACGTTATAACGATGTGAGGGCCAGAAACAATGAATATACTTGACGTTATAGGGTCATAAGATAATGAGTGTAAGCATGATATGATACATCATGATTATACTTTATTTAATTCTGACACTGTTAGCACTTTTAGACCACTCTTTACTTCACTAATGAAATATAGCGCTGGCCATGTTATCCGTATGGTGTGACCAGTTCCTGCCTGAGTTCAATAGAACTTTATTTTTGAATGCGAGGTTAAATAGCGAATTTCAACATGGTTCATTATTAAATAATTGCTCCCGTGTTAGGCATATCTAATCTTGCCAGCGTATTTCATGCTTTTATTATAACGTAGGTTTTGCTAATTTGAGTATTATGCTACCTTCGGTTCAAGGTCCCTACAAGTAATTTTTTGACTCGAACCATTGCTGTCTCTGATAGGGAACGTTTATGGTAACTATCCCTTGTTTTACAATGCTGATTTGAGCCGCATTATTGCAGGTAACTGACCATTAAGTTATACTGTTAACATCATTTTCAATAAGTTGCTTTTTTCTGTGTTGGGTGAGTGGCATCGTTCATTGCATACGAATGATTTCATAACATTGTTTGGTGTCGCAAACTTCATTACCTGATATTTCATTGATTTTTTGACGGGTCTGTTTTAATAAGTGAGGTAGCACTTCACTGCCAGTCATATTTGATGCGTTTAACTCAACAGCAATGATTTTATGCGCATTTATATCTACCACTAAATGTGATTTACGTTAGACTCGTCGTTTTTCATCAGTGCCGTGCTTTTTGACTTTTCTTTTACCCGCACCATAGACTTGAGCCTCGTAGAATAAATAGTTAAGTTCTGGTTATTTCTTGAGTTTTGGTCTTAAATGCAACGTTAACTATTTTAGTTCGCTTACTAATGCATGAATAGTGAAAGCATAACAATGACAGTTGAATAAATTTGAAAATCGGCTGAATGAACACTTACAAATTTTTCAATGATATGGCTTTATTGACTAATTCGAGCGCAGGTAATAAATCTCAATATGATTAACGATTAAACAATTTTTTGTTTTAGGCATCCTTAGCCCTGTCAGCTTGTGTAACACTTTTATCATGACGTAAGTTTCGTTAATCTGAGTACTGTGATTTTCTAAACTCAATGTCCTTCTCGGTAGTTGTTTGACTCGAACTATTGTCATCTCTGATAGAAAACGTTTATGACAACGGGCTTTATCTCCGAAATCATGAAACTACATTTTTAAGAAACATGCTACACAGTTAGGGTTACTTAAAGAGTCTGGTCTATGAAAAAGATGCGTTACAAAATAACTAACTGGAAACAATATAATCAAATTTGGCTCACTATTCATGTATTAGCAAGCGAGATAAAACGGTTGCATCATGTTCAAGATGAAGAATAAAAAAAGCATTTTGCACTTAGCCATTGATTTTATGGGGCTAAAAGTCTATGGTGCAGGGGAAAAAGTAAAAAATATGATACTGATGAAAAACAGCGAGTCTAGTGTAAGTCATCTTTAGTGGTAGATATAAATGAGCATAAAATCATTGCTGTTGAGTTAAGCGCATCAAATATGACTGACGGTGAAGTGCTATCTAACTTGTTAAAACAGACCCATTAAAGAATTAATGAAATATCAGGCAATGGAATTTGCGACATCAGACAATGTTATGAAACCGTTCGTATGCAATGAATGGTGCCACTCGCCCAACGCAGAAAAAGAGCAACTTGTTAAAAATGACTTTAGCCGTGTAATTTAATGGTTAGTTATCAGCAGTTATGCTGTTCAAATGAGCATTATAAAATAAGGGATGGCTACCATAAATTTTTCTATCAAAGGCGACAATTTTTCGAATCAAAAACTACTGGGAAGGAGATTGAGCTTCAAAACTCACAAGTTTTCAATTAGCGAAACTTGCGGCACGATAAAAGCCTTACATAAGCTGACCGAGCTAGGTCTGTCTAAAACGAAAGCGATTACTTAATAGTTAAGCATGTTAAAATGTGCTATTTAAACTCAAACTAGGAAACAAAGCCAGTATGCACTGCTACGACTTTAGGAAAACGAAACAGATAGTCGAATGAAAACTAAATCTGATAAGTCACTCAAATCTTTTCATACTTTTGGGCTAGATGTTCTTGCTAGAGAAATTATCGAAGTCCAGTGGCCCGAAGATTTTCTTACTCTTTGGCAAAATCCATCGTATTTGTCAACGCCGAAATTAATTCTCGGTGAAGGTAGTAATTTACTATTTTGCGAAAATTTTCAGGGTGTAATTGTCTTGAATAGATTGAAAGGCATTTCGATTTTGGAGACTGAACAGCATTGGCATCTACATGTTGCAGCTGGTGAAAATTGGCATGAGTTAGTATCGTGGACGATTGGACATGGCATGGGAGGTTTAGAAAATCTCGCGCTTATCCCTGGATTAGTCGGTTCAGCCCCCATTCAAAATATTGGTGCTTATGGTGTGGAGCTTAAAGAGCGTTGTGAGTACGTTGACGTGTTGTTTATTGCTTCTGGAAAAACTGTACGATTATCTGCAGCAAAATGTGAATTTGGTTATCGTGATTCAGTATTTAAACGAAAGCTTAAATATAAAACTATAGTGGTTGCTGTTGGTTTGAAACTTTCTAAAGTATGGTTGCCTATGATTGGATATGGCGCACTGGCAAAGCTAGCTGAGGGTGGTAAAGTAACGATTCGCGCCGTATTTGATAAAGTGTGTGAAATTCGTCGTAATAATCTTCCAGATCCACATACTATTGGTAACGCAGGTAGTTTTTTTAAAAATCCTATCGTATCCGTAGCATTAGTTAGAAAAATCAAAGAAACTTACCCTACAATACCTTATTATAATACAGGTGGTGGAAAGGTAAAGTTGGCTGCTGGATGGCTGATTGAGCAATCGGAATTAAAAGGTTTCTGTGTTGGTGGTGCGGCAGTGCACTCTAAACAAGCCTTAGTACTTATTAACACAGGAGAGGCTACGTCAAAAGACATTATTAAATTAGCTAAACATGTCGTGGACACCGTTTATCAACGATTTTGGGTTAAGTTAGAGCACGAAGTGCGCTTTATAGGGGCTGCACGCGAAACGTCATTGGAGGCAGTATGTCAGCGTTAAATAATGCATCTTACTTCAAACTCATTCGCATACTTGCTGATGGTAACTGTCATTCAGAAAAAAATCTTAGTCAAACTCTTGGTATTAACCGAGCTACAATTAGTCAACATATTAAAAAGTTACAGCAGTGGGGATTGGAGGTGCTCCAAGCTCAAAGTAAAGGATATTATTTACTTGCACCTCTCGACTTATTAAGTGAAGCAGTTCTACGTAAGAAACTACATGTTCCAGAGTTTACGCTAGTTCCAGTTATTGATTCTACCAATCAATACTTGTTAGATCGTATTGGGCAACTTACATCTGGTATGAGTTGTCTCGCAGAGTATCAACACGCTGGGCGTGGAAGGAGAGGAGGTGTTTGGTTTTCGCCATTTTGTGCTAATCTATGCTTTTCTATATACTGGAAATTAGATGCAAGTATAACAGCAGCGATGGGATTAAGCTTAGTAGTGGGCGTTGCAATGGTTGAAGTACTGGCTAAATTAGGAACTGAAGGTGTGAAGGTCAAATGGCCAAACGATTTGTATTGGCAAGATAAAAAGCTAGCTGGTATTTTGATTGAAATGACAGGGCAAGCAGGAGATGCAATACACTTGGTGATAGGTGTCGGGTTAAATATCGCTATGTCTGACAAATGTGACGTTGATCAAAATTGGGTTAATCTTAAGGATACATCTAATACTTTACCTGGGAAAAATATTTTGGCTGCGGCACTGATTAATGGTGTTATTGATGCGCTGAAAAAGTATGAAATTAACGGTATGATAGGGTTTGTTGAGCAATGGAACAAGTACGATAATTTTCAAAATCGTTCTGTTAAGTTGCTTTTGGAAAAATTTGAGACACAGGGTATTGTTCGCGGAATTAATGAACAAGGTGCTCTGTTGCTAGAAACTGAAACTGGTATTATACCTTATCTTAGTGGAAAAATTAGTTTTAGAGCCAATTCGCAAATAATGTAGATGGAGTCCTATTTTCTAACCATGATGGTTTGAACTGCATGCTTGTTACTTTTTTGAAGAATTAACCCTGCTCGTTCACGTGTTGGCAGAATGTTTTCCACCAAGTTTTTGCCATTAATTTCTTCCCAAATTTTAGTTGCTTTGTGCAAAGATTCATCAGGAGTAAGTTTTGTATAATGATGAAAATACGATGATGGATTTTTGAATGCTCCTTCTCGAAATGCCATAAAGCGTTCAATATACCAAGTTTTTAATAATTCAGGTTCTGCATCAACATAAATGGAAAAGTCCAAAAAATCTGAAATAAAAACTCGGTGTGGTTCATGAGGATAATCCATACCAGATTGCAGCACGTTGAGTCCTTCTACAATCAAAATGTCTGGCTGTTCAATGATCTTCGTACTTTCAGTCACGTTATAAATGAAGTGAGAATAAATTGGGGCTTCAACTTTGGCTTTTCCAGATTTTATATCTGAGACAAATCGTACAAGTTTTTTTATGTCGTAAGATTGAGGAAATCCCTTCTTTTTCATTAAATTTTTTTCTATAAGAACAGTATTGTTGTGGAGAAAACCATCAGTGGTTACTCGCGCGACTTTTGGATGTTCAGACCAGCGTTCAAGAAGTGCTTTAAGTAAACGTGCTGTTGTACTTTTACCTACAGCTACACTTCCCGCAATGCCAATGATATAAGGAATATTGGTGCCATTTTGGTCAAGAAAGTGTTCAAGAATCTGAGTTCGGCCTTTACGTGCTTGCACGTATAAATTTAGAAGGCGCGAAAGGGGTAGGTAAATATCCTGCACTTCATCCATAGTCAAATGTTCGTTTATGCCGTGCAGTTTTTCAAGATCATTTTCATTCAGTGTCATTGGCACTGCATCACGGAGTTCTGACCACTGCTTTCGGTTAAAAGACAGATAGGGCGTTAATATGTCACTCATGCTACAAATGAATCTATTTGAACTCAAGAAAACGACAATACATTATCAGCATTGATTGTGAAAGTTTGTTGCTTATTTAACCTGAATTGCGCATAATAAAGCCTATGAAAAATGGATTAAGCAATAAAGCTGTGATCTTATAGTTTGAAAAAACTATTGATTGTAGAAGGCCTTAAGTATGATTAATTTATACACTATTTTTATCAATGCCAGCAACAGTTGCTAGACTTTTTCTCTGTCTAGAAACAGTACTTCGCTTTTGTAGATATCAAATAAAACCCAAACTTTTTCACCACTTTATTAGCAAAATAATATTGGCAATAATAACATTTAATCAATTGTGGTATCAAGACTGCAATTCTATTGGATAGATTTTTACTGCTATTTCAGGTTTTGTTTCCTAAATCATGGAATTGAATGATCCATTCGCGCTCTAAACACCTAGGCTTTTTTAAATAATGAAGGCTCTGGACAAGCTTAGCTATCAAACAACTAACTGAAAGCAGTATAATTAAGCATTAATTAATAATGGCCCATTAACATTCTGGACTGATGAAGAAGCCATTCAGCCATGGAATTAAACTAAGCAGGGTAATCATGGAAGACCTTATTTATTGAGCGACTTAACTATGGCGACGGCTCTCATGGTTAAGCGCGTATTTTCAATGTTATTGGGAGGTCTGCAAGGATTAATTAATCTGGTTTTTAACTTGTTAAACTGCCGTTGTTATGCCCTAACTATTCATGAATTAGTAAGAGATCCAAAATGGTTAACGTCGTGCTCAATACAAAGATTGAAGGAACCATCCAGCACTTAATCATTGATTTTATAGAATTGAAAATTTATAGTGAGGGGAAATAAAAATATGGCACTGATGGTAACCGGTGAGTCTGGTGCAAGTTACCTTTAGTGGTAGATATGAATACGCATAAAATCATTACTGATGAATGAAATGCCTCAAATATGACTGCCGATGAAGTGCTACCTAATTTACTAGCTTTATTTCATAATACGAGTTCAGATAGCAAGTTTCAACATGATGAGCTATTAATAATCGTTTTTGTGTTAGGTATACATAACTTGGTTAGCTTATTTAACGCTTTTATCATGACGTAAATCTCGTGAATTTGAGCATGATGTTCTCTTAAGCTCAATGTTCCTCCGAATAGTTTTTTGACTCACACTTTGCCGTCTCTGATAGGGAACGTTTATGGTAACCATACTTCGTTTTTTAATATTGATTTGAACCGTATAAATTATGATAACTAACCGCTAAATTGCGCGATGACTTCGTTCCCCAAAAGTGGCTCTTTTTCTTGGTGGAATGAGTGGAACCGCACGTTTAATACGAATGGTTTCGTAACATCGTCTGGTGTTGTAAGCACTATCGACTGGTATTTCATTGATTTTTCAACAGATCTGTTTGAACAACTTAGGTAGCACTTCATTGTCAGTTGCATTAGACGTACTTAATTCAGCCTTAACGCGTATTGAAATCTATCGCTCAATGTAATTTGCGCCAGACTCATGGTTTTCCATCAGTGCTATATTTTTTACTTTTCATTCTATTTCACCGCAGACTTTGAGTTCCGCAGAATCAAGGGCTAAGTGCTTGACGGTTCCTTTATTCTTCGTCTTGAACGCTACGTTAACGTTTTGACTTGCTCACTAATGCATGAGTGTGAGGACATGACAACGGTTGTGGAGTAAGTTTGAAAATAGAATTAATGAATTCTTACAGACTCTTCCATGGCATAGTAAATATGTATTTAATCATAACAACCGTCTGGATGGCTCAGTTGCTAAAGAAATAAGGTCTTCTATAGTTATCCTGCTTAGCTTGATTTCATAGCTGAATGGCTTGTTCATCAATTTAAAATTTTAGTGAACCCCTATTGATTAATAGTTTGATTATGCTGCTTCTGGTTAGTTGTTTGGTAATTAAATTTGTTCATAAACCTGAATATTTAAGCGCACCTAGTTGTTTAGAAGGTAGATTGATCATTAAGTTTCCTGTTTAGGAAACAAAACCTTTCTGCACTTGCTTGAAACGACACAATAAAAAAACAATGAGGTATTCAAAATTAACAGAAATGTATAACACAGTCATTGGTATATTTATTAAGCATGAGTATGATCTTTAAATTAGAATCAGTGCATTGTATATGTGACCAAATAAAGCTTATTTTATGCATGGTTCAGGTTATTTAACGAGTTACTGCATGGCTAATAGACACGCTAAAGGCTAAAGAAACACACCTGACAGAAGCTGAATTGATAAAAAATTCAAAATAGCGGTTGCAAGGTCAAAAATCATTGCATAAAATACACAGCACTTATTTGCCGGTTTAGCTCAGTAGGTAGAGCAACTGACTTGTAATCAGTAGGTCGCCAGTTCAATTCCGGCAGCCGGCACCAATACGATATAAAGAAGATAATGAGGTGGGATTCCCGAGTGGCCAAAGGGATCAGACTGTAAATCTGACGGCTCAGCCTTCGAAGGTTCAAATCCTTCTCCCACCACCACAATTATTCAAATAGCTCTACGAAAAACTGAAAGCGGGTATCGTATAATGGCTATTACCTCAGTCTTCCAAGCTGATGATGCGGGTTCGATTCCCGCTGTCCGCTCCAATTTGCTGATATGGCTCAGGTGGTAGAGCGCACCCTTGGTAAGGGTGAAGTCCCCAGTTCAAGTCTGGGTATCAGCACCATTTTTTATGGCAAGTGACTTGAAGCCATTTTACTTATACCCCACATTAATTGCTGGTTGTGTGGTTAGTATGCCACCAAAATGTTATGTCTAGAAGACTGTAACGTCTAAAATAAGCGGAGATTCCGTACGTTACTTCGCATTAATCAATAATATTTTAAGAAAACTTTGTTTCCTAATGTGAGTTCAAATAGTAGATCCCAGCATAATTTACTATGAGATGCTCGTTTACTGTTTAGGCATACCTAGTTTTGTTAACTTATTTAATGTTCTTATTATGTTGTAAATTTTTTGAATCTAAGCACTGTAACTGATTAGGTTCAATGTCCCCTCCCGGGAGTTTTTTGATTCGAACTATTATTGTCTCTGCTAGAGAACGTTTATGGTAATTAATTTTATTGCTTAAATCAGGAAACTAGATTTTCAATAAACATTTTAAATAGCTAGGATAACTTAAATATTCAAATTTATAAACAAGATTCGCTATTAAACGACTAACAGGAAGCAGCATAATTAAGCTTTAATTAATTGGGATTCACTTACATTGTGGATTGATGAAGAAACCATTAAGCTATATAGTAAAATTAAGAGGAGTAATTATGAAAGATATCATTTATTGAGTGACTTAGCGATTACGACGACCTTCATGATTAAATGCGTATTTTCAATGCCATTGAGAAGTCTACAAAAATTCATTAATCCGGTTCTCAAATTTGCTCCACTGTCATTGTTATACTTGGACTATTCATCCATTAGTAAACAAGCAAAATGATTAGCATCACGTTCAAAACGAAGAATAAAGAAAGCATCCAGCGCTTAGCTATTGATTCTACGGAGTCAATGTTTACGGTGAAGGTGAATGAAAAATAAAAAAGCATGGTACTGATGAAAAACAGCGAGTTTGAATAAATTATATTTAGCGATAGATATAAATATGCATGAAATCATGCTGCTGAGTTAAGTGTATATTTATATAACTAATGGTGAAGTGATACCTAACTTGCTCAATTAAATATCAGGCGATGGAACTTACGATATTAGACAATATCTCGAAACCATTCGTATTAAACGAACAGTTTTATTCATTCCATCAAGGAAAGAAGCAATTGCTTGGAGCTTGGTTTCTTAACTAGAGTTCAGAAGTACATTGTCGATACATTACCGCATTTTAAAGTACAATAATAGCAACTTTCACGGGCATGATGGCATCATGGGATATCTCGCTTTTATTACCCTTCTCTGGGCATTTTCGTTCAGTTTAATTGGTGTTTACCTCACGGGTCAAGTAGACGAATATTTTTCTGTAATGAGCCGTATTGTACTTGCTACATTGGTCTTTCTGCCATTTTTACGCTTAAAAGGCATTCCCAAATCTTTAATGCTTAAACTAATGGTGATTGGAGCTCTTCAGCTTGGGTTAATGTACTGCTTTTATTATCAATCGTTTCTCTACCTTTCTGTACCTGAAGTGCTAATTTTCACCGTATTTACACCTATTTATATTACACTGACTTATGACATCATTCATCGTCGTTTCTCTCCATGGTACTTGATGACAGCATTATTAGCTGTATTAGGGGCTATGGTTATAAAGTTCACATCCGTCAATCCTCACTTTTTGCTTGGTTTTTTAATTGTTCAATGTGCAAATCTCTTTTTTGCCATTGGTCAGGTCAGCTACAAAGTGATCGTTGAAAGAGCTTATATTAACGTACCACAGCATACAATTTTTGGTTTTTTTTACCTTGGTGCACTTTGTGTTGTAGTACCAGCTTTTTTATTGCTGGGTAACCAAGAAAAATTTCCAACGAAAACAAATCAATGGCTTATTTTAGTGTATCTTGGCACTGTTGCTTCTGGTATGGGTTACTTTTTGTGGAATAAGGGTGTAACTTTAGTTAATGCTGGGGCTTTAGCCGTGATGAACAATGTCTTGGTGCCAACAGGTATTGTGATTAATTTGGTCATTTGGAACCAGGACACCGATTTGATTACCTTATCCATTGGTGGTTCCCTTATTTTACTGTCGCTTTGGCTCAATGAAACATGGGTAAAAAAAAGCATCGCATTGCGCATGCATAATACTAATTTTTCATAAATAGTATTTACGTCTTAAAAGCAATCGAGTGTACAAGCATTACCATTTGATAATGTCTTTTGAAAATTACTGAAAACTGCATCTACATTTTATGACGAAAAGTATTACAAGTAGGCAAATGCATCAGCAAATAAGTGCTCGCATCTTACACCACGTTCATTACAAAATTTTTCACGCGCCATAATTACCATTTCAAGACGACCAGCTATATAAACATCATACTTTGACAGTGACACAAAATCTTCCATCACAGCTTCAAGGACATTGCCTATTTTACTACTCCAGTTTTTGGGTGCGTTTTCCAACACAGGAATATAGTTTAGTTGGCTGTGTTTCAACGCCAGCATTTTCATCTCATTATTTGAGTACAGATGATTTATATCGCGCCCACCCCAGTATAAAAAAATTAGCTGTGTGAAATTTTGGCTCAAACAATAGTCAATCATGCTACGTACGTACGAAAATCCCGTGCCACCAGCAACCAGAATCAATGGACGCTGGCGTTCCTCACGCAACCATGCATCACCATGAGGCGCTTCTATCAAGAAAGAATCATCGCCTTTTTCTAAGGTTGCTTTCGACGCATTGACTACGTCAAGCGCGCAAGCATTCTTTTTTGCGACGCAAATGTGCAATTCAAGTTCATGACCATTCTGACGACATGGACTGCTTACAATAGAGAATGGATGTTTGTTTTTTGTACCCAGTACCACCAACAGATATTGTCCAGCTTTATAACTCACCGGTGCCGCCGGCTGTAACAAAATTCGATAAATGCTATCAGTCAGTAATGATACTGATTTGACTGCACATTTAATAGTCATCTCTTTCCTCCAAACTAACCGTTAAATCACTGCATGGTATGACTTGACAGGCAAATATCCAGTTTTATTGTGTTTCTTGTTCAGTTAGCATGGTGTCAAAAATAATCACGAATTTTACTTTCCGGTAAACAACATAAATAATTTGCAAAAATATCAATCTGATAACGGTTAGAAAATGATATATTGGCGTCGAGCTTATCTTGTAATGATATTTTGTGTGTATGTACCTTAAACTGAATGCCTTCTAACAATAAGTTTACCATAAACATGTCCTAGAGCCCTAATTTATTCCACATTTTATCGATTTTTAATACTATTTTAGGATCTTTTAAAATAGGTGTTGCCCACTCACGCATAGTTTCTCCCTTCCATTTATTGGTGACATCTAATCCCATTTTAGACCGAAGATTGATAAAAGATGACGTATCAGTGGACACATCATTACACATCAGGGTATCACGAAATGGATCCATTCGAGTGGTAATGGCCCACATCACATCATTCCAATTACGAATTTTCACGTCTTCATAATCAAAAACCATAATAAATTTTATGTGAGCAACCTTTTCAAATACAGACCAAATTCCCTGTATAATACGCGGTCCATCACCAACGGCTGCTTTATTAATGGTCACAAGCATCATGAGATTCCCCACTGCCTCAGTTGGTAAGTGAATATCTTCTATCTCAGGAAAACGTATTTTTAGTTCAAGAAGGCAAGCATCTACACGTTCTGAATCCGGCTCACACTCCGATTTTTTTGGTGAATTAGTGAGTTCCTCTTTCCATTTGATAGTCGCATCTAGCCCCATCTTAGAGCCAAGTCCCACCACGGGTGACGCAAAATCGAGTGAGTCTATCGGTGTGTTTTCAATCATTACGGTATCGCGCTTAGGCTCCATACATGTTGTGATTGCATTTATCACGTTTTTCCAATCACGTATATTGACGCCTCCATCTACTACAATTACATACTTTGTATATATGAATTGGCGAAGACACGACCAAACACCCATCATTATACGCTTGGCATGACCAGGATATTGTTTCTTTATGCCTACCACAGCTACACGATATGAGCACCCTTCAGGTGGTAGATAGAAATCTGTTATTTCAGGAAACTGTTTTTGCACTATTGGTACAAACACTTCGTTTAGTGCAACACCCAATATGGCTGGTTCATCCGGTGGGCGACCTGTGTATGTGCTGTGATATATTGGATCTTTGCGCATGGTAATGTGCGTAATAGTCAATACATGATAACTCCCGACTTCATTGTAGTAGCCAGTGTGGTCGCCATAAGGGCCTTCGTCAGCATATTCCGTGGGATCAATAGACCCTTCCATCACAATTTCTGCACTAGCAGGGACTTCAAGCTCATTGCTGAGGCTCTTCACTACTTCGGTTCTACTGCCACGTAACAGACCTGCAAACGCATACTCTGACATTGTATCTGGTATAGGTGTCACGGCACCTAGTATGGTGGCGGGGTCCGCACCAAACGCCACAGATACTGGGAAAAATTTGCTCGGGTGAGCTGCCATCCAATCTCGCAAGTCTAATGCGCCACCACGATGTGCTAACCAACGCATAATGACTTTGTTTTTACTGATTTTTTGTTGACGATAAATACCCAAATTTTGGCGTTTTTTACCTGGCCCTTTGGTTACAGTTAATCCCCAAGTCAGCAATGGGGCAACATCATTAGGCCAGCAATTCATCACGGGAATTTTATTGAGGTCAACATCTTTCCCTATCCAAACAATATCTTGGCAAGGAGCTCTGCGTAGTCTTTTTGTTGGCATATTGAGTACTTGCCTGAACAGGAGCAACTGATTAATTGCGTCCTTGAAACCTTTTGGTGGTTCCGGTTCTTTGAAGTAAGCCAACAATTTACCGACTTCACGAAGCTCATTCACTTCGTTACGACCCATACCAATTGCTACCCGTTTAGGTGTACCGAATAAATTGACGAGAATAGGCATGCTGTATCCCGTTGGGTTTTCGAACAATAGAGCAGGACCACCAACACGTAGTGTTCGATCGGCAATCTCCGTCATTTCTTGATCGGGGCTTACCGGGTGTGTAATACGTTTTAACTCACCGACTGATTCCAAATAACCTATAAACTTACGTAAGTCAGTAAATTTCATATTTTTCTCGGATGAAGTGTCATACTACTAGTATAATGAAATGAATTACAATTATCAGTGTCAAAAAGACTGAATTCTGTGCTTGATACTTCAGTGGTCTGCAGATGCGAGATGTAGCTACTATCTTTAGATCACTTGGCTTGGTTCCTCAATTTGAGTGCAGAGAGAAAATTTCAACATGATTAACGATTAAACAATCACTTTCATTTTAGGTATACTTAGCCGGTCAGCTTATTCAAGGCTTTTGTCATGTCGTAAATTTTGTTAATCTGAGCATTGTGAGCTCTTAAGCTCAATGTTTCTCCAAGTAGTTTTTTGATTCTAAGTGTTGTCGTCCCTGATAGGGAACATGTACGGTAACTATCCCTCGTTTTACAATGTTGACTGAAACCGTATAACTGCTGGTAACTGACCGCTGAATTTCGCGGATGGCCGCATTTTAAAAAGCTGTTCTTTTTCTAGGTAGGATGAGTGGAACCGCTCGTTTAATGCGAATGGTTGCGTAACATTGTTTGGCGTCATAAGCATTATCAGCTGATATCTCATTGATTTATAAGCAGTTCTATTCAAGTAAGTTAGGTAGCATTTCACCATCAGTCACGTTGGATGCATTTAACTTAGCAGCAATGATTTCATGCGTATTTATATCTACTATTACATGTAACTTGCGCCAGACTTTCCGCTTTCCTTTACCGTAGACTTTAAGTCCTGTCGAATCAATGGTTAAGTGCTGGATGCTTCCTTTATTTGTAGTCTTGAGCGTGCTTTATATCTTAATTCGAGTTCAGATAGCACATCTCAGATGATTCACTGTTAGATAATCACGTTCGTGTTAAGTATACCTAGTCTTGTCAGTTCATGTAACACTTTTATCATGGTATCGGTTTCACTAATCTGAGTTGTGTGATTCTTTAGGCTCAATGTTCCTCTCAGTAGTTTGTTTGACTCGAACCATTGCTGTCTCTGCTAGGTAATATTTATGGTAACCGACTTTATTTTTTAAACAAGGAAACTAAATTTTCAATCAACACTTTAAACTGCTAGGCTTATTTAGATATTCAGGTTTATAAATAATCTTCGCTACAAAATAACTAACTGGATGCAGTATAATCAAGTTTTAATCAATTGTGGCTGACTAATATTTTAATTGATTAAGAAGCGATTTAAATATGGAATCAAACGCAGTAGGGTAATCATGGGAGGTTTCGTTTATTTAGAGACTGAGCCATTACGATGGCCCTGATGGTTAAATGCGTATCGTCAATGCCATTGAACGGTCTGCAAAGGTTAATTCTGTTTTTTAAACTTGTTCAACTGCCGTTGTCATACCCTCACTATTTATGCATTAGCAAGCAAGCCAAAACGATTAACGTCATGTTCAAGACGAAGGATTAAGAAAGCATCCAGTACTTAGCCATTAATTTTACAAGACTCAAAGTCTACGGTGAAGAAAAAGGGAAAGTAAAAAAGCATGGTATTGATGGGAAATGGGGAGTCTGGAGCAAACTATATTTAGTGATAAATATAAATACGCATGAAATTATTGTTGCAGAGTTAAGTGTATTAAATGTGATTGATAGTGAAGTGCTACCTAGTTTACTCAAACAGCCCCGCTGAAAAACCAATAAAATATTAGCCGACGGTGCTTATAATACCGTTCGTATTAAACGAGCGGTTCCATTCTTGCCACCAAGAAAATGAGCAATTTTTGGGAAAGAAGTTATCCGTGTAATTTAGAGGTTAGTTATCAGCAGTGATACGGTTTCAATCAGCATTATCAAATGAGGGATGGTTACTATACATGTTTCCTATTAGAGGAGGCAATATTTAGAGTCGAAACACTACTCGGAGGAACATTGAGCTTAAGAGCTCACAATGCTCAGATTAGCGAAATGTATGGTATTATAAAAGCGTTAAATGAGCTGACTGAGCTAGGCATTCCTAAAATAAAAGTGATTGTTTAATCGCTAACTATGTTGAGATTTGCTATCGGAACCTGAATTAGGAAACAAAACTCTATTAATGTTATTTTTATCACGTCAATCGCGATGGGTGAAGGTTTCTATTGTGTTATCCGTGAAGGTGGCTATATTGTTGGTGCTCATGTTGTCGCTATAATCATTGAATAAAATTTGACTACATACTAGCAAAAAGGGCATCATTTAATGTGTTTTTGCTGCGCCAAATTATTGAATTAATATTTTTGTCTATTTGGTGCAAAAGTGAACGTTTTTGGGATAAAAAATAGACGATTTTATTTGTCAATTCTATTTCCCTTGTTGATGCGAGGTTGTCGTCTATGAAAAAGATAAGTTATAGGTAGAATGTATGAGAGCAAATGCTGAAACCTCAACGGGGTCAATGGATACTCTGAAATGGGTTGTAGTTTTTGCCTTACTAGCGACTGCTGTCGTGGGAAATAGCTTGTATGATTATATGTCCATAGTGCTTCGAACTGCTATTGTGATTTTGCTCGTTGCTGGTGCCGGTTGTGTTGTTGCCATAACAACAAAAGGAAGAGCTGCAATCACTTTTGCACGAGAATCACGTATGGAAGTGCGGAAGGTGGTGTGGCCAACGCGCCAAGAAACTGTGCAGACTACTCTTATCGTTTTAGCGGTCACTGTCGTTATGGCGCTCATCCTGTGGGGCATTGACGGTATCATGATCCGTTTGGTCCGCCTATTTACTGGTGTGTGAGGATAAATTCATGAGCGAAGTTCCAAAGAAACGTTGGTATGTTGTTCAAGCTTTTTCTGGCTTTGAAAGCCGAGTATCGAGATCACTGCGAGAATATATTAAAATTCATGAAATGGAAGACTTTTTTGGTGACGTACTTGTACCTACCGAAGAGGTTGTAGAGATGCGTGCTGGACAGCGCCGCAAAAGCGAACGTAAGTTCTTCCCCGGGTATGTTCTGGTTCAGATGACTATGAATGATGAGTCATGGCACTTAGTACGAAGTGTACCGCGTGTAATGGGTTTTCTTGGTGGTACACCAGATCGTCCAGCACCGATTTCTGATAAAGAAGCAGATTCCATTTTAAATCGATTAGAGAAAGCTGGCGAATCACCAGTACATAAAATTGTTTATGAAGCAGGTGAAGTTGTGCGCGTCACAGAAGGTCCATTCGTGGACTTTAATGGTGTTATTGAAGCGGTTGATTATGAGAAGAATCGGGTTAAGGTATCTATATCCATCTTCGGTCGTGCTACCCCAGTAGAGCTTGAGTTTCATCAGGTAGAAAAAAGCTGATTATTTTTTACTCGTTGTAGTGTTGTGAATGTCATGGAATTTACATTCGATCTCGTGTCATCTTGTTAAATCGGGAGTCTATTCGTAGATAATAGACGTTTGAACCTAAATTTAGGTATTTAGTAATGGCTAAAAAAGTAGAAGCGTATATTAAGTTGCAGGTAGCAGCTGGTATTGCAAACCCAAGTCCACCAGTTGGTCCAGCTCTTGGTCAACATGGTGTCAATATTATGGAGTTTTGTAAAGCATTCAATGCACGTACAGAATCGTTGGAAAAAGGTCTGCCTATTCCTGTTGTTATCACTGTATACAAGGACCGTTCTTTTACATTTCAAACTAAAACGCCACCTGCAGCAGTTTTGTTAATGAAAGCTGCTGGTATCAGGTCTGGTTCAGGTCGTCCTAACACGGAGAAAGTAGGTACTGTCACTGATGCTCAGATTCAGGAAATTGCTGAAACAAAAGTACAAGATATGACAGGAGCTGACGTTGATGCGATGAAGCGTTCAATTGCTGGTACAGCTTATTCAATGGGCCTAGTGGTAGAGGGATAAAATAATGGTAAAATTGACTAAACGCATGCGCAGTATCCGCGATAAAGTTGATGCTGCTCGTGATTACGACATTAACGAAGCTCTTTCTCTTCTTAAAGAATTAGCTACTGCTAAATTTGTTGAAAGTGTAGATGTTGCCGTGAATTTGGGCATCGATGCGCGTAAATCTGATCAAAATATACGTGGTGCAACTGTGTTACCACATGGCACTGGGAATAATATTCGTGTAGCAGTATTCACTCAAGGAACAAACGTGGAAGCGGCTAAAGACGCTGGCGCTGATATCATTGGTATGGAAAATTTGGCTGACCAAATCAAGAAAGGAGAAATAAATTTTGATGTGGTTATTGCATCTCCAGATGCAATGCGTATTGTTGGTCAATTGGGTACGATCTTGGGTCCACGCGGTCTAATGCCAAATCCAAAAGTTGGTACTGTAACGCCGAATGTTGCTCAAGCGGTTATTAATGCTAAAGCTGGTCAAGTGCGTTATCGTAACGATAAAAATGGTATCATTCATACCACTCTTGGTAAGGTTAATTTTGATACTAATAAACTTAAGGGTAACCTTGAAGCATTATTGGTAGCTCTGAAAAAGTCTAAGCCTGCTTCAGCGAAAGGCACGTTCATCAAAAAAGTAAGCATTTCTACCACTATGGGTGCGGGTATTGCGGTTGATCAGAATACGTTGGATGTACCAGTAAATTAATTGCTTAAAGTTGAGTCTAACTTTATAATGCTTCGCTTTAAAACAATGGTTGATGTCCGTTGGTTGGACTTCATCCCAGACCGTAGGCGTTTTACTTTTTAAGAAAAACTTAATCTAGCCTACGTAGATGGTCTCAGGGTATGATAAAAATTTTTTTCCTGGATCTGCGCCGTAATGACTCTCCTACTGTCAAGTGTGAGTGAGCAATATAATGCAGGAGCAAACTCAAATGACATTAAATATTCAAGATAAAAAAGCAATTATTGCTGAAGTTCATAAAGCGACCAGTGGTGCCATATCAGCAGTTATAGCCGATGCACGCGGTGTCACGGTTGGTGCCATGACTTCTCTACGTAAACAAGCGCGTGAAGCGGGAGTTTACTTGAAAGTTGTTCGTAACACCTTGGCACGTCGTGCAGTTAAAGACACTGACTATGAGTGCCTACAAGATACTTTTACTGGTCCTTCATTGATCGGTTTCTCTAATGAGCACCCAGGTGCTGCAGCGCGTCTCTTTAGAGATTTTGCTAAAGAAAATAAAAATTTTAAAATCAAAGCTGCTGCATTCGAAGGCTCTATCACTGACGCGAATGTACTCGCAACACTGCCAACATACAACGAAGCTATTGTACTCCTGCTGAAGTGCATGAAAGAAGCTTCTGCTGGTAAGTTGGTACGTACTGTCGCAGCTATTCGCGACCAAAAAGTAATTACGGCATAATTTGCCTTGCTTTTAATTGGTTATTATTTAAACTAATTGTTGACTTTAAAGAGAAGTATTATGTTTATTACTAACGCGCAAATTTTAGACGCAGTTGCAGACATGTCTGTAATGCAAGTTGTTGAGTTAATTGAAGCTATGGAAAAAAAATTTGGTGTTACTGCTGCTGCAGTTGTAGCTGATGGTGCTGCAGTTGAAACTGTAGAAGAGCAAACAGAATTTGATGTGATCTTGACTTCTTGTGGTCCTAATAAAGTTTCTGTTATCAAAGCAGTACGTAGCGCAACTGGCCTTGGTTTGAAAGAAGCTAAAGCAATAGTTGATGGCGCACCAACTTCTCTGAAAGAAGCTGTTTCTAAAGAAGAAGCTGAAGCTCTAAAGAAAAATTTAGAAGAAGCTGGTGCTTCTGTTGAAGTTAAGTAATTTTTATTGAATTTTTTAGTCTGTACAGGCTAATGGCTGGTGGCTAAATAGCCACCAGCTTTTTTGCGCCGTAGGGTAGAAGTGAGTTTTTCACCCCGTTTAGTCACTACTAGCCATGCAAAAAAACAGCGAAAATAATTTTTCGATGTTCTTACAGTAAATGGTGGTTGTATAGTTACTGTCCCCTCAGTCTGGACAGTTTGGGTCACTTATCAGCGAGCTGAGGAACCCTATGGTTTACTCTTATACCGAGAAAAAACGTATCCGTAAGGATTTTGGCAAACGTCCTCAAGTTTTGGACGTGCCATATCTGCTGTCAATCCAGCTTGATTCTTTTGAAAAATTTATCGAGCAGGATCCTGAAGGGCAATACGGTCTTGAAGCTGCCTTTCGCTCTGTTTTTCCGATTCAGAGTTATAATGGTAATTCCGAACTGCAATACGTTAGCTATCGTCTCGGTGAGCCAGTTTTCGATGTCAAAGAATGTCAGATTCGTGGCGTCACTTATTCAGCACCATTACGCGTTAAATTACGTTTGGTGATGTTTGACAAAGATGCACCTGCTGGCACCGTAAAAGATATTAAAGAACAAGAAGTCTACATGGGTGAAATACCACTTATGACCGATAATGGCACCTTCGTAATCAATGGTACTGAGAGGGTTATCGTGTCTCAGCTACATCGTAGTCCGGGTGTTTTTTTCGACAGCGATAAGGGTAAAACTCATTCCTCAGGTAAAGTGCTGTATAATGCGCGCATCATCCCTTACCGTGGCTCATGGTTGGATTTTGAGTTTGATCCTAAGGATATTGTGTACGTACGTATTGATCGTCGTCGTAAGCTTCCAGCATCGATGATTTTGCGTGCGCTAGAATACACCACGGAGCAAATTCTTGATCTTTTTTTCGATAAAATAGTTTTTAAAGTTAAAGGTAAATCTCAGGTAATGGAGCTGGTACCGGATCGTTTACGTGGTGAAACTGCCAGCTTTGATATCGAAGCTAATGGTCAAGTTTATGTAGCAACTGGTCGCCGTATTACTGCTCGTCATATTCGTCAGCTGGAGAAAGACGGAATTAAACAAATTAATGTTCCTGTTGAATACATCATGGGTAAAGTATCTGCGCGCGACTACGTCAATGAGGAGACTGGTGAAATCATTGTTGCTGCTAATCAAGAGTTGAACTTAGAATCACTAGAGTTATTGTCCCAGGCTGGTCACAAGAAGATTGAAACGCTATTCACCAATGATCTTGATCACGGTCCTTACATGTCAGATACACTTCGTATCGACAGCACGTCTGATCGTTTGTCAGCATTGGTTGAAATCTACCGCATGATGCGACCTGGTGAACCACCAACACGCGAAGCAGCTGAGCAGCTTTTGGAGAGCTTATTCTTCTCAGAAGATCGTTATGATCTGTCCGCGGTAGGTCGCATGAAGTTCAACAGTTCGCTTTGCCGTGAGGCAATGGCCGGTTCCGGCGTATTAAACCATGACGACATTATTCAAGTGATACGTAAACTTATCGATATCCGTAATGGTATTGGTGAAGTGGATGATATTGATCACCTTGGTAATCGTCGTATCCGTTCTGTGGGTGAGATGGCAGAAAATCAATTCCGTGTTGGTTTGGTGCGTGTCGAACGTGCAGTTAAAGAACGCTTAAGTCTCGGTGATCTTGATGCAATCTTGCCCCAGGATTTGATCAATGCCAAGCCTATTTCTGCGGCAGTAAAAGAGTTCTTTGGTTCTTCTCAGTTGTCTCAGTTTATGGATCAGAACAATCCGTTGTCAGAAGTCACGCATAAGCGTCGTATTTCGGCATTGGGCCCAGGAGGTCTAACACGTGAACGTGCAGGCTTTGAAGTTAGAGATGTACACGCAACCCACTATGGTCGTCTTTGTCCTATCGAAACTCCGGAAGGTCCAAACATCGGTTTAATTAATTCACTTTCAGCGTATGCACGTACTAATCCTTATGGGTTCTTAGAAACGCCTTACCGTAAAGTGATTGATGGCAAAGTAACTGACCAAATTGATTACTTGTCAGCTATAGAGGAAGGTCAATTTGTTATTGCACAGGCAAATGCCGTGTTGAACGAAGATGGCTCATTCGGTGAAGAACTGATCACTGCTCGTCAGAAAGGTGATTCAGGTTTGCACTTGCGCGACCATGTACAGTACATGGACGTTGCAACCAACCAAATTGTGTCAGTGGCTGCATCTTTGATTCCATTCTTAGAACACGATGATGCTAATCGGGCATTGATGGGTGCAAATATGCAACGTCAGGCAGTACCTACTCTGCGTGCTGATAAGCCTCTGGTAGGTACTGGTATTGAACGCGCTGTAGCAGTTGACTCCGGCGTTACTGCCGTCGCTAAACGTGGCGGTATAGTTCAGTCAGTTGATGCATCACGTATCGTTATCAAAGTCATTGAAGATGAACTCATTTCTGGAGAAGCGGGTATTGATATCTATAATCTAACGAAATATACCCGCTCGAATCAGAATACTTGTATCAACCAGCGTCCTACGGTGATGCCTGGTGAACTAGTTGCACGTGGTGACGTGTTGGCTGATGGTCCTTCAACGGATTTGGGTGAACTTGCACTTGGTCAAAATATGCGTATCGCATTCATGCCATGGAACGGCTACAATTTTGAAGATTCTATCCTTGTGTCTGAGCGTGTAGTACAGGAAGATCGTCTGACTACTATCCATATTCAAGAGCTTTCTTGTGTGGCGCGTGACACTAAGCTGGGTAGCGAAGAAATCACTGCGGATATTCCTAATGTAGGTGAAGCTGCATTGTCTAAACTTGATGAATCCGGTGTTGTATACATTGGTGCGGAAGTGAAAGGTGGCGATATTCTGGTGGGAAAAGTGACGCCTAAAGGTGAAACACAGCTGACTCCAGAAGAAAAACTTTTACGGGCAATCTTCGGTGAGAAAGCGTCTGATGTTAAAGATTCTTCTCTACGCGTTCCAAACGGTGTGTCTGGTACGATTATTGACGTTCAAGTATTTATCCGTGATGGAGTTGAAAAAGACAAGCGTGCGCTAGAAATTGAAAAAATGCAGCTTAAAGAAGCAAAGAAAGATCTGACAGAAAAATTTTCTATTCTTGAAGGTGGTTTGATAGCACGTGTTCGTAGTGTACTGGTGAATGCTGCTTATAGCCAAGATAAAATAGCGAATATGAATCATCAAAGCATGCTGACTCAGACTCTTGATGATGAAACGTTGCAAACTCAACTAGAACAGCTTGCTGAGCAGTATGATGAACTAGAAGATGACTTTGAGAAGCAGTTTGATAGCAAACGCCGTAAAATCACTCAAGGTGATGATTTGGCACCAGGTGTCCTGAAGATAGTTAAGGTTTATCTGGCTGTCAAACGTCGTATTCAACCTGGTGACAAAATGGCAGGTCGTCATGGTAACAAAGGTGTAATATCTAAAATCAATCCCATTGAAGATATGCCGTACGATGAAGATGGTGAGCCAATAGATATAGTGTTGAATCCATTGGGTGTGCCGTCTCGCATGAACATTGGTCAAATCCTTGAAACTCACCTTGGTTTAGCTGCAAAAGGTATCGGCAACAAGATCAACAAAATGTTTAAAGAGCAACAAGAATTAGCAAAATTTCGTGAATTTTTGCAAAAAGTATACAGTCTGGGTGACACACGTCAGCAAGTAGATATTAGTGCTT
This sequence comes from Candidatus Enterovibrio altilux, assembly GCF_002381345.1. Classification (GTDB taxonomy): domain Bacteria; phylum Pseudomonadota; class Gammaproteobacteria; order Enterobacterales; family Vibrionaceae; genus Enterovibrio; species Enterovibrio altilux. The sequence continues at coordinate 1,151,714 of NZ_CP020660.1, forward strand.
TGTCAGATGATGAAGTGCGTACACTGATCCAGAACCTGCGTGCTGGTCTACCGATTGCAACGCCAGTGTTCGATGGTGCACCTGAATCATCAATTAAAGACCTATTGAAGTTGGCCGATCTACCAGAATCTGGTCAGTTGAACCTATTTGATGGTCGTACCGGTGAAAAATTTGAACGTCCTGTAACCGTGGGTTACATGTATATGCTGAAACTGAACCACTTGGTTGATGATAAGATGCACGCCCGTTCTACCGGTTCGTATAGTCTGGTTACGCAGCAACCTCTGGGTGGTAAAGCTCAGTTCGGTGGTCAGCGCTTCGGTGAAATGGAAGTGTGGGCTTTGGAAGCATACGGTGCAGCTTATACCTTGCAAGAGATGCTGACTGTCAAATCGGACGATGTGAATGGTCGTACAAAAATGTACAAAAACATTGTCGATGGCGATCACCGTATGGAACCGGGTATGCCTGAATCTTTCAATGTGCTATTGAAAGAAATTCGCTCGTTGGGTATCAATATAGAGCTAGAAGACGAATAAACTAAGGCTTACTTTTTATTTCCGATATTCAATATGAAGGCGCTGCTTATACGCGCTTTTTTGAGCCAACTCCTCACAGGAGCTAAACGTGAAAGATTTACTTAAGTTTCTGAAAGAACAGCATAAGATCGAAGAATTTGACGCAATCAAAATAGGTCTAGCTTCTCCAGATATGATTCGCTCATGGTCTTTTGGTGAAGTTAAAAAGCCAGAAACAATTAACTATCGTACTTTTAAGCCTGAGCGTGAGGGTCTGTTCTGTGCGCGTATCTTTGGTCCGGTAAAAGACTATGAATGTCTTTGTGGTAAATACAAACGCCTTAAGCACCGTGGTGTAATATGCGAAAAATGTGGTGTTGAAGTTACTCAGACTAAGGTACGTCGAGAACGTATGGGTCATATAGAGCTTGCTTCTCCAGTAGCCCATATCTGGTTCCTTAAGTCATTACCATCTCGCATTGGTTTATTAATGGACATGCCTTTGCGTGACATAGAGCGTGTTTTGTACTTTGAGTCATATGTCGTAATTGAGCCAGGTATGACTAATCTTGAGCGTAGCCAAATGTTATCTGAAGAGCAGTATCTTGATGCACTTGAGCAATGGGGTGATGAATTTGACGCTCGCATGGGAGCTGAAGCAGTTAAAGCTCTTTTAGGTAATATGGACTTAAAATCTGAGACTGAACTAATGCGTGAAGAGTTGGAAGCAACTAATTCTGAAACTAAACGTAAAAAAATCACTAAGCGCTTGAAGCTTGTTGAAGCATTCCTTCAGTCTAGAAATAATCCTGAATGGATGATCCTGACTGTGTTACCAGTACTTCCGCCTGATCTACGTCCACTGGTACCGCTAGATGGTGGTCGTTTTGCAACGTCAGATTTGAATGATCTGTACCGTCGTGTTATTAACCGTAACAATCGTTTGAAGCGCCTGCTAGATCTGGCTGCACCTGATATTATCGTCCGTAATGAAAAACGTATGCTGCAAGAGTCCGTGGATGCTTTGCTAGACAATGGTCGTCGTGGTCGAGCCATTACTGGTTCGAATAAGCGTCCTCTTAAATCTTTGGCAGGCATGATTAAAGGTAAGCAAGGTCGTTTTCGTCAGAACTTGCTTGGTAAGCGTGTTGACTACTCAGGCCGTTCGGTAATTACCGTTGGTCCATACCTACGTCTACATCAGTGTGGTCTGCCTAAAAAGATGGCACTTGAACTGTTCAAGCCATTTATTTATGGTAAGCTAGAAGCACGTGGTCTTGCGACGACGATTAAAGCGGCTAAAAAAATGGTTGAACGTGAAGACGCAGTGGTGTGGGATATTTTGGATGAAGTTATTCGTGAACACCCAGTGCTGCTGAATCGTGCACCAACACTTCACCGTTTAGGTATCCAAGCATTTGAACCCGTGTTGATTGAAGGTAAAGCCATCCAACTGCATCCGCTCGTTTGTGCGGCATATAATGCCGACTTTGATGGTGACCAAATGGCGGTACACGTACCGTTAACTTTGGAAGCGCAGTTAGAAGCTCGTGCCCTAATGATGTCCACTAATAATATTCTGTCTCCTGCGTCCGGTGATCCTATCATCGTCCCTTCTCAGGATGTCGTGCTGGGTCTTTACTACATGACCCGTGAAAAAATCAACGCAAAAGGTGAAGGACTATACCTATCTGGACCAGCGGAAGCTGAAAAAGCATATCGTACTGGTAATGCTGAACTGCACGCTCGCGTAAAAGTACGTTTGAAAGAAGTTTTGTTTGATGATACGGGTAACCGTTCAGAATCTATTGAGCTGCATGATACCACAGTTGGCCGTGCAATGCTGTGGCAAATTGTACCTGAAGGTCTGCCGTACAGCATCGCTAATCAAACGCTAGGTAAAAAACAAATCTCGCATTTACTGAACACTTGTTATCGTAAACTTGGTTTAAAAGATACCGTAGTTTTTGCTGACCAAATCATGTATACCGGCTTTGCCTATGCGGCATTGTCTGGTGTATCTGTTGGCATCGACGACATGGTTATTCCACAAGCTAAGTATGATTTAATTGAAGCGGCTGAAGCGGAAGTTGCTGAAATTTTGGAACAATTTCAATCTGGTTTAGTAACCGCAGGTGAACGTTATAATAAAGTTATTGATATTTGGGCTGCAGCTAATGAACAAGTTGCTAAAGCTATGATGGATAATTTGTCGCATGATACTGTGATTAATCGTGACGGTGAAAATGAAGAGCAAAAATCGTTTAACAGTGTGTACATGATGGCTGATTCAGGTGCGCGTGGTTCTGCTGCGCAGATTCGTCAGCTGGCTGGTATGCGTGGTTTGATGGCTAAACCAGATGGTTCAATTATCGAAACGCCAATCACCGCGAACTTCCGTGAAGGTTTGAACGTACTCCAGTACTTTATTTCTACGCATGGTGCACGCAAGGGTCTAGCAGATACAGCACTTAAGACTGCGAACTCAGGTTACCTGACTCGTCGTTTAGTCGATGTTGCACAAGATGTGGTCATTACTGAAACAGATTGTGATACTAGTGAAGGTATTGACATGATGGCAGTTATCGAAGGAGGAGACGTTAAAGAAGCACTGCGTGAGCGTGTTCTCGGTCGTGTTGTTGCTGAAAATGTCATGAAATCTGGTACTGAAGAAATTCTTGCCCCACGCAATACTCTTCTTGATGAAAAATGGTGCGACATATTAGAACAAAATTCTGTTGATCAAGTAAAAGTACGCTCTGTTGTAAGCTGCCAAACAGACTTCGGTTGCTGTGCAAACTGTTATGGTCGTGATTTGGCTCGTGGTCATATTGTTAACCATGGTGAGGCGGTGGGTGTTATTGCTGCCCAGTCAATTGGTGAGCCAGGTACACAGCTTACGATGCGTACGTTCCACATTGGTGGTGCAGCATCTCGAGCGGCTGCTGAAAATAGTATCCAAGTTAAGAATAATGGTTCGCTGCATTTGCATAATGCTAAGTTTGTTATTAACAATACTGGTAAATTAGTTATTACATCTAGGGCTTCTGAACTAACGATTGTCGACGAATTGGGTCGTACAAAGGAAAGCTATAAGCTTTCTTATGGTACTATCTTGTCTAAAACAGATGGAGGGACAGTTTCTATTGGCGAAACCGTAGCAAACTGGGATCCGCACACAATGCCAATTATTACGGAAGTGGAAGGTCGTATTCAATTCCTAGATATGGTTGATGGTGTGACTGTTCAACGCCAAACTGACGAATTAACGGGCCTGTCTTCAATGGTGGTCTTGGATGCTGCTGAACGTACTTTTGCCGGTAAAGACATGCGTCCTACGGTTAGACTTTGTGATGTTGCTGGCAATGATATCATGATTCCTGGTACTGAAATGCCTGCACAATACTTTCTGCCAGGTAAGGCTATTGTCCAGCTGGAAGATGGTGCAACTGTTGGTATTGGTGAAATTTTGTCACGTATCCCGCAAGCTGCTAGCGGTACTAAAGATATTACAGGCGGTCTACCACGTGTTGCCGACTTGTTTGAAGCCCGTAAGCCAAAAGAGCCTGCAATTCTTGCCGAAATTACAGGTGCAATATCCTTTGGTAAAGAAACTAAAGGAAAGCGTCGTTTGATTATTACCCCGACTAATGGTAGCCCATATGAAGAAATGATACCTAAATGGCGGCAGTTAAATGTATTCGAAGGTGAAAAAGTTGAAATTGGTGATGTAATCGCTGATGGTCCAGAAGCCCCACACGATATTTTACGGCTACGCGGTGTACGTGCGGTAACTGAATTCATCACAAATGAAGTGCAAGATGTTTATCGTTTACAAGGCGTTAAGATTAATGATAAGCACATTGAAACGATCGTTCGTCAGATGTTGCGTAAGGTAACAATTTCTAAATCCGGTGATTCTGAGTTCTTAGAAGGTGAGCAAGTAGAGTTTACTCGTGTGACCATTGCTAACCGTCAGTTAGAAACTGAAGGTAAGCAATTAGTGACTTTTTCGCGTGATCTACTTGGTATTACCAAAGCATCTTTAGCGACCGAGTCGTTTATTTCAGCTGCTTCATTCCAGGAAACGACGCGTGTACTTACTGAAGCTGCAGTTTCTGGTAAACGTGATGAATTGCGTGGTTTGAAAGAAAATGTTATTGTGGGTCGTCTAATTCCTGCTGGTACTGGTTTTGCATACCATAAAACACGTCAAGTTAAGCGTGTTGTAGCTGAAGAGCATGTAGCACCACAGATGAATGCTGAGCAAGCATCACACGATCTGGCTGCATTGCTTAATGCAGGTCTGAATGGCGATTAAGATATATCCATTTATATATTTTAAAAGGCATCCTTATGGGTGCCTTTTTTATGATATAAAAAATTATTTATTTTATTATAGGTCATGTCTTCAATAGGGTAAATTCAAAATACTCATTTTTTGCAAAGTGATTATTATGATTACCATTGCTGTTAAGTGCTTGTTATTGTCAATACGTAAGTGCAGTTCAATAGTGCAGAATAGGTCATGATGAAAATCAATGTTACTGTCGTAAGTAATGTTATCGAACCTTGCAGCTTGCATATACCCAATTAATTTGAAAATACAGGCTTGAGCACTTGAAGCTTGTCATGTATTCGCAGCATGAGAGAGTCGGCAATCCCTGGAGAAATAATAGTGTATAATTATTTTATATCTTCTGGATTATTCATATCTCGTTTTTTATAGCTGCTCTATTTAGTTTAGACTTGAGCTATAAAGGATTTGGTTCCTTAATTTAAGTTCAGATAGGGTGATTCCATAGCTGAATGGCTTTTTTATCAACCCAAAATGTTGAGTGAATCTTGTAATATAACTTACTAATTCAGTGCTTTGAGTGGGGAAACAAAGTCAAGTGTATAAGGAGAAAGCAATACAAATCATAAAGGCTAAGCTATGAAAATCTTGGCCTTTGTTTTTTGACATTCTTTATCAGAGAGAACTTAACTCATGCCGTATTTTTTCAATTTTTTACGTAAAGTACCACGGTTGATACCCATCATAGTCGCAGCTCGGGTTTGATTACCACGTGTATATTGCATGATTGTATCTAACAGTGGTTGTTCAACTTCTGCCAGTACCAACTCGTACATGTCATTGATTTCATGGCCATTCAACTGTGCTAGGTAGTTTTTTAGGGAGGATTTTACTGAATCACGCAGTGGCTTCTGGATAATTTGATCTTGTGAAGTCACAGTAGTGACTGTCAATGCTTCTGAAGTCAGGTTTTGTTCGAACATACTCTGTCAGCTCTTTTTGTATTTTATGCAACATCTTACAGCGCATCAATTGGCTGGTGGGCGTCTTTGATTGCGTTGAAAGTCCGGCGGAAATCGTTAAATAGCACATATTCTTCTAGGCACCAACCGACGTATTTACGTGCGATATGTAGTCCTTTAAATTCACCATAAAACTGGTGAAGTTCTTGAATATGACTTAACATAATTACTTGGATCTTATTCTTTAGTGGAGCAGTAAGCTCTTCACTCATGGTGAAGTAACGTTGAATTTTTTAAAAAATTCATGATTACCCTTGTACTGGACCGCTAATAATCAAGATGTCTGCACAAGTATATCGCAGTACTGTTTTGAATTCTGGAGGTGGCTTAATACCAACATTGACGATAACGAGGATAACAATGACCTTTTGAATGCCCTAACACTATCGTACTTAGCTTCTCCTTTATACATACAGACGTGAGTATATCTGTGTAGGACCAATTTTTGAATACTACAGTCTGTGGTCAGTTTAACAATCTGGAAATAGTGCGTATTGCCAAGATTCAAGTTTGTATGAATTTTCGGTGTAATAAAAATGTCGCCTGCATACATAATTGCCTTCAGGACTGGTCCAATGACACTAAATTGAGTTAATAATGCTGAAATGGTCAGTTTCTCATTAACCTTTGGTCTCTGACAACCCATGTTGGCATCAATAATCTGAGTACTATTTTCAACAAAGTAATACGTGATATCTGCTATTAATGTTGGTTCAGTACTAGCAATCTGAATTGAATCTCTTCCTTTGTCGTCAAGATAAATCATTTGGTTGTGTGTCGCATCGTCGGATTGAAAAACAGTATTTTACTTACGTTCATGCCTACGACGTGACGCATGCAAAGTTTACGAGATGACCTATCGGTAACGTCAACCATAGGCACGACGATAAGTGCATTTTTCAGTGCGTACAGTTTCATTTGTAAAAATTATTTTTTATGACAATAAAGACGCGTATTTTACGCATTTTTTTTCTATCTGGGAAGGCCCAATATTTAAGCATTTTACCGTGATATCATAAAAACATAGTTAATTTTATTTTTTAGTTTAAAATTTATCTGGTTATCATTGAATTAGGCCTTCTGGTTCATGATAAGGTACCGTTTTTGGCTGTATTTCTTAATTGAGTCATATAAAAATTTCAATATAATAGACTATTAGATGTTTGCTTTCGTCGTAGTAATACCTAGCCTGATCAGTTTACTTAACGTTTTTATCATGCCGTAAGTTTTCTTAATCTGAGCATTATGATCTCTTAAGTTCAATGTTCCTCCTAGTAGTTTTTTAACTCAAGCCATTGCCATCCCTGATATGGAACGTTTATGGTTATGATCCCTCGTTTTCCATGCTGATTTGAATCACATAATTTCTGGTAATTGACCGCTAAATTACTTGAATCATTTTGCTTTTAATAATTGCTTTTTTAGGTGGTCTGAGCGGAGCCGCTCGTTTAATACGACCGGTGTCGTAAGCATCATCGGCTGATATTTTGATTTTTCGGCGTATCGGTTTGAGTAAATTAGGGTAGCATTGCACCGTCAGTCACATTTGATGCTCTGAACTCAGCAGCAATGATTTTATGCGTATTTCTATTTATCACTAAACGTAACGTGCGCTAGACTAGCCGTTGTCCCATCAGTGCCAGTCTTTTTTACTTCCTATTCTCTTTCACCGTAGATTTCTAGCCCCCGTAGAATCAATAGCTAAGTTGCTAAATAAACGAGGTTTTCCATGACTACTCTGCTTAGTTTGATTCTATAGCTGAATAGCTTCTTCATCAATCCAGAGTGTGAGTAAGCCTAATTGTTTAGAGTATTGATTGAAAAATTAGTACCTTTATTAAAAAATAAAACTAATTACCACAAACGTTCTCTAGCAGAGAGAGCAATGATTTTAGTCAAAAAACTACTGGCGTAATATGAAGCCTAAGGAACCACACAACTCAGATTAGTGAAACTAATGCTATGATAAAAGCATTAAATAAGTTGACAAGATTAAGTATATCTAACACGAAAGGCAATTGTCTAATAGTGAATCATGTTGGGCTTTGCTATCTGAACTCAAATTAAAAAATAAAGCCCATAGACCTGAATATTTGAGTGAGCCTAGTTGTCTAAAACGTAGCTGAACAATTTAGTTCCCTTATTTAGGGAACTAAAAAGGTTTTTTATGAGTGTAAAATAGAAAAAAGACCATAATGCTGATCTTTTTTGTTTCAGTACATCACTATTCAGTTGTGGACATGAAGTTCTGTGTTCAATTTTGTCGCTAATTTATTGGTGAGACATTGAATATTGCCAGTTACAGAATGACGGCGAAATAGAAGGTCAGGTTTATCAGCAAGATCTCGTGCTTTAACAATCCCTACTTCTGTACCACTTGCGTCTAACATAGTAACCTTAGTGCCTGCTGTGACGTAAAGACCAGCTTCAATAGTACAACGATCCCCTAATGGGAATCCTAAACCTGCATTTGCACCCAATAAACTGTTTTCACCGATTGAAATAACCAACTGACCGCCACCACTAAGAGTACCCATGATAGAGGCACCGCCACCAATATCACTGCCGTTACCGATCATCACACCAGAAGGGATGCGCCCTTCAACCATGCTTGCGCCTTGAGTTCCTGCATTGAAGTTAATGAAACCTTCGTGCATAACTGTGGTGCCTTCACTTACGTACGCACCTAAGCGAACACGTGATGTATCAGCAATACGAACACCAGCCGGAACAATATAGTCTACCATTTTAGGAAATTTATCAACACAATATACAGTTAGTGTTTCGCCTGCTAAACGTGCGTCAATTTGACGTGCGGCTAGCTCAGGCAAATCGATAGGTCCCTTATTTGTCCAGGCGATATTATGTAATAGACTAAAAAGACCATCAAGTATAATGCAGTGTGGTTTTGCTAACCTCTGAGAGATTAGCTGGAGTTTTAAGAATCCTTCAGCTATGCTTCTTGGTTTTTCATCTTTAGCGAGTATAACTAATACTAATGGTTGGCTTGAAGCTGCAGCTTTTATTGCGAATTGTCCTGCTGTTTGTTGGTCTGCAGATATAAACGCAATTGCAATTGCATCGCATTGAGAAGCGTGAACTTCAATAGTATTGTTACTTTCTGTGTAAGTAGCGATAGTTGTCAATGAGGCGACAAGCTCGTCTGAAGGATTCATGACTGGAGCCGGAAAAAATGCTTCGATGATTTTTTCGTCTTTATTTTTAGTTGCGGTGCCAAGCGCTAGAGCAAAACTGGCCATGCTGAAGGATCCCCTGATTTTTTTGCGTATCTCAATGATAGATTCTAAAATTATAAAATGGATTATGTATTCATTAAATTTGACCTAACGTAATATACTTGCTTCATTAGGAATGGTTATTATTGCTGCTATGTGAAGTGGATATTTTACATGAAGAACAACTTGTTGAATACATGACTCTTCTTTATATATCCACGCAAGGGAAGATGCTTATCCTATATCTTCAAGTAAACTTTACTGTTTAGAGGCTTTGTTCCCTAATTTGAGTTCAGATAGCCAATCTCAATATAATAAATTATTAGACGGACGCTTTTTGCGCATACCTATTCCAGTCAGTTTATTGAACGCGCTTATAATGGTAGCAGTTTCGTCAATAAGGGCATTGTAATCCCATAGGCTCAATGTCTTACCGAATGGTTTTTTAATTTGTAACATTGTTGTCTCTAATAAAAAATATTGATGGTAACCATACCTCATTTTCCAATGTTCATTTAAACAATATAATTGCTGGTAACTAATTGTTAATTTACACTAATAACCTTCTTCCCCAAAAGTTGCTTCTTTGCTTGGTAGAATGAGTGGAACCGTATGTTTAATGCGAACGGTTTGGCAACACGGTTAGGTGTGGTAAGCGCTATCACTTTATCTTGCATGGGTTTTTCGGCGGGGCAGTTTGCGTCAGATTCGTCATTTTTCATTAATACCATGCTTTTTTATTTGTTATTCACCATTACTGTAAACTTTGCTCCCTACAGAATCAATGGCTAACTACTGAATGGCTCCTTTAATCTTAGTCTTGAATATGAGGATAACCGTTGAAGCTCGTTTGCTAATGCATGAATAATGAGGGCATCATAACGGCATTGAAAATATATTTTTGATTATGATAACGGTTGTCATGGTTAAGTCGCTAAACAAATGAGGTCTTCTACTATTACTCGGGTTAACTTGATTTAATAGCTGAATGGCTTGTTGAATAACTCAGAATATTAGCGAGCCAGAATTAATTAGAGCAGGATTATACTGCTTCCAGTGAATTATTTAGAGTAAATTAATAATTTAGCTTCCTAATTTAGAAAATTAAGCCTATCAAAAATATAATATTTTAAATCACAAAAATTATTCGTAAGGACATTGAGCTTAAGAAAGTACAATGTAGATATTGACGAAACTGTCGCCATGATAAAAGCGTTACATAAGTCGACTGAGATAAGTATGCATAAAAAGAAAACGTGCGTTTAATAGTGAATCATGTTGAAATTTATCATCTTAATTCTAATTAGGAAACTAAGCTAAGCTCTGATGCAAAATGCTAAAATGATTGCTTACAATATTGAGAGGTTTTACTGTGCTTCTTATTTTACTGGTGATATTTATTACTGTGCCTATCATTGAAATTGTACTTTTCACTCAAGTGAGTGATATATTTGGATGGTGGCTGACAGTTACGTTCATTTTACTCACTACGTTTGTGGGAGCATCTATAGTGCATAGCCAAGGTATTCTAACCTTGTTGTTAGTTCAGCAACGGTTGCTGCAAGGTGAATTGCCTGCTGAGCAGATTATTAAAGGCATATTGCTGGCAGGTGCAGGCGTTCTTCTGTTAATGCCTGGATTTATGACTGATTCTATGGGTATGATCTTGTTGCTACCATGGTCACGAGTGTGGTTAACGAATCAAATTATAAGGCGAGTAAAAATAGCGGGTCTACAAAATAATTTCAATAGCGATCCGTTTAAAAAGGATGACAGAGGTAAGTCTAATGGTAATGATACGTTTGAAGGTGAATATGAGCGTAAGAATGATGTTCAAGATCGTTTGAATTAAATTGGGTTCTGCTCCCTAATTCGAGTTCAGATAGCAAATTTCAACATGATGAACGATAGAATATTCGTATATTCAATGACATAGCTATTACAGTAGATCTCATAGTTGACCAAATTTTTTCAAAATACCATTAAGAAGTTTGCAAGGATTCATTAATTTTGTGTTTAAACTTGTCCAACTACTATTGCTATGTTCTCATTATTCATGCATTAGTAAGTGAGTTCAAACGGTTATTGTCGCGTTCAAGACCACGATTAAAAGAGCCATCCAGTCGTTAGTCATTGATGTTACGGGGGCTGAAGTCTACAGTGAAGTCGAATGACAAGTAAAAATTTTGGCACTGACGGTGAACGTTGAGTCTGGAGCAAATTACATTTAATAGTACAATAAACATGCATGAAATTATTGCTGCTGAGTTTAGTGCATTAAATGCGACTGACGGTGACGTACTGTCTAATTTGTTTAAACAGATTTGCGAAGAATCAATGAAATATCCGGCGGTGGTGCCTATGATACCAGACAGAGTTACCAAACCGTTCGTATTAGACGAGTGGCTCCATTCACCCCATTAAGAAAAGAAACAATTTTTTGGAAATGAGGTTATTCGTGTAATTTAGCGATCAATTACCAGAGGTGATATGGTTCAAATCAGCATTGAAAAATGAAGTATGATTACCATAGGCTTGACCTATTAGAGACGGTAATGTTTCGAATTAAAAAACTACCCAAAGGGACATTGAGCCTAAAAGATGCTAACGCCAAGATTGACTAAACCTCTGCAATAATAAAAGTATAAAATAAGCTGGCAACGATAAGTATGTCTAAAACGCAAGCGATAGTCTAATAGTGGATCATGTTAAGATTTGCTATTTAAACTTGAATTAGGAAATAAAATCCATAAATAGGGGAAAATAGTCGTCATATTAATCCCGTTTCTGCATTATCACATTAGATGCACGGAATAGGTTAAGAATGTTTCTTCCTTTACTGAGGTTCTTATGTATAAAATCATTGCGTCTGATCTCGATGGCACATTACTCATGCCTGACCACAAGATCGCACCCTACACCCGCGATGTACTACAACGCTTGCACAATGACGGTGCATATTTTGTATTTGCGACCGGCCGCCATCACATTGACGTGGCAAATATTCGTACCAATGTTGGCATTCCGGCGTTTATGATCACTTCCAATGGAGCGCGAGGACATGATGCAGATGACAACCTCGTATTTAGTCATAACATTGAGCCAACCGTGGTTGCAAAATTAATTAAAATGGTGAAAGATGACGAAACCATCACTATTCATATATATCGTGAAAATGACTGGTTACTCAATCGCAGTGATGAAAATTTGATAAAATATTACCAAAAATTTGGCTTCAGATTCACGTATTTTGATCCAGTAAGTCCTCCGTTAGAAGACATCGCGAAAATGTTTTTCACCCGTCGTAATCATGATTATCTAATCAGCTACGAAAAAGCTATCATTGACAAGTTCAGTGGCCAAGTGAGTGTCGCGTTCTCTACACCATTCAGCTTGGAAGTGATGGCTGCCGGTGTATCAAAAGGTGAAGCACTCAAAGTCGTTGCAGAATTACAAGGCTATAGCCTTGATGACTGTATTGCGTTTGGGGACGGCATGAATGACGTAGAAATGCTTAGTGCCGCTAAAAAAGGATTAATAATGGAAACTGCGCATGCTCGTGTAAAAGCAGCACTACCAAATAACGAAGTGATTGGTAGTCATGTTGATGAAGCCGTTGCATGCTACTTAGAAAAATATCTGCTCAAAGTCTAGTTAAGACTTGCTAACCGTTACTCAGTTCCTGATTCCCTGTCGGGCGGGACGGTGGACGGTGAGCAATCACCAAGTAAAATTAAATAGGCATCAAATTACAATTAAAAAATAAGGTGGTGTTAACAGAACCAGCTAAGTTTGGCATTTAAACTTAAAAAATTACAAAAATTGATTTTTTAAACAAAAGAAGTCAATTATTAATCTATGCTCTAACTAACTAGATTTATTGAAATATTTAGGTTTATAAATAAGTCTTGCTATAAAATAACTAACTGGAGGTAGTATAATCAAGCTTGAATTAATCAGGATTCACTCGCATACTGGATTGATGAAGAAGCCGTGTAGCTATGGAATCAAACTACATCGGATAGTCATAGAAAACTTTGTTCATTCAGAGGCTTAGTCATTACGGTGGCTTTCATGGTGAAACGTGTATTTTCAATAATTCATCAGTTTTGTTTTTTAAACTTGCTTAACTGTCATTGTTATGCTTTCACTATTCATGCATTCGCAAACGAACCAAAATGGTTAATTCGCGTTCAATGCGAAGACTAAAAGATCCATTCAGTACTTATTCATTAATTCTACAGAGCTAAAAATTTACAGCGAAGGTGAGATAGTAAGTAAAAAAGCATGGCACTGATGAGAAACGGCTAGTCTAGCATACATGGGCTTTATTTTTTAATTTGAGCTCAGAGAATAAATTTCAACATGATTAATAATTAAACAATTACTTTTATTTTAGGCATACATAACCAGCCAGCTTATTTAACGCTTTTATTATATCTTAAGTTTCGTTAATCTGAGCATTATAACCTCTGAAGCTCAATGTTCCTTCAAGTAGTTTTTTGACTCGAAACATTGCCGTCTCTTATAGGAAACGTTTATGGTAACTACACTTCGTTTTTTCAATGCTAATTTGAACCGTATAACTTCTGATAACGGATGCTCAATTATACGGATGACCTCATTCCCAAAAAGTTGCTCCTTTCTGAGTGGGATGAGTGAAACTGTTCGTTTAATACGAACGGTTTCGTAACATTATTTGGTGCCGTAAGCACTATCGGATGATCTTTCATTGATTGTTCAGCAGGTCTGTTTAAATAAGTTAAATAGCACTTTACCGCCCGTCATATTTGATGCACTTAACTCAGCAGTAATAATTTCATGCGTATTTATATCTCCGCTAAATATGACTTACGTCAAACTTGCCGTTTTTCACTAGACCATGCTTTTTTACCTTCCATTTTCTTTCACTGCAGACTTTGAACCTCGTAGAATTAATGGTTAAGTGCTGGATGCTTCCTTTATTCTTTATCTTAAGCGTGATGTTAACTGTTTTATCTCGTTTGCTAACGCATGAACAGTGAGGGTACAACAATGGCCATGGAGAAAGCTTGAAAACAGAATTAATAAATTTTTGTAGACTTTTCAATGGTATTGAAAGCATGTATTTAATCATGAAGGCCGTTGTAATGGTTAAGTAACTAAATAAACGAGGTTTTCCATGATTATTTTGTTTAGTTTGATTTCATAGCTGAATGGCTTATTCATCAATTCAGTATGTTAGAAAATCACGATTGATTAAAGCTTGATTATACTGCTTCTAGCTAGTTATTTTGTAGCGAACATTGTTCATAGACCTGAATGTTTAAGCGAGCCTAACTGTTTAGAGTGTTGATCAAAAATTTACTTCCTTTATTTAGAAAATAAAGTTGGCTACCATAAACGTTCTCTAGCAGAAAAAGTAATGATTTGAATTAAAAATTACTGGTAGGAACATTGAGCCTAAGGGAGGCTAATGCTTAGATTAACGAAATTTACGCCATGATGGAATCGTTAAATAAGTTGATAAGGTTAGATATGTTTCAAACGAAGCAATGGTCTCATAGCGAATCATGTTAAAATTGATTATCTGAGTTTGAATTAGGAAAGAAAATTGCTTGAGTGAGACCATGATGTCAGGAGTAAACGTTAGTCCTGGCATGGGAACAACCACCAGACCTACGGGTATCATTGTAGGAAAAAGAAAACAAACCGCATGATCTCTCTCTCGTTTCTACAAAATTATACAGGCTGAATATAATAATAAATTGCCAAAAAATGCAGAACTGTGCCTCCAAGTACAAATAAATGCCAAATAGCATGATTGTAGGGAATTGTACGTTTCACGTAAAAAATTACACCTGACGAATACACTATTCCCCCTGCCAATAGTAGCAATAATCCTTGTATAGCAACCACTTGAGCAAGCTGATAAATCACGCTCAATGATAGCCAACCCATGACAAGGTAAATTACTAACGACAACTTGTTAAAATGATATATAAAGAAGATTTTCAATGTCACACCTACTAGTGCAATGCTCCAAATTAATGTCATAATAATTACCGCCAAGGGTGTTCTAAGGCTGATCAACATAAATGGCGTATGCGTACCTGCGATAAGTAAGTAGATGGCGCAGTGATCGAAGATTTTTAGTGTGTGTTTTGCATTGGAAGAGGAAATAGCATGATAAAGTGTAGATGCAAAATAGAGCAAAATGATGCTAATGCCGTAAACGCTGTAGCTTGTAATAGTTAACGTATTAGCTTCGGCATTAAACGCTTTTATCAATAAAAAAATTAAGCCAAACACACCAAATACTATGCCTAAACAGTGGCTAACACTGCTTGCTATCTCTTCTTTGATAGAATATTTAGACTTTGTTGGTGTAACAGTTATCATCAGGTAGTCATCCTGTTATTGATGTATCAACATGATTATGACACATTTGAGCGTACAAATGTAAGCTTAAAAATAAGATGCTCTCTCCCGTAAATTAATCTCAAAGCTGCATAAGTGCTTGTTGATGCGAATGTGGGTCATGTATGTAATCAGTGTGTGATTTAAAGGGAGTACTTATGTTTAATCTATGCACTAATGACTTTGTTATCTATTACGTTTTCTTGAAATATTCGCCTGTTTTTTATTGAATTAGTTCAAACGAGTGAAAAAAAGTAAATTTTTCTCTCAACGAGGTGCATATAAACTTGCCAACAATCATTTATTATCTATATATGTATCATATATATTAACCTTATTTGTATACCACAAGACTTTGTTTCTTCCTTCGAGTTTAGATAGCCAATCTCAATATGATTAACTATGAAACGAGAGTTTTTATTTTGGGCATACTTAGTCATGTCAGCTTATTGAATACTTTTATCCAGGCGTCAGTTTCGCTAATCTGAGTTGTGTCATTCCTTAGGCTTAATGTCCCTCTGAGTAGCTTTTTGATTAAAATCAGTGCAGTTTCTGTTAGGGAATGTTTATAATAACCAGTTTTATTCGCTAAATCGTGGAACTTAATTTTCAAGGAACACTTTAAACAACTAGTTTCATCTAAATATTCAAGTAGGTGAATAATTTTTGTTACAAAAAAACTAACTGGAAGAAGTATAATCAAGTTTTAACCAATCTAGGCTCACTAATATATTGGATTGATGCAAAAACTATTTCACGATGTAATCAAACTAAGTGGGGGGGCAATTATAGGAGACCTCGTTTATTTAGTGACTGAGCCATTACGACGGGCCCTATGGTTAAACGAGTATTTTCATTGCCATTGAGAGGTCTGCAAGAATTCATTAATGCTGTTTTCAAACTTGTTCAATGGTCGTTGTCATGTCCGTACTGTTTATGCATTATCAAGCGAGCCAAAATGGTTAACGTCGCATTCAAGACGAAGACTAAAGGACTCATCCGACTTTTAACTATTCATTCTGCGAAACGAAAAATTTATGGTGAAGGCGAATGTTAAGTAAAAATACATGATAAGGATGGAAAACAGGGAATCTTGCGTAAGTTACATTTGGCGATGGATATAAATACGCATGAAATCATTACTGCTAAGTTCAGTGTATTAAAGGTGCCTGACCTGCTTAAACAGCTCCGCTGAAAAATCAATGAAATATTAGGTAATGGTGCTTACGATGCTAGACAATATTACGAAATCGGTCGAATTGAGCGAAAAACATTTGGGAACCAAATTATCTGCGTAATTTAGCGGTCAGTTATACGGTTCAAATTAGCATTGAAAAATGAGGTATAATTACCATAAACATTATCTACCAGAGCCGGTAATGCTTTGAATCAAATACGGTTCGGAGGGACATGGAGCGTAAGGGATCACAATACTGAGATTATTGAAATCTACGCTATTAAGCATGCCTAAAACGCAAGTGATGGTCTAGTAGTTCATCGTGTGGTGATTTGCGGTCTAAACTTGAATTAGAAAACGAAGCCCGTCGCAATGAAACAAAAAAGCTGCTCCGTATAGATAACGACTCATGTTACAAAAGTTATTATTTATCACTTTATTATGGATGCATGCAGCCGTGGTTTCACCAATGATTAACCAAGTTTAACGCGCGCATTGCGAAACATACGCATCCATGGACTGTCTTCGCCCCAGTTATCTGGGTGCCATGAATTTGCTACAGTACGGAATACTCGTTCTGGATGTGGCATCATGATTGTCACACGGCCATCAAGTGTTGTGAGACCAGTAATACCATGTAATGAGCCATTTGGGTTTGCTGGATAAGTTTCGGTTACGTTACCAAAATTATCTAAGTAACGCAGTGCCACGGTGCCTGATTGCTCAAGAGCCATCAGATGCTCAGCATTGCGTACTTCCATGCGGCCTTCACCATGAGAAACCGTAATTGGCATTCTTGAGCCTGCCATTCCGCTTAAAAATAATGATGGAGTTTCTTGAACTTCCACTAAGCTACAACGTGCTTCAAAACGCTCAGACTCATTGCATACAAAACGTGGCCATAAATTAGCACCTAGAATTAAGTTATGTAAATTTGAAAGCATTTGACAACCATTACATACCCCTAACGCAAACGAATCGCCACGATGGAAGAAGTGTTCAAATTGATCACGTACCATATCGTTGAATAGGATAGATTTAGCCCAACCTTCACCAGCACCTAATACATCTCCGTATGAAAAACCGCCACATGCCACGAGACCATTAAAATCTTTTAGCGTCGTTTGTTTGCTTAATATATCGCTCATGTGCACGTCTTTCGTAGTGAAACCAGCGCGGTCAAATGCCGCTGCCATTTCAACGTGAGAATTGACACCTTGTTCACGCAAAATAGCCATCTGAGGACGAGCACCCATTGCGATAAAAGGTGCTGCAATATCTTCTTCAAGATTGAATGACAACATGGCGTTTAATCCAGGATTTGTTACGTCTTGTTTAGTCGCGAACTCTTGGTCAGCACAGCTAGGGTTATCCCGTATTGTTTGCATTTGGTGCGTAGTTTCAGCCCAAATAGTACGAAGTTCAGTGCGATTTTGCTCAAAAACCAGTGTATTATTATTCCAGATACGTATCATATCATCATCACTGAGCGTACCAATAATGTGGCTACAACTTGCCAAACCATACGCACCCAGCGTTGATTGAACTGCATCCAACTGATCAGCATGCACTTGAACCACCGCTCCCAACTCTTCATTAAACAGTGCAGCAAGTGCATCATCGCATTCGCCTTTTACAGACAAGGCATGAATATCCACTTCCAGACCAATATGACCAGCGAAGGCCATTTCAGCTAAGGTGACATATAAACCACCGTCGCTACGATCATGGTATGCCAGTAATCTCTCGTCACGGACCAAAATTTGCATGGCATTGAAGAAACCTTTCAATAGTTCAGGGTTATCAACATCAGCAGATTTATCGCCCAACTGCTTGTAAACTTGTGTCAAGGCGGTTGCACCCATGCGGTTTTGACCTTGACCCAAATCGACTAAAATTAGTGCACTATTGCCTTTGTCTGTGCGAAGTTGAGGGGTGACGGTTTTACGCACATCTTCAACACGACCAAACGCAGTAATAACTAATGACAGAGGCGCAATATTTTCTTTTTGTTCGCCACTTTGCTCCCAACTGGTTTTCATCGACATTGAATCTTTGCCGACGGAAATCGTCAAATCCAGAGCAGGACATAGTTCTTCGCTGATAGCTTTAACTGCTTCGTAAAGACCAGCATCTTCACCAGGGTGACCCGCAGCTGCCATCCAATTCGCTGATAAGTTGATGCGTTTTAAATCACCAATGTCTGCACACGCGATATTTGTTAGGGATTCAGCCACTGCTAAGCGTGCTGATGCAGCAAAATTCAACAGTGCAACTGGCGCACGCTCACCCATCGACATTGCTTCACCATGGTAAGTATTGTAGCTTGCAGCCGTTACAGCACAGTTTGCAACGGGTACTTGCCAAGGGCCAACCATTTGGTCACGTGTAACAAGCCCCGTTACGGAACGATCACTGATGGTGATAAGGAACGTTTTTTCTGCAACAGCAGGCAGACGCAACACGAGTTGTGACGCTTCTGCAATTGAAATCCCTGAGCGCTCAATTTCCTGACCTTCCACTGTCCGAGCTTGCACATTACGGTGCATTTTCGGTGGTTTGCCGAGTAGAATATCAAGCGGCATATTGATAGGTGTGTTATTAAAATAATCATCTTCTAATACGAGACAACGTTTTTTTGTCGCTTCACCTACCACAGTATATGGCGCACGCTCGCGTTTACATATTGCACTGAACACATTCATATTTTCTGGTGCTATGGCTATTACATAGCGTTCTTGAGATTCATTACACCAGATCTCAAGTGGACTCATGCCTGGCTCGTCGTTCGGTACATTACGAAGTTGGAATTTACCACCACGCCCGCCATCATAGATAAGTTCTGGCAGTGCATTTGAAATACCACCAGCGCCCACATCGTGGATAAAGGCGATTGGATTGCTTTCACCCAATTGCCAACAACGGTCGATAACTTCCTGACAACGTCGTTCCATCTCTGGGTTTTCACGCTGAACAGAAGCAAAGTCCAAATTTTCAGCTGATTGCCCAGATGCCATTGATGACGCCGTACTTCCGCCCAAACCTATATTCATTGCTGGGCCGCCAAGCAAAATCAGTTTTGCGCCAACGGGTATTTCTTTTTTCTGTACGTGCTGGTCACGAATGTTACCCATACCACCTGCAATCATTATTGGCTTATGATAACCACGCACTTCTTTGCCGTTGTGTGACGTAATTTTTGCTTCATAGGTCCGAAAATAACCAAGTAAATTAGGACGTCCAAATTCGTTATTGAATGCAGCGCATCCCAATGGACCTTCTAACATGATATCTAGTGCATTAACAATGCAGTTTGGTTTGCCAAAATCGGTTTCCCAAGGTTGTTCGAAGCCAGGTATACGAAGGTTAGATACTGAGAAACCGACAAGGCCAGCTTTAGGTTTACCACCTATGCCCGTCGCGCCTTCATCTCTAATTTCACCACCAGAGCCTGTTGATGCCCCAGACCAAGGTGAAATTGCGGTTGGATGATTGTGTGTTTCGACTTTCATTAGAATATGCGTTGCTTCCTGATGATAGTTATATTGATGTGATTTTGGGTTAGGGAAAAAGCGTCCCACTTCAGAACCAACCATAACAGCTGCGTTATCTTTATAAGCAGATAACACATATTCATTGTTGTGCTTATAGGTGTTTTTAATCATTTTGAACAGGCTTTTATTTTGTGTCACACCATCAATAGTCCAATCTGCATTGAAAATTTTATGACGACAATGCTCAGAGTTAGCCTGTGCAAACATCATTAATTCGATGTCATTCGGGTTACGTCCAAGTTTAGTAAAAATTTTTATCAAGTAATCAATTTCATCGTCTGCAAGTGCAAGGCCTAATTCAACGTTAGCTTTTTTTAACGCATTTCGTCCACTAGCTAGCATATCTATGGCTTTTACTGGTGCAGGGGTTGCTGTAGTAAATAATACTGCTGTGTCAGCCATGTCGCTAAACACGACTTCTATCATACGGTCGTGTAGAAGGCCTTTTAACGTGCTGACTTGTGTATTGTTAAGGGAAGTTGACAAATCAAGATAATATGCAGTACCACGTTCTAAGCGCTTAATGTGGTTCAGACCACAGTTATGTGCAATATCAGTAGCTTTAGACGACCAAGGAGAAATAGTGCCAGTACGTGGTGTAACGAGAAACAGGGAACCCGTGGAAGCATGTTCTTTCATTGCTGGCCCGTATGTTAACAAACGATCTAATTTTTGTCGTTCGTCTTCATTTAGTGGTGAACAGAGATCTACAAAGTGAATATACTCTGCGTAGAGGCCAGTAATAGGTAAATGATCCGTCTGACAGTTTTCCAAAAGTTTATTAACTCGAAATTCGGATAAAGCGGGGGACCCCCGCAAAATTTCCATGGGCGTATGCCTTTTGAGTAGTGGTGAATGAAAGCTATAGTATTCTAACCTATGGTTATTTATTGCTCACTTTTATGGAAAAGTCACATAATAGTACTCATGAGCTTCTGATGAGATATGCCACGATATATTATAAGGGAAAAAAGTGAGTAACGTAATAGCTTTGTTTATTCATTCGAGTTCAGATAACAAATTTCAACATGATTAATCATTAAAAAATCGTTGCTATCATGGATTAAGTTTCGCTAATCTGAGCATTATGATCTTTTAAGCTCAATGTCCATTCAAATAATTTTGACTGAAAACGCGGCCATCTCTGATAGGGAACGTTTATGGTAACCATACCTCATTTTTCAATGCTGATTTGAGCCGTATAATTTCTGGTAACTAACCGCTAAATTATGCGGATGACCTCGGTCCCAAAAAATTGTTTTTTTGATGGTATGAGTGGAACCTCTCGTTCAATACAAATGGTTTCGTAACACTGCTTGGTGTCGTAAGCACCATAGGCTGATATTTCATTAATTTTTCGTCGGGTCTGTTTGAGTAAGCTCGGCAGCATTTTGTCGCCAGTCACATTTGATGCACTTAACTCAGCAACAATTATTTTATGCGTATTTATATCTATCGCTAAATGTACCTTGTACTAGCTCGCCACTTTCCATCAGTGTCCTGCTTTATTACTTTCCATTCTCCTTTGCTCTAAATTTTGAGCCTAGTAAAACCAACGAATAAGTGTTGGATGCTTTCTTTATTCTTCGTCTTGAACGCGACGTTAACCATTTTGGTGCGCTTGCTAATGCATGAATAGTGAGGGCATGACAATGATAGGTGGCAGGTTTAGAAATAGCATGAATGAAGCCTGGCAGACCTCTCAATGGCATTAAAAATACGCATTTAATCATAAGGCCGTTGTAATGGTTCATCCGCTAAATAAACTAAGTTTTTCATGATGATCCTACTTGGTTTAATTCCATAGCTGAATAGCTTCTTTATCAACCCAGAATATTCGTGAACCACGATTCACGATTCATTATAATTTGATCATACTGTTTCCAGTTAATTGTTTTGTAGTGAAAATTATTCATAGACCTAAATATTTAAGGGAGCCTAACTGTCTAGGTATTTTTTGAAATTTAGTTCTCTGATTTAGAAAGTAAAGCCGGTTACCATAAACGTTCCCTGGCAGAGGCGGCAATGTTTTGAGTCAAAAAACTACTGGGAGGAGCATTGAGCCGAAGGGATCACACAACGCAGATGAGTGAAACCGACGACATGATAAAAGCGTTAGATAAGTTGATAGAGTAAGGTATGTCTAAAATATAAGTAACCATTTAAGTGTTACTTATATTGAGATTTGCTACCTGCACTTGAATTAGGAAACAAAACTTTGTATATGGAGCTTTTTCACAAAAAAAAATTATTTTTAATCGGAGTTTCGCTCGAGGAACTCTTCTATTTTTTTCACCATATCAGTGGTGCCAACAAAAAATGGTACGCGTTGATGTAGTGCTATAGGTTTGATATCAAGTATACGCTGCTTACCATCAGACGCCTTGCCACCCGCTTG
The DNA here is from genome assembly GCF_002381345.1 of Candidatus Enterovibrio altilux. GTDB lineage: Bacteria > Pseudomonadota > Gammaproteobacteria > Enterobacterales > Vibrionaceae > Enterovibrio > Enterovibrio altilux. The sequence continues at coordinate 1,174,315 of NZ_CP020660.1, forward strand.
CTCCATAATGAAGGACATGGGGTTGCATTCATATAATAGGCGTAATTTACCGCTAGGATAGGTGGCGGTACTTGGGTACAAATATATGCCTCCTTTGAGCATATTGCGGTGAAAATCGGCTACTAATGAGCCGATGTAACGTGAGGTATATGGGCGATTATCTTCAGGTTTATTCTCTTGACAGTACTTCAAGTATTGCTTAATTCCTTTAGGAAACGTAATGTAGTTTCCTTCGTTAATGGAATAAATAGATCCTTTATTCAGAATAGTTATGTTCTCGTGTGAAAGAAAAAAAACACCGATTGATGGGTCATAGGTAAAGCCGTGAACACCATTTCCAGTCGTATAAACTAACATAGTGGAAGACCCGTAGATAATGTATCCAGCAGCTACCTGCTTGTTACCAGGTTGGAGGAAATCTTCCATAGTTGCTAATTGCCCTAGAGGCGACACGCGTCGATAGATTGAAAATATAGTCCCAACAGACACATTTACATCAATATTGGAGGAACCATCGAGGGGATCGATTAAAATGACGTATTTAGCATTAGGTCCGTGCTTTTCACTGAAAATGACAACATCATCATCTTCTTCGCTACCAACACCGCAGACTTGGTCGCGCGCAGCCATGGCAGCTTTAAATTTTTCATTGGCATAGACGTCGAGTTTTTGTTGTTGTTCGCCTTGTGCGTTTTCATTGCCAGATGCGCCTATGATATCAACGAGACCAGCTTTATTTATTTCACGGTTAACAATTTTTGCAGCTAAACGAATAGATGATAGTAACGAACTTAGTTCGCCGCTAACACTAGGACATTCATGCTGTTTTTCAACGATAAATTCGCCAAGTGTTCGCATATCTGACATTTCAGATCCTTTTAATGTCTGTAATTGAATTTTTTGGTAAGATGTTGAAATAACTAGGCGCGTGCAGTAAAAAAAATTTGCTTGTTTTCTTAGGTTGATTAATATGATACCGATCCTGAGGTATATGAAAGTCTTTAGTTAATCCAAAAAACGCAATACAACTGAATAAAAATCAACTTATTATAGTGTGAAGTGTAGTTCTTTTTGGTAGTAGCGAAGTGATTTGGATAAGCTTAGAGCTTGGAACTGTGATCTCAATATGGTGCAAGCTGAGCGGATGTCACTTGCAAAGGATCTTGTTACCTAACCCTAGCTCAGACATTATATCTCAGGATGATCAACTATTAGATGCTTACTTTTGGTTTTATGCTCCTTTAGGCTCAATGTTCTTCCTAGTAGTTTTTTGACTCGAAACATTGTTGCCTCTGCTGTGGAACATGTATGATACAGGCTTTATTTTCTAAGTCAGAGAACCAAATTATTAATTAACATGCTAAATAGCTAGGCCCACTTAAATATTCAGGTCTATGAACAATCTTCGCTACAAAACAACTAACTGGAAGTAGTATAATTAAGCTTTAATCAACTGTAGTTTACTAATATTCTGGGTTGTGAAGAACCCATTTAGCTTTGACATTCAATTAAATAAGGTAATCATGGAAGATTTAGTTGACTTAGCCATTATGTTCGTTCGCATCATTGCAGACATATTTTCAAGGTTATTTATAGAGGTCTGCGGTGATTCATTAAATTTGTGTTCAAATTGGTTCAATTGAAGTTGTCATGCTCTAACTATTAATGAATGAGCACGCGAACCAAGACAGTTTATGTCACGTGCAAGACGAAGAATAAAGGAATCATCCCGTATTTAGTCATTGATCCTACGGGCTCAAAGTTTACGGTGAAGGCGAATAAAAAGCTAAAAAGCAGGGTACTAACTAATGGAAGCGAAGAATCTGGCGTCAGTGACATTTAACGGTAGATGTAAATATGCATCAAATCATTACAATTGAATTAAGTGCATCAAATGTAATTGACGGTGCAGTGCTACCTAATTTACTCAAACCGACTCGACGAAAAATCAATGAAGTATCAGCTGAGAGTGTTGACGGCACCAAAGAATGTACGAAATCATTCGTATTAAACAAGTGGTTCCACCCATCTTATTAAGAAACGAAGTAATTTTTAGGAAACGAGCTCACCCGCGTAATTTATTAGTTAATTACCAGAAGTTATACGGTTCAAATAGGCATTGTAAAACGAGGTATGCTATCATAAACATACCTTAGCAAAAAGGGTAATATTTTGAGTTAAAAAATTACTGGGAGGGATATTGAGCTTAAGGGCTCACATAACTTAAATTAGCGAAACCTTCGCCATGATAAAAGCATTAAATGAGCTGACAAGATTAGATATGCTTAACACGAAAACTATTATACCCATAGTGAATCATGTGGAAATTGTATTATTCGAATTTGAATGAAGAAACACAGCCTATACAATAAAGAGATTAATTTGCAAGTTGAAATAATATGCATTTCATATTGGAGGGTTAAGTAAGGTACGTTTCTAGTTCTTCGTTACTTTAGATGTGTTTACCGCTGATGAATATTTGTGGTACGGTTGTACTACCAGTAATTGCACGTAAGCTTACTGTGGTGGTGTTATGATCTAAAAAAACTTCTTCAAATTGTAGTTTATTGTTCATCAGTAATTGTTTTGCTTTTACACAGAATGGACAAGTTAGTTTACTGAATATAGTCATTGATTCTTGCAGTCTGTGTCCTGGTGCTCAGTAGTTTAGCATGGTGTCTGCATCAGAAACTTTCAATGGCTCGCTCAGCTCGTTTGCTTCAATGAACATTTTTTCTATAATGCAATTTTTAACCAGCATGCTGTAACGCCATGAGCGTTTACTAAAGCTTAAATCATTCTTAGATACAGCCATACCCATACCACGTGTAAAATCGCCATTACCGTCCGGAATAAATGTACTATTCTTTGCTTTTTGGTCTGCTTTCCAAGTGTTCATCACGAAAGTGTTATTATCATTAACAGAAATACATAAAATATCATCAATACCGTATTTTTTGAATATTGGGAATAATTTATTATAACGTGGTAGGTGGTTTGATGAACATGTTGGTGTAAATGCACCTGGCAGATTAAATGCAGTGATGATTTTACCTGCAAATAATGCATCAGTAGTTACATTTACCCATATATTTCCTTTGAAAATTGGAAAAGTTACACTTTGTGTGTGTTGATTTTCTTTATTGATAAATGTCATATCATAATTCCTGAATATTAAATTTCATTTTTATCCGGAGTATCCCATTGATATGCTTATATTAGTTCCTTAGAGGTAAATTTTTCTAATTAATTGCATTTGTCACTTTAATAAAAGAAGCTTCAATGAAGTAAGCACCTAATATCGTCAATCTCGAGTAATGGTGGCACTATCTTAGCATTAGTATTTTTAAAAATTTTTGTTAAAAAAACGAATCAAAAGTGCTGATGAAAAGATTACATGGTGAAGCTTTATTGATACGGATGGATGATGACTGCTTTCGTGAGCAAACTATGGTTTTTTATTTTGCTGCAGTCGCAAAGGAAGACTTACGTTTTAGAATCACGAGTTTTATTATGTTCCGGCTTTGTTTTTTAAATCATGGAACTAAATTATCAATCTACGCTCTAAACTTCTAGGTTACTTGAAATATTCAATTCTATGAACAATTCTCACTACAATACAACTAACTGGAAGCAGTATAATGCAGCTGTAAGCAATCATGACTCATTAACATTCTGGATTGATAAAAAAGCCATTAGACTATGGAATAAAACTAAGTAGGATATTCATGGAAGACTTCATGTATTCAGTGACTTAGCCATTACGAGGGTTCTCATGGTTAAATGAGTATTTTCAATGCTATTGAGGAATCGGCAAGGATTCATTAATTTTGTTTTCAAACTTGTTTAAGTGCTATTCTCATGCTCGCACTATTAATGCATTAGTAAGCGAACCATAATGGTTAACGTTACGTTTAAGACGAAGAATAAAGGAAACATCCCGCACTTAGCCATTGATTCGATGGGGATCAAAATTTACGGTGAAGGAAAGAGAAGGTAAAAAACATGGTACTAATGGGAAACAGCAAGTTTGGCGCAAGTTATATTTAGCGGTAGATATAAATATGCATGAAACCATTGCTGCTGAGTTGAGTGCATCCAATGTAACTGGCGGTGAAGTGTTACTTAACTTGCTCAAACAAACTCGCTGAAAAAATCGATGAAATATTGGCCTATAGCGATTACGGGACTAGACAATATTATGAAACCGTGCGTATTAAACGAGCGGTTTCATTCATTTCGTTAAGAAAAGGAGTAATTTTTTGGAAACAAGATCATCCGCATAATTTAGAGGTCAGTTATCAAAAGATATACGATTCAAACACGCATGGGAAAAAGGTATGGATATCATAAATGCTCCCTATTAAAAACGGCAATATTTTGAGTGGGAAAACTCTTGGGAAGAAAATTGAGCTTAAGAGATTATAATGCTTAGATTAGCGAAACTTGCGCTATGATAAAAGTGCTAAATAGGTCTAAAACAAAAGCGATTGTTCAATCGCTAGTCATGTTGAAATTTTTATCTGAACTCAAATTAGGGAGCAAAGTCCTATTTTCGTTTAAATACATCTTCACCGCATGTATTCTTCTGCGTGTTAATTCTTGACGTATACTATGGCCTTGAAAACCTTCCGCCATAATTGGTTGCACATCTACAGTATTGGCTGCTTCAAATGCACCAATTAACCATTGTGCTTGTGGATAAGGGCAATTTTCAAAGCCTATTCTTCCTTGATAGACGGCTTGACTGGCGATGGCGAGTTGAGGTACTCGTTCAGGCTTTCGCCAGAAATCATTGCGGTCAAATAGTTTGATAAAAGTTGATGCTTTTAGTTCGCCTGCGTTGTGGATGTTGGTGTGTTCTATGCAGACAAATAGTGCTACATCGCGATACATATTGGGCACGCGTACACGTTCGCACACTGCTTTAACGGATATGTTTCCTATTTTTGCATACGTTTTATGGCTTGACCATTCTTCCGACGGTATAAGGATTTCATTAAGAGCATGCATTTGTGTGGCAAAACGAATGTAGGTGTTGCTGGTTAACTTCGCGGCTTGACGAGTAACCATGAGGCTGTGAATGCCTGTGTCGATTTCTGGGTGCCATTGTCCGAGCAGTGGAACGCCAAACAAAGCATCAATTTCTGGTAACACCACGGCGAGTGCACCACAATCTCGTAAGATGCTGTGAAAGACATCAGGGCGCGAAGTATAGAGTGATTTTTTCCACTCCATCCAAACACGTTCAGGTGTGAGTGTATTCAGCTCTCCGCTTTCAACAATTTTGCTCATGAGCACCATTGTTTCATCAGCTACTTGAAAACCTAGCGAGTGGAAGCGAGCGGCGAAACGCGCAACACGCAACGTGCGAAGTGGATCTTCGATAAATGCGGGTGACACATGGCGAAGAATCTTGTTATCGAGGTCGGTTTTTCCACCATAAGGGTCAATTAGGGAACCGTCGTCAGCTTGTGCAATGGCGTTGATGGTGAGGTCACGACGCTGTAAGTCTTCTTCTAATGTTACATCCGGAGCGAAATCGCACACGAACCCTGTATAACCTTGTCCTGATTTTCGCTCAATACGAGCTAGTGCGTATTCTTCGTGTGTTTTTGGATGCAAGAACACAGGAAAGTCTGTCCCAACTTGTTTGTAACCTGCTTTTAACATGGTTTTAATATCTGCGTTAACAACGACCCAATCTTGATCTTTTACATCGAGCCCTAGCAATTGATCTCGAACGGCACCGCCCACGAGGAAAATATTCACATTGTTGTCCAGTTATTAAGTAATAATAAGATCATGATAAACTGCACACCTAGGAGGAACAGAATTAGATTCGTATTCTGTCTCTGAACTAAAAATGCAAACCTGCGACAGAATAGTCGGTCATAGTAAATGCGTGTTTTTATATGTACTAGGTGTCACACTACTGTGGTGAGCTTAACTGACAGTTTTGAGGACGTAAAGAACTTCCCATGTATCGTGACTGTTGTGCAGTTTGCAGAGTTGTCTTTTGTGATAGTACCTAATCCTAAATTCTATTTTTTAGTGAGTGTCACTGAAAGACGGCTTTCTTTTTAATTTGAGTTTAGATCGCAAATGCTAAGATGATTAACGATTAAATAATCGCTTTTATCATGGCATAAGTTTCGTTAATCTGAGCATTGTGATCTCTAAAGCTTAATGTCCTCCAAGTAGTTCTTTGATTTGAAAAATTGCCGTCTCTGATAGGGAAAGTTTATGGTAACCATCCCTCATTTTTCAATGTTGTTTGGAACCGTATAACTTCTGGTAACTGACCGCTAAATTACGCTGGTGTTTTCGTTTCTAAAAAATTGCTTTTTTGGTGGGATTATTGGAACCACTTGTTTAATACGAATGATTTCGTGATATTATTTGGTGTCGTAAGTACTATCAGCTGATATTTCATTGATTTTTCAGCGGGTCTCTTTAAGCAAGTTAGGTAGCACTGCACTTCCAGTCACATTTGATGCACTTAGTTTAGCAGCAATGATTTCACGCGTATTTAATACTACCGCTAGATGCAACTTGTGCTAGACTCGCCGTTTCCCATCGGTGCTATGTTTTTTTATTTCCCATTTTCCTCCACCGTAGACTTTGAACCAGTAAAATCAATGGCTAAGTGCTGGGTGCTTTTTTTATTCTTTGCCTTACGCATGACGTTAATTGTTTTGGCTCGCTTACTAATGCATGAATAGTGCGAGCATGAAATGGCACTGAAAATATGCATTTTACCATGAAAGCTGTCGTAATGGCTAAGTTGCTAAACAAATTAGGTCTCTCATGATTACACTGCTTAGTTTGATTTCATAGCTAAATAGCTTCTTCATCAACCCAAAATATTAGTGAGCTATGATTGATTAAAGCTTGATTATACTGCTTCTAGTAGTTGTTTTGTAGTAAAGATTGTTCACAGACTTTAATATTTAAGTGATTATGACTGTTTAGAGTGTTGATTGAAAATTTAGTTCCCTTACTTAGGAAATAAAGGCGGTTACCATAAATATTCCTTAGCAAAGCAGCAATGTTTTGAGTTAAAAACTATTGGTAGGGACATTGAATCTCAGGGAGCATACAACTCAGATTAGTGAAACCGGCGGTATGGCAAAAGCTTTAAATAAGCGGATGAAACTAGGTATGCTTCATACGAAAGCTATTGTTTCATAATGAATCATGAGGGGATTGGCTATATGAATTTGTTTTAAAAAAACAAAGCTAAAGCGAGTAATAGCGTACGTTAGAGGCTCATATAAAATATGTAAATTTGTGTTTTTTCCCTCTTGATAAATTTATGTTTATTATCGATTGTTTTTAAATTTAGTGCTCTAAATAACTCGCAATCTTGAATCTCAGATTGCGTAAACAGATTGATGAAATAAAGTTAGTTTATTAATTCTCTGACTTAATAGATGTCAACTGATCAATTGGCCAACGTGGGAATGCTTTCACGCTCAAATCAGTGTGTTCACCGTTTTTTAATCGTTGCATACCGGCATACGCTATCATCGCCCCATTGTCTGTACAAAATTCCATACGCGGATAAAAGATTTGACCATCAATAGAACTCATTAATTCTTTTAGTTTAATACGCAGGTGACGGTTAGCACTGACGCCACCAGCGATTACAAGGCGCTTCATATGGAATTGTTTTAATGCCCGCTGACATTTAATAACTAGTGTATCAACAACCGCATCTTCAAATGCACGTGCAATATTAGCACGGGTTTGAGTGTCGTTTCCATTCATTTTAATCGTGTTCGCTGCAAACGTTTTAAGGCCAGAGAAACTCATATCCAAGCCAGGTATGGTTGTCATTGGACGTGGGAACGTAAAGCGAGTGCTATCACCCTTCTCTGCTAATTTTGACAATAACGGACCACCAGGATAATTTAGCCCCATCAATTTAGCAGTTTTATCAAAGGCTTCACCAACGGCATCATCAATTGACTCACCAAGGATTTGATATTCACCTATGCCCCTCACCTCAACTAACAAAGTATGACCGCCAGATACCAATAATGCAATGAATGGGAATGGCAGAGGCGTATCTTCAAGCATTGGTGCTAGTAAATGTCCTTCCATATGGTGAACGGCCACAGCTGGAATGTTCCATGCATACGCTAAGCTGCGACCAATTGTTGCCCCGACTAATAGTGCTCCAACTAAACCTGGCCCAGCAGTGTATGCTACACCATCTAAATTTTTCTGCATAAGGCCAGCTTCTGCTAACGTTAATTTGATAAGTGGAATAGTTTTTTTTACATGATCACGAGATGCTAGCTCCGGGACGATGCCACCGTAGTCCGCATGCAGCGTAACCTGACTGTATAACTGATGTGCTAAAAGCCCCTTTTCATCATCATAAATCGCAACGCCAGTTTCGTCGCAGGATGTTTCAATTCCCAAAATTCGCATGCCACCTCAATTTACTTCGTTTGTTAATGGATTTGACATATTTCATAAATTAAAGAAACAATATTACATGTGCAGGATTAAATTAACCAGTTATGCTTTACAAATGCCTAAGTTCCAGATTAAAATTTAATACTATTATTAATCAATAGCTGGTTATTTGTCTCCAGCAATCACTGATACAATCCCCCAGGAGGTGAAAGGCATATGCCAGTAGTTAAAGTCCGTGAAAATGAGCCATTTGATGTAGCATTACGTCGTTTTAAGCGTTCTTGTGAAAAAGCAGGCATTCTTTCTGAAGTTCGTCGTCGTGAAAACTTTGAAAAGCCCACTACCGTTCGTAAGCGCGCTAAGGCTGCTGCTGTGAAACGTCACTTGAAGAAGCTGGCTCGTGAAAATGCACGTCACATTCGCCTGTATTAATTATGACTAAACTAATACAAATTTATGAACACGGGATTGATTACTCGTATTAAGAGTGAACAAATTACAATAATAAAAATAAAATATGAACTTTATTTTTCACTTATAGTGTTACTATCTATTGAGTTAAATACTTAAAAAGTAATGTTTAAAACACTTAAATTTTCAAAAAAACACTAAGTAATCATGGTTAAAATAACTAAGCAATGTGATAATGTATATCACAATTTTAGTCAATCATTGTGATGATTTTGCTGACGCAGAATTAGCTGAATTTAACGTGTTCATGCTATAATTATTCTGTGATATGAGTCAAAAATATTATCGTGGTGTCTGGTGAGCATCCGATGGAAAATATAGTAGAAGTATAACTATTTTAAAATTTTAATTTTAGGTCGTGTTTTATGGGAGACATTAGTTAATGTAACGTATGAAATAACATTTCATCCAAACTGCAAATAAGCCGTGCTACTCATAGCGAAATGTGTCGTTTGTGTGTTTTTCATAGGTAGTAAAAATACAACTTACTTTAAATATATACTCCCATTTATTGACATGCTCAAACTTATCAAATAAACGTAGGTTATGGTAGGAAAAATTCCACGTGCTTTTATTGATGGTTTACTCGCCAGACTGAACATTGTCGATCTTATAGGCGCTCATGTGAAACTTAAAAAGCAGGGTAAAAATTTTGGTGCCTGCTGTCCTTTTCATAATGAAAAAACACCCTCTTTTATAGTTAGTCAGGAAAGGCAATTTTATCACTGTTTTGGGTGCGGTATACATGGTAATGCCATCGATTTCATCATGGGGTTTGATCGCTTAGAGTTCGTTGATGCAGTTGAAGAACTTGCGTCTCAATTGGGTATTGAGGTTCCACGCGAACAATCAGACGTAGATGTACTAAAAGGCCCATATGTTTATAGCAATCAAAAACACAACCTTTATAAGATAATGGAGCAAATCACCCAGTTTTATCAAAGCAGTCTCAGCACTGATGTGGGACCTATTGCGATTGATTATCTGCACGGTCGAGGGCTCTCGAGCGAGATTGTACAAAAGTTCAGTGTGGGCTATGTTGCCGATGAATGGGATCAGGTTCGAACACGCTTCAGTAAAGACAACGAAAGTCAGCAGTTACTTGTCGCTACCGGCATGCTGGTAGAAAATGATAATGGACGATGTTATGACAGATTCAGGGGACGCATTATGTTCCCTATTCGGGATTGTCGTGGGCGCGTGATTGGATTTGGTGGGCGTGTTTTGGATGATAGTACCCCAAAATACCTTAACTCACCAGAAACGCCTATATTCCATAAAGGGCGAGAGCTGTATGGTCTATACGAGGCATTACAAGTGCACCATGAGCCAAAGCAATTGCTGATTGTTGAAGGATATATGGACGTGGTTGTTTTGGCACAATTTAGTATTGACTATGCTGTGGCCTCTTTGGGTACAGCCACTACCGCCAATCATATTCAAACTTTATTTCGACAAACGTCCAATGTTGTTTGTTGTTATGATGGAGATAGTGCTGGTCATAATGCAGCATGGCGAGCCATGGAACATGCACTTCCATACTTGAATGATGGCAGCCAGCTAAAGTTTATGTTTTTACCTGATGGTGAAGATCCTGACTCAATGGTTCGAAAAATAGGAAAAAAGGCTTTTGAAGAAAAGCTTGCGGCATCGATGTCGCTTTCCGAGTTTATGTTTTCTACCCTAATTGAACAGGTAGATACCAGCAGTAAAGAAGGAAAAGCGAAACTTACTACACTTGCCGTACCATTGATTGAAAAAGTATCTGGCGGAACACTGCGACTTTATCTGCGGAATATACTGGGACAAAAACTGGGTTTACCCGATGAGCAACAGTTAGAAAAACTAATCAGCAAACAAGCCCCATCGCAGGTACGTACGCTATTACCGAGAATGAAGCGAACGCCAATGCGAGAAGTAATAACTTTACTACTGCAAAATCCAAAGTTTGCGGAATCACTACCTCCATTGGATGGAATCGATGAACTAAGCATCCCAGGCCTTAAAATATTCACTACCATGCTTGAACTTTGCAACCAGTGTCCCAATGTTACAACAGGACAGCTGCTTGAGTTTTGGCGTGGCACAGATCAAGAAGTATTGTTAGCTAAATTGGCAAGCTGGGAGTTACCCATCAATGAATACAATGTATTAGATGTATTTTTAGATTCATTGGATAAAGTTCTTGCCCAGTGTGTCATACAACAAATAGACAAGTTACAGGCAAAAGATAGAAGCGTAGGCTTATCAACCGAAGAACAGCAGGAGTTATGGCTATTAATCCAAAGCCGTCCTGACTAGAAAGTCATCAGTACTCTTGTAATTTGCTAGTATTAGTAGTTTGTGTTTCGCACGCTACATTCTTAACTCAGACCCGAAATTGGATATCGTCTATGGATCAAAATCCGCAGTCACAGTTAAAGTTGCTTGTTGTAAAAGGTAAAGAACAAGGTTATTTAACCTATGCAGAAGTTAATGACCACCTACCAGAAGATATTGTCGACTCTGACCAGATAGAAGATATCATTCAGATGATTAATGATATGGGTATTCAGGTAGTTGAAATTGCGCCTGATGCCGATGAGCTGATGATGTCTGAAACAGTCACCGATGAAGATGCTGTCGAAGCAGCAGCCGCCGCATTATCTAATGTTGAATCCGAAATAGGCCGCACAACAGACCCTGTTCGCATGTACATGCGTGAAATGGGCACTGTTGAGTTGCTTACTCGCGAAGGCGAAATTGACATTGCTAAACGCATTGAAGATGGTATTAATCAAGTACAGATTTCAGTTGCTGAGTATCCAGGTTCAATTGCATATCTTCTTGATCAATTTGATAAAGTTGAAGCAGAAGAACTACGCTTAACCGAGATTCTCTCTGGTTTTGTTGATCCAAGCCAAAAGGACATTGCTCCCACAGCAACGCACATTGGTTCAGAATTAAGCCAAGAAGAGCTGGAAGACGAAGACAAAGATAAAGATAAAGACAAGAATGACAACGAAGAGGAGAACACTGGTATTGATCCGGAGTTTGCTCGTGAGAAATTCACAGAACTTCGTGTGTCATACGCAAATATGCAAATAGCAATTCAAAAAAATGGACGTTTTCATGCAAAAACAGTAGGAGTAGTTTCGAAACTGTCTGAAGTATTCAAACAGTTCCGCTTGGTTCCTAAGCAATTTGACCGTCTGGTGAGCGAAATGCGCAAGACAATGGATCGTGTCCGCACGCAAGAGCGTCTTGTGATGCACCTATGTGTTAATCAAGCAAAAATATCAAAGAAAACCTTCGTTCAATTGTTTGCAGGTAACGAGTCATCTGACAGCTGGCTAGACAAGACATTTGCTTCTGAAAAACCTTACGCAGGGCGTCTGAAAGAGCACGAAGAAGACCTTCGTCGTTGTATACAAAAACTAAAGATTATCGAAGATGAAACTGGTCTGAATGTTGAGCGTATTAAAGACATAAGCCGTCGCATGTCAATTGGTGAAGCAAAAGCACGTCGTGCAAAGAAAGAAATGGTTGAAGCAAACTTACGTCTGGTTATCTCTATTGCGAAGAAATACACTAACCGAGGGCTACAGTTTTTGGATCTAATCCAAGAAGGTAACATTGGTCTCATGAAAGCAGTCGATAAATTCGAATACCGCCGTGGTTATAAATTTTCAACTTACGCAACGTGGTGGATCCGTCAGGCAATTACACGTTCTATTGCTGATCAGGCGCGTACTATTCGTATACCAGTTCACATGATTGAAACTATCAACAAATTGAATCGCATATCTCGTCAGATGCTTCAGGAGATGGGTCGTGAACCACTACCAGAAGAATTAGCAGAGCGTATGCAAATGCCAGAAGACAAAATCCGGAAGGTGCTGAAAATTGCTAAAGAACCAATCTCCATGGAAACACCAATCGGTGATGATGAAGATTCGCATTTAGGTGATTTCATCGAGGATACAGTTCTAGAGCTACCAATGGATTCAGCAACAATGAACAACCTACGTATGGCAACTAGCGAAGTTCTGGCTGGTTTAACACCACGTGAAGCTAAAGTCTTGCGTATGCGCTTTGGTATCGATATGAATACCGACCACACGTTAGAAGAAGTTGGTAAACAGTTTGACGTAACGCGTGAACGTATTCGTCAAATTGAAGCGAAGGCATTGCGCAAGCTGCGTCATCCAAGCCGCTCTGAAGTTCTGCGTAGTTTTTTAGACGAATAATTCATTTAATTGGAGTTTTAAAAATAGAAAGGCGAACTTAGTTCGCTTTTTTAACTAATTACGTTTAACTGATTTAAATTGTATCAATAAGGTAGTGGTTAACACTAGACATTCTATCTGTTTCTCCTTATAATCAATTACCTATAGGGCCCCTTAGCTCAGTGGTTAGAGCACTCGACTCATAATCGATTGGTCCCCAGTTCAAGTCTGGGAGGGGTCACCATCTATAGAAAGTGTTGAGTGATGATTAACTTTTCAGAACTTTCTGTAGATTTATTAGGCTGTTTTTTCTAAATAAAGGAACTAAATTATTATCTATATTCTAAACAGCTAACTTCACTTAAATATTCAGGTTTCTGCACAAGCTTCGCTACAAAGTAACCAACCGGAAGTAATATAATTAAGATTTAATCAATTGTGGCTTACTAACATCCTGAATTGATGAATAGACCATTTAGTGCTTAGCTATTGATTCTATGGGGCTCAAAGTCTACGGTGATGACGAATGAAAAGTAAAAAAGCCTGGTATTGATGGGGAAACGTCGAGTCTGACACAAGTTACATTTAGTGGTAGATATCAATACGCATGAAGTTATTGCTTCTGAGTTAAGTCTATCGAATGTGACTGATAGTGAAGTGCTACCTAACTTGCCCAAACAGACCAGCCTAAAAATCAATGAAATTATTAGGCGATGTTACTTGCGGCATCGAACAATATTATAATGATCATAAATGTTTCCTATAAGAGATGGCAATAATTTTAGTTAAAAAAACGTTTCGTAGGGACATTAATCCTAAGGGATCATAGTGCTAAGATTAGCGCAACGTATGCTATGATAAAAGCGTTGAAGATAGTGACAGAGCTAGGTATGCTTTAAATATAAACAATTGTTTAATAATGAATTATATTGGAAATTATTACTTGAACTTAAATTAGGAAACAAAGCAATAATCACCGGTCAGTGCGTGTGGTAAATTTTTTGATGATCCTATAGGCGTAAGGTGAATCGTAGGTATGGGTAAGCGTCAATTTAGTATGAATTCATGAAGCATTACTAAAATTACATATGTCCTTCGCCATATTCATTTTGGTGCATTGTAAAGCATGTTCATACGATGAGCAGTCTTTCATTGGCGAGTAATACTCGTTTGATATTGAAATATGTTTGGGGAAGTACAACCTGGGTGGTCTCATTTAAAAGTTAAATAGGAATACACGCATGTTAGATGCCACCTTGTGGCTTGTTATTGTCTGTTTAATGCTAGGCAGCGGTATAGGATTATTAGCGGGATTGTTAGGCATAGGCGGTGGCTTACTTATTGTGCCTGTGTTGTATATGTTATTGCCTGGGGTTGGGCTTTCTCCTTCGCTCACTATGCCGATGGCTATTGGAACCTCTTTAGCCAGTATAATTGTGACATCATCTTCTTCTGCTTTCTTGCATTATCAACTTGGTAATATTCAACTTTCTGCCATTAAAACTCTATTACCTGGCATATTAGTTGGTGGTTTTATGGGTAGCTGTATCGCCGACCAATTTTTAGCAGAGTATCTGCCTCGTGTCTTTGGTGTGATTGTATTGTTGCTGGCATTACAAATGATTTTACCATTAAGGATAAGAGTGGTTAGGTCTTTTCCTTCAGTGTTCAAAAATATCATGAACGGTGGCATTATAGGTGTGGTATCTAGTCTTATAGGTATCAGTGGTGGTGCGTTGACTGTGCCATATTTGAACTATTATGGTGTTGAAATGCGAAAAGCCATTGGTACTTCCTCTCTCTGTGGTGTATTTCTCTCAGTGTCAGGCATGACGGGTTTTGTCATTTTTGGTCTCTCAAAAGCGGAAATTTTACCTGATTATAGTGTCGGATACGTTTATTTACCTGCGTTGTTTAGTATTGTAAGCACCTCAGTACTAACAACAAAGTATGGCGCTAGACTGGCTTTGCGTTTGCCAACGCCGATAATTAAGCGTGTATTTGCTGTTTTTTTATTCCTCATGGGAGTGATGATGTTTTTAAGCTAAGGAAGACCACTTAATGTCTTTGATATTTCCCCAGATAGATCCTATTTTGATAACAATAGGTCCTATAGTTATTCGCTGGTACGCTTTGATGTATCTGGTTGGTTTTACTTTTACGCTATGGTTAGCAAAGCGTCATGCTGATAAATTGGATAATGATTGGACACGTGATCAAGTCAGTGATCTTCTGTTTGCTTGTTTTCTCGGAGTAATATTTGGTGGTCGCATTGGTTATGTCCTATTCTACCAATTGGACACCTTCCTTGCCAACCCACTATTCTTGTTTAAAATTTGGACGGGCGGTATGTCTTTCCATGGTGGACTTTTGGGGGTAATTATTGCAATCGCTTGGTATGCTTTCCGTACAAAACGTACTTTTTATATAGTTGCCGATTTTGTCGCACCCTTTGTGCCGTTTGGCTTAGGGGCAGGACGCCTAGGTAATTTTATGAATGGTGAGCTGTGGGGGCGAGTAACTGATGTACCTTGGGGCATGATTTTCCCAATGAGTGGGTTGCTTGTTCGACACCCTTCTCAACTCTACGAGTTCATGCTTGAGGGCGTAGTGCTCTTCTTTATTCTCAATTGGTTTATTCACAAGCCACGTCCAGTTGGTGCCATTTCTGGCTTGTTCCTTACGGGTTACGGTGTATTACGTTGTATTGTTGAATTTTATCGTGAGCCAGATGCGCATCTGGGTCTATTCGGAGATTGGATTAGCATGGGACAGATTTTGTCATTACCAATGATTATTTTTGGGGTAGGGCAGATCTTCTGGGCATATAGGCGTTAAAATGTCTCTTAAGTCACACAAGTCTAGATTTACATGACTGTCTTGTCTATAACTCTCCTTATGTCATTAAAATAATTGTTACGTTAAAAGGTGTGTGGGGTAGCGAAAGGAAATACCATGAAACAATATCTTGATTTGATGCAGGATATCATCGTCAATGGGAATGATAGGGATGATCGAACTGGAGTGGGTACACGTTCAGTTTTTGGTCGTCAATTACGTTTTGACCTCAGTGAAGGTTTTCCATTATTGACTACGAAGAAACTATATATATGTGCTATTATTCATGAATTGTTATGGTTTTTAAATGGTGAAACTAATATTCAATACCTGCAAGATAATAAAGTATCAATTTGGGATGCATGGGCAACAGAAGCTGGCGATTTAGGACCTGTATATGGTGCACAATGGCGTTCATGGGCATGCTCTGATGGCTCTACAATCGATCAAATTGCTGAACTCATAGTACAAATTAAGGTTACGCCCCATTCTCGCCGTCATATTGTTACGGCATGGAATCCTTCTCATCTTCCGGATGAAAGTATGGCATCACAGACAAATGTGGAGCAAGGACGAATGGCATTGGCGCCTTGCCACTGTTTATTTCAATTTTACGTGGCTGATCGCAAGCTGTCCTGCCAACTCTATCAGCGCAGCGCAGATTACTTTCTAGGTGTACCATTCAATATAGCAAGCTATGCGTTATTAACACACATGATCGCACAGCAGTGTGATTTGGACGTAGGTGATTTCATACACACTTTTGGTGACGTTCACTTATATGAAAACCATCTAACAGACGACATCGTGTACGAGCACCTTAAACGTACGCCTGGGCAAATCCCAATGTTGAAGATCCTCCGTCAACCTGATTCTATTTTTGATTATAGGTTCGAAGATTTTGTCATTGACGGCTACGAAGCGCAATCAGCAATAAGAGCGCCTATTGCGATTTGAACGTAGTTGTACTCAAGCAACGTGAAGACATAGGATTGAGAATTTGAAACTTATTATTCATTCTGGACGTCAAAAATACTGTATTTTAAAAAATTACAGTGTAGTCTCATTGACTTTTGGAGGAATCATTGTTTCTTAACTGCACATTCATCACTTTTTATAGTCATTCTGTTGAGTTGGTATGCGGGCTATAATAAGGAAATATGATGGCTAATATTGAGTGCATATGTTGCATTTTAGTGGAATTACTCAATAATATTCGTCTCATAGAGAATAATAGGTAGCTGATCAGCTGATAATAATTTTTTTTTAGCTTTTTGCAAAATAAGCTTTGTTTTTCAATGGGAGTTCAAATAGCAAGTCCCAATATGATTGACGCTTAAATGATCGCTTTTATTTTAGGGATACCGAACCTTATCAGCTTATTTAACGCTTTTGCTATGGCGTAAATTTCTCTAATTTGAGCATTGTAATTTCTTTAACTCAATGTTCCTCCGAAAAATTTTTTGACTCGAAATGTTACCGTTTCTGCTAGGGAACATTTATGGCAGTCATATCTTGTTTTCCAATTCTTATTTGAACCGTATAACTTCTGATAACTGGCTGCTAAATTTTCCGGATGCCTCGTTCCTAAAAGTTATTCCTTTTCTGGGTGGGATGGGTGGAACCGCTCGTTTAATCAGGACGGGTTCGTAAAGTTGTTTGGTGTCATAAGCACCATCGACTAATATTACCTTGATCTGCGGTGGGTCTTTTTGAGGAAGTTAGGTAGCACTTCACCGTCAGTCATATTTGATGCACTTAACTCAGTAGCAATGATTTCATGCGTATTTATATTTACCGCTAAATGTAACTTGCGCTAAATTCGCTATTTTTCATCAATGCCATGTTTTTTGACTTTTCTTTAGCCTGCATCCTAGGTTTTTAGCCCTATAAAATTAATAGTTAAGTGCTGGATGTTTTCTTCATCACTTTAAAATAGTAGTGAGCCAGGATTGATTAAAGCTTGATGACATTGCTCCAATTAGTGTTTTGTAGAGAAGTTTATTTATAAATCTGAATATTGAAGTGAGCTTAGCTGTTTAAAGCATGGATTGAAAATTTAGTTCCCTGATTTAGAAAATAAAGCCAGTTACCATAAAGGTTCTCTAGCAGAGACAGTAATGGTTCGAGTTAAAAAGTTACTAGGAGGGACATTGAGTCTAAGGGAGCACACACTTAGATTGGCGAAGCCTACGCCATAATAAAAGCGTTAAGTAAGCTGAGAGAACTAGATATGTCTAATAGTTAATTATGTTGGTATTTACTATTTGAACTCGAATTAGAAAGCACAGCTGCAATATAATCAATTGTCGCTCACTAACATTCTGGATTAATGAAGAATTCATTTAGCTATGGAATGAAGTAAAGCAGAGTCATCATGGGAGACTTCATTTATTTAGTGACTCAGCTATTACAACGGTTTTCATGGTGAAGCATGTATTTTTAATGCTATTGAGAGGTTTGCAAAGAGTCATTAAATTTGTTTAATTATTGTTTTTATACCCTCACTACTTATGCATTAGCAAGTGAGCCCAAATGGCTTAACGTCGAGTTCAAGACGCAGATTAAAGGAACCATCGAGCACAGAACCAGTGATTTTACAGGCTTACAGTCTACGGTGATGGCTAATAGCAAGTAAAAAGCAGGGCATTAATCGAAAACAGAGAGTGTGGTGCAAGTTACGTCTAGCAGTAAATATAAATACGCATGGAATAATTGCTGCTGAGTTAAGTGCATCAAATGTGGTGGATGGTGAAGTGCTACCTAACTGATTTAAATAGAGTAGCTTAAAATTAATAAAACATTAGTTGATGAAGCTTGTGACACCAGAGAATGTGATGTAACCGTTCGGATTAAACGAGTGGTTCTACTTATATCATCAAGAAAAGGAGCAACTTTTAGGAAACGAGGTTAACCGTATAATTGAGCGGTTAGTTACCAGAAGTTATATGATTCAAATTAATATTGTAAAACGCGGCATCGTTACCATAAACGTTCCTGATGAGAGACGGCAATGTCTCAGTTTAAAAACTATTTGTAGGGACATTGAGCTTAAGGAATCATAATACTCAGATTAGCGAGACCGACGCCATCATGAAAGCGTTAAATAAGTTGATAGAGCTAGGTATGCTTAAAATGAAAGATATTGTTTAATAGTGAATCATGTTGGGGTTTGCTATCTGGACTCGAATGAGGAAATAAAGCTTGTATTGTGTATAAACAAGTACCACGCGATAGTTTGTGAATGTGACTGATTTGCATTACGATACTCCATATTTATTAGCAAAATTGCGAGGGTGCAGCGCAAGAGTATATCAGTGCTGTAAATCAACAACAGGATTGAGTGTTTCATGTCGCTGATTGGAAGAAAATTTTTATCTACCATATTATACTTTATTCTATACGGTCCAGTCATGGCAGAAGAGAGTCCTGTTGCACAAGATAGTCAAGAATCACTGCAAATCCCGACAGACACTTGTCTCACGCCAGAGTATCTGTGTATCACCAGAAAAGAGTACGCTGATGACATTAAGAACGCACTCGTAACCATTGTGGCTGATCATGTTGAAGCCAAAGCTAATGAAAAAGCAATTTATCGTGGTGATGTAGTGGTTACTCAAAGCCATCGCATCATTAAATCTGATGTTGTCACGTTACGTCAGCCTGATAATATTGTTATGGCTGAAGGCAACGTTTATTTTTATGATGGTGAAATGACAGTGTCTGGTAAATTCTTACAAAGTAATCTGAATACCACAGAGACCACGTTACTTGATGCCCAGTATAAAATGATGTGTCAGCCAGGAAGAGGGCAAGCTAAATACATTTTTAAAAATGGCACCGCCTTCTATGAGTTAGAAGACGGTACATACACCACATGTCCAGATAATGATAACAGTTGGTATCTTAGTGCAGGGAGCATTACAAAAGAAAATGGTAATATTTTCGCTGATTTGTATCACGCTCAATTTAATGTGTTTGATATTCCCATTGCCTACCTCCCTTATTTACGTGTGCCCGTTGAAGATGGTAACTTAACCGGTTTTTTATATCCGTTAATCAGTTGGCATAAAAAGGACGGTGTGACATTATCGACGCCCTTTTATTGGAACATTCACCCTCAGACAGATATGCTCATCACACCGAAATACATGTTTAACCGGGGTTCATTTTTAAGAATTGAACCTCGTTATTTGATTGAAGATGGTAGAGGTTCAATGGTGTTCGAATACATGGGGCAAGACGATTTTTACACTACATACAATAAAAGTTGGGGATTCCATTGGCAGCATTTTGGTATTCGAGAACATTGGAAGTATAATGTTAATTATAGTAAGAGTAGTGATATTAACTATTTTTCACGGAACACAGATTCACGTATTAGTCACCGTGAAAATCATGCCCTATTACAAACAGGTAATGTGTCTTACCGCGCTAAAAATTGGGATAGCATCTTAAGTGTCAAAAATTTTCAATCGCTGATGAATAATAGGCCTGTATATCGCTTGTTGCCACAATTAACAGTAAACTATTATTTCCCTGAACTGGGTTATGGTTTGGATTTTTCAATGCAAAGCCAAATCAGTAAATTTATTACTGATGATGACAGTAAACCTGATGCCACGCGCATTAATCTAGAACCAACACTGACTTTACCGTATCACTTGCCTTGGTTAAGCGCGGAGGCAGAAGGCAAAGTGTTTTATTCGTATTTTAACCAAACAAATATAGATCGTGTAACGAATAATAATGGCATGTTAAAGTCAAATGTGTCCCGCGTAATCCCGATGGTCAAGCTGAATTCAGTGGTTATTCTTGAACGTGATGCGTTAATTTGGGGTAACAATTACACGCAAACTTTAGAGCCTCAGGTTCAATATCTCTATATTAAAGATATTGATCAAAGTGGGATCTATAATCCTATGGATTATTCCTACGGGGGGTACGACACAGCGCGTCTACTAACTGGCTACTACAGTTTATTTCGTGCCAATCAATTTAGTGGTGGTGATTACATCAACCCTGCAAATCAATTTACTATAGGTGCAGCCTCACGCTTTTATGATGACTTTTATAAAGAACGCTTTAACATCGCTGTTGGCCAGACCTATTATCTTGACCGCACAGATAGTGGTGCAGATAACATGATTAATGATGTAGCATGGGCCGCGGAGACAGAGTTTAACTTTAATGATAAATTATTTGTTCGTGGTACAGCAGAATATGAAAGAAACCTTAATAATTTACTGTTTGGTAATGTCACGTTAGAATACCGTAAAGGCAGCTTCTTCGCTCAAACACATTACCGTTACGTATCAAAAAATTATATTTCCAACACTATTGGTGCTGATTATCTGAACTTGACCACGGTAGATGGCATTTCTCAAGTAGGTTTAGTGACAGGCTTTCCATTGGGTAAAGGCGTAAGTTTTCAAACACAGCATTTCCATGATCTTACTCAAGATCTTACGTTAGCAAAACAATTCGGCTTGACTTATCAATCCGCATGTTTCGTTATTGGCTTGTATTACAATAAGTCTTTACTCTCTCGTAGCAGCATTAATGACCCTGCAAAATATGACAGTAGGGTTTACTTCTCTCTCAGCTTCTTAGGATTGGGCAGAGAATTTGACTACAGACCTGTAAAGGGTAACGTGCTGGGACACCGCCATCCATTCGGGTTAAAGAATTAATGAATAAATTTTTAAACAAAAAAATGAATAAATGGATGAAAAATTTACTGGTTGCAGCATTCTCTATCTGTTCATTATCTGTTTCAGCCTCCATAGAGGAGCTAGATCGCGTCATGATAGTAGTTAATGAGGGCGTTATTCTTTTAAGTGATATTAAGGCATTAAAAAAAACAATTCTTCTTAATACAAAAACTGAAAATCTGCCACCAGACAATGTGCTTAAACAGCAAATATTAGATCAACTCATCCTTGAAGAGTTGCAGTTACAGGAAGCAAAACGTCTAGGTATTCGTATTGATGACACGCATTTAGAGCAAGCAACTGAAAACATTTTGAAAGAACAAAATAAATCTTTAAAACAGCTGCGAAACGAACTAGCAGTAATTGGTATGTCTTGGTCGCAATACAGAGATCAAATACGTAGAGGGATGATCATTAATGAAGTAAGAAACGTACAGGTACGTCGTCGCATTAGTATTTTACCGCAAAATGTAGCGTCTCTTGCATCACAACTTAACGCTAAAAATCGCGAAACAGTGGAATACCGCTTAAGCCATATTCAACTTCAATTAGATGAAGATGCAGATAAAAAAGAACAAGATGCTGTTGCTACTCATGCAAAGCGAATTGTCACTGAACTTATGGCTGGTAGAGATTTTTCAACATTAGCACGAGTAAGCTCAAAAGGTCCAAAAGCATTGGGTGGTGGAGACTGGGGATGGATGCGTCTTGAAGAAATGCCAACCATTTTTTCCGATCAAATTGAAAATAATGTGAAAGGGTCCATCATAGGTCCTTACCGCAGCAGTGTGGGTTATCATATTATTAAAATTTTTGACACCAGAGGTCTTCAAACGCATGTGGTCACTGAAACAAAGGTTCGCCATATTCTCATTAAAACTTCTATTATTTTAAGTGATGCAGGTGCAAAATACCAACTCCAATTGATTGCTCAACAAATCAAAAACGGTGATAAAACGTTCGAAGAGTTGGCTGAACAGTATAGTGCTGATTTTGGCTCTGCTGTTATCGGTGGAAACTTAGGCTGGCAAGCACCAGAAATTTATATCCCTGAGTTTAAAGATAAAATCGATACCCTATTAAAAGGTGAAATAAGTGAGCCGTTTAAAACAGAGTATGGTTGGCATATTGCAGAAGTACTTGACCGCCGACAAGCAGACTACACAAATACTGAAATGCAAAATCGAGCGTATCGTATGCTGCTCAATCGTAAATTTAACGAAGAGGCTCAAGCTTGGCTTCAAGAGCTTCGCGCAGGTGCATATGTAGAACAAGTAGGTAATCTCGATGAAAATAGTTAACACTCAGCGTGAAAAGAGCATTCAGCGGATAGCTATTACCCCCGGAGAACCAGCAGGAATTGGACCGGATTTAGTCCTTGCACTGATTCATTATGCTTGGTCTCATCAATTAGTTATCTGTGCGAACAAAGAAATGTTAATGGAGCGTGCAAAACTACTTGGCATTCATGCTAAATTTGAAGATTATAATCCGACGGCTTTACCTACACTTCATTCATCTGGAATACTGGTTGTGTGTGATACCGCATTAGATACTACCGTCATTGCTGGTGAATTGAATGAAACTAATGGTAACTATGTTTTAAGTACACTCAAGAGAGCTGCAGAAGGCAATATGCAGGGTGAATTTGCTGCTATTGTTACGGGCCCTGTACATAAAGGCATTATTAATCGTTCTGGAATTTTTTTTAGTGGTCATACGGAGTTTTTTGCTCATTACACTAACGTGCCACAAGTAGTTATGATGCTGGCAACTGAAGGTCTGCGGGTCGCGCTTGTTACTACTCATATACCACTCTCCTACGTCTCTAAAGCTATTACGGAAGAGCGTCTATTTCGAGTTATCCGCATCTTGCATGATGACTTAATTTTAAAATTCGGTATGGTTGAACCAAAAATTTTTGTATGTGGTTTGAACCCTCACGCCGGTGAAGATGGTTACTTGGGCAACGAAGAAAGGGATGTGATTGAACCAGCACTTGATAAACTACGTGAGCAAGGGATAAATTTAGTGGGACCTTTACCCGCAGATACCCTTTTTCAAGACAAATACCTAAAAGAAGCAGATGTTGTGTTAGCTATGTATCATGATCAGGGTTTGCCTGTGTTAAAATTTAAAGGGTTCAGAAAGTCAGTCAATATTACTCTGGGACTGCCTTTTATTCGAACCTCTGTGGATCACGGTACCGCATTGGATTTAGCTGGTACAGGAACGGCGGATACTGGAAGCATGAGGACAGCGCTTTCTCTCGCCATTGAATTAGTAGATAAAAAGCATGTCCCATAATGTTTACTTAGGTCACCGTGCACGTAAGCGTTTTGGCCAAAATTTTTTGCATGATCCGTATATTATTGATGAGATTGTAACAGCTATCCATCCACTAGCAGGCGAAAATTTCGTAGAGATTGGCTCTGGTCTTGGTGCACTGACTGAGCCAATTGCACGTGAAGTCGACAGAATGAGTGTTATTGAGCTTGATCGTGATCTCGCAGAACGTCTGCGGCGGCATCCTGAGTTCTCAAGTAAGCTGACAATTTACGAAACTGATGCGATGCAGTTTGACTTTCAAGAGCTATCGTCTCCAGGAAACTTACTGCGTATTTTTGGCAACCTACCATATAACATATCAACACCACTGATGTTCCACCTTTTTACCTTCATGGATGCCGTGAAAGACATGCATTTTATGCTACAAAAAGAACTGGTGAAGCGTTTAGCTGCAGGCCCAAATTGTAAGGCTTATGGTCGTTTGACCGTAATGGCTCAATATTACTGTAAAGTTATTCCGGTATTAGCAGTGCCTCCATCCTCTTTTATCCCATCACCTAAAGTTGACTCAGTAGTGGTTCGCTTTATTCCCCACAAAGAACTTCCATACCCAGCTACTAGCTTGAAATGGCTTGAGCGAGTATGCCGTGAAGGTTTCAATCAACGTCGTAAAACAGTTCGTAATTGCTTTAAAACATTGATTGATATTGATATTTTGACGACTTTGGGCATTGATTTTACCGTGCGTCCAGAGAATCTTACATTGGCTCAGTTTGTGACACTAGCAAACTGGATGGATGCAAATAACCAATAAAAGGATATGTTACCAGGATGGTCAACAAAAATTTTACAATTCGAGCTGTAACACATTACATTGTAGAACAATCTGAGCCGAATAAAAAACGTTATGTGTTTTCTTATACGGTTACCATCGAAAATAATGGTAACCGTAACACTCAGCTATTACGTCGTAAGTGGTTAGTAACTGATGCAAATGGAAAAAAATTAGTGATTGCAGGGGAAGGAGTTGTGGGTGAACAGCCTCATATTAATGCTGGTAAAGAATACACATATACCAGCGGCACTATTATTGAAACACCTGTTGGTGTTATGCAAGGAGCTTACTCAATGCAATATGAGAATAAACTACCTTTCGAAATTGAAATTTACCCGTTCCGCCTTGCCTTACCTAACATCCTGCACTAAGTGAATGTAGTGGCAATTTATCTGGTTGGTGATATTCAAGGCTGCTATGATAGTCTGTGTGTTCTTTTAGACATGGCTGCATTCAATCCTCAGCACGATCATTTATATGTCACAGGAGATCTCGTTGCCCGAGGCCCTGATTCTCTCGCCACTTTACGTTTCATGCAAGAACTAGGTGAACATGGCCATACGGTCTTGGGTAACCATGACCTTCACCTTCTGGCCGTTGCAAAAGGCATAATGAGACCTAAAGCAAGAGATAAGATCCGCGCAATATTAGACGCACCAGATCGTGAAAAATTGCTGCAGTGGCTTCGTCATCAACCGTTATTAATTCACAACGAAACAAAAAATGAAACCGCATCTGGCTTTGTGATTACACATGCAGGTATTCCTCCCCATTGGACAGTAAGGGAAGCCAAACAAAGTGCGCGCGACGTTGAAGCAATCCTTCACAGTGATCGCTACCTTTGGCTGCTTCAAAATATGTATTCTGACGAACCTTCTATGTGGTCTTCTTCCTTAGAAGGCATAGAATATTATCGCTATACCATAAATGCATTTACACGCATGCGTTTTTTAACAATGTCCGGAAACTTAGATATGGCATGTAAACTGTCACCCGATAAAATGAGTGACGAAAATCTTGTACCTTGGTTCGCGGCTAAACGACGTGAAACTATAAAAGAAACAATAATTTTTGGTCATTGGGCAGCACTCGGAGGTATTTTTCAAAATAATTTTCTTGGTTTGGATACTGGCTGTGTTTGGGGAGGTTCTCTCACCATGGTAAGGTGGGAAGATGGACAAAAATTTAATCTTTCTTGCCCAGTTTAGGTATAAATTATACTAGCTGCGTTAGCGATCTAACACCACAAACTTCATATTGAACTGATTAAGTTCATCAGCCTTATAATGTTCTGAATGGCTGATACTCCATCCTGCTTGCCAGTCGGGAAACTGTGTGTCACCCTCAATATCGGCATCAATAAATGTAAGATATAAGCGATTAGCACGGGGTAAAATCGCAGTATAAATAGTTTCACCTCCTATAATCACCATTTCTTCAACACCAGCCACAAGTGTACAGGCATCATTAATGCTCATCACGCTTTCCACACCGTCAGCTGACCAGCCACTATTTAGACTCATTACAATATTACGCCTTTCTGGTAATGGACGACCAATAGATTCATATGTTTTACGACCCATGATGATGGGCCTTCCTAACGTATTGCGCTTAAACCAACTAAAGTCGGCCGGTAAGTACCAAGGTATTGCATTATTTTTTCCAATAACTCTGCCTTTTGTCATCGCCGCAATCATGCTAATTTTCATCGTGAATAGTGTCTCTTCATTGTTGAAATTTTGTGTTTTTTAGTATCAGATGCTGAGTGTGTATTCAGTAAGTTGATTGTAGTTTAAAGGTTATATTTTTATTCAATAAATGTACCAATGACTTTGTCATGCATCTTTGTGAATTTTAAAGATCGAATTATTTTTTATTTAGCTATTGTAAGTGAGTGCGTATGATCAAACTTACTTTCTTAGTGCGTGGCGCATAGAACATATATCAACAATTTATTTATTCTTGGGAAGAATATCGGACACATTAAAGCTATCAATAAATCAGAATGCAATTCTGAATTTTGAGAAATTCTTAATAAGGATATTGAATAATTTTTTCAATTTAGGCTCCATGCATCCCAGAGTCAGCGTGATCTTGTTTTACTACACTAAAAAAATTATTGCTCACCCGTTTCGCAGATCAGCTCCACCTTCTGTACGTCAAAAGAGAGCATGATTACAAAGTAGGTTAAAAATTTTTATACATGAACAATCGCATTAATAATGATGTATAGTGCTTGAACTGAATTATGTATATGAGCATTATTCATAGTAAATTCAATAATGTACTAGTGATATTAATTTGATACATTGTGTAGGGATATCCAAACTAGAAGGTACAACAACATTGTTTACAACGTAAGAGTTGGGGCCCACTATAATCTATTCTGTACTTTTGAACTTTTCTTGTTTGCTGACAGAGATAGTACTTAACATCAACGGTAGCTACAATAATCACTCCGCAAGAACCGGTACATTACGGCTTTGTTTCCTTATTTGAGTTCCGATAGCAACTCGCAACATAATGACTATTATACGATCGTTTTTATTTTAGATATACCTAGTTCTGTCAGCTTATTTAATGCTTTTATTATTGCGTAAATTTTTTTAAGCTGGGTATTATATTTTTTACGTGCAATGTCTTTCCGAATAGCTTTTTGACTTAAAACCTTGTTGTTTTTGCTAGGGAATGTTTATGGTTATTATACTTTGTTTATCAAAGCTTATGTGCACTGTATTACTTATGGCAACTGACCATTAAATTACGTGGATGGCTTTCTTACCCTAAAGCTACCCCTTTTTTTGATGGGATGAGTGGAACTGCTCGTTTAATACGAACGATTTCGTAACATTGTCTGGTGTTGTCAGCACCATTTACCTTATATTGCATTCATTCTTTGGTTGGATTCTTTGAACAAGTTAAATAACACCTCAGTCAATTACATTCAATGTATTTAACTCAGCAGCAACGATTTTATGCGTATTTATATCTATGATTAAATCTGATTTGCTACAAACTCGATATTGTCCAACAGTACCATGTTTTGTTACGTGCTATTTGTCTTCACTATAACTTTTAACTTCATAGGAGCAATGGCTAAGTACAGGTTGGTGCCTGTAGTCTTCGTTTTGAATGCAACGTTAATTGTTTAGGCACGCTTGCTAATGCATGGATAATGAGGACATAACAACGGTAGTTAAGTAAGTCTGAAAATATATTTCATAAATCTATGCAGACATTTACAGAACCACGCATGCTGGGCTTTGTTTCCTAATGCTAGTTTAGGTAGCAAATCCTAACATGATTAACAATGAAACAAGCGCTTTCAGTCTGAATTACTTTTTCAAAATTACTTGAATCTCGTCAAGTAAGCTCTGTTTAATCAACTAATTGATCTGAGTGTTTAATTAATGTTGCTATACAACAGCTCTTTGAGACAGACAATAATGCATGTTGTAGATTCGCAAAGCAGCTAAATCGGCTTTGTAGCATAAATAAGGGAACTTAATTATTAATTTATGCTCGAAACAACTAGGCTCACTTAAATATTCAGGTATATATATAAATTTTATTATAAAACAACTAATTGTAAGCAGTATAATCACGTTGTAATTAATCGTAAGACACTAATATTTTGGATTACTAAAGAAACTATTTTGCTATGAAATTAAACTAAGATTGGTAATCGGAGGGAGCCTGTGTTTATGTCACAACCTAGCCATTTCAATGGCTTTTACGGTTAAACATGTATTTTAATGTCATCGAGAGGTCAGCAAGGATTCATTAATTTTGTGTTCATACTCGCTCAGCTGCCGTTGTTATACTTTCATTACTCATGCATTAACAAGTGAGCCTAAAGGGTTAACGTCGCGTTCAAGATGACAACAAAGAAGCCATCCAGCATTTAGCCATCGATTATACGGGGTTCAAAATTTACGGCGAAGGCGAATGACAAGCAAAAAGTATTGTACTAACGGAAACAGCGAATCTGACGCAAGTTACATTTAGAGGTAGATGTAAAAATGCATGAAATTATTATTGCTGAGTTAAGCTCATTAAATGTGACTGACGGTGAAGTACTACCTTATTTGCTTAAACAGACCCGCCGAAGAATCAAATGTAATATTAGGCGATGGTGCATATGGCACAAGACAATGTTACGAACCTCTTTGTATTAAAAAAGCGATTTCTCCACCTTGCCAAGGGAAAAAATAATTTTTAAATTAAGTTATCCGCGTAATTTAGCGGTCAGCTACCAGAAGTTATACGGTGTAAATTAGTATTAAAAAAATAACGTTCGATTATCATAAACGTTTTCCATCAAAAATGGCAATGTTTCGAGTTAAAAATTTTTCAGAGGGACATTGAGCCTAAGAAATTACAATGCACAATTTGGTGGAATCTGCGCCATCTTTGAAGTACTATGAAAATATGCTAATGCTTAGTTAATATGAGCGAAGGTTTCGCAATAACTTAAATATTTCGCTGTTACCTTTTGATTATAGACTAAAGTAGAGATGTGCTTACGCGTGTAATCTTATCCCATTTTTATTGGGTCGTAATGGTTTTGTTTTTCAAAGTAGGAAAAAAGCCGTTAAAGCCTCCATTAACATCAAACGCAACCATAGCAAAGCCCTTAAAGTTCAAGTTAGAGCTTTTTATTTTTTATGGTTTCTTCTATTGAAGCTTACAAACAAGACTAGTTGCAAGGAGAATCAGGTACCAGAATCGTTGGGCCACTATTTTTTAATTTATTAGGATAGTCGATAGTGTAATGTAAGCCGCGGCTCTCCTTTCGTGACATCGCACAGCGCACCATTAATTCAGCAACTTGTAAAAGATTCCGTAATTCCAGTAAGTTATTGGATACGCGGAAGTTACTGTAGTACTCATTGATCTCTTCTTTCAATAGGTCGATACGTCGTAGTGCACGTTCAAGACGTTTGGTTGAACGTACAATACCGACGTAATCCCACATGAATAAACGTAACTCATGCCAATTGTGTTGAATGACCACTTCTTCATCTGAGCAACATACCAGATTGTCATTCCAGTGAGGTAGTGAAGGTGGCATCTTTGCTGCGGAAGCGTGTTCGGCAATATGCATGGCGGCAGTCCATGCATATACAACACATTCTAATAAAGAATTTGATGCCATACGATTGGCACCATGAAGACCGGTGTAGCTGACTTCACCAATTGCGTATAAACCATGAAGATCGGTCTGACCGTTTCTATCAACCATTACACCACCACACGTATAGTGAGCAGCAGGAACAATAGGGATTGTAGTTTGAGTTAGGTCAAACCCAAACGTTATAAGCTTTTCATGGATGGTGAAAAAATGTTTAGTGATGAATTCAGGATCTTTATGGCTGATATCAATGTACATACAATCAGCACCAAGGCGTTTCATTTCATAATCGATAGCACGTGCCACAATATCTCGAGGTGCCAATTCACCTCGTTCATCAAAGTCTGACATAAAGCGAGAACCATCCGGTCTTCGTAAGTATGCGCCTTCACCACGGAGCGCCTCTGTCAGCAAAAAATTATGTGCGGCTGGATGAAATAAACAGGTGGGATGGAATTGGTTAAACTCAAGGTTTGCTACGCGACAACCTGCACGCCATGCCATTGCAATGCCATCGCCAGAAGAAACGTCTGGATTTGAGGTGTATTGATAGACTTTAGAAGCGCCACCAGAAGCCAATACCACAAATTTAGCCCGCACGGTTTCAACAACTTCACGCTCGTGGTTCCACACATAAACGCCGAGAACGCGATTTGTTCCTAAAGTTCCAATTTTTTTACGTGTAATTAAGTCCAAAGCATTATGTCGTTCTAGTATTGTAATACTAGAATGTTTGCGTACGTTCTCTTGCAACGCCGTTTGTACAACCATGCCAGTGGCATCTGCAGCATGTAGAATACGACGATGGCTATGCCCGCCTTCACGAGTTAGGTGATATTTTGGAGTATTGCTATTATTATTTTCTTCTCGGTCAAACGTAACCCCACCATCAATTAGCCATTGAACACATTTTTTTGCATTTTTAGCTATAAATTCAACGATATTTTTGTCACAAATACCATCCCCTGCAATTTGGGTGTCTTCTATGTGTGATTTAATGGAGTCATTTGCGTCAAAAACGGCAGCGATACCGCCTTGTGCATAATACGTTGCTCCTTCGTTTTGTGGTCCTTTGCACAGCACTATAATTTTTTGTGTTGAAGCAAGACGAAGTGCTAACGACAGTCCTGCTGCTCCGCTGCCTATAATCAGTACATCACAAATATGTTCTTGGTAATTATTCATTTATTACGTATTCCTTTTACCCGAATGGAGCGATATCCATTTTTCCGTCATTCATTAGGAATACCGTGATTGAATCGGAGAAATATACAGCGAGTTTACATTAATTGTTCAGTGCGAAGAATCTCATAATGATAAGGGAGTAAAGAAAATTAAGCTTTGCTCTGCTCCAGAGTTTATCGTATGTCTTATTAAATACATATAGAATAGTTAGTTGATCTAGTAAACTTTGTGAGTTATATTAGATTATAGGGAGTATTTTTTAATAAAAATATAGATAGTAGTTCTCAGTAGACTTAACTATTAGTAGAGTGCTTTCGTTTTGGGCATACTTGGCCATGTTAACTTATGTAACGCTTTTATTATGGCGTCAGTTTCACTAATCTGAGTTGTGTGATTCCTTAGGCTCAATGTCCCTCTCAGTAGTTTTTGACTTGCGCTATGCTTATCTCTGTTATGGAACGTTTATGGTAACCGGCTTTATTTCCTAAATAAGGGAGCTAAATTTTCAATTAACACTTTAAACAGTTAGGCTAACTTAGCTATTCAGGGCTATGAATAATTTTCGCTACAAATTAACTAATTGAAAGCAATATAATCAAGCTTTAATCAATAGTGGCTCACTAACATTCTGAATTGATGAAGAGTTATTCAATTATGGAGTTAAATTAAGCAGGGTAATCATGGGTGATTTCGTTTATTTAGCGATTTAGCGATGACGACGGCCCTCATGGTTAAATGTATTAGCAAGCGAGCCTATATGGTTAATGTCATGTTCACGACGTATAATAAAGGACGCATACATCACTGATTACTCAAACAAACCCGCAAAAAACCAATTAGCCATTGATTCTACAGGGCTCAAAATTTACAGTGCAGGATAATGGAAAGTAAAAAAGCATGATACTGACGGGAAACTAAGAGTTTGGCGTAAGTTACATTTAGTGGTAGATATAAACATACATGAGATCATTGTTGCTGAGTTAAGTGCACCAAATGTAACTGACCTGTGAAATGCTACCTAAAAATATCAACCGATGGTGCTTACGACACGGTTCGTATTAAACGAGCGGCTCCATTCATCCCACCAAGAAAAGGTATAACTTTTTGGGGAATGAGGTTACTCGCGTAATTTAGCGATCAGTACTAGAAGTTATACGGTTCCAGTTAGTATTGTAAAACGAAGTATGATTAATATAAACGTTCCCTATCAGAAGCAGCAATGTTTTGAGTCAAACAATTACTTGGAGGGATCTTTAGCTTAAAAGATTATGATGCTTTTATTATTACGTAGGTTGGTTGCGCCAATCTGAACACTGTAATCTCTGAGGCTCAATGTCCTTCCTGGTTTGATGCTGTCAGCACTATAATCTAATATTTCATTGATTTTTTAGCTGATTTATTTAAGTGAGTTAGGTGACACTTCACCATCAGTCATATTTGATAAAATTAACTTAACAGTAATGGTTTCATTAGTCTTGATATCTTCTGCTAAATGTAACGTATGCCAGACTCAATGTTTCCTATTAGTGGCATATTTTTAACTTTTTATTTGTCTTCATCGTAAATTTTGAGCCCTGCATCATCAATGGCTAAGTGCTGAATGATTCTTTTAGTCTTAAACGCAATGTTAACTGTTTTGACTTGCTTGTTAATGCATGCATAATAAGGGTGTAATAATGGCAGTTTAGCAATCTCAAACCCAGGACTAATGTATTTTTGCAGTTATAATTCGAATTCAGATAGTGAATCATATTGGAAGTTACTATCTCTACTTGAATTAGATACTAATTTAATAGTAATGTATAATTTTTTAAGAGCTTACGTGTTTCTGACTACTTAGATATAATGTTTACTTTAGCCGTTGCAAGTATTTCAGCATGAACTTGCACGCTTATTTTATATTCACCAATGTTACGCAGGACACCTTCTGGCAGGCGCACTTCACTTTTTAGCACTTTAACACCAGCGGCAGTAATTGCATTTGCGATGTCACGAGTACCGACAGAACCGAATAATTTACCTTCGTCACCGGCTTTAGACTCGATACAAATCATTTCTAAAGTTGAAATATGCTCAGCTCGAGCAACAGCAGTAGCTAAAGTTTCATTAACTTTTGCTTCAATCTCTGCACGACGAGCTTTGAAGAGTTTAATGTTTGCTTTAGTTGCCATAACAGCCTTACCCTGTGGAATAAGGAAATTACGTGCATAACCAGGTTTAACTGCAATCTGATCACCCAGTGAACTTAAATTATTTATTTTATCAAGCAGAATAACTTGCATTATTGAGTCCTCTCAACATTGGTAGTACTGATTATTGATGTTTATCAGTGTACGGCAATAGGGCTAGGTAACGTGCACGCTTGATAGCGCGAGCCAACTGACGTTGATATTTAGCACGAGTACCTGTGATACGGCTCGGTACAATTTTACCAGTTTCAGTGATGTAATTTTTCAGAGTCGCTACGTCTTTGTAATCGATTTCTTGTATGTTTTCTGCAGTAAAACGGCAAAATTTACGACGACGGAAGAAACGTGCCATGGGCTTATCTCCTAATTTTAATTCAAATAATATCATCAGCATATAACACCAACTTCTCAAAATTATGTGGAGTTGGTTTAATAAGTAAAAAATTCACTGACCTTAACGTTATAGCCTAAAGCTAAATACTAAGCTTGTGTGGTGACCTTTATTTGCTTATGATTTTCGAAACTGGAAGCACATAGAATAGATAATACAGATGCTTACTTTTCCGCACTATTGTCAAGCACAAAATAACATTAATGTGTTCGGTAAGACTCTCATTTCAAACTGTGCGATTAATAATACAATTAATGCATCCGTGAAATGAATCATCAGAATAAATTACTCAGCTGCCGCTTCGCCTTCAGGTTGTGAAAACTCTGGACGTTCGCCACGTTCTTCACGACGAGGAGCACGTTCTTCTTTAGCCTTCATCATTACCGACGGTTCAGTGGTAGGACCTTTGGTACGCATGATCATGTTGCGGATCACAGCGTCATTGAAGCGAAACGCAGTTTCCAGTTCATTAACTATTGATTCATCCACTTCAACGTTCATAAGAACGTAGTGAGCTTTGTGCAGTTTGCTGATTGGGTAAGCAAGCTGACGACGACCCCAGTCCTCTAAGCGGTGAATCTCACCATCTGATTCTTTAATAGAGTCAGTATAACGTTTAATCATGCCAGCAACTTGCTCGCTTTGATCGGGGTGCACCATCAATACGATTTCGTAATGACGCATAGGTTGCTCCTTACGGTTTATTCAGCTTCCAACATTGGCCCAGTCGTCCAAAAGAAGCAAGGAACGAAAGTAAAAGACTGAGAATTTTGAGGCAAAAGAATACAAAATAGCATAGCCAATAGCAATAACTATTCACGTAATCAGCCGTAATAGGTAAGAAGTTGTAAATTGTACCTTTCCCCAGTTAGCCGCACTTTTGTGATAGCGCCCAAATTTGACATTATACAAAAAATAAACACAAGATTATGCGCATCATGCTTATTCATCTGTAAATCACTGTTTTTATTATGTAAATTATATTTACGGATTTATTCTTTCATTGTTTATGTTTGTTTCCATGTTTAACTTGAACCATTCTTGTGTCTGCTAGAGACCGTTTATGGTAACCAGCTTTATTTCCTAAATCAGGGAACGAAATTTTTAATCAATGTTCTAAACAGTTAGGCTCACTTAAATATTCAAGTCTATGAACAATCTTCGCTATAAAACAACTAACTGAAAGCAGTATCATCAAGCTTTAATCAATCGTAGTTCACTAATATTTTAGTTTAATGAAGAAGCTATTCAGCTAATGGAATCAAACGATGCAAAGTAATCATAGGAGACTCCGTTTATTTAGCGATTTAGCCGTTAAGATGATTTCATGGTTAAATGCGTATTTCTAATGCCATTATGAGGTCTGTAAAAATTCATAAATTATGTTTTCAAACTTACTTAACTGCCGTTGTCATGCTCTCACTATTCATGCATTAGCAAACGAGCCAAAGTGGTGAACATTACGTTCAAGATGAAAAATAAAGGAACCATTCAGTACTTAGTTATTGCTTCTACGGACTCAAAGCCTGCGGTGCAGGAAAATAGAAAGCAAAAAAGCATGGCACTGATGGAAAATGGGGGAGCCTGGCACAAGTTACATTTAGCGGTAGATATAAGAACGCACGTAATCATTGCTGTTGAGTTAAATGCATCAGATGTGACTGACAGTGAAGTGCTACCTCACTTGTTTAAACAGACTCGCTGAAAATTAATGCAATATCAGGTGGGTAGTATTGACTAACCAGACAATGTTACGAAACCAGTCATATGACTTTATTTCCTAATTCGCATTCGGAGAAGAAATCCCAGCATGATTAACGATTAAACAATTGCTTTTATTTGAGGCATACTTAGCCCGGTCAGCTTATTTAACGTTTTTATCATGGCGTAAGTTTCGCTAATCTGAGGATTATGATCTTTTAATCTCAATGTCCCTCCTAGTAGTTTTTTGACTCGAAACATTGTTGTTTCTGACAGGGAACGTTTATGGCAACTATACCTCATTTCCCAATGCTGATTTGAACCGCATAACCTCTCATAACTGACCGATAAATTATGCGAGTGGTTTCGCTCCCCAAAAGTTGCTCTTTTTTTGGCGGTATGAGTGGAACTGCTCATTTAATTCGAACGGTTGCGTAATATTATCTGGTGTCGCAAGCACCATCGACGGATATTTTATTGATTTTTCAGCGGGTCTATTCGAATAAATCAGGCAGCATGTTACTGTCAGTCACATTTGATGCATTTAATTTAGCAGTAATGATTTCATGCATGTTTATATCTATCGCTACATGTAACTTGCGTCAGACTCCCCGTTTTCCATCAGTGCCATGCTTTTTTGCTTTCTATTTTTCTGCACCGTAGGCGTTGAGTTCGTAGAAGCGATAACTAAGTACTGGATGGTTCCTTTATTCTTCATCTTGAACGTAATGTTCACCGCTTTGGCTCGTTTGCTAATGCATGAATAGTGAGAGCATGACAACGACAGTTGAAGAAGTTTGGAAACATAATTTATGAATTTTTGCAGACCTCACAATGGCATTGGAAATACGCATTTAACCATGAAATCATCTTAACGGCTAAATCGCTAAATAAACGGAGTCTCCTATGATTACTTTGCATCGTTTGATTCCATTAGCTGAATAGCTTCTTCATTAAACTAAAATATTAGTGAACTACGATTGATTAAAGCTTGATGACACTGCTTTCAGTTAGTTGTTTTATAGCGAAGATTGTTCATAGACTTGAATATTTAAGTGAGCCTAACTGTTTAAAGTGTTGATTGAAAACTTAGTTCCTTGATTTAAAAAAATAAAGTCGTTACCAGAAACTTTCCCTAGCAAAGACAGTAATGGTTCGAGTCAAAAAATTACTAGGAGGAACATTGAGCCTAAGGAGTCATATAACTCAGATTAGTGAAACCGATGGCATGATAAAAGCTTTAAATAAGCTGATAGAACTAAGTATGCCTAGCATGAAAGCGATTGTCTAATAGTTAACCATGTTGAAACTTATTATTTGAGCTTAAATTAAAAAACAAGGTTCATGAGAGCCGCCGTAATGATGAAATTGCTAAATCAACGAGGCCTTCCATAATTATCCGGTTTAGTTTGATTCCATAGCTGAATAGCTTCTTCATCAATTTAGAATGTTAGT
The DNA here is from genome assembly GCF_002381345.1 of Candidatus Enterovibrio altilux. GTDB lineage: Bacteria > Pseudomonadota > Gammaproteobacteria > Enterobacterales > Vibrionaceae > Enterovibrio > Enterovibrio altilux. The sequence continues at coordinate 1,211,155 of NZ_CP020660.1, forward strand.
GAACCATCATTGATTCAAGTTTGATTATACTGTATCTAGTTAGTCGTTTTGTAGCTAAGCTGATTCATAAACTTGAATATTAAGTAAACCTAGCTGTTTAGAGCATAGGTTGATAGTTTAGTTCTATAATTTAGGAAACAAAGTCATGGGAGGTTGCATAATGTTAATCTAAAGAGTTGCTTGCATTTTCTTCGCGTGGACAGCATACTAATATTATGCTGATTGTCTGCGGAGCCTGGTGCCTTCACTTGGATTTGGACCGTTTATGTTACAAATAAATAAGCAACGTCTACGTTTACTTCGGCAATGTTTTGTGGTGTTTACTTGCTTTACAACTATCATACTACTTTTTATGTATAGTACTCAACTCAACAATCATAATCATCACATGCTCTATGAACAGACCGAACTACTTTCCCGGGTCATCCTACGGCAAGCTGCTAATACCGCTTATTCTGCGGTAGTAAATGATGAAATTGAAGTATTAGACAGCTTAGTGGCACGTTTACAAGCAGATAAACTGATCTTTGATGCTACTATTTATGATCAACGAGGTAACCGGTTGGTAAGCTCTATTGGTGCCATGCCTCTGGAGCAGCTAGCAGGTATCAGCATCCCACTTTCTGTCGCAAGTATTGGTCGCCATCAATTAGTAGAGCCCATTTTTCGTGATGGCCATATGGCTGGATTTGTTCGCATTACCCTTGAGCACGCAAAGATCATCAAAGCCACATCAAATAGGTTAGAGCAAAATATTAACTTGGTGCGATCGATGATGTTGATCGCTATTATAACTGGTGGATTATTGATATTGGCTTTCGCCAATAGGAATAATTAAGGGTGTGCAATATTATTTTGGCGTTGTTTTCTAAATCATGGAACTAAATTTTTAAGCAATACGCTAAACAGTTAGGCTCACTGCAATATTCAAGTCTATGAAGAAGCTTAGCTACAAAAACAACTAATTCGAAGCAGTATAGTCAAGCTTTAACCAATAATGGCTCACTAATATTTTGGATTGAGGAAGTAGCTATTCAACGACAATATAAAACTAACTGGGTAATAATGGGAGACCTCGTTTATTTAGTGACTAAGCCATTATTACAGTGATTCTATCTTCAAATTGGCTCAACTATTGTTATGTTTTCCATATTCATGCATTAGCAACGTTACCTTTAAGACGAAGACTAAAGGAGCCATCCAGCACTTACTCCCCTTTATTTTACGGGGTGATAAATCTATGGTGAAGGAGAATGGCAAGTAAAAAAGCATGATGCTTATCGTTAATGTTGAGTATGGCGCAAATTATCTTGAGTGGTAGATATAAATGCGCATAAAATTCTTTCTGCGGAGTTAAGTGTGTCAAATGAGACTGATGGTGAAGTGCTACCTAACTAGCTCAAAGAGAAACGACAATGTTTTGAGTCAAAAACCCCTCGTAGGGACATTGAGTCTAAGGAATCACAATGCTCAGATTAGCGAAAACTACGGCACGATAAAAGCGTTAAAGAAGTCGGCAGAATTAGGTATACCTAAAAAGCCGCTATGCGTTTGACTTCAGCCTGTTCAGAACCAATCGATTTCAGTTTCAGCATTGCTAGCTTATGTTCGATATATGCATGTTTTGCCATATTACCCTAACCTGCAGAATATTAATTAGCTCATGTGAAGAGACTTCTCAACTTACTCTCATTTTAAGTATATTACCACGTTCGTAGTAATATAAGATTGGAACAAAAATACATCGTTTGCAGAGGATATCGTTCATAATTTAATATTATAACCACGCTGAGAGAACAAATTAATAATGCGCGATAATGTACCCGTTTCATTTTTCATCAAAATTAATACAATGCTGCGCATTATGTTCTCTTAGTTTTACTCAACCACATTTCATTCATTGCACCTCCATGTACTTGCATTGGGTAAACATGCTCCGTTTCATCAACTAAGATGTCGATGAAAACAAGCTTATCTTTCATGGCTAGGCCGCGCGCCATCTCTTTTTCTAGCTGAAGAGGGTCGCTGATGCCGATACCTATATGCCCATAAGCTTCTGCCATCGCGGTAAAATTAGGTACTGAATCCATGTATGAGTGAGAATGACGACCTTGATAAATCATATCCTCCCATTGCTTGACCATACCAAGAATGCGATTGTTGAGGTTGATAATTTTAATGGGGATATCATATTGTAGCGCTGTAGACAGTTCCTGAATATTCATTTGGATACTGCCATCACTTGTTACACAGACAACTTCAGCATCTGGCAACGCGAACTTTACACCCATAGCTGCTGGCAAACCAAAGCCCATGGTGCCAAGGCCGCCTGAATTAATCCAACGACGAGGTTTATCAAATGGGTAGTAAAGCGCCACAAACATCTGGTGCTGGCCTACATCTGATGTCACATAAGCATCACCGTTAGTGAGTTTATAAAGTATTTCAATCACTTGTTGCGGCTTGATACGTTCATTGCTTTTTTTGTATTTTAGGCATTCCCTCTTACGCCATACATTTATTTGATTCCACCAAATTTTAAGTGCATTTTCATCATTGGTACTGTTTTGCTCCGTTAACATACGAAGCAGAATGTCAAGAATGGCATCTGCTGAACCTACTATTGAAATATCCGCCGAGACAGTATTTGAGATGCTTGATGGATCAATATCGATATGCACAACTTTTGCGTGTGGACAATATTTTTCAAGGTTATTGGTCGTGCGATCATCAAAGCGCACACCAATACCAAAAATTAGATCGGTGTGGTGCATTGCCATGTTAGCTTCATAGGTGCCATGCATACCAAGCATACCGAGAAATTTATCACTAGTGCATGGGTACGCACCTAAGCCCATCAAGGTGCTGACAACTGGAATATTCATGGTGTCAACCAACGTTTTAATTTGCTCACTGCACTCAGAAATAATTGCGCCACCACCAATATATAACACAGGCTTTTTCGCTTCCAGTAAGGCTCTAATCCCATGCTTGAGCTGGCCTTTGCATCTGTTGGTTGTTAGATTGTACGAATGCTTCGCGATGGTTTCTGGACATTTATATGGATATTTATTGGCTGAGTTTAGCATATCTTTTGGTAAATCTATAACGACAGGACCAGGACGACCTGTTGAAGCGAGATAGAATGCCTTTTTGATGATGTGAGGGATGTCTTCAGTATTTTTTACCAAAAAGCTGTGTTTGACGACAGGGCGAGATATACTTATCATGTCACACTCTTGGAAGGCATTGTGACCGATTAAGTGACTCATTACCTGACCAGATAGCACAATTATTGGTACTGAGTCCATGTAGGCTGTCGCGATCCCTGTGATCGTATTCATTGCGCCTGGACCAGAAGTAACTAATACTACGCCCACTTTACCAGTTGCGCGAGAATAGCCATCAGCCATGTGAACCGCTGCTTGCTCATGTCTTACAAGGATATGTTCTATAACATTTTTTTTATGTAGAGCATCATAGATATCTAGTATTGCACTACCTGGATAACCAAAAATATGTTTTACGTCTTGGTCGATCATCGAATGAACGATCATATCAGCTCCGGATAACATTTTCACTATACATCTCCATGTATACATAGTATTAAAATTTTTTTGTAGCCTAGGAAGGCTTTGTTCTCTAATTTGAGTGCAGATAGCAAAGCCTTACATGATTCACTATCAGACAATGGCTTTTTTAACATGGTCTGGTGTCGTAAGCACCATTGCCTGATGTTTTATTGATTCTGCGATGGGTCTGGTTTGAGTAAATGAGGTAGCACGTTAAAGTCAGTTGTATTTGATGTGCTTCACTCAGCAGGATGATTGCATGCGTATTTATATATGCCACTCAAGGTAACTTGCACGAAACTCTCCGGTTTCCATAAGTGCCATGCTTTTTTTGACTTTCCATTCGCCATCACCATAAATTTTGAGCCCTGCAAAATCAAGGATTAAGTGTTGGATGGGTTTTGTAATCTTTATCTTGAACGCAACGTTAATCGTTTTGGTTTGCTTGCAAATGCATGAACAATGAGAGCATGATAACGGTAATTGATTAAGTTTAAAATAGAACTGATGCATGCTTACAGACTTCGCAATGGCATTGAAAATACGCGTTGAACCATGAAAGCTATCGTAAAGGCTAAGTTGTAAAATAAATGGGGTCTCCCATGGTTATCATGTTTAGTTTGATTCTATAGCTGTATGGCTTTTTTCATTAATCCATAATGTTAGTGAGTCACAATTGATTAAAGCTTAATTCTACTGCTTCCAGTTAGTTGTTTTGCAATGAAGCTTGTTCATAGATCTGAATATTTAAGTGAGCCTAGCTGTTTAGAGCGTAGATTGAAAATTTTGTTGTTTGATTTAGGAATAAAGCCCCTTAATGTGATTAATTCTACTGTTTGATACGGTAGAATGAGTGTTCGATAAGGATTCTTCGCAATGAATTCAACTTCAGTTTTTTTAATTCAGAAACAGGCTAAACTTTTCACACGCTTTCCTTCCATCCGTGATTTTCGTCCATTAGACTGTCGACACGCTGGGTGGATATTATTTGGTTTACATATTAGTCCATCATGTCTGGAAAATTTTTCGCTCCTTATGAAGGGTCGTGAGCAGCCGCTAGCGGGCTGGACTGTTGGGCCATATGAAGTTTTATTAATGCGAGGTGAGTTAACATCTGAAATTTATGCACTGTGTAATGTGCTCGCACTGGATTGCGGACCTTTGGATAACATCCCGAACTTATTTGAACCTGGATTGGCAGTATTCGATATGGACTCAACAGCCATCCAAATTGAATGTATTGATGAAATTGCTAAATTGGCAGGTGTTGAGGAGCAAGTTGCTGCTGTGACAGAGCAATCTATGCAAGGTGAACTTGATTTTGAGCAAAGTTTACGTGAGCGTGTTGCGCAACTTAAAGGAACTGACGTCTCCGTGCTTGAACACGTTAGGAATTCGTTACCTCTAATGCCTGGTATGCGCCAGCTTGCGGCATATTTGCAGGCTAGAAGTTGGATTGTTGCCATTGTGTCGGGAGGCTTCACTTGGTTCTCTGACGTCCTGCGTGATCAATTATCACTTTTGCATGCGGAATCTAACCATTTGGTAATTGAAAACGGTAAGTTGACTGGTGAAGTTGAAGGGCAAGTTATTAATGCGCTGCGTAAAGCAGATATTTTGCGAGATCTTGCTGCAAGCTATGACCTCATGCTTGCTAGTACTATCGCTGTAGGCGATGGTGCTAATGACTTAAAAATGATGGCGACTGCGGGTTTAGGCATTGCATATCACGCGAAGCCGAAAGTGCAGCAAGAAGCGCAAGTAGCAATTCGTCACGCTAATCTAGGTGGGGTGTTATGTGTATTGTCGGCATCATTGTTGCCGCAGCGCTTGAATTGGAAAAATTAAGTGATGTTAGCATATTTAACATTACAAAAAGCATCACAGTGATGCCCCTTTTGATTTGAGGCGGGAATCAGTGTTATTTTAAGCGCTAAGCTTGAAGTGAAACTTGATCTATGATATTAGTAATCGTATAATAGATTATTATAGTACTAACTTTAAGTTTAATTTGTTTTCAGTTAGAATTGCTTCATGATGTATTTATATCTTTAGTAATCATTAGAGGTACTTGGTCGTTCAATAATTAATGAGCATGTTACGTACTGTGAACGTTTTCTAATAAATAGCTAAAATGCAGCATTATAGGATTCATTCTGCCAGCTTATTTAACGCTTTTATCATGCGTAGGTTTAACTAATTTGAGCCGTGTGATTCCTCAGGCTCAATGTCTCTCCAAGTAGTTTTTTAACTTAAATTGTTTATGCCCCTGCTAGGGAACTACTTGTGGTAACCGGCTTTATTTTCTATATCAAGAAACTAAATTATCAATCAACACTCTAACCAGCTAGGCTCACTTAATTCCTTGGTGTAGGAAACAAAGCCAGTCTAGCGTATAATTTTGAAGCATTAAGCAGTCGAGTATGTTCAATAATTATGGGTATATTACAGAACGTGTACAGAAGATGTATTAGTGGTACCTGAAGTCACAAGTGCACCAGACACCATAACAACGATATCACCTTTTGTGCCAAGACCAGATTCTAGGGCAATTTTTTTACCTTGCCGGTAGAACTCGTCAGTGTTCTCGTACTGGTCAACTATGACGGGTATAATGCCTTTGCTTAAACAAAGTTGCGCAGCAGTCTTCTTGTTAGTCGTTACTGCAATGATATTTGCGGTTGGGAAGTACTTACGAACAGAACGGGCAGATTTACCAGCTTCAGTCGCAACAACAATCAGTGGGGCTCCCAGTTTTTCGGCGGTGTTTACTGCGCCTTTACATACTGCTTCAGTAATACGGAGACGTGCATTGTCTAGACGTGAGCCCATTTCAGCTTGCATTGCGCCATCAGTACGGTTAGCAATTTGCGCCATGATGGTTACTGCTTCAATTGGGTATTTCCCTTTCGCAGTTTCACCAGAAAGCATAACTGCATCGGTGCCATCCATTATTGCGTTAGCAACGTCACCCGCCTCTGCCCGAGTTGGACGTGGATTTTTGATCATAGAGTCCAGCATTTGAGTAGCCGTGATAACTACTTTACGTGTGCGGTTGCATTTTTCAATCATCATTTTTTGCGCGAAGATTACCTCTTCAGCCGGGATTTCAACACCTAGGTCACCACGCGCAACCATAATGCCGTCAGACAGTTCTAAAATTTTATCAAAGTTATCTACACCTTCTTGGTTTTCGATCTTTGAAATAATTTGAATGCTCTCGCCTCCGTTAACAGCCAAGATTCTACGGATCTCTTTAACGTCAGATGCTTTGCGAATAAAAGAAGCTGCAATAAAATCAACGTCTTGCTCACAACCAAACACTAAGTCATTTTTATCTTTTGCGGACAAGGCAGGTAGATTTACAGAAACACCTGGAAGATTTATACCTTTATTTTCGCCTAGATTACCGTTGTTCAGAACTTTACAGATCACGTCGGTTTCCGTTGTTTTCAGAACCTTCATTTCAATCAGACCATCATCAATCAACATAATATTACCTGCACTTAGATCTTGAGCTATCCCAGAGTAAGTAACTGCTACACGCTCAACGTTACCAATCACTGTGATATCAGTAGTGAAAGTATAGATTTGACCTGCAACCAGAGAAACGTCGTTACCGCCTTCTAGTTTAATAGTGCGGATTTCAGGACCTTTAGTATCTAATAGAATTGCTAGTTGCTTACCTGAATTTCGCATGACTTCACGAAGGTTCATGATGCGAGTGCTGTGCTCTGTTAGATCACCGTGTGATAAGTTTAGACGCATAACATTCATCCCTGCATCCGTAAGTTTGGTTAGCATTTTAACAGATTCTGTTGTTGGTCCAATTGTACAAACGATCTTGGTTTTTTTCATGTGGAATTCTCTCCTGTCGAACGTGACCCAAGGATAAAATATTGTTATCATTACGTTTATTTGGTGTTTGATGTATGTAATAAACTAATAGTTAAGCCATGGTTAGTAGCGGTATTGCAAACAAGCTCTTACAACGTGAATATATGTTTATGGTAATTTAAGTGTGTTCTTCAAACGTTAAAGATGGTGCACTTCCTTTGAATAACACAACTCATCCATGAAAATGAGCATATATTCAATTAACTTGAAAATACGGGTTTGAATATCTGAAACTTGCTATGTATTCGGGATATTAAAGAACTTAAATTTTTAAAAAAAGCCCTCGCAAAAATATGCAATAGCTCCTTCAAAATAATGCTGACTCTTAAAGTGGACGTTATGTATTCATTCCTATAGCCGTTTTATTGACTCGAAATTTGAGCTATAAGGAGGAAGACAGTGAAGCCCAATATTGAAAATGAATATTGCCTTTTTGACGAGGATACTTCGATAATATGCCGCTCCATTGAGGATAAGATGGTGCTGATGGGTAATTTTTGTTCAGTTTACAGAAAAAATAATTAATACTTTCATTATTGATTGTTTCATCTCGTGACCCATTGTGCCCACAATATTACGAAGATTGAGGGCACAAATAAGATTAAATAACAACTGCTGCCTGTTGTTTTTAAAGTTCTCTTTCCCACGTTATGTACCCTTTTTGATGTTGGCATTGAATGAACGGTATCAATGAATAAAATGAATTATTTATAGAGATAAATAAAATTTCTTTTTTTCGGCATCTAATTTGTATTGAATTTCTTTTACATCTTATAACTAAACGAATGCTTATGAAGCTACTTATTAATTTTTGCTACCATATATTTCACCCTAAACTGCTCGCAATTTTTGAGGTGACGTCGGACTATTATTGCATGGACACGTTGCGTTTAAAAAATAATGGTTGTCTTCTAACCTACGGATGTATGAAATACCTCTTTTATTCTTTATACGGTTACGCACTTGACCACCATGTGTATTATCATGCTAGATTTTAAATTTTTACTATCAGTTAGAGATACTTCCATCGTCCCTGATATGATCTTGAAACACTAAACAATCAAACATCGCCAATAATTACGAATATAAATAAATATTTTATATAGTTAAAATTTAATAGCAATCATTAAAAAATTATCTCATCTTTCATCTAAACAATATAAATGTATACTGTAATTTAAGAATAATAAATTTTTTATATAAGTTTCATTTAATTGTTAATTTAGCATCAATGATTTCATGTGTATTTATATCTACTGCTCAATGTGATTTGAGTTAGACTTGCCATTTTCCATGGATGCCATGCTTTTTTACTGTTCATTCGCCTTCACCGTAGACTTTTAGCCCCCTAAAATGAATGGCCAAATGTCGGATGTTTACTTTATTCTTCGTCTTGAGCGTGAGGTTCATCGTCTTGGCTTACTTGCTAATGTATGAGTAGTGAGAGTATGACAATGGTAGTTAAATAAATTTAAAATAGAATGAATGAATCTTGACAGGTCTTTCAATGATATTTTAAATACGTATTTAACTATCATTGTCGTTGTAATGGCGAAATTGCTAAATAAATGATGTTTTCCATGATGCCCCGGCTTCATTTGATTCCATAATGGAATAGCTTCTTCATCAACCAATGAATGTTAGTGAGTCACTATTGATTAAAGTTTGCTTGTACTGCATCCAGTTAGTTGCTTTGTAGCGAAAATTGTTCAGAAACCTGAATATTTAAGTGAATCTAGTTGTTTAGAGTGCTAATTGAAGATTTAGCTCCCTAATTTAAAAAATAAAGTCAATTATCATAAATGTTTTCTAGCAGAGATAGCACTAGTTTGAGTCATAAAACTACTCGGAGGGACAGTGAACCTAAAGGATCACATAATTCAGATTGGCGAAATCAACGTTATGATAAAAGTACTAAGTAAACTAATGGGACTAAGTATGTTTAATACGAAAGTGATTATTTAATAGTGAATCATGTTGAAAGTTACTATCTGAACTCAAATTAAGAAGTAAAACCCAAAAATATCAAAAAAAATAATTCCACTTATTATAGGGCGTTTGTTTAGAAGGGCTCTACATTACCTTCTGGCACCAGATTTTGCAACTCATAACTTGCAATAAGGTTCTCATAAACAGTAACTTGAGTACGGCTATTTTTTAATTTATAAAGTGCTTGATCAGCAAAATCTAACACTGTGATAGCATTTAGCTCTTGATCGTTGATTAAGGCTGCTTCCATGGAAACTGAAACATCTTTAGTTTGACCGTAATCACGTTCATTCACTCTTTCAAGGGAGTGAAAAACTGTTTTTTTATTTTTTTTGAAATGATGAGTGCAGGATAACGACAAACTCATCACCCCCGTAACGAAAGAGAATATTTTCATCACTGAATAGTTTTTTCATTAACACCGTGATTAAGAGAATGACTTCGTCTTTAAATACATACCCTAATGTGTCATTTATGTGCTTGAAATCATCAATATCAAAAATGCAAATCCCATGATGGTGAGTAGGGTTATCCATAATGCTTGACCCATGAATGGCATTTTTTTCGCTGGATCGAATAGGTATCGCAAGTAAAGATTGTTTGTTCGCGCCACTCAACTCGACTACGTTGTCGCCAATGGCTACACAAGTTCTTAATACACACTCGATATCATTCTTTTTTTTCAAAAAAGGAAAACATTTGAACATGCAATAACCATGAATGTTGGAATGGTATTTGGGTTATAATTTAGTGTTAAAACTTGATTAGATGGTGTGAGCTGCAAAATAATTGTAATTAAGTTTTCGGAAATTGTATTAAACTCTGTTTGGGCAGTGATATCGACCACTGAGTCCAGTAGATTAATACTGGTAACAGCCACAGTTTCATCTCTCTTATGGATAAAGTGTCTTACAATAAGTATCGATAAGGTTGTGTGACGCACAATGTTTGCGATGTGTACTTAATAAGTTGACTATGGTTTAAAGGTAATATTCATGTTCAATGCATATAGCAAGCACTTTGTCACGCCTTTTCGTTGCTTTTGAGTATCAAACTATTGCCCTTTTGGAATCGCTTTAAGCGTCTACGGGGTGTTAAATGGACCCTATTAATGCATTGTATAGACTTAAGTAACGTAAAAATTCAGATTGAAATACTTTCAAATTATCATTGATTAGACTTTGTTTGCTCATGCGAGTTCAGATAGCTAATTCCAACATGACTCACTATTAGACAATCGCTTTCATTTTAGGCATACTTAGCTCAGTCAGTTTATGTAACACTTTCATCATAGCGCAGGTTTAGCTAATGTAAGCATTGTAATCCCTGAGGCTCAGTGTCCCTTGTAGTGGTTTTTTAACTCGAAATATTACCGTCTCTACTAGGGAATATTGACGGTGATTAACCGTTAAATTCTACGGAACCTCATTTTTTAAAATTGTTCCTTTTCTTGGTGGGGTGATTGGAGCTGCTTGTTTAATCCGAACGGCTTCGTAGCATTGTCTGGTATGATAAGCACTACCGTTTTATATCGCATTAATTTTTCGGTGGGTCTGTTTAAGCAAATTAAATAGTGCTTGACCGTCACCGTAGGCTGTAACCTCCATATAATCAATGGCTAAGTCACTAAATAAATGAGGATTTCCATGATACCTGCTTTAATTTTATGCCATAGCTAAATGGTTTCTTCATCAATCAAGAATGTTAGTGGGCTACGATTAATTAAAGTTTCACTTTACTATTTTCAGTGAGTTGTTTGGTAGCAAAGCTTGTTTATAGATCTGAATATTTAAGCCAGTTTAGCTGCTTAAAGTGTAGATTAATAATTTAGTTCCTTCATTGAGAAAACAACCCCCCTCAAACACACATTATCAGATTTATTAGCATAAAATGCGCAATACTTGAATGAAATAGTTAGGTATTAGATAATGCAAATAATATAAAAACGAATGTGAGGTAGAGATGAGCAACATGAATTTACCGTTGCAGTTCTCAGAGACGGCGGCGAATAAGGTAAAGACGCTGCTTCAGGAAGAAAACAATCCTAACCTGAAATTGCGTGTATATATTACTGGAGGTGGCTGTAGCGGCTTTCAATACGGTTTTACGTTTGATGAAAGTATAAATGATGGCGATATGACCATTGAAAAATCAGGGGTTACTTTGGTTGTTGATCCGATGAGCTTACAATATTTAATTGGTGGTATTGTTGATTACACTGAAGGGTTACAAGGTTCATGTTTTTTCGTTAATAATCCGAATGCAACGATGACCTGTGGTTGTGGATCGTCATTCAGTGTTTAAACTATCAAATACATCAAATGGACGCAATGGATAGAGTTCATTTTTTATTTAACTGCAGGAACTACATTAAGATTATATTCAATAAAGGTAAAAATTCCAGCTGGAGCCTGTGAAACATTTCATTCATTTTGAACGTTAAAGTACCTGTAATCTTCAAAAAATCATAAAGTATTTGATAACTTTTTAACAAAATGGGACTTTGTCTCTTAACTCGAGTTCAGATAGCAAACCTCAACATGATTCACTATTAGATAATTGCTTTTATGTTAGGCATATCTAGTCTGCCAGTTTATATAATGTTTTTATTATGGCATAGATTTCGTTAATCTGAGTTGTGTGATTCCTTAGGTTTAATGTCCTTATCAGCAGTTTTTTAACTTGAACTATTGTCATTTTTGCTAGGATATACAACTTAAATTGAATGTTGTATAATGCATTCGTTTTTGCGGAGTATTATTATAAAGGACATTATTTTCATGTGTTAATAAAAATGACATTGAACATTCATGGTAACTATAATGATCACCATAAAACAGAGAAGTTACATACGTAAGACAACCTAATGGATACATGACCTAGATGTTAAAAAAAAATTGGTTTTAATAGCCTCTTCTTCTAAATTTTGAAATTATTTTACGAATTCTTCGCCCATTTTGATATCTTTATGCAGTGTATCTAACATGTTGTCCAGCGCTTCTTGTTCAAATATGCTCAATGGACCATGGTCTAAAATTTTTTCTACTCCACCTTTGCCCAGCCGTATTGGTTGTGCAAAAAAACGTGCGTATTTACCATTACCTTCAATATAAGCATATTCAATTACATTTTTTTCACCTTGTGCCGCTCGAACCAATGCTAGACTGAAGCGACAAGCCGCGTAACCCATAGAAAGTGTAGCAGAACCACCGCCGTCTTTCGCTGTAACCACTGCAGTTCCCGCATTTTGAATACGAATCATCAGTGTTTTCACTTCATCTTCTGTAAAGATTACGCCTTCAACTTGAGATAACAAAGGAAGAATCGTTGCGCCAGAGTGACCACCAATAACAGGTACGTGTATTTGACTTGGATTTTTTCCTTTTAATTCAGCCACAAAGGTTTCTGAACGAATAATATCAAGAGTCGTAATACCAAATAAACGATTCTTATCATATACACCTTTTGCCATCAATACTTCGGCTGCAATCGCTACTGTGGTGTTAATAGGGTTAGTAATAATACCAACTAGCGCTTTTGGACAAACATTAGCGATTCTGTTGCTCAAAGAACGAATGATACTTGCATTTACGTTAAATAGGTCTGAACGATCCATTCTTGGTTTACGAGCAACACCCGCTGAAATTAAAACAATATCAGCACCTTCTAATGCTGGTGTTGGATCATCACCACAAAAACCTTTAATAGATACGAATGTAGGGATGTGGCTAAGGTCAACCGCAATACCTGGTGTAACAGGGGCAATGTCATATAATGCCAAATCTGAACCCGCTGGCAGTTGATTTTTCAGAAGTAGGGCCAAAGCCTGACCAATACCGCCAGCAGCACCAATTACAGCAACTCTCATTTTGTTCTCCTTAATGTACGCATATTTTATTTTAGACCTTAGGTTATCGTTTGCTACCAGAATACATTATACTTGGAACTAATAGATCCATGCCTAAAAAATGATACATAAATATCATACGTGTCTAATACTAATAGGTTCAAGCATGTAACAGTAAGGATAAGCTTCACTTCTCAATTTTTTTGCCTGGTGGTTTGCATAATAGACTGGAGAATGTGGGAAGGTGATCAGTACGTCACTTTATTGTGGCTTTGTTTCGGTTTTATTCCCTAAACAAGGGAATTAAATTATCAAGCTACGCTCTAAACAGCTAGGTTAACTTAAAGACGCAGGTTTATTGGGCGTTGTTTCCTACTTTTAGTTCAGAGAGTAAATTTTAACATGATGAATTATTAGATAATTGCTTTCATTTTAGGCATAGCTAGTTTTGCCAGCTTATGTAACGATTTTATCATGGTGTAAGTTTAGTTAATCTGAGCATTATAATCTCTTAAGTTCAATGTTTTTCCCAGCAGTTTTTTGATTCAAAACATTGCCATTTTTGATAGAGAACGTTTATGGTAACCATACCTTGTTTTTTAATGCTGATTGAAACTGTATAACTTCTAGTAACTAACCGCTAAATTATGCGGATGACCTCGTTCCTAAAAAGTTGCTCCTTTTCTTGGTGGGATGAGTGGAATTACCCGTTGAATACGAGCGGTTTCGTAATGTTGTCTGGTGTAGCAAGCACCATCGGCTGATATTTAATTGATTTTTTGACGGGTTTGTTTGAACAAACTAAGTAGCACTGCACCGTAAGCTACAATGATTACATGCGTATTTATATCTACCGCTAAATGTAGCTTGCACCAGACTTGCTATTTTCCATCAGTGCTATGCTTTTTTACTTTTCATTTTTCTTCACCATAGACTTTGAGTCACATGAAATCAATGGCTAAGTACGATACGCTTCCTTTATTTTTAGCTTTGAACGTGACATTAATTGCTTTAGTTCGCTTCCTAATGCATGGATAGTGTGGGCATGACAGCGGTAGTTGAGCAAGTTTGAAAACAGAATTAATGAATCCTTGCAAACCTCTCAATGGCATTGAAAACACGCGTTTAACCATGATGGTTGTCGTAATGGCTCAGTTGCTAAATAAACGAGGTTGCTATGATCACCTAGCTGAGTTTGATTTCATAGCTGAATGGCTTTTTCATTGATTCAGAATATTAGTGAGCTACGATTAATTAAAGTTTGATTATATTGCTTCCCGTTATAAGTTAGTCTAGCTATTTAGAGTGTGGATTGAAAATTTAGTTCTATGCTTGAGGAAATAAAGCTGGTTATCATAATGGCTCCCTAGCAGACAGCAATGGTTCGAATCAAAAAACTACTGTGAGAGGGCCTTGAACCTAAGGGAGCATACAACTCAGACTAGCGAAACCTGAGCATGATGAAAGCATTAAATAAGTTGGTAGATTAAGTATGTCTAAAACGAAAATGAGCGTTTAATAGTGAATCATATTGAAATTTGCTGTTTGAATTTGCATTAGGGAACATAACCTTTATAGACGCTCCGTTAGCCAAGGCGTCACTGAATTTAGCGCGCTTGACAGTGCAGTAATATCATTACCTCCAGCTTGTGCCATGTCCGGACGTCCACCGCCCTTACCACCTACTTTCTGTGCAACCATATTAACCAATTCGTTCGCTTTCACTTTATGTGTCAAGTTTTTTGTTACGCCAGCAATCAAATCAACTTTGTTGTTGGTAACATTACAAAGGAAGACGATGCCATAACCTATCTGATTTTTAAGATCATCAACCATAGTGCGTAATGCTTTGTTATCAACATTATTTAGCTGGCTAATAAGAACTTTAATGTTATTGATTTCTGTTACTTGATTGATAAGGTCAGCGCTCTTTTGGACAGCCACTTTATTTTTCAGTTGTTGAATGTCTTTTTCAAGTGCTTTGATGCGGGCTTGAGATTCATTTACTTTTTGAGTGTATGCTTGCTGTTGACGATAAAATACATCTTCAGCGCCTTGACCTGTCACCGCTTCAATACGACGAATGCCAGCGGCTATACCACCTTCGGAGATGATTTTCAGCATGCCTATATCACCAGTACGATCTGCGTGTGTGCCACCACATAGTTCAATTGAAAAATCACCCATGCTTAGTACGCGGACTTGGTCATCGTATTTTTCGCCAAATAGCGCCATTGCTCCTTTTGCTTTGGCTGAATCAATGTCCATCAACTGAGTAGATACGTCATAGTTACAACGAATTTGTTGATTCACTAATTTTTCTACGATACGTAATTCTTCAGGCTTAACTGCTTCTAGGTTTGAAAAATCAAAGCGTAAATTCTCTGCACGAATCAAAGAACCTTTCTGTTGCACATGCTCGCCAAGAACAATGCGTAATGCTTTGTGAAGAAGATGTGTTGCTGAGTGGTTCAATGTAATCGCTTGACGACGTTCTACATCAACCTGTCCGTCTACATTGTCGCCAACAGACAACGTACCCTCAATTAATTTACCACGATGGCCAATTGTTGAGCCAAATTTATGGGTATTAATAACTTTAAACTTGCTTGTGCCTAAGATAAGGAAACCAGCATCACCACTCTGACCGCCTGACTCAGCATAAAATGGCGTTTGATCAAGAGTAATAATAGCTTCATCTGACGTAGCTAGCATTTCAATCGATAACCCATTAATAAAAATATGGGTAATTATACCTTGTGCTTGTGTCGTATTGTAGCCTATAAAATTTGAATGATTATCTATTTTAATTATAGAGTTATATTTGGTATTAAAGTTACCCGTGTTACGTGCACGTTGACGTTGCTTGGTCATCGCAGCTTCAAAGCGCACTTCATCGATTGCTAAATTGCGCTCTCGTACTATATCGTTGGTTAAGTCAGAAGGGAACCCAAAAGTATCATAAAGTTTGAAGACAGTTTCGCCATCAAGTACGTTACCCTGAAGGTTTCTCAATGCATCATTAAGCATAGCCATCCCACGCTCAAGAGTACGACCAAAATTTTCTTCCTCAATCTTTAGTACCTTTTCAACGAATGCTTGTTGAGTGTTCAGTTCCTCACCTGCGGTACCCATGATTTTTGCCAGTGGCCCAACAAGCTTGTAGAAGTAAGAACCTTGTGCGCCTAGTTTCTTACCATGACGAATTGCACGACGAATAATACGACGCAGTACATAACCACGGCCTTCATTTGATGGTATGACACCATCAACAATTAAAAATGCACATGATCGAATGTGGTCCGCCACTACGCGCAAAGACTGGTGTGACAATTCTGGATAGTCGATAATCTCTGCTGCTGATTTGATCAGTGCTTGGAAGATGTCAATTTCATAGTTAGAGTGAACGCCTTGTATAATTGAAGCAATACGCTCAATGCCCATCCCTGTATCAACTGACGGTTTCGGCAATGGTTCCATCGTGCCATCGGCTAGACGATTGAACTGTATGAATACATTGTTCCAGATCTCGATATAGCGGTCGCCATACTCCTCCAGTGAACCCGGAGGGCCACCCCATATGTGATCACCGTGATCGTAAAAAATTTCAGTACAAGGGCCACACGGGCCAGTGTCACCCATCTGCCAGAAGTTATCTGACTCAAAGGGTTTACCACCTTCTTTATCGCCAATTCGCACAATACGGTCAACCGGAATATTAATTTTTTCATGCCACAGCATAAATGATTCATCATCCGTTTCGTAAATCGTTACTACCAGCTTATCTTCTGGCAGTTTCAAAACATCAGTTAAAAATTCCCATGCATAGCGAATAGCATCTTCTTTAAAGTAGTCACCGAAGCTAAAATTACCCAACATTTCAAAGAATGTATGATGACGGGTAGTGAAACCTACATTTTCCAAATCATTGTGTTTACCGCCTGCACGTACACATCTTTGTACTGATGTTGCGCGTGTATATGCGCGATTTTCTGTGCCAAGAAAGCAATCTTTAAACTGATTCATACCTGCGTTTGTAAACAAAAGTGTTGAGTCGTTTGCAGGCACAAGCGATGAACTTAGCACGATTTTGTGCCCTTTGTTTTCAAAAAATTTGAGAAATATTGTGCGAAGTTCGTCGGTACTTATGTACATTGGCTAACCTTGGATTATAATAGTAACTGAATCATACTAAAGCGAGATTGCTTAAAGTCACAGTTAGAATACATTGTAAACAACCTTACCAGCTACGAAAAGAAGTGAAGAAAAATTTGTATTCAGCATAAGCCTCAGCAAGTGTCGTTTTCAATAATTTGATAGGCTTTGTTGCCTCAATTAGGCAATCAGATTACGAATCTACGCTCTAAACAGCTAGGTTTACTTAAATATGCAGGTATATTAATAATCTTCGTCACAAGACAACGAGCTGACAGTGATATAGTAAAACTTGCTCAACTGTCATTGTCACGCCCTCATTAGTCATGTATTAGCAAGCGATCTCAAACGGTTAACGTCACGTGCAAGACGAAGAATAAATGAAGCATCAGTACTTAACCATTGATGCCATACGCCTAAAAGTCTATGGTGAAGTAGAGTTGCAAGTAAAAAAGCCTGGCACTAATGGAAAACGACGAGTCGGACGTAAGTTACATTTAACGGGAGATATAAATATGCATAAAATCATTGCGGCTGAGTTAAGTGTATCAAAAATGGTTGACGGTGAAGCGTTACCTAACTTGTTCAAACAGGCCTGCCGTAGAATAAATGCAATATCAGACGATGATGCTTACGATATCATCCGCGTAATTTAACGGTTAGTTACCAAAAGTAATATAATTCAAATTCGAACTGAAAAATTGAGGTATAGTTACAATAAATATTCCCTATCCCTATCAAATATGACATTATTTTGAGTTAAAAATTACACAGAGGGACATTGAGCCTAAAGGATTATAATGCTCAGGTTAGCCAAACTTTCACCATAATACAAGCATTAAATAAGCTGACAGAGCTCAGTATGTCTCAAACGAAAGCGATCGTCTAATCGTCAATCATGTGGAGATTGGTTATCTGCGCTCGAATTAGGAAATAAAATTTAAACTATGGTTGTTTGTTATGTTCGTACCAAACGCATGGGCAAGTAATGTATTTAGGGTACTTTTTTATTCAGACCAATTCGCAAGCTTTTTGAATGGCAGTAATGCAACATGCAATGTCATCTGATGTGTTGTACAAGGCGATAGAAACGCGCACACAACCTGTAATTCCAAGTGCGTCCATTAATGGATGCGCGCAGTGATGACCAGAGCGAACAGCAACACCTTGTTGGTCTAATAGGATCGCGATGTCGGAATGGCACGCGTTGTTAACGGTAAATGCAATAACACTTGCACCTATTTGTAAACCAATAATAGAGAGGTTGTTGATGTTTTTTATACCTTCAATGAGCTGTGATTGTAGTGTCGCAATATGTATTGCAGCTTTTTGTCTGTCAAGTGTATTTAGCCAAGTAATAGCTTCAGAAAGCGCGAGAGCTCCAGCCACATGCGGTGTACCTGCTTCAAATTTGGCTGGAGATTCAGCAAATTGTGTTTCTTTGAAAGTGACTTGTTTTATCATATTTCCTCCACCGTGCCATGGTGGCATTGTATCTAGCAATTCCTCTTTGCCATATAAGATTCCAATTCCTGTGGGACCGAACATTTTATGGCCAGAAAAAACGTAGAAATCGGCGTTTAACGCAATGACATCAACCGGTTCGTGCACAACAGCTTGTGCGCCATCAATCACAACAATAGATGCTATGGCGTGTGCTTTTTTAATAATTACTTCGATGGGATTTCTGGTACCTGTTACGTTGCTAACATGATTTATACACACAATTTTTGTATGTTCGTTAAGTAGTTCTTCATACACTGTCATGTCTAAAGTGCATGTGACGGTATTAATGGGCCATTTCACGATGCGGGCGCCTGTTTGCTCTGCGATCAGTTGCCATGGCACAATATTAGCGTGATGTTCCATTTCACTTATGAGAATTTCATCGTTCGGTTTCAATGTTTGCCGGCCATAGCTTTGAGCAATTAAATTTAACGCCTCAGTTGCGCCCCTGGTCCAAACAATACAATTATTTTTTGCACCTAAAAATTGTGCGACCGTGTTTCGTGCTGTTTCAAAACGGTTAGTTATTGATGTCGTCAATGCGTGACTCCCGCGATGAACATTTGCCGCTGCTGCTGAGTAGTAATTGCTGATGCAATCAATTACAGGTTGAGGCTTTTGTGCTGTTGCTGCATTATCTAAGTAGATTAATGATTGTCCATGGATCTGGTGGTTCAATGAAGGAAAAATGCTGCGAATGGCATCTATATTAAAAGTACGGCTTGTCATTACTGGGCTGCCACTCAATTATATGTTATTAGTTTAGGTAGTTGCTTTTCTATGATTCTAACTCAAGTCAAAGTCAGGTGTTAATGAATTTGTTACCTCATTCAAGTTCAGATGGCAGAACCCAATATGATTTACTATTATATGATTGCTTTCGTTTTCGGCATACCTAACCTTGTCAGCCTATTAAATGCTTTTATGATCGCGTAGATTTCACTAAGCTGAACATTATATTTTTTTAAATTCAATCTTTATCCGAGTAATTTTTTGACTCCAAGGTTACCGTTTATGATAGGAAACGTTTATGGTGACCATACTTCGTTTTCTAATGTTGATTGGAATCCTATAACGGCTTTGTTTCCTAAATCAAGCAACTACATTATTATTGTATGCTCTAAACGACGAGGCTAACTTGAATATTCAGGTCTATGAATAAGCTTTGCTGTAAAACAACGTCTCAAGGACGTTTAAAATCACGCAATATTTGGTGTAAAATAAAGTTTAATTTTCGGTTAACCCAAGATTCAGTTAAATTTAATGAGGCCATAATGGATTCAGCTACTGTAAATAAGCAGTTGATCGATCAGCTCCCAAAAATTGCGCAATGTCCAGATCAGCTTGAAACGTTACTTAATGCTGCATCTTTTAGAAAGCGTTTGCTGCTCGAAATTGCACAGGCCAAGTTTCGCATCTTTCTCGTCACACTTTATTTACAAGATGATGAAGCTGGCCGTAGTATTTTAGATGCTCTCTATGTGGCCAAACAAAAGAATCCAATACTAGATATCAAAGTACTGGTTGATTGGCATCGCGCACAGCGTGGTCTTATTGGTGCCAACAAATCAGACGGGAATGCATTGCTATATCGAGACTATGCCGAAAGATTCACTCATAAAATTGATGTTCTTGGCGTACCAGTGAGAAATAGAGAAGTTTTTGGTGTTCTTCATCTTAAAGGCTTTGTTATGGATAATACTGTTATTTATAGTGGCGCAAGCTTAAATGATGTCTATCTCGCACAGCATGACCGTTATCGCTACGATCGCTACCATATTATAAAAAATAAAGTGCTTGCCGATTGCATGGTTAACTTTATTGGAAACACATTAGTCTCTAGTGCTGCAGTGACTTGTTTGACGCAGCCACATCGTCCTAATGCCAAAGTTCTAAAATTAGCAATTCGCGATCTTCGCTCCCGATTACAAAGTTCCAGTTATAATTTTATTTCTCAACATACCACAGAAAAACACGTAGGTTTGACACCAATGGTTGGTCTAGGGAAACATAAAAATTATTTAAATACTCAAATATGCCGATTGATTGCTAGTGCACGTAATGAACTCATTATCTGTACACCTTATTTCAACCCACCAAGAAGCGTGATGCGAGAGCTGCGTAAAGCTCTGCAGCGTGGTGCCACTATTACCATCATTGTTGGTGATAAAACGGCAAACGACTTTTATATTCCGCCCAGTGAACCATTCAAAACAATTGCAGGACTACCATATCTGTACGAAATAAATCTTCGTAATTTTGCTCGTCGCAATGAAGCCATTATCGCAAAACGACAACTTCGCATCAACCTCTGGAAACATGATGATAATAGTTTCCACCTGAAGGGGATTTGGGTAGACAGAACCTATATGTTACTCACAGGTAATAACTTAAACCCTAGAGCATGGAAGCTGGATTTAGAAAATGCTATCTTAATTCATGACCATCATCGGTTATTGGAAGCACAAACTCAACAGGAAATTGACACGATCCTAGAACATACACAATTCATTGGCAGCTACAAACACCTTGAAAAATTAGAGGATTATCCTGTGAGAGTTCGTAAACTATTGAAGCGGATTAAACGAATTAAAGTTGATCATTTATTGAATCAAATCCTCTAAGGTAAATAACTTAATCGTCTTTATTGATGTGCATACGCAAAAAAACTATCTACCTAATATTACCTAGCTTGAACTATACATCAAAATGGAGTCATGCATTCAATGCATTGATTCAGGATGTATTTCTTAAATTAGGACACTAAATTATTAAGCTACACGCTAAATAGCTAGGCACTTAAATATTTAAGTCTATGAAAAAGCTTTGCTACCAAAAAACTAACTAGAAACAGCATAATCAAGCTTTCAGCAATCGTGATTCACTAACATTATGGATTGCTTAATAAGCCATTTAGCAATGGGATTAAGCTAAATGAAGTAATTATGGAGGGCTCGCATTTGTTTAGTGACTTAGCCATTATGATGGCTCTCATGGTTAAACGCGTATTATCAATGTTGTTGTCATGCTCTTATTATTCATGCATTAGCAAGCGTGCCAAAACAGTTAATGTAGCGTTCAAAACTGAAGACTAACGGAATCATCTAGCACTTAACCATTGAATATAGGGATCTAAAGTCTACGGTAACGACGAATAAAAAATAAAAAAGCATGGCACTGATGGGAACAGAGAGTCTGGCATAAGTTATCATTATTGGTAAACATAAAGATGCATGCAATCACTGCTGCTGAGTTAAATGCGCCATATGTGACTGACGGTGACGTGTTACCTGACGTGCGCAAACATATTCTCTGATGAATCAATGCAATATCAGGCAAAGGTGGTTACGACACACAATTAAGTTACTAAGCTGTTCGTATTAAAGTCACGGTTTCACTGATATCACCCAGATAAAAGTGCAGCTGTTTGGAAATGAAGTTATCCATGTAATTTAGCGGTCAGTTACCATAAATCTTTTTGATCAAAGACGGTAATTTTTCGAATCAAAAACTCCTCAGAGTGACGTGGAACTTAAAGGATTCCAATATTTAGATTAGCGAAACTTATGCCATGATAAAAGAGTGAAGTAAGTTGGTAGAGCCAAGTATGCCTAAAAAAAAGTGAACGTCTAATAGTTCATTATGTAGAAAGTTGCTATTTGGATTTGAATTAGGCAACATAGCCTTGACAATGTACAGATGACCTATCGCTCAAGATAAATAGAGGCACCATATGCAACTCAATCCTGCCCAAAATAACGCTGTCCATCATGTGTCTGGACCGTGTTTAGTCTTGGCGGGTGCTGGATCGGGTAAAACCTGTGTTATTACTAATAAAATCGCCTATTTAATTCAGCATTGTGGTTACAAGGCACGTCATATTATGGCAGTAACATTCACCAATAAAGCAGCCAAAGAAATGAAAGAGCGTGTTGGGAAAATTTTCGGAAAACAAGAATTACGAGGGTTAACGATATCGACGTTTCATACTTTGGGGTTCGATATTATTCGGCGTGAATATAAAATATTAGGCCTAAAAATTGGGTTTTCTCTCTTTGATGCGGAAGACCAAATGTCATTATTAAAAAGTTTAACGGAGAATACAATTGAGGGTGATAAAGGCCTGTTGAAACAACTTTTTTGCAAAATTGCTAGTTGGAAAAGTGACATGTTAACACCAGCTCAAGCTAAAATTTTGGTAACGGGAAAGCAAGATCAGTTGTTTGCGCAGTGTTTTAGTCTGTATCACAAGCAGATGAAGGCGTATAATGCTTTAGATTTTGATGATCTAATCTTAATGCCAGTTGTTTTATTGCAAACGAATCAAGAAGTACGAGAACGTTGGCAGAGTGAAATTGGTTATTTATTGGTGGATGAATATCAAGATACTAATGCCAGCCAGTATCAATTGATTAAGCTATTGGTGGGTGAGAGAGCATATTTTACCGTAGTAGGTGATGATGATCAATCGATTTACAGCTGGCGCGGTGCACAACCTAAAAATTTGCTTACATTGAATCAGGACTTTCCCAATCTTAAAGTGATTAAACTGGAACAAAACTATCGTTCAACCAGTCGCATCCTTCGTGCAGCAAATATATTAATCGCTAACAATCCTCACGTGTTTGAAAAAACTCTTTTTTCTGAGAGGCCTAACGGTGACATGCTGAAGGTGTTAAAAACAAACAATGAAAATCATGAAGCAGAACGTGTAGTGAGTGAAATCATCAGGCATAAATTTATGAATGGCACTAACTATAAAGATTATGCAATTTTGTACCGTGGTAACCACCAGTCGATTCTGTTTGAAAAGGTCCTGATGCAAAACCGGATTCCTTATAAAATTTCCGGGGGAACCTCTTTTTTTTCTCGTGTAGAAATCAAAGATATTATGGCATATTTGCGTTTACTAACGAACCAAGATAATGACAATGCTTTTTTACGAATCGTGGATAGACCGCGTCGTGAAATTGGCTCCGTGACGCTTGAAAAACTGGGGTTATATGCAAACATGCGTGGGAAAAGTCTTTTTTCTGCAAGTTTAGAAATGGGCTTACAGCAGCATCTGAATGGTCGTAGCTTAGGGTCGCTCCAGCGATTCACTCGTTGGATTCTTGAACTTTTTGAGGAATCTGAACGTGGTAATGCTGTTGAAGCTATTCGTTTGCTAGTGCGTGATTACCGCTACGAAGATTACTTATACGAGACAGCATCTTCTGTAAAAGTGGCAGAGATGCAGATGAAAAACGTGTCTAATTTGTATAGTTGGATTGTCGCTGAACTGGAAGGTGACAATTATAATAACGAGCCTCAAACGTTGCATGAAGTGGTCCAACGTTTAACGCTTCGTGATATGATGGAACGTAATGAAAAAAGTGTCGATGCTGACCAGGTGCAGTTGATGACTTTGCATGCATCAAAAGGGTTAGAATTTGCGTACGTATTTCTAATTGGCATGGAAGAGGGTTTATTGCCGCATCAATCAAGTATTGATGAAGACAATGTCGAAGAAGAACGCCGTTTAGCTTATGTCGGGATAACCCGCGCACAGCAAGAGATGACCTTTACATTGTGCGAAGAACGTCGTCAGTATGGTGGATTAATAAAGCCAATGCCTAGTCGTTTTTTGGAAGAGCTGTCTTGTAACGTGGAGTGGGAAGAAAAGAAGCAACCGCAAACTCAAGAAGAGAGAATAACTAAAGGATCGGCTGCAATTGCCAACCTTAGGTCCATACTCAAAAAAAGCTAACAAAGAGAAGCCAGTAGATGTATTTTTTTAAAAAGCGGCTTAAAAGGTCTAGAGTTTGCTCTAGTATTGGAGCTTCCTCAGTTTAGTTTGTGTAAATTTCTTTGATCACTTTTGATGGTGTTTATGACCCCAAGTAGTGTTGCGAATTGATTTGTATTATGGTTATATATCTTATGAATTAATCGTGATTTGTAATTGATATTCATATTTAACGAGTGACTTTGTTTTTTAATTGGAGTTCAAATCGTAAATTCGAGCATTATTTACTATGAGATAACCGCTTTTATTTCAGGCATATCTAGCCCTGTCAACTTATGTAATGCCTTTATTATTGCGTAGGTTTCTCTAACCTGAATATTGTAATCTCTTAAGCTCAATGTTTATTGGAACTGTATAATGTCTGATAACTTACCGTCAGATTCTACGAAAACTTCATTCCCCAAAAGTTGCTTCTTTCCTTGGTGGGATGAGTGGAATCACTCGTTTAATACAAACGATTTCGTAATATTTTTTGGTGTCGTAAGCACCATCAGCTGATATTTCATTGATTCTTCGCCGGATCTGTTTGAGCAAGCTAGATAGTACTGTGCCGTCAGTCATATTTGATACACTTAACTCAGAAGCAATTATTTCATGCATATTTATATCTACAGCTAAATGTAATTTGCGTTAAACTCGCTGTTTCCGATAAGTGTCATGCTTTTTGCTTTTCATTGGCTTTTATCCCCCCTAGACCTTTAGTCCTGTATAAACACTGGTTCAGTACGGAATCATTTCTTTATTCTTCGTCTGTAACGCGATGTTAATTATTGTAGCTCGCATTGCTAATGCACGAATAGTGAGGGTATAACAATGGCAGTTGAGTAAGTTTGAAAATAGAATTAATTAGTCTTTGCAAACTTCTCACTAGCAATGGAAATATGCGCTGAATCATGAGGGTCATCGTAATGACTAAGTCGATAAATAAACCAGGTTTCCCACGATTACTTGGCTTAGTTTGGTTCCATAACTGAATGGCTCATTCAACAATCCAGAATATTAGTTGAGCCACGGTTGATTAAAGCTTTATTATACTGTTTTAAGTAATTTTTGGTAGCGAAGTTTTTTTATAGACCTGAGCATTTAAGTTGCTTAGTTGCTTAGTTGCTTAGTTGCTTAGTTGCTTAGTTGCTTAGTTGCTTAGTTGCTTAGTTGCTTAGTTGCTTAGTTGCTTAGTTGCTTAGTTGCTTAGTTGCTTAGTTGCTTAGTTGCTTAGTTGCTTAGTTGCTTAGTTGCTTAGTTGTTTAGTTGCTTAGTTGCTTAGAGTGTTGATTAAAAATTTAGCTTCCTGATTTAGGCAATAAAGCCGGTTACCATAAATGTTCCCTAGTAGAGCCAGCAATGATTCGAGTTAAAAAACTACTGAAGGGGGGATCTTAACCTAATGGATCACATTTCTCAAATTAGAGAAACTTATGTCATGATAAAAACGTTAAATAAACTGACTGAACTAGATATGCTCAAAACGAAAGCGATGGACTCATAGTGAATTATGTTGGAATTTGCTATCTAAACTTGAATAAAAATAAAATTTCAATAAGTGCCCCATTACCTATCTCTTGCATTTCAGCTGGTTTGTAGTCTCTCATTATTTTTTTATTAAGTTGTTTCAAGCAGGTACAAAAAATTTCAATATGTTACATATAGAGCGTAGAACAATGTGCTTATTTTAGAAAAAATACAGTATACATTAAAACTATCTATACACCAAAATTCAAGGTTGAATATAAATAATCTATAGGGATAAATATTGAAAGTCTTTCTTTTATGGCAACCAAATGCGAATGCAATACTTGTCTTTAATCGGGGCTCTGAAGTATACCAAAGCCATGTAGTTTCTTGGTGTAGGAAATAAAATTTTTATGCATGGTTCAAGTTGATGTAGGGCATAAAGCCCTTTATGATCAATAATCAAGGAGGTATTACCTCCGCCAAAGTGACGATATTTAACGCGGGTGATAGAAGGTCTGATGAACTTTAAGAATATCTGATACTCTAAAAATAAATTATTATTGGAATTGTTGTTAACTAACGTAGCAACATATGCTCAGTCGAGTATATGCAATACTGTAATTGTATCATCTTGCTGGCTGGGAGTATCTCGTATTCATTTCAATCAAAGAAGTCAAGCATTAAACTGACTAGGACTAATAAGTGAATGCTTATATAGATTTGAGGTTATTGGCATGTATGCTCATTGATGTGTATTCACGTGACAAGTGGATCATCATTGTTTTTAGTGCGCTGGTCATCTCTGAAACTTATGCGGGAGGCTTTATGCTTGTTATCTCAAAATTACGTGGGGATTATCTTAAGGGAATAAAGACATGTTGAGTTAGTTTGTTGCTTGCTATTCAGATGCCCTGCACATCCATGCCGCTTATAAAGGACTGCGCGATCAATTGTATCTTTTCAAACCTGTAACGATTATGCTGATGATGGCTATTGTCGGGTTGTGGGGAGAAACCACTAGCTATACTTATCTGATTTTATCTTAGTGGGTCTCTTTTGTTCATTGTTTAACGATGTATTTTTCATATTGCCGAGAGAAAGATTAATTCTAGGTTTGCTCAATTTTTTGTGGCTCCCATTCTCTATAGTATTGCTTTTTGGCAAAGTCCTAATGATGTGATGCTGTAGTGGCTGCCCTCATTGATTGGGGCTGCGAATGTCATTATTTTCTTTTTATTACTACCTAACCTTGCTTGCTGATGATTCCTGTTGCTCTATACATTGCGATAATTGAACAAATGGCGAGGGGAGCAGGAGAATTTTGGATGAGTTCAGGGTCGCAAACAGTGACGTATGTCTCTGTTGATGTATCGCTACTCATGATATTAAATACTGTGTTAGCATTTGAACGGTCTAGAGGGCCATCTAAAGCCTTAGCATTGTTAATAATGACAACTTATTTTTGTGCGTAAAGTTTGATAACAGCTTCTATTTTATCGTTATAAATAAAATTTTTTTATGTTATGGATAGCTTTGTTTCCTCAATCAGGGAACTACATTATCAATCTACTCTCTAAAACAGCTAGGCTGGTTTAAATATTTAGATCTATGAACAAACTGAATTACAAAACAACTAACAGAAGCAGTATAATGAAATTTTAATCAATCGTGGCTTACTAAAATTCTGAATCAATGAAGAAGTCATTCAGTTATGGAATTAAACTAAGCGGGGGTAATCATGGGAAACCATCTTTATTCAGCGCCCTAACCATTACGATGGCTATTATAGTTAACAGCGTATTTTTAATGTTATTAAGAGGTCTGCTGGGAGTCATTAATTCTGTTTTTTAAATTTGCTCAACTGCCGTTATCATTCTCACATTCCCTCATTATTCATGCATTAGCAAACGAGCTAAAACGGTTAACGTCACGTTCAAGGCGAAGACTGAAGGGATCATCCCGAGCTCAGCCATTAATTCTACAGAGCTAAAAATCTATGGCACTGGAGAATGAAAAGTGAAAAAGTATGGCACTGATGAAAAATGTAGAGTCCGGTATAAGTGACATTTAGGAATAGATGTAAGTACGCATGAAATCAATGCTGCTGAGTTAAATGTGACTAATGGTGTATTGGTACTTAACTTGCTCGAATAGATCCGTCGAAGAATCAACATCATGATAAAAGCGTTAAATAAGTTGATATAGCTAGGTATGCCCAAAACGCAAACGGTTGTTTAATGGTGCATCATGTTGAGATTTGTTATCTTGCTTGACTCGAACTAAGAAATAAATTTTTTACCTCTGTTCGCAGCACCTTGATAATGACTCGTTTTATACTAAAGGCTCTATGTTTTATGGCTATTCTGTGATGACTGCATTGATTATGATTGCCGTTTTATCTACTGTGGTCTGTTTTGTTGTAACCTTAATCGTTTGCCAATCGTTAGCATTATCCGCCTCTTCGCTGTGGATCACCATTCCTTTATTTTGTTCATGGCCAATGATGCTTTGGTAGTAACGACGTATATTTTCTACATAGTTTTTGGCCTCATAACCTCGTGCATAACCATAACGAGTTTGCATGTAGTATTGCCGATTGGCCAGTAATGGAAGCCGCTGTTTAACATCTACCCATGCATCTGGATTACCTCCTTGAGCTTTTGTAAGATGTCTAGCATCCATCATATGACCGAATCCGATGTTGTAGGATGCAAGAGCAAACCAAATGCGTTCATGTTCATGGATGCTGTCTGGTACACGATTCATCATTTTACGAAGGTATTGTGCACCACCGCGAATGCTATGCTCAGGGTTAAGCCGATTGGTCACACCCATAGATTGGGCTGTGGGCAATGTTAGCATCATCATGCCGCGAACGCCAGTTGGAGAGACCGCCAGAGGATCCCAATGTGATTCTTGATAAGAGAGCGCAGCAAGTAAACGCCAATCAAATTCATCAGCATATTTTTTAAATAATGGTTCCCAATTAGGTAACTTACTATTGATAGCACGTAAAAATGCACGCGTATCAACAAAGTCAAAACTATCGACATGCCCAAAATACTTTTCTGCCAGTGCTGCCAATTTACCGCTTTGGTTTTGTTCACCGAAAAACTCAATCATCAGCGCGTAAACACTATCATCCTGACTTTTTTTCATAAACCATGCTACGGGCTCATCTTCAGCGAGCTCAATAGCGACAGTAATGGTGGGGTGTGTGCGCTGGATAAGTGCGATTTCGACAGAATCAGCAATGGTAAAATCTAGTTGACCATCAGCGACTTGCTTAAGTAGCTCATCGTCATCAGTATCTTTGATGCTGTCCCAGGTAAGATCTTGGAATTCATGTTGAATATTTTCCAAAGTTATGGCGTGGCTTGAACCTTCAACGACGGCAATGCGTGCTCCATCTTTATTTAGTTCGGTAAGGTTACGAGGACGCCAATGACCATTTTTATACACCAGTTGTTGACTGACAAAGTAGTATGCAGGACCTGGACGAAAGTGCTCCATCCTATTTTCAGTAATGGTTAAACTCGCTGCAATAATATCGACATCCCCTCGTTCAAGTGTAGGGAAAAGATCGGATAATGTATAAGCTGGCTGCATTTCAAGTTTTACACCGAGGCTATCGGCAAACCGGGTAGCAAGTTCAAAGTCGAATCCGGTTGGGCCATCAAAACCGATGTAATAAGATAATTGATTGTTAAGCGTACCCACCCGTAAGACACCGCTATCGCGGATTTGCTCAAGCTTAGTTCTGTTGTCGTAATGCCACTCACAAGCGGTGAGTAATAACATTGATATCAGACCTGCAAGTAATTGAAGCTGTCGTTTAATTTCATTTATATTCAAAAAATATGCTCACTTTTATTGAGAATGGGCTTTGTTTCCTCCTTCGAGTTTAGATAGCAAATCCCAATATGATACACTATTAGATAATCGCGTGCGTTTTATGTATACTTAACTGACTATGTTATTTAACTCTTTTATTATGGCGTAGGTCTCGCTAATCTTGGCTTTATGAGCCCTCAGGTTCAATGTCCTTTCGAGTAGTTTTTTACTTGAAAGATTGCCGTCTCTGATAGGGAACAGTTATGGTAACCATACTTCGTTTCTTTATGCTGACATGAACCGTATAATTGCTGGTAACTGACCTCTGAATTACGCGTATGACCGCGTGCCCCAAAAGTTGCTCCTTTTTGGTGGGATGAGTGAAACCATTCGTTTAATAGAAACAGTTTTGTAACAGTGTTTAGTGTCGTAAATACTATAGCCTGATATTGCATTGATTCTTTGTCGGGTCTGTTTGAGTAAATTAGGTAACACTTCACTGCTAGTCACATTTGATGAACTCAATCCAAGAGCAATTATTGCATGTGTATCAATGTCTACCGCTAAATGTGACTTGCACCAGACTCAACGCTTATCGTCAGTACTGTGCTTTTTTTATTTGTTATTTTTCATCGTGATTTTTAGCCCCGTAGAATTAATGGCTAAGTACTGAGTTGTTCCTTTAGTCTTCGTTTCGAGTACAACGTTCGCTGTTTTGGTACGCTTGCTAATGCATGAATAGTGAGGGTATAATAATAGAAGTTGAGCAAGTTTCAAAATAAAATGAATGAATCCTTGCAAACTTCTTAATGGTATTGAAAATATGTGTTTGAGCATGAAAGCTATTGTAATGGCTAAGGTGCTAAATAAACGAGGTCCCCTATGACTACTCTGCTTAGTTTGTCTCCATAGCTGGATGCCTTCTCTATTAATCCAGAATGTTAGGGAGTCACGATTAATTAAAATTTGATTATACTGCTTCAAGTTGGTTACTTTGTAACGAAGTTTGTAAAGAGACTGAAATATTTAAGTGAACTTAACTATTTAGAGCGTAGATTAATACTTTAATTTTATTATTTAGGAAATGAAAGACTAACTTGGGGATTATAATACCTTAAACTCAATATTCCTCCAAGTAGTTTTTGACTCGAAAGGTTAGTGTCTCTGATAGAAAACGTTTATGGTAATTATATTTCGTTTCCCAATGCTGATTTGAATTCTATAATCTTGTTTCCCCAAAAGCCGCGTATTTCTTTGGTGAGATGAGTGGAACTGTTTGTTAAAAATGATTGCATGCGTATTTATACCTACTACTAAATGCAACTTATACTAAACTCTATTTTTACTGTCAGTACAATGTTTTTTTTGCTTGTTATTCTATCTTACTATAGGCTTCCAAATGAGTCGCATCAATAGCTAAGTGCAGGATGGTTCATTTAATTTACGTCTTGAACACGATGTTAATTTTTTGGTGCGTTTGCTAATACACGCATGATAACAGCCGTGGAGCAAACTTGAAAGCAAAATTCATGAATCTAGGCAGGCTTCTCAACAGCATTAAGAGCAGAAGTTTAACTATGGGAATCTTCGCAATGGAGAAGTTACTAAATAAATGAAATCTCCCCCCCTATTGCTCTGTTTGGTTTGCTGCCATAGTTCATTATGTTGAAATTTTTTATCTGAGTTCGCATTAGGAAACAAAGTTAAAACTTAGCTGTTTAGAGCATAGATTAATGATTGTTCTCTCATTTAGGAAACAAAGATCGTCCAAGGCTGAAATGTCGGTCTGATAAGCTACTTTACCTTTATCAATAAACAGTACAGTGTCAGCAATGGCTTTTGCGTCTTCAGGGTGATGCGTCACCATTAAAATGGTGGTGCTGTATTGCTGAGTTAGTGCCTTCACTTGCTTGAGCATATTGTGACGTAGTGCTGGATCTAGGGCGGAGAAAGGTTCATCCAAAAGTAAAAGTGGGCGATAACGCACAAAACAACGAGCAAGTGCGACTTGTTGCTTTTGCCCACCAGACAATTGACCCGGGAGACGATTCAGATAGGTTTCAATACCTATATTTTTTGCAGTTTGTTGTACGGTTAATTCTTGGTGGTCTGTTAGAGATAGAGTCGGATCAATACCGAGTGCAATATTATTAAAAGCAGTTAAGTGACTGAATAAGTTATGCTCTTGGAATAATATTGAGAGAGGACGTTCGTGTGCTGGCATTCTAGTAAATTCTTGATCGTCAAACAATACCTTACCATCACTTGGTGTGAGGAGTCCGCACAACAGCGCAAGCAAGGTACTTTTACCAGCGCCGCTTGGCCCTAAAATTGCGGTGACCGAGCCTGATGAAAGTGAGAAAGAAAATGATAATGTTTCTGCCTGATATTGGTATGATAATGCACTGACGTTAAGCATATGATTTCCATGTGGTAATTTTTTCTATGAGTGCATAACAGCCTAAGCTAACAGTGAATAAGATCAGAGAGACTGCTGCTGCTGCATCCATTTGATAACTGCCCATCAGGCGAAATAGATATAAAGGTAGTGTTTCGAAGTCTTTACTGCCAACTAAAGCGATAGCACCAAGATCGCCGGTAGAAAGTACAAAGCTGATGGCAAGTGCCCGTGCAATGGGGGCTCTCAATGCTTGCCATTCGATAAGTCTTAATTGATTGAGGCCTTTAAGCCCTAAGCTACAACAGAGACCATGGTATTGCTGAGCAAGTTGATACGCAGGTTGGCTCAATATTTTAACTACATAGGGCAATGCCATCATGGTGTTAACGGTAAGTATTAACCAAAAAGCAGAATTGAACACATCAATATAGCTGCGTAGCATCAGGAAAAGTCCAGTACTAAGCACGCTGCCTGGTACAACCAGCACAAGGGATGCTATGATTTCTATGCCGTTGGCGCGTATTGATTTACCCAACAGCCGCCAAGATCTACTGGTAAGTATTATAGTTGTGCCAAGTGATAATGCGCTTATGGCTGAACATGTTGCTAACATCAGTGAAGTTATAGTGGCATTCCAAATTGCTGATTGTTTAAGTATCGACAGAGCACTTGAGTTTACGCCACTTATAATAATCATGGCCAATGGGGGAATAACCAACAACACAGCTGCGCCAATCCAAAAATAATTCCACATTTTTTCACCAAAGCTATCTAACCTCGGAGGTAAGATGATATTAATATCTTTGCCCTGTATTGCAATGGGTTTGGTGGCGCATTGTACGATAAGATGAAAAGTACCACAAAGCAGTAATTGCCAGAGTGCTAAAAGTGCACCCGTTTGTAAATCGAAATCAAAACGAATAGCGTGATAGATTGCAAGCTCAATCGTGGTTGCACTTGGACCGCCACCTAAAGCCATTACTGTTGCAAAGCTGGTAAAGCATAGAATAAAAACTAAACCAGTAGCATGGAATAACTGTAAACGCAAATATGGCCATTCTATTAATCTAAATTGGTGCCAGCCTTGTAGACCAAGTTGATACGCCAGTCGGCGTTGATCACATGGAATCTGATTCAAAGCTTGTACTAATAGTTGGGTGGCAAAAGGTAAGTTAAAGAAAACATGTGCAAGTAAAATTCCAGATAACCCATAAATATTAATATTCCATTTTAAGCCAAATATTAGAAGTATATCGGAAAGTAAGCCACTTTTTCCATAGATAGAAAGGATGCCAAATACACCTACAAGAACAGGTAACACCAAAGTCATAGAGAACAGTTTAAGTAGTAGTTCCTTACCTGCAAAGCGACGTCGAGACAAAGCATGAGCAACCGGTATAGCTAAACCGACCGAGAGCAATGTTGAAAAAAAAGCCTGTTTTAAGCTGAATGCGGTGACATACTGAAGATAAGGATCTTGCCATAAGGATGCGATATTCAAAGATCGCGATTGTGCGAGCAAAAAAAACAGAGCGGCGTTAATTAGCACCGCTATCAACACCGCCGAAACTATACCTGGCCATATTTTAGATGAGTTTAGCATAAAATTTGTTCACTAGGGATAATTGCCATTCTAGGATCTAATGGCGACTCTTATCTGCCATATTTTTGGTGTCCCTAGCCAGCTATTGACTTGCATAGATAAAATATTAAAATTATCAAATAATTTAATATTAGTAACTGGATACATCCAGTCCCTAGTTGAGATTAGGTCCTGGAATTCATCACTCAAAATAAATCGCATGTATTCACCAGCTAAAGTTTGGTTTGTTGAGTCTTTTACTTTGGTTGCCACTTCGACTTGCATGTAGTAGCCTGCATTGAAATTTGCGGTAGTCAAACTAAAGTTGTTTCCTGTGCCCAGATGATACGCTGGAGATGTTGTGTATGTTAGCACTATGTCTGCTTTTTTCAAAAAAATGCTGTAGCTTTGGACTAATTTTGGTTGCCGTAGCTGTTTTTCTCGTCAGTGATTCCCATGCATTGAATACGTTGTCACCAGAGACTGATTTCATCTACAACATCAGGCTTTATTCTAGTGTTAACGTTCTCAGATCTTGATAAAGCATGAAAATATTATTAGACCTTTTACTAGTCCTCTTAAATTTTTTGGAAAATTTTGAAATTTATTTTGTCATAAAGAAACGTAAAGTCATCGTAATCGTAACCGTAATCGTAGTTTTGTTTTTTAATTTGCGTCAGAGAGCAAATTTCAACATGATTAGCTAGTAGACGATCACTTTAGTTTGAGATATACTTAATCTTATTAGTTTATTTAACGCTTTTATCATGGCGTAAGTTTCTCTAATCTGAGCATTGTGATCCCTGAGGTTTAAAGTCTCTCCGAGTAGCTTTTTGACTCGAACTGCTGCCGTCTATGATAGGGAATATGTATGGTATTAATACCTCGTTTCCTAATGCCAATTTGAACAGCATAACTTCTGGCAAATAACTGCTAAACTATGCGGATAATCTCATTATCCAAAAGTTATTTTTTTCTGAGTGGGATGAGTGGGACCGCTCGTTTAATCCGAATGGCTTTGTGACATTGTCTGGTACTGTAAACGCTATCGCCTGATATGCATTGATTTTGCAGCGGTCTGTTGGAGTAAGTTAGGTAGCACTGCACTGTCAGTCACGTTTGATTAAGTTAACTCAACAGCAATAATTGCATGTGTATTTATATCTATCGTTAAATGGTTCCTTCAGTCTTCGTCTTGAACGTAATGTTAACCGTTTGCTAATGCATGAACAGTCAGGGTATGGGTATGACAACGACAGTTGAGCAAATTTATAGATGGCATTAATGAGTCCTTATAGGCCAGGTAACGGGATTGAAAATATGCGCTTAACTATGGGACCGTCGTAATGGCTCAGTCGTTAAATACATGAAGCCTCCCAAAATAACTCTGCTTAGTTTAATTCCATAGCTGAATGGCTGTTTCGTCAATCCAAAATGTTAGTGAGTCATGATTAATTAAAGCTTGATTATACTATTTTCTGTTGATTGTTTGGTTGCGAAGCTTATCCAAAGACGTTTTTTATTAAAGACGGCAATGTTTTGAGTTAAGAAACCACTGGGGGTATTGAATCTAGGTGCTGAGAATACTCAGATTAGTGAAGCCTACGCCATGATAAAAGCGCCAAATAAGCTGACTGAGCTAAGTATGCCTAACATGAAAGCGATTGTATGATCATAAATCATGCTAGAATAGAACATGTTGTCTGAACTTGAATTAAGAAATTAAATTTCCTTAATGCTACATCCAGAAACGAAGAACCTATAGATACAGTTTTAATGTTCATGGTGTGATCATTGCCAAAACACATGATCGATCCTTGATGAGTGGTTTTTGATTTAACCTATAATCACCACGTGTATTCTTTGTTAATTTGGTTTTTTAACAGCAGTAATATGTATTTTAATAATGTTTTATCAATGGTAACTAAGCCTGCTTTTATTTACACAGTATTTAGTTCTATTTAAAATTTTTATTTTTTGTGTAGTATGGTCCTTATTTTTGACTCGTAAGATAAGATTGCAGATGACATAAACTATGAATAATCGTATTAAGGCGGATTATATGTCTATCTCCATTAAATAAACACGTTTCTGTTACAACCTCTACTTTTGTTGCCCAGCCAAAACAGACTATACCAATAGGTTTCTCGTCATTCTTTCCCGTAGGTCCCGCTAAACCACTAACGGCCAGCGAATAATCAGCATTAGCAACTGCTAAAGCGCCATTTGCCATCTCAGCTACAACTTCTTCACTTACCGCGCCATGCGCATCAAGAGTTGCTTGTTGTACGCCAACTAATGTTTGTTTAGAATCATCGCTATATGTCACGAAGGCACGATCAAACCAAGCAGAACTTCCCGCAACTTCTGTCAGGAAATAAGATATGCCACCACCGGTACAAGATTCTGCCGTCGTGACTGTTCCACCCGCGTCTTGTAATAATTCCCCAATTTGAGCTGCAAGTTTGATTAATTCTTCTATCATTTTTTCTTTGGACTTCATTTAGGCTTTGTTTCCTAATTCTGTTGGCTTATTTAACGCTTGTATCGTGGCGCAGGTTAGCCAACTTGGGCGTTGTCATCTCTTAGGCTTAATGTTTCTCCGAGGAGTCTTTTGACTCAAAACGGCTTTGTTTGCTAAATTATTAACCTACGCTCTCAACAGCTAAGCTCACTTAAATATTTAAGTTTATGAAAAAGGTTCGTTACAAAATAACCAACTGGAAACAGTATAATCAAGCTTTAATTCATTGTGACTCATTAATATTTTGGATTGATGAAACAGCCATTCAGCTATGGAACCAAATTAAGTCGTGTAATCTGTGGGAGACCTCGTTTATTTAACGACTTAGCCATTACGATGGCTCTCATGGTTAAATGCGTCTTTTCAATACCACTGAGAGGTTAGCAAGGATTAACTAATTCTATTTTCAGACTTGATCAACTGCCAATGTCATACCCTCATTGTTCATGTATTAGCAAGCAAGCTAAAACGGTTAATGTCATGCTCTAGACGAAGAATAAAGGGAATATCCAGCACTTAGCCATTGATTCTACGGGATTGAAAATTTATGATGAAGGAGAATGGACAGTAAAAAAGCATAGTACTCATGAAAAACGACGAGTATGGCGTAAGTTATATTTAGAGGCAGATATCAATACGTATGAAATCATTTTGCTGAGTTAAGTGCATCAAATGTGATTGATAGTGAAGTGCTACCTAACTTATTCCAACAGACTCGCTGAAAAATCAATGAAATATCAGTTATGGCGCTTACGACACCAGATAATATTACGAACCCGTTTGTATTAAACGAGCGGTTCCACCCATGCTACCACGAAAAGCAGCAAATTTTTAAAAATGAAATTATCTTCGCAATTTAGCAGTCAGTTACTAACAGTTATGCGGTTCTAATTAGCATTAGAAAGGGAGGTATAGCTACCGTAAACGTTACCTATCAAAGGAGGCAATGATTTTGAATCACAAAACTACTAGGAAGGACATTAAGCTTAAGAAATCATAATGCTCGGATTAGCGGAATTCACGGCATGGTAAAAGTGTTGAATAATATGACAGAGCTAGGTATAGCTAAAATAAAAGCATTGTTTAAATGTTCATCATGTTGGGATTTGCTATCTGAACTTGAATGAGGAAACAAAGTTACCTGATGAGAAAAATATAACAGAAAGCACCTCAAAACAGGCATTAGATGTCATCATAATGGTATTATAAAAAGAACCATTTACTTGGTAAAAAGGATATTGCTGCGAAATGGAAATCAACAAGGCAACATGTTCCCGGTCTAAAGTTTTGGTGCTGTTTGCCCACCCTGACCCTCATGAGTCGGTAGCAAATAAGATTTTGATTGCATCTGCCCGTCAATGTAGTGATGTTACAGTACATGATCTCTATGCTGCATACCCGGATTTTATTATTGATGTTCACTATGAACGTGAACTGCTTCTCTCTCATGATGTAATTGTATTTCAACACCCATTACAAATGTATTCCTGCCCCTCTTTATTAAAAGAATGGATTGATGTAGTGCTTGGTAAGGGTTTTGCTCACGGGGGTGGTAGTGCATTGGCAGGAAAAATTTGTCGATTTATTGTAACTACAGGTGGTGCAGCAAAGGCTTTCAGCCAAACGGGCTATAACAAATACAGTATGAAAGAGTTGCTTCAGCCTTTTGAATTAACTGTTTTATTGTGTCAAATGTGCTGGGTTGAGCCTCTGATACTCCACTGGGCACGTCGTGTAACGGATGATACTCGTTCTGTGCACGCTGCATATTACGCCGATTGGCTTTGTAATCCTGTTCTGGTGGTGGTGTGATGGGGCACAATTATCTGATGGATGCACTTATTTTTCTTGCTGCTGCTGTTATGGCTGTACCGTTGGCGCAGCATCTAGGTATTGGTTCTGTGCTGGGATATTTGATAGCAGGCATTATTATTGGACCGTGGGGCTTAGGTCTTATCAGCGATGTTGAAGCTATTTTACACTTTGCAGAGTTAGGTGTTGTTTTGCTTCTGTTTTTGATCGGTTTAGAACTGAATCCTAAAAAATTATTACAAATGCGCAGACCCATTTTGGGACTTGGTGGCAGTCAGGTATTTATCAGTTGTGTGGTGATTGGTAGTGTGGTGATGGCCTTTGGTATTGGCCGCATTGATGCTTTAGTCGTAGGTATGGGGTTTACACTTTCTTCAACAGCGATTGCAATGCGGATCATTGAAGAACAACGCCTTATGCGTAGTGAAGCCGGGCAATCGGCGTTTGCTATTCTATTATTTCAAGACATTGCCGTGATCCCAATGCTTGCTACCTTGCCTGCATTAGTTGGTGGAGCTGAAGGTAGTTGGATCGACGTGGGTATTATGCTTGGTGCTGTTGCCGCATTGCTTATCGGTGGTCACTATTTATTGCGTCCTTTACTTCGTTGGGTCGTGACTAGTCGCGTCAAAGAAATGTTTACCGTCGCTGCTTTATTGTTGGTCATTGGCATTGCACTAGGCATGCAAGCGCTCGGGCTGTCTATGGCGCTAGGAACATTTCTTGCTGGTGTGCTGCTTGCTGAAAGCGAATATCGTCACGAGTTAGAAATTGCGATTGAGCCGTTCAAAGGACTATTGCTTGGATTGTTCTTTATTGCCGTGGGCATGGCAGTTAATATGGGTCTGTTGTTCAAATATTTTTTTGAAATTTTTGGTGCTGTCATGGCACTCATTGGCATAAAATTTATGATTATTTATGGCTTAATGAGGGCGTTTGGCGGTAGCGAAAGATCACGCAGTCAAGTGGCTATATTGCTTAGCCAAGGTGGTGAATTCGCGTTTGTTCTTTTTACCGCTGCGCGAGGAGAAGGATTACTTAATCCGTCACTAAATGCTTTTTTGCTGGTAATAGTGAGTTTGTCGATGATGACCACACCTATTATTTTAACGCTGCAAAAAATTTGGTTTGTACGTACTTTTAATGCTGATATTGCAGAACCTGCAAATCAGATATTTGATCAAGAATGTGGACGTGTTATTATAACAGGTTTTGGTCGTTTCGGACAAATGGTTGGACGCTTATTGTTTGCTAACAAAATTAAACTAACGATCCTGGAACGCGATCCTTCTCAAATTGCACTGCTTCGTAAGTTTGGCTACAAAGTGTATTATGGAGATGCTACTCAGCTTGATTTGTTGCGAGCGGCAGGAGCAGAAACGGCGGAAGTGATTGTTGTGTGTACTGATTCGCCTGAAGAAGTAATTGAAATTGTTGAGCTTTGCCAA
Source organism: Candidatus Enterovibrio altilux (assembly GCF_002381345.1). GTDB lineage: Bacteria > Pseudomonadota > Gammaproteobacteria > Enterobacterales > Vibrionaceae > Enterovibrio > Enterovibrio altilux. The sequence goes on from NZ_CP020660.1 coordinate 1,250,962, forward strand.
CAGTATTTTCCAAATTTACAGGTGTTTGCACGAGCCCGAAGTCGTGTTGAAGCTAATCAACTGCTAGGTCACAATGTGGATGGATTCGCGAGAGAAACTTTTTTAAGTGCACTGGACTTGGGTAAGCAGACATTAATTGCCTTGGGTATGCACCCATATAAAGCAAAACGTGCTGAGACCTTTTTTAAAAAATTGGATGAGACGCGATTGCATGAGATGCAACCCCATCACAGTGAGGATGTATCAGCTTCGTCACGAACTAAAGAAGCCCGTTTGGAGCTTGAGGAATTGTTTGACCTTGAGATGAAAGGGGACACCGAACGTCACAAAAGTTGGAATCGAGAATAAACACCGTTTGGTGTGACTTAAGAGTTATAGGGGGGGAGAACATGAGCAAGAAATATTTTATTGCGGGTGCTATCTGCCCATTGTGTCAAGGAAGTGATACGCTGCGTTGGTGGAAAGACCCCCATGTGAAAGTCATCGATTGCATTAAATGCGGGTATTTGAACCGCAGATCACCGCTTACGGAAGAGAAAGTGGAGCATATTTCTGAAGATCCTGACACACGAGTGATTGGGGTATTCAAACCCCAGTGATAGTTGGTTGCATAATTTTTTGTATTTTAGGCATGCTTAGTTCTGTCAGCTTATTTAACGTTTTTACCATGGCGTAAATTTTGCTAATCTGAGCATTGTAATCTCTTAAGCTCAATGTTCCTCCGAATAGTTTTTTGACTCGCAACATTGCTGTCTCTGATAGGAAACGTTTATGGTAACCACACCTCGTTTTCTAATGTTGATTTGAACCATTCATTTAATACGAAGGTTGCGTAATATTTTTTGGGGTCGTAGGCACCATAGCTTGATATTTTATGGGTTTTTCAGTAGGTTTATTGGAGCAAATTAGGTAGCATTTTACCGTCAGTTACACTTGATTCAGCAAAAGTGAGTTTATGCGTATCTATATCTGTTGCGAAATGTAATTTGAGTCAGACTAACCAGTTGCTGCTAATGCTATGCTTTTTACTTTTCACTCGTCTTCACCGTAACTTTTAGCTCAATAAAACCAATAGTTAAGTGTTGGATAGTTACTGGAATCTTCGTTTTGAACTCAACGTTAACTGTTTTTGTTTGCTAACGTATAAATAGTGAGGGAATGATAATGGCAGCTGAACAAATTTAAAAAATAGAATTAATGAATTTTTGCAGACCTCTTAATGGCGTTGAAAATACGCGTTTAACCATGAAAGTCATCGTAATGGCTAAGTCATTAAATAAAAAAGTTTTTCACGATTATCCTGTTTGATCCAATTCCATAGCTAATTGGCTTTTTCAACAATTCAGAATGTCAGTGAACTACAATTGATTATACTACTTCCAGTTAGTTATTTTGTATTCAAGTTTACACAGAGACCTAAGTATGCAAATGCACTTGACTCTTCAGATTGTATCATTGATGATTGGAGACATAAAGTTCTCTTTAGTTATCGTATCATCAAAAATACCGCTAAGCTAACGCCTAGCAAAATACGGTAAATAATGAACGGCTTCATACCCATCGTCATCACGATCTGCAAGAACCAGTGAATGCAAATATACGCACACACGAATGAAACAAGGACGCCCACAAAGATTGGCTCCCACATCACAGGAACATCACTATTTGCTAAGCCAAGGCCGAGGTAACAACCTGCAATGGTGATAAGAGGAATCGATATCAGGAATGAGAAACGTGCAGCTGCTTCACGAGTATACCCTAGATACAAAGCCATGGTTATGGTTGCTCCAGAGCGAGACGTACCAGGAATCATCGCTAGAGCTTGCCACAAACCAATTAATAATGCCGACTTTGGTGTGGTTTTGTATTCGTCAATGTTGCATTTCGCGTTGCTGTCCACCCACCATAGTAATAAACCAAAAATAACACAGGTCACTGTAATTACCCACACAGAGCGTAAATAGACTTCGATTATATCTTTCATAAATAAACCGAAGATACAGGTCGGAATGGTAGCCAGCACAATCATCCATGCCAAAGTAGCATCAGCGGAGCGTTCATCTTTAAAAATTGAACGAAAAAAAGCCCCCAATAGCTGTGTAACTTCCTTACGAAGGTAGCTAACAACCGCAAAGAGTGTACCCATGTGCACAGCTACATCGAATGCAATGCCTTGATCTTGCCACCCTAAAATTATTGAAGGGAGAATAAGGTGTGCGGAGCTAGAAACAGGAAGGAATTCTGTTAGCCCCTGAATTAAAGCCAGCATAGAGGCTTCAAATATGCTCATAAATAATCACTTATAGCGTTAAAAAAATCACGACATGGAGAAATTAGTAACCGGCCATAACGGCTGATCGCCTGTGAAAGCAAATTTATACATATCTTTTCACGGAAACTTTGAACCTTATGAGCGCATTGCATCACCATACGTCAGCAGATCAATATCTAACGTACGATCACGACACCTTACTCTTTTAGGTTCACTTCCACATTGCGGCTTTATTTTGCGCAGTATAACTTTACTTCCTTCAAACGTCAGTTTGGTATGATGCTCAATGACAAGGTTATAAAAATTAGGGCCACCAAAAATCAGCAGTACAGCTTCAAAAATCTGAGAACAATGACAATGCGGATTAAGCATGCTCAGTGCGGCAAGCCCTGTAAAAAATATAGTATTTGTGGTCAACATTGTATCCTACGATTACCAATACCTGCGTCTCTATTCCTAGTGCTATCTTGTACCTCGTTCAATTGTCACACCTACGGTGCGAGCTTGTGGTACTGCACCCGGTTTGCTGACCCTTACACGGATCCAAGGCACTGAAAATTGCGTTTGAATCAAAAATGCAACTTCTTCTGCAACACGTTCAACTAACAAGAAATGTCCCTGCTCAATATGCTGAATCACTGCCTCACTAACAGCAGCATAGTTTAGCGTAAAACCTACATTATCACTTGCTGCAGCAGGCTTATTGTCATGGGCTAGTTCGATATCAAACATAAGTTTTTGTTTGATGTGCTGCTCCCAGCTATAAGCACCTATAGTGGTAATAACTTCAAGTTGTTCAATAAATACTAAATCCATGTTCAGTTAAATTTTTTTATAAATTGGATATTCATTATGCACAAAAGTGACTTTGTTTCCTAATGCAAGTTAAAATAATAAATTTTAACATAATTCATCATTAAACAATTGTATTGACTGTAGGCATACTTAGTCCGGTCAGCCTAAAACAAAAGCGATTGCTTAATCGTTCATGGTGTTGGGATTTGCTATTTGAACTCGAATTAGGCAATAGAGCCACAAGGATTCATTACTTCCATTTTCAAACTTGCTCAACTGCCGTTGTCATGCCATCATTATTTGTGCGCTAGTAAACGAATTAAAACGATTCTTCTTGCATTTAAGACGAAGACTAAAAGAACCATTCAACACTGAGCTATTGATTCTACGGGTTTAGAAGTCTACGGTGCCGGAGAACGAAAAGTAAAAAAGCTTGGCACTGATGGGGAACGAAAAATTTCACACAAGTTATATTTAGCGGTAAATATAAATATATATGAAATTATTGCTGCTGAGTTTAGTGCATCCAATGTGACTGACGATGAAGTGCTATTTAATGGACTCGGATAAATCCGCTGAGTAATCCATAATATATCAGGTCGTGGTATGTGCGACATTAAACCATGTTACGAAACTGTTTGTGTTAAATGAGCAGTTCCATTTGATTTGTCAAGAAAAGGAGTAACTTTGGGGGGAGCTAAGTATGGTAACCATAAACGTTCCCTATCAGAGACGGCAATGTTCCGAGTCAAAAAACTGCTTGGAGGACATAGAGCCGAAGAGGTTATAATATTTAGATTCGTGATACTGAAGCCATGATAAAAGCGTTAAAGACGTTAAGAGTGCTCAGTATGCTTGAAATGAAAGCTCTCATCTAATAGTTAACTATGACTTGTTGCGTTGAATACGGATTAAAAAATAAAACCACTCATTAGCGTCCGAATACATCAGATGTTTCAGGTGTTTAATCCTACATGTTCAAATTAGTTTAGTTGGGATGAAATAAACTATGTGAAAGGTAAGTCTGCACAAGTTTGTCTACAAAATTAGCGAATAAACATGCGTGTGATTTCATACGTAATGTTTATTTACCACTGTTCGTATAGTGTGATTAAATAACTATTAATAGATATTTATATTTGAGGTTGTCCAGTGATAGATGGCGATGGCTACCGGCCTAATGTAGGGATTATTATCTGTAATATCTACGGTCAGGTCCTCTGGGCTCGTCGATGCGGACAACACTTTTGGCAGTTTCCTCAAGGTGGTATTGATGACGGAGAAACTTCTGAACAAGCCATGTTTCGTGAGCTATATGAAGAAGTTGGACTGTCTGAAAAAGATGTGCGAATTATGGCGATAAGCCGTTATTGGTTACATTATAAGTTACCAAAACGTTTAGTTCGGTGGAATGCAAAATCAGTGTGTATTGGACAAAAACAAAAATGGTTTTTGTTGAAATTGGAATGTGTCGAGTCTAAAGTGAATGTGCAGCGTGGAAGTATACCTGAATTCGATGGTTGGCGCTGGGTGAGTTATTGGTATCCTGTAAGGCAAGTGGTGTCATTTAAGCGCAATGTTTATAGATGTGCAATGAAAGAATTTGTGACAATTGCAATGCCTTTTTATGGGTGAAACATACAATGCAAAGTTCAGAGAGGTTCCACACAAAACTAGAAGGCTAAAACGATGGTATTAATGTCAACTAAATTGCAGAATATAGGATATAATTTTATTTATTCAAGTGATGTGAAGCAGTTGTTTAAAACTTTGGTTGGTGACACGCGTGAAGCGATGACCATAAAATATTGCTATGCTTATACGATTTCCCATGACTGATAGTCGATGAGTTAATGCTACGAAAAGATTAAATGCCTATGCTAGCTGTATTTTCTTATTTTTTGATGCAAGTTTGGTTTGGTTGATTGAACGCGAAGCTGAGCTTATTAATATTGCTTATGCTAGTGTCCATGCTGAATTTGAATGCTTCTCTAACCTTGGTAAAGACCCCTTTAATCCTTTTCTTAGTCTTAGCCTCATTTGCCAATATAAAGTACTCGATGTATTAATTATCTAACTACATAATCCTCATTCAGTCAATGAAAGTGAAGAGTGGTTTTTTATCTTGTTGTTATCTCCGTTTATTACTAGTTTTAATGACTTTAGCCTAACAGTAATAATAGTTTAGCTTTATTTTTTAATGTGAGTTCAGATAAAAAATGTCATAGGCTTGAATATTTAAATGAACCTAGCTATTTAAAGCATAGATTAATAGTCAAGCTTTTTGATTTAGGAAATAAAATTCATCCAAGATGAAGACGAAAGGGTCCATCTAAAATTTAGTCATTGATCTCACCAAAAGAAGGAATAATTTTTTAGGAACGAGATCACCCGTTTAATTTAGCGGTTAGTTATCAAAAATTATACAGTTTCAATCAGCATTGAAAAATAATGAGGTATGGTTACCATAAACGTTCTCTATCAGAGACGGTAATGTTTTGAGTGAAAAACGATTTGGAGAGATATTGGGCTTCAGGGATCACAATGCCCAGATTAGTGAAATCTACGCAATGATAAAAACGTTAAATAAGCTAACAGAGTTAGGCATGCCTAAAATGAAAGCGCTTGTTTAATCGTGCATTATGTGGAATTTGCTACTTGAGCTTTAATGAAAAACAAAGCTTGTAATGAGAAAAATACTTAATATATTTTTCAATGAATTATCCAGATTCAAAATGACGTTATGGTGTATAGAGAGTTTTAATGTATATAATATTTCTCCCTGAGAACAAAGATATTGTTGGTAAGCTCTATACGTAATGCATTAAGAGGGAGAACTTGATCCTTCACATTTATTTGAAATGATACCATAAACAAACGATCAGATATTAAAAGTCAACGGAAGCGTATGACAAAATCATTGGTAAATTCATTGAATATGAGTCTGACTTTTAAATCATAATGAACTTATTGAATACATAATCTAGCAAAGCATGCATGGCCAAATGGTATTACTTCTACAGAATCATAATCTAATCAGTGAATAAATTGATACATCTGCAGTATTTGAATGCCTTTTTTGATTATTCATGTCGCTCGCTGTGATGTTGCTTCTACACTGTTGATTAGGAAGTTCAATGAAGCAAATTAAACTTTTGGCACAATACTACGTTAATCTTTTGGTTAAACTTGGCATTGTTCGATTTAGTATGTTATTGGCCCTAGCGCTTATAGCGCTTGCTGTTGTAGTGCAAGTCACTATTACATTAGTACTTAATGGTAGTGTTCATGATAACGATATTCTTCGTTTTGTCATTTTCGGTCTTCTTATCACACCTTGGGCTGTCTATTTTCTGTCTGTCGTTGTTGATCAGCTTGAAAAATCACGACAGCACCTTACTACATTTATTGAAAAGCTCGAAGAGATGCGCTTTCGTGATATGGAGTTAAATCGTCAGCTGACGTATAATGTTGAGCAGCTCAATCAAGAAATTGAGGAGCGTAAACGAGCAGAAGTAGCGCGCAAAGCAGCGATACTTTCTTTAAAAAAGGAAGTACATCGGCGTGAAAAAGCACAATTAGAATTAGCTGAGCAAACAGCATTGCTTCGATCGTTTATTGATGCGTCACCTGACTTGATTTATTACCGTAATGAAAAAGGTAAATTTTCAGGGTGCAATAAAGCAATGGAAGACTTAACGGGTAAAAGAGAGAGTGAGCTCGTTGGTTTGACGCCTTGGGATATTTATAGCAAAGACATTGCCAGTAAAGTGGTTGAAACAGATCAACAAGTGTTTGATAATAATGTGTCACTTACATATGAGCAATGGCTCATATACAGTGACGGGCAGAAGGCCTATTTTGAACTACGAAAGCTACCGTTTTACTCTCAAGATGGTTTCCGATTGGGGTTGGTTGGATTTGGTCGGGAAATAACGGAACGTAAGCGTTATCAAGATGAGCTAGAAAAAGTGAATCAGGATAAAATAGCATTTATTTCCACGATTAGCCACGAATTGCGAACGCCACTAAATGGCATTGTTGGTTTGAGTCGTATGTTGCTGGATACTCGTTTATCCTGTGAGCAGTCAGATTATTTACGTACCATACATGTTAGTGCTATTACATTAGGTAATATATTTAATGATATCATTGATTTAGATAAGTATGATCGTAGTAAGTTAGAGTTGGTTTCCCAACCAATAGATTTACTTGATTTTATGACAGAAATTGAAAATATTAGCGGATTAATGGCTGAGCAGCAAGGTCTTCGCTTTTCGCTAGACAAAATCACATTATTTCCTCCATCGGTAATGCTTGATGCCACGCGCCTTCGTCAAATATTGTGGAATTTAGTGGGTAACGCCGTGAAGTTCACTAAGCAAGGAATCGTGAACGTTGTGGCGAGGTGTAATGTTAAGGATAATATCGCACACTTACAATTTGATGTGGGAGACAGTGGCATTGGCATTCCACTTGAAGAACAGAATAAGATCTTCGCGATGTACTATCAAGTGCAGCAAGAAGAAAATAACCTGCATGCAGTAGGGACGGGAATTGGATTGGCAGTATCGAGAAAGCTTGCTCGTTTGATGGGAGGCGATATTGTTGTAGATAGCAAAGTTGGTGAAGGGAGTACGTTTACCGTTACCTTGGGTGTGCCTTTGTCTGAACCTTCTAAAGATATAGGAATAATTATTGTCGAGCAAATACCACTGAAAATCTTACTTGTTGAGGATATCGAACTTAACATTACAGTGACGGTAGATCTGCTGGAAGGCCTTGGTCATACGGTGATTGTTGCGCGATGTGGAAAAAAAGCACTGGAAATTCTCCCAACTACGTATTTTGATCTTTTATTATTAGACATTCAGCTTCCTGATATGACAGGGTTTGATATCGTGAAGGTATTGCGTGATGGTAATGTATCATTACCTCCTCTGGTGGCTCTTACCGCTAATGTTATTAAAGATAAAACAGAATATATTGCTAGAGGCATGGACGATGCCATCAGTAAACCTATTAGTGTAAGCGCAGTGGTTGACGTTATTGAACGTTTAGTTATGCAATGTCATTTTAGTAAAGAGCAGACGGTAGTCCTTGGGCAAAAGCGACTGAACAATAATTTGTATGCAACATTATTGGATCTTGAAATGTTGAGTTCTTATGTCGATATAGTAGGTCCTGTACCTGTATATAAGAGCATTATTATGTTTGAAAAGTTGATGCCTGAATACTTGCAAATTCTTGGTAGCAATGTGATAGCTAAAGATCAGAGAAGTATTGCTAGTAAGGCACACCAGATAAAAAGTGCTGCATGTTCTATTGGTTTGAAACACATTCAGAAAGTGGCTCAAAAGGCTCAATCTCCGGATCTTCCTGCATGGTGGGAAAACATTACGGATTGGGTCGATGAGATTCAAGCAAGTTATAGCCATGATCTCGGTGTGCTTAAGCAATGGTTGAATGAATACAAAAAATAAATGAGTTTTTAAAAATGATGAATGTATTGTGAGTATAGCACGTGTTTATTAAAAGCTCACAGCTTAAGCCAGTACCATCAGATAACCCAGAGTCTTACAATGTATAATACTATGAACTTAAGAACTGGTGACTTTTTTATTCCTTGTTCCCGTCGGCTTTGTTTCCTAATTCAAGTCTAAATGACAAATTCAAGCATGATTCACTAGAGACAATCGCTTTCGTGTTAAGTGCACCTAGTTTTATTAGCTTATTTAACGCGTTGATCATTGCGTAGGTTTCGCTAACTTAAGTTGTGTGATCGCTTCGATTAATTGTCCTGCCGAGTAGTTTTTTGACTCAAACTGTGCTGCCTCTGCTAGGAACCGTTTATGATAATCAGTTTTATTTTCTAAATTATGAAATTAAATTTTCAATCAACACTCTAAACAGCTAGGCTTCCTTCAATACTCAGGTCTATGAATAAGCTTCATAGTTTTGTTTCCTAACTCAAATTTAGATAGCAAATTCCAATATAATGAACTATTAGATGACTAGTCTTGTTTTAGGTATACTTAGCTTATCAGTTTATTTACTACTTTTATTATTGCATAAGTTAGCCAATTTAGTCATTGTAATCCCTGAGGGGCTTTATTACTTTATTGAAGCCTTCCTTTATACTTCAATGTTCATAAGTTGATAATGTTGCCAAGCATTGTCATACAGTGCTCGAGATTGCTGACGAAGATGCTCAATTCTAGCAAATTCATGTTCACTTAATATTCGGTCTTGAAGAGCAGCATTGCGTTCAATGATTTGTATTTCGCGATAAATATTATGTTCTTGACCGTTCTTAATCTCAAAGATGCCTTTTAAATGAAGTTGAACCTCGACAATGAATTGAGATTCTGGTAGCATCAGCAGTACTTTTAAGTCACGGTAACCTGACGGTTTTGGTAATTGAAATCGATTTATAACTTCTTGAGTGCGCGCCGCAGCTGTAAGTTCGGTGTACACTCTTATTAGTCCTTCAACGGAATCGACTTCCACTGTTATACGGGCAATATCCGTTAATTTAGACGCGTCTCCAGCAAGTTCTCCAACTATTTTTTCTTCTGCGCGCGTTTTCTCTTTCAAACCGGAGGAATGAACTGTACCGTTAACGTGATGAGCGATTTGATGGGTGAGATTTTCAAGTTCTTGCTGTGCCTGAGGGGCAATATTATAAAGTTTTGCAAGCGTTTGATAAGGTTGACTAACGTTGATTGCACGGAATGAAGGAATGGACAATAGTTCAAATATAGGGCTGTTATTATTTATTATAGTCTGTTGATATGAGACGTATTGGCTAAATTTGAACTTTTGAACATCAAGCCCATCCGCATGCGCAGAAACGCGAATGACAAGGATTGGCACAATCACCCAAGCATGAAATATTCTTCCCATCTAAGTACCTAATATTTGGTTCAGGATGTGCGCACAGCACAATCATAACATTGTAAGTGGAATGTTAGCTGAGCGATCACTCTATGAAATAGCGCCCAGTCTCAAACTGAATATAGGGTGTTTGGCGTAGGTCAAAATAATTAAAATAGTTCACTACTAAATATGGTTTTATATTCATTAAAGCGAACTTAGCATCACATACTTACTGTTTTATTGTGATGATTATGACTATAATTTAAGTATGTATTATTTTTATTAGTAAACAATATTAACTCTAGCAGTAACGTTACTTATGGATTGTTCACTTACAATCTATCACCTGTCATAGTTACTTTGTTAGGTTGAAAATTGGGTTATAAGAAGAAAAGTAATGAATCAATATTTAGAGTAAATACTGTATTTTTAACGAAATTACTTCAATGATATTCTGCTACATCGATATCCATATGGAGCTGATCAATTGAAATTATTTTTTAGACTGATGTCCCTACCAGTAGTTTTGCAACTCAAACCATTGCTGTCTCTGCTAGGAGGCATTTGTTTATGGTAACCGATTTTATTTCCTAAATCAGGGAACGAAATTTTTAATCAGCATTTTAAACAGTGAGACTAACTGAAATATTCAGGTTTATAAACAATTTTCGCTACAAAACAACTAACTGAAAATAGTATAATTAAATTTTAACCAATTATGACTCACTCACATTTTGGATTAATGAAGCAGCTATTCAGCTATGAAATTAAACTAAGCAGAGGAATCATGGGAGACTTCGTTTATTTAGTGACTTAGCCGTTATAATGGTCTGCATGGTTAAATGCGTATTTTAATGCCATTGAGAAGTCTGCAAAATTAATTAATTTTTTTAAATTTGCTCAATTGCCATTATCATGCTTTCACTATTTATTCATGAACAAACGCGTCAAAACGGTTAACGTCACGCTCAAGACGAAGACTAACGGAAGCATACACCACTTAGCCATTGGTTTTGCAAGGCTCAAAGTCTACGGTGCAGAAAAACGAAAAGTAAGAAGCATTGTACTAATGGAAACGGCGAGTCTGACAAGTTACATTTAGTGATAGATATAAATATGCATGAAATCATTGCTGTTGAGTGAAGTGCATCAAATGCAACTGACGGTGAAGCGTAACCTAGCTTACTTAAACATACTCGCTGAATAATCAATGAAATATTAGCCTATGGTGTTTACGACAGCAGGTAATATTACGAAACCGTTCGTATTAAACGCGCTGTTTCATTTATGCTACCCAAAAAAGGAACAACTTTTTGGGACGAGGTCATCCGCGTAATTTAACAATCAGTTACCAGAAGGTATGCGGTTCAAAAAACATTAAAAAAACGAGGCATGGTTATCATAAACGCTCCCTATTAAAGACGGCAGTGTTTCAAGTTAAAAAATTACTAGGAGGGGACATTGAGCTTGAAAGATCATAATGTTCAGATAGCTAAATTTACGGCATGATAAAAGTGTTAAATAAGTTGACCAAGTTAAGTATGTTTATAATAAAAGCAATTATTTAATAATAAATGATTAAATAAATAAGTACTTTCAATGCTTACACATATGTAGATTGAGTTTTTTAAATAGTTCGGTTCACTTAAAGATTTATGCTGATGGACAAGCTTTACCACAAAAATAACCACTAGAAGCAATATAATCAAACTGTAGTCAATCGTGGCCCACTAACATTTTGAAGTGATGAAGAAGTTATTCCGCTATAGGATCAACCCAAGCAAGATAATCCTAGGAAACTTCATGTATTTAGTGCCTGAACCATTACGATAGTCTCTTGGTTAAATGCCTATTTTAACGCTGCTGTCATGCTCTCATTATTCATGCATTAGCAAACAAGTCAAAACGGTGAACATCACAGTTAAGACTAAGATTGCAGGAACCAGCTAGCATTTTGTCATTGATTCTACAGGGCTGAAAGTCTACGATACCGGCGAATATCAAGTAAAAAAACATGGCAATAACGAGAACTGTTGCGTCTGGTGCAAGTTACATTTAACGGTAGATATGAATATGCGTAAAATCATTGCTGCTGAGTTTAGTTCATTAAATGCGACTAATTGTGAAGTGCTGCTTGACCTGCACAAACAGAGCTGTCGAAGAATCGATGAGATATCTGGTGATGGTGCTTGCGACACCGATAATGTTACGAATACCATTCGTATTAGACGAACGGTTTCACTCATCCTACCGGTTTTGCTGCCTAAATAAGGGAACTAAACTCTTAATCTACGCTCTAAATAGGTATAGGTCTGCCTATTATGAAAACAAAAGTCGAATAGTTAACCATGTTAGGACTTGTTATCTGAACTCGTAGGTAACAAAGCCCTTTTGTGTTAGTGGTATTTTTACGCTACTGTCTCTAAACCAGAACGGTTCAAAAGGAACTGAACTAGCATTGGAACAGGACGGCCAGTAGCCTCTTTGTTTGTGCCGTCGCGGAAAGCAGTACCTGCGATATCAAGGTGAGCCCAGTTGTATTTCTTCGTAAAGCGAGACAAAAAACAACCAGCGATGATAGCACCACCGCCGGGGCTACCAATGTTAGCCATATCAGCAAACGTACTCTTGAGTTGTTCTTGGTATTCTTCAGTCATTGGCAGGCGCCACGCTCGGTCACCTGCTTGTTCTGATGCATTAATAAGTTCGTGTGCAAGGGAGTTATGGTTAGAGATTAAGCCACTAATATGATGGCTTAGAGCAATGATACATGCACCGGTAAGGGTGGCAACATCAATGACACATTCTGGCTTGAAACGTTCAACGTAAGTCAAGACATCACACAATACCAAGCGACCTTCAGCATCCGTATTCAATACTTCTACTGTTTGACCAGACATCGTCGTCACAATATCACCTGGTCGGTATGCATTGCTACCTGGCATATTTTCACAACCCGCAAGAACACCAATAACGTTGATTGACAACTTAAGCTTAGCTAACGACTTCATGGTACCAAAGACCGATGCAGCACCGCACATGTCGTATTTCATCGCAGCCATATTTTCTGCCGGCTTTAATGAAATACCACCGGTATCAAATGTTAAGCCTTTGCCAACCAATACAATTGGCTTTGCATCTGGATTTGGGTGACCTTTATATTCAATGATCGACATCATGGATTCGTTTTTTGAACCTTGGCCTACAGCGAGGTATGATGTCATACTTAACTCTTTCATTTCTTGTTCGCCGATGATTTTAGTGCTTACTTTATCAAAGTCATTTGCTAATTGACGGGCTTGTGATGCAAGGTAAGCTGGGTTAGCAATGTTTGGTGGCATGTTGCCAAGATCTTTACAGACATTAACACCAGAAGAGACCGCTAATCCGTGTGCGATGGCAGATTCCCCAAGATTAAGCTCACGACGTGTTGATACGTTGAATACTAGTTTGCGTAGTGAACGACGTGTTTCTAGTTTAATACTTTTAAATTGATCGAAAGTGTATAAACTGTCTTGGGTGCTTTCAACTGCATGGCGCACTTTCCAATAAATATCACTTCCTCTGACGTGCAGTTCTGTTAGGAAGCAAACGGCTTCCATTGATCCGGTTTCATTTAACGTACTGATGGTTTTTTTTATTATTTCTTTATATTGGTGCTCTCCGAGCTCACGTTCTTTTCCACAACCTACCAGTAGAACACGCTCAGACAAAACATTAGGAACATGATGAAGGAGTAGTATTTGCCCTGATTTACCTTCGAGATTACCACGACGTAGTAAACTACTGATGTAACCGTCGCTGATTTTATCGAGTTGTTCTGCGACAGGCGACAGGCGACGTGGTTCAAATACACCGACTACGATACAAGCACTACGCTGTTTTTCTGGACTGCCGTTTTTTACACTGAACTCCATGCGAACTCCTACATCCTCAAGACAAGTGGGGCTAAATGTTGAATAATACTCACTTTATTTACACTCGAATTTATATGTGAGATAAATTGAAATAAGCAGGCCAACACTTGGCCGGAAAGTTAAAAATAATCAATTGATCAAAAGCTATAGCGATTCGAGTTAAAAAACAAGTTTTCTAAAGGTAAAATTTTGTGATTATTGTTCGGTATTTGATCCGAGAGACAGTGAAAACGCAACTAGCGGTACTATTTATACTATTTTTAGTTTTTTTTAGTCAGAAATTCATTCGTGTGTTAGCTAATGCTACAGCTGGTTCAATTCCAGGTAATGAAGTGTTAATGTTGGTTGGTTTTTATATGCCATCGATGGCTATGTTGATATTGCCGTTAAGTCTTTATATCGGAATATTAATCACTTTTGGACGTCTTTATGCCGGAAGTGAGATTATCGTTATGAATGCAACAGGGATTGGCAATAAGTTTTTGATCCGTGCGGCATTGTATCTTGCACTTCTTACGGGTACGGTTGCTGCATTTAATGCGCTTTGGTTGGCGCCTTGGGCTAATAATAAAGAAATCAATGTGATGGCAAGCCTAGAAGTGGAAAATGGTCTTGCATTATTAGTTAAAGGCCAGATCCAGTCTTCATCAGATGGCGAAGCTGTTGTCTATGTGGGTGATATTACTGGGAACGGTAAAGATCTCCATAATGTATTTATTGCGCGGCATGTCCTACGAGGAACAATACGCCCAAATGTCGTGGTTGCAGAGAAAGGTTATGTCTCGGAATTGCCGGACGGCAGACAAGTACTCGATCTGAGTACTGGAAGCCGCTATGAAGGAGCTCCAACGAGTTTGGATTATACCATAACGAATTACGAAAATTATCAGGTCTTGATCGGACAGCGTAAAGTTAGGCTGAAGTACCGTGATTGGAATACTGTGCCAACGCAACAATTATTCAACGAAAAATCAGCGCAAGCGCAAGCTGAACTTCAATGGCGAATTTCGATGGTACTATGTATTCCATTGATGACTATGATTGTTGTGCCATTATCGTCAGTGAATCAACGCCAGGGTAGTTTTGCAAAACTATTTCCTGCAGTACTTATCTATCTAGCTTATTTTTTAGCAATAAGTGCTGCAAAATCAGCAATCGAAGAAGGGAAACTGATACCTGATATTGGGCTTTGGGGTATCAATATGGCGGCAGTGTTCGTAGCTATAATGCTTATTAGCTGGGACAGCTTGCTATTGCGAAAATTTAAGTGTCGGTTTAGAAGGCCATCCTAATATTTAAAATTTTAGATCTTTACATTGGGCGAACCATTATTGCGACGACATCATTGTGTTTATCAACGCTGGTGGGGTTGTCCGCAATTATTAAGTTTGTCGAACAACTACGCTCTGTCGGTGATGGTATTTTTACCATGACAACGGCAGTTCAATATGTTCTTTTAAGTATGCCACGTGACATCGAAATGTTTTTCCCTATGGCAGTATTATTAGGGGCTTTGATTGGGCTTGGTACCTTAGCATCAAGTTCTGAGCTTATTGTTATGCAAGCATCAGGCTTTTCGAAACTAAATATTGGTCTGTCCGTGTTAAAAACGGCAATGCCACTTATGTTAATGGTATTAGTATTAGGGCAATGGGGCGCACCAGAAGCACAACAATCTGCGCGTGAATTACGCACATTTGCTAAATCTGGTGGCACTATTATGCTAGATCGCAATGGCGTCTGGGCGAAAGATGGATATGATTTCATTTATATTGCGCGCACCAACCACAAGGAATCATTGATAGGAGTTAATATTTGGAAATTCGATGAAAAGCAGCAATTAAAAGAACTAGTTTTTGCTAAAAGTGGTGCTTTTTTAAGTAAAAACAGTTGGATGTTAGATCAGGTAACTATTACGCATTTTAGTGATCCTATAAACTTGAATAAAATCAAACAGGATAAATTGGTATGGTATACAACATTGACGCCAGAAAAATTGTCTATTGTAACAGTAAAATCAGAAGAACTTTCACTTGCCGGTGTGTATAGCTATGTGAAGTATTTGAAAGCATCAAAGCAAGATGCTTCTCGTTATGAATTAGCACTTTGGCGTAAAGTTTTTCAGCCACTGTCTATTGGTATTATGATGTTACTAGCGTTAAGTTTTGTGTTCGGACCACTTCGTTCTGTAACTATGGGGGAGAGGGTACTGTCGGGTGTAATTTTTGGCTTTGGTTTCTATATTTCCAATGAAGTATTTGGACCATTAACTTTAGTGTACCATTTACCACCTTTCTTTGGTGCTATTGCACCGAGTTTGGTATTGATTGGTGTGACTCTTTATTTGCTGAATCGAAAGCTCTAGATGCAGGCTATGTATCTATTAGAGTAGGCCTAAAAAATATACTTTACCTCCAAGTGATTATTGTGGCTACCATTGATGTTAAGTGCTATTTTATAGTGAAATTCATTCATAGGCTTGAATATTGAAGTGAACCTAGCTGCTTACAGTGCAGAGTGATAATTTAGTTTTCTGATTTAAGGAACAAAGTCATTTTAGCTTGTTTGTTAATGCATAAATAGTGAGGGAATGATAATTGTAGGTGAGCAAGCTTAAAAATACTAGTTTAACTGTGAAAGCTGTTGTAATGAGGTTTTGCTGCTAATTAAAGTCCAGTTAATAAATTTCAACACAATGAACTATTAGACAATTGTTTTAGGCATACTTAATTCTACCAACTTTTTACATGATGTTATCATTGCGTAAATTTAGCTGATCTGAACATGGTAATACCTTAGGATCACTGTCCTTTCAGTAGTTTCTTAACTCAAACTATTACTTCTGAACAAGAAGGTAGAGAGCCTAAAAAATTAGTTTCCGGTCAAACGAATCTTAGAATGGGAATTGATAGGCATCTTGAAATATCTCGATTTGCAGAAGCAAGTGGCAAGAGTATGAACGAGGTTATCCTTAAAGCCATTGATGAAGTTATTAAAAAAGTAAGTTGGCTTTACTGGAGGAATATAAAAATAAATTCCACCAAAGACAATTCTTTTGGCAGAATAGCTCATCAAGTATCAGTTTTTTAGAGGTGCTCTAAGCCTGAGCTACGTGCTTTATGATGTTATGATTCGGAGAAAGGGTGGTTAGTCAGAAACACTTAGGCGCGGAAATTCCTTCAACCAGGTTTCATTTATGTCTAGAGTCCTGATATCGATTTATTCCAATTAATCGTATCGAGATATTCATTAATATCTATAATCCCAATAATATTCTCGTGCAGTTGAGTTACTTAGATATAATATTGTTGATGGTGTAGAAGTCTTTTATGGTTTCGTAATTGTTCATTTACATTCTTTTTTTGAACAACTATAGAATTCTTCATATTTCCCTGTTCGTTTTCTTGTAGGTGACCCACATTTCTGACACTTATATGTTGAGGCAAAGAATTTTTTATAATTGCATCTTAATCTACCATCTGATTTTTGTTTTAGAACCTTGTTACAAAAAAGACAAGTGTACTGGTATGGGTTTACGCAATCCTTGTTGATGCATTGTTTGTATCTTTTTGGCAAACATTACATGTATTTGTTCCATTAGCTTTGCTATAATCGCATTCCTCGTTAATACAGTCATGAAAACTATTCTTTTTTACCCATAAGCATCCACATGAAATACAACCATTATAAAGTTCGCCACAATATTGGCTTCTCGAGCATGCGTAAAAAATATTACCAGTTTTCTTGTTAGTTCTCTTGTTTAAATCACCCCCCCAGATTTAGAGCAGGATTGAGTGGCATAGAAAAGAGATTGAGCAATATAGCTCTTATCGACATATTATTTGTCGGTTAAGAGCTCATTAATGAAAGTAGAAGGGGAGTCATACTCAGTTAAGAAAAAGCATCTTTTTTTAGCCCTTGTAATAACTACATAAAACAACCTTCTTTTTTCTGCATGAGGATAATCATCATCGCTTAATGAAAATGCTTTCTCTATTCTAGTGCTGGGTATTAGTGATGGAATACCTGGGGAACTGTTTATTACTTCGGGTATTATTACATAATAAGCCTCAAGACCTTTTGAGTTGTGTATGCTCATTTTACTCACAGCGTGGTTCGAAGAGAGTTCTTTGATTTCTCTCATTGATAAATAAAACCCTAACTTGTTTCTTTCAAGGATTAATACACTTGCCACTGGGGGGATCTTTGTTAATAGCTTTTTAATAGTATTCTTGTAATTCTCTTTATTAACACAAACTATTTCGACCGATGCCTCATTTGTTACCTTGAGAGTTGAAATGTTTTTTTATACTGTAATGGGTTTTGTGTAATGAACTTTGAAGCGAGATCACAAAGGTTGTTATCAAATCTAAAAGTCTTATCAAGGGTAATTATGCTACAAGATCTAATAAGTGAATCAAAGTGAACAGTATAGGCTAAATCTGATCCCGCAAAATGGTTAATTGCCTGCCAGTCATCGCCAACACAAAACAAACTTGACTCATGTGCTTGATCTCTTAGGTTTTGAATAAGTTCAGCTCTTTTAGGAGATATATCTTGAAACTTATCAACTAGAATATACTTCCAAGAAGGAGAGAATTTTAAGTCAGAGACATACTTTAAACCCTTAATAATCATATCATCAAAGGTATATAGATCTCTTTCTCTGAGTGCGGTTTTGTATACTTCAAGGATTGTCCAGATGGTTTTGGTTATACTGAGGGCTTCATGTTCACGATATTCTCTCTGAAGTAATTCCAATACTTTTTCTCTGGCAACGTCATTGGATCTAATCTTGGAAATTGCATTTACAAACTCTTTACCAAGAGCGGTTCTTTTCTCTAGAAGATTGATATTATCAAAGATTTTGCTTTTATCAATATCTTCAAATACTACTTCATTTTCGATTAGCTTTTGTTCTAAGTTACTTGTTAAATTACCTTTTTGATCTTCATAGTGAAAATTTTTAATTAACACTGAACCTTGGGTCTCGTGAATATTTCTCTTTTGTTGAATGTTATGATTATATGCTTCTTTATTAACACCGGGGTGAGTGTTTTGGTTTCTATTGATACCAAAGTGTTCGAGAAAAATATGTTTGCTCTTAATATAGAAGTCGGGAGTATATTTAAATTCAATGTTAGCGCCTGTTATTTTTGAGTAGTCTGGTTCGTATTCATAATCAACTCCTTTCAGGTAAAGAAAGTTTGCTATGGTTAGTTCTCCATAGCTTTTAATGAGATAACCTTTTAATGTACGTAGATTTTGTTTCTCTATATATCTTTTATACTCATCACTAGACCTTATTTCATTGATTTCAGGCTCCGGATAATAGGTAGAGTTATAAGCATGTAGAAATGGAGTTTGAAAAGTAGGGTCTTTTAGAAGTAAGTCATTAATTATATCATCAATGATTTTAATATATAGTTTTTCATCTCCACAGTGTTTCGAGATGGAGTGTGGTCTATCATGAACCTTGTTGTAAATAAAATTCTCGATAGAGTGAAAGGTGCTAATATGACAAGCCTCAATATTAAGTATATCTCCCAGCTTTTCAATAAGCCTCTCTTTTAGCTCTCTAGCTGCATCGGCATTAAAAGCAAGCGTCCATTACTTCTTGTGGCTTTGCAAGGCCAGATTTCAGAAGATATCCCAAACGAGCAATCATTACTGATGTTTTGCCCAATCCAGCCCCTGCTAGCACTAATGTGTTTGCTTCATCACTAACATACGCTTCTCTTTGTTCTTGAGTCAAGGGATTGCTTTTAACTTTATCAAAGTAATTTTTGAACGTTAGAATCTGATTTGATTGGACTTTAAGGTTAAACTCTATCCGCTCACTTTCAAGAATATTATCAATAAGAGATTGATCTACTTGGGATCGAATGTGATGAAAAATTGTTGGAAATTTGATCTTTTCATTGTTTCTAATAAAACTGGCAGGGTTTTGATGAAAGTGCGTTCTTTTTAGAGCTTCTTTAATTTCATTCTTTAAATTGAGAGTATCAACGAGCTTTTCTATGCAGCTATTTAGTGATGCTTTTCGAAAGAATATTTTTTTTCGTGAAATAAACTCGTTTTTACTTCAACCTCTTTAAAAAACAGAAGTTTACGATTTATTGAGAATATGTCTTCACTTAATGATATTATAGATTATGATAACTTAAATGTTAATATATAAATAAGGTAGTCTTTTGCGCAGAACGCTAAAATAATTAGCTCTAAAGTAGAAGAAAGTAGAAAAACAGCTCAAGACAATCAAACAAACATTGTTTGGAGAGTTTTAAGAGATTCAAAAATTTAACCCAATATTTACGTTTAATGTCCTGTAATTTACTGTAATGTTGAGCGAAAAGAATTAGCTAAGTATTGGAAACTCGAGTGTTACTAATTATAAATGTTTAGACATAAAAAAGCCAGTCGTAAGATCGGTTTTGTTTTAAATAGCTGGGAATATTTATAATAACTGGCTTTATTGCCTAAATTAAGGAACTAAATTTTCAATTGACACTCTAAACAGATAGGTTAACTGAAATATTCAGGTCTATGAATAAGCTTCGCTACAAAATAATTAGCTGGGAGCAGTATAATTAAGCTTTCATCAATCGTGGCTTACTAACGTTATGTATTAATGAAGAAGTCATTTAGTTCTGGAATTAAACTAAGCAAGATAAGCATTGGAGACTTCGTTTATTTAGCGGCTTAGCCATAGGATGGTCCTCATGGTTAAGCGCGGAGTTTTAATGCTTTTGAGAGGTCGGCAAAAATTAATTAATTCTGTGTGTTACGCTTGCTTAGCCGGCATTATCATGCCCCCACTATTAATGCATCAGCAAGCGAATCAAAATGATTAATATCACGTTCAAAATGAAGAATAAAGGAATGATCCAATACTTAGCCATTAATTTTATGGGACTCATAGTCTACGGTGCAGATGAATGGACTTTGTTCTCTAATTGGAGCATTGTGTTATCTTAAGCTTAATGTCCCTCTCAGTAGTTTTTTGACTTGAAACATTACCGTCTTTGATAGGGAATGTTTATGGCAATTATACATCATTTTTAAAAATTGCTTTTTTCTTGGTGATATGAGTGGAACAGCTCGTTTAATACGAACAGTTTCGTGACATTGTTTGGTGTCGTAAGCACATTGGCTGATGTTTCGTTGATTTTCAGCGGGTCTGTTTGAGTAAGTAAGTAGCACTTCGCCATCAGTCAGATTTGATGCCTTAACTCAGCAGTAATAATTTTATGCCTATTTATATCTACCGCTAAATATAACTTACGCCAGACTCGCCGTTTTCATCAGTACCATGCTTTTTACTTTCCATTCTCCTTCATCGCAGACTTTGAGCCGTAGAATAAATGGCTAAGTGCGGGGTGGTTCTTTTATTCTTCTTCTTGAACGTGACGTTAACCGTTTTGGTTAACTTGCTAATGCATGAATAGTAAGGGTATGACAATGGCAGTTGAGCAAATTTGAAACAGAATTAAGGAGTTCTTGCAGACCTTACATTGGCATTGAAAATACGCATTTAACCATGAGGGCCGTCGTAATGGCTAAGTCGCTAAATAAATGAAGTCTCCCATGATTACCCTGCTTAGTTTGATTCCAGAACTGAATGACTTCTTCATCAATACATAATTTTAGTTAGCCACGGTTGATTAAAGCTTGATTATACTGTTCCCAGTTAGTTATTTTGTAGCGAAGATTATTTATAGACCTGAATATTTAAGTAAGCTTAACTGTTTAGAGTGTTGATTAAAGATTTAGTTCCCTTATTTAGGAAATACAGCCAGTAATCATAAACGTTTGCTAGTAGAGACAGCAATGGCTCGAGTTAAAAAACTACTGAGAGGCACATTGAGTCTAAGGAGTAAGACAACTCAAATTAGTAAAATCTACGCCATGATAAAAACGTTACATAAGCTGACAGGACTAGGTATGCCTAAAACAAAAGCGATTTTTTAATAGTGAATCATGAGGGCATTTACTATCTGAGCTTGAATTAGGAAATAAAGCTTTGTGGTTAGCAGCTTTTTTAATGAAAAAA
This sequence comes from Candidatus Enterovibrio altilux, assembly GCF_002381345.1. Taxonomy (GTDB): domain Bacteria; phylum Pseudomonadota; class Gammaproteobacteria; order Enterobacterales; family Vibrionaceae; genus Enterovibrio; species Enterovibrio altilux. The sequence goes on from NZ_CP020660.1 coordinate 1,272,878, forward strand.
GTCTTTAAAAGAATACGTGTGTGGAAAGGTTATTTCTTGCGTTTGACTGTAATATAGGCAAGTCCTTTGAGTGCTTCTTTATAGTCTGATTCGGGAATTGGTGCTAGTGCTAGTATTGCTTTCTTTGCTTCTTCTTCTGCACGCTGTTGCGTGTATTCGAGTGATCCTAATTGTTTCATGCAGTCGAGCATCTGATCAAGTTTATCTAGTCCGTTTGCTTGTTTGATTACTTCACGAATCATGGAAACTTGATCGTCATTACCATGTCTCATTGCGTGGAGAAGTGGTAATGTTGGTTTGCCTTCAGCAAGGTCATCACCCGGGTTTTTACCCATCTCATCGCCTTGAGATGTATAATCCATAATATCATCGATTAACTGGAAGGCTGTACCTAAATAACGGCCATAATCTTGCATTGCTCTTTCAATGTTATTGGGTGAATTAGTTAGGATAGCGCCAATTTGTGTTGCAGCTTCGAACAGACGCGCCGTTTTAGAATAGATAATCTGCATGTAACTAGCTTCAGTAGTATCTGGGTCATTACAGTTAATTAACTGCAACACTTCACCTTCTACAATGACATTGGTTGCTAGACTCATAAGATCAAGGATCTTTAAGCATCTAAGTTCTGTCATCATCTGAAAAGAGCGTGTGTATATATAGTCACCGACTAGTACACTGGCAGCATTACCAAACATAACATTTGCAGTAGCTTTACCACGGCGAAACTCTGATTTATCGATAACATCATCATGAAGTAAGGTCGCGGTATGAATGAATTCAATAAAAGCTGCTGCTGTACAGTGGCCTTCACCTTGATAATCGAGTGCTCTTGCAGAAAGTACCGCCAATGTTGGACGTAGACGTTTGCCGCGACCACTGACGATATAAAAACCAAGTTGGTTGATCAGTGCTACTTCAGAGCTCAGTTGAGCAAGTATTTTTTTATCCACTTTTGCCATGTCGTCGGCAGTAAGTACTTGGATGGTATGAAAATCCATTAATGCGTCCGTTCCAAGAATTGAATGCAGTATCCTGCTGTTATTTTTGCGATGATATTACACTAAATAGTATTTCTCTATACAGAGTCTATTATGAAAAAAATATAGGAAGATTAGCTGAATAAATTTTCACGATTGTCTTTGAATACCCTCTTGTTAGTTGATTAGTTTTGCCGTAAAATTTACAAAATATTGTTAAATTAAATGCATTCTTAACTGTACGATTTATATACGTAATAAGCTGTGCAGGAATGCGGAGAATATCATGTACACAGTTTTCCAAAGCGGTGGTAAACAACACCGTGTTATTGAAGGTCAAACTATACGCTTGGAAAAGCTAGACACTGAGGCTGGCTCAACTGTTGAATTTGATGCAATTCTGTTGGTAGCTAATAGTGAAAACGTTGCTACGGGTGCACCATTCGTAGTCGGAGGTAAAGTCACTGCAGAAGTGGTTACCCATGGACGTGGTGACAAAATGAAGATTATTAAGTTCCGTCGTCGTAAGCATTCTCGTAAGCAAATGGGCCACCGTCAATGGTTCACTGAAGTTAAAATCACTGGTATCACTGCTTAATATAGGAGAAAAAATAAATGGCACATAAAAAAGCTGGTGGTTCTACACGTAACGGGCGTGATTCAGAGAGTAAACGCCTTGGTATTAAGCGTTTCGGTGGTGAATATGTATCTGCAGGAAATATTATTGTTCGTCAACGTGGCACTAAGTTCCACGCTGGAATTAACGTTGGTTGTGGCAAAGACCACACTCTTTTTGCTCTGTCTGATGGTAAAGTGAAATTTGGAGTGAAAGGTCCTAAAAATTGTAAATTCGTTAGTATCAATATTGAATAATAACTCTCTGTTCTAATGTAAAAGTCCTGCTTCACGGCTGGACTTTTTCGTTGTGCACATAAGTAACTTTAACACTGAATGTTTAGCTTAAAATCATTTATAAATATTGGCCTTAGAGATAAATCAGGAGCTATTTGTGGACTTCTATAAATATGTAATGTTTCCTAAATCAGGGCACTTAAAGATTAATCTACACTTTAAACAGCTAAGTTTACTGAAGTATTCAGGTTTATGAATAAGCTTAGCTAATAAATAACTAAGTGGAAGCAGTATCATTAAGCTTTAAAGAATCATAGTTCACTAATACTTTGGATTGATGAAGAAACCATTCAGTTATGAAATTAAACTAAATAAGGTAATCGTGGGAAACTCTAGTTTATTTAGCGACTTATCCATTGTGATAACTTTCATGATTAAACGCGTATTTTCAATGCATTGAAAAACTTTTAAGAATTCATTCTGTGTGTAAACTTGCTCAACTGCCATTGTCACACCCTCACAATTCATGCACGATAAGCGAGCTAAAGTAGTTCAAATTGCATTCAAGACGAAGATTAAAGGAACCATTCCGCACTTCGCCATTGATTCTACGGGGCTCAAAGTCTACGGTGAAAGAGAATAAAAAGTAAAAAACCTAGCACTGACGGTAAACGTCAAGTTTAGTGTGCGTTATATTTAGAGGTAGATATAAATGCGCATGAAATCATTACTAATGAGTTAAGTTCATCAAATGTGACTAACGGTGAAGTGCTACCTAATATACTCAAACAGACCCGCCGAAGAGTCAAGGAAATATTAGGCGATGGAGCTTACGACACAAGACTATGTTATGAACTTGTTTGTATTAAACGTGCCATTCCATGCACCCCATCAAAAAAAACAACTTTTAGAAACGAAATTATCTGCGTAATTTAGTGGTGAGTTACCAGGAGTTCAACGGTTTGAATCAGCATTGTAAAACGAGGTGTGATTACCAGAAATGTTCCCTCTAAGAGGCGGCAACGTTGTGAGTTAAAAGCTGCTCGGTTGTGCATTAAGCCTAAGGAATTATAATACCCAGATCAGCTAAACTTATGTCATGATAAAAAAGTTTAATAAGCTAACAGGACTAGGTATGCCTACAACTAAGAGAACGTTTAATAATTTAACATATTGGGAGTGTCTATTTGCATTCAAATTAGGAAACAAAACCTATATTTTGGTGAAGTAGAGTTTGGAGAAAAAGATGAAATTTATAGATGAAGCAGTGATCCGCGTTGTAGCGGGAGACGGTGGTAATGGTATTATCAGTTTTCGTCGTGAAAAATATGAATCAAAAGGCGGTCCTGATGGAGGTGATGGAGGTGATGGAGGTGATGTATACCTGCTAGCAGATGAAAACCTGAACACGCTGGTTGATTTTCGCTTTGAATCTTACCACACAGCACTTCGCGGCGACAATGGTCGTGGTGGTAACTGCACTGGTAAACGTGGTGATGATTCGGTGCTTAAAGTGCCTGTTGGTACACGTGCTGTTGATGAAGATACTAGTGAAGTAATAGCGGACCTTACCCAACATGACATGAAGATTATGGTGGCAAAAGGGGGCTGGCATGGATTAGGCAATACCAGATTTAAATCATCTGTGAACCGTGCACCACGTCAAAAGTCTACGGGAACTAAAGGCGAATTTCGTCACTTACGTCTTGAACTACTTCTGCTGGCAGATGTAGGGCTGCTGGGCTTACCTAACGCAGGTAAATCAACTTTCATTCGAGCCATATCTGCAGCGAAACCTAAAGTAGCTGACTACCCGTTTACAACTTTGGTTCCTAATCTAGGAGTTGTGCGTGTTGCCCAAGATAAGAGCTTTATTGTTGCTGACATCCCTGGTTTAATCGAGGGTGCGGCAGAAGGAGTGGGTCTTGGTATTCACTTTTTGAAGCATCTTGAGCGTTGTCGTGTGTTGTTACACATCATTGATCTAATGCCGGTAGATGGCTCCAATCTCGTAGATAATGCACTTACGATTATCAAAGAGGTACAATGTTACAGTGAAAAACTTGCACATAAACCTTGTTGGATTGTGTTCAATAAGATGGATTTGTTGTCAGAAACAGATACTAAAATTCAAATTAAACGTACACTAGAGGCATTGGGTTGGAATGAATCTTACTACACCATCTCTGCTATCAATAAAAATAACACACAGCAGTTAACCTTCGCTTTGATGGAATTAATTGATACAATGTCATCTGATCTTGTTAAACAATCAAGAAAAGAAACGAAAATTGCATTTAAGTGGGATGATTACCACGAAGATGACTATGATGTAGAAATAATTACCGCCCATAAGTAACTTAAGTGATAAAATTGCCAGTTATGTACTTCATAGATTGAACTTAGTGTAATGTATCTATTTTTTGCAAAGTAATTATTGTGACTGTCATTTATTTTTCGTGCTGTTTTTGCTAGTAAATAAATGTGTCCAAAAAATATAATAGATTAGAGTAGACAGAAATGCAACTATAGCAAGTAATATTGTTGAATCTTTTAGCTTAAATATACCTATAAAGCTAATCAGCCAGATATCAAAGAGCATATTGTTAAATTTACAATGAATAATATGGGGATTCGTGATTAGACTCAAGTGTTACACATCAATATTAATAAAGTTATTTGTGTTTTAAAAACTTGAAAATTACTGTGTAGCCACGCTGCTGCTGTACGTGCATGAATATCTAGATTAAAAAAAGTTATTGCTGACGTATTTAATGACTGTTAAAAATAATATTTATATATTTTTCAATTATTTACCAAGATCCTAAGTTACGTTATAATGTGCAGATAATGTATAATGGATACGACACTCTTTCCGAGAATAATCACATTGTTGACAATCCCCATATGCAAAACATTGAGAAGAATAATGTAACCCTTCGCACTCGCTTTAAACGACTCAATAAAAAACGAATAGCTGCTCAAAATCAACGTACATGCATGATAAAGTCATTGGACATTAAATTAACACGAGTATTACCTGTGAAGCATAAGCAACTTATTGAATACATAACTATAGCGTTGGTGTCTACCATGACCTATTGCATATTTTTGAACTGTATTTGTTTGCTAACAAGAAAAGGACTTCACATCAACGGTAGCTATAATAATTACTCCGTAAAAAGTGGATACATCATGCTCAGCATAATCTATTGAATACAGAACCGGAATTATTATTGATATCAATAATAAGGAAAAGACGTTCAAATGAACGAGCTCTTTACTTATTACGCGCTGGTTGAACGCATATAAAATAGTAATAAGTAGGAGTTTAAATTTTTGGTAATCAAATATCCAAATAAAGTGTGCAGTCTAATTTTACGCTATGTTCATAAATAGAGGTGATGTCCCGGATGTGGTTCAAGAAGTCTGCATCAAAGTGTATTGTGTGTTGTCGGATTTTCGCTAAAAAATTTTCACTAAGAAAGTATTTTTTATTCATGATTGTATCGTATGGAGGTAAATAAAACTAAATATTATTTAGTTGCGCAGGAAAGATGTCTTCAACCCAGTAATATTGATGCGGAAGCAGCTATACACTATGAAAATATGGGTGCATGAAAAAATTTCACTTTTGAAAATCTTATGTTATCAGAGCAATTAAAATCAATCGTTTTTAGTATAATGCAAAAATTATGGATTGCTTAGTAGGTGTGGTATATTAGCGTATTTTTCGTGTCAAAAAAGCGGTGGATGAGCGTTTTCGTAGATTGATGAGCCACTAGCTAATAGCCTGTTTAACAGCAGTGAAATAGATGAAATGATTGCAAACGCTTTAATGTTCAGCATACTTAGTTTGTCAGCTGATTTAACGCTTTGCTCATACGTAGGTTCAGCTAATATAAGTTGTGTGATTCCTTAGGCTTAATGACTCTCCTAGTAATTTTTTAACTCGTCTCATTGCTGTTTCTGCTAGAAAATGTTTATGGTAATCGGCTTTATTTTTTTAAATCATGGAACTAAATTTTTAGGCAACACTCTAAATAATTAGGCTCACTTCAATATTAAGGCATATAAATAATTTTCGTTATAAAACAACTAGCTGGAAGCAGTAAATACAGCTTTAATCAATCGTGGCTTACTAATATTCTGGATTAATGAAGAAGCTATTCAGCTATGGAAGCAGACTAAGCAGAGTAATCATGAGAGACCTCATTTCGTTAGTGACTTAGCCATTGCGACGGTTCTCATGGTTAAATGTGTATTTTCAATGCCATTGATAGGTTTGCAAGGATTCATTAATTCTATTTTTAAACTTGTTTAACTGCCATTATTATGCTTTCACTATTCATGCCTGAGCAAGCGAGCTAAAACGGTTAATGTCACGTTCAGGATGAAGAATAAAGGAAGCACTCAGCACTTAGCCATTGATTTTACAGGGTTGAAAGCCTACGGTGTAGGATAATGGAAGTAAAAAAGCATGGTACTGATGAAAAACGGTGAGTCTGATGTAAGTTACATCTAGCGGTAGATATAAACACGCATGAAATCATTGCTGCTGAGTTAAGTACATCAAATGTGCCTGACGGTGAAGTTCTACCTAGTTTACTTAAAGAGACCACTGAAAAATTAATGAAATATCAATTGATGGTGCTTACGACACCAAGCAATATGGCGAAACCGTTCGTATTAAACGATCAGTTTTACTCATACCACCAAGAAAAGGAACAATTTTTTTGGAACGAGGTCATCTTTGTAATTTAGCGGGTCAGTTATTAGAAGTGATACGATTTCCATCAGCATTGAAAACGAGATATGGTTATCATAAACATTCTCTATCAAAACGGTAATGATTTTGAATCAAAAACTACTTAGAGAGACATGTGCCTAAAGGATTATAATGTTCAGATTGGTTCAACCTACGCTATGATAGAGTGTCAAATAAGCTGATAGGGCTATATATGCCTAAAATGAAAGTGAGCGTTTAATCGTTCATCATACTGAAGCCGCTATTTAAACTTGGATTAGGAAACAAAATCTTAAAGTACATGAATGTGAGCATTTTTATTAGTTATTACACAGATCCATATTATCTACCTTGCAACCATAATGCAATTTCATTGCATGAGAGCAAATACGTGAAGCAAGTTTGCCGTTCGATTTGATGAAAGTATTTTAAAAAATGGCGCATATTATGCTTATATACTATGGATTGACTCAAATATTAATTTGTGTGTGCGTACCGATTTGTTAAATTATTAGCGGAAGAGAACACACTGTTCGTGTGTGAACAACTAGTATATAAAGGTAATATTACCCTTCACCACCGTGTGCCGGATAATAATGAAACTATGACTGTTGGTAATGTCTCTCCGGCAACTGCAAAAAAAGTGGCATAGTCTGTACGTCCGATTCTCGTAGCAGACGCTGTAGTAATTAAAGAGGCCAGAACATAAATCATACTATATTGAGGAGCAAGAATAATGATTACAGTGTTAGCTGAAACCATTGGTGGAGGTGATGGCTACCTTATCGTTCGTTGTCAGCAGAAAACCAGTTGTGGAAGTTGTGCATCGAAAAATTTTTGTGGAACAGGTGTTGTTAGCAATACTTTTTCAGAAAAAATTCTTAATATTAGAGTACCTTTTGCTTTATTTGTTTCTGAGGGAACCATGGTGGAAATTGGTTTTGAAGAGCAAACCATTCTGAAATTTGCCGCTATTGTTTATATATTTCCTTTATTTTTTATGATTGTGGGTGCATGTATTGGTCAACTTTTTGCAATATTAATGGCAAGTAGTGAAGGCATTGTAATTTTATCTTTCATATCTGCTGGTGGAATAGGTGTTATTATAGCACACTATTTTTCACATAAATTGGAACGAGATACAAGAACGATAGCTAAGCTTATTCATGTCTTCGAGGCATCTGTTATGGAGACTGTGACAATAAATGCCACAACTGAGGATAGCGACTAGTCATTAATTTCGGTAGAATCACGTCACTTGATCTATTTAGTTACAAACGAACTAGTCACACTATTTATGAAGCACATTCGAAATTTTTCAATTATTGCTCACATTGATCACGGTAAGTCAACATTATCAGACCGTCTCATTCAGCTTTGTGGTGGTCTTTCAGACCGTGAAATGGCAGCACAAGTTTTGGATTCTATGGATTTGGAACGCGAACGCGGTATCACTATTAAAGCACAGAGTGTGACGCTGAATTACACAGCAAATGATGGGGAAACCTATCAGTTAAACTTCATTGACACTCCAGGACATGTAGATTTTTCATATGAAGTATCACGTTCCTTGGCGGCCTGTGAAGGTGCTTTGCTGGTAGTGGACGCAAGTCAGGGTGTAGAAGCTCAAACATTGGCTAATTATTACACGGCCATTGAAATGGACCTTGAAGTGATTCCTATTCTGAATAAAGTTGATTTATCTGCTGCTGATCCAGATCGAGTTGCGGCAGAAATCGAAAACATTCTTGGCATTAATGCTGCGGAAGCTGTTCGTTGTTCAGCGAAAACAGGTTGGGGCATTAATCTCGTTCTTGAAGATATAGTGAAAAATATTCCTGCTCCGGAAGGTGACCCAGAAGAACCTTTACAAGCCTTGATCATTGATTCATGGTTTGATAACTACCTAGGTGTTGTCGCCTTGGTTCGTATTAAACATGGTAGACTTAAGAAAGGAGATAAGATAAAGGCTATGGCAATGAGTCAGGTTTGGAGGGTTGATCGCATTGGTATCTTCACGCCCAAACAAAAAGATACCCCAAGTTTATGTACTGGCGAAGTTGGTTGGGTTGTTTGTGGTATCAAAGATATTTTAGGTGCACCTGTTGGTGATACACTGACTCATGCAAAAAATGGTGCACAAACTGCATTACCTGGGTTTAAGAAGGTGAAGCCTCAAGTTTATGCCGGTTTATTCCCAATCTCTTCAGATGATTACGAAAATTTTTGTGTGGCGCTGAGTAAATTAAGTTTAAACGATGCATCATTGTTCTATGAACCAGAAAGTTCTGCTGCACTAGGTTTTGGTTTTCGTTGTGGCTTCCTTGGCATGTTACACATGGAAATAATTCAAGAACGTTTAGAGCGTGAATACAATTTAGCATTGATCACTACAGCACCAACTGTAGTATATCAAGTCCAGAAAACGAATGGTAATATTTTATATATAGATAATCCTTCTAAATTACCAGCGATTAATGATATTGCGACCATAGGTGAACCTATTGCACGCTGTTATATTTTGGTTCCTTCAAAATTTATTGGCAGCATTATTATGCTGTGTATTGAAAAGCGTGGTACACAGATAGACATGGTTTACCACGAAAAGCAAGTTGCTTTGACCTATGATATTCCGCTGGGAGAAGTTGTATTGGACTTCTTTGATTGTCTTAAGTCGACATCACGCGGTTATGCATCACTGGATTACAACTTCCAACGTTATGAAACCTCGAATATGGTGCGTATAGATGTATTGTTACATGGCAATATAGTGGATGCGTTGGCGATCATCACGCACAAAGAACACGCACAAAATCGTGGACGTGATTTGGTTGAGAAGATGAAAGAGTATATTCCTCGTCAACAGTTCGATATTGCAATTCAAGCTGCAATCGGTACACATATTATTGCGCGTTCTACTGTTAAAAAATTGCGAAAGAACGTTATTGCTAAGTGTTATGGTGGCGATATCAGCCGTAAAAAAAAATTACTACAGAAGCAAAAAGATGGTAAGAAACGCATGAAGCGGATAGGTAACATAGAACTTTCTTCAGAAGCATTCCTTGCGATCTTGCATGTAGGCAAGGATAAATACTAAAAGTTAGGGAGCATTATGGCAAATATTTTTTCTCTGGTTTTGGTGCTGGTCACCTTATTGACTGGGGTCATCTGGGCACTGGATAGATTCAGATGGGCTCAGCAACGCATTAAAAAAGCTACACAAACGCTGAACTCGGAGAGGAGTGAGTTAAGTGCCGCACAAGTTGCATCGCAGCCTATTTGGATTGAAATGGCCGTTTCAGTGTTCCCTGTTATTGGTTTTGTTTTGGTTCTGCGTTCATTTATTTACGAGCCATTCCAAATTCCTTCTGGCTCTATGATGCCTACATTGCTTGCGGGTGACTTCATTTGGGTGGAAAAATTTGCTTATGGCATAAAAGATCCTATTTTTCGTCATAAATTAATTGAGACTGGTAAACCCAAGCGTGGAGATGTGGTAGTGTTTAAGTACCCGCCACAGCCAAGCTTGGACTTCATTAAACGTGTGGTTGGCCTTCCAGATGACATAGTTCGTTATAGTGAAAATAAGCGCCTTTGTATTCAAAGTAAAGGTGAAGCAACCTGTGAGTTGGTGAAAATGGGTGACGTTCACGAAAACTCATTTACTCAGCACGGTGTTAGTTTAATTCAAGCACAAGAGCTGTTTGATGAAGTACCACACCAAATTTTAGTTAACCCCTATGCTCCAAATCAATCTGCGCAGTATTACCCGCAACCGGGCTTGAATGAGTGGATCGTTCCCGAAGGTCAGTACTTTGTTATGGGTGATAACCGTGACAACAGTAGGGACAGCCGTTTCTGGGGATTTGTTCCTGAGGCGAATTTAGTTGGCAAGGCAGTAGGTATATGGACCAGTTTTGAATTTAATGATCAGGGCTATGGTTTCTTACCTTCATGGGTACCTGTTAGTGTGCGTTTTCATCGTATCGGCGGCATTGATTAACTTGGAATAACATGACAATACCAACACATAAATTACAGCGTCGCATAGCTTATGAATTTCGTAATATTATGCTACTAAGTCTTGCTTTAACTCATCGAAGTGCAAGTGGTCACCATAATGAACGTTTAGAGTTTTTGGGGGACTCTATTTTGAGCTTCGTTGTGGCTGATAATCTTTACCATCGTTTCCCGAACGTTGATGAAGGTGACATGAGTCGTATGCGTGCAACCTTAGTTCGTGGTAATACTTTAGCTGAGCTAGGTCGAGAATTTAAGCTAGGTAATGTTCTGAAATTAGGGCAAGGTGAATTAAAAAGCGGGGGCTCTAGTCGTAATTCTATTCTTGCTGATGCAGTTGAAGCGATCATTGGCGCTATCTATCTTGACAGTGATCTGGAAACAGTCCGTGAAACTATCCTGGGTTGGTACAAAGAACGTCTAGAGACCATTATGCCGGGTACTAATCAGAAAGATCCAAAAACACTATTGCAGGAATGCCTTCAAGGGCGGCATAAGCCATTACCCGTCTATGATATAACTCAAGTGGATGGAGAAGCGCACAACCAGCGATTTACTGTTGAATGTAGAATCGCAGGTCTGGAACGCCCTGTCGTAGGTAAAGGCAGCAATCGTCGTAAAGCAGAACAAGAGGCTGCAGAACGAGCATTAGAGAGGCTGGACTCATGACAGACTCGTATCAAATTCACCACAGTGGTTTCATTTCTATAGTTGGTCGCCCTAACGTGGGTAAGTCAACGCTCCTTAACCGTTTGGTTGGGCAGAAACTATCTATTACCTCGCGTAAACCTCAAACCACTCGCCACCGCATTATGGGTGTTGATACTCATGATAGTTATCAGGCGATGTACGTAGACACTCCAGGACTTCACATTGAAAAAAAACGCACGATTAATCGCTTAATGAACCGTACTGCGACAAGTGCATTGACAGGCGTTGAGCTGGTACTGTTCTTAGTGGACGGAACTCAGTGGACCGAAGATGATCAAATGGTGCTTAATAAGTTGAAGAAGTCAGGCCTTCCAACGGTTCTGTTAGTCAACAAAGTTGACAACATTCGTGAAAAAGGGAAGTTATTTCCACATTTACAGGCGTTGAGTGAGAAAATGGATTTCATCGATATTGTGCCTGTTTCAGCAAAAAAAGGCACCAATGTCGACGTAATTAAAAAGTTGGTACGTGATTCGCTACCAGAAGGTGAGTGGTATTTCCCGAAGGAGTATGTTACTGACCGTTCACAGCGTTTTATGGCGTCTGAAATTATTCGTGAAAAATTAATGCGTTTTTTGGGTGATGAATTGCCATATGCTGTAACCGTAGAAATTGAGCGTTTTGATTACAATTCAGATACTAATGGCTTTAAAATTAATGGATTGATTTTGGTTGAACGCAATGGACAAAAACGTATGATTATTGGCAAAGGTGGCGATAAAATTAAAATTATTGGTCGTGAAGCTCGCTTAGACATGGAAACAATGTTTGAACGTAAAGTTTATCTTGAATTGTGGATTAAAGTGAAATCTGGTTGGGCAGATGACGTATGTGCCTTGCGCGGTCTTGGCTATATTGATGATCTTTGATCGAAGATATGCGAAATAAGACAGAAGCAACATGGAAGATATGCAAAGTTATTGTGTTTTGTACTCGTATTTTTACAGTAAAATCAACTTTATTGTGGGTGCTCTTAGTGAAAATCATGGATAAGTTAGCTTGATGACCGAAGGAATTTTGTTTCCTAATTTGCATTCAGATAGTAAATCCCCACATAATTCACTATTAGACAACCGCTGTCGTATTAGATTTACCTAGTCTTGTCAGCTTATTTAACGCTTTATCATGGTGTCGGTTTAACTAATTTGAGTTGTACGACTCCTTAGGCTCAAGGTCCCTCCAAGTGATTTTTTGAATCGTACCATTGCTGTCTCTGCTCGAGAGCGTTTATGGTGACTGGCTTTATTTCCTAAATAAAGGAATAAAAATTTCACTCAACACTCTAAACAGTTAGGTTTACTTAAATGTTCAGGTCTATGAATAATTTTCACGGCAAAACAACTAACTGGAAGCAGCATAATCAAGCTTTAATCAATAGTGGCTTACTAACATTCTGGATTGATGAAGAAGCTATTCCGCTATGGAATCAAACTAAGTAGGGTAATGATGGGAGATTTTGTTTATTTAGCGATTTAGCCATTACGATGGCTCTTATGTTAAATGCGTATTTTAATGCCATTGAGCAGTTTGCCAAAATTTATTAATTTTGTTTTCAAACTTGCTCAACTGCCGTTGTCATGCCCTCACTATTCATGCATGAGCAAGCGAATTAAAATGGTTGACGTCCCGTTCAAAATGAAAAAAAAAGGAAGCATCCAGTATTTATCTATTGATTTTACGGGTTAAAAGTCTACGGTGAAGGAGAATAGAAAGTAAAAAAGCATGGTACGAATGGGAAACGGCGAGTCTAACGTAAGTTACATTTAGCGGTAGATATAAATATGCATCAAATGTGATTGGCTATAAGGTGCTACCTAACTTACTAAAACAGACCCGTCGAAAAATCAATAAAATATTAGCCAATAGTGCTTATAACATTAGACAATGTTACGAAATAATTTGTATTAAACGAGCGGCATCACTTATACCATCAAGAAAAAAATAATTTTTTGGAAACGATGTCATCCGCATTATTTAGCGGTTTATTACCAAAAATTATATGGTTCAAATGAGCATAGAAAAACGAGGTATGGTTACCATCAATGTCTCCTATCAGAGACGGTAATGTCTCGAGTCAAAAACTACTAAGAGGGACATTGAGTTTAAGAGATCATAATGCTCAGGTTAGCGAAACTCACGCCGTGATAAAAGCGTTAAATAAGTTGACTGGACTAGGTATGCCCAAAACAAAAGCGATTGTTTAATAGTGAATCATTTTGGGATTTATTATCTGAACTCATATTTGGAATAAAGCTTATAAAACGATGAACATGGACATTTTTGTGTTAAACGTGTATGAATGATAGTCCATATGTATAAACCTAAAACTGAACAATTAAGTATGTCTACTGTTATATTACCTGCTTCAAAAAGTTATCAGCAACGTTTTGATGGTACACGTCGTTTATATGGCATGTCTAAACTGGAAATTTTAAGGCAATCTCATGTATGTGTGATTGGTATCGGTGGTGTTGGATCTTGGGCCGTAGAAGCATTGGCTAGAAGCGGTGTGGGCGCACTAACTTTGATTGATATGGATGATATATGTGTGACGAATATTAATCGTCAAATCCATGCAATGTCTGGCACCATTGGTCAAAGCAAAATCGCAGTAATGTCAGATCGTGTTCGTTTGATTAACCCTGATTGTAGTGTGCAGTTGATTGATGATTTTATTTCTGAAGAAAATATTTCTGAGTATATTACTAAAGAATTTGATTATGTTTTAGATGCCATTGATAGCCTCAAACCTAAAACCGCACTGATTGCATACTGTAAGCGAAATAAGATTAAGATTATTACTGTCGGAGGTACTGGAGGTCAGCTTGATCCGACCCAAATTCAAGTAGCAGATCTTACTAAAACAATTCAGGATCCTTTGGCGGCTAAGTTACGTAATAAGTTGCGTCGGTTCCATAATTTTACAAAAATTCCAGGCCGTACATTTGGTGTCGATTGTGTGTTTTCTACAGAGCGGCTAAAATACCTGCAACCTGATGGTAGCGTGTGTGAAATTAAAGTTCCTGTGGAAGGATATAAGCGAATGAATTGCAACAGTGGATTTGGTACGGCAGCCATGGTAACGGCCACATTTGGTTTTATTGCGGTATCTCGCATTATGATAAAGTTGATAATGCAGAAATAAGTGTATTAGACGCAGAGCAAAATAACATAACTGAAAAAAAGCCACTCAGTTAAGTGGCCTCTTATTTTGCATTATTGAAATGATGCTTATATTAAACGTTTGTTTTAGTTTGGGCTACTTTGGTTTCTTTCATTTCAAATGGAAGCCTCTGCTTTACGTATTTGCCTGGTGCAATAAAAAGAACAGGAAAGTTTTCAGAACCCTGTGAACATGGCTCAATTTGTTCTTTTGGACAGTAGGTTTTTAACCATTTATTCCAGTGTGGCCACCATGAGCCTGTGTTGTGCTTTGCAGCATTCAACCATTGTTCGGCTGATTCACATAACTCTGGATTTATCCAAAAGCCATATTTATTTTTACTTGGGTGATTCACGATACCTCCAATGTGTCCTGATTCACCTAACACAAAGGTCTTACTGCCATTTAAATTTAGTGCGCCACAGTAAGTCCCTTGCCATAGCGCAATATGGTCTTCTTTAGTTGAGATAAAATAGGTAGGGATTTTGATTTTATTTAAATCGATCCATACACCACCTATTTTTACGCCTTTCTCTTTGACTAAACGATTATTTAGGTAAAGTTCACGTAACATGAAATTATGAGTAGCAGCTGTAATATTGATGCTATCACTGTTCCAGTAAAGGAGATCAAAATTGACAGGACTATTCCCTTTGAGATAGTTGTCGATGTAGTAATTCCAATATAGGTTATTTTCACGCAGTAGGTTAAATGTTACGTTTAATGAGCGCCCATCCATGTAACCACGCTCGTTATTTTGTGTTTCTATAGCGCTAATAATATTTTCATTAATATATATTCCCACTTCGCCAGGTTGTGCAAAGTCAAGGATCGTCGTGAGGAACGTGGCTGATTTAATACGTGTTTTCATGCGTTTTGCCGCATAGTAAGCGACAGTGCTAGCCAATAGAGTGCCGCCTATACAGTAACCTGCAGCATTGATTTGTGATTGTCCTGTGATGTCTTCAATAGCAGATACTGCTTTAACGACACCTTCAGTAACATAATCACTAAATTCTACATTTTTTTGTTCAATACCAGGATTGCGCCACGACATTATGAATACAGTGTGGCCTTGCTCGACTAACCAACGCATCATTGAGTTATTTTCACGAAGATCCAGAATATAGTACTTGTTGACGAAAGGTGGCACTATGAGTAATGGTATTGCGTTTACTTTTTTTGTCATTGGACGATATTGGATTAGTTCAAATAGCTCATTTTGATACACTACATCACCTGGAGTGCTCGCAATGTCCTCGCCAATACGAAATGCATCGTTGTTTGTCATTCTGATTTTGAGGATGTCTGAACTTGACTCAAGATCTTCTTGAAATTGTTTGAGACCTTGAATTAAGTTTTTACCATTTTTTTCAAGCGTTAAGCGAAATAACTCCGGGTTTGTTCCAATGAAATTACTTGGAGACATAGCATTAATGACTTGACGCGAAAAAAAGGTTAAGCGTTCTTTGGCTTTTTTATCTAGGCCGTCAACTGCGTCGATGGTTTCAAGTAATGTACGGCTAAACAAAAGGTAGGATTGTTTTATAAAGTTGTAAAGAACTTCATCTTGCCAACCTTTGTCTTGGAAGCGTTTATCGTCTTTTTCTGGGGCAACGATTTCTTCACTATTTGTAGCGAGAGTAATATTTTGCCAAATTTGTAGCTGCTTTTCCCACCACTGTATTTGAATGTGTAACATTGTAGCAGGTTGATTTGCGGCATTTTCAAGAAACTGAGTTGTATCATCGATACTTATTTTTTTCATTGCGTGGTTCAGGGGGGTGTTTACGGCTGCCTTGCCTTGCTCAAAATCCTGCCACCATTGCTGGTTACTTTCTTGGAGTTTTACAAGGTAGTCCGAGAAGAAGCTCTGAAACATGTGTAAACCCTCTTTATCGGAAACGATACCGCCCTCTTTAAAAGAGGGCGTTAACCTTGGTTAAGCTGGAGTAGCAGCTTTGAGATTTTCAGTTGCTAGTTGCTCAAGATCGTCTTTGAATTCTTTAGCTACTGCTTGCAATTTGGCACTGTCATCCATCATATACTGAGATAGCTTCGTCATTGCTGTAAGTTGTTGGCTGGCGTATGAAGTTAGAGAAGTTACGTCTGTAACGCTGCTTGCTGCTTTAACTTGTGCTAAGCCCATTTCACTGTAGGTGCGAACTGCATTTAGTTGCAGTTCAGTAAGCATTTCAACGGTTTTTGCTACCATTTTATTGAATTTTACATAAGGTGCCAGAGTTTTTTCAGCTTGCTCTGAAAATGTTTTAAACACATCTGTATACATGGTGTATCTCCTAAGTGTAAGTAATTAGATTCAACGGGGTATTACATTCGTTAGTGCTAGCACGTTTGATTATCATCGCTATACCCATGCCACCACCGATACATAATGAAGCCACACCATACGTGCCTTCACGTTTTTCCAACTCGTGGATCAGAGAAACTAAAATACGGTTACCTGATGCACCTAAAGGGTGGCCCAACGCAATTGCACCACCATTTACATTTGCTTTTTCTATGATGGTGTCTGGGCTGACATTGTGTGCGTCAGCCAACTGGTGGATAACCCCTAATGCTTGTGCTGCAAAGGCCTCATTGAGTTCAAACAGATCCACGTCGGCAATAAAAATTTTAGCTTTTTTCAAAGCTTCCGTTACTGCACCTACAGGACCTAAACCCATTATTTTTGGGTCGAGTCCAACCTGTGCATAGCTACAAATCTCAGCTAGTGGCTTTAATCCGAGACGCTGAACCGCAGATTCAGATGCTACGATTATCGCACTTGCACCATCATTCAAACCCGAAGAATTACCTGCGGTCACTGTGCCTTCAAGGTTAAATGCAGGGCTGAGTTTGTTTAGGTTTTCTTGTGTAGTGTCTGATTTAGGGTACTCATCGGTATCAAAAAAAATAGTTTGGTGTCGTTGTTTTATTTCCACTGGTACGATTTCGTCTTTGAATCGACCGTTTTCAACGGCAGCAACGGCCTTTTGTTGACTTTGTGTTGCATAGGAGTCTTGTTGTGCTCGGCTGAGACCAACCAGTTCTGCAACATTTTCTGCAGTCATGCCCATGTGATATTGATTATACACATCGGTCAAGCCATCGCTCACCAGAAGATCTTTAAGGCGGATTTCACCCATCTTTTGACCGCTGCGCAATGAACCTGACGTAGCAAATGGAATTTGAGACATGTTTTCGGCACCCGCAGCAACCACAATGTTAGCATCATCACAACGAATGTGAGCGACTGCATCCATGACAGCTTTCATTCCGCTGCCGCAAACCATGTTAATAGCATAGGCAGGAACTGTTAAAGGAATGCCTGCAAAAATAGCTGCTTGGCGGCCAATGCCCATGCCTTGACCGGCACTAATAACGTTGCCAAGAATGACTTCATTAATGGCATCAGGAGAGACATTACTCGCTTCCAGTGCACCTTTAATAGCAATAGCTGCAAGTTGACCTACTGATGTGTCTTTTAATGAACCTATGAATGCGCCAATCGGAGTGCGTTTGGCCGCAACGATATACACTTTTTTCATGTGTTTTGTGCCTTGTTAATGCATGTATAGGCCGCCATTGATCGACAGTGTTTCACCGGTAATATAAGCAGCTGCATCACTAGCAAGATAAGCAACAGCCTCTGCAATTTCTTCCGGGCGAGCCAGACGTCTCAGCGGAATCTCATTTTTAATTGAATCAAGCACTGCATCGCTCATGGTTTCTATCATTGGGGTTGCTGTATAGCCAGGGGCTACAACATTTGCTGTAACGCCAAATTTTGCACCTTCAAAAGCTAGTGCTTTGGTGAAACCAATCATTCCTGCTTTTGCAGCAGCATAGTTAGTTTGACCAAACTGACCTTTCAAGCCGCTTACCGACGAAATATTGATAACACGACAGTTGCCTTTTTCACACATGGCAGCAAATAGGGGTTGGGTTACATTGAATAAGCTATTGAGATTGGTATCAATCACTGCATACCAGTTGTCGGCAACCATTTTTTTGAACTGTCCATCGCGAATGATACCCGCATTATTGACAACTACATCGATTGTTCCTTCTTCCTCCAACAGTGCTGGCAAACGTATAGTACATTCTTGTGTGTTAGTAACATCTAACTCAAATAGGCGTACTTGACTCGCATTGAATCCCTTTTCTTGGAACCAGTGCTCAGCACATTGCATGTTTCCGGTTAAGTAAGTAGCAATAACACGATAATTTTGGCTGACTAGCTTTTCCGTGATCGCTGAGCCGATGCCACCTTTTGCACCGGTGATGAATACGAGCTTTTTCATTGATGACTCCATTCTTAACAACAAGTAAGAAAAACAAGCCTTATTACTGCAATTGGTTACCCAAAAATATAAAAACTGATAGTATGAGATAGTTTTTAATTAATTTAAATTACAACTATAATTAGTTTATAACTACTATCAACTAAGATATACAATTTATTGTATAAGGCAAAATTTAAGGGAGGATATTTATGAAAATAAGATCTAGCTCGAAAATAAATAAGTTAAAGTTAACAAGGTGTTAAGTCATGGTTATTTAATATGATATACTTTATGTATATTTTATAAAAATACGATTTTTCAGTTATGTAAAAAAACGGGCTTATCTAAAAATAAATCAGTACGTTCACATGAATCAATAGATAATCGTATAAATTAAATATTATAATTATTAATTGAAGTTGAAGCTTTAATTTTAAGCTAATATAGTTAAATAAATTTAAATTTTAAATATTGAAATCAGTAAGTTATAATCTAAACAACTAAGATCATTTAAATACTTATGCTCATAAGCATTTTTCGCAATAAGGCTTTCATTTCCTAACTAAAAGTCAGATAGCAAATCTCAACATGATTCATCATTAGGTAATCGTTTCTATTTTAAACATGCTGACCTTTGTCAGCTTATTTAATGCTTTTATTGTGGCGTAGGTTTCGCCAATTTAAATATTATAGTCTATAGAATTAATGGCTTCCCGTGTGCTTTGTTTGTTAAATCAGGGAACTAAATGATTAATCTACGCTCTAAACAACTAAGCTCACTTAAATATTCAGGCTTATGAACAAACGTCACCATAAAATAACTAACTGGAAGCAGTATAACTAAGTTTTGATTAATTGTGGCTCACTAATATTCTGGACTGATGAAGAAGTTATGCAATTATGGAATCAAATAAAGAAGGGTAATCATGGGAGACTTCGTTTATTTAGTAACTGAGCTATTACGATGATTCTAATAGTTAAATAAATATTTTTAATGCTGTTAATAAGTCTGCAAGACTTAGTAACACTACTTTCAAACCTGTTCAACTGCTGTTGCCATTCTTTTCACTATTGATTCATTAACAAACGAGCCAAAGCAGTTTAACGTCACGTTCAAAATTAAAATTAGAGGAACTATCCAGCACTTAGTTATTGATTCTACGTAGCGGAAGAGTCTTATTTTTTACTTTGAGTATAGATAAAAAAGTTTTAATACGATTCACGAAAAATAAATTTTTTGTTTTAGGTATACCTGGTTATATCAGCTTATTTGACCTTTTTATGATGGCATTAGTTTTACTAATCTTAACATTACAAATTTTAAGTTCAATGTTCTCCCGAGGAATTTTTGGGCTTGAAACGTTGTTGTCTTTGCTAGGGAATGTTTATGGTAACTATACCTTGTTTTTTAATGCTGATTTGAACTGTGTAACTTCTGGTAACTGACTGTTAAATCACGCGGATAATTTTTTTCAAAAAAGTTGCTTCTTTTCTTGGTGAAATGAATGGAGAAGCTCATTTAATGCGAACGGTTTCGTAATGCTGTTTGGTGTCGTAAGCACCATCGGCTGATATTTCATTAATTTTTCAGCGGGTCTGTTTGAGCAAGTTAGGTAACATTTCGTCGTCAGTCACATTTGATGCACTTAGTTAAGCAGCAATAGTCTCATGCATATTTATATCTACCGTCAAATGTAACTTGCGACATACTCGACATTGCCTATTAGTACCATGTTTTTTTATTTTTCATTCGCCTTCATCGTATACTTTGAGCCTCCGTAGAAGTCATGGAAAGTGCTGAATGGTTCCTTGATTCTTCGTTTTAAGCGTGGCATTAATTGTTTTGGATTGCTTACTAATGCATGAATAGTGAGACTATGACAACAGCAGTTGAGTAAATTTGAAAACAGAATTAATGAATCTTTTCAGATCTCTTAATGGCATTGAGAATACGCACTTAACCATGAGGGCTATTGTAATGGCCAAGTTACTAAATAAATGAGATCTTCCATGATTACCCTGCTTAGTTTGATTTTATAGCTAAATGGCGTCTGTACCAATCCAGAGCGTTAGTGAGTTATGATTGATTAAAGCTTTATTATACTGCTTTTAGTTAGTTGTTTTGTAGTGAAGCCTGTTCATAGCTATCATCATTTAGTTCCCTGATTTAGCAAACCGAGTCGTTCACAATGGCAGTATGAGTGTCCACCATACCTAACCCCGTACTTTTGCACTGCACTTGTTTGTGGAGGGAACGGCACTTAACATCAAGGGTGATCATAATCATCATTCCGCAAAAAGGGTATTACGTTAGATTCAATTTGATGAATCCATCATTGAACCAGCGTAATGGCTGTTAAGCAGAAAACTGCTTCAACAAATTAGACTGTTATTTTAGTGTTAAAAAGAATTATAGAGTAGTCATAATTGTTTTATGCTCTTCCAGTTTTACTAGTGTCTCGTTGCAACTATTTAGTTTCGTTCGCTCTGATATAATAATTGTTTCAGGTGCTTTTATAATAAAAATTTGGTTATTTAATTTGCTTGCAATGCGACTGATTTCATTTTTTGTTTTTGTTATTTCTTTGTTTAGACGTGCAAGTTCTTTGTCTTTATCAATCAGACCTGCCATTGAGATCATTAGGGTTGATTTACCTACCACCGCGGTTGCGCACGCTGGTGTTTCATCGCCTGCCGCCAGAACACGAATGGTTGCTAACTTTGCTAAAGACATCAATATCTGCTTATTTGCTTCTAAACGCTCAATGTCACTTTCGTCAGCTGTTTTTAGCATCACATTAAGCGCTTTACTTAGTGCGATGTTATATTCTGCACGTAGGTTACGGATAGAAGTGATAAATGTTTTTACCCATACGATATCTTCTAGTGCATTTTTATCGAATTGTACTGCATCATATTGAGGCAGCGCTTGCAGCATGATACTTGTTTTTTCAAAAACAGTACTCTCAACATTATTGATTAGATACCACACGCTCTGCCAGATATATTCTGTAATGTACGGCAATATTGGGTGAGCAAGCCGTAGTGTCTTTTCAAGTACCGTTACTAGCGTATAACGTGTACCACGTTGTTGTACTTCAGTGCCTTTCCATAGAATAGGCTTAGTTAGTTCCAAGTACCAGTCACAGAATTGATTCCAAATGAATTCGTACAGAGTGTTTGCTGCCATATCGAGCCGGAAGTTATCGATATGCGTGTTGAAATCTTTCGCTGCCAGTTGGAATTGAGACTCAATCCATTTATCTGCCAGTACAAATTCCATTTTGCCACCTTGTGCGCCACAGTCTTTTTTTGCAGCATTCAGTAACACATAACGGCTTGCATTCCACAATTTATTACAGAAGTTACGGTAACCAGCAAGACGCTTCATATCCCAGTTGATGTCACGACCAGTGGAGGCCATTACAGCAAGAGTGAAACGTAGTGCATCAGTACCGTAAGGCTCGATTCCATTTTCGAAAGTCTTGCGAGTGTTTTTTTCGATCTTAGCTGCTAATTGAGGCTGCATCATGTTGCCACAATGCTTCTTTACTAAAAGTTCCAGATCAATACCATCGATAATATCAATAGGATCAAGGATGTTACCTTTAGATTTGGACATCTTATTGCCGTTTTGATCACGGATGAGTCCCGTAATATAAACGGTTTTAAACGGTACTTGTGATTTACCATTCTCGTCTTTACAGAAGTGCATGGTCATCATGATCATGCGAGCAACCCAGAAAAAGATGATATCAAAACCAGTCACTAGTACATCAGAAGGATGGAAAGTTTTTAGATCAGAAGTTTGTTTAGGCCAGCCTTGTGTACCGAACGTCCACAGCGCAGATGAGAACCAAGTATCCAATACGTCGTCGTCTTGTCGAAGTAGAAGAACTGGTGCTAGATTGTTGTTTTCGCGCACTTCTTTTTCGCTACGGCCAACATAGATGTGGCCGTCCTTGTCGTACCATGCAGGGATACGATGTCCCCACCAAAGTTGTCGGGAAATACACCAGTCTTGAATACCACGCATCCAAGAAAAGTACATATTTTCGTATTGTTTAGGTATAAATTGAATGTTGCCGTTCTCAACCGCTTCAATTGCTGGAACTGCTAGTTTTGCTGCACGCACGTACCATTGGTCAGTTAACATTGGTTCTATCACTACGCCACCACGGTCGCCGTAAGGTATGGTCAGATCATGATCTTTAACGTCTTTTAGCAAGCCTAGGTTGTCGAATTCAGCAACGATGGCTTTACGTGCAGCGAAACGTTCCATGCCACGATAAGTTTCTGGTAGGTTAGTACTGTAAACGTCACTCTTTTCACCGTGAGTGTTCAATACTTCAGCGCTGTCACGGATGTTAGCATTGAAAGTCAAAATGTTGATCATTGGAAGCTTGTGTCGTTTGCCGACTTCATAGTCATTGAAGTCGTGGGCTGGGGTGATTTTTACACAACCTGTGCCTTTGTTCATGTCTGCATTCTGATCACCCACGATAGGAATACGACGATTAACAATTGGCAGTATGATTTCTTTACCAATTAGATCCATGTAGCGTGGATCTTCAGGGTTTACCGCAACGCCAGTGTCGCCCAACATTGTTTCTGGACGGGTAGTCGCAACAGTAATGTAGTTTTTGCCATCAGCGGTCTTTATGTCGTCAGCCAGTGGATAGTGGAGATACCATATGTGACCTTTTACTTCTTTGTTTTCTACTTCGAGGTCAGAAATTGCGGTGTGTAATTTTGGGTCCCAGTTCACTAAGCGCTTACCACGGTAAATCAAATCTTCTTGAAAAAGACGAATGAACACTTCTTGAACGGCGTTAGACAGGCCATTATCCATGGTAAATCGCTCGCGATCCCAGTCGACAGATGCGCCTAAACGGCGTAGCTGTTTAGTGATGGTACCACCAGACTCCGCTTTCCATTCCCAAATTTTATTGACGAAAGCATCACGTCCATAATCGTGTTTAATTTTACCCTCTTCTGAGGCAATTTTACGTTCAACAATCATTTGTGTCGCGATGCCCGCATGATCGGTACCTACTTGCCATAAGGTATTTTTACCTTTCATGCGTTCGCAACGGATCAAGATATCCATGATGGTATATTGAAATGCATGGCCCATATGAAGACTGCCAGTAATGTTCGGTGGTGGAATCATGATGCTGTAAGCATCTTTTGATGTATCACCATGAGGCTTAAAGTAACCAGCTTCTTCCCAGCGTTGGTACAGCGCTTTTTCAATTGATGTTGGATTGTATGTCTTTTCCATAGCACTCTTGATCGTTTAGTGTGATGAACCTGTTGTACTGAACGTTGTAATACTATTAACTGCTTACTCCCACAAGCCTATTGCACCGTTGTGTGAGCAAACTGGTTTAGTTGTGGGTGCGTTGGCACGTGAATGACTTTAGGTGTTTGATATCGCATGTGTAGTGGAAGTGTACATTTTGCACCCTACTATTCTACATACTTTGTAGCGCTCTCGTGTCTATTGCATCAAAATTTCTTCGCAAGGCATGCAGTATACCACTGATATAAAGTAAGGCACAAAAAAGGTTTTTGCTTCAGGCTTTATTTTCTAATGTGAGTGCAGATAGCAAATCTCAATATGATTCATTATTAGGTAATCGCTTGAGTTTTAGGCATATCAACTTATTTAACGACTTTATTATGGCGTAGACTTCACTAACCTAAGCATTGTGCTCCCTTAAGCTAAATTTCTCTCTGTAGTTTTTTGACTTGAAACATTACCGATTTTGATAAAAACGTGTGTGGTAACCATACTTCCTTTTTCAATGTTTATTTAAACCGTATAACTTCTGGTAGCTAACCGCTAATTCTACGGATGACTTCGTTCCCCAAAAATTACTCCGTTTCTTGGTGAGACGATTGAAACTGCTCTGTTATCGTAACATTGTCTGATATCGTAGACTTTATCGTCTGACACTGCATTGATTATTCGGTGGGTTTGTCTGAGTAAGCTAGGTAGCACTTTACTCTCAGTCACATTTAATTTATTTAACTCACAACAATGATTTCATGAATATTGATATCTACCACTAAATGTAACTTGCGTCAGGCTCGCTGTTTCTCATTAATATCACGCTTTTTTACTTTTGATTAGTCGTCACCGTAAAATTTTAATCCTGTAAAATCAATGATTAAGTGCTAAATAATTTCTTTAATCTTCGTTTTAAACGAGACGTTAACTGTATTGGTTCGCTTGTTAATGCATGAATAGTGAAAGAATGACAATGGCAGTTGAGTAAGTTTAAAAAATAGAATGAATGCATTTTTACAGATATCTCAAGGGCATAGAAAATATGCTTTTAATCATGAGAACCATTGTCATAGTTAAGCTGCTAAATAAAAGAGGTCTCCCATGATTACCTTGATTAGTTTAATTTCATAGCTGAATGGCTTTTTCATTACTCCAAAATGTTAGTGAGCCACTATTGATTATACTGTTTTCCATTAATTATTTTATAGTGAAGCTTGTTTACAGACTTGAATATTTAAGTGAGTTTAGCTGTTGAGAATATAGATTGATAATGTAGTTCTTGGATTTAGGAAGCAAAGCCACGTTTATGGTAACGATGCTTTATTTTTTAATGCTAATTTGAATCATATCATTGCTGGTCACTGACCGTTAATTTACACGGATAACCTTGTTCTCAAAAAATTGCTCTTGTTCTTGGTGGGATGAGTAGAACAGCTCGTGTATTACAAACGATTTTATCACATGGCCTAGTGTTGTAAGCCCTATTGTCTGATATTCCATGATTTTTCAACGGATCTGTTTGCGCAAGTTAAGCAAAAATTAACCGCCAGTTACATTTAAAAAACTGAACTCAGCGACAATGATTTTACGTGTATTTACATCTATTACTAAATGTAACTTGCGCTAAATGAGACGTTTATTACTCATATTATACTTTATTACTTGCTATTAGCTATCATCGCAAACTTTTAACCCAGTAGAACTAATGACCATGTGTTGAACAGTTCCTTTGATCTTTGTCATGAACACGAGCTTCACCATCTCGGATTACTTGCTAATGAATGAATCGTGAATACATGATAATGACAGTTGAGTAAGTTGGGAAGCAGAATGAGTGAATTTCTGCAGACCCTCCATGGCATAGAAAATACGCGTTTAATTAGGCCTTGTTTCCTAATGTGAGTTCAAATAGTAAATCTTAACACGATTCACTATTTGGCAATCGCTTTAGTTTTAGGTATACTCAACTCGGCCAGATTATTTTACGCTTATTTGAACTGTATAATTTTTGATAATTGACTGCTAAATGTAATTTATGCCAAACTTTTCATTGCCCATCAGTGCTATGTTTTTTTACTTTTCATTCGCTGTTACTGTCGATTTTTAGTTCTGTAGAATCAATGGTTAAGTACAGGATGATTTTTTTAGTCTTCGTTTTGAACGTGATGTTTACTATTTTAGCTCTCTTGCTGATGCATGAATAGTGAGGGCATGAAAAGGACAGTCTAGCAAGGTTGCAAATAGAATTAATGAATCCTTGCAGAGCTTTCAATGGCATTGAAAAAATGCATTTAACCATGAGGACCATCATAATGGCTAAGTTATTAGATAAACAAAATTTTTCATAATTACCCAGCTTAGTTTAATTTCATAGCTAAATGGCTTTTCCATTAATCCACATGTAAATAAATCACTATTGATTAAAATTTGGTCACACTACTTCCAGTTTAATTTTTTTAGCTAGCATATTCATCAACCTGAATATGTAAGTAAATTTAGGTATTTAGAGCGTAGATCAATAATTAAGTTCCTTGACTTAGGAGACACAGCTAGTTAAAGGTGAAAAAAATATTACTTTGACAGGGTAATGAAAAAAGACTTATGTCATACAGGCTTGGAAATCATCACCTTGTCGTGAATCGTTAGCGTTGGTACATTTAATGGAATTTAAAAAATTTTAACGCTCGTAGGATTAACCGAAGATTATGTTTAAAAGACTTCGTGGCATGTTCTCTAATGATCTGTCGATCGATCTAGGAACAGCAAACACACTTATTTATGTTAAAGGACAGGGCATCGTTCTTGATGAACCTTCCGTGGTCGCTATTCGTCAAGATCGTGCTGGCTCACCAAAAAGCATTGCAGCTGTAGGCCATGAAGCTAAGCAAATGCTGGGTCGTACCCCCGGCAACATTGCAGCTATACGACCAATGAAAGACGGCGTTATTGCTGATTTTTATGTTACGGAAAAAATGTTACAATACTTTATTAAATCTGTGCATGATCATAGTTTTATGCGTCCAAGTCCTCGGGTACTTGTTGCTGTACCTTGTGGTTCGACACAAGTTGAGCGTCGTGCGATTCGTGAATCTGCATTGGGTGCTGGTGCACGTGAAGTGTATTTGATTGATGAACCAATGGCTGCGGCAATTGGTGCTGGTTTGCCCGTGTCTGAAGCGATGGGTTCAATGGTGATCGATATCGGAGGTGGTACTACCGAAGTTGCGGTTATATCTCTAAATGGTGTTGTTTATTCATCGTCAGTCCGTATAGGAGGTGATCGTTTTGATGAGTCAATCATCAACTATGTACGTCGTAACTATGGTAGTTTAATCGGTGAAGCAACCGCAGAACGCATTAAGCATGAAATCGGTTCAGCTTACCCTGGTGATGAAATGCTTGAAATTGAAGTTCGTGGTCGTAATCTTGCCGAAGGTGTACCACGTAGCTTCATACTAAATTCAAATGAAATCTTGGAAGCACTGCAAGAACCGCTAACTGGTATTGTATCAGCTGTGATGGTTGCTCTAGAGCAGTGCCCTCCTGAGCTAGCGTCAGATATTTCTGAACGCGGCATGGTGCTGACGGGTGGAGGTGCATTGCTTCGTGATTTGGACCTCTTGTTGACAGAAGAAACAGGTATTCCGGTTATTATTGCTGAGGAGCCGCTGACTTGTGTTGCACGTGGTGGTGGTCAAGCGCTTGATATGATCGACATGCACGGTGGCGATCTGTTTAGCGAAGATTGAGCGTCTTCCTTCTCTAAAGCAGGTTGTAACTGAATGAAACCAATATTTGGCCGTGGACCATCTTTACAATTACGCCTATTCTTCGCTTTACTAATATCAGTCAGTCTTATACTGGCTGATAGTCGTCTTAACGCCTTTGCTAATCTCCGCCATTTACTCAATTCTGTTGTTGCACCACTGCAATATATGTCAAATTTTCCGCGGAATATTCTGGATAATTTGTCCAGCCAGTTGACCTCTCATCAACAGCTTCTGTTAAATAATTTGAAGTTGAAAGAAGAAGTTTTGATGCTTAAAAGCGAACAGCTATTATTAACACACATTAAACAGGAAAACCAACGCCTTAGAAGGTTATTAGGTTCTTCGTTTGTGCGTGGTGAACGTAAAGTAGTTGCGAAAGTGATGTCAGTTGATTCTGACCCTTATAAACAGCAGGTTATGATAGATAAAGGACGAACACATGGTGTGTATGAAGGACAGCCCGTAATTAATGAACATGGTATCGTAGGACAGATTTCTTATGTTGGCTCGCATAATAGTCGTGTATTATTAATCACCGATCCGACACATGGCATTCCTGTTAAGGTCGTGCGTAATGATGTTCGAGTTATCGCAGGAGGTCGTGGTCAAAATGATAATATTCAGCTCGAAAATATTCCTAGTAGTGCTGATATCGAACCGGGTGACATGTTGGTCACATCTGGTTTAGGTGGCGTTTTTCCTGAAGGTTATCCGGTGGCTCAAGTCTCAGCATTTTCATTTGATAACCGTCGACCTTTTGCGCAAGTGGATGCAAAACCAGAAGTACAGTTTGATCGTTTGCGTTACTTACTCTTGGTGTGGTCTACCAACGTAGACAGAGCGAGAGCAGTTGTTGATGTCGATTTAAATGCAGCTGGTGATGTGCAAGGAACGCCAAAGTAGCAGCTATAACTTGATGAATATTTTAATGTCACACAAGAACAATAAAAGATAACTAATGACTAATTTTACATTACGAAATCATGTGCTTATTTGGTTGTCATTTATTGTTGCGCTTATGTTACAAGCAGCACCATGGCCGGGTGAGCTAGCGTCATTTCGTCCCTCTTGGGTGTTGCTAGTCGCTTTTTATTGGGTGTTGGCGGTACCACACCGTATCAATATAGGTACTGCTATTGTTTTAGGCTTATTATGGGACTTGATGATTGGCTCTACGTTAGGTGTCCGAGGGTTAATGATGTCCGTACTGATTTATATTGTTGCATTGAACTGCCAATTGCTAATAAATATGTCCTTATGGCAGCAGGCGGCTTTGTTATCTCTGTTAATGCTTGTAGGAAAAGTGCTAGAGTTTTGGGCGGAGTACTTGGTGTCTGATGTAAAATTTGATCCAAATTTATTGTGGTCTGGTGTGCTTAATTTTTTATTGTGGCCTTGGCTATTCTTTTTGCTACGTCGTGTTCGTCGTAAGTTTTCAATTAAGTAATTTGGAGAGGTTATGGTGATGCTTCAATTATATCTTGCGTCTGTTTCACTCCGAAGAAAAGAGCTTCTTTAATAATTTTTAATGTTATTTTGCGTGTTGATATGGTTTTATTTTTCTAAATGAAGGAACTAAATTATCAATTTACATGATAAACAGTTAAGGTCACTTAACTATTTAAGTCCATGATGAATTTCGCTACAAAACAACTAATTGAAAGCAGTATAATCAAGTTTTAATCAGTCGTGGCTTACTAAAACTATGTATTGATCAAGGCGTCATTTAGCTATGGAATCAAATTAAGTAAGGTTATCAGGGAAAACCTCGTTTATTTAACGGTTTAACCATGACGACGGCCCTCATGGTTCAATGCGTACTTTCAATGCCATTGAGAGGTCTGCAAGGATTATTTAAACGTGCTCAACTGCCGTTGTCATATCCTCACTATTTATGCATTAGCAAGCGAGTCCAAACGGTTAACGTCACGTTTAAAACAAAACCATCCCCAGCACTTAGCCAATGATACTACGGGGCTCAAAGCCTACGGTGAAGGCGAATGGAAAGTATAAAATGTATAATACTGGTGGACGATTGTGAGACTGGCGCAAGTTATATTTAATGGTAGATATACATGCGTATGAAATCATTGCTGCTGAGTTAAGTGCAACCAATATGGCTGACGGTGGAGTGCTATCTAACTTGCTCAAACAGAGTCACCGCAAAGCTAATGGAATATTAGCTGATGGTGTTTATGACAGCAGACAATGTTACGAAACCGTTCGTATTAGGTGAGTGGTTCCACTTATTTCACTAAGAAAAAAGAGCAATTTTTTAGAAACGAGAGCACTCGTGCAATTTAGCGATCAATTATCAAAAATTATACGGTTCAAATAAGCATTGGGGAACAAAGTATAGTTACTATAAATGTGCCTTGCCAGAGAAGGTTATGTTTTTAGTCAAAAAAATGACTTAGGAGGGATATTGAGTCTAAAGAATCATAATACTCAGATTAGGTAAACCTACACAATAATAAAAGTGTTAGATAAATTGACAAAGTCAGGTATGCCTAAAATAAAAGAAATCGTTTAATAGTCAAGCATATTAGAATTAGCTATTCAAACTTGTATTAAGAAACAAAGCCGTTTTTAAACCATTGAACGATGAAAAATTAACGCTTACTGGGGTAGTAGTGAATCCGTCGATAACGTGGGCAGCTATAGTATTCAAAGGCGAAGAAGTTGGCTTGTAACACGCATTGACTGTTGCTTGTCTGCTATTATTTAAGACAGTTGCTATGTTGACTGAATTCCAACGTGGTGAAAATTTATGAATGCAGAATTATTGATTAACGTAACACCAACAGAAATACGCATTGCCATGGTTGAAGGTGGAAATCTTCAGGAAGTTCATATTGAGCGTGATGCAAAGCCAGGTATTGTCGGAAATATATATAAAGGTAAAGTTAGTCGAGTGCTTCCTGGTATGCAGGCAGCGTTTGTTGATATTGGTTTAGACAAAGCTGCTTTTTTGCATGCGACAGACATTGTGTCGAACACTGAATGTGTTTCTGGAAACGAAAAACAGCAGTTTCAGGCTAGAGGTATCTCTGAGCTTGTCCGTCAAGGTCAAAATATTGTTGTTCAAGTGGTTAAAGACCCTCTTGGCACGAAGGGGGCACGTTTAACAACAGATATTACCTTGCCGTCCCGCTATTTGGTGTTTATGCCTGGAGCCTCACATGTGGGTGTCTCACAGCGTATTGAATGTGATGCTGAACGTGAGCGTTTGAAGCGTATTGTAGCGGATTACTGCGATGATCTGGGTGGATTTATTGTTCGTACTGCTGCAGAAGGCGCATCAAACATTGAAATGGCACATGATGCTGCTTTTCTCAAGCGCCTTTGGAATAAAGTACTAGAGCGTCGTAGTAAACTTCCATCAAAATCCATGCTTTATGGTGAACTAGGCCTTGCTCAGCGTATTCTGCGCGACTTTGTTGGTACTGAACTGCAGTTAATCCGTGTGGATTCACGTGCAAGCTTGGATGCGCTAAGTGAATTCACCGAAGAGTTTGTGCCAGAGTTGAGTGATAAACTTGAGCTTTACACGGATGATAAACCTATTTTTGATATGTTCGACACTGAAAATGAAATTCAGCGTTCTTTAAACCGTAAAGTTGAACTCAAATCTGGCGGCTATCTTATTATCGACCAGACGGAAGCCATGACTACTATTGATATTAATACAGGCGCGTTTGTGGGGCGTCGTAATCTTGAAGAGACGATTTTCAACACTAATATGGAAGCAACAGAAGCAATTGCTCGTCAGTTACGTCTTCGAAACTTGGGTGGTATTATTATTATCGACTTTATCGATATGATTGTTGAGGGGCATCGCCAACGCGTCTTGCAGTGCTTGGAGCAAGGTTTATCTAAAGATCGAGTAAAAACAAACATCAATGGATTTACGCAGCTCGGTTTGGTGGAAATGACGCGTAAACGCATACGAGAAAGTATTGAGCATGTGTTGTGTGGTCAATGTCCAACGTGCATTGGGTGTGGTTCTGTGAAAACAGTCGAAACTGTGTGTTACGAAGTGCTACGCGAAATTACACGAGTAAATCGTTCTTACGATGCAGATAAGTTTGTGGTGTACGCATCAGCTGCCATAGGAGAAGCACTTGAAGGTGAAAAATCCCATTCCATTGCAGAGCTTGAAGTCTTTATTGGTAAGCAAGTCAAGGTCCATGTTGAGCCTCTGTATACCCAAGAACAGTTTGACGTCGTCATGATGTAATGATAAGTAAGGTTTTGTCCCCCCCTAACTCGAGTGCAGATAGTAAACTTTAATACGGTTAATTATTTTAGCTCGTTTGCGCTTTTGACAGACTTAGTCTGTTAGCATTATATAATGCTTCTATCATTGTGTAGGTTGCGCCAATTTGGGTATTCTCATTTCTTCAGTGCAATGTCCCTTCGAGAAATTTTTTGACTCAAAACATTGCCATCTTTGACAGGGAACGTTTATTGTAACCATACTTCGTTTTCCAATGTTTATTTGAACCATATAACGGTTAGTAACTGATCACTAAATTACGTGGATGAGGACGTTCTTAAACAGTATACTTTTTCGGGGTGGGATGAAACTGACCGCTAGTTTCATACGAATAGTTGAATAGCACTGCTTGTTATCGTGGCCTTGTTTGTTAATTTAAGTTTAGATAACAAATTTCAACATGATTTACTATTAGACAACTGCTTTTGTTTTAGGAATGTCTAGCCCTGTAAACTTATTTAACGCTTGTATCATTGCGTAGGATTTGTTATCTGAACTTGAATTAGGAAATAAAGCTACAATAATAGCTTCATAAAAAATGAGTATTTTACATTAAAGCCCAATTCGTTGAACACACGATCTGATTGAGGATAGACTTAAATATTTAAGTAACCTAGCTGTTTAGAATATAGCTTAATCATTTAGTCCCTTAATTTAGGAAATAAAATTTGGTAGTTTTTTTTAAAAATTATAGACTATTTGACGTTCCTAATAAATAATAAGTTTCAGGTGCTTAAGCCTGCATCTTTACGTTGACTGAGTTTAATTTGAAGAAAGATTGAACTTTTTTAAACAATGCCCACTCTTACATCGTACTGATACAGGGAGTATTTATGAAAAAGATGCCTTTTCTTACTTTGAGTGCGCTAGCACTTATCATTAGTTCTACTATTGCTGTTTTACATGCGTCGATTACTTTGCCCACAGCTATCGTCAGTGAAAATTTGCCTAGCTTAGCACCCATGCTTGAGACAGTCAGTCCTGCTGTTGTCAGTATTGCTGTTGAAGGCCGTCATATTTCCAAGCAGCGCATTCCTGAATCATTCCGCTTTTTCTTTGGTCCCGACTTTCCATCAGAACAAGTTCAAGAACGCCCTTTTCGTGGATTGGGTTCTGGTGTCATTATTGACGCCCAAAAAGGGTACATTGTTACTAATCACCATGTCATAGATGATGCCAATAAGATTCGTGTTCAACTTCATGGTGGGCGTGAATACGATGCAGAACTCATTGGTAGTGATAGTATGTCAGACGTTGCATTGCTTAAATTAAAAAAAGCAAAAAATCTCACTGAAATTAAATTCGCCGATTCTGATGCACTGCGTGTTGGTGACTTTACAATCGCGATCGGTAATCCATTTGGTCTTGGTCAGACTGTCACGTCTGGTATTATTTCAGCATTAGGTCGGAGCGGATTAAACCTGGAGAACTTTGAAAATTTCATCCAAACGGATGCTGCTATTAATAGTGGCAACTCAGGTGGAGCACTCGTCAATCTGAACGGTGAATTAGTTGGTATTAATACCGCAATTATTGGACCTAACGGTGGCAATGTTGGTATTGGCTTTGCTATCCCAGTAAACATGGTTAAGAATTTGGTTGAACAAATTCTTGAGTATGGAGAAATACGTCGTGGTGTATTAGGTGTTCAAGGTGGCGAACTAACGTCTGAGCTTGCAGAAGTATTTGGTTATAAAATAAATCACGGTGCATTTGTAAGCCTAGTGGTTCCAAATTCTGCCGCAGACAAAGCCGGAATAAAAGCAGGTGACATCATCGTTTCAGTCAATGGTAAAGACATTCGTACGTTTGGTGAACTAAGAGCTAAAGTTGCCACATTAGGGGCTGGAAAGGCAGTAAACTTTGGCCTAATCCGCGATAGCAAAGAACAAATCGTCACAGCTACGTTAAACGGAGCAAGCATGATGCAAGAAAAAGCTGAAACTTTGCACGAAGCTTTAGCTGGTGCCGAACTGGCAAATTATAGTGAAGACAATGTGAAAGGTGTACGCGTGATTAGCGTAATAAAAGATTCAATCACCGCACATTATGGTTTCAAGCAAAGCGACATCATTGTTGGTTTAAACCGGAATGTCGTAAAAGATCTTGAAGACCTCCGTGAACTGCTTGAGAGTAAACCCAACGTACTTGTCTTTAATGTTGTGCGTGGAGAATCAACCATATATCTCCTTGTGCGCTAGCGTAAATTGCTTAAATTAGAGTGGCTTAAATTTTTCAGGCCACTCTCAGTATTGATTTTTCTTTGCATGTTAATGTTATGCTCAACGTCCTGAAAATAACGTTAATATTGAAAATATATGCTAGCTTTTTGATATATTTGGTCATTTATGGTGGAGTCATTACTGCGACTTTATTGCTTAAATCAAGGAACTGAATTTTCAAGCCTATGAACAAGCTTAGCTACAAAACAACTAACTGGAAGTAGTATAATCAAATTGTTATTAATCGTGGCTCACTGACATTCTGGATTGATGCAGAAGTCATTCAGTTATGGAATCAAACTGAGCAGAGTAATAATTGGAGGTTTCGTTTATTTAGTAACTTAGCCATGACGACTTTTTTCATGGTTACATTCATATTTTCAATGCTATTGAGAGGTCTGTAAAAATTCATTAATTTTATTTTTAAACTTGTTTAACTGCCATTGTCATGCCCTTACTAGTCCTACATTAGCAAATGATCCCAAATGGTTAACATTACGTTCAAGACGAAGAACAAAGGAACTATTCAGCACTTAGTCATTGATTCGACGGGGCTGAAAGTCTACGGTGAAAGTGAATGGAAAGTAAAAAACATGATATGGGTGGCAAACGGTGAGTCTGGCGCAAATCATATTTAGCAGCAGATATAAATACGTGTGGAATCATTGCTACTGAATTAAGTGCATCAAATGTTACTGATGGTGAAGTGCTATCTCATTTACTCAAACAGACCCGCCAGAAAATCAATGAAATATCAGCCAATAGTGCTTATGACACCAGACAATATTATGAAACCGTTCGTATTACACGAGCGGTTCCACTCATACCACTAAAAAAAAGGAGCACTTTTGGGGACGAGGTCATCTGCGTAATTTAGTGGTTAGTTACCAGAAATTATATGGTTCAAATCAGCATTGGGAAAAGAGGTATGATTGTTATAAACGGCAATGTTTCGCATTAAAAAATTTCTCGGCAGAATATTGAGTGAAAGGATCACAAAGCTTAGATTAGAGAAACCTACGCAATGATAAAAAAGTGAAGTAATCTGATAGGGCTCAGTATGTCTCAACTGAAAGCGATCGTTTAACAGTTCATAATGCTGGGGTTTACTATCTGACTTGCATTAGGAAGCAAAATTTAGAGAATGGTGAAACGAGATTTATCACTGTAAGGAAATACATCGTTAAATTGCCCTTGTTGAAGATTATTTTGTAGGTGTTTCCAATAGTCTGCATCGAATAAATCAGAATGTAGTTCATTAAATAGAAAGCGAATTTTTGGGTTAATTAACAAAAAAGTACGAAATTCTTCGGGAAATACATCATATTCTCCTACGCTATACCAAGGTTCTGCTGCCATTTCGTCTTCAAGGAACTTGGGTGATGGGATATGCCTAAAGTTAATTTCAGTGAGGTACATAATTTCATCATAATCATAAAAAATCACTCGACGGTGTCTTGATACACCAAAATTTTTAAACAGCATATCTCCCGCAAAAATATTGGCCGCCGCGAGTTGTTTTATGGCATTACCGTATTCCTGAATTGCTTCTCTGAGTTTGTTTTCATTGGCGTACTTAAGATAAATATTAAGTGGGATCATTCGTCGTTCCATATAAAGATGGCTGATGTGCACTTTTTTGTTGGTGAGTTTGATCAGTGAGGGTGCAACAGCGAGTAGTTCTTGAATGAGTTCTGTACTAAAACGATCTCTTGGGAAAATAAAGTTACGGTAATCCAATGTGTCAGCCATTCGACCAACGCGATCATGTTCTTTGACTAACTGGTACTTTTCTCTTACAACAGCATGGGTAATGTTTTTTTGTGGTGCAAACTTGTCTTTAATGATTTTAAAGACAAAGCCATATGAAGGAAGTGTAAACACCGACATGACCATGCCTTTAATGCCAGGAGCGATAATAAATTTATCATCGGAGTTATTTATATGGTGTAAAAATTCACGGTATAGTTCTGTTTTTCCGTGCTTTTGGCAACCAATAGCTGTGTAAAGTTGAGCTGGTGTCTTGTGAGGCATAAGTTGATTCAAAAAGTCGACTAGGGCTGCTGGTGCGGGGGTATATACCATAAAGTATGACCTGGCAAAACCGAAGATCATGCTGACGTCATCAAAATCTGAAAGGCAGGCATCTGCAAATAACAGGCCTTCTTTATTATTAATTAAAATAGGGATAACCAAAGGTCGTGTTTGGTTAGCGATTTCGATTCGGCCAATTAAATAAGCTGCTTTGTTTCTGTAGAATGGCTCTCGCACCATATCTATGGTGATTTTGCGAGTAAGTTGTGGGCCTAATTTGCTTTGAAGAGCTTCAACGATGCGGTAAATATCTCGAGCCTTATCCTCCCATTCAAGCGAAAAAGGTGTATCATCCAGTATTCTTTCAACCGTATAGATTAAATTTTTGCTATTGGTGTAGTGCTTTAACAGTGGAGTAGGGTACTTGGGAATTCGTCCACCTTGGGAGCTATTTACAAATAATTTGTCACGGCTAATATTACGATGGTCGAAAATTTTACAGTAAACAGAATTAAAAAAACTTTCGGCGATGTCATAGCGAGGGTAGTCGTAAAGGAGTTGACTGTATGCATCTTTGACTCCCATCAGAAACGAACGGGCTGTATGTTGCTTATCGAGCATGGTTTTTAGTTGTTGTGACACAATACCTACATGAAGATCGTAAAAATTAATTCGCTTTTTTAGTGCATATTGAACATTTTTCCAGTCTTGTTGCTCAAAACGCTCTTGCGCGCCAGCAGTAACATCAAGAAAACGGCCATACATGGCATCTGCGCCTTGTAATATTGTTGCTGCTACTAGTTGCTCTGTTACCTCAGTCACGGTTCCTCCTTTATTTTATGCTTTTTTGACTAACTTTCAATTTACTATGTCTGACTAAAGATTGGGCGTAAAACATAAGTAATGAAAAATTATATTTTCTCATTTTTTGAAATTATTAACATAAACTGCGCATAAGAAAAGCCTTTCCTTTCGGTGAATGGGGTCAGATCAAAGTGGAATCAGAACACCATGCATGAGCTTGAGCATTCGCATGTATCTGATGAATTTCAGTGATTCGGTAGTGAAGTAGTGGTAAACGCAGCGAATATTATAGAATTTGAAGGGTTCTGTTATCTTAATTAAAGTTCAGATCGAAAATACTCACATGATTAACGATTAGATTATTACTTTTGTTTTAGGCATATCAAGACTTTATTTTCTGAATCATGGAACTAAAGTTTCATATAACCACTTTGATTACAGAATTACATCAACAGAACATTGAGTATTTGATCACGCAATAACCATCGATTCTTCAAAATATAAACGCTATCATACATTCAATGTAATTGAATTTTTAACGTCA
The DNA here is from genome assembly GCF_002381345.1 of Candidatus Enterovibrio altilux. Lineage (GTDB taxonomy): Bacteria > Pseudomonadota > Gammaproteobacteria > Enterobacterales > Vibrionaceae > Enterovibrio > Enterovibrio altilux. The sequence goes on from NZ_CP020660.1 coordinate 1,310,589, forward strand.
TTGGAATAAGGAAAATATTGTGACTGTATCTACTATAAGTGCCTTCCCTGCCTGTCGTATGCGAAGATCGCGCAAGCATGACTTTAGCCGTCGCTTAATGGCAGAAAACCAGCTTTCAGTGAATGATTTAATTTATCCAATGTTTATTCTGATGGGGCAGAACCGTCGTGAAAGTATTAAATCCATGCCGGGTATTGAACGTTTATCTATCGATCTAATGTTGTATGAAGCAGAATACTTGGTAGCTTTAGGTGTACCTGCGATTGCTTTGTTTCCGGTTGTATCGAAAAAATTTAAATCTTCGTGCGCGTCAGAAGCATATAATCCAGAAGGTTTAATTCAGCGCGCAGTACGCTCGCTTAAAGAACATGTATCACAAATAGGTGTGATCACCGATGTGGCGCTCGACCCATATACATTGTCTGGTCAAGATGGTTTGACGGATAATCTGGGTTATGTACTCAATGATGAGACCATCGAGGTGTTGGTTCAGCAGGCACTGTCTCATGCTGAAGCTGGTGCAGATATTATTGCACCGTCTGACATGATGGATGGACGGATCGGTGCTATTCGCACTGCGTTGGAGAAAGTAGGTCACATTCATACTCAAATTATGGCGTATTCAGCTAAGTACGCATCTGCGTATTATGGGCCATTCCGTGATGCTGTTGGTTCTGCAGTAGATCTGAAAGGTGGTAATAAAAAATCCTACCAGATGAATCCTGCTAATTGTAACGAAGCCATTCAAGAAGTGGCAATGGATCTACAAGAAGGTGCAGACATTATTATGGTGAAGCCTGGTATGCCTTATCTGGATGTGGTTCGTCGAGTTAAGACCGAACTGCAGGTCTTGACTTTTGTATATCAAGTGTCTGGTGAATATTCAATGCATAAAGCTGCAGCACAAAATGGTTGGCTAAACGAACGCGAAACCGTGATGGAATCATTAATGTGCTTTAAACGAGCAGGTGCTGATGGCATTTTCACGTACTTTGCTAAAGACGTAGCGCGTTGGTTAGTAGAAGACCAACAAATGGATATTCCCACGTTACCAAATCAGGACAGGAATAAGTAAGGCTATTTTTCATTAAAATGGCCTTATTCCTTAATTCAAGTTTGGATAACACGTCCCAACATGGTCAACGATTAAAGAATAATTTTTGTTTTAGGCATACCTAGCCCAGTCAGCTTATTTAACGCTTCTATCATGGTGTAAATTTCGTTAATCTGAGCATTATGTGTTCTTAAGTTCAATGTCTCTCCGCGTAGTGCTTTGGCTCTAAACATTGTTCCTTTTCTTGGGGGATGAGTGAAACCGCTCATTTAATACAAAGGATGCTGTAATATTGTTTGGTGTTGTAAGCACCAATGACTGATATTCCATTAATTTTTGAAGGTCTGTTTGAGCGAGTTAGGTAGCACTCACCTTAAGTTATATTTTATGCATTTAACTCAGCAGGAATTATTTCATGCGTATTGATATCTACCACTAAATGTAACTTGCATCAAACTAGCCGCTTCTTCATAAGGGCCATGCTTTTTTTGCTTGCCATTCGCCTTCACCGTGGACTTTGAGACCAGTAAAATTAATGGCTAAGTCGCTAAATAAACAGGTCTCGCATTATTACCCTGCTTAGCTTGATTTCATAACTGAATAGCTTCTTCATCAATCCAAAATATTAGTGAGCCATGATTGATTAAAGCTTGCTTATATTGTTCCTGGTGAGTTGTTTTGTAGCTTAGCTTATCCATAGACCTGAATATTTAAGTGATCCTAGCTGTTTAGAGTGTGGATTGAAAATTTAGCTCCCGGGTTTAGGAAACAAAGCCGGTTACCATAAACGTTTCTTAGCAAAGACAGCCGTGGCTTGAATAAAAATTACTGAGAAGGATATTGAGTCGAAGGGATTATACAACTTAGATTAGCTAAATCTACGCATGATAAAAGCGTCATATAAGCTGATAGAACTAGATATCCCTAACCCTAAAATTATTGTCTAATAGTGAATTATGTTTGGGCTGTATTATCTGAACTTAAATTAGGAAACAGAACCTAATCATTCCGTAAAAATAGGGTAAATAATACTAGTTAGATTCAGTGAAACATGGCTAAAAATAATAAATTTTACGTGCACAAGCATACATTTTTAAGTTGATTAAGTATAGTAAGTGTCAGACTCTTAGGAAATCCATTATACCTTCAGCGGCCTTTCTCCCATCATCAATGGCGGTAACAACCAAATCAGATCCTCGTACGGCATCACCGCCAGCAAAAATTTGATAATGGGAGGTCTGGTAAGCGAAGGGGCCTTTTTGGGGTGCTTTAATGTGGCCCCATTGATCTAGGTTAACGTTGAACTGTTCGAGCCATGTCATTTGATGTGGTTGAAAACCAAAAGCCATAATCACAGCATCGGCTGGCAGTTCATGTTCGCTGCCTTCAATAGGTGTAGGATGGCAATATCCTGTATCATCCGGCTCTCCAAGTTGAGTTCTGACTACTTTGATGCAGTAGACATTACCGCGACAGTCGAGCTCAAGGCCTAAAGGTTGAACATTGAACATAAAATTAACACCTTCTTCTTTAGCATTTTGCACTTCACGGCGAGAACCAGGCATGTGGGCTTCATCACGGCGATAGGCACACACTACACTTTTTGCGTTATGGCGAATTGAAGTGCGCGCGCAGTCCATAGCAGTATCACCGCCACCAAGCACGATAACTTGTTTTCCCTTCATGTCGATGTATTCTGGTACATTGCCTTTCAACGCCATCAGATTATAGGCATTAGCAATGAGAAACGGAAGAGCATCGTAAACGCCTGAGGAATTTTCATTTTTTAGATCTGCTCGTATGGACTGGTAAGTGCCAACCCCTAGGAAGATTGCATCATAGTCTTTCAATAGGGTCACCATACCTACATCCGTGCCAATCTCAGTGTTTAGTTGGAATTCAACACCCATGTCGGAAAATATGCGGTGACGGTTTCGCATGATGTTTTTTTCAAGCTTGAATGCGGGAATACCAAAAGTGAGTAAACCGCCTATTTCTGGATAGCGATCGAAGACAACAGGTTGTACGCCTTTTCGAACCAGGACATCTGCACAGGCGAGCCCTGCTGGGCCAGCTCCAATAATGGCTACTTTTTTACCGGTCAATTCCACTCCAGACATGTTTGGTTTCCAGCCCATTTCGAATGCTTTATCGGTAATGTATTTTTCGATATTTCCAATGGTTACTGCACCAAAATCTTCGTTTAGCGTACACGCATTCTCGCACAATCGATCTTGTGGACACACACGCCCGCATACCTCTGGCAAACTGTTGGTTTGGTGCGCAAGCTCAACGGCTTCAATGATACGGCCTTCATTAGCCAGCTTTAGCCATTGAGGAATGTAATTGTGGACTGGGCATTTCCATTCGCAGTAAGGGTTGCCACAATCCAAGCATCTATCAGATTGCGCAGAAGCTTGTTTGTTAGTAAAGGATTCATAGATTTCAAAAAACTGCGTTTTTCGAGCTTTGAGCTGCTTCTTTCTCGGATCGATGCGTTGTACATCTATAAATTGGTATACGTTTTGATTCATAATATTCTTCGTTATTGTGCCTGAATACGAAGTTCAGCTGCGCTTCGGCTTTGGTGATTGAGTAGAGAGTGAATGTCAGTTGCTTTTGGCTTAATTAGATAGAATCTATTGATCCATTGTGCAAAATCGGCAAGAATTTCCTGCGCACGGCTGGAACCCGTGAGCTTAAAATGTTGATCAATCATATCACGGAGATATTTTTGATGAGTTGTGAGCTCATTAAGCGAGAGTATTTCAACCAGTTCAGGATTAACGTGCCCCACAAAATCCCCTGTTTCGTTGAGTACATAGGCAAACCCCCCAGTCATACCGGCACCAAAGTTAACACCAGTATGCCCCAAAATTGCCACAACACCGGCTGTCATGTATTCACAAGCATTATCACCTGTGCCTTCAACAACGGTTAATGTGCCAGAGTTACGCACCGCAAAACGCTCACCTGCCATACCTGCTGCAAAGAGTTTTCCACCTGTTGCGCCATATAAGCAGGTATTACCAATAATGGTAGATTCATGAGAGTTAAAAGTGGATCCCACGGGAGGCTTAATGACAATTATACCGCCTGTCATACCTTTACCAACATAGTCATTAGCATCACCTATTAACGTGATATGTACTCCACCTGCATTCCATACACCCAAAGATTGTCCTGCAGTACCTTGTAGGTGAATATTGAGCGGTGTACTTGCCATACCTTGGTTGCCATATTGTTTAGCAATTTTTCCTGATAAATTGGCACCAATTGAACGGTCAGTATTTTTTACATTGAGATAAATGCTTGCTGGTTGTCGCTTTTCGATGGAATCAGTAAATGCCCTTAATAAGGCCTGATTCATCAGGGCCTTATCAAATGGTGGGTTCGGTTCACTGCAATATACGGTTTTATCTATACCTGACGTTGGTCTTACTAGAATACTACTCAAATCTAGTTTAAGTTGCTTTGCAGTAAAGCCTTCAGTTACATCCAATAGATCTGTTCTGCCGATAAGGTCTGTTAGCTTTTCTATGCCAAGTTGAGCCATTAGTTCACGTACTTCTTCGCAAAGACCTTTAAAAAAATTAATTACTTGTTCCGGTAGACCTTTGAAGCACTTTCGACGTAAAATGTCGTTTTGGGTTGCAACGCCCGTTGCACAGTTATTCAGGTGGCAAATACGTAGATATTTACAACCTAAAGCCACCATTGGTGCAGTACCAAAGCCAAAACTTTCTGCGCCCAGAATGCTGCCTTTAATGATGTCTAAACCTGTTTTCAAACCGCCATCCACTTGGAGTCTAATTCTGTGGCGAAGACCATTAGCAACTAAAGCCTGCTGGGTTTCAGCAAGGCCAAGTTCCCAAGGGCTTCCCGCATACTTTATTGATGTTAGTGGGCTTGCGCCTGTGCCGCCGTCACAACCTGAAATTGTAATGAGGTCTGCATAGGCTTTTGCTACGCCAACTGCGATTGTACCTACGCCTGACCCTGATGCCAGTTTGACTGAAATCAGAGCTTGCGGATTAACCTGTTTGAGATCAAAAATTAGCTGTGCTAAATCTTCAATCGAATAGATGTCATGGTGTGGCGGCGGTGAAACCAGTGTTACACCTTGTACTGAATAACGTAAACGTGCGATTTCTGCGGTAACTTTATGGCCTGGTAACTGACCACCTTCACCCGGTTTTGCACCTTGAGCCACCTTGATCTGCAACACATCAGCATTGGTCAGATAATGGGGTGTTACTCCGAACCGACCTGAAGCAATTTGTTTGATACGAGAGTTGCGTTCGGAATTGAATCGGCAAGGATCTTCACTACCTTCACCGGAGTTGGAGTTACCGCCAAGGCGATTCATTGCTATTGCTAATGCTTGGTGCGCTTCAGGACTCAGTGCGCCAATAGACATGGCTGCAGAATCAAAGCGTTTAAACAACTCACTCGCCGGTTCAACTTTGTCCAGCTTAATCGGTCTGTCAATGAACTTTAAGCTCATTAAATCACGAAGCATGGAAGCAGGGCGATTATTGACTGTTGCAGCGTATGCTTTGTAATCCATGACATCGCCGGATTTGACCGCTAACTGTAGGTTATTGACAACGTCTGGGTTGTAGGCATGATATTCGCCGCCATGGATATACTTGAACAATCCACCTGGTTCGAGAGGTTTGCGTTTATGCCATGCACTACGCGATAAGTTAACGAGATCTTGCTGGAAGTCATCAAAATCAGCACCCTGAATGCGGCTAACTACTCCTGTAAAGCATAGATCCACCACATTATTATTTAGGCCAATTGCTTCGAATAGCTGAGAGCAGCGGTATGAAGCGATAGTTGAAACACCCATTTTAGACATGATTTTGAACAATCCTTTGTGAATGCCATTGCGAAAATTCAGCAGTGCATCCGCCGTTGGTTTTGCAATGACATTACTTTCAACCATTTTGCTAATTGATTCATAAGCAAGGTATGGGTAAACTGCAGTTGCACCAAAACCAAGTAAAACGGCAAATTGGTGAGGGTCACGAGCTGATGCGGTTTCAATCACGATATTGGTATCACAACGTAAGTTAGCCGTAACCAATCGTTGTTGAACTGCACCTACCGCCATTGCAGCTGGAATAGGCAGTGTATTTTTTGCGATGCTTCGGTCTGATAGAATAATTAAAATAGTTCCGTCCTGAACAACGTGTTCAACCTGATTGCACATATCAAAAATAGCTTGTTTCAGGTCTGTTTTTTTTGGATTGAAATTTATATCAATGATGTTGTTGCGATAGTATGCGTTATCCAATTCAAGTAACTGAACCATATCGGAATACAGTAAGATGGGGCTACTGAAAGCAACACGGTGTGCATGATCCTCAGTTTCTGAGAACACGTTCTTTTCACGGCCAATGAAAGTCACCAATGACATCACATGGTTTTCACGTAAAGGATCAATGGGAGGATTCGTAACTTGAGCAAACTTTTGGCGGAAATAGTCAGCTATATTACGCGTTTTTGATGATAAAACAGCCATTGGCGTATCGTCACCCATTGAACCCGTGGCTTCTTGACCAATATCACTCAATACACGTAACACTTGATCAAGTTCTTCGCTAGAAACTCCGAAGAGCTTTTGATAAGTTTGCAGTTTATCATCATCAATGCTACGTTGGCTCACTCGCTGGGCGGGAGCTATCTCCTCAAAAGGTATCAAGCGAAAAACATTTTTATCAAGCCATGCTTTGTAGGGGTGACGATTTTTTAAATCGTGGTCAATGTCGGTAGAGTGCAAAATTTTTCCTTCGAAGGTGTCAATGACAAGCAATTCACCTGGGCCAACACGCCCTTTTTTAGTCACTTCATCAGGGGCGTAATTCCATATACCAACTTCAGATGCCAAGGTGATTAATTTATCTTTTGTCATAACATAGCGGGCAGGGCGCAAACCATTCCGGTCAAGGGTACATGCAGCATAGCGCCCGTCTGACATGACGATGCCGGCAGGACCATCCCACGGCTCCATGTGCATCGAGTTGAAATCATAAAAGGCTCGAAGATCATCATCCATATCTGGATGATTTTGCCATGCTGGCGGAATTAGCATGCGTATCGCGCGGAATAAATCCATGCCTCCGGCGAGGAATACTTCCAACATGTTATCGAGGCTCGAGCTATCAGAGCCGGTCTCATTTACAAAAGGAGAGGCTTCAGAAAGATCAGGTAATAATGGCGATTTAAATTTGTAAGCTCGTGCGCGCGCCCATTGACGGTTACCTTCTATGGTATTGATTTCGCCATTGTGTGCGAGATAACGGAATGGTTGTGCAAGTTGCCATCTGGGCATGGTATTTGTTGCGAACCGTTGGTGAAATAGACAGATAGATGATTCAAGACGAAGATCGGCAAGATCTAAGTAAAATTTTGGAAGATTTGCTGGCATACACAAACCTTTATAGACGATCGTACGGGTAGAAAGGCTTGCGACATAAAAGTCTTTATCGTCGTAAAGTATTTTTTCAGCGTGGCGTCGCGCAATATATAAACGGCGTTCTAAATCTCTAGCTCGCCATCCTGCGGGACCATTTATGAAGACCTGTTCAATGTTTGGTGCTGAGCTTAATGCGATTTTACCTAGTATGTCTAAATTTATTGGTACTTTACGCCAACCAACAATAGATAAGGTTTCAGCTTCTATCTCGCGTGTAAACACTTCCTTTGCATGCTGTGCTTTTTTAAGGTTATTGCTTAAAAAAAACATCCCAACACTGTAGAGCTTACTAAGTGTCCAATGGTTCTCTTTGGCAATAATGCGAAAGAACGTGTCAGGTTTTTGGAGTAATAAACCACAGCCATCACCGGTTTTACCGTCAGCATTTATTGCGCCGCGGTGAGTCATCCGGGTCAGTGCAAAAATAGCGGTTTGCACAAGCTTGTGGCTTGATTCACCTTTAGTATGAGCTATGAGACCAAAGCCACAGTTGCTTTTTTCCAGCATTGGATCATACAGCGACATTGTAATTCTTCCTTGCGACTGTTCGAGCAGTGATTGTAGTTCTTGAATGTCTTCCTTCCGTCATCTGCTAAATAAAATGGAACTTAGCATTCTTCATTCTAGCCTAGTACGTTAGCGATTAATTATCATTAGGTTAAATTTTTTTATTTATATTAAAATTGGCTTCGTTTCCTAATTTGAGCTCAGATAGTAAGTGGCTTTGTTTTTAGGCAATGAAACTAAATGCTCAATTTACGCTCTAAACAGCTAGGTTCATTTAAATACTCAGATATATGCATAAACTTGCTACACTACAATTAACTGCAAGCAGTATAATCAAGCTGCAATCAATCGTGGCTCACTAACATTGTGAATTTATGAAAAAAGTCATTTCACTATGGACTCAAATTAAGCAGGGTAATTATAGGAGACTTCGTTTATTTAGTGACGTAACCATTGCAATGCTATCATGATTAAACGCGTATTTTCAATACTATTGAGCGGTTTGCAAGGATTCATTAATTTTGCTTTTTAAATCTTTTCAACAGCTGTTATTACGCCCTCACTAGCTATGCATTAGCAAGCGAGCCAACATGGTTAACGTCGCGTTCAAAACGAAGACTAAAGGAAGCATCCAATACTTGTTTATTGATGCTATGGGGCTAAAAGCCTATGATGACAGCGAATAGTAAGTAAAAGATCATGGCATTAATGGAAAACATAAAGTTTAGCGTAAGCTACATATAGTGGTATTTAAAATGCGTATAAAATTATTGCAGTTGAGTTAAGTGTATAAGATATGCCGAATTATTCCAATCATTTCACCTGAAAGGAGGATTTTGTTTCTGAACTCTAGTTCAGATAGCCAATCCTATCATGATTAATCATTAAGTGATAATTTTTGTTTTAGGTATAATTAGCCCGATTAGCTTATTTAATACTTTTATTATGCGCAAATTTAACTAACCTGATCATTGTGATCTCTTAAGCTCAATTTTCCTCCTAGTAATTTTTTAACTTGAACTATTGCTGCCTTTGATAGGGAACGTTTCTGGTAACTATACTTCGTTTTTTAATGCTGATTGGGACCGTATAACTTCTGGTAACTAACCGCTAAATTGCGCGGATAACCTCGTCCTAAAAAGTTGCTTTTTTGGGTGGGATGAGTGGAATAGCTCGTTTAATGCGAGCGGTTCCTTAATATTCTTTGGTGTTGTAAGCACCATCGGCTCATATTGCACTGATTTTTCAACAGGTTTGTTTGAGCAAGTTAGGTAGCACTTCATCGTCCGTCAAATGTGATGCACTTAACTCAGCAGCAATGATTTCACGCATATTTATATCTACCGCTAAATGTAACTTGCGCCAGACTCACTGTTTTCCATCAGTACTATGCTGTTCAATTTTTTCACTATAGACTGTGAACCCAGTAAAATCAATGGCTAAGTACGGAATAGTTCTTTTATTCTTTTTCTTGAACGTGACGTTAACCGTTTTGGCTCGCTTGCTAATGCATGAATAGTGAGGGTATGACAATGGCAGTTGAGCAAAGTTGAAAATAAAATTAAGGAGTTTTTGCAGACCTTACAATGGCATTGAAAATACGCATTTAACCATGAGGACTGTCGTAATGAATAAGTCGCTAAATAAACTAAGTCTTTCATGATTGCCATGCTTTATTTGACTCCATAGCTGAATAGCTTTTTCATCCATCCAGAATGTTAGCTAGCCACCATTGATTAAAGCTTGATTATACTGTTTCCAGTTAGTTATTTTGTGGCGAAGATTCTTCATAGACCTGAATATTTGAGTGAGCCTAATTGTTTAGAGTATTGACTGAAAATTTAGTTTCTTGATTTAAGCAAAGACGCAATTTGGTTCACATCTAATAATAGGGTACCTGCAGTGGCGTTCTTATTAGCATCAGGTCCTCGAATAACCAATGGGTTTGCTTTGCACCAGTTACTTTCAATAACCAGAATATTGTCATATGGTAATGAATATGCTAACGGATGCTCCTTAGAAAGCATCTCTAAGCCTACACGTCCTTTACCATCTCTTGTTAATCTGGCGACATAGCGTAATACTCCATGTTCTTTCTTATTCTCTCTTAGCCACTCGTCAAGTATTTCATCAAGCTTAGAGCTTTGTTCAAAGAAAGTATCAAGTGATAGTGACATCAATACCTCTGGAACGAGCGACTGCACACAAATATGTTTGGGTTCCAATGTAAGTCCAAATTTTTGTGCAAGAATCACAAGCTGATGCATCACATCTGTGCCATTAAGAGCTTCACGTGGGTCAGATTCTGTTAATCCTTGTTGCCATGCTCGTTCAAGTAAGACACTAAACCTAATGTCACCGTTATATTGCTGAAATAAGCGAGACAAAGTGCTAGAAAAAATGCCTGATAATGCTAGAATGTGATCGTCACTTTCGCGCAGATGATGTACGGTGGTATTCACAGGTAACTCAGTGTCTACTGTGGCATTATACAACCAGTAGCGGCTCATCTTGGCAAATGCATCTTGGATAGCTCCGTAATCTGAACTGCTGGCAGATCTTGCTACCTTATTCGCTGACACTAAGTGAAATCCATGTTTCGCAAAATCAAAGTATTGTTTTGCCATGGGCGCGCTTGTAGTGACATCTAATACGATAACATCATTGTACGGGTGATTAAGTAACCGATAAATCCATTCTGCACCTCTATAAATAATTGAATGCTTGAGGAATTCATCCATGGCTGTTTTGGGGTCAATACCATTAAAATCTAACCATTGATTATCACTGTCTAATACTGAAATCAGCTCAAAATTCATACTATGGCATTTTTCCATCGCATCTTTTTGCTCAGCAAATAAACTCAACCAGTGGCACCCAATATTTCCTTTACCTAGCAGAACCAGACCAATACGGCGCTGTACCTGAAACAAAGCTCGGTGAATACCTGCCACAAGTACGTTCGTATCTGCTGTGCGCAGCAATGCCGCAATGCTTAAGCCATCTTTTGACTCACAAATAAATTCAATAGGTTGCTGACGAAGTTGCTGGTCAAAACCATGACAATGTTTAGAATTTCCTGTGACACCAGCGCCCACAGCAGCAATAAGACAATATCCCTTTCGTAAATGCATCTCGGCTGGAATACCTGTATTTTGCAGTTGTTCCAACACACTATTTACGATTTCAGCGGTATAGGCCAATTGAATACAATGTTGCTCTTTACTTGATGATGTTGCCAATGGCTGAAGTTGATTACGTGTTAATAGACGCTCAATATCTAAATATACCGTATTAAAATCATGTGAACGAGGAATGTCTAATTGTAATATACATACATCATTAAGTGAGGTAATGATTTTTGCGCCACAGCCAGCAGTAAGCACACGTTCAATACGCGTTGAACCTGATTCTGCATCGTAACTACAACGCAAATTAAGATTAATGCAACTTTGGGCGACAGGTTGTAACGTTCTTGTGTGCAGCACTGGCGCAGCCAGACGTGCAAGTTCTGTTGCTTCATCAAGGCGAAGTAGTGGAAGTAAGCAAGCATCGCTCACGATACGAGGATCTGCACTATACACGCCCGCAACATCACTCCAAATGGTTACGCAATTTACTTCTGCTAACGCGGCAATAACGGTGGCCGAATAATCTGATCCATTGCGCCCAAGCAATACTGTTTCTCCAACATGGTTCTGAGCCATAAAACCGGTGATCACAATGCGACAATGCTTATGCTGAATTAACTGCTCATTTAACAATGGCCACGAGCTCTCATGATCAACTTCAGGTTGCACTGCGCGCTCTGCGCGTAAAAATGAACGAGAATCTATTATAATTGCGGGTAAATCCATCTGGATGAGTAGTGCAGACAAAAGGCGCGCAGACCATACTTCGCCAAAACCTTGTGCCCAAGCATATTCGGCATCTGTGAATCCTGCTTCGGCTGCTAGCGCTAGCGCACTAAAATCTTGATACAGTGCATCCACCAGCGCCTGTTTTTTTTCGCCAGCAATGAGGTTTTCAATTAAGTCTTGCTGGTATTTACGCAGGCCCTGAATACTATCATTCGCCAAGCAACTGTCTTCGTTGAACAACATTAACCATTCAATTAAGGCATTAGTGGTTTTACCTGCTGCAGAGACTACTACTAAATCGTTTTCTCCACCGTATTGCTTAAGAATATGAGCAACGCGCCGAAAACAAGCAGGATCGGCAAGGCTACTACCACCAAATTTATGTAACTGGCGGGACAGCGAATGCTGTGGAGATGCAATTTCTACCGCGCTCATCACAGACTCTCTCTTACTGTGTCAAATGCATGTGCCAGATTAGCGACCAAGTCGTTATGATCCTCTAAATCAATAGATAAGTGTAATAGGGTCTCGGCAATACTAACCTTCGCTTGTGTTTCATTAGGCATGTATTGGTGCATTATCGAATCAGGATGAGTCACCTAACTTGTACGCCATTTCGGGCGGAACTTCATATGCCATCAAAACCTGCTGGCTGCTTTTTTGCAAATTTATAATCATGATTATTTGGTAGCGTCGAATGGTATATAATCAGTATCAAGGCTTTACTTCTTAGATGCGCCAATACTATGGCACTATTTGCTTCATGTTGACACATTCTAGCATTTAGTGCTCGCAATCCACGCGGCGTTAGATAGTTATCGAAGGCACTACCGGTGGTACCTATAAGATTACTCCGTCATATACAGTCATTAGACAAAGCTTGGTCTTTTGCGACCACCACACCATTAGTGGCATCGGAATGTCCGTCGATGAATATTGTAGTGAAGTGCATCACAAAATCTGCGCTTAAATGCAGCGGTTTCTGCATAAAAGAAAACAGAAAAGTATTATTCATGCTTATCCAAGCATCTATATTATGTACTGTTTTAAAGACATATATGATATTATTGGCATGCAAAAGTGGATTTAATTGTGTTTCAATCCAGAATAACCTCAAATTTTTTGCAAAAATAGCCGTTAACATTTTTTCATCAAATTAATTAATAAACGCAAACTGCAAAATATTTTTTCTTTACTCGTGAAGCAAACAAGCAGTATGTACCGTTATGATAATTATATCTTGCAAAAATTAAATCATAAGGACTGAGCAATGAAAGTACTAAGTTTATGGTTGACCTGCCGTAATTTGTCACTACAGGATTAGCTAGGTTTCTAGATCATGTCATAGTGTGTCCAGTTTGTTTGTGTTGGGTTGTTGTCATGTGTATAGTCATAGGTAAGCACTTCATCAAATTCAGGGAATTCATAGTTAGTGGAGGGATGAATGGCAGGCACTACGGCCTGGTGTTGTGAGTTTCTGGTGATATCAGCGCGTACAGCTATGGTAGTTGATTTTTTGTCGTTCATAGAAGCCTCCCTGTAATAATGTATGCAGAATATATTCAGATTATCTTCAACCTTAACGACTCATAAATAGGCCGTCAATGCCTCTAGACGTCGATATGCCGAGGCATATCGACGTAAATATTACTAAAAATGTATTTTACCGAACCTAGCCAAAATTTTCAAAGTTAACAACATTAATAATTAAGATTACTTAGAAGATGGAAAATGGTAGACTGGAATGGTAACTATATTAACCTGTACGCCGTACATGGTGAAAAAAGAGTAAGTAAAGAAAATTACTGTCTCTATATCATTGAAAATCAGTAAAATTTTGATGGACGACGTATTCGTTATTAAGTAACTAATCTGCGTCATGCCACCAACAGTGAACTGCTATATGAAGTATTTCTGCATGCTTATACCGGTCAACCATTGCCCACGGATGATGATCTTCGCAAGAATCAAAGTAATATCTTGCCTACAGTAATAGAATGCATTATGAAAAAACTAAGTAGCACTCTTGATGAAAAATAAGATTAATTTCATTAAAAATAAAAATAAAATCAGCTGATTATGAAATGCTCTCCAATAGTTGGTAATCAATTACCGGTTTTTTATGTTCCACATATAATTGAGGATTAACGTTCACTATTGGATTGTTTAACAACACTTTGATGAGTTTGTTTCCTAAATCAAGAAACTAAATTCTTACTTTATGCTCTAAATAGCTAGTTTCACTTCAGTATTTAGGGCTATGGGTAAGCGTCGCCACAAAACAACCGACTGGAAGTAGTGTAATCAAGCTGTAATTAATCGCGGTTCACTAACATTATGGATTTATGAAAAAGCTATTCACTATGGAATAAAACTAAGCAGAGGAATTATGGGAGGCCTCGTTTATTTAGTGGCTTAGCCATTACGACGACTCTTATGGTCTAATGAGTGTTTTCAATGCCGTTGAAAAGTTTGCAATAATTCATTAATTCTATTTTCAAGCTTTCTCAACTGTTGTTGTGACGTCCTCATTATTCATGCATTAGCCAGCTAACCAAAACGGTTAATGCCGCGTTCAAAACTAAGACTCAAGGAACCATCCCGTACTTACCCCATTGATTCCACGGGCTAAAAGTCTACAGCGACAGTGAATGGCAAGTGAAAAATCATGGACTGAGGGGGGAACTACGAGTCTGTCGCAGTGATATTTAATGATAGATATAAATACGTTTGAAATCATTGCTGCTGAGTTAAGTGCATCAAAGGTGACTGGCGGTGCAGTGCTACTTAATTGACTCAAACAGACCCGCCGAAGAATTAATAAAATATCCGACGATGGATCTTACGACACTTGATAATATTGCGAAACCTTTCGTATTAAACGAGCGGTTCTACTGATCCCACCAAGAACAGGAGCAACTTTTGGAAACGAGGTCATCCGCGTAATTTAGCGGTTAATTACCAGAATTGATACGGTTCCAACTAGCATTAAAAACGAGATATGGTCACCATAAACGTTCCCTATCAGAGGTGATAATGTTTAGAGTCAAAAAACTCCTGGAAGGGACATTGCGCTCAAAAAATCATAATATTTAATTTAGCAAAATTTACAGTATAATAAAAGCGTTATATAAGCTTACCGGGCGAGGTATGTCTAAAACAAAAGCAATTATTTTATAGTGAATTATGTTGAGATTTGTTATCTGAACGCGAATGAGGAAACAAAGCTTATTTAAGTCTATAATTGCAATATCTTTCGTCAGTGAGTTTCTTTATCTTCAATTTACAATCAAATTTTATTGGCTAAGACCTTGTGGTATCGGTGATGTAACAACAAAATGGTATTAAAAAATATTTTACTGAGGCTAAGAATGTTATGAATCAGAAGACAAGCCATTTTTTTGCTCATCTCGCAAGGATGAAACTTATCTATCGTTGGCCACTTATGCGTAATGTTGTTAATGAAAATATTTCAGAGCACAGTTTGCAAGTAGCTTTTGTGGCTCACGCACTAGCATTGATAGGAAATAAAAAATTTAACGCTAACATTATACCGGAGCGGGTGGCTCTGCTTGCTATGTTCCATGATTGCAGTGAAGTACTCACTGGTGATTTACCTACCCCCATTAAATACTTCAATCCGGCGATTGCTGATGAATATAAAAAAATAGAGCGTATTGCGGAAGCCAAATTGGTGTCTATGTTGCCTGAAGAGTTTAGAGATGATTATCGACTACTCATTGATAGTAAAATTATTGATAAAGACTATTATCAAATAGTAAAACAAGCAGATGCAATTTGTGCTTATTTCAAATGTCTAGAAGAATTATCTGCGGGTAATCATGAGTTTAAACAAGCAAAACGCCGTCTTGAAAAAACGATGAGAGACCGCCGGAGTGCTGCCTCTGAATATTTTATGACAACGTTTGCAAGCAGCTTTATGCTGAGTCTTGATGAGATGAATGATGAGCAGTGAACCTTTGTCTTTAGCATGGGAAGACCGTTCAGCGTTTGAAAATAAGCAAAGAAAACATGATAAGCGTACGGTGTTCCAGCGAGACCGAGCTCGTATTCTGCATTCTGCGGCATTTAGACGGTTGCAAGCTAAGACTCAGGTGCTTGGTGCGGAACACAGCGAGTTTTATCGCACTCGATTAACGCATTCATTAGAAGTGTCTCAAATAGGTACGGGTATTCTTGCTCAGTTAAAAGATAAACAACCTGAATTTCGTCACATTCTTCCTCCGACTAGCTTAATGGAAAGCTTGTGTTTGGCGCATGATATCGGCCATCCTCCGTATGGACATGGTGGCGAAATCGCGTTGAATTATCTCATGCGTAATGAGGATGGTTTTGAAGGCAATGCGCAGACTTTTCGTATTGTGAGTTTGTTAGAACCGTATACTGAGTTTTACGGCATGAATTTGACACGAAGAACGTTGCTTGGATTATTGAAATATCCTGCGTTTCTTAGAGATACTTGCCGATTAAAACTGCCGCCAGCAGTGACATCATTTAGGCACTTGAAAGCCGCTGAATGGTACCCAGCAAAAGGTATTTATCATGATGATAGTGATAGATTTGATTGGGTGTTGAGTGGTATGTCTGCAACAGATGCTGTTTTATTTACAAGACTAAAGCGTTTACCTAATGAAGTTCACCATGGAAAAACAACGTTTAAGTCATTAGATTGTTCGATCATGGAATTGGCCGATGAAATAGCTTATGGAGTTCATGATTTAGAAGATGCAATTGTGATGGGTATTGTTCAACGTGAGCAATGGCAAGAAGCCGTTGCCAGTAAATTAATAGAGTGTGGAGATCCATGGCTTGAAGCCAACATAAGCAATTTAAGTGAGCAGATGTTTGGTCCTCACTACAAGCGTAAAGATGCGATAGGTGCATTGGTGAATACATTGTTAACATCTATTGCGATTGAACCCTCAGTCCAAGATAATATGAATACTTTTAATGATCCATTACTTCAATGGAATGCGTCCATGACGGATGTTATGCATCATGTCTTGTCCGTTCTCAAAGCATTTGTCAGTAAGTACGTAGTACACAGTTCTGAGATACAAATTATTGAATATAAAGGGCAGCAGCTTGTTATGGGATTATTTGATGCGTTTGATGCAGATCCAAAGCGTTTGTTACCAGTTACAATCCGTGATCTTTGGTTACGAAAAGTGGCAGAAGGGAGGAGTGGTCGTCGCGTTATTGCCGACTATATCTCCGCAATGACGGATGGATATGCACAACGATTGCATGCAACAATGTTTACGGCTGATAGTCAAGGAACAATGTATCATATTAGATAAGGTAGAGCAAAAGGTGAGTGAGTGTAAAACTTAGAGTTTAGTAAGCGTAAAGCAGCAAAATGAACACGTACTCAAAGATTATTGCTAAATAACACTGTCACTGAATTTCACATCGTGAGTTTATTATGGCTTTGTTCCCTAATTCAAGTTCAGATAGCAAATCCCAGCATGATTACGATTAAACAGTCGCTTTTGCTTTAGGTATGCCTAGTCCGGTTAGCGCATTTAACGTTTTTGTCATGGTACAAGTTTGGCTAATCTTAGCATTGTGATCTCTTAAGTTCCATGTTACTCTTAGTAGTTTTTTGATTCAAAACATTAGTCGTTTTTGATAGGGAGTGTTTATGGTAACCATATCTTGCTTTCCAATGCTGATTAAAACCGTTCGTTTAATGCGAACGGTTTCGAAATATTGTCTGGTGTCGTGTCGTTAGCACCATCGGTTCATGTTTCATGGATTTTTCAGCGGGTCTGCTTGAGCAAGTTAAGTAGTACTGCACTGTCAGTTACATTTAGTGCATTTAGCTCAGTAGCAATGATTTCATACGTATTTATATTTACCGCTAAATGTAACTTGTGGCAGACTCGCTGTTTCCCATTAGTATCATGTTTTTTTACTTTTTATTCGCCTTCACCGTAGACTTTGAGCTCCGTGGGCTCAATGGCTAAGTGCTGGACGCTTCCTTTATTCTTCGTCTTGAACGTGACGCTAACCGTTTTGGCGTGCTTGCTAATGCATGAATAGTAAGGGTATGACAATGTTAGTTAAGAAGTTTGAAAAGAGAATTAATGAATCCTTGCAGACCTTCCAATGGCATTGAAAATACGCATTTAACCATGAGGGCTGTCGTAATGACTAAGTCGTTAAATAAACGAGATCTTTCATGATGATTCTGCTTAGTTTAATTTCATAGCTGAATGGCTTCTTTATGAATCCAGAATGTTAGTAAGGCTGATTGATTAAAGCTTGATGATACTGCTTCCAGTTAGTTGTTTTGTGACGAAGATTATTTATAGACCTTAATATTTAAGTAAGCCTAACTGTTTAGAGTGTTGATTGAAAATTTAGTTCCTTGATTTAGGCAATAAAGCAGGTTGCTATAAACGTTCCCTAGCAGAGACAGCAATGGTTCAAATCAAAAAAATTATTGGGACTGACATTGAGCATAAGGAATCACAAAACTTAGATTAGTGAAACCTTCGCCATGGTAAAAGTGTTAAATACGCTGACTGGGCTAGGTATGCCTAACACGTAAACGGTTATTTCATAGTGGATCATGTTGGAACTTGGTCTCTGAACTCGAATTAGAAAACCAAGCCGTTTGATCGTGAAAATAGTTGTAGTGACTAAATCGCTAAATAAACGAAGTCTCCCACTATTATTCGGTTTAGTTTAATTCTATAGCTGTATTGCTTCTTCATCAACTCAGAATGTTAGCGAGTCACGATTGCTTAAAGCTTGATGAGACTGCTGCCGGTTGGTTATTTTGTAGTGAAGCTGATTCATAGACCTAAATGTTGAGAGCACAGATTAATAATTAAGTTCCCTCATTTAGGAAACAAAGGTCCTATGGAAGTAAGATTTTCTGTGGACCGTTTTTTAATAAAAATGCGGTGTTATTTATAGCATTGTTTTTCAAACCAGCTTGTGACAATGATGACTGCTGATTGACAGTCTATTTCTCCTTTTTTAAGTGCGCGGTAATTTCTGTGCGCAAACAATAACGAACGTGCTTCTGTAGTTGTGAATCGCTCATCATGCAGTTCGACGGTAATGTAAAAGCGACCTTTAAGACGGTTTGCGAATTTACGAACGCGAGGTGTAATTACATCGAGCTCACCTCCATATAAATCAAGTGGCAAACCAACGACTACGAGGTCTGGCTTCCACTCTTTTAATAGCACCTCAATAGCATCCCAACTAGGAATGCCGCATTTGGCCTTCAGAGCTTTTAGTGGGCGTGCTGTCCTCGTGATGATTTGTCCAATTGCGACGCCTATGTTTTTGGTACCGTAGTCAAAACCCATTACGCTTTGAATATAGTCCATTACTGTTTTTCCACGCGTATCCGTTATCTGGCGAGAGGTTTAATATATTGATACCACGTTGGCTCAACGCTTTTTTTCACGCTCACTGATTGATGTATCCAAAATAATTTTTGGATCTGATGTAATAGTTAGCCGATTGTTTCTTGTCCGCTCTTACCTCCATTCACCCGCATCTCAACTAGTATAGTTCAAAACTATGATAAATTAATTGGGTTTATTTTTTTGCTTAAAGTACTTAAAATATCTTTTAAAATTATTACGGTCAAGTAGTTAGAAAGGGACTTTATCTCCTAACTTGAGTTCAGATAGTAAATTTTAACATGATTCATCATTAGAGAATTGCTTTTATTTTAGACATGCCTAGCTTTGTCAGCGTATTTAATGTTTTTATCATGGCGTATTTTTCGCTAATCTGACCATTGTGATCTCTTAAGCTCAATGTTCCTCCAAGGAGTTTTTTTGACTCGAACCATTGTCGTCTCTGATAGGGAATATTTATGGTGGCTATACTTCATCTTTTAATTTTTATTTGAACCGTATAATTTCTGGCAACTGACAGCTAAATTACGTGAATAACCTCGTTTTCAAAATGTTGCTTCTTTTCTTGGTGGGATGAGTGAAATCACTCGCTTAATACAAACAGTTGCGTAACATTATTTGGTGCCGTAAGCGCCATTGGCTGATATTTCATTGGTTTTTCAACGGGTCTGTTTGAGCAAGTTAGGTAGCATTACACTGTCAGTCACATTTGATGCATTTAGCTTAGCAGTAATGATTTCATGCGTATTTATATTTACGGCTGAATATCACTTATGCCCGATTCACTGTTTCCCATCAGTGTTATGCTTTTTTACTTTTTATTCCCCTTCATCGTAAACTTTGAGCCTTATAGAATTCATGGCCAAGAGCTGAATGGCTTCTTTATCAGTCCAGAATGTTAGTAAGTTACGATTGATTAAAGCTTGATTACACTGCTTCCAGTTAGTTGTTTTGCAGTTAAACTTGTTCATAAACCTGAATATTTAAGTGCTTCTAGCTATTAAAAGTCTCGATTAAAAATTTAGTTTCATGATTTTAAAAACAAAGCCGGTTACCATAAATGATCTTTACCAAAAATGGCAATGTTTTTAGTCAAAACATTACTCCGAGGAGCGTTGAATTTAAGGAATTCTAATGCTTAAATTGAATAAATTTACGCAATGATAAAAATATTAAAGAAGCTGACAGGGCTAGATGTGCCTAAAATGAAGGCGATCGTTTAATAGTTACTCATGTAAAGATTTGCTATCTGAATTCAAATAGGAAACGAAGCCTTCACGACAGCCAATTACATGAATAATGGTTTTCCCAAGCAACTGAATAAATTACTTTTTTATGTGATAACACATTTTATTATTAATTTGATCATGTTGATCAAAGAGACTTTCGCGACTCTGAGTTGCTAATGCATTAAGCATCTTCAATAATTACGAGTATATGCGCTTATTATACACTGAAGATTGCTTGCATCATGTAGAAAAACACAACGGCTAACAACGCGCCTGCAGGTAAGGTAATAATCCACGAAACAACAATGTTTCGCACAATACTAAGGTTCAATGCACCAATACCACGTGCAAAGCCAACACCCAAAATCGCACCCACTAACGTTTGAGTGGTTGAGATTGGCAAGCCAGTGCCTGATGCTAATACTACGGTAGACGCTGTTGCTAGCTGTGCTGCAAAACCACGGCTAGGTGTGAGTTCTGTGATACCAGTACCTACAGTAGCCATTACTTTGTGACCCAGTGTTGCAAGACCTACAACAATACCGATACCACCTAATGGCAGAATCCACCATGCAATGTATGTTGTTTCGGTGATAGCACCCAAGTTGTCAACGGTTGATACAATAGCAGACAGTGGACCGATCGCATTCGCAACGTCATTTGAACCATGTGCAAATGCCATGGCACATGCTGTAACAACCATTAATAAGCTAAATACACGTTCTACACTTCCGTAGCCATTCGTAGATTCTACGTTAACCGCATACTTGCGGTTAATATAGACATAACCAAACAGCATGACAAATGCAGAAATGGTAACAGATACCAATACGGCTTCGTTAGTTGTCAAATGTATACTTATGTGTTTTAGTCCTTTTTGAATGGTGACCATTACGATGACAAGTGTAGCTAGGAACATATAAACAGGCACGAAACGCTTCGCATTAACCAACGGATTGTCCGTGTCAAAGATAAGGCGCTGAGCACTTATAAAAATGACATAGGAAGAGATACCAGAGATCAATGGTGTGATAATCCAACTTCCTAGAATGCCTTGCACTGATGTCCAGTCAACCGCTTCTACACCGACAGATACACAAGCAAAACCAATGATTGCACCAATGATGGAATGAGTGGTTGATACAGGCCAACCAAAAAATGATGCTAATAGTAACCAAGTGCCTGCTGCAAGCAGCGCTGACATCATACCGTAAATAAGTACTTCAGGTTGCTGTGAATATAGCGAGGATTCAATGACTCCATTTCGGATGGTGTCAGTGACTTCACCACCAGCTAAATATGCGCCAGCGAATTCAAAAATCATTGCAATGATAATGGCTTGTTTCACCGTTAGTGCTTTAGATCCTACTGACGTCCCCATTGCATTAGCGACGTCATTTGCACCAATGCCAATTGCCATCATGAAACCAAAAGTCGCGGCTACCATAGTGATGATAGTGTAGTAATTCGTCAGGATTTCCATTATTATACCTTATTATTCATCAGTTGATCGTTGCATTCCGAACGACTTCATTTCTTAGATAAGGGAATTAAATTATCAGTCTACGCTCTAAACATCTAGGTTCACGTAAATATTTAGGTCTATGAATAAATTTCGCTACAAAACAACTAGCTGGAAAAAGTATACTTAAGCTTTTATTAATTGTGGTTCATTAACATTCTGGCTTGATAAAGTAACCATTTAATTCTGAAATGAAACTGGGCAGGATAATCATGGGTGATCTCGTTTACTTAGCAACTTAACTATTACAACTGCTTTTTATGGTTAAATGAGTATTTTTTATGCGTTTGATCTGTCTGTAAGAACTTATTAATTCTATTTTTAAATTTGCTTAACTACCGTTGTCATGCTCTCATTATTCATGCATTGGCAAGTAAGTTATAATGGTTAGTATAGCGTTCCAGACTAAGCCTAAAGGGGATATCTAGCGTTTAGCCATTGATTCTATGGGGCTTCAGGTCTACGATGAAGGTAAATGGGAAGTAATAAAAGATGACACTGACGGAAAATATCTAGTCTGGCGTAAATTATATTTAGTGACAGATATAAATATGATAAAATTATTTCCGCGGAGTTAAGTGTATCGCATGTAACTAGCAGTGAAATATTACCTGATTTGCTCAAATATGCCGCTTAAGAACCAGTGAAATATCAGGTGATGGTGCTTACGACATAAAATCGTTCAGGTTAAATGCGCTGTTCTACTTATCCACAAAGAAAAGGAGTAACTTTTGGGGAACAAAATTATTTGCGTAATTTTGCGGTTAGTGTCCAACAGTTATACGGTTCAAATCAGCATGGGAAACTAGGTACGGTTACTATAAAAGTTCCTTATTAAAACGTCGATGTGTCGAGTTAAAAAATTATTTGGAGGAATATTGAACCTAAGGGATTATAATGCCCATATGGGGGGGTTAAGTCATAATAAAAGCGCTAAATAAGCTGTTAGGACTATATACGCCTAAAATGAAAGCGAGCGTTTAAGAGTCGATTATGTTGGGATTTGCTGTCGGAACTTTAGTCAGGAAATAAAGCCACTATGAACGCGCAAGCATAAGTTCTAAACGTGAGCCGACACGTTGTGCTTGGTCCGCAATCCCACCAATCCATTCAAAGATTTGATACAGAAACATGACGTCAACTGGGTTGTATTGGTGTTCAATGGACATCAATTTTTGGCGAAGTTGGATTTGCATCAAATCTGTATCATCTTCGATAGTATCTAATTGGTTAATCATCTCTTCGACTAGGACAACTTCGCGTCCTCTAAAGCCTGTCTGAAGTAATTCATCCAGCTCGTTTATAACACGACGTGCTTGATCAGCAGCATCGAGGCATCTTTTTACATATGCAACAAAATCAATGTCAATAGGAACTGGCATCTGTAGTCGACGACCAATAACACGGCCTGAGATGTCTTGAGCAAGGTTGGCGAGTTTGTCTTGTTGAGTAACTAAGTTCAGCATATCTGTGCGGTCTACAGGAAGGAAAAGACCACGAGGAAGTTTGAGGCGAATTTCACGTTTAAGGATATCCGCTTTTTTTTCAAGGTTGGAGATTTGCTGACGATATTCTGCTGCTTTGCTCCAATCCCCACCCTCACAGGCATCAAAAAAAGGTATTAGCAGTGAGCAACATTCGCTCACGCGACTCATGTGCGTTTGCAAAGGTTTTAATGGGCTCTTTGCAAATAGCCCCATAATTGTATTGACTTGCATAGTAGTATTTGCCTAAAAGAGCCTTCGTGAAGGCTAAATATTACACGATTATTTATTACGTGACGAATCTTAGCGCAATCACCATTATAATGAAACGGATTAAGATCAAGGAAGATTTTTGTTCATCTAAGCCATTACTCATATCCTTACTCTGCCATGGATTATAGGTCTCTTAATGAAGACTGAAGTAGAGATAAAATTTTTTGGTTCCTCTGATTTTTTTTACACCAAATTTGCAGATAAAGTTACTGATTTAAAAAGCGTTGCAGTAATGCCAGCGAAACCTCATCTTTCTTCCTGCTCCAATATGATATAGATCTTTTAGTACTATGTTATGGTGACATTTATGTGGGTCATGTGTTCAATTAGTTGATTGTTATTTATAGGTAGTACTCACATTCAATGAATATACTAATGCATGGCCATATATTTTAACCAATTTTAAATATCCGATCATTTGTCTATTGAGTCGTTTCAAGCAAATGCAGAGAATCAAATGCTTCCTTTTATGTGTTACGTATAAAGCTTGTCGACAATGTGTTTATTTTTGAAAAATATTTTATAAATTATGTTCGTTTGAATACCACATTGTAATTTTTGAATATGGATAAACGATTAATAAATACATTCAATGTTTTTCTGTCTACAGTTGGCTTTGTTTCTTACGTAAAGGAACTAAATTATTAAGCTATGCTCTAAACAGTTGGGTTCACTTCAATCTTTAAGTCTATGGACAAGTTTTACTACAAAGCAACCAACGGGAAATAGTATAATCAAGTTTTAATGAATTGTGGTTCACTAAAATTTCAGTTATGGAATCAAGCTAAGCATGGTAATTGTAAGAGACCTCGTTTATTTAGCACTTAGCTATTACGACGGACCTCATGGTTAAATGCGTATTTTCAATGCCATTGAAAGATTTTCAAGGATTGATTAATTCTGTTTTTTAACTTGCTCAACTGTCATTATCATGCCTTCACTATTCATGCATTAACAAGTGAGCCCAAACGGTTAACATCACGTTCAAAACGAAGAATAAAGAAAGCATCCAGTACTTAGCTATTGATTTTACGGGGCTAAACGTCTACGGTGAAGAAAAATGGAAATTTAAAAAGAATGGTACTGCTGGAAAATGGCGAGTCTGAGGCAAGTTACATTTAGCGATAGATATAAATGTGTATGAAATCATTGCTGCTGAGTTAAGTGCATTAAATGTGGCTGATGGTGACGTGTCACTTAGTTTACTCAAACGGACTTTCTGAAAAATCAATGAAATATCAGCCACTGGTGCTTACGACACCAAAATGTTACGAAACCGTACGTATTAAACGAGCGGTTTCACTCATATCGCCAAGAAAAGGAGCAATTTTTGGGGAACAAGATTATCCGTGTGATTTAGCGGTTAGTTACCTGAAGTTATATGGTTCCAATCAGCACTAAAAAACGAGATATTATTACCAAAAAGGTTATTTATCAGAGGCAACAGTGTTTTAAGTCAAGAAACTACTTGGAGGGACATTGAGCTTAAGAGATCAAAATATTCAAAGTAACGAAATTTACACCATGATAAAAGCGATTATTTAATCATTAATTATATTGAAATTGGCTAACTTAACTCGAGTTAAGAAATAAAGCCTGCTTATTTAGTTAAATGTTCAACAGCTGCAATTAATACAAGACTAAAATTTGCCAATTGTTCTTCTTTAATTGGCTTACCCGTGCTGTCAGTCACATTAATTGAAGTACGGTTACCCAAATCACCTAGTTGAACGTTGTAGTTATCGCGATTAAATTGAAGCGGTTTAGTATTAATTCCTTTCCAGAATGCATCATCTGGAACTTTATACTTAACCGTCAGCGTACCTTGTGAGTGATTACGTTCTTTAATTATAAAGCCACATTCACCCAACATGACAGATACATGCTCCCAAAATACATCATACGGTTCCCATGCGATAATCACAGGTAAACCGCTTCGATCTTTACCTAAGCTGATTGAAATATTTGTGATTAGTTTTTCGGCTTTAATATGGGCTTCTTTGCGAAGCTCGCGGTTATAATGTGCTATAAGTATATTCGTCATTTGAGCATTGTAGTTGTCACGCATACCTATGCTTACATCTTCGATCTGTTCGTTGCGTTTCCATCTAATCATATCAATACGCAACCCAGTGCGCTTATGTTCAGAAACAAGGGTCACCGTATAAAGACTTTCGATCACTTCATTGTTGTCTTCAATACTCCAAACCAACCAGTTCGTTTCAATGTCATTAACAAATGACGAATGCATGGAGATTTGCTTCTCATTAATCATTGATGTAATTGTATGCCATAAACGTTTCGTATGCTCTTCATTTGGCATCCAAATTGTCACACCTTTGGTATCACGCTCATAGTGCGCTCCGGGGATTAATGCCAAAATTTGTTGAGGGGGACGAATATCAATACTGCGTCCTATTGGGCCAGCAACATTACTGTTAGGAATACTATAGATATTTGAAAATTCAGATTTCTGATTAGGTAATGTTTGCCATGTTGATAGCGGTGCTGATTTTAAATATGTGAAATCATTAGAAGCTTGGCGTAGCGTCTTCTCGCTTGAACAAGCTGCCAGAATGGTTATTATGATGGCACTCAAACTGAGCTTAAATTTAAGTTGCATTAATTTTCCAAAAAATATTATAGTATACCAGCGTCAAGAAGTGCTTGTTTAACCGTCGGCTGAAATGCAGTGTTCAAGGTAGTTAAAGGTAAACGTAGTGTACCATCCGCAATGAGTCCTATTTCATGCAAAGCCCATTTAATAGGAATTGGATTCGCCTCTATAAATAAAGCGGTGTGCAGTGGCAACAGCTCTTGATTGATAAAACGTGCTTCATCTAATTCACCAGCCAGTGCCAACTTAATCATTTTAGCCATTTGTGCGGCTGCGATGTTATTAGTTACAGAAATGATACCGTGACCACCAGCAGCAATGAAATCTAACCCAATCATATCATCACCACCAAGAAGGATAAAATCTTCACCACAATGTTCACGGTGAATACGAATACGGTCTAAATCACCCGTAGCATCTTTAATACCAACGATGTTTTTAAGTTTAGATAAATGGGCTACGGTTTCTGGAAGCATATCTGCTACCGTTCTGCCCGGTACATTGTAAAGAATTTGAGGCAGTTCAGTAGATTCTGAAATGGCTTTGAAATGTTGGAACAATCCTTCTTGGGAAGGCTTGTTGTAATAAGGCACAACACTTAGGCAGCCAGCAATGCCGGAATTCGCGAATATTTTACTGAAGATGATTGCTTCATGTGTTGCATTCGCTCCCGTACCTGCGATGACAGGAATACGATCATCAGCAAACTCTAGTGTCTTCAATACAATTTTGATATGCTCTTTCACGGTAACTGTGGCAGATTCACCTGTTGTGCCAACTGAGACTAGTGCATTTGTACCAGCATCAACATGGAAATCAACAAGATTTTTCAAACTAGTATAGTCGATTTCACCAGAGCTATCCATCGGTGTGACTAATGCCACGATACTTCCTGAAAACATTCCCTTCTCCAAAATGCATTTTATTCCATGGTACGTTTGGCGACTTGCAAAGGCAAGCGCATAGAAGGCGTATAAACGGGCTTTCTTTCCTAAACTAGGTAACTAACTTATTAATTTATGCTCCAAACAGCTAGGTTTACTTAAATATTCAGGTTCATGGACAAGCTTCGCTAGCAAACAACAACTGGAAGTCGTATAATTAAACTTTAATTAATCGTGATTTACTAATACTCTGGATGGATGCAGAAGCCATTCAGTTATGCAGTTAAATTAAGCCGAATAATCGTGGGGGCCCCGCTTATTTAACGACTTAGCCATTACGATTGCTCTCATGGTTAAACGCGTATTTTCAATGCTATTAATAAGTTAGCTAAAATTCATTAATTTTATTTTCAAATTTGCCCCCCACTGTCGTTATCATGTGGCTTTGTTTTTTAATTTGGGTTCAGAATAGCAATTCTCTACATGATTAATGATTAAACAATCGCTTTTGTTTTAAGGATAACTAGCTCGGTCAGCTTGTTTAACGCTTTTATTATGGCTATGGCATAAGTTTCGCCAATCTGAGCATTGTGATCTCTTAATCTCAATGGTTTCTTCAAGTAGTTTTTAGCTCGATCCATTGCTGTCTCTGACAGGCAACGTTTATGGTAAGCATGCCTCGTTTTCAGTGCTTATTTGAACCGTATAATTTCTGGTAATTGACAGTTAAATTATGCGGATGATTTCGTTTTAAAAAGTTGCTCCTGTTCTTGGTGAGATGAGTGGCATTGCTTATTTGATACGAGCGGTTGCGCAACATTAGCTGGTGTCGCAAGCGCCCTTGGCTAATATTGTAATGATTTTGCGGTGGGTCTGTTTGAGCAAGTGAGATAGCACTTCACCGTTAGTCACATTTGATGTACTTAACTAAACAGCAATGATTTTATGTGTACTGATACCTACCGTTAAATGTAACTTGCTCCAGACTCTCTATTTTTCATCAGTACCATGCTTTTTTAATGACGATTCGCATTCATCATAGACTTTTAGCCCCGTATAACTAATGGCTCAGTGCGGGAGGGTTCTTTTATTCTTCGTTTTGAACGTGACATTAACCGTTTTGGATCACTTGAAAATGCATGAATAGTGAGGGTATGACAATGGCAGTTGAATACATTTGAAAACATAATTCATGAATTCTTGCAGACCCTCAATGGCATTGAAAACACGCATTTAACCATGAGGGCCGTCGTAATGGTTAAGTGGCTAAATAAACGAGGTTTCTTATCATTATCCTGCTTAGTTTCATTCCATAGCAGAATAACTGCTTCATCAATCCATAATGTTAGTGAGTCAGCATTGATTAAAGTTTGATTATACTGCTTTTAGTTAGTTTTTTTGTAGCGCAGCTTGTGCATAGACCTGAATATTTAAGTGAGACTAGGTGTGCAGAATGTGGATTAAAAATTCAGTTCCCTGATTTAGGAATAAGGCAGGTTACTATAAACATTCCCTATAAGAGATGGCAATCTTTTGAATCAAAAAAACTCCTTAGAGGGGCATTGAACTTAAGGGATAACAATGCTTAGATTAGCGGAATCCTCCGCAATGACACAAGCGTTAATCAGTTGACAGAGTTAGGTATGCCTCAAGCGGGCGCAATCGTTTAATCGTTAGTCATGTTGGGATTTGCTATCTGAACTAAAATTAGGAAACAAAACAGTGGTTTTAAAGAAGAAACGGAATACCAGACGAAAATAACAATCAATAACTCACTAATTTTTAAATGAATAGCCTTAATGTAGAGATGGCTCTCCCGAAGTAATATACATTAAATTAAAAGTATTAGTTGGTAAAACGTTCAATCCTCAAACCTAGTTTTTGCAGCTTGTCTTCAATATTTTCGTAACCACGGTCTATGTGGTAGATACGGTCTATAATGGTTTCACCGCTTGCGATTGCGCCTGCAATAATGAGACTGGCCGAGGCACGAAGATCCGTCGCCATTACTTGAGCGCCACTGAGACCATTACAATCACGACATACAACAGTGTTGCCTTCTATTTCGGCATGAGCCCCCATACGCTGTAGTTCAGGTACATGCATAAAACGGTTTTCAAAAATAGTTTCGGTAATAATACCTGTACCCCTCGCTACTAAATTTAACAATGTAAATTGTGCTTGCATGTCTGTTGGAAAACCAGGATGTGGTGCGGTACGTATATTAACGGCTTTAAGCTTACGATCAGTCATGTCTAAAGAAATCCAGTCATCTCCTACTCTAATTTCAGCGCCTGCTTCGTCTAACTTAGCCAGTACCGCTTCTAACAAGTTTGGCGCTGTATTGTGACAAGTTATTTTACCACCAGATACCGCCGCAGCAACCAAAAAAGTACCTGTTTCTATGCGGTCTCCAACCACATTATGATAACCTCCACTTAAACGCTTAACGCCTTCGATGGCGATGGTATCAGAACCTGCACCAATAATTTTAGCACCAAGAACATTTAAAAACTTTGCACAATCAACAATTTCAGGTTCACGGGCTGCGTTTTTAATGACCGTGCTACCTTCAGCAAGTGTTGCTGCAGACATAATAGTTACTGTTGCACCGACACTTACTTTATCCATGACGATATGAGCGCCCTTCAAACGACCATCCGCATGCGCTGTTACATAACCTTCATTCAGCGTAATAGTTGCACCCAACTGCTCTAGTCCATGAATGTGCAAGTCAACGGGGCGTCCACCAATCGCACAACCACCAGGTAAAGACACTTTACCTTTACCAAAGCGTGCAACTAATGGACCCAACGCCCAAATAGAAGCACGCATAGTTTTGACAAGATCGTATGGGGCACAGAATTCATTTATGCTGCTTGCATCAACGTGCACTGAATCATTACGAAAAACCTTTGCTCCTAAGCGAGAAAGTAATTCCATGGTGGTATCAATATCGCGTAATTTGGGGACGTTCCCTACTTCTATAGGTTCCTCAGCTAACAGTCCAGCAAATAGAATAGGGAGTGCGGCATTTTTAGCACCGGATATTGTGACTTCACCACGCAGTGGGCCACCACCGTAGACACGGAATTTTTGCATGTTGTTCCTCTTGAATCTATAGAGGTTGCATTAATTTTTTATTACGCGCCCACTCAGCGGGAGTCAAAGCATTGATCTGCAGCGCGTGAATTGCACTTGTTTTGATGTACTCCATCAGAGGGCCGTATATTATCTGTTGTTTCTTAACACGAGACATCCCGTCAAATATTTTGCCAATGGCAATAACTTCGAAATGATTGCCATCGCCTTTTACATGAATTTCTTCTAATGCTAAGGTAGATTCGAGAATTTTTTTAATTTCTATTGGTTCCACGATTATTCTCCGTCAATTGATACATATCATCTACAAGTAAATTTTCCACGTTACTCAATTTTAACAATATACTTAACTGAATAGGTATATGACAAAGTGTCAATGTCTGATTATTGTTTTTGAATTGTTGATGCAAATGAAGTAGCATTGCCATTCCAGCGGAATCTATACGCTTTACTTCAGCAAGATTAAGAGTGATAGCACTTTCTTTTGGGTACCAATAGGCAATGCGATCCCAGAATTGAGGAACGGTGTCACGATCAACTGTTCCTGACAAGCAGTAATGACCATTAGTGTTCTTGTCCCACGTTAATGCTTTGTTCACGATGTATTTTCATTTTTGTGGATAGGAATTTTTGAACGTGATATCAGCTTTTTTGCAACCGATGTAATGCTTTTTTTACGAAGTTGCTGATTCCATTCACTGGCTGTGGTGCTTAACATACTCACACCTTCAATCTGAAGGTCAAATCCTTGCCATTCTTGAGTTTTACTGTTTTTACGGAGTTTGAAATCAAGCCGAACGGGCGGACGAGAAGAATTATCATTCATATCAATACGTACAGATATCACCTTACTCTTAGCATCAATGGCTTTTGCTGGTTCAACATTTATAATATTATTAGTATATATAGCCAAAATTTGAGCATAAGACGCAACCATATAGCTGTAAAATGCATCTGTAAATATATCGCGCTCTTTTTTTGTCGATAGTTTCACTCGAGAACCTAACACATTCATTGCGGCATAGCGAACGTTGATATAAGGCATCAATTCTTCTTCAACAATAACACGCAGTAATTCAGGATTTGCCTCATACGCATCTTTGTCACTTTTGAGCCGAGAAAAGACATTATCTGCAACTGCATTGATTAAATGGTAAGGGTTACTCGCGTCGATAGCCGCTAAACTCATTGATGACATCAACAGGTTGACAGCGAAAAAGAGGCTTATAAGCCATATTTTCATTTCCACTTACTCCTTCTAATCACCACTAATGCCATAAAGAAACTGGCCAATTAGGTCCTCTAGAACTATCGCTGAATGCGTATTTTCCAACAAGTCGCCGTCTTGTAATATGGTGATATCTTCATCTAAAAATCCAGGATTAATACCAATAAATTGCTCGCCGAGCAATCCAGAAGTTAGAATCGATACGGAACTTGATTCAGGCAAGAGATATTCCCGTTCAATTTTCATAGTGACACTGGGCAGATAATCAGGGGTAGTTAGGCTAATATTACTTACACGACCGACAATAACCCCACCTATTTTCACGGGTGAACGCACTTTTAAACCACCGATATTATCAAAATATGCTGCTAGTGTATAATGGTCAGAATGAGAAAAACTTTTAACGTTAGCGACTTGGAATATAAGAAATAATACGGCAATAATGCCAGTCAACACGAAAGTTCCTACCCAAAATTCCGTTTTGTAATTTTGTTGCATGTAATTAGCTCCCAAACATTAGCGCGGTTAGGAGCAAGTCCAACCCCAGTACTATTAAAGACGAATGAACTACAGTACGTGTCGTGGCTCGACTAACCCCTTCTGCAGTCGGAGTCACATCATAACCGTTAAAGATGGCAATCCAAGTCACAGTGATGGCAAATACCACGCACTTAACAAAAGACTGACCGATGTCATAATTCAATTCGACAGAAGATTGCATTACGGACCAATAGCTACTGTATTCAATATTTTTCCATTCAACACCTACGAGTTGCCCACCCCAGATGCCAATCACAATAAAGATCATTGTCAATAACGGCAGCGAAATAATACCCGCCCAAAATCGTGGTGCAATTATGCGGCGTAATGGATCGACAGCCATCATTTCCAAGCTAGATAACTGCTCAGTTATTTTCATTAAGCCAATTTCAGCGGTTAACGCAGATCCGGCGCGACCCGCAAAGAGTAGTGCCGTCACTACTGGACCTAATTCTCTAAGCAATGCAAGTGCAACCATTTGTCCTAAAGAACTTTCGGCTCCTAAATCTGTCAATACTAGATATCCTTGAAAGCTTAGCACTATACCAATGAATAAACCTGAAACTATAATGATAGCTAGCGAACGAACACCCACGGAATAAAGTTGTACCAATAAAAGGGGAAGCATTTTTTTTGGCCTAGGTTTGCCAAATAGAGCGCCAAGCAACATAAACGTTGCTCTCCCCATTGTTCGTGAAACAGCCATAGTGCTTGCACCTAGTTCTTGAACCATATTCACAATCACTTGAACAACTCCTGTATAATATTTTTAGCGGGGTATCGAAAAGGCACAGGGCCGTCCGCATCACCTTTAAGAAATTGACTCACATGCGGATCAGTATTGTCACTTAATGATTGCGGCGTACCTGATCCGACAATTTTCCCGTCGGTAAGTAAATATACATGATCCGCAATACTCATTACCTCAGGCACATCATGTGAAACCACGATCGAGGTTAAACCAAGCGCTTGGTTTAAATTTCGTATCAAAGAAACCAAGACACCCATGGTAATAGGGTCTTGCCCTACGAATGGCTCATCAAACATGATCAAATCAGGGTCAAGAGCAATAGAACGAGCAAGTGCAGTGCGTCTTGCCATGCCGCCAGACAAGCTATTTGGCATCAGTTTCGATGCACCTCGTAACCCAACTGCTTCAAGTTTAAGCAACACAATGGTTTTAATTAATGATTCAGGTAACTCTGTGTGTTCTCGAAGTGGGAACGCTACATTATCAAATACTGTCATGTCGGTAAAAAGCGCACCTGATTGAAAGAGCATGCCCATGCGTTTTCTTATATCAAACAACTGACGCCGTGAAAGCGTAGAAAGATTTTGACCAGTGAACTTAATGGAGCCACTTTCAGGTTGCAATTGGCCACCTATTAAACGTAGTAATGTTGTCTTACCAATCCCTGAAGGTCCTATTATTGCTGTGATCTTACCCACTGGCACTGTTAAACTTATATTATTAAAGATAATCCTGTCATCACGAAAAAAAGATAGATTACTGATCTCAACTAAATTTTTTTGGCTCATTTTAGGGCCTACTGTGTTTATTTATCCATATTCTAAGTGACCGATCATAGAGTGTGAAGGTATTTAGGACAAGTCATTGCACGGTATTTATATGTAATTTTTTGGTTAATTTTTTTATCATTTGTGTAAACGACTGCATATACTTTTGTCGATTTTTTAAACAAAAAATTTTCTATTACTAAAAACATTAGCATTATGTTTAATATCTATCTTGTAATTTTTCACAATGGACTAAAAAACATTTCAACATCAAACGACATGATGATCTCTCACTGCAGACAGAAACATCGTTTTGTTGTTTCGTTATTGCTGCGTTGTTTCTCTTCACATTTTCTTAAATAGCGGTCAGAATTGCCAATATATATAATTCGTTTAATCTACATCAAAAATAAGCAGGTATATGAAATGTTTGAAGCAAGTGCTATCTTCGCTGTTGGTCTGTGCCTGTTAATCTGGAGTGCTGACAGATTAGTCTATGGTGCTGTTGCTATTGCCCGTAATCTTGGTATCTCTTCGCTTGTTATTGGCATGACTATTATTGCAATGGGAAGTTCTACTCCCGAGTTAATGGTTTCTGCTGCAGCTGCACTTAGCGGTAAAACAGATACCGCAGTGGGGAATGTACTGGGATCAAATATCACTAATATTACTCTTATTCTTGGTGTTACTGCGCTGATAAAACCATTGTTTGTAAGCTCTGGTGTAATTCATCGTGAGTTGCTTCTCATGCTGACTGTGACCTTAATCTCAGGTGCTGTCCTATGGGACAACCGCTTAGATTACTATGAAGGTATTTTGCTTATGGTCTTATTCGTAGGTTTTTTACTTATTATGTTAAAGGCCGGTAAAAATAGTGGTGAATCAGACACGACGCTGGCTACGCAAAAGGCTGAAACTCGGCAAGATACCAGTAACCTTGCAGCCATTATGTGGGTTATTATTGGATTTTTTTTCCTTATTTTTAGTGCAGGTATAGTGGTTGATTCTGCGGTGGTTATCGCTACAGTCTTCGGTATGAGTGATCTAGTGATAGGCTTAACTATTGTAGCGGTAGGAACCAGTTTACCCGAGTTGGCAGCATCAATAGCTAGTGTCCTAAAAGGAGAAGACGATTTAGCCGTCGGTAATATTATTGGCTCAAATATTTTCAACATTCTTGCAGTGATGGGTATCCCAGCTATTTTAAACTCTTCAGTGATTAATCCGCTTGCTATGGGACGTGACTTTTTCGTAATGTTGGCGGTATCTGTATTATTATTTTTATTTGCTATAGGTAAGTCCCGTGTCATAAGTCGCTGGGAAGGTGTCGCACTACTCGTTTGTTTTGGCGGTTATCAAGGCTATTTGCTTACCAATATGACAACATAATTTGGACTTACTATGACTGCTTTTAGTTTCCGCAAAGCGGGTGTGACAGTATTAAAAATTGAATTAAATGCTATCGCGCAATTGACGCAGTACATCAATGACGACTTTGTAAATGCATGTCAGCTCATATTGGCTGCATCGGGTAAAGTAGTTGTTATGGGGATGGGTAAATCTGGCCACATTGGCAATAAAATTGCAGCCACCCTGGCCAGCACAGGTACACCGTCTTTTTTCGTACATCCCGGAGAAGCCAGCCATGGTGACTTAGGCATGATAGAAAAAGGTGATGTCGTATTGGCAATTTCAAATTCAGGCGAAGCATCGGAAATTTTAACGCTTTTACCAGTTGTAAAACGTCGTGGAATTACACTTATTTCTATGACGAGCAATCCCGCATCCACCATGGCTCGTTTAGCACAAATAAACCTGTGCATCAAAGTTCCTAAAGAGGCCTGTCCAATTGGCTTAGCACCAACATCCAGTACTACCGCTACATTGGTAATGGGAGATGCACTTGCGGTTACTTTGATGCAAGCCAAAGGTTTTACTGTCGATGACTTTGCTCTTTCTCATCCAGGAGGAGCATTAGGAAGGAAACTATTACTACGCATCTCTGATGTGATGCACACTGGTAATAAACTACCAATAGTATTAGCCAGTGACACTGTGCGTGACGCATTGCTAGAAGTGTCTGCGAAAGGATTAGGAATGACGGCTATTGTAGACAACAGCGGTAAGATATGCGGTATATTCACCGACGGTGATTTACGACGTCTGTTAGACCAGAGGCTTGATTTGCATGAAACCAACATCGGTGATGTAATGAGTGTGAATCCAACGTGTATTGATGCCGATTTACTGGCTGCGGAAGGCTTGAAATTGATGGAAGAGAGAAAAATCAACGGACTATTAGTTATGAGGAACGACTCTCTTGTTGGTGCACTGAATATGCATGATCTTTTAAAAGCAGGAGTCATTTAATGCAAAATATGAAAACCGTAGACAGCCTATATGGTCCCGTTTCTGAAATTGTCTTTAATACCGCAGCAGGCATAAAGTTGCTCATTTGTGATGTTGATGGTGTTTTTTCTGACGGCCGTATTTATATGGGTAATAATGGAGAAGCACTCAAAACTTTTCATACTCGAGATAGCTATGGTATCAAAGCCTTAATGAACGCTGGGATTGAAGTTGCGATTATTACTGGCCGACACTCTGCTATTGTCGAACACAAAATGTTAGCGCTTGGTGTTACGCATATTTATCAAGGACAAAATGATAAGGTTAGTGCCTATCAAAACTTGGTTGCACGCCTTAGTATCGCACCAGAAGCAACAGCGTATATTGGTGACGATTTGATCGATTGGGCTGTTATGTCTCTTGTTGGCTTGTCTGTTTGCGTGAAAGATGGGCACATCTTACTTGCAAATCGTTCGGATTTAGTGACTCGCACACCAGGTGGATATGGTGCCGTACGTGAAGTTTGTGATTTAATTTTAGAAGCGCAAGACGAATTAGATATAAATAAAAGATTAAGCATATGACATTTCAGCATCTTGGCATCATTATATTGCTGGGGATTTGTGGAATGGCAGGTTACTATTTGTTAAATCAACACTACTTTGCAATTGAGGTGCAAGTGGCACCTGATACAGAAAAACCATTGTTTACCGCGGATAACGTCAAGTCTACTAGCTATAATGAACAAGGCATACGCAGCCATACATTGGATGCGAATCACATTGAGCATTATCAAAAGCTGGAAAAAACCCATTTTAATGCACCCGTCTTATGGACTTACAATTACGATATGGCAGAAGAATGGCGAATTAGCTCTGCATTTGCCGTTTTAGAGAACAGCCGTTATTTGATGATGAAAGAAAATGTTAGGATCTTTAATCTGTTACCTAATGCACAGATTAAAGTTATCACAACGAAAGCATTGACTCTCGATCTTACTAGTCAGGATTTTTGGTCGGAGACTGAAACAAAAATTACTGGCGTAGGCTTTCAAACCCGTGGTCAACGGATAAAAGGCAACTTTGGTTCCCATCAAATGGAACTGATTGAACAAGTGAAAAGCAGGTATGAACCAGTTATTAAATAAAATTTATGCCCTGTTATTAAATCTCGTTTCAAATAATGCATTAGCGTTATCCAGTGATGCTGAACAGCCGATTTATATTGACTCAGACACACAGAGTTTGGACATGAAAGCTAATACCGTCATTTTTACTGGTAATGTTTACTTGCGCCAGGGCTCTATTCGCTTACATGCTGATAAAGTGATAGTTACTCGGCCTAGCGGCAATGAAGCTAGAGAAATCATTGATGCTTATGGCAACCCAGCCACCTTCAGTCAAACGTTGGATGATGGCAAAAAAATTAATGGAAAAGCCAATGACCTTCAATATGAAGTAGCAAAAAATTTTCTCAAAATGCATAATCACGCTGTATTAATCCAAGAAGGTGGCAACAAGGTAGAAGGTCAATTGATCACTTACCAAATTGATAAACAACAATTGATTGCTGAAAGTGACTTAAATACGCGAGTCACAACCATTTTGCAACCGCAAATTAAACAAAAGAACTAGTATTACATGGCTATACTTACCGCAACTAATCTCGCAAAAAGCTATAATGGACGTAAAGTTGTTACTGACGTGAGCCTCGAAGTTAAATCGGGAGAAATAG
This sequence comes from Candidatus Enterovibrio altilux, assembly GCF_002381345.1. Classification (GTDB taxonomy): domain Bacteria; phylum Pseudomonadota; class Gammaproteobacteria; order Enterobacterales; family Vibrionaceae; genus Enterovibrio; species Enterovibrio altilux. The sequence goes on from NZ_CP020660.1 coordinate 1,348,386, forward strand.
TTGGGCTTCTTGGTCCCAATGGTGCAGGTAAAACAACATCTTTTTATATGATTGTTGGTTTGGTTGCACGAGACAAAGGAGCTATTCATATTGATGACACGGATATCAGCATCCAACCAATGCATAAACGTTCACGTATGGGCATTGGTTATTTACCGCAGGAAGCTTCTATTTTTAGAAAGCTTAGCGTTTATGATAATTTAATGGCAGTACTACAAACACGCGCTGAACTGACCAAAAAACATTGTAAGGACAAAGCTGAGGATTTGCTCGAAGAATTTAATATTCAACATCTTCGATGCAGTATGGGTATGGCACTATCAGGTGGTGAGCGTCGTCGTGTTGAAATTGCACGCGCGCTCGCTGCGAATCCAAAATTTATTTTGCTTGATGAACCATTCGCTGGCGTCGATCCAATTTCTGTCATCGATATTAAAAAAATTATCGAACATCTCCGGGACCGCGGATTGGGTGTACTAATTACCGATCACAACGTGCGTGAGACGCTGAGTGTATGTGAACACGCCTATATTGTAAGCCAGGGACACTTGATTGCTCATGGTACACCAGATGAAGTGCTTAATGACGAACACGTAAAACGCGTTTATCTTGGCGACCAGTTCAGGCTATAGTTAATGATAACGATGATAACGGGTGTGGCATTATTTTAAGTTTATGCCCGGATAGAATAGGAAAGGTGGCATAATTACTATGAAACCCATGCTGCAGCTTAAACTTGGCCAGCAACTTGCAATGACACCTCAGCTGCAACAGGCAATACGCCTGCTTCAGCTGTCGGCGTTAGATCTGCAATTAGAAATTCAGGAAGCGCTTGAGGCAAATCCTCTCCTTGAAAAAGATGAGCAGGTTGATAACGAAGCTGAAAATAACGCGTCAGATAATTATGAACATAAAGAATATGTCAAAACCACTGCAGATAATAACAACAATCTCAGCCAAGAAGACAGTTTAGACAGCGCTGATGCCCTTGGTCAACAAGAGATACCGAAAGACCTTCCTGTTGACATCACGTGGGATGATATGTATAACGCCAGCACTGGTAGCACTGGTAGCACTGGTAGCACTGGTATTTTTCACAGTGACGACATTCCAATTTATCAAGGTGAAACCATCGAAACACTCCAAGACTACCTCAATTGGCAAGTCCAGCTCACTCCGTTTTCTGAAGTTGATTTGGCGATTGCTACCGCGATCATAGATGCAGTGGATGGTAAAGGATATTTGACTGTTCCAACAGAAGATATCCTTGAAAGTCTTGGTATTGAAAATGAAGAAGTTGATCTTGATGAAATTGAAGCGGTATTAAAACGCATTCAACAGTTCGACCCATTGGGTGTTGCATCTCGCTCGCTTCAAGAATGCTTATTAATTCAACTAGCTTCTTTTGCCAAAGATACGCCGTGGCTTATGGAAGCGAAAGTCGTTTTAAACGCGCACATAAACCTGCTTGCTAACCGTAACTATCGTCAAATAATGAAGGAGAGTAGACTTCGAGAGTCCGAGCTCAAAGCAGTTATGAATCTCATTCATAGTCTTGAACCGCGCCCTGGGAACTTAATTGCGACTAATCAAGCTGAGTATATTATTCCTGATGTATCTGTGCTTAAAAATCACGGGATATTGGTCGTACACATTAATTCAGATAGTGTACCTAAGTTGAAGGTGAATCAAAAGTATGCTGCACTGATCAAAAGTGGTTGCAATGCTGTTGATAGTCAATTTATTCGTAGTCACCTGCAAGATGCCAAATGGTTAATTAAAAGCCTAGAAAGTCGAAACGAAACTTTATTGAAAGTAGCTAAGTGCATTGTAGAACATCAGCAAGATTTCTTCGAATATGGTGAAGAGGCAATGAAACCAATGGTTCTTAATGATATCGCTATGGCTGTAAACATGCACGAATCCACCATTTCACGGGTTACTACCCAAAAATTCATGCATACTCCTCGGGGTATTTTTGAGCTAAAATACTTTTTTTCTAGTCATGTCAATACTGATAACGGTGGTGAATGCAGCTCTACAGCAATACGTGCGCTGGTTAAAAAATTAGTTGCAGCCGAGAATCAGATTAAACCACTCAGCGACAGTAAAATGGCTACACTGCTGGCGGAACAAGGGATCCAGGTTGCACGACGAACGATTGCCAAATATCGTGAATCGTTAGGTATTGCTCCGTCTAATCAGCGCAAGCGCCTACTGTAGGCGTTTTTAAAAGAAGGAAGATATTTATGCAAATAAATTTCACCGGTCACCATGTCGAGATAACCAAGTCCCTCCGAGAGTATGTGATGCAAAAATTTAATAAACTCGACCGTTTTTTTGACCATATTAATAATGTTCATATAGTGCTTAACGTTGAAAAATTTCAGCAAATCGCCGAAGCAACACTTCATGTAAATAACGGTGAAATTCACGCTAAAGCGGACTCAGAAAACATGTATGCAGCCATTGATTCACTTATTGATAAGTTAGTTAAACAGTTAAATAAACACAAAGAAAAGATGAACAATCACTAAACATGAAACTTACAAATGTGTTTAAATTGGACTGTGCTAAAAGTGCAGTCCTTTGTTCAAGTAAGAAGCGTGCACTTGAAATCATCAGTGAATTGGTTGCATGCCAATTAAAGCAAAATTTTTAACAATTATTTGAGTACATCTTAAGCAGAGAGAAGCTGGGAAGTACAGGTATAGGAAATGGAATGGCCATTCCCCATGGTCGTATATTTAACAGTGATCAGGCTGTGGGTGTATTAATCCAATGTGTAGAACCTATTAATTTTAATGTTATAGATAATCAGTCAGTCAATCTCTTGTTTGTTTTGTTAGTGCCTGATGAGCAATGCAAGAAACATTTTAAAATGCTCTTACTTATTGCACAAACACTGGGTGACAGAAAATTATGTAAAAAGATGCGCATGGTATACTCTGGTCAAGAACTTTACGAAGTCATTACTGGTGAGTAATGATACAAGGATTTCAAATAAGATGCAGTTGAAAATCGTTAGTGGCCGTTCAGGTTCAGGAAAATCTGCCGCTCTTAAAGTCTTAGAAGATCTTGGTTATTACTGTGTGGACAATCTACCAGTAAATTTACTATCGCAATTTGTGAGTGCTCAGACGAACAATGTTTCCAATATTGCTGTCAGCATTGATATTCGCAATATGCCTGCCGATCCAGATGAAATATCACAAGCACTTGCATCATTACCCAGTGACTTAGATATTGATATTTTTTTTCTTGATGCTGATGACAAAGAACTTGTAAAACGATTCAGTACAACCCGTCGATTACACCCTCTAAGCTGCAATCATTTGTCCCTCACACAAGCCATTGAAAAAGAAAAAAAGCTGCTCACACCGCTAAAAGAACGTGCAGACAAAGTGATTAATACCTCCAGTCATTCAACCCATGATTTAAGTGATGCTATGCGCTCGTTGGTTCTAAGCAGAACTACTCGTGACTTGGTGATGGTATTTGAGTCTTTTGGTTTCAAGCACGGTCTACCGTCAGATGTAGACTATGTGTTCGATGTTCGTTTTTTACCAAACCCACATTGGCAGCCTTCATTGAGGCTCCTTACTGGACTAGATGAACCGGTCAAGATGTTCCTAGCAGCTGAGCAGGATGTTGTTATGTTCATTGCCCAAATCAAAGGTTTTTTGGAGTCTTGGTTGCCAGCACTTGAAAAAAATTCTCGCAGTTATCTTACTGTTGCAATTGGCTGTACTGGCGGCCAACACCGTTCTGTGTATATAGCACAATTTTTAGCAGACTACTTTAAAGCCAATGGTCATCAGATACAAATAAGGCACCGTACACTTGAGGAGAGAAGATGACATAATGAAGTAAAAAAATTTTTTAATCCGTGATTGCTGCGGTTGATACGCTCGAGCAGCAGTGAAATTAATTGAATTAGCTTAAAAAGTTTGATGTTGAGCTAACCATAGCTAATAACAAGTAAGCTGTTGCTGTTAGCAGAGCCATGGTTATTTTGTTGCTGATTGTAGAGCTTCGTTTTCTGATTTGAGTGCAGATAGCAAGTTCCAACATGATTCATTGTTAGGTAATCGCTTTCGTGTTAGGCATATTTAGTCTTGTCAGTTTCTTTAATGCTTTTATCATTGTGTAGGCTTCTATAATCTGAGCATTGCGATCCCTTAGGCTCAATGTATCTCCGTGTGGTTTTTTGACTCGAAACATTGTTGTTCCTGATAGACAACGTTTATGGTAACCATGCCTCGTTTTTTAATGTTTATTGAAACCGTATCATTTTTGATAACTTATCGCTAAATTGCGCGAATGATCTCGTTTCCAAAAAGTTGCTCCTTTTCTTGATGGTCTGAGTGGAACTATTCATTTAATACGAATTATTTTGTAACATTGTCTGGTGTCGTAAGCACCATCGGTTGATATTTCCTTGACTTTAGGCTGGTCTGTTTCAGTAAGTTAGGTAGCACTGCGCCGTCAGTCACATTTGATGCACTTAACTTAGCAGCAATAATCTCATGCGTATTTATATCTACCGCTAAATGTAATTTGCGCCAGACTCGCCGTTTTCAATCAGTACCATGCTTTTTTATTTTTCATGTCCCTTCATTGTAAACTTTGAGTCCCATAGCATCAATGGCTAAGTGCTGGGTGCGTCCTTTATTCTTCGTCTTGAACGTGACGTTAACGATTTTGACTCGTTTGCTAATGCATGAAATAGTGAGGCATGACAATGACAGTTGGGCAAATTTGGAAATAGAATTAATTAATCCTTGCACACCTCTCCATGGGATTGAGAATACGCATTTAACCATGAAGGCCATCGTGATGGTTAAGTTGCGAAATAAACGAAATCTCTCATGATGATCCTGCTTAATTTAATTTCATAGCTGAATCGCTTCTTCATTAATCCATAATGCTAGTGAACCATGATTGATTACAACTTGATTATGCTTCTTTCAGTAGTTGTTTTGCAGCGAAGATTGTTCATAGGCTGAATATTTAAGTGGGCCTAACTGTTAGAATCTTGATTGAAAATTTAGTTCCCTTATTTAAAAATACAACCGATTATAATAAACGTTCCTTAGCAGAGACAGCAATGATTGAGTCAAAAAATTACTTGGAGGGAAATGGAACATAAGGGAGCACATAACTCAGATTAGTTAAACCGACGCCATGATAAAAGCATTAAATCAGCTGACAGAGCTAAGTATACTGAAGATGCAAACAATTGTCTAATAGCGAATTATATTGAATTTACTATCTGAATGCGAGTTAGGAAACACAGTCTTATTCTAGCTAAAGTAAATAAATAATTATTTCATCTTAAGGTTCTTGAGCATATGGAACATTAGATACTGTCATCCAAGTGATTAAGATTTATTTTAATGAGGATAATAGACCTACTTTATCTATCTGAAACCTATATTCTTTTACGTCTTCGTTAGATTGGGAAAGACAACCTCTAGAGATTACGTTAGTATTCATGTTATTGCGTCAACTGATGTTAACCGGACAATTCCATGGCAGAAAATTATGAAGCAGAACAGTCTAACCAGCAAACACATCAAATGCTGCAGGAAGTTAGCGATGCGCTAGATAATGGTATGTTCCTCCATGCACGACATCTGCTCAAAGACATGGAGCCAGAAGATATTGCTCACTTACTAGAAGCTTCCCCACCCAAAAGCCGCTTGGTTCTCTGGCAGTTAACTAATCCTGACGAACAAGGTAAAATACTTGAAGAGTTGTCGGAAGATGTAAAAGACGGCATCATGGTGCGCATGCACCCATCGCAACTGGCTGCTGCGACTGAAGGGATGGATACTGACGATGTTGCCTATCTTCTTAGAAGTCTACCGAATCAAGTTTCTCAAAACGTTCTGGCGCAAATGGATGCACAAGATCGTGCAAGAGTAGAACAAGCACTCTCTTACCCAGAAGATTCTGCTGGTGGCATGATGAATACTGACGTAGTGACGATACACTCAGATGTTACAATTGATGTTGTACTTCGCTATCTACGTATGCGAGGTGGGTTGCCTAAAGCAACTGATGCTTTGTATGTGGTTGATGAAAACAGCCGTTTAGTTGGTTCTTTGCTTATTACCACGTTACTAACGACGCAACCTGATACTGAAGTACTTGTAATCATGGATAACTCGGATGAAGCGATTCCTGTAGAGATGGATGATAGTAGTATAGCCAGCTTATTTGAACGTCGCAACTGGATATCTGCGCCAGTCGTAGATAAACAACACCAACTTGTAGGTCGCATTACCATTGATGACGTGGTAGATATTATTCGTGAAAATGCGGAGCATTCTATGATGAGTATGGCCGGCTTGGACGATGAAGAGGACACATTTGCCCCAGTTTTCAAATCTGCACGAAACCGCAGTATTTGGCTTGGTGCTAATGTCCTGGCTGCATTAGCAACTGCTTCTGTGTCAAATCTGTTTGAGTGCACACTAAATCAAATGACAGCGATTGCTGTTTTAATGACTATAGTGCCCTCCATGGGAGGGGTCGCTGGTAACCAAACAGTTGCACTGGTGATTCGCGGCCTTGCTGTTGGCCATATTGGTGATTCAAACACCCGCTGGCTATTAACCAAGGAAGCCCTTGTGGGTGTACTCAATGGTATTGTGTGGGCCTGTGTCATTGGTGGCATCGTCGTGCTATGGAAAGGTAACTGGATGCTCGGATGTATTATTGCATCCGCCATGATGGCGAACCTTATTATTGCGGGGATATTGGGTGTAACTGTGCCAATTATGTTTAAAAAAATAAAAATAGATCCTGCACTTGCAAGCGGTATGGCATTGACTTCGATCACCGACATGGTCGGTTTGTCCGTCTTTTTAGGGCTTGCAACACTGTTCTTAGTATAGAGATTTTATTTCTTAATTCTAGTTTAGATAACCAGTCTCAACGTGGCAGCTATGAGACGATAGCTTCCATTTTAGGCATATTTAACACTGTCAGCTTATTTAATGCTTTTATCATTATGTAGGCTTCGCTGACCTAAACATCGTAATTCCTTAAGCTAAATGTGTTTTCTAGTAGTTTTTCGACTCGAACCATGGCCGTATCTAATAGGTGATTCAATTATCTATTTACGCTCTAAACAACTAGGTTCACTTAAATATTCAGGTCTATGGACAAGCTTCATTACAAAATAATTAACTGGAAGCAGTATAATAAAGATTTAATTAATAGTGGCTCATTAATATTATTGATTAATGAACAAGCTATTCGCTATGGAATCAAACTAGGTAGAGTAATCGTGAAAGACTTTCGTGTATTGAATGACTTAGACATTACAATGGCTTTTATGGTCAAACGAGTATTTTCAATGTTGTTGAAAATTTTGCAAGGATTCATTGATTCTGTTCACCAACCTGCTTAATAGCTATTGCTAGTCACATTTGATGCACTGAACTCAGCAGTAATGATTTCATGCGTATTTATGTCTACCGCTAAATGTAACTTACATCAAACTCGCTGCTTCCTATCAGTGCCATACTTTTGTGCTTGCTGTTTGTGTTCACTGTAAATATTAAATCCTGTAAAATCAATGATTAAGAGATAAATAATTTTTTTATTTTTTGTTTTAAATGTGACGTTAACTGCTTAGCTCGCTTGTGAATGCATGAGATAGTGAGAAGATGACAATGGTAATTGAGCAAGTTTGCAAACAAAAGGAATCCTTGCAAACCTCTTAATGGCATTGAAAATACGCATTTAACCATGAGGCTCGTCATCATAGCTAAGTTACGAAGTAAACGAAGTCTTCCATGATTATTTTGCTCAGCTTGATTCCATAGCTATATAGCTTCTTTATTAATCTAAAATATTAGTGAACCACCATTGGTTAAAGCTTGATTATATTGCATTCAATTAGTTGTTTTGTAGCGAAGCTTGTTCATAGACCTGAATATTTAAGTGAGTCTAGCTGTTTAGAATGTTGAAAAATTTAATAAGTCTGGAAGACTAATCATGCTTAAAATGAAGTAACCGTCTAATAATGAATCATGTTGAGATTTACTATCTGAAATTTAATTAGGCAACAAAGCTTCAGCAATGCAGTATTCATTTTGCAGAGTCCAATCTCAATGCCATAGGATAATTTTAAAAAATGGTACGTATAAAGCTGAAGAGTAACATGTATTTCAAAAATTACTTAGAATTTAGAGATGCCATAAAAATATTGTTTTACTGTGCTTTTTCCATAGATAGCAGGCTCATTGACGTTTTGAATTAACTATAATTTTTATACTTCAAACAGGTACATTTAAGTTAATTGGGTATAAGTTGTATTCTGTTTTGAGAATATCAATAATCTCTTGCTTGGGGTTGTCGCTAAGATGGATTGGCTGGCCAATGATTTTTTCAGCAATTTTAATATAAGTTTTGGAAATATTCATCAGTGCATCAACCGGTAATGTATTATTTAGCGCCAAAGATTTACGTTCAGACATTCGGTTTTTGTTGAGCAAAATATCAGGGTCAGAAAAATAATTTAATAAAAATTGACGAAAATCCTCTTTTGAATTTTCAACGATATTGCCAACTTTATATTCTGCAGTATCCCAAATACGTGATGAATCAGGCGTGCCGACTTCATCGATATAGATTAGCTTTTCTTTACCGGACGTGTCAGTCACATAACCAAATTCAAACTTGGTGTCAACAAAAATTTGTTCCATTTCGGCTAATGCATTGCTGATTACGCTGAAGCCTTCTTTTAAGCACGTTTCGTATTGTGCGATGTCGTCAACTGTTGAAAAATTAAATGCTGCAAAATTATCTTCGATATTCTTGCGAGTAATATTCACATCATCAGTTTCAGGTACACCCGGAATGCCAGTCAAAATACCTTTGGTGGATGGTGTAATAAACAATTCTGAGAGTGCACTGTCTTTTTTTAAACCTTCTGGTAAAGTGATGCCACAGAATTTACGTGCACCTTTTGCGTAGGCGCGCCACATTGATCCCGTAATGTATTTTCGACAAATGGCTTCAATTTTTACGGGTTTGGCTTTTTGAACGATCCACACGTATGGATGGGGAATATCTAGTATGTGGCTATCAGTCAGACTGTTTGCTTTGAAGAGTTTAAACCAGTAATTTGCAATTGCATTTAGTGCAGCCCCTTTGCCGGGGACACCATTGAGTCCTCCATCTGCTTTCCAAATGCAATCGAATGCTGAGATACGATCACTAATAACCATAACGGCTAATAGCGCATCAGAGGCAACATCATAGTTTTTTTCTTTAGCTAGACGTTGACTGTCTTCTTTAGTCAGCCAGTAAACAGCACGTACTTTCCCTCTGTGTACAGGCTGGTGAGTACGAATGAAAAAATCATCGTTAATGGTGAGAATTTGATTCGCTAGGCTCATGAATACATTCCTATCTGCTGTTGAACGGTACACCGAAAATAGTTGCTCGATGCGCTATGTGCTCTGATCACTGATTAAACTTGCATGATACCAAAAACCCTTTTGTGCTGTTAAAAAAAAGCAAACATTTAGCTAAAAAGACAGATTGCTTTTTATACGCGAATGCGTTGAAAGTGTCGAACCTTATTCATAATTCAGGATCGTGCTATAAATTATAAAAATTTCTTTAACCAATAACTAAAAATAAAAATTTAAAATTTAGTATGATAGGATTCATGGTAGTCGAGTGTATGATCGCATCAAAGTGATTCTTTTCACATCCTAATATTGCATTGATTTTTCGGCGGGTATGTTTAAGCAAGTTAAATTGCGCTTCACTATCCAGTCGGCTCTGTCTCTTAAATCAAGGAACTAAATAATTGATCTACACTTTAAATCGCTAGGTTAACTTAAATATTTAGGTATGGAAAATAAATTTTATTACAAACAAACTAACTGGAAGTAGTGTGATCAAGCTTGAATTAATCGTGGCTCACTAACATCCTAGAGTAAAATAGAGACTATTTAGCTATGGAATTCAGCTAAGTCGGGCAACCATGGTAGACATCGTTTATTTAACAGCTTAGCCATTACAATAGCTTTTATGGTTAAACGCATATTTTCAATGCCATGCAGAGGTCTGAAAGGATTTATTAACTCTGTTTTCAAACGTGTTCCACTGTCGTTATTATACCCTCACTATTCATGCATTAGCAAGCGAGTCAAAACGGTTAATATCACGTTCAATATGCAGACTAAAGGAGCTATTCAGCACGTATCCCTTGATTCTAAGGGGGCAGGCGACTGACAAGTAAAAAAAACATGGTACTGATGGTGAAGTGTTACCTGATTGGTTTGAATAGATTAACCGCAGAATCAATGCAATATCAGGTGGTGTTGCTTATGACACCAGACAATGTTATGCAACTGTTCGAATTAAACTTACGGTTCCTCTCATCCCCACCAAGAAAAAGAGCAACCTCTGGGGGAACGATATCATCCGTGTAATTCAGCTGTTAGTTACCAGAAGTTGTATGGTTCAAATTAGCATCTAAAAACTGCGTATGGCTGCCATAAGTGCTTCTCTATCAGAGGCAGCAATACTTCGAGTCAAAAAACGACTGAGAGGGATATTTGAGTCTAAAGAATCATAATGCTCAAGTTAGCGAAATTTACGGCATGATACAAGCGTTAAATAAGCTGACCAGGCTAGGTATGCTTAAAACTAAAGCACTTGTTTAAGAGTGAATCATGTTGAAATTTGTTATTTGAATTCGAATTAGGCAATAAAGCTATCCCTTCAAATAATTAGCATTAAGCTGTGCTGAGGTTTTTATATTTTTTTGAACTAAATTCGTTAGACTTATTGCCAGGTTATAAAGTGTATAGTTTTATTGATCTTTTAATCCGTGATAATTGAGAATGAATAAAAATAAGATGGCCTTGTGGTGTCAATCGACTGTTTTGGCGCGAATGTTATGGTCACCAATAATTTTATCAAGGTCAATCCGTTTACAATATAAGATCACGTTATCCTTAAATTTTACGTAAATATTGTCGACGATTTGGCCGTATTAATTGGTCTGCACTACGAAATGGTATTACACTCGTTGGAAGATCTGAGTACTTTTTCAATTAAAATTACCCACGGTATAGACACTAGTCTTCAAGTAGGCCCACTGATGGCCGATTTAGCTTTGCATACACTGCGTAATATTGAAGGTACTGAGTGTAACTTATTTCATGCTTACTTTAGTTAATAAAATTGTTGACGGTTGCTATACGCTATGAAGGTAGCCGCATGATTGGCCTGCTATATATCAACATCAATTTGAATGTGCCCTTTTCACAGGCGCTACAGGCATTTATGCCGACGGAAGAAACGCATTAATCTAAGTTCTATGTAAATTTGCGCAAGTAATGTGGACAAGCGGATGGATTAAATTATTAAGCAAATTATTTTAGATATTAATACGGATAAATCGGTTGCTAACAAAACCAAAAATTGTCAAATCATAATGGGACTATATGATAAAAATTTTTAACATCAAAGATGCAATTAATTACGTTGCTGATCGTCTGGATGTGTCTAAACATACTGTTTATTTCTACATTCGTCAGTATAAAGGTGAGGAAATAAAAAAATGAACCTTACTTATGTGCTCGTTGTGAGTACGCCTGTTTATGGTAGACAAACATCGCTTACAGCATATCGTTTTGCTAACGCATTGGTGAAAACAGAACACACGTTAACACGCGTGTTTTTCTACCAAGATGGTGTCACTAATGCATCTTCTTTGACTGTGCCTGCCAATGATGAATTTGCTTTGGTAACAGCATGGCAAACACTGTCAAAAAAACATGGCGTTGAATTGGAAACGTGTGTTGCGGCGGCATTGCGCCGTGGGCAAGTAAGTAACGAAGAGGCAAAGCAGTATCAGCTATCATCGTCAAATATGGCGAGTGGTTTTATGCAGACAGGACTAGGTGGATTGTCTGAATCATTGCTTACAGCCGATCGAATTGTGCAATTTTAGGTGACTTATGGATAAGCTAGGCTTTGTTTTTTCAACGGCTCCTCATGGCTCTGCGAGTGGGCGCGAAGGCCTCGATGCTGTGTTGGCAACATCAAATTATAATGAAAATCTCGCATTATTTTTCGTTGGTGATGGTGTGATGCAGCTCTTGTCCGATCAACACCCTAGTTTTGTGCTTTGTCGTGACTACATTGCAACTTTTAAAATGTTATCACTGTGTGATGTAAAAGAAATTTATGTTTGTCACGAATCGCTTATAGAAAGAGGGGTGTTTCAACAACCTCTGATTGTTAATTCTGATATTGTTACTTGCGAGGTGATTGCCAAACAACTTAGCTGTTGTTTAAAAGTTCTTCAATTCTAGGAATTCAAAATGTTACATACCATCTATACTTCGCCATATGCGACGTCTTCTTTAGGCCTTTGTCTTAACTATGCGCAAAAAAATAGTGAAATTTTATTAGCTGAAGATGCTGTGATTGCTGCAGTGGAGCAAGGTTATTGGTATCCGCGCTTAATATCTTCAGGTTATCGAGTGTATGCTCTTGTGGATGATTTAAATGCACGAGGACTAACTACAAAGATTGGTGATGGAATTGAACTGGTTGATATAAAAGGATTTATTAATCTTACTGAAAATCATTTTTCACAAATTAAGTGGTAAATTTAACGTTTGTAGGTACATGCAAAGACTTAAGAGTTCAGTGTTTACAAAATGTGCTAACATTGATCGCTGTATAAATCTTGACACCTAAATAGACGCCGCATAAAATTTTGCGTCTCTACTTTTGTGGAGCATAGATTTTTTCACACCTATATATAAGTAATATTAGGAGCTACTTAATGGCCACTATTAACCAGTTGGTACGCAAATCACGTATCAAGCAGGTTGCTAAAAGCAACGTGCCTGCGCTAGAAGCGTGTTCACAGAAACGAGGTGTTTGTACTCGTGTTTATACTACTACACCTAAAAAACCTAACTCAGCATTGCGTAAAGTATGTCGTGTTCGACTAACAAATGGTTTCGAAGTCACTTCATACATCGGTGGTGAAGGGCACAACCTTCAAGAACACAGCGTTGTTCTAATTCGCGGAGGTCGTGTAAAAGACCTTCCAGGTGTACGTTATCACACTGTTCGTGGTGCGCTTGACTGTGCTGGCGTTAACGATCGTAAACAAAGTCGTTCCAAATACGGTGTGAAACGTCCTAAATCTTAGTGAAATCCGTTATGTAAGGCTAAACACTAATAAATCTATAATTATGAAAAAACTGAGAAGTTTTAGATAAAACCTGAAGAAAACAACGGAGAATTCCATGCCACGTCGTCGCGTAATTAGTCAACGCAAAATCCTTCCGGATCCTAAGTTCGGATCAGATTTGCTTGCAAAATTTATAAATATCGTAATGGTTGACGGTAAAAAGTCAATTGCTGAAAAAATTGTTTATGGTGCATTGGATCTCATAGCTGAGCGTTCTGGTAAAGATCACCTAGCCCTATTTGAACTAGCTCTTGATAACGTGCGTCCATCGGTAGAGGTTAAATCTCGCCGTGTTGGTGGTTCGACTTACCAGGTGCCTGTAGAAGTTCGCCCGGTTCGCCGTAACGCACTTGCTATGCGTTGGTTGGTTGAAACCGCACGTAAGCGTGGTGAAAAATCTATGGCTCAACGTCTAGCAAACGAAATGCTAGATGCATCTGAGAACAAAGGCACTTCGGTTAAGAAACGTGAAGAAGTTCATCGTATGGCGGATGCTAATAAAGCGTTTGCTCATTATCGTTGGTAATACCTTTTTAGACGCAGTTTTTGCTACGCTTAAATCACATTTTAAGGTTAACTATTGTCTAAGGTTAACCTTAGTTAAAGGAGACTATTGTGGCTCGTAAGACTCCGATTGAACGCTACCGTAACATCGGTATCTGTGCTCACATAGACGCCGGTAAAACTACAACAACAGAGCGTATCCTATTTTATACTGGTCTATCTCATAAAATTGGTGAAGTGCACGATGGCACTGCAACTATGGACTGGATGGAACAGGAACAAGAGCGTGGTATCACGATTACTTCTGCTGCTACTACGACTTTTTGGCATGGAATGAACGCACAATTTCCTGAGCATCGTATTAATATTATCGATACTCCGGGACACGTTGACTTCACGATTGAAGTTGAGCGTTCATTGCGTGTATTAGATGGTGCGGTTATTGTATTCTGTGGTGTTTCTGGTGTAGAACCTCAGTCTGAGACTGTTTGGCGTCAAGCCGATAAATACAATGTTCCTCGAATGGTTTTCATTAACAAAATGGATCGCATAGGCGCAGATTTTTTACGTGTGGTTGATCAAATTAAAGACCGGTTAAACACAACACTTATCCCAATTTATTTGAATATTGGAGCAGAAGAAGAGTTTCGCGGTGTCATTGACCTTATCAAAATGAAGGCAATTGACTGGAATCAAGTTGATCAGGGCATGACTTTTAACTATGAAGATATTCCTGCTGACATGCAAGAGCTGGCGGAAAAGTGGCATCAAAATTTAGTAGAAACTGCTGCTGAAGCGAACGAAGTATTGATGGACAAATACCTCAATAATGTGGAATTGACCGAATTCGAGCTTAAACAAGCTCTTCGTGAGCGTACACTGAATAATGAAATAGTACTGGCAACGTGTGGTTCTGCATTTAAGAACAAAGGTGTTCAGACCATATTGGATGCAATAGTTGAATTCCTCCCTTCTCCGGTTGACGTGAAAGTGATCAAAGGAGAAGGCGAAGATGGCAATGCCAGTGACTGCCATTCCGACGATAATGAACCATTTGCAGCGTTGGCATTCAAAATTGCTATAGACCCATTTGTAGGGACATTAACCTTCCTGCGTGTTTATTCAGGCGTGGTGAAGACGGGTGACACTGTTTATAACTCTGTAAAACAAAAACGTGAGCGATTCGGTCGGATTGTGCAAATGTATTCAAATAAGCGTGAAGAAATCAAAGAGATCCGCGCTGGTGATATTGCAGCAGCTATTGGTTTGAAAGACGTGACGACAGGGGATACTTTGTGTGCACTAGAATCTACAGTAGTTCTTGAATGTATGGAGTTCCCAGAACCTGTCATTCAGATTGCTGTTGAGCCGCGTTCTCAAGCGGATCAAGATAAAATGGGTGTTGCACTAAGCAAATTGGCGGCAGAAGATCCATCATTCATTGTTGAAATCAACAATGAATCAGGGCAAACCCTAATTTCGGGTATGGGTGAATTACACCTTGACATCATTGTCGATCGCATGCGTCGGGAATTCAACGTGGAATGTAACGTAGGTAAGCCACAGGTGGCATACCGTGAAACCATTCGTGGTAAAGCTGAAGTTGAAGGTAAATTCATTAAGCAGTCTGGTGGTCGCGGTCAATATGGTCATGTATGGATTAAGCTGGAGCCGTCTGCACTCGGCGAGGGCTATGTGTTTATTAATGGAATCGTCGGTGGTTCAATAACGAAAGAATACATCAGTGCGGTTGGTAAGGGTATTGAAGAGCAGATGAGTAACGGCGTACTTGCTGGCTACCCAGTGCTTGACATTAAAGCGACATTGTTCGATGGTTCTTATCATGATGTTGACTCTAACGAAATGGCATTTAAAATTGCTGCATCTATGGCTTTCAAAAAGGGTGCCCTTGAAGCGCAGCCTGTCATTCTTGAGCCTATGATGAAAGTAGAAATTACTACTCCAGAAAACTGGATGGGTGATGTAGTGGGTGATTTAAATAGTCGTCGTGGTTTAATTTCTGGTATGGACGATGGTCCTGCTGGTTTGAGAATTATTCGTGCACAGGTACCGTTGGCTGAAATGTTTGGTTACTCAACTGACTTGCGTTCAGCGACTCAGGGCCGCGCATCTTATTCTATGGAATTCAGTGAATATACTGACGTTCCAAAGAGTGTTGCTGATTCAATCATCGCAGAACGTTGTTGATTAGTAACTTTAATGTTGGCATTGTTCGTCAGCATTGATAAAAACTTCTGATCGCACTTACGACGGTAGGTGCGGCTCATAACTAGGAAGGAACACGATCGTGTCTAAAGAAAAATTTAAACGTATAAAACCGCACATTAATGTTGGCACTATTGGCCACGTTGATCACGGTAAAACTACTTTAACTGCAGCTATCTGTACAGTATTGTCTAAAATATACGGGGGTTCAGCACGAGACTTCGCATCAATCGATAATGCTCCAGAAGAGCGCGAGCGCGGTATCACTATTTCTACATCACATGTAGAATACGATACTTCTGTGCGTCACTACGCTCATGTAGATTGTCCAGGACACGCTGATTATATTAAAAATATGATTACGGGTGCTGCACAAATGGACGGTGGTATTTTAGTTGTTGCGGCAACTGATGGCCCAATGCCACAAACACGTGAACACATTCTTCTTGGTCGTCAGGTTGGTATTCCATACATACTTGTTTTCATGAATAAGTGTGACATGGTAGATGACGAAGAGTTGCTAGAGCTGGTTGAGATGGAAGTGCGTGAACTTCTTACTGAGTACGACTTTCCAGGTGATGATTGCCCAGTAATTCAAGGTTCTGCACTAGGTGCATTGAATGGGGAAAAGCAGTGGGAAGAAAAAATCGTTGAACTAGCAGAAGCACTGGATTCTTACATTCCAGAGCCCAAGCGTGCTATTGATAAGCCGTTCATCCTACCAATAGAAGATGTATTTTCAATCCAAGGTCGTGGTACTGTTGTAACGGGTCGTGTCGAGCAAGGCGTTATTCGCGTAGGAGAAGAAGTTGCAATTATAGGTATCAAAGATACTATTACTACGACTTGTACTGGTGTTGAAATGTTTCGTAAACTTCTTGATGAAGGCCGTGCAGGCGAGAACATTGGTGTTCTTCTACGTGGTACTAAGCGTGATGAAGTTGAGCGGGGACAAGTGCTTGCTAAGCCAGGTTCAATCACTCCACATACGACTTTTACTTCAGAAATATATGTTTTGTCGAAAGATGAAGGCGGCCGTCATACTCCATTCTTCAAAGGTTATCGTCCACAGTTCTACTTCCGTACAACTGATGTGACGGGTATTATTGAATTGCCAGAAGGCGTTGAGATGGTAATGCCCGGTGATAATATATCTATGACGGTTACTCTGATCGCACCAATTGCGATGGAGGAAGGTTTACGTTTTGCTATTCGTGAAGGTGGACGTACTGTAGGTGCTGGTGTTGTTGCTAAAATTATTGCTTAATTTGAAGCATGGATAGAACAATGCTAAAAAAGGATGCTTTAGCATCCTTTTTTAGTTATGTATTCATCCCTGTTTTAAAAGGCTTTGTTTCTTAATTCGAGTTCGAATAGCAAAGTCCTAGATGATTAACTATTAGACAATCGTTTTCGTATTAAGCATACCTAGTGATGTCTGCTTATTTAACGCTTTTATTATTGTGTAGGTTTCGTTAATCTGAGTTGTATGATCCCTTAGGTTCAATCTCCCTCCCCGTCATTTTTTGACTTGAATCATTGCTGTCTCTGTTAGGTAATGCTTATGGTAATCGATTTTATTTTTTGAATCAGGGAACTAAATTTTCAATCAACATTCTAAATCATTAAGTTCACTGAAATATTCAGGTCTATGAACAATTGTCGTTATAAAACCACTAACTGAGAGCAGCATAATCAAGCTTTAATGAGTCGTAGTTCACTAATTTTTTGTATTGATTAAGAAGTTATCCAGCTATGGAATTAAACTAAACATGGTAATCATGGGGGCCTCATTTATTTAGTAACTTAGCTATTATGACGACTTTCATGATTAAACGCGTATTTTCAATGCCATGGAGAGGTTTGGCAGGATTCATAAATTCTGTTTTCAAACTTGCTCAATTGCCATTGTCACGCCCTCACTATTCATACATTAGTAAGCAAACCATAACGATTAATATCACGTTGAAGATGGAATAAAAAATAAAAAAATATGGCACTGATGGAAAACTGTGAGCTTGGCTCAAGTTACATTTAGCGGTAGATATAAATACGTATAAAATCATTGCTGCTGAGTTAAGTGTATCAAATGTGGCTGACAGTAAAGTGCTACCTAACTTACCCAATCAGACATGCTGAAAAATTAATGAAATATTAGTCGATGGTGCTTATTGCACTAGACAATATTACGAAACCATTCGTTTAACACGAATGGTTTCACCCATCCCACAAAGGAAAAGAGTAATGTTTTGAAAACAAGGTCATCCATGTAATTGAGTAGTTGGTTATCAAAAGTTGTGCAGTTTAAATAAGCCTTGGAGAATGAGGTATGGTTATAATAAATGTTCTCTATCAAAGAGGATTATGGTACAAAGCAAAAAATTTTTTGGCGGAACGTTGAGCTTAAAAGATCACAATGCTCGTATTAAAGACATCTATGCGATGACAAAAGTGTTAAATAAACTGACATGCTAGGTAGATATGCTTAAAATAAAAAAGTATTTAATTGTCGTCAATTATGTTGGGATTTGCTATTTAAACTCGAATTAAGAAATAAAGCCAAAAACAAGTGATTCTGCTATTATTTTTATTTTCTATATTATCGATATTTTTTGACTATTTGTGGAACATGACTTGCAAAGGGGTTTGTTATCTGTATAATATTTATCTTGCTAAGATAATATGTCTTATTAATGTGATTGTGAATTAATGAATTTAAATAAAAATTAATTACTGTAGGTTTTCTTTGATTGCTGGTAATTTATATTTTACTTATATTCGCAGTCATATTGTTGACTGACAATGTGTCGGATTCGACACTATGGTTTCATATAAACCAATCGACACTCCTTCGTTATTACGTGGTTGAGTGGCGATGCCAGCTGTGTAATTTTTATTTGGAGCTCTGTCTAATGCAGAACCAACGTATTCGTATTCGCCTGAAGGCTTTTGATCATCGATTAATTGATCAATCTACTGCAGAAATCGTTGAAACCGCTAAGCGTACTGGTGCGCAGGTTCGTGGGCCCATTCCACTGCCTACTCGTAAAGAGCGCTTTACCGTTCTTATCTCTCCACATGTCAATAAAGATGCACGTGATCAGTACGAAATTCGGACACATAAGCGTCTGATTGATATTGTTGAGCCAACAGATAAAACTGTTGATGCATTGATGCGTCTTGATCTTGCTGCGGGTGTTGATGTTCAAATCAGCTTGGGTTAAGAGAGGAATCAAGTAATGATTGGTTTAGTCGGTCGTAAAGTAGGAATGACTCGCGTCTTCACAGAAGAAGGCGTGTCGACCCCAGTTACGGTTGTAGAGGTGGAAACTAACCGTGTAACTCAAGTACGTACTCTTGAAGTGGATGGTTATTCTGCAATCCAAGTAACTTTAGGTGCTAAGAAAGTAAGCCGTATAACTAAGCCAGAAGCTGGCCACTTTGCGAAAGCAGGTGTAGAAGCTGGTCGTGGGCTGTGGGAATTTCGTCTAAATCATGGTGAAAAATTTAAAGTCGGCGCGGAGCTAAACGTTGACTTATTTGCAAAAACCAAAAAAGTAGACGTTACTGGTATATCAAAAGGTAAAGGCTTCCAAGGTGCTGTTAAACGTTGGAATTTTCGTACCCAAGATATGACACATGGTAACTCTTTGTCTCACCGTGCACCGGGTTCAATTGGTCAATGCCAAACTCCAGGGCGTGTATTTAAGGGTAAAAAAATGGCTGGTCATATGGGTGCTGAGCAAGTGACAATTCAGAATTTAATGATCGTACGTGTTGATGCTGAGCGTAAACTGCTACTTATTAAAGGTACAGTTCCAGGCGCTACAGGCGGAAATGTGATAGTTAAACCAGCCGTTAAAATATAACGTCGAGGAGTTAGTAATGGAATTGGTAGTCAAAGGCGCTGATATGCTAACTGTCTCCGAAACTACCTTTGGGCGTGATTTTAATGAGGCTCTTATTCATCAGGTAGTTGTTGCTTATGCAGCTGGTGCCCGTCAAGGTACCCGTGCTCAAAAAACTCGTTCAGATGTACGTGGTGGTGGTGCTAAGCCTTGGCGTCAAAAAGGATCAGGTCGAGCCCGTGCAGGCACAATTCGTAGTCCTATTTGGCGTTCTGGGGGTGTAACTTTTGCAGCTCGTCCACAGGATTATAGTCAAAAAATTAATAAAAAAATGTATCGAGGTGCTCTTAAGAGTATCTTGTCTGAGTTAGTGCGTCAAAATCGTTTGATTGTTGTTGATAATTTTTTAGTAGAAGCTCCAAAAACCAAAGAGCTGATTGTTAAGTTAAAAGAGCTTGATTTAACTGAAGCTTTAATTATAACTGCAGAAGTTGACGAAAATTTATTCCTTGCTGCACGTAATTTATACAAAGTTGATGTACGTGATGCGGCAGGTATTGACCCAGTTAGTCTAATTTCTTTCGACAAAGTAGTTATGACTGCAGCTGCAGTTAAGCAAGTCGAGGAGATGTTGAAATGATCACTGAAGAGCGTATTCTTAAAGTTATACGTGCTCCGCACATCTCTGAAAAAGCAACTATGGCTACTGAAAACGCGCATACTGTCGTTTTCAAAGTAGCAATGACTGCAACTAAAAAAGAGATTAAAGCTGCAGTTGAAAAATTATTCGATGTTGAAGTTAAATTTGTTAATACTCTTATAACTAAGGGTAAGACCAAAGGTCAAGGTGCTCGCCAAAGTCGTCGTTTAGATGTCAAAAAAGCGTACGTTATTTTGAAAGAAGGTCAAAATATTAATTTCGTTGACGGCTCTGAGTAAGACGCTAGGAACGTAAAAAATGACAATTATTAAATGTAAGCCTACTTCACCTGGCCGTCGTCATGTTGTTAAAGTTGCTAATGCTGACCTGTATAAAGGTAAGCCTTACGCATCACTGCTAGAGAAAAGTTCTAAGTCTGGTGGACGTAACAATAATGGTCGTATCACAGTACGTCATATAGGTGGTGGTCATAAGCAAAACTACCGCATAATTGACTTTAAACGTACTAAAGATAATATCCCAGCAAAAGTTGAGCGTCTAGAATATGATCCAAATCGCAGTGCGAACATTGCGCTAGTATTGTATGCGGACGGTGAACGTCGTTATATTATTGCACCGAAAGGCATGCAAGCTGGTGAACAGATTCAATCTGGCGCAGATGCTGTAATTAAAACGGGTAACACCTTACCAATGCGTAACATCCCAGTAGGTTCAACTGTTCATTGTGTTGAATTAAAGCCGGGTAAAGGTGCACAGCTGGCCCGTTCAGCTGGTGCATACGCACAAATCGTTGCTCGTGATGGTGCATACGTAACTCTTCGTTTGCGCTCTGGTGAAATGCGTAAGGTTCTTTCTGAAGGTAGAGCCACCATCGGCGAGGTTGGTAACGCAGAACACATGCTGCGTGAACTGGGTAAAGCTGGTGCATCACGTTGGAGAGGCGTTCGACCTACAGTGCGTGGTGTAGCAATGAATCCAGTAGACCACCCACATGGTGGCGGTGAGGGTCGGACCTCTGGTGGTCGTCATCCTGTATCACCTTGGGGTATGCCAACTAAGAGTTTTAAGACTCGTAAGAACAAACGTACTGATAAGTATATCGTACGTCATCGTAACAAGTAATTTTAAAGAGGATACACCATGCCACGTTCTCTCAAGAAAGGTCCATTTATTGACCTGCACTTGCTGAAGAAGGTAGAGAAAGTGTTGGAAAGCGGAGACAAAAAGCCTGTTAAGACTTGGTCCCGTCGCTCAATGATCATTCCTCAGATGATCGGATTGACCATCGCTGTCCATAATGGTCGTCAACACGTGCCTATTTTCATTACGGATGAAATGATTGGTCACAAGTTAGGCGAATTTGCACCAACACGTACTTATCGCGGCCATGTTGCAGATAAGAAAGCTAAGAAGCGTTGAGGAGTTAAGAAATGGAAGCTATTGCCAAACATCGCTTTGCTCATATTTCGCCTCAGAAAGCACGTTTGGTTGCAGATCAAGTGCGCGGGAAAAACATTGAACAAGCTTTGAAACTTCTTAAGTTCAGCAATAAAAAAGCTGCTGAACTTATCAAGAAGATCTTGGAATCTGCTATTGCAAATGCTGAACACAATGAAGATGCTGATATTGACGATCTTAACGTCACTAAAATTTTTGTTGACGAAGGTCCGATCATGAAACGTATGGTGCCACGTGCAAAAGGTCGTGCCGATCGCATCTGGAAGCGTTCTAGCCACATTACTGTTATTGTAGCAGACTGCTAAGAGACGAGGAGAGAAAGCAATGGGTCAAAAAGTACATCCTAATGGTATTCGTCTTGGCATTTGTAAGCATTGGAATTCCACTTGGTTTGCTAATAGCCAAGATTTCGCGGACAATCTGAACGGCGATTTTAAGGTACGTCAGTTCCTTATGAATGAACTGAAAAAAGCATCTATTTCTCGTATCATTATCGAGCGCCCGGCTAAGAGTATTCGTGTAACTATCCACACTGCTCGTCCGGGTATTGTTATCGGTAAAAAGGGCGAAGACGTAGAAAAATTGCGCGCTCGTGTTGCTCAACTAGTGGGTGTGCCTGCACAAATCAACATTGCAGAAGTACGCAAACCAGAGCTTGATGCTCAATTGGTTAGTGATAGTATTGCTTCTCAGCTGGAGCGTCGTGTTATGTTTCGTCGTGCTATGAAACGCGCGGTACAAAATGCAATGCGTTTGGGTGCCAAAGGTATTAAAGTGGAAGTCAGTGGTCGTTTAGGCGGTGCTGAAATCGCTCGTACCGAATGGTATCGTGAAGGTCGTGTACCATTGCACACTCTTCGTGCTGATATTGATTACGCAATTTCTTCGGCTCACACTACTTATGGTGTTATTGGTACCAAAGTTTGGATCTTCAAAGGCGAAGTTCTGGGTGGTATGCCAATTGTTGGGCTACAGGTTGAGCAGCCTAAGAAGCAGCGTAGAAGCCGTAAGTAAGGAGTATATTAATGCTTCAACCAAAACGGACTAAGTTCCGCAAGGCTTTTAAAGGTCGTAACCGTGGCCTTGCTTCAGGTACTGACGTAAATTTCGGTGCCTTCGGCATTAAGGCTATTGGTCGTGGGCGTATTACTGCGCGTCAGATTGAAGCTGCGCGTCGGGCTATGACTCGTCATATTAAGCGTCAGGGTCACATTTGGATTCGAGTCTTCCCAGATAAGCCGATAACTACGAAACCTTTGGAAGTTCGTCAGGGTAAAGGTAAGGGTTCTGTGAGTTACTGGGTGGCACAAATTCAACCAGGTAAAGTCTTGTACGAGATGGATGGTGTTTCTGAAACTCTAGCTCGAGAAGCATTCGAGTTAGCAGCACGTAAACTATCAATGAAAACCACTTTCGTAACTAAGGCGGTAATGTGATGCAAGCACAAGAACTTCGCGAGAAAAGTGTAGAGCAGTTGAATGAAGATTTATTGAGTTTATTGCGTGAGCAATTTAATCTGCGCATGCAAGTTGCAATTGGGCAACTGCAACAAACTCACACTCTTAAGACTATTCGTCGTGATATCGCACGTATTAAAACCGTTCTGAACCAGAAGAGCAATGCATAATGAGCGATAAAATCCGGACTCAACAAGGTCGTGTAGTAAGTGATAAAGGTAATAAATCTATCGTTGTTGCTATTGAACGTCAGGTGAAATACCCGATCTATGGTAAGTTCATTAAGCGTACAACGAAGCTGCACGTTCATGATGAAAACAACGAGTGTGTCCAAGGTGACACCATTGAAGTTCGTGAGTGTCGTCCACTCTCTAAGATGAAGTCTTGGACTTTAGTACGTGTAGTTGAGAAAGTGCGCCTGTAAGGTAAACTTTACAACGACTAAAATAAAACGGCTCCAACTGTGGCGCCGTTTTATTCTTATATATCCATCTTAAAAAATTAGTGTTATTATATGCCTCATTTATAATGAGATCACCTAATAGCTCAGATGGATCTAAATGTAATAATAGCGGAGCATTAACCATGATCCAAATGCAAAGTATGCTGGATGCAGCCGATAATTCTGGTGCTCGCAGCATAATGTGTATTAAAGTGCTAGGTGGTTCACACCGCCGCTATGCCCACATCGGTGATGTCATCAAAGTTACCGTGAAGGATGCAATTCCACGCGGTAAAGTAAAAAAAGGTGATGTTCTGAAAGCAGTTGTAGTTCGCACTCGTAAAGGTGTTCGTCGTCCAGACGGTTCTGTCATTCGCTTTGATCGTAATGCTTGCGTATTGTTGAATAACACGACTGAAGCACTTATTGGTACTCGTATTTTTGGGCCTGTTACACGTGAACTTCGTGGTGATAAGTTCATGAAAATTGTGTCTCTAGCGCCTGAAGTTCTGTAAGGAGCATTAAAATGGCAGCGAAAATTCGTCGTGATGACGAGGTTATTGTTCTTGCTGGTAAAGACAAAGGTAAAAAAGGTAAAATATCTAAGGTTTTGACTACCGGTAAAGTTATCATTGAAGGTCTTAACTTAGTTAAGAAACATCAGAAGCCTGTACCAGCTAAGGGCATCCAAAGTGGTATCATTGCAAAAGAAGCCGCGATTCATGTTTCTAATGTGGCTATCTACAATGCTGCAATCGGTAAAATAGACCGTGTAGGTTTCCGCTTTGAAGATGATAAAAAAGTTCGCTTTTTTAAATCGAATGGTAAAACTATTAAGTGAATTTGGAGTAGTACTATGGTGAAACTGCATGATTACTACAAGAAGACTGTTGTAAAAAAACTTTCTAAAAAGTTTCAATACAAGAGTATCATGCAAGTCCCTAGAATCGAAAAGATTACCCTGAATATGGGTGTGGGAGAAGCAATTAACGATAAAAAATTGCTCGAAAATGCAGCTTCAGATATGACAATTATTGCTGGTCAGAAGCCACTAATCACTAAAGCACGTAAATCTGTTGCTGGCTTCAAGATTCGTGAGGGCTACCCTATTGGTTGTAAAGTGACCCTACGTGGTCAACGTATGTGGGACTTCTTTGAGCGCTTGATCTCAATTGCTTTACCACGTGTACGTGACTTCCGTGGTGTAAGTTCGAAATCGTTTGACGGTCACGGTAACTATAGCATGGGCGTTCGTGAGCAAATTATCTTCCCAGAGATCGATTATGACAAAGTGGATCGTATCCGAGGTTTTGATATCACTATCACGACGTCTGCAGCAACTGATGAAGAAGGTCAAGCTTTGTTGGCTGCCTTTAACTTCCCATTCCGTAAGTAAAGTGAAAGGTTACTGTAATGGCTAAGCAATCAATGAAAGTGCGCGAAGTGAAACGCGCGAAACTGGTAGCTAAGTTCGCTGAGAAGCGTGCTGTATTAAAAACTATTATTAAAAACATTAATGTGACCGAAGAAGAGCGTTGGGATGCAGTCCTGAAGCTTCAATCTCTACCGCGCGATTCTGCAAAGTCTCGTCAACGTAATCGTTGTAACCAGACTGGGCGCCCACATGGCTATCTCCGTAAATTCGGGCTTAGCCGAATTAAGGTTCGTGAAGCTTGTATGAGAGGCGAGATCCCTGGCTTACGCAAGGCTAGCTGGTAATTGAATCACGGGAGTAAAGACTTATGAGCATGCAAGATCCGATTTCGGATATGTTGACTCGCCTTCGTAATGGTCAGGCAGCAGCTAAAGTTGCTATTAAAATGCCTTCATCAAAGCTAAAAATTGCAATTGCTAAACTGCTTAAAGTTGAAGGCTATGTAGCTGACTATGCTATCACAAGCGATGTTAAGCCGGAGCTAGAGGTGATGCTGAAGTATTTTGAAGCGAAACCAGTTATTGAGCAAATCCAGCGTGTTAGCCGTCCAGGTTTACGTATTTATAAGAAAAAAAATGCGGTGCCTTCTGTCATGGCTGGTTTAGGTATTGCTGTAGTATCGACTTCTAAAGGTTTGATGACTGACCGTGCGGCTCGTAAAGCGGGTCTGGGCGGCGAAATCATCTGTTATGTAGCGTAAGGAGTAGGAAATGTCTCGTGTCGCAAAAGCACCTGTAGTAATTCCTGCTGGCGTAGAGGTGAAACTGAACGGTCAGGAAGTCACTGTTAAGGGTACTAAAGGTGAATTAAGGCATGTTATTAATAATGCCGTAATAGTGAGCCAAGAAGATAAATTTGTGAAGTTCGCACCACGTGAAGGAATTATGAAGGCTAATGCCCAAGCAGGTACTGCACGTTCATTAGTCAACAATATGGTTGTTGGTGTTACGGAAGGTTTTACTAAAAAATTAATTCTGAAGGGTATTGGTTATCGTTCCGCAATAAAGGGAAATGCAATAGCTCTTACTTTGGGCTTTTCACATCCTATTGAGCACGAACTGCCTGAAGGCATTAAAGCAGAATGCCCAAGTCAAACTGAAATTGTTCTAACTGGTGTGAACAAACAGCAGGTTGGTCAAGTTGCTGCTGATATCCGTGCATACCGTCAGCCTGAACCTTATAAAGGTAAAGGTATTCGCTACGTTGACGAAGTTGTGCGTACTAAAGAAGCTAAGAAGAAGTAAGGTAACACTATGGATAAGAAAATTGCTCGTATCCGTCGTGCGACCCGAGCACGTCGCAAAATTGCTGAGCTGGGTGCGACTCGTCTGGTAGTACATCGTACTCCACGTCATGTGTATGCTCAGGTTATCGCTGCAAACGGCTCCGAG
This sequence comes from Candidatus Enterovibrio altilux, assembly GCF_002381345.1. Taxonomy (GTDB): domain Bacteria; phylum Pseudomonadota; class Gammaproteobacteria; order Enterobacterales; family Vibrionaceae; genus Enterovibrio; species Enterovibrio altilux. The sequence continues at coordinate 1,375,063 of NZ_CP020660.1, forward strand.
GTTATTGCTGCCGCTTCTACTGTAGAACAAGCGATCCGTGAGCAACTAAAAGGAACCGGGAATAAATATGCTGCTATTGCGGTAGGTAAAGCTATCGCTGAGCGCGCAATGGAAAAAGGCATCGAAACTGTTGCATTTGACTGTTCTGGGTTTCAATACCACGGTCGTGTGGCTGCACTGGCAGATGCTGCCCGTAAAGCTGGTTTGAAATTCTAAGGTAGGCGGAAAGATGGCTAACGAAAAACAACAAAGTGATTTGCAAGAGAAGCTGATTGATGTTAAGCGTGTTTCTAAAACGGTTAAAGGTGGGCGTATCTTTAGTTTTACCGCTCTTACTGTAGTTGGTGATGGTAATGGTCGCGTAGGTTTTGGTTACGGTAAAGCCCGTGAGGTGCCTGCTGCTATCCAAAAATCTATGGAAAAAGCACGCCGTAATATGGTTATTTTTGCATTGAATAATGGAACTTTACATCACTCTGTTAAAGGTCGCCACACTGGTTCTAAAGTGTATATGCAACCTGCTTCAGAAGGTACAGGTATTATCGCCGGTGGTGCGATGCGTGCTGTATTAGAAGTTGCTGGTATTCGTAACGTTTTGGCGAAAGCATATGGTTCTACTAACCCTATCAACATTGTTCGTGCAACGATTCTTGGTTTGGGTGGTATGAAGTCTCCAGAAATGGTAGCTATTAAACGTGGCCTGCCTGTAAACGAAATTTTGGGATAATTTAACATGGGTAAAATTATTAAAGTAACTCAGACTCGTAGCTCTATCGGTCGATTACCGAAGCATAAAGCTACCCTGCGAGGCTTAGGTTTGCGTCGCATCAATAACACTGTTGAAGTTGAAGATACTGCTTGTGTACGCGGAATGGTCAATCAAATCCATTACATGGTTAAAGTGGAGGAGTAATCACTATGCGTTTGAATACTTTATCTCCAGCCGTGGGTTCTAGGCTTTCTAAGAAGCGAATAGGCCGTGGTATCGGGTCAGGCATGGGCAAAACTGCGGGCCGCGGGCATAAAGGTCAGAAATCACGTTCAGGTGGTTCTGTACGACCAGGTTTCGAAGGTGGGCAAATGCCTTTAAAACAACGCCTACCAAAATTTGGTTTTACTTCTCGCAAGAGTTTAACTTCTGCAGAAGTTCGTCTCAGTGAACTAGCAAAAGTTGAAGGCAATGTAATAAGTCTTGAAACTTTGAAATCGGCTAGCGTGATCACTAAAAACATTCGGATAGCGAAAATTGTATTGTCTGGTGAAATCACTCGTTTAGTCATAGTAAAAGGTCTTCGTATTACCAAAGGTGCTCGAGCTGCTATTGAAGAAGCTGGCGGTAAAATTGAGTAATAATTAGCTCGAAGACGAGGTGCAGATGGCAAAACAATCAGGACAGAAATTTAGTAGTGCAAAAGGTGGGCTTGCAGAACTTAAAAGTCGTCTACTCTTTGTGGTAGGTGCATTATTGGTGTTCCGTGCTGGTTCTTTTGTACCAATTCTTGGTATTGATGCTGCTGTACTTGCCGATCTGTTTGAACAACAAAAAGGTACCATCATTGAAATGTTTAACATGTTTTCTGGTGGTGCACTTGAACGTGCTTCTATTCTAGCGTTGGGTATTATGCCGTATATTTCGGCATCAATTGTTATCCAACTCTTAACTGTAGTACACCCAGCCTTGGCTGAGTTAAAAAAAGAAGGAGACTCTGGTCGTCGAAAGATTAGCCAGTACACTCGCTATGGCACGCTTATTCTTGCAATTTTTCAAGCACTTGGTATTGCTACAGGCTTGCCGAATATGATTTTTGGTTTGGTTGAAAACCCTGGCTTTGAATTTTATTTTACTGCTGTTATTAGTTTGGTTACTGGTACCATGTTTTTAATGTGGTTAGGTGAACAAATCACAGAGCGTGGCATAGGCAATGGTATTTCCCTGATTATTTTTTCCGGCATTGTTGCAGGATTACCATCAGCTATTGGACAGACAGTGGAACAAGCACGTCAAGGTGAATTGCACGTCCTTCTCCTTCTGCTGATTGCATTCATTGCATTTGTTGTTATTGCATTTGTTGTGTTCATGGAGCGTGGACAACGTCGTATTGTCGTGAACTATGCGAAGCGTCAACAAGGTCGTCGAGTCTTTACCGCGCAGAGTACTCATTTACCATTGAAAATTAATATGGCAGGTGTAATTCCAGCAATTTTTGCATCAAGTATTATTCTATTTCCAGGTACTTTGGCCCAATGGTTTGGTCAGAGTGAACAGTTTAATTGGCTAACTGACGTGTCACTGGCACTTAGTCCTGGTCAACCTCTGTATGTAATTCTTTATGCAGCAGCGATTATCTTCTTCTGTTTTTTTTACACTGCATTGGTTTTCAATCCGCGAGAAACTGCAGATAATTTGAAGAAGTCTGGTGCATTTGTGCCTGGTATTCGTCCGGGAGAACAGACGGCAAAGTACATTGATAAAGTCATGACTCGACTTACCCTTGCAGGTGCATTGTATATAACTTTTATCTGTTTGATTCCCGAATTCATGATGATTACTTGGAATGTGCGCTTTTATTTCGGCGGAACTTCCCTATTAATTGTAGTTGTAGTAATCATGGATTTTATGGCTCAAGTTCAGACACATATGATGTCTCAACAATATGAGTCCGTGTTGAAAAAAGCCAATCTGAAAGGCTATGGCCGTTAATAAATTAACATCTACGGAGTTTAATAATGAAAGTTCGTGCTTCCGTTAAAAAAATTTGTCGTAACTGTAAAGTGATCAAGCGTCACGGTGTTGTTCGTGTGATTTGCAGTGAGCTAAAACATAAACAACGGCAAGGTTAATAGAAAATATTTTTCTTGCAAAACTTAGACTGGCTAGCTACATTAAGCAGTCTTCTTTTTATATTTATAAAAGAAGTGGTTATGCTGCTGCGTATCCTAAACGGGCTTTGCAGCAGTTCTTCTTGAAAAAGTACTATGGAGTGAATAGTGGCCCGTATTGCAGGCATTAACATTCCTGATCATAAGCATGCTGTAATCGCACTAACTGCGATCTATGGTATCGGTAGAACTCGCTCTCAAACTATTTTAACTGAGACGGGTATAGCTGAAAGTGTTAAGATCAGTGAGTTATCTGAAGATAAGCTCGATCTACTGCGTGATGGCATTGCCAAGTACATTGTAGAAGGCGATCTACGCCGTGAAGTTTCAATGAATATCAAGCGTCTTATGGACCTTGGTTGTTATCGTGGTTTACGTCACCGTCATAGTTTACCACTACGTGGTCAGCGCACGAAGACTAATGCTCGTACCCGTAAGGGTCCGCTAAAACCGATCAAGAAATAATCGGGGTAGGTGAAAATGGCTAAACAACTAAATCGCGCACGTAAACGCGGACGTAAGCAAGTTGCGGATGGCGTAGCGCATATCCATGCATCTTTTAATAACACGATCGTAACTATTACCGATCGTCAAGGTAATGTTCTTGCATGGGCAACTGCCGGTGGTTCTGGATTTCGTGGTTCTCGCAAATCAACTCCGTTTGCTGCACAGGTTGCTGCGGAAAATTGTGGTGAGATGGCTAAAGATTATGGCCTCAAGAACCTTGAAGTTATGGTTAAGGGCCCAGGTCCAGGCCGTGAATCTACGATTCGAGCTCTGAACGCGGCTGGATTTCGCATTACTAACATTGTTGATGCAACTCCGATCCCTCATAATGGTTGTCGTCCACCTAAGAAACGTCGTGTATAAGGCTATTTCTTAGAACTATGGAGAAAAATCATGGCAAGATATTTGGGTCCTAGGCTGAAGCTTAGTCGTCGTGAAGGTATTGACTTGTTCTTAAAGTCTGGCATACGCGCGATTGAGACTAAGTGTAAAATTGATAACGTCCCAGGCGTGCATGGTGCTCGCCGTCGTCGTCTATCTGATTATGGCATTCAGCTTCGTGAGAAGCAAAAAGTTCGTCGTATTTATGGCGTACTGGAAAAGCAATTTCGTAACTACTACAAAGAAGCTGCTCGCTTTAAAGGTAATACAGGTGAAAACCTGCTGCAACTTTTAGAAGGTCGCTTAGACAACGTAGTTTATCGCATGGGTTTTGGCGCAACTCGTGCAGAAGCACGTCAGTTGGTGAGCCATAAGGCGATCTTGGTAAACGGCACTGTTGTTAATGTTCCTTCTTTTCAGGTAACGGCCAATGACATTGTTAGCATTCGTGAGAAGGCTAAGAATCAAGCACGCATTAAAGCCGCTCTTGAAATTGCTGCTCAGCGTGAGTTGCTAACTTGGATCGTAGTAGATAGCAGCAAAATGGAAGGTACTTTTAAACGTTTACCAGAGCGTTCTGATTTGTATGCTGATATCAACGAACACCTGATCGTCGAGCTTTACTCTAAGTAAGGCTAAACTAAAGAGAGGACACAATGCATGGTTCTGTAACAGAATTTCTTAAGCCGCGTCTAGTTGACATTGAACAAGTAAGTTTGACGCACGCAAAAGTAACTCTTGAGCCGTTAGAGCGTGGTTTTGGTCACACTCTAGGGAATGCTCTACGTCGTATTCTGCTATCGTCTATGCCTGGTTGCGCTGTGACTGAAGTAGAGATTGATGGTGTGTTGCACGAGTACAGTACTAAAGAAGGTGTACAGGAAGATATACTGGAAATCCTGCTTAACCTTAAAGGCCTAGCTGTTAAGGTAGAGGGTAAAGATGAAGTTATCCTTACTCTTACGAAGTCTGGTGTAGGCCCTGTTGTTGCAGGTGACATTATCCATGATAATGGGGTTGAGATTACGAATTTAGAACACGTAATCTGTCATTTAACAGATTCAAATGCTGAAATCAGCATGCGTATAAAGATAGAACGAGGTCGTGGCTACGCACCAGCATCATCACGTATTCACACTGAAGAAGACGATCGGCCAATTGGCCGTTTACTTGTTGATGCAATGTTTAGTCCAGTGGACCGTATTGCTTACAATGTTGAAGCAGCACGTGTTGAACAACGTACGGATCTAGATAAGTTGATTATCGATGTGGAAACTAATGGTACGCTTGATCCAGAGGAAGCGATTCGTCGTGCAGCAACAATTCTTGCGGAACAATTAGATGCGTTTGTAGATCTTCGTGATGTGCGAGTTCCTGAAGAGAAAGAAGAAAAGCCGGAGTTTGATCCTATTTTACTGCGCCCTGTAGACGATCTTGAACTGACTGTACGTTCTGCTAACTGCTTAAAAGCAGAAGCGATTCACTATATCGGTGATTTGGTGCAACGTACGGAGGTTGAGCTTCTTAAAACGCCTAACCTTGGTAAGAAGTCTTTAACTGAAATTAAAGACGTATTGGCTTCACGTGGTCTGTCTCTAGGTATGCGCCTAGAGAACTGGCCTCCAGCATCAATCGCTGAAGATTAATCAGACTTTGATTATTTAGTTAGAAGGATTAGACCATGCGCCATCGTAAGAGTGGTCGTCAACTCAATCGTAACAGCAGTCATCGTAAAGCGATGTTTAGTAATATGGCTAGTTCTCTGGTAACTCATGAAGTTATTAAAACAACTCTGCCTAAAGCAAAAGATCTGCGTCGAGTAATTGAACCATTGATTACTCTAGCAAAGAAGGACAGTGTTGCTAATCGTCGTCTTGCATTTGCTCGTACTCGTAATGACGAAGTAGTAGCCAAACTATTTAACAAATTAGGTCCACGCTTTGCTTGTCGTGCAGGTGGTTACACTCGCATTTTAAAGTGTGGTGTACGTACTGGTGATAAAGCTCCTATGGCTTACGTTGAGTTAGTTGATCGTCCCGCGAAAACTGTTGAATAAGCCCGTTGAACCTATAAAATAAAAAGGCAGTCGAAAGACTGACTTTTTATTTATTAATACTATCTACTTTTAACAGCTAAACATCTCTATAACCCTTTAATACTCATTAAAGTATCTATTGATTGACATATAGAGAAATGCAATGCATTTATTTTAGTGTAGATAGACAGTTCTGATACGGTTATCTATTAGATGATTGTTTCTATTTGAGGCATACTAAGTCCTTGTAACCTATTAAATGCTTTTAGCATTGTGTAGGTTTTGCTAATCTAGCGTTGGAACCCCTTAAATTCCATGTCCTTTCGAGCAGTTGTTTAACTCGGAATATCGTTGCTTATAATAGAGAACGATTATGGTAATCATGCCTTATTTTTCCATGCTGATTTGGACAGACTGCATTTCTTAAACTAGGAAACTGAATCATTAACCGATAGCTTTAGACAGCTGGTCCATTAACATTATGGATTGATGAAAAAGTCATTCAATTATGGAACTGCACTAAGTAAGCTAATCATGGGAGGAATCCTCTCTCATATAGCGAATTAACCATTACGACGACTTTCATAATTAAGTAATTATTTTCAATGTTACTGAGAGGTGTATCAGGATTGATTCATTCTGTTTGCAAATTCGTCCCATTACCATTAATCATACTCTCACTATTCATGCGTTAGCAAGCGAGCCAAAATAATTAATGTCACTTTTATCGTACGTTTTTAGTGCTCTTAGCATTCATGGCTAAGTGCTGGGGGAAGGTGACACTAATAGAAGATCACTAGTCTAGCACAAGTAATATTTAGAGGTAAATATAAATACGCATGAAATTATTGCTGCAGAATTAAGTTTATTTAATGTATGACTGACTGTGAGGTGATATTGAACCTGCTTAAACAGACCCGCCGAAAAATCAATGAAATATCAGGCAATGACATTTATGTACGAACACTAGATAATGTTATGAAATTAGCCATATTAAACGAGCGGTTGCACTTATTCAACCAAAAAAAGAAGTAACTGTTAAAAATGAAATTATCTACGTAATTTAGTGATCAGTTACCAAAAGTTATACGGTTCAAACCAGCTTAAGAAAATGAAGTATAGTTACCATAAACCTTCCCTATTAAAGACAACAATGTTTCGAGCTAAAGAACTACTCGGAGTGACATCAAGTCTCAGGGTTCACAATGCTCAATTAACAATGCTTACGCAATAATAAAAGCGTTAAAGAAGCTGACAGAGAATAGTTAATCATGTTGGGATTTGCTATTTAAATTTGAATTTGAAAACAAAGCCTCTGAGAGCTCTAATGCCATACCTTCACCGAATGGACCATGAGTGGTTTGTTTAGCTAAACGTTTTGATTTTTCAGACAAAAGAGAGTCATCTCTGTGTATTAATCCCGGCTCTTCTAAAAGACGTGATAAGCGTTTTTTAACTAAATGAACTACTTCTACCTTTTTTTCACCACTTAGTTGCTCATTTTTAAGTTGACTAACAACTTCTTGATTAACATGCAATAGTGCATTATTACTCCAGTGCAGCCTTATTGGTTTTCTCCACTGTTGAGCAAAAGGTACATAGTTAGCTTTGATATGACGCAAGCGGGTTTCTTGCACCGTATTATCTTTCTTATCTATTAACAGATCTAAATACAGATGTAGTTTTGACTTGGAAAGTGTGGAAGACAAACCAGAACCAGAGACGCTATTTATTATTTCCTTCCCTCTGCTCACATTTTTTGTCGGATGGTGAACAACAAGAACAGCAACATCAGCTTCATTGGCAAGCTTTTCCAAAGTAATTCTTATGTAGTAGTCATCATCTACTATATCAGCTGAACCAATGGCATCACGCAATGTGTCTATAACTACCAAATCGTACTCTTTGCTCGTGGCAATTAATTTTTCCAGAGCCTTAGATGCTTCTTCCCATTCTTTAGTGTTTTTAGACGAGCCTGAACTACAAATAGGATTAAAATGTCGATATATTCCAATGTTAGTTCTTAATCGCTCTTTAATATTGGTGGAAAATTCAGCTAAATGTGCTTTTATACGTGGAAGTATGCCTGACAATGAATCTTCAATTGGCCAGATCAAAGTTCTAAGTACTTTGTTTTCACTATACCCTATACCAATTAATGGATATTTTGGCAAAGCCATCTCATAAGCTATTGATAAAGATAAATAACTTTTGCCAGAATCAGGTGGTGCGATTAAAAAACCAATACTACCTCGAAACAAACCTTTTAAAATTTGTTCTTTATTGAAACTAGCTAAATTTTCGTTAATATCCTTTTCGCTTAAAGCAATAATATTCTCATCGTGAATCGTTATTGTCATATTATTATCTCTTTTTTTTTTCATCACCCAAGTACAACAACAAAATATCTTGTTTGCCATTGTCACGTACTTGCTCTTGGAGTAGTAATCGGAAATCTCGTAATAGCACATCTTTTTTTAAAATAACTTCTGCCATTGTGTTATTAATGTGGCGACTTAGGTGTTGTTTGGACACTCGTACCTTGTTGGTATAGTAAGCTTTAATAAGTTGGCTTAGATACTGACCATGTATATATTCACGCTTATGAGCATCAATATACTTACAGAAATCGGTGACAGCATGTTTGCCTATCAGCTGCGGATAAACTTTTAAAAATCGTTTTCGGCTGATAGCTCCTTCCTGTCGCAAAGATGCAGTGAAGGTTTTATGGACCCCGACTATCAAATGGGTGATTGTATCAGTCTTAATAGAGTTTTTATTTTTAATTCCATCCAAGACAAGTAAAGGAATGTAATTGCTGTCCACCAGTTTCATTCGTATGTGGTAGTGAGGTAAAGTTGCCCCATCCTTTTCGTAATTCAAAACCAGTAGCATTTGTGAAAGCCTTTGAAGTCTTGTTATTACTGTGTTTTTGTTGGTCTTTTGATTTTTCAGGTTTAAGAACTCAAACAGTGTTATGAAATCATAAAGGAAATAGTCGTATACTCCACTAAACATTTTTGTATCGAGAAGATTGTGGTATTGGTGTGATAATCTATTGAGTTCGACATTAATTTGGGCGAGTTCAATGGCTTGACGAAGTGTTAGACCAGAAAGATCTACATACATTCCACCTATACTAACGATCCCTTCCAGTAGATGCCTATCATCAGCCAAACAGACAGTACTGTATACGTCGATTCTAACGGCATCGAATTCACGTTTATTTATTCCTTTCTTCCAGTATGGCTTTGACAAGCTTGTAGAAAGCAGAGGTTTTTGTGCTAGTAGTTGTTGCTCAAGTTCAGTTTTATTACCACTGATCCTTGCTACAAAATCTCTTGGAATTCTTCCTGGCAAGAAAATGCAATCCATTAGCGTTGTAGTCGATGGTCTATTACCAAACGCATCATTAATTATTTCTGCTGGGAAATACCCCTCAAAATTTTCTGTAGTGTCACCCATATCTTAATGCCGTGATGTTTTTTTGAAGCATATCATATAGCTTAAAAAGAGGAAAACAACCTCTTATTATGTAATTTATATCTAAAATAAATAAGCTTCTTTTAGAAGCCAGTACATAGTATTTTGAGAGTTTTTGTGTTCCCAAAAAACTGGTAAATATTACAAAACAATCGTCAGTAAAGTTAGACACATACATACAGTTATTAATTGATTCAGGCTTGCACTTAACAGACCCAAATATTGAAGTGCTTATCCAAAAAGCAGAGAAGATTAAGATATATGTTATCTTTTGTTAATTGTGCGCTATTCATGGATTTAGTTTTTAGTTTTTAGTTCGAGTTCAGATACAAATTTCAATATAAAAAACGATTAAATAATCGTTTTCATTTTAGGCATACCTGATCTTGTCAGCTTATTCAATGTTTTTATTATGCCGTAAGTTTATCTAATTTAAGCATTGTTATCTCTTAAGCCCAATGTGCCTCCTAGTAGTTTTTTGACTCGAAGCATAGCCGTCTCTGATAGGGGGCTTTTATGATAACTATACTTTGTTTTTCAATGCTTATTTGAACTGTATAATTTTTGGTAACGGACCGCTAAATTACGCGGATGACCTCAGCTTCAAAAACTTGCTCCTTTTCTTGGTGGGATGAATGGAACTGCTCGTTTAATATGAACGGTTCTATAATATTATTTAGTTTCGAAAATAATGTAGGCTGATATTTTGTTAATTTTTCAGCAAGTTGATTGAACAAATTAGGCAGCACTTTACTGTCAATCACATTGGATGCATCTCACTCAGCAGCAATGACTTCACACAAATTTATATCTATTGTTAAATGTAATTTGCGCTAGACTCGCCGTTTTTCATCAGTGCCATGCTTTTTAACCTTCCATTCTTCTTAACTGTCGACTTTGAGTCCCGTAGGATCCATGGCTCAGTGCGGGATACTTCGTTTACTTTTCGTTTGGAACGTGACGTTAATTATTTTGGCTCTCTTGCTAATGCATGAATAGTAAGGGCATGACAATGGCAGGGGAGTGAGTAAAAAATAGAATGTTAGTGAATTACGATTGATTCAAACTGCATTATACTGTTTCCAGTTAGTTGTGTTGTAGCGAAGATTGTTCATAAACCTGAGTATTTAAGTGAGTATAGCTGATTAAAGCTTAGATAGATAATTTAGTCACCTGATTTAGGCAACCAAGCCGTAAACTAAGAGGGACTTATCCATTAACTCATCACCTTCATCTTGTTCTAGATGGAGTGGAATGTGATCGAAGTGACTTTGTTGGAAATACAGCATGCAGTATCAATATTGAGCATAACTAATTTCCATTTTATAGTTCATATTTCAACTAGATAGAGCCACTATGGTGGATAGAGCATAAACAGTTAAGAAATAATATTTACTTTTGATATAAACATTATTTTGAAAAGGATATTCCATAATTTTTGCACTGTAAATTTGGTAGATATTATAGGTTCTTTGATCTTTCGAATAAATAATAAGTTTTCTGTACTAGAATCTGCATCTTTAAGCTGATTAAGTATCTGTGCAGAGAAATAATTTAATTGACATAATAGTGCCAGATTGTTTCCCTGGCTTCTCAAAGGTATCATGAAGTACGAATTAATCAATAAAGAGGGCCAGGCTAGACGTGGTCGTCTTATATTTGGACGTGGCACAGTGGAAACCCCAGCATTTATGCCTGTGGGTACTTATGGTACCGTAAAAGGTATGACGCCTGAAGAAGTGGCTGAAACTGGCGCTGAAATTTTACTAGGTAATACGTTCCACCTTTGGTTGCGTCCTGGACAGGAAGTAATACGTGCGCATGGTGACTTGCATGATTTCATGCATTGGCAAGGTCCTATCCTTACTGATTCAGGTGGTTTTCAAGTATTTAGCTTGGGTAAAATATGCAAAATTACAGAAAAAGGTGTACATTTTCGTAGCCCTGTGAACGGTGACTGTGTGTTTATGGATGCTGAAAAATCGATGGAAATTCAGTATGATTTAGGCTCCGACATTGTTATGATTTTTGACGAATGCACGCCGTATCCTGCATCGCATGATGAAGCAAAAAAATCGATGGAAATGAGTTTGCGTTGGGCACAACGTAGCCGTAACCATTTTGACCAAATGGGTAATAAGCATGCTTTGTTCGGTATCGCTCAAGGTTCTGTGTATGAAAGCCTGCGTGATGCTTCTATTATGGGTCTTACAAAGGTTGGCTTTGATGGGTATGCTGTGGGTGGTTTGGCGGTTGGTGAACCAAAAGCAGATATGTACCGTATTTTAGAGCATACCTGTTCAAGATTGCCTGAAGATAAGCCACGTTACTTGATGGGCGTGGGTACACCAGAAAATCTTGTTGAAAGCGTTCGTCGTGGTGTTGATATGTTTGATTGCGTAATGCCTACCCGGAACGCACGCAATGGCTACTTGTTTGTGACTGGTGGCGTGTTTAAGATTCGTAATGCAATGTACAAAAATGACACAACTGCACTGGATCCTCAGTGTGATTGTTATACGTGCCTAAACTACAGTAAAGCATATCTGCATCATCTTGATCGCTGTAATGAAATTCTGGGCGTGCGTCTTAACACTATCCATAACCTGCGTTATTATCAGCGTTTAATGAAGAGTTTGAGGAATGCCATTGGTGAAGGTAAATTAGGAACCTTCGTTGAAAAGTTTTATGCACGTCGTGGTTGTGAGGTGCCACTACTGAAAGAAGACTAAAATCTGACCACTTCGTAGTGGGAAGCTATGAAGAAGCTCTTATTTACATTAAAAAATGTTTAAATTGATATGAGGATATGACTGAATGTTTATTTCACAAGCTTATGCAGCAGAAGGTGCGCCACAGGGTGGTGGTATGCAGATATTTATTATGCTTGGCCTGTTTGCAGTAATTTTTTACTTCATGATTTATCGGCCACAGGCAAAGCGTGCGAAAGATCACAAAAGCTTAATGTCTTCTATGAGTAAAGGTGATGAAGTTCTGACGGGTGGTGGTCTTGTAGGCCGAATCACTAAAATTTCTGAAGATATGGACTTCATTGTTATTGCATTGAATAACGATAATGAAGTAGTCATCAAAAAGAATTTTGTAACTGCTGTTCTTCCTAAAGGTACGATCAAGTCGCTATAAACCCATTATGATAAAGGATCATAGCATTGCTAAATCATTATCCTTGGTGGAAGTCCATTATGGTTGTGTTGGTGATTTGTGTCGGCGCGCTCTATGCACTTCCCAATCTTTACGGTGAAAATCCAGCGGTTCAGATCACCGGAATGCATGGAGCTTCGGTTGATATCTCAATTTTGGATACCGTAAAAACTATCTTCAAAAAAAATAAGCTTTCTTTTAATGCTATTACGTTAGAGAACGACACCATTTTAGTACGTTTTTCAGATACGGATAATCAAATTGCTGGACGCGATGCGCTCAGTGCATCATTGGATGATAGTTTAATTCTCGCGCTTAAGCTTGCGCCTACAATACCAACGTGGCTCAACATGATTGGGGCTCATCCTATGAGGCTTGGGCTTGACTTACGTGGCGGTGTTCACTTTTTGATGGAAGTTGACATGGCTGCTGTGATAAAAAAATTGCTAATTCAACAGAAAGAGACGTTTAATACTGAATTGCGTGATGCGAAACTACATCATCGTGGTATTCGAGTTAGCAGTGATAATAACGTTGAAATGTTGTTTCGCAATGAAATAGACATGGATGCGGCAGAGCATGAATTAGGAAAACTCTACCCCAATATTGTGTTTATCACCGATAGCAGCCGTTTTACGATCTTAGGATCGTTTACTGAAGTTCGTCTTCAGGAGATTCGTGACTACGCAGTCAACCAAAATATTATTATTTTGCGCAATCGTGTCAACGAACTCGGTGTTTCTGAGCCATTGGTGCAGCGCCAGGGTGAGAGTCGTATTGTTGTAGAACTTCCAGGTATTCAAGATGCAGCGCGTGCAAAAAAAATCCTTGGTGCAACGGCGACGCTTGAATTCCATGAAGTGGATGGCAGTGCAGATCTTGCCGCAGCGGCAATTGGCCATGTGCCGCCTGATAGCGAAATCAAAAAAGCCAGAGATGGCCATCATGTTGTTGTAAAAAAGCGTATCATCTTGAGTGGTTCAAGCATCACTGATGCAAGTTCTAGCTTTGATGAATATAACCGTCCTCAAGTTAACATATCGTTAGATAGTGAAGGTGGTAGCAAGATGGCGGCATTTAGTAAGAATAATGTCGGAAAACTGATTGCGACAATTTTCTCTGAATATAAAGACAGCGGTAAACGTAACGAAAATGGCAAAGTAATGCTTTCTAAGCATGAAGAAGTGATAAACGAGGCGGCGATTCAAACGGCGCTGGGTCGTAATTTCCGCATCACAGGAATTAATTCACAAGAAGAAGCACAGAACCTTGCGTTGTTACTTCGTGCTGGCACACTGATCGCACCAATTTCGATTGTAGAAGAACGTATCATCGGTCCATCTATGGGTCAGCAGAACATTGATATGGGTATTAAAGCTTGTTTATGTGGTCTTTTTGCGGTGATGATTTTTATGCTCATCTACTATCGTAAATTTGGTTTTTTTGCTAACTGTGCTTTGATCACGAATATCGTACTTATCATCGGTATTATGTCAATGATTTCTGGTGCTACGATGACACTTCCGGGGATAGCAGGTATCGTGCTTACCGTCGGTATGGCTGTAGATGCCAATGTTCTGATATTTGAGCGTATTCGTGAAGAGCTTGCGGAAGGGCAAAATTGTCAGCAAGCAATTCATCAAGGTTATGCAAATTCATGTCGCACTATCGTTGATGCCAGCATCACCACGCTAATCACAGCAATCATTTTGTTCTCGGTAGGTACTGGTGCTGTGAAAGGCTTTGCGGTGACGTTGTCTATAGGTATATTGACATCAATGTTTACGACGATTATTGGTACTCGTGCACTGGTCAACTTAGTGTATGGTGGTAAAAGCATTAATAAGTTATCGATTTAGGAGGTATAAAATGTTTCAAATTTTAAAACCCGACTTATCGATTGACTTTATGCATTATTCAAAAAAAGCATTTATTTTTTCATTGCTGATGATTAGTGTGTCTTTTGCGAGCTTGTCTATTAAGTGGTTGAATTGGGGCCTAGATTTTACTGGCGGGAAGTTAATTGAGATAGATTTCGAACAACCAGCTAACTTGCCATTGATTCGTGAGTCGCTTGAAGCCAATGGCTTTGGTGATGCTGTAGTACAATCATTTGGTACTGCACGTGATGTCATGGTGCGTTTACGTTCTCATGATAATATACAAGGTGAAGTACTGAACAATCAAATCCTTGATGCGATCAAGTCAGGTACAGGTCAGCCGGTCGAAGTGCGTCGCATTGAGTTTGTTGGTCCAAACGTGGGTGATGAACTGACAGAAGCTGGAGGACTCGCAATCCTGGCTTCATTGTCGTGTATTTTGCTGTATGTTTCGATGCGTTTTGAGTGGCGTCTTGCTACAGGTGCGGTACTGGCATTAACACATGATATGATTATTACACTGGGTATTTTTTCGTTCTTTCAAATAGAAGTGGATCTGACGATTGTCGCTGCATTGTTGACGGTCGTAGGGTATTCCCTCAATGATACTATCGTTGTTTTTGACCGGATCCGTGAAAATTTTCGAAAAACACGTAAAGGTGATGCCAGTGAAATCATTAATGTCTCTGTGTCACAAACATTGAGCCGTACGTTGATAACCTCAGGTACAACTTTATTTGTGATTATTGCCTTGTTCCTTCAAGGCGGTGCAATGATCCACGGTTTCGCTTCAGCACTTTTAATTGGTATTATTGTTGGTACTTACTCTTCTATTTATGTTGCTTCGGCGCTGGCACTCAAATGGGGTGTCACTAATGAACACTTACTGCTACTTCCACCTGTGGAGAAGGAAGGTGAATAGTTTTATTTAATAACAGGTCTTGTTTCCTAATTCAAGTTAGATAGTAAATCTCAATATAATTCACTATTAGACAGTCGCTTTCGTTTTAGGTATAACTAGCCCAGTCAGCTTATGTAACGTTTTTATCATGCCGTAGGTTTAGTCATTCTAGGCATTGTAATCTCTTATGCTCAATGTTCCTCTGAGGCGTTTTTATACTAGAAATCTTACCGTTTCTGATAGGCAACATTTATGGTAACCATACCTCATTTTTCAAGATTCATTTGAATAGTATAACTTTTGGTAACTGATCGCTAAATTATACGAATGATCTTGTTCTTAAAAGTGGCTCTTTTTCTTGGTGGAATGAATGGAACGACTTGTTTAATACGCATGGTTTCGTAACATCGTCTGGTGTTTTAAGCTTCATCGCATGATATTTCATGAATGCTTAGGCGAGTCTATTTAAGCAAGTTAAGTAGCACTTTGCCGTCAGTCATCTTTGATGCACGAAATTTAGTAGTAATGATTTCATGAGTATTTATATCTACGACTACATGTCATTTGCCCCATACCAGCCATTTTCCATAATTATCATATTTTTTACTTTCCATTCGTTGTCACCGTGGAATTTGACCCCCGTAGAATTAATGGCTAAGTACTAGATGGTGCCTCTAATCTTCGCCTTGAATGCGGCGTTAACTTTTTTAACTTACTTGCTAATGTATGAATAGTGAGGGCCTGGCAACGGTAATCGAGCAAGTTTGAAAACAAAATTAATGAGTCTGTGCAAACCTCTCAATGACATTGAAAATACGCTTTGACCATGAAAGCTGTTGTAATGATGAAGTCGCTAAATAAACGAGTCCCCCACGATTGCTTTTATTACGTTTGATCCCATAGTTAAATGGCTTCTTTCATTAATTCATAATGTTATTGAGTCCTGATTAATCGAAGCTTGATTATACTGCTTCCAGTTGGTTGCTTGGTAGTGAAGCTTATTTATAGACTTAAATATTTAAGTGAACCTAGCTGTTTAGAGCGCAGATTGATAATTTAGTTTTTAATTTAGGAATAAAGGTTATAAAAATAATTTTTATTATATTCTAAATAAGTCAATATGAAACGTATTAATTAGATTTTTACACCTCTATAAGTTCATCAACAGGATATGTAACTTATGCTTTCGGGGTTTATATGCTAAATATGCTTTTGAAAGATACTTTAAAATATAGACCAATGAATATAAGACATAAATAATGATAAATTTTTTTCATAATGGCACGATAAAAGTGAGAAAGAGTTGGGTTACGTTCATGGTGCATACGCTTGTTATAACTGCAATGAGTACTACGTGCGCAAAAATTACTAAACTGTGCATGGCTCAACGTTAAGGTGATTGCAAGTATGTAGTTCGACCAGTTATTTGCGAAACTAGTGTGACGAAGTAAAGTCATGATAAGGGTAAGAGTTGTTTTTGAAAAAGAAGGCAATATCTGAGTGATCTTGCGTAGTGTTAAAAATTAATTTTATTAAAGGATCATTGATTTGATTTTACCGTCATAGAGTATCGTTGTGATTACATCGCCCTTAGATACATTATTCTCTAGCTTGATAACTTTGCCCTCTGTATTCCTTGTGATCGAGTAACCACGTGCAAGTGTTGCGAGTGGACTGACTGCATTAAGTTTTTCTATTTGCAATGCTAATGCATGACGTTGCCGATATATTAGTTGTTTTATCATGTCAATTAAGTTGTGTTCTATATATTGAAGCCGAATAGCAAACTGTGGAATTTGATTTATAGACGAATAATGCTCTAAGTATTGTACAGCTTTATCTAAACACTGGTTTTTCATGTGTAATCTCTGGCGCATGGATTGGTAAAGACAACGTTCAAGCTCATCAAATTGCTGTGCTTGTTGTTGTAACCTTGCCTGAGGGTGTTGCATTGCTAATTTATGTTGAAGCTTTGTAAGGCATTCTCTGATCTTAGAAATCTGGAAGGTTATACTGTTTACTAATTTATCAGTGCATTGTAATAATAACTGCGTCCGTAGCGATGCATCTTGGCTAACCAACTCAGCGGCCGCAGATGGAGTAGGTGCTCGTACATCGGCAGCAAAATCTGCAAGAGTGACGTCTACTTCATGTCCAATCGCACTGACAATCGGAATTGTACTTGCTGAGATGGTTTGAACGACTATTTCTTCATTAAAACACCAAAGATCCTCTAAAGACCCGCCACCACGCCCCACAATTAAGACATCACATTCTTCGCGACTGTTAGCTCTTCCTATCGCTTGTGCAATTTGAATGGCTGCATCTTTACCCTGAACCTTCGTAGGATAGATCACCACTGGCAGGTTTGGATCTCGTCGTTTGAGAATATGAAGAATATCATGAAGAGCTGCGCCGGTTCTTGAGGTAACGATGCCTACGCGTCGTGGTTGCTTCGGTAATGGCTGCTTAGAACTTGTAGCGAAGAAGCCCTTTTGAACTAAATTCTTTTTGAGCTCTTCGAATTGTTGTTGGAGTAAACCATCACCTTCCGGTTGTATGCTTTCGACAATAATTTGATAATCACCCCTTGGCTCGTAAAGAGATAGGAAAGCCCGTACTAAAATTTGATTACCGTTGGTTAATTTAAATGTCACTCGATGGTTATTTTCGCGAAACATTGCACATTTAATTTGAGCTCTGCTATCTTTAAGTGTGAAATACCAATGACCTGAAGCTGGCATGGTAATGTTTGAAATCTCGCCAATCAGTGACACTCTGCCTATTGCATTCTCAAGCAGAGATCGCACCCTGGCATTAAGTTGAGAGACTGTGTAGATATTATTGATTGCAGCATTCATCTTGGCTTACTTCTTTATTATAAGTTAGATGAGACCATGGTACTGAGGCATAAATTGAATGCCAAATGATTTCGTAAAAATCTGTAGCCAAACATTTACGCGGTCAGTATAATACTGTGACAATATTTTAAATCCTCTTATATTATTTTGGTGTGAGATATTGTAATGTTACGAATAATTAAAGAAGCTCTAACTTTTGATGACGTACTGTTGGTTCCAGCACATTCTACCGTATTCCCAAATACTGCAGATTTGCGTACAAAGCTAACAAAAAAAATCTCCCTTAATATCCCGCTGATTTCTGCAGCAATGGATACGGTTACTGAAGTTCGTTTAGCGATTGCACTGGCACAAGAGGGCGGTATTGGCTTTATTCATAAAAACATGACTATCGAACAACAAGCAGAACAAGTGCGGCTGGTTAAAATTTTTGAAGCCGGTGTGGTTTCAAACCCTGTGATCGTAAAGCCTGACCAAACTATTCATGATGTAAAAGCACTGACTAAGCGTCATGGTTTTGCTGGTTATCCTGTTGTGACTGAAAATAACGAACTAGTAGGTATTATCACTGGCCGTGATGTTCGTTTTGTCACTAATTGGGAATTGAAAGTGTCAGAAGTTATGACACCAACAAATCGTCTTACAACAGTGAAAGAAGGTACAAGTCGTGAAGCAGTTCAAGGATTGATGCAACAATATCGAGTTGAGAAAGTGTTAGTTATTGATGATAATCATCACTTGAGCGGCATGATTACCGCAAAAGACTTCCAAAAAGCTGAGCGCAAACCACATGCATGTAAAGATGAACAAGGTCGCTTGCGTGTCGGGGCTGCTGTTGGTGGTGGTGCAGGCAATGAAAAGCGTATTGCTGCATTGGTAAAAGCAGGTGTTGATGTGTTGTTGCTCGACTCTTCACACGGTCATTCTGAAGGTGTACTGCAGCGTATTCGCGAAACTCGTGTTAAATTTCCAGAACTTCAAATTATTGGTGGTAATGTTGCAACTGCAACTGGCGCATTGTCATTAATTGCAGCGGGGGTGGATGCTGTTAAAGTAGGTATTGGTCCTGGTTCTATTTGCACAACTCGCATCGTTACTGGTGTGGGTGTTCCTCAAATCACCGCAATTTCTGATGCAGTTGAAGTTGCCAATCAGCATGGTATTCCTGTTATTGCTGATGGTGGTATTCGTTTTTCTGGTGACTTGTGTAAAGCAATTGTTGCCGGTGCATCATGTGTTATGGTCGGTTCAATGCTTGCAGGGACAGAAGAGTCCCCGGGTGAAGTTGAACTTTACCAAGGTCGCTCTTATAAATCTTACCGTGGCATGGGTTCATTGGGTGCGATGTCAAAAGGTTCGTCTGATCGTTACTTTCAAAAGGATAACGCAGCAGATAAACTGGTTCCAGAAGGCATTGAAGGCCGCGTGGCCTATAAAGGGCGTTTAAAAGAAATTATCCATCAACAAATGGGTGGTTTGCGTTCATGCATGGGTTTAACTGGTTCTGCAACAATTGAAGCATTGCGTACTAAAGCAGAGTTTGTTCGTATTACTGGTGCCGGCATGACTGAATCGCATGCACATGATGTCATAATCACCAAAGAAGCTCCTAACTACCGTACCGGTTAGTAATAACTGTAATATTGCTTGAAGGGAGAGAATGTCCTTTATATTGATGACTTTTGAGATAACTTGCAATGACCCACAATATTCATGCCCAACGTATTTTAATCCTCAACTTTGGTTCACAGTATGCTCAACTTATTGCTCGTCGCATTCGTGAAATTGGGGTTTACTGCGAACTATGGAACTGGGATGTTGCAAAACAAAATATACGTAATTTTAACCCAAGCGGTATCATTCTTTCTGGTGGACCAGAAAGTGTGACGTCAGTAGACTCACCTCGTGCACCAGACTATGTATTCAATGCAGGTGTTCCTGTGCTGGGCGTGTGCTACGGCATGCAAACCATGTCTGAACAATTGGGTGGTAAAGTTATTGGCTCTACTGAACGTGAGTTCGGTTATGCAAAAGTAACCATTAAGCAATCAAGTAGCTTGTTCAAAGGTATCGAAGACTCTTTTAATGCAGACGGCCTTGGTATGTTAGATGTTTGGATGAGTCATGGTGATAAAGTGGTTGCAATTCCATCCGACTTCGTGATGGTTGCAATGACTGATTCTTGTCCTTTTGCAGCTATAGCTAACGAAAAAAAACATTTTTATGGCGTTCAATTTCACCCAGAGGTAACACATACACGCCAAGGCTTACGTATGCTAAAAAGGTTTGTAATCGAGATATGTGGTTGTAAAAAATTATGGACATCAGCATTTATCATTGAAAACGCAATTAATACAATCAAAAAGCAAGTGGGTGATGACGAAGTGCTCTTGGGTTTATCTGGTGGCGTGGATTCATCAGTTGCTGCAATGCTTATCCACCGAGCAATCGGTGACAAATTAACGTGCGTATTTGTTGATAATGGATTGCTCCGTCTGAACGAAAGTGAGCAAGTGATGAAGATATTTAGTAAATATTTTAGACTAAATATCGTTCATGTGAAAGCAGAAAAACGTTTCCTTTCTGCATTAAAAGGTATTTCGGACCCAGAAGTGAAGCGTAATAAAATAGGTCACGTGTTTATTGATGTGTTCGATGAAGAGTCGAATAAGTTAAAAAATGCAAAATGGTTAGCTCAAGGCACTATTTATCCGGATATAATAGAATCTGCTGCATCTAAAACGGGTAATACACACGTCATCAAATCTCACCATAATGTTGGTGGATTGCCTGACGATATGAAAATGGGTTTGGTTGAGCCTCTAAAAGAGTTGTTCAAAGACGAAGTGCGTAAAATTGGTCTGGAGTTGGGTATGCCTCATAATATGCTTTACCGTCACCCGTTCCCTGGTCCTGGTCTAGGTGTGCGTGTTCTTGGTGAAATAAAAAAAGAATATTGTGATTTATTACGTCGTACAGATGCTATCTTCATTGAAGAGTTACATAAAGCTGGTCTTTACAATAAAGTGTCTCAGGCATTCACTGTATTCTTGCCTATACGCTCTGTTGGCGTCATGGGTGATGGTCGTAAATATGGTTGGATTATTTCTTTGCGAGCTGTAGAAACAATTGATTTCATGACAGCGAATTGGGCTCAGTTGCCGTATGACTTTCTTGGCAACGTTTCAAACCGTATCATTAATGAAGTCGACGGTATTAGCAGAGTAGTATATGATATTTCTGGCAAGCCACCTGCAACTATTGAGTGGGAATAAAGGGTCAATTGTAACTCTTTGATTTCGAAGTCAAACTAATTTTCATAAAACTTTTTTATAAAATATCTGCCATTGTTTTTGCTGAAGTTTTTTCATAACGTTACACAAAAAGTCACACAAAACTGTGGCTACTGAAAACCATAGTAACGTAAGGCGGAAGGTTGGCTCTAAAAAGGCTGCACTGCAATGAAGACGAAATCCCCATTTTTGATGAAACCTCCATTTACAAAAAGAGGTGCGTATTGGCACTTTAGCATGTGGCTGAACAAGGAACGAAAATACGCACGAAAAAGCCTCCGCATTCGCAGTAAAACTATAGCTATTGAAAAAGGGAAAGAAGCTTACTTAGAGATTTTTGCTAATCGTAAAATGGGTAAAACTTACTTTTCTTTAACCATAAAAGAAGGTGTTAATCATTATTTAGAATATAGAAAAAAGAACGTTGAGAGTGGTTTAATTGTTAAAGGCCGATACAAAACAATCAAAACGCATTTACAGAATTTTTTAGACTTTATTGGTAAAGATACAAAGATAAAGGAGTTAGAACGTATTGAGTGTGAAGATTACTTTTACGAACGAATGAAAAAGTCAAAAAACAACGTCAAATAAATCACCATTCAAAACGAACAAAGCGCTATCAGCAGTTGCATGAAGTTTCTATTCCGCAATAATGAAACTCACGTTGAAGCTTTGGATTTTAAGAAACTCTCCAAAGTTGACAAAAACAAGGAAGCTATAAGACGAGCAACGTTTACCAACGTAGAATATAAAGGCATTTATAAAGCGTTACGTACATACTGTGCTAAATCACACAAAAAAATTGATGAAGACGAACGCTTAACACGTGAAATCGTTCGCCACTATATACTGATAGCGACAAGCAGTAGTTTATGTGTTAGTGAACAAAGACAGTTGTGTTGGAGTGATGTTGATATTGAACGCAGACAAACTAATGGCAAACAACGTGTATTGGCAAAGATACGAGTTCGAGCTGAAACAAGCAAAGTACGTAATAACAGAGTTTTTATTGCAGAGGCGGAGAGCACTTTGAACGCTTGAAAGAATTAACCCAACATGAAAATAGCAATGCACTTATCTTTAGCATTGATGGTGAAGAAACTTTAAGCAAATGTATAGTTTTGTATCACTTTCATAGAATTATTGAGTTAGCAAAAATTGAAGAAAGAGAAGCACGTGATTTAGTGCCGTATAGTCTGCGACACTTTATGATTACGCAACGTATTATGAGTGGATTGAACTTTAAGCAGATTGCTGATATGTGTGGAACAAACGTTATGCAGATTGAAGGTACTTATTACGACTTAAATGATGAGATAAGGCTGACTAACGCATTAGCTGACTACAAACGAAATGACGATGGTACGATTGAGCCGATTTAAACGAGTTCGACAGCATTTTAAGCATCTTATTATTCACATCAATATAGCGTTGTGTCGTTGCAATGCTTTGATGGCCAGTGAGTGCGGCTAACACACGCACTGAAATTCCCTTTGTAACTAAATCAGTAATAAACGATTATCTTTCATTATGTGATGTAGCTCCACTTAGATCACTTCTTTCGTAAATACGCTGTAGCAGTTGTGTAGCTGTATTTGATGGAAATCGCTGGCTCTTTTGAATTTTGAATAAAAACCCATTACTAAAACGCATTATAGCGTGTTTAAGATACCGATCTAGTTCTTTTTGAATACGTTTGGATATAAACACAGTACGTGCTTGTTGGCCTTTAGTCTGTTTCTTAGTCAGTTGTATTTCTGCTTTGATCTCATCGTTTTCATCAATGACATCAGAAACCTTCAATTCAAGTTAACTACTTCACCAATACGCATACCACATAAGTGCGTAAGCAGTATCATT
The DNA here is from genome assembly GCF_002381345.1 of Candidatus Enterovibrio altilux. GTDB lineage: Bacteria > Pseudomonadota > Gammaproteobacteria > Enterobacterales > Vibrionaceae > Enterovibrio > Enterovibrio altilux. Next base: position 1,398,306 of record NZ_CP020660.1, read on the forward strand.
ACCCTATTACGATCGCTGTAACGTTTATGTGCGTTATTGTAGTTAAGCACACGTTTGAGTTTTGCTTTGTTGAGTGTATTTGCTTTTGCCATTTATCACCTCTAAATATAATGTTTTACACATACATTATGTTTTCTGATGTTCTATTTGAGCAAACGAAATAATTTCAAAAAACTCATTCTATTTTTCAAAGACTTATAAATAAATATAAGAAAATAACAATTTTATTACATTTATTTGTAGAAGATTAATTTTATTAATGACCAATACGCTCAAGCTCCGCTTAAGCGACTTGTAATGTTTTTCTTCTCACTAGCGTTTGCTTGAAAGCATCACTGCGTAGTTTTCTTTATATGATCTGTTTGGGGCTTTTTGTGAGTTCTTCAGTCAGTGATCGCGCACAACCAACTTAATGTGGGCAGATAGGATTATGCTGTTACCTTTACGTGCGTAGAGTTGTTCGTAACGCAATGCTGTAGAAACCGATCACAACCACTACAGCACATACGAGTTACTGATTGCTCAGTCTCTCATCTCGTTCCACCTCATAATTCATTACAAGCCCTATTGCGGCTTTGCTTGTTGTTTTGCCTCTGTTAGAGCAAAAGTGGGCAGCAAGTTCTGTCGGCTTCAACATACGTTGGCAGACTTAATGCTATTTGGTAAAGCCCTATGTGCAGATAAATACAGAGTAATGGGTGGTTGCTGTGTATATGTAGTTATTTATCAACTGAAGGAGAAAAAAGTGTCAAAAGTATTTGTTAAAGAGGTTTTTGAGTTATTGAACCAAATATGTGCTGTAGACAGTGAAAGTGAATTTAGTAAAGATTGGTTGTTACGTACACGTACATTGCGTTTTAAGCAGAAAGAGTCAAGTGTGGGCATTGGCTATATGTGCGAGCAAACTACAGCATTATGGAAAACGCATGATTTTAACAGAAGACCATAAACGCATTGGTGATCAATTTCTTAAACTGAGCGAAAAATGCCATCTGCATATACATGCATAATCAGAAGCAAAATGGCTTGTTAGTTAAAATTGGGTATTTGGGCTAAAAACATACGCTGTGATTCTCTTTTATGGAGTACTTAGGCTTTTGAGGTGGTGATTTAAACTCTGTTGCTAAATATATGTATGAACAACTCGACCCTAAAAGACATTCAACAAGCTCTTAATATAATACGAACAGAAATAGAACAAGTTGATGCTGAGACAAAAATGACGGCACTCGAATTGATTATGAGCACAAGTCAAAGTGTCGTTGTTATGGCAAAAAAATTAATAAAACCAAAAATACGAATAAAAAGAGTAGCAATACCAAGAACTAAAATAGTTCGATAATGAGTAGGTCAAAAAACAAAAAAAAAAGAACTTCAGAACAAACCATCAATCATAAAACTGATCAAACCGATTGCTCCGTTACAAAATAAACAGATTTAGTATAACTGGACTATATCCGATTGAGTCCAAAAGATCCATAAGTATTCATTTATTTGATAATGACTTTTCAAGAACACTTGAAGTTAAGTTGGTGTAGATTACATTTGAAGTGAGAAAGGCTTGATTTTAGGTGAAATTAACCCTTACCCACAGAGGCCTTTTAAAGCTCAATGCGTAGGTAATGGTTTACCTTAAATGTCCGTTACGCCCGTCAGGTCGGAAAGGAATCATTCAGTGCGTAGTCTCTTTCTACCTGTACGTGTTTAGAGTCTCCGCTTACTAGCCATGTAAGCATCTATAACTCTCTTCTTAGTCGCGTACCGTAAATCAATAAAGGAGGATTGTACTTGCTTTATGCCTCTCGCCAGAGTTTCATGCGAGGGTTTCTTAACATACGCTCTCTGTGATTCGCATCAACCGCTAGCAACCACCAGATTGTCTTTGGTTGCTCTGTTTGTCCTTAGCGCCTACCTATCTCTATGACCACCCGTAACGCTAGAATAACTAAATTTGCACTTGGTTTTAATGGGTAATAAATGCCTTTTAAACCCATTAATAATTTATTTAGTGAAAGATCCGTGACCATAATTATCCAAACAGTCAAGTAACAACACAAACGTGAGCATCACACGTTTACACTCTACCTAACTGAATCTTCTTCGAGGTTGGTCACACATTTGCTTCATCAAGTGTGTTGAACAGTGACCCATTAATTTGGACACAAAACCGTCTCGCCGTGTACAATCATGGAAATCATTCTAGACACTTCGAACGGGATAAAAAATTGCCCCATTCGATCTGAGCCAAGCTCTAAATCCATGAAAACACTACTGAGAAAATCACAGTGATATGCTTCTAACCCCATAACCACTTCAGCCAGTAAATACGACATACGAACCGCATTGTCTTTTTCATATTGACGAACAATCCCAAGGTATTCTTGTTCAAGTTCATCAAATTTCAGGAATGTATTTTAAATTGCTATTCCTGCCATCATCACAAAATCCTTAAAGACTTCATAACGATGGTGATAACGTGCAGTTTCATTAAAAAGGTGCGTGAACGCCCGTATATGGTTATTAGTCATAATACTCATCCAACCACCCTAAAAAAGACCGAGGTGCGCCTGTGCGCTTTTATACGCTGTCTGAGCGTACTAAAAAAGAAAAGCCGCCGAAAGGTGGCTTTTCCATTAGAAACCGTAATCATTACCCTCATCATCAGAGAGATAGTTATGCAATGACCTCCATGTTCGGAAATACTCAACGCATCGCGTTTTGCATCATCCAGGCATGAAAATTCGTCTTCATTATACGAACCATCTATACCCACCCAAGTAACTTGGTACTCATTATCGTTTTCCATAACCGGTTGACGATGCGCCGAGTAGTTACCTGTTTTGAGTGAATCAACACTTTCTTGAAATGGTAATCTCATAATTGCACCTCCTGACGTTAACATCATAGTTGAAGCTACCCTTACGTACTGATACCAGAATGTAAGGGGGAAAATTATTGATGTGTATAGGCAGTGGCCAAGTATTGTTGATTTCGCTAAGCGCCTAAATGACTTGTCAGAGATTGTCGAGAAAAGTAAGTATCTGGATGGTATTGTTGAAAGGCTTATAATAGAATCATCATACAGTGCACTTCGGCATTTCTGGATGAGTGAATTATATTGGAACTTGTTACCTGAACTCGAATTAGCACACAACGTCATTCAACATTATAGCTCTGCTAAGTTGCGCTTCAAAGCATCATTGACGCATTCAACTATCAACTCGGATACTATTTTTTATTTTGACATAAGCTATCTATGAATTCAACTGTTGTTGCGCCTGAGACCTTTAGTTATTCTATGTAAATTATTCACATTTATTTTGTACTTATCTTATATTTTTTTTGGATATCATCAATGCAAGAACAATACCGTCCACAGGACATAGAACCTAAAGTTCAAGCTGATTGGGACAACAAGCAAACCTTTGTGGTTCAAGAAGACCCAAGCAAGGAGAAGTTTTATTGCCTATCCATGTTTCCATACCCAAGCGGCCGATTGCATATGGGTCACGTACGTAATTACACCATTGGTGATGTGATTTCTCGTTACCAACGTCTACAAGGTAAAAATGTCATGCAGCCTATTGGTTGGGATGCATTTGGCTTACCGGCAGAAAATGCCGCAGTGAAAAATAAGACAGCGCCTTCATCTTGGACTTACAAGAACATTGAGTATATGAAGAACCAGTTGAAATTACTGGGTTTTGGTTATGATTGGAATCGTGAATTAACAACGTGTACACCAGAATATTATCGTTGGGAACAAGAATTTTTCACCAAATTGTATAAAAAAGGAATGATTTACAAGAAAACATCTTTTGTTAACTGGTGTCCAAACGATCAAACTGTTCTTGCCAACGAACAAGTTGAAGATGGTTGTTGTTGGCGTTGTGATACACCTATAGAACAGCAAAAAATTCCACAATGGTTTATTAAAATTACGGCTTACGCACAAGAATTGCTTGACGATTTAGATACTCTTGAAGGTTGGCCTGACATGGTGAAAACCATGCAACGTAACTGGATTGGCCGCTCTGAAGGTGTAGAACTTTCACTTGAAGTGTCAGGTAACGAAACTCTGAACGTATACACAACGCGCCCAGATACTTTGATGGGTGTTACTTACGTCGGAATTGCTGCGGGTCACCCTCTTGCGATAAAAATTGCTGAAAATAATGTTGAACTCTCTGCCTTCATTAAAGAATGTCTAAACACTAAAGTTACTGAAGCTGAGTATGCTACCATGGAAAAAAAAGGTATGGATACAGGATTAACTGCTATTCATCCGCTAAATGACCGTGTTATTCCAATCTATGTAGTTAACTTTGTCCTCATGGTTCACGGTACAGGTGCAGTGATGGCAGTGCCTGCGCACGACCAACGTGACTATGAATTCGTCATCAAATACGGTCTAGAAATGGTTCCAGTGATTAAACCTGAAGATGGGAGCCAGTTGAATGTATCAAAAGCTGCTTATACGGAGAAAGGTGTGCTCTTCAATTCTGGCGACTTTGATGGCCTGAACTTCCGAGACGCATTTAATGCAATCGCAGCGAAACTGGAATCTGAAGGTAAAGGTAAGAAAACTGTTCACTTTCGTCTGCGTGATTGGGGTGTTTCTCGTCAGCGTTACTGGGGTGCTCCAATACCAATGATAACAACTGAAGACGGTGAAGTGCATCCTGTTTCTGCGGAGCAACTACCCGTGACGCTGCCAGAAGACATAATAATGGACGGCATAACTAGCCCCATTAAAATTAATAAAATGTGGGCAGAAACAACTTTTAATGGTCAGCGAGCTAGGCGCGAAACTGATACTTTTGACACTTTTATGGAGTCATCTTGGTATTATGCACGTTATTGTTCACCAAAAGCAGGTGAGATGCTCAATTTAGAAGCTGCTAATTATTGGCTGCCTGTTGATCAGTATGTGGGCGGTATCGAACATGCATGTATGCATTTACTGTATGCGCGTTTTTTCCATAAATTACTGCGTGATGCCGGTATGGTACAGGGTGATGAACCATTTAAACAACTACTTTGCCAAGGCATGGTATTGGCTGATGCTTATTACTATCATGATGACAAAGGTACTAAAATTTGGGTAGCTCCAACTGATGTTACCGTCGAGCGTGATAAAAAAGGGCGTATTCTTAAAGGAGTAGACAGTGCAGGAAATCACGTTGTCCATTCAGGCATGATCAAAATGTCTAAATCAAAAAACAATGGTGTTGACCCACAGGAGATAGTGAATCGCTATGGTGCAGATACTGTTCGCTTTTTTATGATGTTCGCATCACCAGCAAGCATGACTCTGGAATGGCAAGAGTCTGGTGTAAAAGGCGCCCACCGTTTTCTGAACCGGATTTGGAAACTGGTATTTGAGCATTCGTTAAAAGGTCCTGTTACAACACTGGATGCTTCATCACTTCAGATTGCTCAAAAAATGCTCCGTTGTGAAGTGCATAAAACCATTGCTAAGGTGAGCAATGATATTGGTCGTCGTCAAACCTTTAACACCGCTATTGCCGCAGTGATGGAATTGGTAAATCATTTGGCAAAAGCACCAAAAGAGACTGACACTGATCGCACTATTCTTGATGAAGCTTTGAAAGCTGTGGTTGTTCTTCTTTATCCAATTACCCCACACATTAGTAATGAACTGTGGACAGCATTGGGAGAATCAAATATAGATTATGCATCTTGGCCTCGAGTAGATACAGACGCAATAGTAAAAAACGAAAAATTAATTATTGTTCAAGTGAATGGCAAGCTTCGTGCTAAAATTACTGTTGCTGCAAATGCTGAAAAAGATGACGTGAAAATGATGGCACAAAATAATGAAAATGTTATTAAATTTATCGAAGGGAAAACGATTCGTAAGGTTATATATGTGTCAGGTAAACTGGTTAATGTTGTTGCAAATTAATCGTCTTGCTAATTATCTGAATCAACAAAAAGGTAGTCATTCGGTAACCTTAGTATTTTATTTTTTTCGTACCTTTCTCGTTGTTATGGCTACTGTAGCCACCGCTTCTTGTGGATTTTATTTTCGCAGTAGCTATAATCTGCCTGACGAAATTCAAAAGCTATCCATTACTAGCTTTGATCAATATGGGGCACTAACTCGTGAGATGAAAACTCAGCTACGACTGCACAACATCAATATTGTTGCTCCAGCTGAGCTTGTTTCTAATCTTCGTCTCTCGGGCGAATCCTACAGCGAAAATGTTCTTTCTCTTTATCAAAATAGTCGTGTTGCAGAAAAACAATTCGTCTACACTGTCCGCTACATCGTGACGGTGCCAAAAAAAGGTGATTACAGCTTTTTGACATCTCTTAACCGCACATACCTCGGCAACCCATGGACTGCACTAGCCAAATCAGTGGAAAAAGACATGCTTATGCAAGAAATGCGCGTAGAAGCAACCAAAAAAATCATGCGCCAACTTGCTCGCATGAATACTCAGATAGAAGAATTTGAACGCAAAGAAGCAGAAAAATAATGCCTTTCGTGAACTATATCAAGGTGTTCACGAAAATAAATTTCAGCTAGCCATTGAAACACAATTTAACGGACAAGGGGAGCTGAAAGACACACAATTCTCAAATTATTCTGCATTTCCAACAGATGAAAAAAACAGATTCTAATTCAAAAGGTAAAACGGTTCCATGAAAATTAACCCAGAGCAGCTAGTACAGCACCTTGCACAGGGCTTAGAGCAGAACTATCTACTGTTTGGTAATGAACCATTACTCAAGCAAGAAGCCCTTCAAGCTGTGCTTAATGAAACAGTGAAGCAAGGGTATGATGAGAAGCATTGTTTCACTGTTAATAACCAGCTGAATTGGCAAGATGTGTACGATGCTTGTCAGTCATTGAATCTTTTTTCTAGCAGTCAGGTGTTAATTCTTATTTTACCAAAAATTGCGATTAATGTGAGACAAATCAATGCATTAAAGGTTTTAGTATCTTTCCTGCATCAAGATATTGTTTTGGTGTTGGATGGCCCAAAATTAAATAAAAAACAAGAATTTACACAATGGTTCACTTTATTTCAGAAAAACGGTCTTTATGTTCCTTGTAACACGCCGGATACAAGACAACTTCCGTGTTTTATCGAAAACCGTTGTCGTAAGTTAGGCTTAAAGCCGGATCGTGCATCCATATTACTTATCGCACAGTGGCATGAAGGTAATTTACTCGCATTGTCGCAAAGTTTGATGAAATTGCAACTGCTGTATCCTGACGGAATATTAACTCTGAGAAGACTTCAAGATGCTCTTACTCGTCACAACCATTACACACCATATCAACTCATTGATGCATTAGTCGAAGGAAAGGCAAAGCGTGCAGTGCAAATTATACGGAATCTTCAAGCAGAAGACGTTGAGCTCACGCTATTAGTGTGTGTGATACAAAAAGAAGTCATTCAACTATGCAAGATGCAAGAATATGGCACCTCAGGCATGGGATTGAATACACTTTTTGATCATTTCAAAATATGGCAAACGCGCCGCTCTATCTTAACAGCCGCGTTGCATCGTCTTCCTATGTCTGTGCTTATGATATTGCTGCGTCAATTATCAGATATCGAAATAATGGTAAAAACGGATTTTGAAAGTCAACCATGGCTTGCATTAGTGGCATTTAGCTTAGAAATGTGCGGGCACCCAGTCCTACTAGCCCCTATTAACTAACAGTTAAAAAAATGCTGTATTTTATTCCAAACTACTAATATTATAAATTTTGATAGATACCATTAGTATATCGTAAAAAACATGTCACATACTCGTGATTAGTTGTCTCAAAGGTAAAAAATTGCTTTCGGAGTAACTTCAACGCTTTTTTATCGACAAAGCGTCCGACATTGTTATCTTTAATATTACGAAAAAGTATCATTTCTGAGTTTATTGTGCTGTGTACTGGCTTTGTTTTTTAATTCATGTTCAGATAGCAAATTTCAACATGATTAACGATTAAATAATCACTTGCATTTTAGGTATACCTAGCCCAGCCCGTTTATTTAACGGTTTGATTATGCGTAAACCTCGCTAATCTGAGCATTGTCATCTCTTAAGCTCAATGCGCCTCCCAGTAGTTTTTGACTTGAAACATTGCCGTCTCTGATAGGGAACATTTATGGTAACCATACCTCGTTTTTCAATGCTGATTAGAACTGTATAACTTCTAGTGACTGACCGCTAAATTACGCGAAGCATTTCAGTTTTTAAAAATTTCTTTTTTTCTTGGTGGGATGAGTGGAGCCGTTCGTTTAATACGAACGGTTTCGTAACATTGTCTGGTGTCGTAAGCATTATCGACTGATATTTCATTGATTTTTTTAAAGGGCTTATTTAAGTAAGATAGATAGCACTGCACTGTCAGTTATATTTGATGCACTTAACTCAGCAGCAATGATTTTATGTATATTTATATCTACCGCCAAATGTTACTTGCGTCAGACTTGCCGTTTGTCATCAGTACCATGCTTTTTTGACTTGTCATTCTTCTTCACTGTAAGTTTTGATCCCCGTAAAATCAATGGCTCAGTACTGTATGCTTCTTTTATTCATCGTCTTGAACGTGACGTTAACCGTTTTGACTCGTTTGCTAATGCATGGATAGTGAGGGCATGACAATAGCAATTGAGTAAATTTAAAAAATAGAATTAATTAAGCCTTGTAAATTTCTCAATGGCATTGAAAATACGTGTTTAATCATGATGGCCGTCGTAATGGTTAAGTTGCGAAATAAATGAGGATTCCCATAATGATCCTGCTTAGTTTTACTCCATTGTGAAATAGCATCTTCATTAATTCAGAATGCTAGTGAGCCATTATTCATTAAAGCTTGATTATGCTGCTTCGAGTTAGTTGTGTTATAACGGAGGTTGTTCATAGATCTGAATATTTAAGCGAGCCTAACTGCTTAAAATACTGATTGAAAATTTAGTTCTCTAATTTAAGCAATAAAGCCGGCTACCATAAACGTTCCATAGCAGAGACAGTAATGGTTCGAGTCAAAAAACTATTGGTAGGGACATTAAGCCTCAGGAATCACACAATGCAAATTAGTGAAATCGACGCCATAATAAAAACATTAAATAAGCCGACAAGACTAGGTATGCCTAACATAAAAGCGATTGTCTAATAGTGAGTTATGTGGAATTTACTATCTGAACTTGAATGAGGAAATAAAAATTTAAAAAAATTTGTAACTTAAACTTATTAAAATCACCGTAAAGGAAAAATGTACAAATGCTGATATAGTCAGAATCCTTTCAAAGAAAATTGGATTATTGCTCTTGATATTTTCGGTCGATCTTAGGATACTGAATAATTAGTAAAATCGCTGAAAGCCTACCACTAATGACGTATTTATCCTTATTAGTTGTGCTGAAGGCTTAGTATCTGCATGTAAATCCACAGCGGATCAAAGTTGGATAAAATTTCCTTTGTTCCTTCTCCACCTGTTAGTTAAGATTGTAATAGTAGAAAGTGCATTTTGTATCTGAAACATCATGGTATATCATCCTTGCCACCGAGATTAATTCATGAAACATAAGCGTAGTCCAATACGCAACCATCATGCCGAATCCTATATCTTTTCTCGCCGAGCTGTCGTGGCTTTCTGTGGCATTTTTGTGTTTATTTGCAGTTTATTGTTTAATCTTTATATACTACAGGTAGAGGACCATGATAATTACATTACACGTTCAGATGACAACCGCATAAAAGTTGTATCTGTCACACCAAATCGTGGGTTGATTTATGACCGTAACGGTAAATTGCTTGCTGAAAATCGCCCCGTTTACGCACTTGAAATCACACCAGAACAAGTTAAAAAAATTCCGGAAACAATTGCTAAGCTTCAAGAAATATTGCCTATTTCAAAGCGTGAAATTGCGGCATTTGAACGTGATAAAAAACGTTCGCGTCGTTTTAATTCAGTTACCTTAAAAAATCAACTTACTGAAGAAGCAGTTGCCGTCTTTTCCGCGAACCAACATAAATTTCCAGGCGTAGAAATTAAAGGTTATCTAAAACGATTCTACCCCTATGGTGACGCATTAACTCATGTTATGGGGTATGTAGCCAAAATCAATAACAAAGACATATTGCGCTTAGAACGTGACGAACTTATTAATAACTACAAAGCAACCCGAGATATAGGCAAACTGGGCATTGAACGCTTTTATGAAAAAAGCCTTCATGGTACTGTGGGTTACCAAGAAGTTGAAGTGAACAGTCAAGGACGAATAATTCGTACATTGAAGTATCTTCCTCCTAAGTCAGGCAAAGATTTAGTGTTAAACTTAGATATTGATCTACAACTCTATATATGCAAAATTCTTGGTACTCGACGCGGCGCTGTGGTGGTTTTGGACCCACAAGATTCGTCTGTGTTAGCGATGGTTTCATCACCAAGTTATGATCCAAACCTATTCATTCATGGTATCTCCAACACTGAGTACCATAAACTACTCAGTGATAAAAATCGTCCATTGGTAAACCGTGCAACACTTGGCATTTACCCTCCAGCTTCCACAGTAAAACCATTTATTGCTGTTGCAGCACTAGAAGAAAAAGTTGTTACAATCAACACAATTCGTAACGATCCAGGTTTTTGGTATCTACCAAATTCTAAAACACGCCCATTTCGCGATTGGTTAGCGTGGGGACATGGCCATGTAAACTTGAAACAAGCTCTCGAAGAATCTGTTGATACCTTTTTTTATCAGATCGCTTATGACATGGGTATCGATCGTTTGTCGGGCTGGATGAGTCGATTTGGTTTTGGAGATTACACTGGAATTGATATTCATGAAGAAAGCAAAGCCAATATGCCAACACGTGAGTGGAAAATGGCACGCTATCGCAAACCTTGGTATCAAGGCGACACTATACCTGTTGGTATCGGTCAGGGTTATTGGTCTTCGACGCCAATGCAACTTGCTAAAGCAACGGCAGTATTAGTTAATAAAGGAAAAGTGAATCCACCACACCTTCTGATGCACACCATCAATGAGGGGGTTCAAGAGGAAGTCACATTCCCGTCTTATCCACCAATTCAGAACGTAAGCGACCAGCATTGGGTAGCGGTGCTAGAGGGCATGAAATTGGTTAATCATGGTAAAAAAGGTACCGCTCGTCGCGCCTTTATTAAAACACCTTATCTCACTGGTGGAAAATCAGGTACAGCACAAATTTTTGGTTTAGATGAAAATCAAAAATACAATGCAGATAAATTGGCCAAACATCTTCACGATCATGCGCTCTATACTGGCTTCGCACCGTACAACAATCCGCAAGCAGTTGTATCAATGGTTCTTGAAAACGCAGGAAGCGGTTCAAGTCAAGGAGGCCCAATTGCCCGTAAAATTTTTGACTATTTACTACTTAAAAAAGGAAAAACTAGTGAGGAACAATTTCAATGAACCTCTTAGTATCATCCGGACATCAAAAAACAATTTTTAACCGTCTTCATCTCGACTTACCGGTGTTACTCGGAATATTGGTGCTAATGGGGTTCAGTCTCATCGTCATGTGGAGTGCTAGTGGACAAGACATTAGTATGATGGAACGACAAGCCGTTCGCATGTTACTTGCTCTTGCCGTGATGTGCTTCCTAGCCCAAGTTTCACCTAGGCACTATGAATTTTGGGCACCTTACCTCTATGTTACCTGCATTGCTATGCTCATTGCCGTATTATTTTTTGGTGAGACTGCGAAAGGTGCGCAGCGCTGGTTAGATTTAGGGGTTGTTACATTTCAACCATCAGAATTCATCAAACTAACCGTGCCTTTAATGATCGCACAGTTTATTGGTAAAGAGCCGCTACCACCTCGATGTAGAAACCTAATGATTGGCTTGGTCATGGTCTTTGTTCCCACAATTTTAATTGCGAACCAACCAGACCTAGGTACCGCAATTTTAATTGCAGCTTCGGGCATTTTTGTTTTATTTTTGTCTGGAATAAGTTGGCGTATTATTTTTATTGCAAGCGGATTGGTGACTTCGTTCATCCCTGTTCTTTGGTTTTTCTTGATGCAAGAATACCAGCGTACTCGAGTTCGCACCTTGTTTGACCCAGAATCAGACCCACTTGATGCGGGTTATCACATTATTCAGTCTAAAATTGCAATCGGTTCAGGGGGTGTCAGCGGTAAAGGCTGGTTACTAGGTACACAGTCCCAGCTCGAGTTCTTACCTGAACGCCACACAGACTTCATCTTTGCAGTAATTGCTGAGGAGTGGGGGCTCATTGGCGTCGTTTTTTTACTGGCGCTTTACTTATTTATCATAGGCAGAGGATTGGTGCTAGCTAGTCGAGCACAGACCGCATTTGGGCGCATGATGGCTGGTAGTATTATATTAAGTTTCTTTGTTTACGTGTTCGTAAATATTAGCATGGTAAGTGGGCTCTTACCCGTAGTTGGCGTGCCGCTGCCACTAATAAGTTACGGCGGTACATCGATGGTGACGATGATGGCAGGTTTTGGCATCCTAATGTCAATTCATACTCACAGAAAAATGTTATCAAAGGCATTATGATGGAAAAAATTTTAAGTATTATTGTGGTATTGCTTGCAGGTTGCTCATCTGAAGATGGTCGCTACAGCTTAGTGACTGACAAAAGCCCTAAAGTGGCACCGACACTTATGCATATTGAAAATGCTCAGCCTCGCTACGAGCCATTCAGCAGAGCTGGTAACAGCGACTATTCGGTGCGCGGGAAAAATTATGCTGTACTTAAAGTGCCAGGTGAATATTCAAAAATAGGGATCGCGTCGTGGTACGGTGAAAAGTTCCATGGACATAAAACATCCAATGGTGAAATTTATGATATGTATTCGATGTCAGCAGCCCACCGAATATTGCCATTGCCAAGCTATGTTGAAGTGACAAACATGACTAATGGTAAAAAAGCTATTGTTCGCGTGAATGATCGTGGGCCTTTTCATGAGGATCGTATAATTGATTTAAGTTACGCAGCAGCATCGAAACTGGGTGTTCTTGAAACTGGCTTAGTGCTCGTAAAGGTGACTTTGTTGAAAGTAGACAAACCCATAGATAATAGTGAATGGGAATATGCGCGCTTAAATCGCTATTTTGTGCAGCTTGTCGCGATGTCAGACGAAAGTAAAGCCATAAGAGCTGCTCACATGTTTAACAAGCAGTTCAATTTGCCTACTGACATTCGCAGAACAGATAAAGTGTTCCGTGTTCGCCTTGGCCCATTTAATGATTATAAGCAAACACAAAATACAGTATTGTTAGCACATGAACACCAAATAAATGAAGCATTTATTGTCGTGGAACCCATTGCTGATGGACTGTAACAAGAATTAAATATTCTCAATTAATTAGTTGTTGTATCTCAGCCTAACACTGTATTAACCTATCTGATATACTGGCACTAGTTTGACTAAAAATACTAAGTAAGTACTTAAAACTATGAATAAATCATTTTTTCTATTATGTGCTTTAGCTTTGCTGACTGTTATGTTTACTTCTATTTCAGTCATTGCTGCACCTGATATCGTCCCCGACACACCGCAAATAATGGCAAAAGGTTATGTATTGATGGACTATAACTCGGGTAAAGTCTTGGCTGAACATAATGCTTATCAGCGCTTGAGCCCTGCAAGTTTAACAAAAATAATGACAAGTTATGTTATAGGTCAAGAAGTTGAACGTGGCAATATCAGTTTGCAAGATAATGTTGTTATTAGTGAAAATGCATGGGCAAAGAATTTTCCCGGAAGTTCTAAGATGTTTATTGAAGTTGGAACCACTGTAAAGGTGGCTGATTTGAGCCGTGGTATTATTATTCAATCTGGCAATGACGCATGTGTAGCGATGGCTGAACATGTTGCTGGCTCTGAAAATGCGTTTGTTGATCTGATGAACGGCTGGGCAAAAATATTGGGCATGAAAGATACTCACTTTGCTAACTCGCATGGTCTTGATCATGATGATATGTATACAACGCCATACGATCTTGCTCTGTTAGGTAAAGCACTGATCCATGATGTACCAGAAGAATATCGTATCTACGAAGAAAAATCGTTTTCTTATAATGGCATCACTCAATACAATCGTAACGGTTTGCTTTGGGACAAAAGCATGAATGTTGATGGTATCAAAACAGGGCATACTGACAAATCAGGTTATAATCTTGTTAGTTCTGCCACCGAAGGTAAAATGCGTTTACTTGCGGTTGTGATGGGGACTGACAGTGCGAATCTGCGTAAATTTGAAAGTAAGAAGCTGCTTAACTACGGGTTCCGTTTCTTTGAAACAGTGGCTCCGCACAAAGCAGATGAAGCTTTCGTCACTGAAAAAATCTGGATGGGTGATACTCCTCAAGTTGTATTGGGTGTATCAGAAGATACTTATGTCACACTGCCACGTGGTAAGGCAAAAGTTCTCAACGCCAGTTTTATGTTAGACAAAACACTTGAAGCACCGATCGCAAAAGGTGATGTGGTTGGTAAGCTCTATTACCAAGTAGATGGTGAAGATATTGCCGAGTACCCACTTGTTGCACTAAATACCGTAAAACAAGGTAGTTTTTTCAGTCGGTTGATAGACTATATCATAATGTTTTTTTTGAGCTTGTTCTAAGTACTAGAGCTTAACAAAAATAACTAATTTGATGTAAATCTTATTAGCGCCTTTTTGTTTTTCAGTCGTCCGTATGAAAATGCTGGAGTTTAATACTGTTTTGCTTTTAGATAACAGAACATTCACAATGCATAATGACAAGCATAAATGATATACACAGAAAGAGCATCTGGAGTCAACTTGGAGTAGGTAATGCAAACCTCATCTAAATTAAAAGACTTGTTAAAATTTCCATGCAAGTTCACTTACAGAGTGATGGGCTACACCAAACCAGAACTCACAGACTTGATTTTGGAGGTTATTCAGCGCCATGCCCCAAATGATTATATCCCAAACGTGAAGCCAAGTAGCAAAGGTACCTATAATGCGGTATCCGTTACGATTACAGCAATCTCTATTGAGCAAGTGGAAACGCTATATAATGAGTTGAGTAACATTGATATTGTGCTGATGGTTCTTTAAACCTGAGGATAAACTTATTCTAATACTCCAGACTAATGGCGGCTGTTAATTTAGCCATTGCTTATTAAAATATTGTTAAGACACTCGAGTATTCCGGTAAATCTAAGATTAAGTTGATATATTAATTAATACAGTACCAAAGCAGGTGCCAATTTGCAGCAAAATCGTCTTACCATCAGACAGCTAGGACTGCAGCCGTATGCTCCAATTTTACTAGCTATGCATACCTTTACTGACGAACGCAATAGTAAAACTTGTGATGAAATATGGTTAGTAGAGCATGAACCAGTCTTTACACAAGGCCAAGCTGGTAAAGCAGAGCATCTTTTAGCAACGGGTGATATTAAAGTTGTTCAAAGTGATCGTGGTGGACAAGTGACTTATCATGGTCCTGGTCAGCAGGTAGTTTACGTCCTAATTGATCTGAAGCGTAATAAAATTCGCGTGCGCGAGTTAGTGACACACATAGAGCAGATAGTGATCGACACACTGACTCAATTTAACATTGAATCTCATGCACGTCATGACGCACCAGGGGTGTATGTTGGGGATAACAAGATTTGTTCGTTAGGTCTTCGAATCCGACGAGGCTGTTCTTTCCACGGACTTGCACTGAACGTCAACATGGATCTATCGCCTTTTTTACGCATTAATCCATGCGGTTATACTGGCCTGGTTATGACGCAAACCATAGATTTAGGTGGACCAGCATCTTTGGTTGCGCTTTACCCTGTGTTAATAGATCAACTGACTTCACACCTAGGTTACGATCAGATCGAGTCCCTAACAGAAAATTATTAATTATGAGTAAATCAAGACAGATGGAACGCGGCATAAAGTACCGTAATGCAGACAAGATGGCGCTTATCCCGATAAAAAATATGTCGACTGAGCCAAAAAAAATATTATGTAAGCCAGAGTGGATGAAAATTAAGCTTCCGGTTGATAGTAAACGTATTCGAGAGATTAAATCTGTACTGCGAAAAAACAATTTACATTCAGTTTGCGAAGAAGCATCCTGTCCAAACTTGGCTGAGTGTTTTAATCATGGCACAGCAACCTTCATGATTTTGGGTACAATTTGTACCCGTCGTTGCCCTTTCTGTGATGTTGCTCATGGTCGTCCAAACGCAGCAGATGAGAATGAGCCTGCTAAACTGGCACAAACCATCAGTGACATGAAATTGAAATACGTCGTTGTTACCTCTGTTGATCGCGATGATCTGCGTGATGGGGGAGCAAAGTTCTTTGCCGATTGTATCCGTGAAATTCGCGTATTGAACCCCAAAATTTGCATCGAAACCTTAGTGCCAGATTTCCGTGGCTGTATGAATATCGCACTGAAATTGTTGAATGGCAATCCGCCAGATGTATTCAACCATAACTTGGAAACAGCACCTCGCCTTTATCGAAAAACACGACCAGGTGCGAACTACAAGGGGTCATTAGAACTTCTGAAGAAGTTTAGTGATATGCACCCGAATGTGCCAACTAAATCAGGTATCATGATGGGTTTGGGTGAAACTCAAGAAGAGATTATTCAAGTTTTGCAAGATCTGCGTGAGCACAGTGTTACTATGCTGACGCTGGGTCAATATATGGCACCAAGTCGCCACCATTTACCTGTTGAGCGTTACGTTTCACCAAAAGAATTCTATGAATTACGTGATATTGCACTGAAATTAGGTTTTACATCCGCCGCGTGTGGACCCTTTGTTCGCTCGTCTTATCATGCAGATTTGCAAGCTCAAGGCATAAAAATTGAATAAATTTTGCTACTACTGCGAATGGCTAAATTGCTAAAAAAACGAGGGTCACCCATGGTCACCCGGTCACCCTACTTAGTCTCATTCCATAGCTAAATGGCTTTTTTATTAATCCAAAATGTTAGTAAGCCACGATTGATTAAAGTTTGATGATACTGTTCCCAGTTAGTTGTTTTGAGCGCAGATTGATAACTTAGTTTCTTGATCTAGGAAATAAAGCCCTGAGAGAGAATTATGCTCAGATTAGCGAAATCTACGGCATAACAAAAACGTTAAATAAGTTGACAGGCTAAGTATGCCTAAAATGAAATCGAGCATTTAATAATGACTTATGTTGAGGTTTACTATCTAAATTTAAATTAAAAAATAAAGTTGATACAAACATAATTTATTAAAGTTATTATGAATAGTGCGTGTATCAGTGACTTTTATTGAGTGCTACACATCAAAATTCATATGGTTGTCCGGATTTTAAAAAATACACACACGTAGTGAAACTACATTCTCCTTGGATATGTAGGAAGTTACTCTGATTTAAGAAATAAAACTGCTCTAATAGGGAAGATTTATAGCAATCATACTTCGCTTGCTCAATGCTTATTTGAACCGTATAATTTCTGACAATTCACCGTTAAGTTACGCGGATAATATTATTCCCAACCAGTTGCTTCTTTTCTTGGTGGGATGAAAAGTACCGTTCGTTTAATATGAATGGTTTTGTAATATTTTTTAGCATTATAAGCACTATTGCCTGATGTTTCATTGATTTTGCGGTGGGTCGATTTGAGCAAGTTAGGTAGCACTTTACTGGCAGTCACATTTGATACACTAAACTCAGCTGCAATAATCCCATTCAAATTTATATATACCACTCAATATAACTTACGCCGATTCTCCGTTTGCCATCAGTACCATGCCTTTCTACTTTCCATTCGCCGTCATCGTAACTGTGAGCCCCTTAAAATTAATGGCTAAGTGCTGGATCAGCTCTTTAGTCTTCGTCTTGAATGCGACGTTAACGGTTGTGGTTTGCTTACTAATGCATGAACGGTGAGAGCATGAAACGGTAGTTGAGTCAGTTTAAAAACAGAATTAATGAATCCTTGCAGACTTTTAATGGTATTGAAAATACGCATGTAACCATGAAAGCCGTTGTAATGGTTAAGCTTCTAAAAAAGCGAAGTCTTTTATGATTATCCCGCTTAATTTGATTTCAAAGCTGAATGACTCCTTCATGAATTCAAGATGTTAGTGAGCCATGATTGAATAAAGCTTGATTATATTGTTTTCAGTTAGTTGTTTTGTAGCGACGCATGTTCATAGACCTGAACATTTAAGTGAGTCTAGCTGTTGAGAACGTAAATCAATAATGTAGTTCCCTAATTTAAAAAAAAATCATGGTACCGTAAATTTTTTATATCAGAGACGGTAATGTTTTGAGTCAAAAAATTACTCGGAGGGACATTGTTTCTAAGAGATTACCATGCTTAAACTGGTTAAGCCTAAGCTATGATAAAAGCATTTAATAAGCTGACTGGAGCTAGATATGCCTAAATTTTCAGAGATTATTTAATAGTAAATTATTCTGGATTTGGCTATTTGAATTAGCATCAGGAAACATAGCTTTTCCAAGTTCAAAACTAACCAATGCAACCTATCGCACTGCTGGTAAACTCTTATCGCCAATTTACTAAACCAATGTAATGATCAAACTGGTGATTAATAACTTTTACTGCGTTACGTAGGTAAAGATGCTTAGCAACTTTGTGCTAGTATGATGCTACTCGTCAATATGACTTTTTTCACTTTTGAATAGTGCATCCAAACCTTCTATTAGTGCTTTTGATGGTTTAGTATAGAAAATACCGTGATGCGTATCAGCCTTGATACCACGAACAAACAAATAATATACACCACCAAAATGTATTTCAAAGTTATAGTCGACAATACGTTGGTTCAAAAAACGATGAAGCGCCAATGAATATAGTTGATATT
This sequence comes from Candidatus Enterovibrio altilux, assembly GCF_002381345.1. GTDB lineage: Bacteria > Pseudomonadota > Gammaproteobacteria > Enterobacterales > Vibrionaceae > Enterovibrio > Enterovibrio altilux. Next base: position 1,417,164 of record NZ_CP020660.1, read on the forward strand.
GAAAGTCATAACGGTGATCTGCTATCGTCTCCGTTAACGCGTAGACGGTGTAATCCTCAGGAGAATCGCCCAAATAATTTGACTTCCAGTCAAGTACATAATAACGTCCATCCCAGAAGAATACCAAATCAATGAAACCTGTAAGCATGCCACTGGCAGTATCAAAATTTAATTCACCCGCATGTGCTGACAATGGATCATGTCGTTGAATATGGTGATTAACAGCATGGCACTGTAAATTTTCTACGGGCATAACAAATTCCATTTCTGTCAACCTTGCAGATTCGTTAAGCAATGACAGCTTTAAACTCTTATTAAGGGGCTGTGATACAACATCCGTCAGCAATTTTTGCAGTATTGGTACCCAGTTTTCATCATAGTTTTCTAGCGTTAGCATATGGCGGATTATCTCTGCTACACCTTCGCCATATATGTCTTTACTAAATGCAACGTTTTCAAATAAAGTATGTAAAAATATCCCTGATTTCATACCACGAGGAAATTTGAAAATAGACGAAAAAGTGTTACTAACGTCTGTAATTTCTATATCAGTTTCATCAGCTACAGCAAAATTAAACTCTGATAGTTTTGGTAGCGTAGATATATGATTTTGTTTCACCAATTTAGAGTAACTGGTCAGGCTCCAGTTACGACGAATACGTCCTTGGAACACGCGAGCAGCTAGTTCATCCGTCTGATAATTGAATGATGTCAATCTTTCTGTTTCGCCGCTAGGGGGAAGCACAGTACTCATGTAATGCTGATTTTTTAATACAGACGCGACTGCAGTCTGTAATCCGGCCGCATCCGCAGGCTCTCCGCGCTGCAACAAATACCCAATTGCTGATTTATGCAATCCTGTATCACCGGTCGATCTACGCCCATTCTTCAGCGGCGCTAACCCGATAAAACAACCGTATACCGCACGAGTTAATGCCACGTAAATCATCCGTAAATCTTCTGCAAGTCGTTCTTTATCAGAGAGCTTGATTGCAAGCTTAGGATTAATAAGTGCTAATACTGGTGTATTGTTGTCAGCATGAAAAAATGGGCGATCGGATGGGTGAAAATTGCAGGCGAATGGCAAGTAAACTAAATTATATTCTAAGCCTTTAGATTTATGAATGGTGACAATTTGTACTAAGTCCAGTTCAGACTCTAAGCGCAATTGCTGGTCAGTAGCATTTCCATTCGGGTTATCAATGTGATTAGCTAACCAATGCAGTAATGCATAATGATTATTGAGGGTTTGGCTAGCCTGCTGCAACAACTCGCCAAGGTGAAGCAAATCAATCAATGAACGCTCACCATCTTCTTCACACAGCAATCTCTCAGCAATCCCGCGATATTGCATCATCTGGCGAAGCATAGGTAATACACCGCGACCGAACCATACGGTCTGGTAGGCATAAAACTCAATCATCACGCGTTCCCATGCTTTTTCGTCATGATTGAGTGCATTAATTTCATTTGCTGTTAGCGCGAACAAACCACTCGCTAACGCAGCACGTAAAACTCTATCACTATCAGGTGTTAATACTGCTGCTAGCAGACGCTGTAAATCTGTTGCTAATGTGCTCATGAACACACTGTTGCGATTGGACAGATACACTGAAGCAATACCTTGCCGCGCTAATGCATGCTTCACTTTGGCGGCTTCCGCTCCTGTTCTTACTAACACAGCAATATCCCTCGCTTGCACTGATGCTTTTTTTTCACCATATTGAAAATGAGTTCGACCATCAATTGCCGCCTGTAGGATCTGATGAATGCTAGTGGCCGCTGCTAATGCCATTTGTGCTTCATAGTCATTCTTGGTCTTAAGTTCAGTATCTTCAGCTAACCAAAATGTCATTGCAGGTTGTTTTTCACCGTTAAGGACCCACTGACGCAATACAGCGTGTGGCGCAGGGTCAACACTTAAAAATGGAATATCCTCATCATAAATGAATGGTGCTTTCGCGTGTGTAAATATGCGGTTAACAGCTGCAACCATATCAGCAGTTGAACGCCAGTTGGTTAACAGATGATAATGATTAAATACCTGGTGACGTGCATGTATATACGTGAAAATATCCGCACCACGAAAAGCATAAATAGCCTGCTTCGGATCACCAATCATGAAGAGTCCGCATTCTAATGATGAACCATAAACATCATTAAAAATTTGATATTGCTGGGGATTGGTATCTTGAAATTCATCAATCATTACTACTGGATATAAGCTACGAACGCGTTTGGCTAGAATACCATCCTTGTCTTGCCTTAAAGCCTCAGCAAGCTGAGACAATAAGTCATCAAATGATAAGCAACCAAAGCGTTGTTTTTCCTGCGATAGCAAAAAACGCACTTCTTTAATTGCATGAGCTGTCAGTGTAGCTTTTAACGTTGGAGATAACGCGATCAAGCAATCAATCATATCAAAAACAGCATGCGTAGGTACTGTGCTTTTTTTTGTCTTTTTGGACAACATATGTGCTGAAAAACGTTCAAGATTAGTAGGAAGATCATAAGTAGTTGTTGGCTGAGCCGCCCACTCTGAGACTTCTATTAGCCAATTTGGCAAAGAGCGTTTGCTATAGGTTCTTTTATCTACGCCAGATCCAGAAATTAGCGCATCAAGATCAGGTGCGGCTTCACGCCAAAGACGTTTCGTATCATCAATGTATTGAATATTTTTTTGATGTAATGCGGCCAAATTATCTGGTATTTCAGGCGCTTGTATATTGACTAAAGGACCCGAGAGATATGTACTAATACTTTTAAGCAACACTGCAGGCGTTGCCCAATAGCTTTTCACTACGCCAACCAAAGACTCGTCGAGAGGATAGAACTGTCGTCGCCAAAAATCAGCTACCGCTTGCTCACGGAGCGCTGTCTCATCAGTCAATAATTCGTTGGTAAATAGACTGCCGGATTCAAATGCGTTTTGTGTCAACATTCGCTGACAGAAACTGTGAATAGTATAAATTGCAGCTTCATCCATCTGGTATTCAGCTTGGAGTAACATACGCTTTGCATAAGCATGATTACTAATAGTTTCTAACAGCAGCATAATTACCGGATCATGACTTTTACCTCGGCTAAACGCGAGTCTCGCATCATGAATTCGCGTTCGAATACGTTCTCTAAGCTCTTGCGTTGCCGTCTCTGTAAAAGTTACTACTAGAATCTGATCAACGCTCAGCGGCTCTTTATGCGCAGTATCTTTCGTGCCATGCCCTAATAACAGGCGCAAATAAAGCCCAGCGATAGCAAAGGTTTTACCAGTACCAGCTGAAGCTTCAATTAATCGTTGGCCATGAAGAGGAAAAGATATTGGGTGAAGAGATTCAGTTGACATTTTTATTTGGCTCGTGTTAAGTAATACTTGCTATTTTATTGATGTTACATCTGTGTATATTATAACAGCCATGCAAATAAAAGAAGTAATTTTGATTATGAGTAATGGCACGTTAAGCGTGCGGTTATCAAACATATAGGAAAAAATAGCCCAGTGCTTATCAATTTTTTTTCTTCTCGCCATGCAACAAAGGCAGCAAGACTTGAGTGCCAATGGAAAATATTTTGTTCAATAATGTTTCTGATGCTTCAGGCCAAACACGAGCAATGTAGATGTTTTCACCTTCCCCCTTAGTAAGATGGCCACCTTCATAGGCGCAGCGCATTTTTGACTTAGCTTTCTTTTTTGTCGCATCATCATTCTGCCACTGACCTTCCTTATTAATGCATGCTTGTAACCCTGCCATTGCTGTTATTGGTAAGTAAGGATAGGGGCTTTCAGTGCCATTAAAGTAGCTTTCTAAATAAAACTTTAGATGACTGATCGCTTCATCCGTACACATAGGAGTAAAAATCACTGCGTCATCGACGCCAAAAAAGTACGTTTCAATTTGCTCTCCAGAGGCACACTGACAAAGGTGATCAATCCACGTCGCTAACTTATCTATTTCACGAACTTTACCGCTCCGATACAAGACTCGTCCGGCGCGATACCTTTCATCTAACCAGCCTTGCAATTTCACGGTACCGCGAGAAGTTGGTATAGAAATATTTACCTCCAATGCTTGGTGATGATCAGTTAAAAAAGGTTTCAAGGTGTTAAATTGCGTCAATGTTGTCTCCTGTTCACTTTCCAACGCTATTTTACCAAAAAAATTTAAAGGAAGCGTGCCTGATGCTTGTTGTCGCTGATAAAATGCTGCAAGCGAGTCACTATTACTTCCATTGGCAATCACATGAACAAGCAATGCATCACGCAATTGATAACGATGAAGATTATCTAATGTAAATGGTTCCACGTCCTCCATCACACCTTCCGGTTCATCAAAAAACACTTTTAATCGGTGATTAAAAAAGTACTGTACCGGTAAGCGCCAAAAATGCTGTAATTCAGTCAATTTGACAGCATTAATACTTAGATCTATATCAACATTCAATCCTTCATGGTTACAGAAAGGCTCAGCATGTTGTCCTTCCCTTTTCGCAGCGGGTAACCATTCATTGGCATAACTGGCACGTTCTCCATTAAAGGCATTATAACTAAAAGGCACTAGTGGATTGTGGTGAACTAAATGTATAAATAAATTTTCACCAGATTCCGCTTCTGGTAAACGTTTATCACCATTAATACAATAGCCTTGACGGCAGTAATCCAGAAGTTCCGTAATGAGGACGGATGCTACTTTAGGTGAGTTATCAAGAACTGAACGACCAACATAACTGATGTAAAGGCACTGTTGTGCCGATTGCAATGCTTCAAGGAAGAGGTAGCGATCATTATCACGGCGAGAGGGGTCACCCATGCGTGCGTGGCCCGCCATTAAATCAAAACCTACAGGTGTAGTGGTTCGTGGATAATCACCATCATTCATACCGAGTAAACACACGACGTTAAATGGGATTGAACGCATTGGTATCCAGTTACAGAAATTGACTTGGCCTGTCAGAAGATTGTGACTAACACAATCGACCCCTAGTTTTTCTTTGAGATAATCACGCATGATCGATAGAGATATTGTGTCACTAAAGCCGGCGTCCATGAGTTGTATCAACCAGCTATCTAGCAAATCTTTAATTAGCTTGCCCGTAATCTCTTCTTCAACGTCTAGCTCAAAAATATCATTAAATAACGAAGTTAAAGTACAAACCCATTCCTCACCAATTTGATCTTTTTTTAGGGAAGATTGGGCTACGATAAGTATATTTAAAAATTCACTGAGTTTACCCGCGATATTAGCTTCAAGTCCCTGTACTTCGTCATACGCAAGAACATTATTAAACAATCCACTTTGAGATGGCATTGCGTAACCTAATAACATACGGTTCAAACCAAATAACCATGTATTCTGATGTTGATCCGGCAAAGAGAAATGTGCGGCGGTTGTGTCGTTCAGCCCCCAACGAATACCCACTTCTTTTATCCAAAATGTTGCTTTTTTAAATTGATAGTTATTAAAACCAAATTTTCGTAACACAGCTGGTACTGCGAGTACCTCAAGCAATTCAGCTGCGCTGCAACGACTCTCTGGAAGGTTTAGCAAACGCAAAAAAGTCGTCAAAATTGGACTGTCGTTATTAGCTTTGCAATCAGAGATATAAAATGGAACGAAGCGTTCTTCAGGTACATTACCGAAAACTGCTTGAATAATTGAGCTATACGCATTAATATTTGTAACCATGACCACGATGTCTTTCGGTGTAAGTGTAGGATTATTTTCCAAAATTTCGAGTATATGGTCGTATAGTACCTCTACTTCTCGCATTGGGCTATGACAGACTTCTATCATCAATGAGTGATCATCCAAGGATATTTCGTGCTTATTCTTACTACTAGTGGTTTCATGCACATCACCAGGTTCATCCAAATTTAGAATATCAGCTTGAATATGATGTAGAAGGCTATTACGTGGCACGTCCACAAAACCCTGGTCAACTTCTTGGCATTGAAGTTCGGAAATTAATAGCAGGTTGTCACGTCCTAATTTACCCATGGATGCCAGCAAACTATTCCCAACTTCAGCATCATCGTTTTTTGTAGTCAAAGTTAATGAACACTGTGTAGTATCTTCTATTTTAGATGTTCGACTAATACGATTTTTTAGCGTAACAGCTTGATGAGCGAGATAACGATTGTCACGAATATCACCCCAATAGTAACGGCAAGCATTAGTCAACATATAGTGAACATTAATGTGCTTACCAAGTGCTTTGAGCGTATGAAGACAACGAGGTGGTAACGTCGAAATACCGAATACAAACACCCGTTCAATGCTAGTTAATTTCGTTGGTTTTCGTGATCGAGATATTAGCACATCAATAAACTTATCATATAAATTTGCGTGGTGAAAGGCAGATTGGCCTTGCTGCAAAGTATAATTATAGAGTGCTTGCCATAGCTTTGGTTGCCAAAGGTTTTCCTCTGTAAGCTCTGGAACCGAAGAGGCATTTTCCCATGCTTTTATCCACTCGGGGCGATACATCAAGTATTGGTCATAAATATCAGCAATTTTTCTTGCTAGCTGATAGCTTTTTCGCTTTCCATCATCGTCTTCGAGATAATGTTTGAGTTCCGCAAAATCAGGATCATTCAATTGATCTGGTAAGATTCTCATCAATTTCCACATTATAGTTTCTTTATTAAAAAAATTTTTGTGTGGTACATCAGACAATAATTGAGTAAACACCTGCCAAATGAAGGTTGTAGGCAAAGAAAACTCAATGTTGGCAAAAATGCTTTGCTCTTTCGCTATACTAAATTTGAGCCACTCTGCCATGACTGAGCTCTGAACTAAGATCAGCTCTTTCTGAAGCGGGTTGCTTAGAGGCTTTTCTTGAACCAATGCCACTAATAAATTTTTTAGCACTTCCAACTTATTTGAATGGTAAACAGTAAACACGATGCAACTCTCACGACCAATAGTGGAAAGATTGTGGCGAAATTGTTTCAATAGTGCAATTTGATGTGTTGGAACAGGTGTGATTAATGTGCAAATAAGGGCTGTATTTCCTAATTTGAGTTTAGATAGTAGATTTCAACATAATCACGATTAGACAATCGCTTTCATTTTAGGCAGCCTTAGTTCTGTTAATTTATTTAACGCTTCTATCATGGCGTTGGTTTCGCTAATTTGAACATTGGGATTTCTTAGGTTTAATGTTTCTCTGAGTAGTTTTTGATTTGAAACATTGCGCTTCTGATAGGAAATGTTAATGGTAACTGCACTTCGTTTTTTTATTTTGATATGAACCGCATAACTTCTGATAACTGACCATTAAATTGTGTGGATAATCTTATTTTCCAAAATTATTTTCTTTGGTGGAATGAGTGGAACTGCTTGTTTAATACGAACGGTTTAGTAATATTGTCTGGCGTCGCAAGCATCACCGCCTGATATTTCATTGATTCTTTGGTGGGTTTGTTTGAGCAAGTTAGGTAGCACTTCACCGTCAATTTGATACGTATGTATATCTTCTGCTAAATGTAACTTGCGCCAGACTCGAAGCTTCCCATCAGTGTCATGCTTGTTTGCTTTCCATTTATCTTTATCATAGGCTTTGAGCCCAGTAGAATCAACGGCTAAATGCTGAATGGCTCCTTTAGTCTTCGTCTTGAACGCGATATTAACCGTTTTGGTTTGCTGGCTAATGCATGCATAGTGAGGGCATGGCAATGGTAATTTAGCAAGTTTGCAAACAGAATTAATGAATCCTTGCAGGCTTCTCAATGGCACTAAAAATACGTGTTAAACCATGAAAATTGTCGTAATGGCTAAGTTGCTAAAGAAATAAGTTCTTCCATGACTACTCAGCTTAGTCTAATTCCATATCTGACTGGTTTCTCCATCAATTTAAAATGTTAGTGAGCCCCGACTGATTGTACGGCTTCCAATTAGTTGATTTGCAGCGAAACTTGTTCATAAACCTGAATATTGAAGTTAACTTAGCCATTTAGAGGGTAGATTGATCATTGAGTTTAACGGATAGGGCTCAAAAAATGATAACATAGGCATTGATAATAAGAGATGCAAGCTTACATTAAATCGTGTTAAAAAAGTAACAAAATACCCATTGAAAATCAATAATAAAAAACCACTAGTTTTTAAGCGAGTGGCTTTACGTAAATGCTGGCCTTTATAAGGTATAAATGTTTTGCTTAGGTAATTTTAAACATACCAATCTGATTAGTTAGCTGTTGTGCCTGTCCATGGATATTATGCGCAGTATTGTCCGTATTGATTGCTTTATCAGATACAGACTCAGCGGAACGTGCGATATTATTAACATTTTCGGTGATTTCTTCGGTGACGGTTGATTGCTGGCTAGCAGCCGTTGCTATTTGCGTATTCATGTCATTGATTGCAGTCATCATGCCTGCAATTTTTTCAAGCATTTCATTGTTTTTATTGCAGTTTTCTACGCTACTGGCAACAAATTGATTGGCGCCAGAGATTCCGCTGACAGCCTTGGCTGTTTCAGTTTGTAGCGATTGTACTTTTGCGCGGATTTCTTCAGTTGATGTTTGTGTCCGAATTGCCAACGAACGAACCTCATCTGCTACCACACTAAACCCGCGTCCCTGTTCGCCTGCTCGGGCTGCTTCTATCGCAGCGTTCAAGGCCAATAGATTAGTTTGCTCTGCAATGCCCTGAATAACATCTAACACAGTGCCAATAGAGTCGCTTTCAGCTGATAGTTGCTGCATTGACTGGGTTGCATCTTTCATTTTTGCGGACAACTCAGAAATCTCGTGCACAAGTTGCTTGCCTACATTAGCACTTTGCCTAACGGATTGAACGACATTTTCAGATGATTCGGATGCATTATTAGCGTAGTTGGCAACTTCAGTAATGGATGCGTTCATTTCGGTAGCAGCGGTAGCGACTTGGCTGGAATTAGCTGCTTGGTCATCTACTTCTTTTCGCATAGTATTGATATTATTTTGAATATCATTGGATGCGTTACTTAAGGCTTTTACGGTGCTGTCAGCTCCTTTTATTACACCCATGAAATCTTGTAGCATGATGTTCATAGAACGTGATAATTCTGCTAACTCATTGTTGCCTTTGGTTTCGAGTGTGGTGGTTAAATCATGAGCAACCGCAATATGGCTAATTTGTTGACTCAATTTATTGATTGGTTTACTGATGCTATATGCAATGAACCACGCAATCATTACAGACATAAGGATAATGATTGCACCAACAAGTATAGCTACTTGGTAAAGCGAACTGTTTAACTCAGCTACCTCTTTCATCGCTTCCGTTTTTTCTATTTCAGAAACTAATGCCCATGTTTTTCCTAAAATATTAATGTCGCGATAAGCGGCGAATACTTCTTTTCCCGCATGGTTCATGACGATGCTTAAACCAGACTCTCCACTTAGTGCTGCATTTACGTGCGTAGAATTGATGGGCTGCTGGCCTGCTGAAGAAGCGGTTACATCAATACGTTCAATGGTCTTACGTGCGACACCACTTTGATGGAGCATATCAAGATATGCTGTCTTGTTTTGTTCAAGTAAGCGACTTTGAGAACGCATCAGGTTGTCAGGGCCAACAATAAATATTTCGCCTGTTTCACCTAATCCATCCTTTTCCCAATTGCCGCCGTAGGTCATAATGTTATTAATTGCATTAATGGGCATTTGGAAAATAAGCACCCCAATTGTGATTCCATTTTTGAAAATGGGTGTAGCAATGAATGAGGCTGGACTATCGTAAGATGGATAGTAGGGTGCAAAATCTATAAAACTGAACTCACCTTGGTTCATATTTTTTGCCTCTACGAATGATTCAGCAAGCCCACTTTTTGCATAAGGCCCATTTTCTAAATTCGTTGCATAGTCGAGTTCTTTAAATACGGAGTAAACAATATTACCAGAAAGATCAACCAAGAATATATCATAATAACCGAAGGAATCTAGGAAAGTCCGGTAATTTGGATGATAAAGATGATGTGTTTCGCTATAAGTCGTCTTATCGTTCGCTTTATCGAGAAGGTGTTTATGGCCAAGAGAGTTTGGATTCATACCAATATAAGTTTGTTGGAGTAATTTACCTGCCATGCTAATATTATCTAAACTAGAGATAGCCATTGAGGATGTTGCATTTGTCTCTTTGTATCTTACACCAAATTCATTGTTGTAATAATTTCGAAGTGCCTGTGCTTGCCCGTTGACCATGATGGCTTCTGAAGGTACATTTTTGAAGCCCTGCGTAAATTGCACCATTGCGTCTTCTGTCATTGTTGAATTAGCAAGATTTGTCAATTGTTTACCAATGGTCGTGAAGTACTGTTCAATTTCTGCTTTTTTCATTTCTCGTACAGATAGCAATTGATTTTCGATCTGATGTTCCAGTGCTGTACTTGATATTTTGTTGGCCGTAAAGGCAAGTATCAATGCTGTAGTTATAACAGCAATAATACTCATGGCAATAAAAGCGCCTTTTATTTTAGTCGATATTTTCATTTTTTTGCTCCGATATTGCTACAACTGTAACAAATGCTAATCATTTAAAGTGTAGGTAAATATCGAACATTTAGTGTTATTTAATTGTATTTATGCTTACTTTATTATACTTAGTAAGGTGAACAATGATAAGATCCTTTAGGCATTAAATTGAATTTGTTGTAATATTTTTCTCTACAATGATTATTGTAGAGTTCTGTTTCCTCATTCGAGTTCAGATAATAAATTTAACATGATTGACGGTTAAACAATCGTTTTGATAGCCATATTTCGCTTTCCAATGTTTATTGGAATCGCTCGTTTAATTTAAGCGGTTTTATAATATTGTCTGGTGCTGTAAACACCATCAGCTGATATTTCATTGATTTTTCAGTGTGTCTGTTTGAGCAAGTTAGGTAGCACTTCACCGTCAGTCACAGGTGACGCACTTAACGCAGCAGCAATTATTTTATGCGTATTGATATCTCTCGCTCAATATAACTTGCACCAGACTCGCCGTTTTCCATCAGAACCATGCTTTTTTACTTTCCATTCTCCTTCACCGTAGATTTGGAGTCCCCTAGAATTAATGGTTAAGTGCTGGATGCTTACTTGATTTTTCGTTTTACACGTGACGTTAACTCTTTTGGCCCTCTTGCTAATGCATAAATAGTAAGGGTACGGTAATGGCAGTTGAGCAGGTTTGAAAACAAAATGAATGAATCATTGCAGACCTCTCAATGGCATTAAAAATACGTATTTAACCATGTGAACCGTTTTAATGGCTAAGCACTAAATAAACGAGGTCTCCCATGATTACTCTGCTCAATGTGATTCCATCACTGAATAGTTTCTTCATCAATCCGAAATGTTAGTGAACCACAGTTGGTTAAAGCTGTATTATACAGCTCCTAGTCAGTTGTTTTATAGCGAAGATTATTCATAAACTTGAATATTTAAGTTAGCCTAGTTGTTTAGAGTATCGATTTGGAAATGAAGTTCTCTTATTTAGGAAATACAGTCGATTACTATAAACGTTCCCTAGCAGAGACAGCAATGGTTCGAGTTAAAAAAATATTATAGGATATTGAGTTTAAGGAATTATATAATTCAGATTAGTGAAACCTACGGCATGATAAAAGCCTTAAATAAGCTGATAAGACTAGGTATGTTGAACATGAAAGTGATTATTTAATAGTGAATCATGAGGGGTTTTGCTATTGAACTACAATTAGGAAATAAAGCCTTACTAATCGTCACCATTATTATTAATTATTATTTTTTACAAATAAATGTAGTCCATAAAGTACAAAATAGACCATGGTGAATACTAATGTTATCGTAAATGATGCTACTGAATCTTTCTGCTTGAATATTTTTACAAAATTTATCAATAAGGTATAAAAAAGCATATTGATGAAGAAGCTATTTAGCTATGGAATCATAAAAAGCAGAGTCATCATGGGAAACCTCGTTTATTTAGTGCTTAGCCATTAAAACGGTTCACATGGTTAAATACGTATTTTCAATGCCATTGAGAGGTCTGCAATGATTCATTAATTTTGTTTTTAAACTTGCTCAACTGCTATTATCGTGTCTATAACGATTAATATATTAGCAAGCGGTCCAACATGATTAATGTCACGTGCAAGAAGAATCAAGGAAGCATCCAGCGCTTAGCCATTGATTTTACGGGATGCCACGTCTGAGGTTAAGGAAATGGGAAATTAAAAAAGTATGGCACTGATGGGAAACGGCGAGTTTGGCGCAAGTTACACTTAGCGGTAGGTATAAATACGCATGAAATAATTGCTGCTGAGTTATGTGCATCAAATGCGACTGACGGTGAAGTGCTACCTATCTTACTCAAACAGACCCGCCGAAAATTCAATTAAATATCAGTTGATGGTGCCTACGGCACCAGATAATGTTACGAAATCATTCGTATTGAATGAGCGGTTCCATTCATACCACTAAAAAAAGAACAACTTTTTGGAAACGAGGCCATTCGTGTAATTTAGTGGTCAGTTACCAGGAGTTATACGGTTCCAATCAGCATCGAAAAACTAGGTATGGTTACCATAAATCTTCCTTATCAGAGGCGGTAATATTTCGAATCAAAAAACTACTTGGAGGCATATTGAGCTTAAGAGATCATACTGTTCAGATGAGCGCGACTTATGTCATGATAAAAGCGTTAAGTAAGCTGACGGGGCTAGATATGCCTAAAATAAAAGTAATTGTTTAATCGTTAATTATTTTGAAATTTGCTATCTGAACTCGAATGAAGAAAGAAAGACTACTTAGTCGTTGTCATGGCTAAGTAGCTAATAAACGAGGTCTCTCATTATTATTCAGCTTAGTTTGATTCCACAAATGAATGATTTCTTTATTCAACCCAGAGTGTTAGTGAATCACGATTGATTAAAGCTTGATTATACTGCTTTCAGTTAGGTGTTTTGGTAGCAAAGATTATCCATAGACCTTAAGTGATTTAGCTGTTCAGAGTGTAGATTGATAGTTTAGTTCTTTAATTTACGTAACAAAACTCCTATTAGGTGTATTTTTATAGGACTTAAGCCTCCCCAGCAGTTTAATTTACCATTATCCTAAGTGTTTTTTGTAGAGCGGGCAACTGCTTTAGTTTCGGGTAGACGGTTAAACCAAATTAAAAGCATTATCACCATTGCAGTTAACATGATTTTTTGCCAAATTTCTGGCACAATATAAATTGAAATAAAAAAACTTAACACAATAAAGATATTAGCTCTCCATTTTATTCGTCGATCAACAGCACGATATTGTTTCCAATTATAGATAATAGGGCCAAATGTTGGGTGCTGATGGAGCCATCCTGCAATAGTTGGTGAACCGCGTACAAAGCATGCACTAGCTAAAAGCAAAAATGGCGTGGTCGGTAGTAAAGGTAGAAAAATACCAATACAACCCAAGATGACACACAGCCAACCTACGCTGATTAGCAAAAAACGCTTAAGTATATTTTTCACTCCTTCCTTTTCTTCATCCAAAGTTGCTATCAACCACCGAGAATCGGAAGCTGCGGGAACATGGTAGATTATTTTAATCAAAGTACGGTAACCAAATAAAAGAATACATAATATCAAATTAGCCTTTGTACCTTAAGACCATGATTACATCTTTATATTCATCTACATCTTCTGCGCTCATGTAATATACTCATTCAGTGCCCTTCTAAATGCTGACAAACCTTGGATTTTATGCAGTTTTATTGGTGCAAGTTAGAATTAATACTTTCGAATATATTAGATTACGATTCATGTGCGTACGATAAATGAATAATGCTTAATATAGTAAAGATAGCACATTTGTAGGGCTTTGTTTCCGAATTTTAATTCAGATAGCAAATTCCCTTCAAAACTTCTGAGTATAGACTGCAGTATTGAAGTGAGCTTAGTGATTTAAATTGTAGGGTGATGATTTAGTCTCTCTCGCTTAAAAAACAAAGTTGGGAGTTATTAATTGTTTTTAATGCGGGTGAGGCGGACTATAAAACTAATGGTTTGCTTATTGCAAAGTTTTCAATGCTACATACAATACGTTAGCTTTATGTTCGTAGAGGTGCTCTAGTCATCAGTATTGTTAGGGTGATACCTTCAAGGACATGTGAAAAGGAAGGAGTGTCGCAGTAGAAAGAAGTGTATCAAGTTATTCTACTGGGGTTGTGATCGAATAGATACGACTCTGCAATAATATTGGAGTTTAATTATGAAGCGTTACTGTAGTTTTTATTAATGTGTATATCAATGTTTCATAATATTGAGTTTTCCATTTTTGCAGTAGATTTTTAACCTTATAGGTTGATATAAAAATTATGAATTTAGTCAATTTTTCCTCTTCTGCACTATCAATATTACCCGCTATTTTAGCGTTGAGTATAGCAGTTATTACTCACCGTGTTTTGCTTTCATTGGGTTTAGGTATAATCTCTGGTGCATTGTTGCTAAATGATTTTTCATTTTCAGCAACATTATTGTATATCTCATCACATGTCTTGGATTTGTTTGTCGACAACGGAGGCGTTAATTTTGACAAAATGAGTATTGTGGTTTTTCTCATGTTAGTTGGAATGATCACTGTTTTAATTACACTTTCTGGTGGAACGCATGCATTTGCAGCATGGGCACAAAGACGAGTAAAGAGCAAGCGTGGTGCGAAACTACTTGCTGTGTTTTTGGGCGTATTTATTTTTATTGATGACTACTTTAATAGTTTGACTGTTGGTGCCATTATGCGTCCTGTCACGGACCGATTTCACGTGTCACGCGCGAAGTTAGCTTATATTCTAGACTCTACTGCAGCTCCGATGTGTGTAATCATGCCCGCATCAAGTTGGGGCGCGTATATCATTACCGTTATTGGTGGAATTTTGGTGAGTCATGGTGTAACTGAATACAGTCCGTTGAGTGCATTTGCACGCATGATTTTAATGAATTTTTATGCTATTTTTGCTTTGTTAATGGTGTTTGCTGTTGCTTGGTTTCAAATGGATATTGGTTCAATGCGTTATTTCGAGTATCAGGCATTAACGGGTAATCGTCTGGGTGATGGAAAAGATTCAACGTCATCGTTGGATAACGAATTAGGCATTGAAGAAAGCAATAAGGGCCACGTGTCCGATCTTATTGTGCCTATTGCTGTATTGATTGTTACTACTATTTTTTGGATGATTTTTTCTGGGGCTGAAATACTTAAAGCGAACGCTAAATCTTTCTCAATTCTTGGTGCTTTTGAAAATACTGATGTCGGTATGTCTCTTCTTTATGGTAGTGGTTTAGGTTTGTTATCTGCACTTCTAACTGTTTCTAAGCAGCATTTATCCGTGCCTGAAATTAGCTATGCTATGTGGGTGGGTGCAAAATCGATGTTTGGTGCGATTATGATCTTATTCTTCGCATGGATAATTGGTAGTGTGATTGGTGATATGGGTACAGGTAAGTTCTTGTCGACACTTATTCATGGTAATATTCCACACCAATTACTGCCGGTTATTTTATTTATACTCTCAGCTGCTATGGCATTCTCTACGGGCACATCATGGGGTACGTTTGGCATTATGTTGCCAATCTCTGGCGATTTATCGGCAGTAACAGACATTACTTTAATGCTACCAATGTTGTCGGCGGTTTTAGCTGGTGCTGTCTTTGGTGACCATTGCTCTCCGATTTCAGATACTACGATTTTGTCTGCAACCGGCGCGCATTGTGGGCACATGGACCACGTGTTGAGTCAGTTGCCGTATGCGTTGGCGGGTGCGATTATTGCCGCGGTAGCTTATCTTGTATTGGGTTTCACTGAATCACTCACTATTGCATTATTAGTTGGTTTTTGCATATTCATATTAGTATGTCTCATGTTAATGTGGTTATCACGTCGCCCTAAAAAATATTGCTAAAAATGACTTTATTTACTAATTTATGAAACACAGTAATGATGAATAAATAATCAAAAAATAACGTCTACTTGAAAAATAAATATTATTAAATAACTTTTTACAGTGATGCTTTCAAAGATTAATAACAAGTGACAGGTGCTCAATTTTGCATCTTTAAGTTAATTTAGTATATGCAAGAGGGATTTCACTAATCTCCTTTGTTGGTTTTAGTCGCATCTTTTAGTAATCCAGTCGCTTGGTCGGAATAATCACGTGGTGGCCCCTGAGTTGTGTTTTCTTCAGATCCAGTCGTCATATCAGATAATTCACTGATACGTTTAACGAATGGATTATCTTGTTCTGGCAAGTGAGGTATCAACTCTTCTGATGTTATTGCCATGCGCTGGTACAATTTGGTGTAGTCACGCGATATATTGTCGAGTAATTCAGCACTTTGTGTAAAGTGATCGCTGAACTTTTGTCGATATTGCTCAAGTTCATAGCGAGACTGCTTTAGTTCTTTTTTTAAATTTTTTTGTTGAGCGTTGTTTCGCATTGTTAATCGGGCAATACAGGAGCCAATGACAATACCTATGCTCACAAAAATAAGTATGTTGATCCAAGCCATGAATTCTCCTTGACATTCAGTAAATTTTTGAACATCAGATGATTAATATTGTATGGCTAGTCTAAACTTGCCACCTGAGTAGGTACGAACCCTCCAAATACATCAGCTATTATACATGGCAAAAGTTATGCATGATACTATTGATTCTGAGAGTAAAGATATTTATAGTCACAGTTAGGTGTAATGAATGACACCGTTAGAATTATATTTAAAAGATTTACAACGGTTAGATTTTTTTGAAGATGCATCACAAAAAAATGCGGTAAAAATGCTGGATAATTTATATTATCGACTTGTTCAGCAAGTGAGTACACCCAAGAAAAAAATTTCATTTTTGCAACACTTATTTAGCAAGCAATTAGCCTTAATACGGCCAGAAAAGGGGCTTTATTTCTGGGGTGGTGTTGGTAGGGGTAAAACCTATTTAGTTGATACATTCTTTGATAGTTTGCCTTTTGACAAAAAAATACGAATACACTTTCATCGTTTTATGCACCGTGTTCATGAAGAGCTTAAAGCTCTTGATGGCCAGGTTGATCCGCTGGAAAAGCTCGCAATTACATTAGCAGCCGAAGCGCAGGTTCTTTGTTTTGATGAGTTTATTGTATCAGATATTGCCGATGCCATGATTTTAGGCAAGTTAATGGAAGCTTTATTCAAACGTGGGATCTGTTTGGTTGCGACATCAAATATTGTTCCGAATGATCTCTACAGAAATGGTTTACAGCGTGCTCGAATCCTTCCAATGATTGCACTAATCTATCAAAATTGTAATGTTGTGAATATTGATTCGGGGATGGATTATCGATTACGTATTTTGAAACAAGCTGAAGTTTATTATTATCCATTCAATAAGCAAGCAAAAATTAATCTGAAAACTTATTTTTATCAGTTAGCGACAGAACCTTATTTTTCAAACTATTTTGTTGAAATCAATCATCGTCAGCTGAACGTTATTAGAGGAGCTGAGGGCGTTGTGCATTTTAACTTCAAAATTCTTTGTGATGAGCCGCGGAGCCAATCTGACTATATAGAGATTGCATCTTTATATCATACCGTTTTGTTGTCAGAAGTACCACAAATGGGTGTTGAGAAGGATGATGCTGCTCGACGATTTATTGCCATGGTGGATGAGTTTTATGAAAGGCATATCAAACTTATTATTTCTGCAGAAGTACCAATAGATATTCTATATACGGGTTGGCGATTGAATTTTGAATTTGAACGCTGTTGTTCACGTTTAAAAGAGATGCAAAGTTATGATTATTTAGGACTTGAGCATCTCCCATAATAAGGTTCGATGCGTTAATAGCATTGTTATTAATGATTATGAAAAAAATAGGTGATTTTTTTTATATCCTTCTCTATAATTTTGCAACCCACCGTTACTGTTGAAAGGCTTAAGCCAAGGGTACACTACTCGAAGGGGTATTGAATGGGCTCTTAACAGTGGGAGCATTTGCTCCTTAAATGAATTTTAAAATAATCGGGTAATTTATTAGCATGAAAACTTTCGTTGCTAAACTAGAATCTGTAAAACGTAACTGGTACATTGTAAATGTTGAAGGTAAAACTCTGGGCCGCATTGCAACTGAAATTGCATCTCGCCTGCGTGGCAAGCATAAGCCAGAATATACTCCGCACATTGATACTGGTGATTTCATTGTAGTTATCAATGCGGACAAAGTTACCGTAACTGGTGCAAAATTTACTAATAAGATATACTATAGTCACACTGGCTACATTGGTGGCATTAAAGCA
This sequence comes from Candidatus Enterovibrio altilux, assembly GCF_002381345.1. Taxonomy (GTDB): domain Bacteria; phylum Pseudomonadota; class Gammaproteobacteria; order Enterobacterales; family Vibrionaceae; genus Enterovibrio; species Enterovibrio altilux. The sequence continues at coordinate 1,435,416 of NZ_CP020660.1, forward strand.
ATTAGCTTTGGTAAGCTGCAAGTGAAGAAACCAGAAATGATCATTGAACTTGCCGTTAAAGGTATGTTGCCACGTGGTCCTCTAGGTCGTGCAATGTTTCGTAAACTTAAAGTTTACGCTGGTGCTGAGCACAAGCACGCGGCACAACAACCGCAAGTACTGGACATCTCAGGAATATAACAATGGCAGAACAATACTACGGCACAGGTCGTCGCAAATGCTCCGCAGCTCGTGTATTCATCAAGCTTGGTAGTGGTAATATTTTAATTAACCATCGTTCATTAGAAACCTATTTTGGTCGTCCTACGGCTCGTATGGTAGTTCTTCAGGCCCTTGAACTTGTAGACATGACTAATAAATTAGATCTTTATATTACTGTTACAGGAGGAGGTATTTCTGGTCAAGCTGGTGCAATTCGGCACGGTATTACCCGTGCATTGATGGAATACGATGAAACGCTGCGTCCTGTGCTACGTGCCGCTGGCTTCGTTACGCGTGATGCTCGTAAAGTTGAACGTAAGAAGGTTGGTCTACGCAAAGCACGTCGTCGTCCGCAGTTTTCTAAACGTTAATTCAGTTCTGTGTAACGTTTTGGACCGAAAAGTCTGATTTTATGTCAGACTTTTTTATTTTTCCGATGTCTTTTTCTTGTTGATAATTTGGTATCTTAATTTGCATTCAGCTAGTAAATCCCAGCATAATGAGCAATTAAACGATTAGTTTTGTGTTAGGTATGCCTAGCCCTATCAACTTATTGAACGATTTTATCGTGGTGTAAGTTTAATCAATCTAAACATTGTAATCTCTTCAGTCCAATGTCTTCCAAGCAGTTTTTTGATTCGAAGCATTACCATTTTTGATAGGGAACGTTTATGGTAACCATACCTTGTTTTTCAGTGTTGATTGAAATTGTGTAACTTCTAGTAACTAACCGCTAAATTATGCGGATGATTTTGTTCCTAAAAAAGTTGCTCCTTTTTTTGGTGGTATGAGTGGACTTACCCGTTGAATACGAGGGATTTTATAATATTATCTGATGTCGTAAGCACCATCAGCTGATATTTCATTGATTTTTGGCGGGTTTGTTTGAGCAAGTTAGGTAACATTTCACCGTCAGTCATATTTGATGTATTTAACTTAACCGCAATGATTGCATGCGTATTTATATCTACTGCTAAATGTAACTTGCGCCAAACTCGCCGTTTCCCATCAGCGCCATGCTTTTTTATTTTCCATTATCCTTTACCGTAGATTTTGAGCCCTATAGAATTAGTGGCTAAGTGTTGGATGGTTCCTGTATTCTTCGTCTTGAATGTAACTTCAACTGTTTAGGCTCATTTGCTAATGCATTAATAGTAAGAGCATGACAATGGCAGTTGAACCAATTTAAGAACAAAATTAATAAATTTTTGCAGATCTCTCAATAGCATTGAAAATACGCATTTTACCATGAAGGTCGCCGTAATAGCTAAGTCGCTAAATAAACAAAGTCTCCCAGGATTATCCTGTTAGTTTGATTTTATAGCGGAATAACTTCTTCATCAATTCACAATGTTAGTGAGCCACGATTGATTAAAGCTTGATTGTACTGCGTCCAGTTAGTTGTTTTGTAGAGAAGATTGTTCATAAATCTGAATATTTAAGCGAGCTTAACTGTTTAGAGTCTTGGTTGAAAAATTAGTTCCTTTATTCAAAAAATAAAGCCGGTTACCATAAACGTTCCTTATGTAGAGACAGTAATGGTTAGAGTCAAAAAATTACTGAGGGAACATTGGGCCTAAAGGATCACACAGCTTAGGCTAGCTAAGCCTACGGCACGATAAAAGAATTCAATAGATGGACAGGACTAGGTATGCCTAATACGAAAGCGATTGTCTAATAGTGAATTATGTCGGGATTTGTTATCTGAATGCAAATTAGGAAACAAAGCTTCTTATAGGTCGTATTTCAACTAAGTAGGATAGTGATGAAAGGTGATGAATAAGCGGTCAGTGACTCACCCAAAGATTTCAGGTTTCCGGATATCCCCAATAAATTTCAAATATCATATATTAAAACCTGCATCTTCACATTGATTGAATATAGCTAAAAAATGACGTATTTTTCATAGTTATTGTAAAAAATAGTTTTATTTTTTAAGGGTGTATTTGTGTGTTATTTAAAGATAATTCACCTTATGGCATGCAATAAATTTTTCCGAATTAGTCGTACGCTTTATGGACGTGTATAAGGACAGTTTGTAAATTTTCGTGGGAGCACATGGGAGAATATTGGATGAGTAATGCATCAGTGATAAGCTGCGCGGTCCTAGATCACAAGAGCCTCAATAACCTGAGTATATTTCAGGAACTTATCGATCTATTAAACAAAAATTATTTATTGCAATAGATCTATGTATACATTTTGGATGCTCACCAACATATCTCCCTGATAGTTTGGAGAGCAAATTTAAGGTGTTATGGTGCGAAGTTTGATGTGGCTGGTCGTGTATTCCAGAGCGTTCCGACGCAACTAAATTTGGTTATTTTTTCGTATATATATCTTCATTATAACCGTATTTTAGTGGGTGCAGATGGGTAATTTACTGAATTGAATTGAAAAACGTTTCCCGGTTATGGATGCATATAAAAAGCATTTATCTTGATATCCAATACTTAATAACTGTAATTTTGGTACTTGTTTGTTTTCATAGCTATGCTGATATTAGTGAACTAGCTATTGACTGGCATTTGGTTAACCATGCATTATAATCTGTCGGTAGAATGTACTTTTGCTTCTGTTGAGCATATTATGCGTGATGTCGAATATGGATGGCTGTTTAGACACATGCATTCAACGGTTGCATGTGCATTCTTTGTCGGTATTTACCTGCACATGTTTTGTGCTTTGACGTACGGTTCGTGTCAGAAGCCACGTGAGCTGCTGTGGCTTTTTGGTATGTTTATCCTCTTGGCATAGATGGCTGAATCTTCTATTAGTTATTTGCTTTCTTGGGGCAAATGTTTTACGGGAGTGCTCAGGTTATCATCTAACTGTTTGGTGTGATTCCAATTACTGGTGACGATTTAAAGCTATGGATTTCTGGGGGTTATGTGCTCTCAGGAGCAATACTTAATTGTTTCTTTGCGTTACACATTATTGCTTTACCGAGTGTTATTTTACCTTTAATTAGGTTGCATATTTTGGCACTTCATGAAGTGAGTTCTAATAACTCTGGTGGTATCGAAACGAAATTTCCAAAAGGACCGAAAGAGAAAGCTTACGCTATGCAGTTTGTACTTTATAATACGATGCTACGAAATATGGTATTATTGAGTCTGTTTCTTTTCATCCTTATGGAAGAGTGAAGGATTGGGTTGGTGTCGCGGGCTTTGGTATTTTGTTTGCTTCCGTGATATTCTTCAATCTGGAGATGGATGGTTATTTGTTTGAACTACCTAATTTTAAAGAGGCTAATCTAATCAAAACGCCTGATCATATTGCATTAGTTTGGTATTTTCTGCCCTTCTATGCAATTTTACATGCTGTTCCAGATAAACTAACGGGTGTTATTCTTATGGGTTTGTCAATCGCAGCGCTATTTTTACTGCCTTGGCTTGATCGTTGTGAAGTACGCTCTTATTACCATCGTAGTAAATTACACTTAATAAATATTATTTAATTTGTTATATCTTTTATTGCGTTGGGCATGTTAAGCACCTTACCAACAATGAATTTTATATCTTATTAGCTTAGATCTGCAACTTTGGGTACTTTATGTTCTTCGTGCTCCTGTACATTTACAACAAAAATGAAATGACAAAACGATTAGCGGAGAGGATACATTATACATTTTAAAATAATTTTTTTGCTTTTTTCCTTCTCTGGTACTCGCTGCAGGCGATAATATGCATTCAAATTCTGCGAATAATGATTTATCAAATAAGGTCTCTTTGTAAAATGGTATAAAGCTATTCATGAATTATTGTTTCGGCTGTCATGCGATGCAATAGCAGCATTATGAGCGTGTCGCGGATCATCTAGACATTTCCAAAAAGTTAATGATGGAGCATTTGGTGTTTGGTAAATATACTAAAATTGGTGATTTAATAAAAAATATTATCATTCCATCAGATGTAATAATATTTTTTGGTGGACCTGCATCTGATTTAACACTAGTTGCTCGTATTCGTGAAACTGATTGAATTTATACATATCTGAGTTTTTTTTATGAGTATTCATCTCGCCCATTTGGTGTGAATAATACTATTTTTTAAATGTGGTATGTCGCATGTGCTAAAAAAATTTCATGGAACTCCTGTGAAACAGTACAAGTCCGTAATGGTCGATGCAAGATAAGTGATGAATTTGTTGGTTTCATATCACTTAGTAATCATGCTCTTAGCTCTGAAGAATATGATGATGCAATGCGTGATTTAACTAATTTTTTCGAGTATTCTGGTGAGCGAAATAAGTTAAAATGCGAACAAATAGGCTATTGGGTTATTGGTTTCTTCTTGATTTTCCTTATATTGACGATTTTGCTTAAGAAAGAATATTGGCGTGATGTGCATTGATCGGTTAATCTAATGAATTATTGATCCATAATGGGGGCAAGAGCTCCCATTGTTTTTTTTCATGATGCAATATTCTGGAGGAGTTAATGGCTGTTGCTGCCAATAAACGCTCGGTGATGACGTTGTATTCTGACGCATCAGACATGTATAACCATCAGGTTCGCATCGTTCTTGCAGAGAAGGGAGTAACCTATGAAATTGAGCTTGTTGATCCTAATAACCTGCCAGAGGATCTTCTGAATCTAAATCCGTATAATTCGGTCCCTACTTTAGTTGACCGTGAATTAGCGTTGTATAATGCGAATATTATTATAGAATATTTGGATGAACGTTTCCCACATCCTCCTTTAATGCCGGTTTACCCTGTGGCCCGTGGTAATAGCCGTCTGATGATGTACCGCATTGAACGTAACTGGTATACGTTAGTTGAAAAAATTGAAAAAGGTAATGCGGTAGAAGCAGATGCAGCACGTCGTCAACTACGTGAAGAACTGCTTGCGTTAGCTCCTGTATTTGCTGAGTATCACTTCTTTATGAGTGAAGAATTTAGCTTGGTTGATTGTTATTTAGCTCCATTATTGTGGCGTTTGCCTATAATGGGGATAGAACTTGGAATGTTAGGCGCACAAGAAGTAAAAATATACATGACGCGTATTTTTGAAAGAGATTCGTTTTTAGCTTCATTGACCGAAGCTGAACGGGAGATGCGTTTAGCTGGTCAATAATGAATAATGTAAGTCGTAAGTCACGGTGTGCATACTTGTTGTGATTTTTTATTGTTAGTTGCTAAATAATGATCTATTGCTTCATTTGGTAGTTAATGTAATGTTACTTCACGTTAGTGTATTCGTTTAGGAGGGTCATGTTATATTTTGCCACGAGTGCAGTGGGTCGTCTTGAATTTATCTACAAAGAAATGATATTTATGCACGATTTAGTGCCAGTTTAATATAAATATTTGTATCACCATATGTAGTGTTGCTTGTCTATTTTTGAAAAAATAATATACAGTAATTTTATTGATTGAGAGTTAATTCATCAAGCTGAACTAGAAAATGTAAGTGCAATTGTTTCATGTGATGATGTATTTGGTCTAAAGAGTTACATATATACATCCAGTGAAGATGTTACTCCGATAAAGGTAAGTCTAAAGGCTATCCGTTGCTGATTATCGTAAAATAAAAAAACAACCATCAAGCTAATAGTAACTCGTTTAAGAGCACGTGGTTTTTCATTTAATCATGTATTTATTAGATTCAACTTAGCATAATATACTTGTTTTTTTGAAGGGGCTGTTGTTGATGTTAAGTACTACTTTTGTCAGTAAATTAAGATTGAATTTGAATTCAGATAGTAAATTTCCACATGATTCATTATTAGATAATTATTTTCGTGTTAGATAGACTTAGCTCAGTTAGCTTATCTAATGTTTTTATTATGGCGTAAGTTTGGCTAATTTGAGCATTTAATTTTTTAAGTTCAATGTTCCTCCTAGTAGTTTTTTAACTCAAAACATTGTCGCCCCTAATAGGAAGCGTCTATGGTAACTATATTTCATTTTTCAAGACTAATTTAAACTGTATAACTTCTGGAAACTGACCGCTAAATTACGCGGGTAATCTTGTTCCCAAAAAATTGCTTTTTTTCATGGAATGAGAAAACTGCTTGTTTAATATGCACTGTTTAATAACACTTCCTGATATCGTAAGCACCATCAGCTTATATTTTATTAATTTTTTGGCGGGTTTGTTTGAAAAAGTTAGATAGCATTTCACTGTTAATCATATTTGATGCACTAAACTTAAAAGCAATGATTGCATGCGTATTTATATCTACCACTAAATGTAACTCGCAGAAGATTTACCGTTTTCTATCAGTGCTATGCTTTTTTACCTTTCATTCTCCTTCACCGTAGGCTTTGAGCCCGTATAACCAATGGCTAAGAGCTGGGCGTTTTCTTTATTCTTTATCTTGAACGTGACGTTAATCGGTCGGACTCGTTTGTTAAGGCATGAATCGTGAGGGCATGATAATGACAGTTAAGCAAGTTTACGAACAGAAGTAATGAATTCGTGCAGACTTCTCAATAGTATTGAAAATGCGGATTTAACTATGAAGGACGTCGTAGTAGCTAAGATGCTAAATAAACGAGGTCTCTCATGATTATTCTGTTTCGTTTGATGCCATAGCTAAATAGCTTATTCATCACTTAATAATGTAAGTGAACCATGATTGATTTAAGCGTTATTATGCCGCTTTCAGTTAGTTGTTTTATAGCGAAGATTGTTCATAGACCTGAATATTTAAGTTAACTTCACTGTTTAGAGTGTTGATTGAAAATTTAGTTCCCTTATGTAGGAAATAAAGCTGGTTACCATAAACGTGACCTAGCAGAGACAGCAAAGGTTAGAGTCAAAAAACTACTGGGAGGAACATCGAGCTTAAGGGAGCACGCAACTCAGATTATTGAAACCAAAACCATGATAAAAGCATTAAATAAGTTGACCGGGCTAGGTATGCCTAAAACAAAAGCGCTTGTTTAATCGTTAATCATGTTGGGATTTTCTATTCTAACTTGAGTTAGGAAACAAAGCCGCAAAGAAATGCAAATTAAAAGTGCAGGTTTGAATAGGATTCACGATAAAATAACTAACTGGAAGCCCTATAATTAAGCTTAAATCAATTGTGGCTCATTAATACTTTAAATTAATGAAAAAGTCATTCAGCTATGGGATCAAATTAAGCAGAGTCATTGTGAAGACCCCGTTTATTTAGTGACTGAGCCATTGTAATGGTTTTCATGGTCAAATGTGTATCTTTAATGCTGAGCAGAGGTTTGCAAAAATTCATTGATTATGTTTCAAAGTTGCTAACTTGCTCTTATTATACCCCCCATTATTCATGCAGTAACAAGCGAGCTAAAATGGTCAGCATCAAGTTTAAAACGAAGACTAAAGAAGTTATCTATCACTTAGTCACTGATTCTACGGGGTTAAAAGTCTACGATGAAAGTTAATGGTAAGTAAAAAAGCATGGCACTGATGAGAAACAGCGAGCTTAACGCAAGTTACATTTAGCGGTAGATAGGAATGTGAATGAGATTATTGCTGCGGAGTTAAGTTTATTAAATGTAACTGGCGATGAAAGACTATCTGATTTACTCAAACAGATCCCGTTGAAAAATCAATAAAATATAAGGCGAAGGAGTTTGCGGCACTAAACCATATTATGGAACTGTTTGTATTAAACGAGTTGTTTCATTCATTCTTCTAAGAAAAGGAGTAACTGTCTGAGAGTAAGGTCATATGCATAATTTAACGGTCAGTTACCAGAAGTTATACGGTTCAAATAAACCATGGAAAACGAGGTATAGTTATCATAAACGTTCTTTATCAGAGGAAACAATATTTTACATTAAAAACTACTCGAAGAACATTGAGTTTGAGAGATTATAATGCCTAGATTGACTTAATCAATGCAATGATAAAAACATTAAATAAGCTATTATAGCTGAAATGAAAGCAATTGTCTAATGGTGAATCATGTTAAAAGTGTTATCTACATTTGATAAATTAAACCTAGCAGCAATGATTTCATGTATGGTTTATGTCTACGACTAAATGTAATTTGCATCAGGCGCAATGATTCCATTAATCTTTGTCTTGAACACGACATTAATCATTTGAGCTCTCTTACTAATGTTCGAATAATAAAGGCATGATCATGGTAGTTGAGTAAGCGACAGAACAGAATTCAGGAATCCTTATAGACCTCTTATTGCATTAAAAATACACGTTTTACTATAAAACCATCGTAATGGCTAAGTAGCTAAATAAACTAGATTATTTATAATTATTTTGCTTAATCTAATGCCATAGTTGGATGGCTATTGCATCAATCCAAAATGTCATTGCAATACAATTAAATTGGATCCGTAGACCGAACTATTCAAGTAAATCTAGCTGTTTAGAGCGTAACCGAATAATTTAGAGGTACAAAAAAGCCGGTTATTATGGCTGGTAATAAGATGATTAGCAAAGTAAGTCCTCTATCAATCTTATTGATTATCTTTTTACAGTGTTTTTAAAAAATTACATTTTTACGTATTTTTTAGCAATGCGTTCGTGAAGCTCTTGTACAGAGTTCACTTTCGACAGATTCGTTGCTGCATATGCCATACAGGTTGCGAATGCTGCGTTTAGTGTTGTGGTGTAATTCACTTTTTTAGCAAGAGCACCTCGACGAAGCACTTTTGAATCTTCAATTGCTTGGCGACCTTCCGTTGTGTTCACAATGTAGTTGTACTCACCGTTCTTTATGCGGTCCAGAACATGCGGACGACCTTCATGTACCTTGTTAACTAAGCGAAAATTTATACCAGCTTCACCCAGAACGACTGCGGTGCCATGCGTTGCATCTAATTTAAAACCAAGTTTGATAAGCTTCTTGGCCAAATCAACAATACGTTGTTTATCATTGTTGCGAACAGACAAGAGTGCTCGATTTTTTGCGCTGTACTTTTTACCACAACCCAAATCGGCTTTAGCAAAAGCTTCCGCGAAAGTATCACCCACGCCCATCACTTCACCAGTAGAGCGCATTTCTGGGCCTAATAGTGGGTCAACACCAGGAAATTTATTAAATGGCAGAACCACCTCTTTTACTGAATGATACGGTGGAATAATTTCTTGTGTAAAACCTTGAGATTCAAGAGACTGACCCACCATGACGCGTGCGGCAATTTTAGCTAATGGAACCCCTGTTGATTTCGAAACGAAAGGAATCGTGCGTGCTGCCCGTGGGTTTACCTCGATTAAATAAACTTCATTATCTTTCACAGCAAACTGCGTGTTCATCAATCCACGCACACCCAATTCAAATGCCAGTTTTTTAACTTGTTGACGTATAATACTCTGAATTACTTGGCTTAATGTATAAGCAGGTAGTGAACATGCAGAATCACCAGAATGAACACCAGCTTGTTCGATATGCTCCATGATACCGCCAATCACAACACGGTAACCATCACAAATAGCATCAACATCAACTTCAATCGCATCATCAAGAAAACGATCTAGCAGTACTGGTGATTCATTAGAAGCGCTAACCTCTTCTATGAAATAATGACGTAGATGGTTTTCGTCATACACAATTTCCATTGCACGGCCACCCAGAACATAAGACGGCCTCACCACCAATGGAAAACCAATTTTTTTTGATTTTTCAATAGCTTGATCTACGGTAGTTGCCGTGTCGTTTTCTGAAGTTTTTAAACCAAGGTGGTTAACAGCAGTCTGAAAACGTTTACGATTTTCTGCTCGATCTATTGCGTCAGGACTAGTCCCAATGATTGGCACCCCCGCCATTTCAAGTTCTCGTGCAAGTTTCAGTGGGGTCTGACCGCCATATTGAACGATAACGCCTTTGGGTTTCTCTACACGTGTAATCGCCAGTACATCTTCCAGTGTTACCGGCTCGAAGTACAAACGGTCTGACATATCATAGTCAGTAGAAACAGTTTCCGGGTTACAGTTAACCATGATAGTTTCATAACCGTCCTCACGAAGCGCTAATGATGCGTGAACACAGCAATAGTCGAATTCTATACCTTGGCCAATACGGTTTGGTCCGCCGCCTAAAACTATGATCTTATTTTGGTCTGTTGGGTTCGACTCACATTCTTCATCGTATGTACTGTACATGTAAGCAATATTAGAAGGAAATTCAGCTGCATAGGTATCTATACGCTTATAGACAGGATGAATGTTGAATTGGTCACGTAGCTTGCGTATTTCGCTTTCACTGACATCAAGTAATTTGCTCAGACGAGCATCTGCAAAACCTTTACGCTTAAGCTTACGCAATACATCTTTATTAAGACCAGTAAATCCATTTTTTTTGATTTTTGTTTCTAGTTTTACGATTTCTTCAATCTGGACTAAGAACCAGCTGTCAATATTCGTTAACTTGAAGATATCAGGAACTGACATACCAGCACGAAATGCATCTGCAATATACCAAATGCGCTCTGCACCTGCATCTTTAAGCTCATGACGAATTTTAGTTAGTGCATCAGGTGCATCCAAAAGAACCATTTCGTCAAAGCCTGTTACGCCAACTTCTAGTCCACGCAAAGCTTTTTGCAGTGATTCTTGTTGGTTACGACCAATCGCCATCACTTCACCGATAGATTTCATTTGTGTGGTTAAACGGTCATTTGCACCCACAAATTTTTCAAAATTAAAGCGAGGGATCTTTGTAACAACATAGTCTATGGTAGGTTCAAATGATGCTGGAGTTGTACCGCCAGTAATATCATTCATCAATTCATCAAGAGTAAAACCAACAGCCAGTTTTGCTGCTATTTTCGCAATAGGGAAGCCTGTTGCTTTTGATGCTAATGCTGATGATCGAGACACCCGCGGATTCATCTCAATGATAACCATACGGCCATTCTTTGGATTGATGCCAAATTGCACGTTTGCACCACCTGTTTCAACACCAATTTCACGCAGAATCGCGAAAGATGCATTGCGCATTAATTGGTATTCTTTATCCGTCAGAGTCTGAGCTGGCACAATAGTGATGGAATCACCGGTGTGAATACCCATCACGTCAAAGTTTTCGATAGTACAAACGATTATACAATTATTATTTTTATCACGAACAACTTCCATTTCATATTCTTTCCATCCGATCAGAGATTCATCAATCAATAGTTCGTTAGTTGGAGATAGATCTAAACCACAATGACAGATTTCTTCAAATTCTTCTTTATTATATGCAATCCCACCTCCTGTGCCACCCATTGTGAACGAAGGACGAATGATACAAGGGAAACCAACCATATCTAAAACTTTGTAAGCTTCTATCATTGATTTCGCAGTATCTGCATTAGGACATGCAAAGCCAATAGACTTCATCGCCTTGTCAAAGCGTGAGCGATTTTCGGCTTTATCAATCGCATCAGCAGTGGCTCCGATCATTTCTACACCGAATTCTGCACAAACGCCGTGTTTTTCAAGAGCTAATGCGCAATTCAGTGCGGTTTGACCACCCATAGTAGGCAACACTGCATCTGGACGTTCTTTTTCAATAATGGTGCGTACTACGTCCCATTGTATAGGTTCGATGTATGTTGCATCTGCCATTTTAGGGTCGGTCATGATTGTTGCGGGGTTAGAGTTAACCAAAATAATGCGGTAACCCTCTTCCCCCAACGCTTTACAAGCTTGCACGCCTGAGTAGTCAAACTCACACGCCTGACCAATCACAATTGGACCAGCACCTAGAATAAGTATACTTTTCAGGTCTGTACGTTTTGGCATTCTTTGCTACTCTGCATTACGCGCGATGTTGCTTAATAAGTTCTATAAAATGATTAAAAAATAGTGCTGCATCATGCGGACCAGGGCTTGCTTCTGGATGCCCTTGGAAACTGAATGCTGGTATGTCTGTGCGGTGAATGCCTTGCAAAGAGCTATCAAATAGTGATATGTGAGTAGCTCGTAAATTAGCAGGCAATGTCATTTCATCTACTGCAAAACCGTGGTTTTGAGAGGTAATAATGACAACATTGCGGTCCAAGTCTTTAACTGGATGATTAGTACCATGGTGACCAAATTTCATTTTCATTGTTTGTGCACCAGACGCTAAAGCAAGAATTTGGTGACCTAAGCAGATACCAAAAACTGGAATGCCTGTTTCTAGTAATACTGTAGTTGCTTCAATTGCGTAAGTACATGGTGCTGGATCACCGGGACCATTAGACAAGAATATACCATCAGGATTCATTGCCAGCACATCGTCTGCAGATGTTTGCGCAGGTACCACGGTTAAACGGCAACCCCGATCAACTAACATGCATAGAATGTTGCGCTTTACGCCCAAATCATAAACAACAACATGATATGGAAATGTGCTGCTGTCTTTTGCTTCTGGTATACCATTCTCTAGCGTCCAAGAACCTTGTTTCCATTCATACGCTTGTGCTGTCGTCACTTTTTTTACTAAATCTATGCCTGTGAGACCTAAAAATGCCTGTATTTTCACTGATGCTAATGCTGCATTTAAGTTATTACCTGCAGCAATACAACCATTTTGAGCACCTTTTTCACGAAGTAGGCGTGTTAATTTACGGGTATCAATGTCAGCAATGCCAACGATATTTTGAAATTTCAGATAATCAGAAAGTGGTTGTTGACTGCGAAAATTGGAAGCAATGAGAGAAATATCACGAATTACCAAACCTTGTGCATGAATTTTTGAAGACTCTTCATCTTCGATATTAGTACCTGTGTTGCCAATATGAGGGTAAGTAAATGTTACAATCTGTTGAGAATAGGAAGGATCAGTGAGAATTTCTTGATATCCTGTCACCGAGGTATTGAAAACAACTTCACCAACAGCAGAACCATCAGCACCAATGGACTCACCGTGAAATATAGTTCCATCTTCTAGGACTAAGAGCGCGGACTGGCTCAAGACAACCTCCAAATCAATAAAAATGCAAAAAATAATATTGCTGCATTTTATTATACGTATTTTTAATAAATTATTATGAGGCTTAATTTTGATAAATTACTTATTTATTAAAGATCCACGTTTAACGTATCAACATTATAGTTGAAAAAATATGAATTTTAGCCAAGCTATAAGCTGAAGCAACAAAAAACAGCATTAAATATGTGTAAATAATGAATTTTTAGTCTATTAAAATAACTCTTTGAAGAGGGTAAGGCTTAAGAGTAGATAAAAGATCTCGTTTGATTTGTAATCGTTTATATTGTTTTGATTGAACTAATATTAAGAGCCACATAATAATAAAATAAGCATATTATATATTTATAATTAGTATAAATACTTGATTTTTTGAGTAATTTAAAAGCATATTTTAGATCTATTTTATTTTTTAACTAGAATTCAGATAGCAGGTTCCAGCATGAGTAACAATTAAACAATAGTCTAATAGTTACTCATGCTGGAACCTGCTATCTGAATTCGAATGAGGGAACCAAGCTACACAAAAGCAGTAATGTGTGAATAATGCATTGGGCCGCTATCATTTTTATGATAGGCAACGGAATATAGTTAATTGTCAGTTAATCTTCGTATATTTTTGCGATATAAATAAATTCCTTTTTCATATCAAAGACCAGGTCAACTAACATTGGGTCAAAATGAGTGGTACGTCCTTCGCGGATAATTTCAAATGCTTCATCGTGAGACATTGCCACTTTGTAAACACGTTTACTGACTAGTGCATCGAATACATCTGCGATAGCCATTAAACGTGCACTGAGTGGTATATCCTTTTCACTCAGTCCTTTTGGGTACCCAGAACCGTCCCATTTTTCATGATGTCCAAGTACAATTTCTTTTGCCGTATTTAAAAATGGGTACTCCGCATCCACCTCTTTTTCTGCTTTCGTGATGGCATCGTAACCCAACTTGACATGCGACTTCATGATATCAAATTCCTCTGCTGTTAATTTGCCTGGTTTAAGTAAAATAGCATCTGGAATACCCACTTTACCTATGTCATGAAGTGGAGCGGTTTTAAATACCATAGTAATGTATTCAGGCGTGACTACTTCAGTGTATTTACCTCGGAGATAAAGTTGATCAGCAAGAATTTTTACATAGTATTGCGTTCTAACAATGTGGTTCCCGGTTTCTTGATCGCGCGTTTCCGCTAGGCTTGCTAACGCATTGATTGTTACATCTTGAATCACGCTCAACTCGTTGACTCGGCGTTGAACTTCGGCTTCTAAAAATTCATTTTGATTATGGAGAAAATCTTGAGACGCTTTATTTGCAAGGTGGATCTTGATGCGGGCCATGGTTATTGGTGGGCTCATTGGTTTTTTGATGTAGTCTGCCGCACCCACGGAAAATCCGAACTCCTGATCTTCTAATTTGGATTTAGATGTTAAAAATATTATAGGGATATCTTGTGCCATTTTTTGTGTTTTGATCTTACGACAAACTTCATACCCGTCCATGCCTAGCATTACAACATCTAATAATATGAGGTCAATAGAAAATTTTTCTACTATTGCTAACGCAGTTTTGCCGTTGGTTGCAGCCTTGACTTCGTACTTGTCTTTTAACATTTCACTGACGAAAATTAAATTCTCCGGAGTATCGTCAACGATTAGAATCGTTGCTCGTTTATCTGAATTACTTTTCGGTAACAGCATCAAAGGGATCCTAAATAATTTTCCACTTATATAATCCTAGGTCTACTTTTTACATTGTTCCAATAATGAGACCTGATAATGTAATTAAGATATACGTTAGTTTTTATATATATTTTTAGACTATGTGAATGCATTAATTTTTGATATGGCTGAATATCGTTAAGTTAAACTGCGATCTAGTGTTTAGCATGCCTTTTGTTCCTTAATTCAGAGTTAGAGAGTAAATTTAAACATAATTTACTATTAGACGCTTGCTTGCGTTTTCAGGTCTCATTAATAGCAAAGTACGACAAATTTTTGTTATTCAATTATAATCGAGTCTCTAAATAGTGCAGGGTCAATGAAATGTCAAAGCGTTTTAAAACAATAGCTCTGGTTGGAAAACCAAGAAATTCACAATCCGTTGCAACCCATGAAAGTCTGTATAATTGGCTAACTGCTCATGGCTATCGAACCTTAGTCGACAATCGGCTTAATAATGACGTAAATATCCCTGCGCAGGATTTCCACGATTTACTTTCGTTAGGTGAAAAAGCCGAACTTGCTATTGTCATTGGTGGTGACGGTAACATGCTTGGTGCAGCGCGCGTTTTATCGCATTTCAATATTTTTGTAATTGGTGTAAATCGCGGCAAGCTTGGTTTTCTTACCGATATAGATCCGGACGATTATCAGACCTTACTGTCTTCTGTTCTTGCAAATGAATATATAGAAGAATATCGTTTTTTACTGGAGGTTGAAATTCATCGTCATGGGAAGGTTAAAAGTCATAATGCGGCCCTCAATGAGGTCGTCTTACATCAAGGACAAGTTGCTCATATGATTGAATTTGATGTGTATATCGATGATAATTTTGCCTTTTCTCAACGCTCGGATGGGCTTATTATTGCTACGCCCACAGGTTCAACTGCTTATAGTTTGTCTGGTGGTGGTCCTATTCTATCACCCGGTCTTGAAGCGATTTCTCTCGTACCAATGTTCCCGCATACGCTATCGAGCAGACCGCTGGTGGTGGATGCGACTTGTCATATTAAACTTGTCATCTCACCAGACAATGGCAGCATGCTTAAAGCCAGTTGCGACAGTCAAGTTTTATTGCCAGTTAACCCTGGAGATGAGGTGCATATCTTCCGCAGCCCTTCATTTTTAAAGCTTATTCATCCTAAAAATTACAGCTATTACAAAACACTACGAACAAAATTAGACTGGTCAAATAAGTTACTTTAAAAATCACTTAACATATATCAAAAAGAGCAGATAGTGTCTGCTCTTTTTTTTAAATTAATGATATTTATTATTAATAATACGCTATATAATAATTTTATTATTTGTGAGTACAGTATACACTACTTATCAACAGGTAATCATAAATATCAGTTCTTTCATATGTTTGCGGATATTATGATTTAAAATTTTGTTATTGTTAAAGTGTTAAAATTAAATGTCAGTCAGATTATCATGGCTAATATGTTGTGACTCTACTTAAGAAATCATTGAGATTCAACGATGGGATCATGCACTCAATAAGTCGATTGTAATTTAAGGGTCATACTTACATTCAATTAATGTACTCATAACTTTATTATGCATCTGCTTTGATTTTGAGTATTCAATTATTTTTTGGTTGAATCGTTTTAAGGGCTCTGTGTGAGTAAGCATGAAAATGAAATTAATGAATTTTTGTATACTTTTCAATTGCATTGAAAATACGCGTTTAACCATGAGAGCTGTAGTAATTAAGTTGCTCAATAAACGAGCTCTTCTATGATTACTCCGCTTAGTTTGGCGTCATAGTTGAATGGCTTCTTTATCAATGCAGTATGTTGGTGAGTCTTGATTAATTAAAGCTTGATCATATGGCTTTTAATTAGTTATTTTTATTTAAGTGCATCCAGAGATTGAATATTTAAATAAGCTTCACTATTTAGAGCGTAAATTAATCATTTAGTTCCCTGGTGTAGCAAACAAAGTTTTAAATATATTTAATATGTCTAAAATGATCGGGTACTCGAAGTTAGTGGAAAGACATGATAAAGTTACTAGTACATAATTGAACTGGAGTATAGTTTTTAAATCACGATTAATTACTTGAATGTATGAGCCCAAATCTTAATGTGATATAGTAACTATGAAAAATGATGAATGAATAGGAAAGAAACAACGTTGACTGCACAGAAAACTATGAAAAACATTGTAAATGTGCTTTTTTGAGAGCTTGCAAGTTTTTAATGTCTAGAATAACTAATAACTTTTAGGTGTTTGAGTTTGTATCTCCAAATTAATTGAGTATAGCACTTGAAAAAGTTGTTTAGTAGGTAAGTAACCAGATAGCAAAGATCAATGTTATAGTAACATGGTTGGTGTACCTGTTACACTCATAGAATCACTCAATGTCATATGACGGAGGATTAAGTTAGTACACTGGTCACTGTTTTTATTATAATTATCTTTTTTGCTTTATTCATTCCAGTCATTCTGTCAACTGCACACCAAATGGCACTTATTTGACCCATATTTGATGTACACTTTACTAGAGGAAGGAAATGCACGATAATTAACCGTAATGTCCAAATCATTATATTGTCTCATATCTCTATGTAGTTTCATGCAGTATCCGCATATGGTGTTAGTAAATATATTTATGATATATTTTTCGTCTTTCGCAGGGTAAACAATCAGTTCCTCTTCAATGTTAACTGCTTCCAACACGGTTTCATT
This sequence comes from Candidatus Enterovibrio altilux, assembly GCF_002381345.1. GTDB lineage: Bacteria > Pseudomonadota > Gammaproteobacteria > Enterobacterales > Vibrionaceae > Enterovibrio > Enterovibrio altilux. Next base: position 1,452,892 of record NZ_CP020660.1, read on the forward strand.
GCGTTTCGAAGTGATAATCTCCATTAGATTAATAGAATTAGTTAGTGTATTATACAATAATTAGTCATAAAAAAAGTTAGTTGTGCTTTTATTTGTGTAAAAAATATTATTACTGGCTAGTACTCTGTAAAGACTATCAGCTGGAAAAATCTTCACTCTCTGAACTTCTAAATGGTATTGTTGGCATAATCTCACTGATTGTCCGTTTGTTTATCCTTTTCGAGTTTATGCCCACAGAGAGAATATAATTGTAGTCAGCATGACACCAGTAAGTAGTTGTTTAAATTTCATAATGTTTTATCTCACATAATTCAAAGTACTTGCATATTACAGGCACATTATTACTCTCTTAGATCTGAGAAAGAAGTAAAAATTTCAATGCACACAGAAAAATGGTAATTCATATATTATTTTGTCCAAAAATAGTGCTTTTAATTTAGTTATTTTCAGTGCTCAGTGACTACGTATGTATGAGTTTCCGTATTTAAAAGGTTGCTATCCCTAATAGCAGTTGAACCACACTTAAGCCAGGACATGCATTTCCGTTGATTTTGAGTACCTGAACGTTTTGGTACTGAGTTATTTTATGGTTACATATTCAATTGATTGTATTTCAGACTAATATGTATTGGAGGGGCTTGATTTTGTAATAATTTAGGATAGTTTTATAAACTATAAATATTTTTTGAATTGATAGAAAAGAACGTTCCACGCAAGTGTACCTTTGTTATCCCCGTTGTATAACTAAGAGATGTTGAACTTAACAGTTCAACAATAGCCTAATTCTAAGTCTTCTAATTTGTGATTATAATCTGTTACAGTTTAACATATCGATCAGGGAAGAAACCATGAACGTATCATTGTTACTACATTCCATTGATTCAATGTCTCGTCTTTTGGACCTATCCAAAGAAATGCATGACTATGAAGCTCTTTCATTCGATGTAGAGCACGTGACATCAGCTTTTACTTTCCTGCTTTCACATCCAGCTCAAGGTGAAGTATTTCTCATTAAGTTAGAAAGTGAAGACATTTGCGAAATCATTGGATTTATCGTGGTATGTTATAGTTTCAGCATCGAATTTGGTGGCCATATTGCCGTTATTGACCAAATTTATTTGTCACAAGATTGGCGGCGCCAAGGCATTGGCTCACATGTACTGCCTAATCTGGAAGACCATGCAGTAAAACAAGGTTGCCACGCCATTACTTTGGAAGTGAATATTGGTAACAGTGGTGCACGAGAGTTCTATGAACAATTTAATTACATACCTAGAAGACAACATTTCATTATGTCGAAGTGTCTCAATCATAATGGTATAATAATTACCTAGTTTTTCTATCAACTAGTAGTTATATTAGCAGTCTTAGGTGGTTACTTTTCTGACTAATATATATTAGTTACCTTAATCAATACGAAAACAATCATTTAATAGTTCATCATCTTGGGATCTGCTATCTGAACTCGAATTAAAAAACAAAACCGTATATATTTTACAATAGCGGACTAAACATATAAAAAAACTGTTCAATTGGACGATTTAACACCGAACGATTTTGCCATTCTTGTAGTACAACTATTGTAGAGTGAGCTATATAGGTTTGTTGAAGAGAAATCAAATCTTTACAAAAATCAGGAGCATCAATACATATGGTTAGTTCAAAATTTAACCATAAGCTACGCATATCTAAGTTTACGGTACCAATTAGACAAAAAGATTCATCGATCATTACAGATTTAGTATGTAAGAAACCACCATGGAATCGATAAATATTTACACCAGTGCGTAATAAATCAGTGAAAAATGATTTACTGGCCCAATCCACCATTATGCTATCATTTTTCGCTGGAATAATAATGTTCACAGGCACACCACGTTGGGCGGTGGTTTGTAGTGCATCTAATAATGACTCACTTGGAACTAAGTAAGGTGTTGTTATCGTAATGCTTTTTTTCGCTTGGTGAATAGATAACATTAGTATTTGCTGAATGATACCATCAGGCATATCAGGTCCTGAAGGAGCTATTTGTGCTGCATAATTGCCATGGGTATGTTGTTTGATAAAAGAATATTCTGATAAATCAGGTAAGTAACGTAGTCCTGTTTCTACTTCCCAATCCCAAGCAAATATGCTGTTCAATAAAGGAACAGAAGGACCTTTTGCTTGAACCATAATATCTACCCATTGACCTACGCCTGAATCCTGTTTAAAAAAACGTGGGTCTACCATATTCATTGAACCTGTATAGCCAATTTTATTGTCTATAATGACAATTTTACGGTGTTGACGGATATCTAAGCGTCGCAGAAACATACGTAGTGGACTAACCGCCAAGGCTTCGATTAACTCAACCCCAGCTTTTCGCATTTGATCTGGCCAGTGACTTTTAAAGAATGCTTTGCTGCCAGCAGAATCAAGCATTATACGCACTGTTACTCCACGTTTTGCTGCGTTACAAGCGGCTTCTGCTACATTATCCGCGCGCCCTCCTGGCTGCCAAATATAGAAAACCATGTTTACTGACTTACTGGCATTTTCAATATTACTTGCAATGGATTTTAGTATGGTTGCTGTTTCGCTTTGCAGTGATAATTGGTCTCCTACTAATGCAGGAATACCCGCTCGCATGAAGCACAAATTGTGAATAGGTTTAGAGAAAAGATTTTGATGTTGTGGATGATCAGTTTTGTATTCGTCGAGCGATGTCATCCAACATCGATAAGGCTCGTACATCGCACGAAAGCGTTCTACGCGTTTTTTTCCTAAATTTAATTCTCCAACAAGCAAATAGAGGATGATACCGGCAATCGGAACGATATAAATGATCATTAACCAGGCAATAGACACACCCAAAGCGCGACGTTTTAATACCACGCGAATTGTGACAGATGCAATAAGGAGCCAATAAAAGAAAACACTAGCTAAAACAAGGAATTGATAAATTTTTTCCATATCAAACAAAATAGTCCAATTTCGTATAGATAGTTAGAAACATTAGGCATTGAATACGATGTTTCGTGTTCTCTACGTTGAGGTCATTTAATGATGAGTATTTACATAATAGGATTAATAATGATTATTAGGTAATAACTTTTATTTTATACTATAAAGGAACGTCATTATATTGTAACTTAATTCATTTTACTGTTATATTGAAAAATATAATATGCTTGATTTAACTTTTATTATTGAACTTGTTGACTCGCAATATCGACTGTAAAAATAGATCGTACTAGAAGTAATACTATGGGAAGACAGCAGGTGTTGAAAAGGGTAATCATCATTATCATTTATAGAAGAGCATCATATATAGTTTTCTTCGAGTTTAAGATTCATGCTTACTGTCGTAAATTTTGAGGTAAAACACGGTAAATTTGGAAGGTTCCTAGCACAAGCCGTAAGCAACGAGGAAAGAATGTTGTTTATTAACCTAAACGGCACATCAGAAAAGCTTTATTTTTTCATTCGAATTCAGATAGTCAATCCTAGCATGAGAAATTATCTGAATTCGAATGAAAAAATAACATGACCTAAAGAACAAAAATGAAGTCTATTTTACATTTTATAGTTTTAGGATTACATTAATCAAAGTTACTTAATACAATGTATAAATCACTCCGGCAAGAAAAAATAGTCGCAGAGATAAACTTTGTTTCTTAATGTGAGCTTAAATAACAGATTTCAACATGATCAAATAATAGTTTTTATTGTAGGCAGACCTAGCTTTTTCAGATTATTTAATATTTTTATCATGGTATCGTTTTAGTTAAGTTGAGTATTGTGATTCCTTAGACTCGACGTTCCTCCTAGTAGTTTTTTAATTCGAATCCTTGACGTCTTTGATAGGGGAGTGTTTATGGTAACCATACTTCGTTTTACACTGCTTATTTGAACCGTATAACTGCTGGTAACTAACAACAAAATTACGCGGATAATCTCGTTTTCAAATTTTTTGGTGAGATGAGTGAGATTGTCTGGTGTCGTAAGCGCTATCGGCTGATTTTCAATGAGTCTGTTTAAGCAAGCTAGGTAACACTTCATCTTCAGTCACATTTGATGCACTTAGCTCAGCAGCCATGATTTCATGCGTATTTATGTCTACCGTTACATGTAACTTGCGTTAAATGAACTATTCGCTTGCACTATAGATTTTGAGCCTCGTAGAATTAATAGCTAAGTGTTGGATGATTCCTTAGGTTCAATGTCCTTTCTAGCAGTTTTTTAGCTTGAATCATTGCTGTTTTTTTAGAAAAAGTTAATAATAACTTATTTTATTTTTAAATATGGAGGCTAAATTTTCGAGCAACATACTAAATAATTAGGCTCACTTCAATATTTAGGTCTATGAACAATTTTCGCTACAAAATAAACAACTGAAATCAGTATAATCGAGTTTTAATTAATCAGTGGTTCACTGACATTGTGGATTTATGCAGAAGCTATTTAGCTATGGAATCAAACCAAGCAGGATCATTCTGGGAGCCCTCGTTTATTTAGTGACGTAGCCATTACGATGCCCTCGCGGTTCAATACGTATTTTCAATGCCATTGAAAGATCTGCAAAGATTTATGTATTTTGTTTGCAAACTTATTTAACTGCCATTGTTATGCCCTCATTATTCATGCATAGCAAACAAGTTAAAATGGTTGACGTCACATTCAAAACGAAAAATGCAGGAAGCATCCAGCATGTAGTCATTCATTTTACGGAGCCTAAAGTTTACGATGAAGAAGAATGAAAAGTAAAAAACATGGTATTAATGGGAACGGTGAGCCTGGCGCAAGTTACATTTAGACGTAGATAAAAATATACATGAAATCATTGGTGCTGAGTAAATTTCATCTCATGTGACTGACGGAGAAGAATTATCTACTTTGTTTAAACAGACCCGCCGTAAAATCAGCAAAATATTAGCCAATAGTGCTGATGATGCCAGACAGTGTTGTAAGTCAAAAAACTACTGGTAGGGATATTGAGCTTAAGAGATTACAATGCTTAGATTAGTGAAATTTATACGATAATAAAAGTATTAAATACGCTGATAGAACTAGGTGTGTCTAAAATAAAAGCAATTATTTAATCGTTAATCATGTCGGTATTTACTATTTGAACTCGAATTAGGAAATAAAGCCTTTTGATTATGATGTTAACTGTTTTGACTTACTTACTCATGCATGATAATGGTAGTTGAGTAAATTTAAAAATAAAATTCACGAGTCTTTGCAGATTTTTCAATGACATTGGAAATATGCATTTAATCATGAGGGACATCGTAATGTCTAAGGTTACAGAATAAACAAAGGCTTCCATGATCACCCTGCTGAGTTTGATTCTATAGTTGAATGGCTTATTCCTTAATCTAGAACGTTAGTGGGCCACGATCGATTAAAGCTTTATTACACTACTTCCAGTTAGTTGTTCTGTAGAATTTATGCATAGACCAGAATATTTAAGTGGTTTCGCTGTTTGAAGTATTGATTGAAAATTAAGTATGCTTAACACGAAAGCTATTGTCTAATAGTGAATCCTGTTGAAATTTTTTATCCGTGCTCTAATTAGGAAGTAAAGCCGCAGAGATACGCTTAGTTTCAAGTGTAGTTTCTAAACTTGTTTGTGCCTTGATAAACAACTCATTACTGTAATGATATCAAAATTTTTAAATAAATTTTATTCGAAACACTCAAATTTTTCAAAAATGTTAACGCCTAAATAGCTATGCAAAACATTTTGATGACGCGTGGCATGATTTGTCATGCTTTGTGGGTGGGGAAACAAAAAATGCTGCATCAGAAGCATGAAAAATCATGTGTTAAAAAGTATTTTGCTTCATTTTTGATTATAGTCATAACTAAATAAAGCATCATAGACTTCTTATTAGTATTTCCAACTCTTCGGTTGCTTCCTCAATGAGATTTTGCAGTTCTCTAGCGTCATCGCTTGCTAAAGGTAATTGCCATTGAACTAGCTTACTATTTGAAGTATGGTTACTAACTAAATTTGTCACATATCCGCTCTGCTCAAAATGTAAATGTTTAAACTCTGAGATGTGGCATTGGTCTTTTTCAATTATTTTCACTTCAACCAAACTAATAGGGTTGACTTGAACATGCGCGTGGAATTGTTTTGTGCCTTTTGATTGATAGTCTCTATATCTTGCCAACGTGTAATTTTTCTTGAAGCATCTATCCGACTTAAAGTGTAGACAACTGTGTGCGTATAGGTCATGAAAAAAAGGAAATTTGGAGGAAAAAGTATGAAAAAGCTATCATGCATAAATAAAAATTTTAAAAAATTGTTCTATGAAGACTGTGTTTCTTAACTTAGGGTCATGTGTCAATGAAGTGATTAGGACTAAAAGATAATACTTACATTCGATAATGTACCAATAACTTTGTTATGCACTTCTACTAATTTTGAATATCTGATTGCTTTGCTATGGAGTGATTTCAAGCTAGTGTAGAGGTAAAATTATTCCTCTTAATATGCTGCGCATATTTAATCAACTTAAAGAGTCAGGTTTAAAAACCTGAAACTTGTCACTTATTAGGAAGGTAAAAATTTGTAATTTTTCAATAGTCTCTTGGACTGTGCATTCATCGCCATTCACACTCGCTTTATCAAGTTAAGATTTGAGCTATAAGGGGCTCTGTTTCCTAAATCATGGAACTAACTTTTCAATCATCACTTTAAACAGCTAGGCTTACTTAAATATTCAGGTCTATGAATAAATGTTTTCTACAGAATAACCAACTGGAAGCAGTATAATTAAGTTTTTATTAATAGCGGATCATCAATATTTTAAATTGATGAAGAAGCCATCCAGCTACGGGATCAAACTAAGCCGGAGAATCATGGAAGATCCTGTTTATTTAGCGACTTAGCTATGATGATGGTTCGCATGGTTAAATGCGTATTTTCAATGCTATGGAAAGGCTAGCAGGGATTCATGAATATTGTTTTCAAACTTGTTCAATTGTTGTTGTCATGCCCTCACTATTTATGCATTTGCAAGTGGGCCAAAATGGTTAACGTTACGTTTAAGACAAAAAAGGAGCCATCCTGTGCTTAGTCGTTGATTTTGCGGGATGCAAAGTCTATGGTCGAGGCGAATGGAAAGTAAAAAAACATGACACTAATACAAAACGATGAGTCTGGCGAAAGTTGCATTGAGCGGTTAGCCATCCGAAGTTATATGGTTCAAATAAGCATTGTAAAACGAGGCATGGTTACCATAAACGTTCCCTATAAGAGGCGGCGACGTTTTCAGTCAAAAAAACTACTCAGAAGAATATTGATCTTAAGAGATTACAATACTTAGATTAACGCAACTTACGCCATGATAAAAGAGATTGTTTAATAATCAATCATTTTGGAATTGGCTACTTGAACATGAATTAGGAAACAAGACCTAATTCAATGCTTATTTGAACCATATAGCTTCTGGTAACTCACCACTAAATCACGCGAATAGCCTCGTTTTTTGAAAATTGCTCTTGTCTGGGTGAGATTAATGTAATTGCTTGTTTAATGCGTATGGTTTCGTGACATTGTCTGGTGTGGTAAGCACCATCGGCTGATATTTCATTGACTCTTTGGTAGGGACTGTTTGAACAAGTAGGTAGCCCTTCACCGTCAGGCCATGCTTTTTGCTTGTTATGCGCCTACATCGTAGTCTTTTAAACCGCAAAATCACTGGTTAAGTGTTGGATGGTTCCTTTAGTCTGAGTTTTGAATGCGACGTTAACCGTTTTGGCTTGCTAATACATGAATAGTAAGGGCATAACAACAGCAGTTGAGTAAGTTTAGAAATAAAATTAATGAATTCTTGCGCACCTTTCCACAGCATTGAAAACCCGTGTTTAATTATGAAAGCTATCGTAATGGCTAAATAGCTAAATAAACGAGGTTTTTCATGATTATCTAGTCTATCTGGATCCCATAGCTGAATGGCTTCTTCATCAATCTACAATATTAGTGAACAATGATTGATTAAAGCTTGATTATACTGCTGCCAGTTAGTTATTTGGTACTAAGCTTGTCTATAAACCTAAATATTTACGTGAACTTAGCTGCTTAGAGCGTAGATCAATAATTGAGTTTCATGATTGAAAAAAATAAATGCATTAGCAAGTGAACTAAAATGGTGAACGTCGCGTTTAAAACGAAGACTAAAGGAACTATCTAGCACTTAGCCGTCGAGTCTGGTGAAAGTTACATCGAGTGGTAGATATAAGTACGTATGAAATCATTGTTGCTAAGTTAAATGCATCAAATGTGACTGATGATGAAATGCTACCTAACTTGCTTAAACAGACTGATCAAAGAATTAATGAAATATCAGCCGATAGTGCTTATGACACCAGATAATGTTACGAGATAGTACGTATTAAACGAGCAGTTCTGCTCATTCCACTAAGGAAAGGAATAACTTTCTGGGAACGAGATTATCTGTGTAATTAAGCGGTCAATTACCATAAGTTATATGGTTCAAGTGAGCATTAAAAAATGAGGCATGGCTACCATAAACATTCCCTATCAGAGGCGACAATGTTTTGAGTTAAAAAAACTACTCGGAGGGACATTGAGCCTAAGGGATCACGATGCTCAGATTAGAGAAACCTCCGCCATGATCAAAGCGCTACATAAGCTGACCGGGCTGGGTATGCTGAAAACAGAGGCGTTTGTATAATCGTGAATTATGTTGGGATTTACTATATGAACTTGAATTAGGAAACAAAGCCACTTAAGCACATAGATATTTGATTACAGCCAGGTTTGACGCGTTACAAACATTGCATCGCCATAACTGAAAAAGCGGTAGTTGTTTCCAATTGCTTGTTGATAAGCATTCATTACGTTACCATAACCCGCAAATGATGAAACTAACATGATTAACGTGGATTTCGGCAAATGAAAGTTAGTTATTAACGCATTCACTAGTTGCCATTTATAGCCAGGGTAGATAAAGATTGTAGTATCGTTAAAAAACGGCTTTAATTCTGTGCCTTCACTCCTAGAGTGTTGTGCTGCACTTTCAAGAGAACGAACAGACGTTGTACCTACAGCGATCACACGATTACCGCGAACTTTTGCAGCATTTACAGCATTCACAACATGTTGCGGTACTTCTGTATATTCCGCATGCATGAGGTGATCATCAACATTGTCGACACGTACTGGTTGAAAGGTGCTCGCTCCAATGTGTAACGTGACAAATGCAATGTCTACGCCTTTTGATTTAAGCGCCATCATCATGTTGTTATCGAAATGGAGACCTGCAGTTGGAGCAGCAACTGCACCTGGTTTTTCGTTGTAGACTGTTTGGTAACGTTCTTTATCTGCATTTTCGTTTAGACGATTGATATATGGTGGCAAGGGAATATGACCAATTTGGTTAAGTATATCTAACACAACTTGTTCACCATTGAATTGAATCTCAAACAAGGTGTCATGACGTGCTATTATTTCTGCTTCATATGCGTTGTTTTCACCCATAAATAATATTGTTCCAGACTTTGGTGATTTTGACGAACGAACATGTGCAAGAATTATTTTATCATCCAATATGCGTTCCACCAGCACTTCAATTTTACCGCCTGACGCTTTATGGCCAAACATACGCGCAGGTATAACTCGGGTGTTGTTAAACACCATTAAATCACCAGTCTCAACAAGATCAAGAATATCGGTGAATCGCTTATGGCTTAATTCGCCCGTATTACCATTCAGTTGCAGCAGACGGCTTGTGGTACGCTCAGGCTGCGGATAAAGTGCGATCAACGAATCTGGAAGATCAAAATGAAAATCGGATACTTGCATTGAAAAATTCCATTCTGATTGTGTATTCAATCGGTTATTTTTAGCGTAAAATTCCAATTTTTAGGGGATATTATTATAGCTACCATTGACACTAGATATTATTTTTACCAGCATAGAGAATGAGTATATTATATTAACTGAATCTATTAAATACATAATCCTAATCTTAAATATTCGCTAGTATAGGCTTCATCGTTGCCAGATTAAGCCGGATGGAGCGGTATTACAGTATTTGTGGGGTTTGGTTTTCTAATCCGTGTTCAGATAGACAATCCTTACATGATGAACGATTAGACGATCGCTTTTGTGTTAGGCATACTTAACTCTGTCAGCTTATTTGATGCTTTTACCATGGTGTAGGTTCTACCAACCTGAGAATTGTAATTTCTTAAACTCAATGTTCATCTGCGTAGTTTTTTGATTCAAAACATTGTTGTCTCTGACAATGAAGCTTTTTAATAACTATCTTTCATTTTTAAATGCTGATTTGAATTGGTTTTGTTTACTGAATCAGAGAACTAAATGATTAAGTTACGTTCTAAATAGCTAGATGCGCTTAAATATTGAGTTCTATGAAGAAGCCTAGCCGATAAAACAATTAACTGGAAGCAGTATAATCAAATTTTAGCAATCGTGGCTTACTAATATTTTGAATTGATGAAGACGCCATACAGCTATGGAATCAAACGGAGCAAGATAATGCTAGGAGGCTTCATTTATTGAGTAACTCAGCCATTACGACGGGACTGATGGTTAAATGTATATTCTCAATACCATCGAGAGGTCTGCAAGGATTAATTAATTTTATTTTTAAACTTGCTCAACTACTGTTATCATGCCCTCACTATTCTTGCATTAGCAAGCGAGCCAAAATTTAACGTCACGTTCATGACGAAGAATAAAGGAATCGTTGAGTACTTAGCCATTGATTTTACGAGTTTAAAGTCTACGGTGAAGGCGAATGGAGAAGAAAAAAGCATGGCACTGATGAAAAACAGCGAGTCTGATGCAAGTGACATTTCGCGGTAGATATAAGTACGCATGAGATCATTGTTGCTGAGTTAAGTACATCAAATGTGACTGAAGGTGAAGCGCTACTTAACCTGCATAAACAGCCCGCCGAAAAATTAATGAAATATCAGGAAACGGAACTTATGACACCAGACAATGTGTCGAGTTAAACAATTACTAGGAGGGACATTGAGCTTAAGGGATCACAACACCCAGATTGGTGAAACTTACGCTATGATAAAAGTATTCAATAAGCTGATAGGGCTAGGTATGTCTAACACGAAAATAAGCGTCTAACAGCTAACCATATTGGGATCTGCTATCTGCACTGGTATTAGGAAACCAAGCTCATTGTAATACTACATACGCTCAAGTGTTTTGATCCCAAGCAGAGCTAGACTTTGTTTAATTGTTTTCGCGGTAAGTGCAGCTAGTTTTAAGCGGCTTTGTTTTATTGCACCTTCTGCATTAAGCACAGGAAAAGCTTCATAAAAACTAGAAAATATACCAGTTAATTCAAGCAAATAACCACACATTATATGTGGCTGTCCATCGCGTGCTACAGACTGAACAGCTTCTTCAAATTGAAGAAGTTTAGAAACAAGAATTTTTTCTTTATCGTTAACTATCTGTATGTCTCCTTCAATTGCGCTGGGGTTAATATTAGCTTTTTTAAAAATAGAAGTAACACGAGTATAAGCGTATTGCATGTAAGGTGCAGTGTTGCCATCGAATGCCAGCATGTTATCCCAGTCAAAAATGTAATCTGTAGCTCGGTGCTTAGATAGTTCTGAGTATTTAACTGCAGCCATTGCTACTGTTTCCGCAATGTTTTCTTTTTCTTCTGCAGACAAGCCTGAATTTTTTTTTTCCATTAGTTTGTTCGCTCTGATTTTTGCTTCATCTAATAAATCCGCAAGACGAATAGTGCCACCAGCTCGGGTTTTGAATGGACGACCATCCTTACCTAGCATCATACCAAATGCGTGATGCTCAAGGCTTACTGAATCTGGTACGTAACCAGCTTGACGAACAATTGTCCATGCTTGCATCAGGTGCTGGTGTTGACGAGAATCGATGAAGTAAAGAATACGATCTGCGCTTAGTACCTCGTAGCGATATTTAGCACATGCAATATCTGTAGTGGTGTATAGAAAACCTCCGTCGCGCTTTTGAATGATTACACCCATAGGCTCGCCATTTTTATTCTTGTATTTTTCAAGGAATACAACCAATGCCCCGTCACTCTCTACCGCGAGGCCTTTCTCTTTTAGGTCCGAAACAATATTAGTGAGCATGCCATTGTACATGCTTTCACCCATCGTGTTTTCATTCGTCAAAGATACGTTTAGGCGGTCATAGTTGCGTTGATTTTGTTCAAGAGTAATCTTAACTAGTGTTTTCCATTTTTTTTTGCAGTAATCATCACCGCTTTGTAGGCGAACAACATAATCACGTGCTTTTTTTGCAAATTCATCATCTTCATTGTAGAGCTTTTTAGACTCGCGGTAGAAACCTTCGATGTCACTGAGATCCATAGAAATATTAATGCCTTGGACTTCATGACGCTCCAAGTTGGCGATCAACATGCCAAACTGTGTACCCCAATCACCTAAGTGGTTAGCTCGGATAACATTGTGACCTAAAAATTCTAATGTGCGCACAACCGCATCACCAATGATGGTTGAACGCAAGTGACCAACGTGCATTTCTTTTGCTACATTTGGTGCGGAGTAATCCACAACGATGTTTTGTTTTTCTACTTTTGTTACGCCCAAGCGACTATCTGCTAATGCAGCATCGGCTTGAGAAGCTAACCACTCTGTATCTAAAAATATATTGATGAAACCAGGGCCAGCAATTTCAATTTTAGATGCAATTCCATCAAGGTCCAATACGCTTAGCACTTTTTGTGCAAATTTATATGAGTTGTCACCAAATTTTTTAGCAATACCCATGATGCCGTTCGCTTGATAATCACCGAATTGCGGCTTTGCTGATTGACGAACAGCAGCTGAGCTGCCTTCTGGTGCACCGGCTTTCACCATAGCTACCGAGACTTTCGTATTGAGCAGGGCTTGAATATTCACTTATTTACCTTAATTCTGATACTAGATTCCACTGTGTGATATCGAATCACGACTGTGAGCTTATCGAATGATTTTATCACTAAGTACTCCACACTATTTTATAGTGTACATTGATTAATATAAAAGTATCCACAAATGGTTGTAGTTTGAAATAGCTTTGTTTTTTCATTCGCATTTGGACAGAGAATCCTAACGTGATTCACTATGAGATAATCGTTTGCGTGTTAAGTATACTTAGGCCTGTTAGCTTATTTAACGCTTCTACCATCGCGTAGGTTTCACTAATCTGAGCATTGTGCTCTCTTAGGCTCAATGTCTCTCCGAGTAGTTTATTGACTCTAACTATTGCTGTTTTTGCTAGGAAATATTTATGAGAATTAACTTTATTTCCTAAGTAAGGGAACTAAATTTTAAATGAATACTTTAAACAGCTAGGCTATTTAAAGTATTCATTTTATGAAAAATTTTGTTACAAACAACTAACTGGAAGTAGTATAATTAAGTTTTAATCAATTGTGGCTCGCTAATATTTTAGATTGATGAAGAAGTCATGCAACTATGGAATCAAATTAAGCTGGGTAATCATGGAAGACCTCGTTGATTTAGTTGCTTAGCCATGACGGAGGTTTTCATGGTGCCATGTGCATGTTCAATGCCGCTGTGAGGTCTGCAAGGGTTCATCAGTTTTATTTCCAACTTTACTCAACTGTCACTGTCATGCCCTAGCAAGCTAAGTAATACAGTTAATGTTGCATTTAAAACTAAGACTAAAGGAACTATACAGTACTTATCCATTGACTCTGCGGGGTTCAACGTCTGTGGTGGCGACGAATAGTAAGTAAAAAATTATGGATTGAGGGGGAGTGACGAGTCTGGCGCAGTTACACTTAACCGTAGGTATAACTACGTGTAAAATCATTGCTGTTGAGTTAAGTGCATAAGAGGTAACTGACGATGCAGTGTTATCTAATTTACTCAAGCAGACCCGTCGAAAAAGTAATAAATATCCGGCGATGGATCTTACGACATCAGACAATATTACGAACCCGTTTGCATTAGACGCGGGGTTTCACTTATCGCACCAAGAAAAGGAACAACTTTTGGAAACGAGGTATCCGTGTAATTTAGTGATTAGTTACGGAAAAGTTATACAGTTCCAATCAGCATCGTAAAATGAGGTATGGTCACCATAATCTCTCTTTATTAGAGATGGCAATGTTTTGAGTCAAAACGCTCCTGGAAGGGGCATTAAGCTTAAGAGATTACAATGCTTAGATTAGCGAAACTTCCGGTATGATACAAACGTTAAATAAGTTGATAGGGTTAGGTATGCCTAAAATAAAAGCGATTATTTAATTTTTAATCATTTTGAAATTTGTTATCTGAACGCAAAGTGAGAGACAAAGCCCGCAACAGAGGCTTCTATTGATAGTTTTACTATTGCATTATTTGTTGTCGTGTTTGTAAAAAATAACACGTGAACCTTTTTGTTTAGGTGTGCTAAACACGTATATTAAGGTAGCTTATGGTGGTTTCGTGGTTGTTTTTTCGTTATTCTTAGAGTACGAAAAATAAAGGATCCCAGAAGGTCAGATGGAGCAATTAACGTTACAACCCATTTCTAAGGTTAACGGAACCGTTAATCTCCCTGGTTCTAAAAGTATTTCTAACCGTGCACTGTTATTAGCTGCCCTATCGAAAGGCACCACTTGCTTAACCAACCTTCTTGACAGTGATGATATTCGTCATATGCTGAAAGCACTGGCAAAGCTGGATGTCAAATACCATCTTTCCGACGACAAAACTGAGTGCAAAATTGAAGGTTTAGGTGGTGCATTTAATACATCCAAGTCAATGGAATTATTCCTTGGAAATGCGGGAACCGTTATGCGCCCACTGACTGCTATTTTGTGTCTAGGTCAAGGTGAGTATATTCTCACTGGTGATTCACGAATGAAAAAACGGCCAATCGGTCATTTGGTTGATGCTCTTAAAGCTGTAGGGGCTAATGTTATCTATCTTGAAAATGAGCATTACCCATCATTAAAAATTGTAGGTAAAAGCATTTCTGGGGGTAGCATTGAAGTTGATGGCTCTATCTCAAGTCAATTTTTAACGGCCTTTCTCATGACAGCACCTTTATTTGATGGGGATACGGAAATCCATGTCAAAGGTGATTTGGTATCAAAACCTTATATTGATATCACGCTGCATATCATGGCGCAGTTTGGGGTTAACGTAGAAAATCACAATTACAAAGTATTTCAGTTGCAAGGTAACCAGACTTACTTGGCGCCTGGTGGTTTCTTCATTGAAGGTGATGCATCATCAGCATCTTATTTCCTTGCTGCTGGTGCCATTAAAGGTGGTGAAGTTAAAGTGACAGGTATTGGTAAAAATAGCATCCAAGGTGATGTGAGATTTGCTGATGCACTGGCAGAGATGGGTGCAAAAATAGAGTGGAGTGATGATTATATTGTGGTCCGTTGTGGAGAGTTAAAGGCGGTTGAGTTAGATTGCAACCATATTCCTGATGCAGCAATGACCATGGCTACCACTGCATTATTTGCGAAAGGAACCACAGTTATTCGTAATGTTTACAATTGGCGTATAAAGGAAACCGACCGATTGTCTGCGATGGCGACTGAACTCCGTAAAGTGGGTGCAGTGGTTGAAGAAGGCGAAGATTACATAACTATCACACTTATAGATAATGTAAAGCATGCGATCATTAATACTTACGATGATCATCGCATGGCGATGTGCTTTTCGTTAGTTGCATTAAGTGATACACCTGTAACAATCAATGATCCAGCATGCACATCGAAAACTTTTCCAGGTTACTTTGAAAAGCTTGAAAGCTTAGCGGAAAGATAATCAAACATCATTTTTAAATGCTGAAAATAGGCAGGGTAATACCTCACTTATTTTTTGTTTCAACTCTCCTATATGCTCAATGAACTTGAAGATACAGACTTGGGATCCTGAAATTGATTTTTATGCAGGATTTTAAAGGACGGAGTTTCCTAAATAAGGGAACTAAATTTTCAGTCACATTTTAAACAGTTAAGCTTACTTAAATATTCAGGCTATGAATAGTTTTGCTACAAGACAATTAACTGGGAGCAGTATAATCAAGCGTGGCTCGCTAACATTCTGGATTGATGAAGAAGCTATTCAGCTATGGAATTATACTAAGCCGGGCAAGCATGGGAGACCTCGTTTACTTAGTGACTGAGCTATGGATTCTACGGGTTCAAAGTCTACGGTAGAGTGTTACTTAATTTATTTAAACAAACTTGTTGAAAAAATAATAAAATATTAGCCGATAGTGCTTACGATACCAAAAAGTGTTACGAACCAGTGCGTATTCAACAAGCGGCTCCATTCATTCATCAAAAAAAGCGCCGTTTGAAAGCGAGACTAACCGCGTAATATAGGGGTCAGTTATCAGAAGTTATGCGGTTAACATAAGCATTGGGAAATGAAACATGGTAATCAGAAATGCTTTCTAGCAGAGATAGCAAGATCACACATAATCAAAATGTTGATCTTGCTATCTTACAATTATTCTTAGTTGTGTGACATAACGAACCAGCAGTATAAAAAATATTTAAATTTATCAAAGCCATAAAAAGTTAGGAGTGAAAGAGTGATCATAAAAAAATTTTATTACATCATTTAGTGGTGTCTGTTATCAATTGTATTGCTTCTTGTTGGCGCTGTTAACCCTGCTGATATGTTTGCAGAAGCTATTATTGAACTTATTGCACCTGTTGGTTCTTTCTGCTTCGCAGGAGAAGAATCTGTTTCAGCAGCTGTGGTATCATCATTAGGTTCATGTAAAGGTGCTTGGGAACCAGCGCATAGCCCTATGTAAAATGTGCTAATTAGTCATGTGTTAAATGATTTTAATGGTATTCTTGTAAAAGGGACCTGCATGGACTGCTCTAACGACGAAATTATCTCGACGCTTGATCATATGCTTTCACTTTAGGATGAATTGATCTTTGTCGTACTTGCTATAAGCAATGCTCCTTCGTAAGTAGCACAAAACTTTGTTAGTTATGGTATGCATGAAAATGTAGATTGTATAAAATCATTACGTATTTATTTGGCTATTGTGGAATAAAACATGCAATATACTTTCCAATCATTTATCCGGATTCAAAATTATATCGTGGTGTACCTATGGTTTTAATGTATACGATATTCTTCCCGAGAATAAACACATTGTTGATAAATTTTATATTTAACGCATTGAGAAAAAGAACTTGTCCATTCATCATTCATTTGAAACTACTGAATAAGAAAATAGAAGATATTCAAAATTAATGTCAATGGATGACAATGTCATTAATATATGCATTAAATGTAACTATTACTTTTAAAGTATAATCAATGTATTGAATACATAACTACTTTGACGAGCTTGATTCCTTAAATCAGGGACTCAATTGTTAATTTATGTTCCAAGCAGTTAGGTCACGTAAATATTCAGGTCTATGAATAATTTTCGCTACAAAATAACTAACTGGAAACAATATAAACAAGTTTTAATCAATCGTGATTAACTAACGTTTTGGATTGATTAAAAAGCTATTCATGCATTAGCAAGCGCGCCAAAACGGTTAACGCCGCGCTCAAGACGGAGAATAAAGGAGTATCCAGTACTGAACTATTGATTCTATGGGGCTCAAAGTCTACGGTGAAGGAAAATGAAAAATAGAAAAAGCATCGTACTTATGGGAAACGGTGAGTTTGGCACAAGTTACATTTAGAGGTATATATAAATGCACATGAAATCATTGCTGCTGAGTTAAGTGCATCAAATGTGACTGACGGTGAAGTTCTACCTAACTTATGCAAACAAATGAGTTGAAAAAACAATGAAATATCAGCTGATGGTGCTGACGACACCAAGTAATGTTGTGAAACCGTCGTATTAAACGAGTGGTTCCATTCATACCACCTAAAAAATAATTTTTTGAAATCAAGGTTGTATGCGTAATTTAGCGGCTAGTTACCTGAAGTTATAAGGTTCCAGTCAGCATTAAAAACTAGGTATGGTGACCATCAACGTTCCCTATCAGAGATGGCCATGTTTCAAGTTAAAAAACTACTGGAAGAACATGAAACCTAAAGAATTATAATGCTTAACTCAGTGAGCTCTATGGCATAATAAAAGCGATAAATAAGCCAATTGGACTAAGTATGCCTAACACGAAAGCGATTATCTAACAGCGAATCATATTGAATTTTACTACCTTATGCATTAGAACCTAAAAAGCAACTTTATAGAGCGGCTCTAGGGCTGATGAATGAACAGTCCAAAAATAACTCTTACTTTAGAGGTAAACGTCGTTTTAGAGCGGATATTGAACCACTTTTCCGGTAACTTTTTTAAAAATTGTAGGGTCTTGGATGTTTCAAGCAAAGAATTAGTTTCAAGTACTCAAATCTGCATCGTTAAGCGGATTGAGTATGTGTGGTGTGATTGTCGAGAGTGGGCACACAAAATCGATTGACAGTGAGCGTTAAACACAACGAGAAAATAATAATTTTTAGCTGGTACTGTTTGAATTAGTAAATATTATCGACGTACTTTAAAATTGATACTAATAACCAATTTTTCATTATTAATACATAAAATGCAATGAAATTTCATCATTCTGCGTAGTGATAATTTTGTAGCTACATCATTATCATAATAATGATTACTTAAACTCCTTTGTGAGAAGATTATGTAGTATTGCACTATGTATGTGGGTGTCCTCAGTTTCCTGTGATTGGCGAGTAATTTAGATTACCTATCATGTAATCCCTGACGCTGAACACAATGCTTATGCTGACTGAGCAATTAAAATGATTTAGCTAACTCGTAAAAATCTAACCAACTATTTAATAATTTAATGGAATTATTATGGCGATTACAACAGGTTTAACCGAGCAAGAACTTTATGCGCCCGCTGAGTGGATGGATTATTCCGAAGGCTATGAGGATATTCTTTATCATAAGTCGATTGAAGGTATTGCATGCATTACCATTAATCGTCCTGAAGTACATAATGCGTTCCGTCCTAAAACCGTAAGTGAAATGATTAAGGCATTATCTGACGCCCGCTATGACGAAAAAGTGGGTGTCATTATTTTGACCGGTCAAGGTGCACATGCGTTTTGCTCTGGTGGTGATCAGAAGATCCGTGGTGATTATGGTGGCTATCGAGATGCGGAAGGTACTCACCATTTAAACGTGTTAGATTTTCAACGTCAAATTCGTACTTGTCCAAAACCGGTGATTGCATCAGTAGCGGGTTACGCAATAGGTGGTGGCCATGTTCTTCATATGATATGTGATCTAACCATTGCGGCAGATAATGCACAATTTGGCCAAACAGGTCCAAAAGTGGGTTCTTTTGACGGAGGCTGGGGCGCGTCTTACATGGCACGTATTGTTGGACAAAAAAAAGCACGAGAAATTTGGTTCCTATGTCGTTTCTATGATGCACAGGAAGCCTTGAGCATGGGTTTGGTGAACCATGTGGTCCCCTATGCGGATCTTACTGTTGAAACTGTACGTTGGTGTCGTGAAATGCTTCAACATAGCCCAATGGCATTACGTTGTTTGAAAGCGGCACTGAATGCAGACTGTGATGGTCAGGCGGGCCTTCAAGAATTATCTGGTAATGCAACTATGTTATTTTATATGACGGAAGAAGGTCAAGAAGGTCGCAATGCTTTCAATGAAAAACGGCGTCCAAATTTTGATAAATTTCCCCGCAATCCTTGACGGAAATTTTAGTGAAACAAGCGATGCTTTATCGTTATAAACTCCCAATGGATAGTGGTGTTATATTGCGTAATACCCGTTTGGTAAATCGTGACGGCTTCATTATAGAGCTGCGCGATAGTGATAAAATAGGACGAGGAGAAATCTCACCGCTTCCAGGATGTAGCCTAGAAGTGACTGATGAAGCGGGTGCTCAGGCTAAAACGATATTAGCGAGTTGGCTGTCAGGAGAATCAATTGCCTGGTCATCATTGTATCCCTCAGTTGCTTTTGGTGTGAGTATGGCCCTGGCGGAATTGACTAATGAGTTGCCGCTCACTGGAAATTATTTAGGGGCACTGCTTTGTAACAGTCATCCAGATGATTTGATGCAAGTGCTAGCCGAAATGTCAGGCCAAAAAGTCGCTAAAATTAAAGTGGGATTACATGAAGCTATTCGAGATGGCATGATTGTAAACATGTTTCTTAAAGCAATTCCTGATTTGACACTTCGCTTAGATGCAAACCGACAGTGGACCGTAGCTAAAGCTGCGCAGTTTGCAAAGCATGTGAATATGGAGTGTCGTTCTCGCATTGCGTTTATTGAAGAACCATGCCAGACTATAAGGGATAGTTTAGTATTTTCTCAGGGGTCAGGCATTGCACTAGCGTGGGATGAAACCCTGCGTGATAATGGTTTTTTTTTAAAGCCATACGGTGTATTAAAAGCTATAATTATTAAACCTACCTTAATTGGTTCACTTTCCGAAGTTAAGTCTTTAGTGACTAAAGCTCATGAAATGGGACTTGATGTAGTTATTAGTTCTAGTTTAGAAACAAGTATTGGTTTGAATCAGTTAGCAAGATTAGCGCAATGGCTAACACCTGCTACCATTCCGGGTCTAGATACCATTAATCTTTTTAGCACTCAACTTGAAATACCTTGGCCAAACTGTACTTTACCTATTATGTCGCTTTCAGATTGCAATATAGTATGGCAACAGTCGAACCTGTAAACTTCGATTTATGGCCGTGGCAATATTGGAGACAAAGGTCACCAAATGCCACAGCTATTGTGCTTGAGCAGCAAAATATCACGTGGCGTGAGTTATGTGACCATGTGTCTATAGCACAGCAACAGTTGGTGAATCACTTTGTTCATCTTCAAATATGCGCACTTCAAGTCGGATTGGTAGAATCTTCTGCTCATCCTCCTCTGTCAATTCAGCGTATCGCTATTAATAGTGATGGAAGATACGAAAATTTTATAATTATGTTGGCTTCTTGGCAACAAGGTTGGCAAACCTTAATGTTAAACTCTGCATTGTCTCAGTCAGAACGTGCGATCCTGTTTAAGCAGGTTGGTATTGATGCTTTTTTTTCTCTTGACGTTTTTCCTCTTCACTTTGCAATAGAGAATAAACGTAATCAGGAATTTGCTTTGTATAAGCCTGTATTTGATAAAAATACCTTTTTGACGTTAACATTAACCTCTGGTTCAAGTGACTTACCTAAAGCGGTTGTGCATTCTGCACGCCACCATTTAGCGAGTGCAACTGGATTATTACATATTTTGCCATATGTGTCAGATGATTGTTGGCTGCTATCTTTGCCGCTATTCCATGTATCTGGTCTTGCGATTGTTTGGCGCTGGCTTTCTATAGGTGCTAGGTTGAAAATTGCTGAAATTAAAGGCGATAGGCTTATCTCGGCAATTGAGGGCGTAACGCATGCCTCTTTCGTGCCACCGCAGTTACAGCGAGTTTTGAACTCAAAACTCTCTACATCTTTACATTCAGTGCTACTGGGGGGAGTGAGTATTTCACAAGCATTGGTTGACGAGGCTGAATACAAGGGTATTCAGTGTTGGTGTGGATATGGCATGACCGAGATGGCATCAACCATTACTGCAAAACGAGCTGATGGACGTTTTACTGTAGGAAATGTGTTGCCGAATCGTGCATTGTATTTGACTGAGAGTGGAGAAGTCTTGGTTAAAGGTGAAACATTGTCTCCAGGATATATGGTAGGAGGAGTATTGCAGGCATTGAATGCTGACTGGTTGGCAACAAAAGACAAAGGACAGTGGTGCAAAACTTCTTGTGAACTACAGCTCATAGGTCGATTGGATAATATGTTTATATGCGGTGGAGAGAATGTGCAACCAGAAGCTGTAGAACGCATGCTTTCTGTATATCCTAAGCTCACACAAGTTATTATTTTACCTGTAGAGGATGGACGATGGGG
Organism: Candidatus Enterovibrio altilux; assembly: GCF_002381345.1. Taxonomy (GTDB): domain Bacteria; phylum Pseudomonadota; class Gammaproteobacteria; order Enterobacterales; family Vibrionaceae; genus Enterovibrio; species Enterovibrio altilux. Next base: position 1,474,832 of record NZ_CP020660.1, read on the forward strand.
TAGTGTTCCTATCGCCATTGTTAAAGGAAATATCGATTTTGACGTCTTTCTCCATTGGGCGCAAACACAAGTGCCTGCATATCAATGTCCAGTTTTAGCATTGCAACTGCCAGAGGATATAGGTCAATCAGGTATCAAGCTTTCGCGAAAAGCATTGGCAGATTGGCTTGCGAAACAGGTACTTTCATTTTAAGTATTTCGTTGGCTTTATTTTTTAATTTGAGTTAAAAATAATAAATTTCAGTATCATTTACTATTAGACAATCGCTTTTATTTTAGGTTTCCTTGGTTCTATCAGCTTATTTAACGCCTCTATCATTTCGTAGCGTTTTCTAATCTGATCATTACGATTCCTTAAGTTCAATGTTTCTTCGAGAGGCTGTTAACTTGAAATATTATCGCTTTGACAGAGAACGTGTATAGTTACTATTCTACGTTTTTTAATGTTGATTGGAACCGTATCACCGCTGGTAACTGGCCGTTAAATTATGCGGATGACTTCGTTTTCCAAAAATTATTTCTACTTTTGGTGGGATAGGTAGAGCCATTCGTTTAATACGAACGATGTCGTTACATTGTCTGACGCCGTAAGCACTATTGTTTGATATTCCATTGATTCCTTGGTGTGTCTGTTTGAGCAAGTTAGGTAACACTTCACCTTTAGTTACATTTGATGCATTGAATTCAGCAGTAATAACTTCATGCGTATGTATATCTATCGTGAAATGGAACTTATGCCAGACTAGCCGTTTTCCATCAATGCGATACTTTTTTATTTTCTCTTCGTCTTCATCGCAGATTTTGAGCTCCATAGAATCAATGAGTTCTTGCAGACCGTTCAACGGAATTAAAAATACGTATTTAACCATGAGGGCTGCCGTAATGGCTAAGTCACTAAATAAACGAGGTTTTTCACAATTACCTTGCTTAGTTTGATCCCATAGCTAAATAGCTGCTTCATCAATTCAGAATGTTAATTAGCCACGATTGATTAAAGTTTGACTATACTGTTTCCAGTTAGTTCTTTTGTAGCAAAGATTATTTATAGGCCTGAATATTTAAGTAAGTCTAACAATTGAGAGTGTGGTTTTTAAAATGTAGTTTTCTTATTTAGGCAATAAAGTCAGTTAGCATAAATGTTCCCTAGTAGAGACGGTAATATTACGAGTCAAAAATTACTTGGAGGACATTGAGCCTAAGACATTAGCATACCAAAATTGTCAAAATCTATGAATGATACACAAGTTAAATAAGCGGACAGTGCTAAGTATGCCTAAAGTAGAATTATTTTTCATGATATCACTAGTTTAGTGAAAAATGCTAAAGGTTATAAATTGACCATTACTCTATTAATAAAATAGTATAGAAATTAAAATTTTACTAAATTGTAGGCACTGAATCTAGAGGTTTTTTGTTTGGTGCGCCATTAGCACTTAAGCTTGGTGTTGGTTTTGTTCCTGTACGTAAATCGGGAAAGTTACCACGTGAGGTGATCAGTGACCGTTATGTGCTAGAATACGATGAAATGCATTAAAAATTCACGTTGACTCTATTCAAAATGGCGATAAAGTGTTGGTGGTTGATGATTTGCTTGCAATTGGCTGTACGATTGAAGCAATAACAATATTAATCCGTTATTTAGGTGGTGATGTTGCACATATCGCTTTGATTATTAATCTTCCAGACATCGGAGGTGCAGAACGTTTGAAAATACTTGGTTTAGACGTTTATTGTATGTGTGAATTCACAAGTCTTTAATGGCATCATTGGCACCCATGGGACTTGATCGACAAAGTCGCGTTCTTTTTGTCTCTGTGCTAGTATAAGAATACTATATAAGAAGATTTTATAACGTATGAGTTATCAAGTATTAGCCCGAAAATGGCGTCCTCATCAATTTCGTGATGTGGTAGGTCAAGCGCATGTTTTAATGGCTCTGACCAACGCCCTTGATCATAATCGTCTTCATCATGCCTATTTGTTTAGTGGAACGAGGGGAGTAGGTAAAACAACTATAGCACGAATTTTCACAAAAGCATTAAACTGCGAACATGGCATTACATCAGTGCCTTGTGGTGTTTGCTCTACTTGCCAAGAAATTGATCAAGGTTGTTTTGTCGATCTGTTAGAGGTTGATGCGGCTTCGCGGACGAAAGTGGAAGACACTCGCGATCTTCTGGATAACGTGGAATACAAACCTGCCCGTGGACGCTACAAAGTTTATCTGATTGATGAAGTGCATATGCTGTCTCGTCATAGTTTTAATGCATTGTTGAAAACACTCGAAGAGCCGCCTGAGTACGTAAAGTTTTTATTGGCAACCACAAACCCTCAAAAGCTTCCCATAACTATTTTATCTCGTTGTCTTCAATTTCACTTAAAGCACCTTGATACCCTTCAAATTAAGCACCAATTAGAACATGTTCTTTCGGAAGAATGTATTTCGGCTGAACTTCGAGCATTATCGCTGATATCACGAGCTGCAGAAGGTAGTATGCGTGATGCCTTATCTTTGACGGATCAAGCTATTGCGCTTGGTAACGGTGCAGTGTTTGAATCACAAGTAACTTCAATGCTCGGTACATTAAGTACAGACCAAGCGCTTTTGTTGTTAGAAGTTCTAGCGTGTGGTGAAACAAGTTTGGTGATGCAACGCGTGACTCAGATCGCTGATATTGGTGTTGAATGGGATGGGCTATTAAAAGAAATAGCATCACAATTGCATTGTGTGGCTATGGCTCAAGCTTTGCCTGAATCAATGGACATATCTTCTCCAGATGCAGAGCGCATTTTGTTGCTTTCAAAAACGATGCCACCACAAGATGTGCAGTTGCTTTATCAAATTGTTCTTCAAGGCCGGCAGGATTTACCGTTTGCACCAGATGGTCGTGCAGGCCTAGAAATGGTGTTATTACGTATGCTTGCATTTAGGCCCGTTGTGTTAACACATTTTGAACCAGAGGTTATAGTGATCCCTAGCAAAGAACCACATAATGAAGTTACTATTGCAACGATGTCGTCTACTGCTGTTTCATCTACGTCTTTGGTAGTGCAAGAAAACATTGCATCGTTGAAGATTCCAGTGGCGTCTGGACGAATGCAAACTGCACCAGTAAGACAAAAAATTGTATCATCATCGACAAGTAATCAAGCAAACATAATATCTCAATTTGCGCTGACAAGTCATGCGCCTAAATCTGATCAATTCACAGAGCCGTACCCACTGCTTTTATCACATATGGCGGCGATGGAACGAGATGTCCAGTGGAAATATGGTCATGAAGAGGAGGAAAACTTAAAAGTAGATTTACAATTGAATATAAATTCTCGCCAGAATATTTCTGGATACTCTTCATCAGCCTTAGGAGAGAGGTTAGCTTCTCGTAATTTGCTTGCTGCAAGAAATATGCTTCGAAGCAGAAAGCGAGAGCTGGAGGGAAAAGCATCAAAAAAGAATAGCCGAATAATTGCTGAATGTCATGCATCATCAGTGATTGGCAGGATTGTGGCGAAGCACAAACCTGTAGATCTAGAGACATTAGAACGCGTGGATTTAGTCACGACGGATGTTAATGCAAAAGATGAGGCATATCGTTGGAAGCCAACGAAGGTAGATATGTCGGTCATATTGCCTACCATGACATCAGAAAAATTTAAAAAAGTCCTTTCTCATGAACGAACCTCCAAAATGCGCGAAAAATTGGAAAAAGAATCAATTAAACAAAATGAATGGTGCCGAATTGTAAACTTACTGGATGTTCCACGTATTGTAAAACAAATGGCGTTAAATACAGCAATGGAAAAGAATGGAGATGAAATCATCTTAACTCTCCGTCCTGAGCAGGCGTGTTTGAATAAAAAGCAAGCTAAAAAACAACTAGCTGATGAGCTTAACAGATTAATTGGCTCTTCTATACTACTGTCTGTTAAGCTAGGAGAGCATGGTGTGACGCCATTAGAATGGCGAGACAAGCTTTATGCAGAAAAATTCAATCAAGCTGAAAAAAGTTTGAATAATGACTCAAATATTCATTTTATTTGCCAGCATTTTTCAGCTGAACTGGATGAAGCGAGTATTAGACCAATATAATCACCAAAGTAAAAAGAGAGAAAAATATGTTTGGTAAAGGCGGAATGGGTAACCTGATGAAGCAAGCGCAGCAAATACAAGAGCGTATGCAGAAAATGCAGGATGAGATAGCAAGTATGGAAGTGACTGGTGAAGCCGGTGCCGGTCTTGTAAAAATCACTGTCACGGGCAGCCATAATGTTCGCCGGGTTGAAATCGATGTAAGTTTGATGAAAGACGATCAAGACATGTTGGAAGATCTGATTGCAGCGGCTTTTAATGATGCGACACGACGTATTGAAGAAACTCAAACAAAAAAAATGGCATCTGTAACTGGTGGCATGCATATGCCACCAGACTTTAAAATGCCATTTTAAAGTAACTAACTATGCAAATAAGTTAATTTTTTGCACAGCATATGGAGTTTCTACGGTGTTTACTTAATGTTGGCTCTAAAGTAGCGCAGTACATGCCGTTTCTGAAATCAGGGAACTACATTATTAATTTACGCTCTAAACAGTTAAGTTGTCTTTAATATTCAAGTTTATAGACAAACTTAGCTACACAACAACTAACGGGAAGCAGTATAATAAAGATTTAATTAATTGTGGTTCACTTAAACATTTTGTCTTAATGAATAAGCTATTTAGCTATGGGATTAAATTCAGGAGGGTAATCAAGGGAAGTCTCATTTATTTTGTGACTTAGCCATTACAACGTTTCGCATGGTCAAAAACGTATTTTTAATGCTATTGAGAAAGCTGCAAGGATTGATTAATTCTATTTTCAAACTTACTTAACTATTCATGCATTAATAAGCGAGTCAAAACGAGTAACGCCATTTTCTAGATGCTGTCTTTCCTAATTCGAATTTAGATAGTAAATTTTAACATGATTTACTATTAAACACTTGCTTTTTTATTAGCTTATGTAACATTTTTGTCATTGCGTAAGCTCTGCTAATCTGAGCATTATGATCTCTTGAGTTAAATGTTCTTCTGAGTAATTTTTTGATTTGAAATATTGCCGTCTTTGATAGGTAGCGTTTATGGTAACAATGCCTTGTTTTTTAATGCTGATTTGTACTGTATAGCTTCTGGCAACTGACCGCTAAATTACGATAATGATCTTGTTTTTAAAAGTTGCTCCCTTTTTTGATGGTATGAGTGGAACCGTTCATTTAATACGAACGGTTCCGTAAGATTGTCGGGTGCCGTAAGCACGATCGGCTGATATTTCATGAATCCTGTGGCGGGTATGTTTGAGCAAGCTAAGTAGCACCTCACCGTCAGTTACATTTGATTCACTTAATTCAGCTTCAATTATTTCATGTATATTGATATTTACCGGTTAATGTAACTTGCTGCAGACTCGCAGTTTCCCATCAATGCCATGCTTTTTCACTTTTTATTCAAATTAACCGTAAATTTTGAGCCTTGTAGAGTCAATGACTAAATGCTGGACGGTTCCTTTATTCTGTGTCTTCAACGTGATTTTAATCGTTTTGGTTAGCTTGTTAATGCATGAATAGTAAGGGCATGACAATGATAGTTGAGTAAATTTGAAATTAAAATTGATGAATTCTTGCAGACCTCTCAATGGTATTGAAAATAAGCGTTTAACCATGAGGTCTGTCGTAGTGGATCAGTCGCTAAATAAATGAGGTTTTCTACGATTACCTGGCTTAGTTTGATTCCATAGCTGAATGGCTTCTTCAGCAATCCAGAATGCTAGTGAATCACGATTGATTAAATCTTGATTATATTGCTTCCAGTTAGTTGCTTTGTAGTGAAGCTTATGCATAGATCTCAATATGGAAGTCAGCCTAGCTGTTTAGAGGGTTGATTGAAAATTAAGTTCCCTGATTTAGAAAACAAAGTTGGTTACCATAAATATTCCCTAGGAGAGGCAGCAAGGATTAGAGTCAAAAAACTACTGGGAAGGACATTGAGCCCAAAGAATCACACAGCTCAGATTAGCGAAATCTACACCATGATAAAAGTGTTAAATAAACTGATAAAACTAGGTCATGCCTAACACAAAAGCGATTGTTTAATAGCGAAGCATGTGGGGATTCGCTATCTGAACTCGAATTAAGAAATAAAGCCCCTCCCAGACAAAATTCAAAAAATTATTCATCGCTTAGTTATATATTTTACAGGGCTAAAAATGTATGATGAAGAAATATGAAAAATAAAAAATATGGTACTGACGTTGAAATGCTACTTAACTTGCTCAAATAGACTAGTCGTAAAATCGATGAAATATCAGCCTATGGTGCTTACAATACCGTTCGTATGAAACAAGCGGTTTCGCTTATCCCACCAAGAACAGGATCAACTGTTTAGGAAAGAGATCATCCGCATAATTTAGAGGCTAATTACTATAAGTGATCCGGTTCAAATCAGCATTGTAAAACGAGGTATCATTACTATAAACATTCCTTAGCAAAGACGGTAATGTTTTGAAGTTAAAAACTCCTGGGAGGGATATTCAGTTTCAAGGATCAGTAAAACTGGTGTCATGATGCAAGCGTTAAATAAGCTGATAAGATTAGGTATGCATAAAATAAAAGTAATTGTTTAATCGTCAATCACGTTGAAATTTGTCATCCTAACTTGAATTAGGAGGTTAAGCTATTGGCAAGGCACGTTTAATTTATATAAAAGTAAATAAACTGGTAGAATGAGTTAGCAAATATGATTTGCATTATTTACTGGCAGACGATAACAATAAAAGTAACAAGCTTTCGGCTTGTTACTTTTATTGTTATTTTTTGACAAAATATCCCATTTTTCAAGATAATGAGAAATATTTCAATAACTTTATTGTGCTTATTAAAGACTTTACTTCAAGATGTGATGATTGTACTGAACATTATCTCTATAATTCGGTTCTAACTTTGAGTGGAGAAATAACGCATGCAAACATTTACTGAATTAGCGCTTGATCTTCCATTGCTTTTGGCGTTGGATGAAATGGGTTTTGAGAGACCAACAGCAATTCAAGCTGACGTGATTCCTCATGGCATAGCCGGCCGTGACATTATGGCATCTGCGCCAACAGGAACGGGTAAAACTGCTGCATTTTTACTTCCAGTACTACAACATTTACTAGATTTTCCTCGTCAAAAAGCAGGTTCCGCTCGTGTATTAATCTTAACTCCAACACGTGAACTTACTATGCAGGTTGCCGCTCAAGCATGTAGGCTATCCAAACATACAGATATAAAGGTTTTCACCATTACTGGCGGTATTTCTTATCAAGAGCATGCTGAAATCCTTGGTAAGACCCAAGATATTATTGTGGCAACCCCTGGGCGTTTGATGGAATACATTAACGCAGGACAGTTTGAGTGCCGCGCAATCGAAAGCCTAATTTTGGATGAGGCTGACCGCATGTTAGACATGGGCTTCGGTGCTATCGTTGACTGTCTGTCTGAAGAGTGCCGTTGGCGTAAACAAAGCATGCTTTTTTCAGCGACACTGGAAGGTAAAGGTATTAATAATTTTAAAGCCACAATCCTTACTAACCCAGTTAAGCTTACGATAGAATCCCCGCGCCGAGAACGCAAAAAAATTACACAGTGGTATCACCGATGTGATGATCTTAGTCACAAGCATGCGATACTAAAAGTTCTTCTTAAATATCAAGCAAAGCGTGCGATTATTTTTATTAAAACACGTGATCGCCTTGCTGCACTGCGTACTGTACTAGAACGGCAACAAATTAAATGTGGTTGGTTACAAGGTGCAATGCCTCAAGTAAAACGTAGTGCTGCTATCAAACGCTTCTGCGGCGGAGAAATTAATATTTTACTAGCGACTGATGTTGCTGCTCGTGGTATCGACGTACCTGACATTAGCCACGTGATTAACTACGATCTGCCTCGTACCGCTGATGTATATTTGCACCGAATCGGACGTACTGCGCGCGCAGGTAACAGAGGCAATGCTGTATCTTTAGTAGAAGCACATGATCAATCAATAATGAATCGTATCTGTCGCTACTTGGGTGAAGACGTGAAAGAGCGCTATATTGAAGGTCTGAAACCTACACATAAAAAGCCATTATTCAAAAAGAAAAAGAAAAAACTGCTATGTAAGATTAGTAAAAAATTAAAAAAGAACAAAAAAAGCAGTTAAGAACTTAAATGCAACGGCTGAAAGTTGACTGTAGGTCATATGTAATAGTAAAAAGGAGGCTGTTAATAGCTTGGTTTTTTAATTTGAGTTCACATTGCTAACCTTAACATGATTCATTATTAGAAAATTACTTTTATGGTAGGCATATCTAGCTCAGTTAGCTTATTTAGTTTTTTCATCATGGCTTAGGTTTCGCTAGCCTTAAAGTTGTGCTCCCTTAGGCTTAAATGTTCTTCCAAACGGTTTTTTGCTCCGAAAAATTACCGTTTCTGATAAAGAATATTTATGGTCAGCATGTCTTATTTTTGAAGGCTGATTTGAACCGCATAACTTCTGAGTGCTAGCCGTGTAATACGAACAGTTTCGTAATATTGTCTAGTACCATAAGAACCATCAGCTGATATTTCATTAATTCTTTGGTGGGCCTATTTAAGTAAATTAAGTGGTATTTTCCCGTCAATAACATTAGATGCACCTAGCGCAGCAGAAATGATTTCATGTGTATTTATATCTACTGTTAAATGTAACTTTAGCCAAATTCTTTGTTTCCCATGAGTGCTGTGCTTTTTTATTTTTTTATGCACTTTCATAATAAACTTTGAGCCGTAGAATTAATGGCTAAGAGCTAAACGGTTCCGTAAGTCTTAGCCTTGAACGCGAATTAACCATTTTAGCTTGCTTGCTAATGCATGAATAATGAGGATATGATAATGGCAGTTCAGTGAGCTTTAGAATAAAACTAATGAACTCTGACAGACCGCGCGACGGCATTGAAAATATTTGTTTGACTATGAGAGACGTAGTAATTGCTAAGTCACTAAACAAACGAAGTCTCCCACGATTACTATGCTTGATTTAATCTCATAGCTGAATAGGACCTTCATCAATCCAGAATAGCAGTGAGTCACAATTTATTAAAGCGTGATTAAACTCCCCCTGTGGGTTGTTTTGTAGCAAGGCTTATCCATAAAACTAAACATTTAAATGAATTTCTGTAGATCGTACTTAATGATTTCATTGCCTAATTTAAAAATTAATTTTTATTTAGTATATAACTGAACTTAAAATAATGTAGTGGTATTGAAGCATAATTATCTTTCTTGTTTCTCTGTTTTGTGTTATCTAATACTTGGATATTCATTATGTTATATTGGCTTTTTATTTCGTTCAAAAATGCTACTGAATGAGCTCGCTTAAATGTTGAATACCAAGAAGAGTATTACTTTGTATTATTAAAATTGGTCTTCTTCAGTAGACCCCTTAAGAGCGGTCACTGAAGAGTGACCACCTTGAATGATATTCGTCATGGTGTCGAAATATCCAGTGCCCACTTCCTGTTGGTGTGCCACGAAGGTGTAACCACAATTTTCTGCTTCAAACTCGGGACGCTGTACTTTTTCAACGTAGTGGCGCATACCTTCACCCTGTGCATAAGCGTGGGCCAAGTCAAACATATTAAACCACATGTTATGAATGCCAGCGAGGGTAATGAACTGGTATTTATAACCCATGTCTGACAGTTCTTGCTGAAAACGAGCAATGGTATTTTTATCTAAATTTTTCTCCCAGTTAAATGAAGGCGAGCAGTTGTACGCCAACAGTTGAGCTGGGTACTGAGAATGAATTGCTTCCGCAAACTGATGAGCTTCATTCAAATCAGGTTTTGCTGTTTCACACCAGAGAAGATCTGCATACGGTGCATATGCTAGACTACGTGAAATGGCTTGGTTAATACCCGCATGTACTTTATAAAAACCTTCTGCAGTGCGCTCACCTACGATGAACTCTTTATCGTATGAATCGCAATCAGAGGTTAAAAGATCTGCTGCATTCGCATCGGTACGTGCAATGATAAGAGTGGTAGTACCAGCAACATCCGCAGCAAGACGCGCAGCGATTAATTTTTGAATAGCTTCTTGAGTAGGAACGAGGACTTTTCCACCCATATGACCACATTTTTTTACGGCTGCTAATTGGTCCTCAAAGTGAACACCTGCCGCACCTGCTTCAATCATCAAACGCATTAGTTCATAGGCATTTAACACACCACCAAAGCCAGCCTCTGCATCCGCAACGATTGGAAGGAAATAATCTGTACCTTCTCCCTGTTCGCCACCTTTGGACCATTGAATTTGGTCTGCACGACGGAATGAATTATTAATGCGCTTAACCACAGCAGGAACAGAATCTACAGGATAAAGAGATTGGTCAGGGTACATGTTTGATGCGGTGTTGTTATCTGCTGCTACCTGCCAACCAGACAAATAAACGGCTTCAATACCGGCTTTTGCCTGTTGCACTGCTTGACCACCAGTCAATGCGCCCAAACAGTTTACATATCCTTTTTTTGCAGAACCATTTACTAAATTCCATAATTTATTAGCCCCACGTTGAGCAATCGTCTGCTCAGGAATAAAAGAACCACGCAGTGTAACAACTTCTTCTGCCGTATACGTTCGTTTTACATTCTCCCAGCGTGAGTTCTCTATCCAGTCGGTATTTAGTGCGTCAATTTGCTGTTGCCTTGTCATCGTCATTGTGATTTCCTCTCTCAATATCTTACTAAGTTTGGCTTGAAAGATCTTGGACTCCAATTACCTTTGGTTAACTTAATCTAACCATTCGTATCCAGATAACGTTAAGAAATCAGCTAGCACATTACTTGTTGTCAGCTGTTCCAGCATACTGGCTGCCTGCTGGTATTTCCCATTTTTAAATACATCATTCCCTAATTCTGCTTTTAGTGCACCCATCTCTTCGGTCAAACAGGCACGGAAGAAATGGGTGGTCATTTTTTTGCCGTTGCTAAGTGATTGCTCATGGCGGATCCACTGCCAAATTGATGCTCGCGCAATCTCAGCCGTAGCAGCATCCTCCATCAAGCCATAAATCGGCACACAACCGTTACCGGAAAGCCACGCTTCGATGTATTGCACCGTAACGCGTATATTATGACGCATTCCATCTTCCGTGCGATCACCTTCACAAGGCGCAAGCAATTCATTAGCGGTAATAGGAGAATCTTGTTCACGCATTACATCTAGTTGATTTTTACGATCGCCCAATGCTGCATCAAACACCGCTTTTGCAGTGTTAACCAAGCCAGGATGTGCTACCCATGTGCCATCGTAACCAGTATTTGCTTCCAGTAACTTATCGGTTTGAAGTTTATCCAGTACCTGCGTGTTCTTCTCTGGATCTTTCGACGGGATAAAGGCGGTCATTCCACCCAGAGCCATTGCGCCTCGGCGGTGACACGTACTAATGAGCAGTCGCGAATAGGCATTTAGGAAAGGTTTGTCCATTGTGACAACCTCACGATCTGGTAAAATACGGTCCGGATGATTTTTTAATGTTTTGATGTAACTGAAAATGTAATCCCAACGTCCACAGTTTAGTGCCACAATATGATCTTTCAGCTTAAAGAGAATTTCGTCCATCTCGAACACAGCAGGTAAGGTTTCAATCAATACTGTTACTTTAATAGTGCCATGTGGTAAATTAAACTGATCCTCAGTAAAATAAAACACATCGCTCCACCAAGCTGCTTCTTTGTGTCCTTGGAGTTTTGGTAAGTAGAAATAAGGACCAGAACCGTTAGCTAACAACGTTTTGTGATTGTGAAAGAAGTATACACCAAAGTCGAACAGCGCGCCTGGAATGGCCTTACCATTATATAGTATATGTTTCTCTTTCAAATGAAGGCCACGGACACGACACATCAATACCGCAGGATCATCGTTCAACGTATACTTTTTACCATTGGTTAGGTTTTTATATGAAATAGTGCCATTAATTGCATCCATCAAGTTACGTTGTCCATCTAACACAGACTTCCATTCTGGTGAGAATGAGTCTTCGAAATCAGCCATGAAAATCTTTACGTTTGCATTCAGTGCATTGATTATCATTTTTCGCTTTGGTGGCCCCGTGATTTCTAATCGTCGATCTTGAAGATCCGAAGGAATACCTAGAATCGTCCAATCACTGTCTCTGATGTTAGACGTGTCAGACAAAAAATCTGGCAATTCGCCACTATCAAAATAAGCTTGGCGAACATCTCTTGCTTCAAGCAATGACGGAATATGATCAGCAAAACGTGTCACAAGCGCATCAATGAAAGTCATGGCCTCTGCGGTTAATACGTCAGATTCTCGTACTGTAACTGGTGGAACAAACATCAGTCCTTTAAATGTATATTGTGTTTGCACTACCATAACATTTCTCCAAAGTCCCTTTGTAACTAAATGATAATAATTAAATAATAGCATTTACTGTGCTGTTGTTCTGATTTATTGAGGCTTACCATTACGTTGGTGTATTTACAAGGACAGGTCAATACCTCCCAGCGTACCTAACTCACAAATAAAACCAGCTAATCCTTTCCATTTCAACTTGCAATGGCTTTATTTCCTAATTTGCGTTCAGATGGCAAATCCCAGTATAATTAACTATTAAAAGATCGTTCCGTTAATTTGAGCATTGTCTAATAGTAAATTATGTGAAGATTGGTTACCTAAACTAGTATTGGCTTCTCTACTTTCTTTTTTAATTTTACAGCAAGCATGTCGCCTTTATTCATTACATGTCAATGGTGAATCATGTATTCCTTAGACTAAATGTAGTGTAAAATACCTGCTTTTTTAAATGTTTATTGTGTTTATCGATGATTTTAGTAAAAATTTTAATGCATAATCGCCGTATTAAATACATGATCTCAACGGTTATTATTTAGTTAATTAACGTAGCACTTGCAACATCAGAGAATAGAGTCTTTAGTTGCTCACCGGATTCTCCCGCTGGAACACAAATCTCCATAAGCAATGTCCCTGGTTTTTTTTGACCTTCAAGACAAATACGACGTCCTTCTTCTAAGGTTATTGGCCTACTATAGCCTAAACCAAACATAGCGGCTGCATGTAAAAATTCGAAACCATGTGGCATACGGTAAAGCGCATCTTTGCTTTCTTGCGGCACAGGTAGCATGTCGAATATGCCACCGCCGTTGTTGTTTACGACAATGATAACAAGAGGGTGAGAATTTTGCGATAAGAGCGCAAAACTATTTAAATCATAAAGTGCAGATATATCACCAAGCAGACACACCATTGAGCGTTGATTTGCGCGTTGAATCCCAGATGTTGTCGCAATAAGACCATCAATGCCTGAAGCGCCGCGATTAGCATAAACATTTATATCGGGTAAACACGCACACATATCAAGAAGACGAATTACTAAACTGTTGCCGATAAACAGGTCACTGCAAGTATCAATCCAATTTGTAAAGTCCGTCGCCATTGCAAGTTCAGAAATAGATGCTGACATTTCAAGTTTCTCCTGAATCATCGTCTGATAACGTTTACTGGCCGATGCTAATGCGCGGCACCAGTTAGTCACATCTGATGTAGGCCTGATGATGTCGTCTGTGTTAATAATAAGTTGCTCTGCAATGCAATCTAGCTTTCCAATAATACGAAAAGCTTGTAGATGCCTCGGATCAAGACGGCCCGGATGATTATCCACTAACCAATAATCTCCTTTAAATTTGGCCATAAACTGCCCTAGGCGTTTTGAAACTAATCGACTACCAAATTGTACAATAACAGCCGTTTGACATAGTAAATTAAAGCATGCTTGGTTTTGCATCCAAACATCAAAACCTGCAAAGTCAGACCCCATTCCAGATTGAGGATCACAAAGAAGTGGCCAACCTAACTTTTTCGACAAAACCTGAATTACACGTCGCTCTTTTCGCGATAAGCGTCCAGTAATGATAATTCCTTTTTTACACTGAACATTTTGCCAATGCATAATGATACTCGAGGTATTCAGCCATAAATTCTTTGTTTCTGTTTTAACAAATGTTAAATATCGAACGTTACTTTCAAGCCATGCAGTTACGGGCAGAAGGTAACTATTGGCTATGTCCAATTCTCCATATAAAGGTTCGGGGAAGGGGCAATTAATGTGAAAACTGCCTCCTGCCTGGGCTTGTGCATACAATTTTTCATCTAACGTCGATAATAGCCAAGCAGGGCTTATCAATTCAGAAGGGGAAGGCAAATTACAGCTAAAATCCACATGTTCGCCAAAAATGTTGAGTTGGCTAATCGCCTGATTAGCACCACACTGGATCAACTCGGTAGGTCTATCAGCGGTTAACAATATAAGTTTCTCGCGAGTTAAGTGGCTTTCCGTAACCGAAGAAAGAAGATTTGCTACCGCAGTGCCTGACGTTACGATTACTGCAATGGGTTTATCTGATGCTTTTGCCAACCCAAGAGCTAGAAAACCTAGACCTCTTTCATCAAAATGGGTATGAAGCCGTAATGAAAAATCATCGCTTTTCCTTAAAATTTCAGCCTCGAGCGTTAATGGCGTAGAACGAGAACCCGGCGCGATGCAGATGTCTGTTATACCAGCACGTTGTAATGACATAAGCATTAGTTTTGCCCAGATGCGATTGAGAGTAGATTGCTTCATCCCGCTCTTTTTTCCATCTCAATATCTAAACCAGACGCTTTAGCTATTGGTTTTGCATTTTTACATGGTAATGGTGCAGGTTTTAACAAGTTCATGAGGGTTGATATTTTTTTGTTTAATTCTTCCCATTCTGTTTCTGGCTCAGAACCAGGCACAATCCCTGCTCCTGCAAAAAGATGTAGTGTATTTCCCATTATTAATGCGCTCCGTATTGCAACACAAAATTCGCTGCGATTATGGCCAAAAAAACCGATCGAACCACTGTACCAGCCACGAGCAAAAGGTTCGTTGTCGGTAATAAATTTAACTGCGTTGTCACGAGGAAGGCCTGCAATAGCTGCCGTAGGCTGAAGCATTTCAAGCAAGGTAGAACTAGATATATTATTCTTCAATGTTGCAGCAATATCACGTTTTAGGTGTTGCACTTTGCGAAGTCGAATAAGATGCGGTGATGCCTCCACCTCAAGATTAATACTATACTTAGCAAGGCGAGTTTCGATATCTTTAACCACTAACTGATTTTCGTAGATATTCTTGGGATCACTAAACAACCACTGTGCCAAGGCATGATCATCTTGAGCTGTTTTTCCCCGTCCAATGGTCCCTGCCAGTGCTTCTGTGTGTAGTTTATGATGATGACGATGAAACAAACGTTCAGGTGTGGACCCAATAAAGCAGTGCTTTTCATCAAGTGCAAACAAAAAATGAAAATTAGCCCCGTTTTGTGATCGGCTAGCTTTTAATAATTGAAGTGCTGAAATATTGCGATCTAAAGTTAACGATGTTTGTCTAGCCAACACTACTTTTTGCAAGTCAGTGGCGTGAATTTCTGCCAATGCTTTGTTCAGAATGTTCGCCCATTGCGGAAATACCGGGGAATGTTCGATACTCATAATATTACATTCTGGGTTACCCAGCGAGATAACAGCATCAGACAATTGAGTGATTGCAGCGTATGATTTTTGGATATCATCACCTACATTTAAAGACAATGTCCATATATTGTTAATACGAGATAGTTCTATCTGCGGCAGAAAAAAGAAAAATTGTGCACAGCATTGATTATGTTCTGTTCTGCCATCAAAAGAACGTCCACCCCAAATTTTTTGTCCTTCAACAAGTGCTAATTCTGCGATGAAAGGGTTTGAAAAAGTATGAACTTGTCCAAGTGCAACGGTTTCTTCATGACCATCACGTGATTGCCAATAGAACTTAGGAAACAACGATTGTGCATTCAGCCATTCCATCGGATCAATTCCGTCGGGCAGTAACAAAGGTATGTTTAACCGCGGTTGAGTTGTAGACAAGGTAACCAATGCCTCACTAAGTTGGGCAATCGCATGACTCAAATTGGTCAAGTTAACCTCACTAGTACCTGCAACCCAAAACTATTTGTCTGATCCCATGATATTTTGCTTTAGCAGCTACGAGACTAGTTGCTATGATTTTTATTCTTGATTGTGCACTTTATTCTTTGATGCAATCCAGACAAAAAATAAATACTTTATAGTAAATTCAATTAAATATTTTATAAAAAATACATTTCATAAGGTGATTAATATTGAGGAAAAGTGAATATGTTAGGTTAATATCCTAACATATCCGTATTTAATGATTGTATTTCTATGTTCGTATGACTTGTTACTATTAGTCACTGATTATATGCTGAATTATTAGTGTAATTTGTGGCTTTGTTTCCTAATTCGAGTTTACATAGTAAACTCCAACATGCTTCACGATCATATGATCGTTTTTATTTTAGGCATGCCCAGCTCTGGAGGCTTATTTAACGCTTTCATCGTGGCATAAATTTTACTAATTTGGAGACTATAGTCATTTAGAAGCAATGTTTTGAGTTAAAAAACTTCCAGGAGGACATTGAGTTTAAGAGATCACAATTCTCAGATTAGTGAAACTTACGCAATGATGAAAGCGTTAAATAAGCTGATAGGATTAGGTATGCCTAAAACAAAAGTGCTCATCTAATAGCTAGCCATGTGGAAATGTTTTATCTGAACTTAAATTAAAAAAACCTTGAATAATCGACATCTGCGTTGAATGCTTTATTGCTAGTTTTTGAACTGTGAAATTTTATACAAGTGGGTGTTTAGATTAATGAATAAATAGTCACAAAGCATTGATGTGACTAATGCCGACATCGCATGCTCGCATTTTTGACTTGTTATGCAGTCTTATAAACTTGAGTTTACCGTTGGTAAAACAAGCATTAAAATGGCGAAGTTTAAATGGACTGCAGCCATGGTTACACACCCCAGCAAAAACGCTAGTTGTAAGGAAATTAACCAATGTAATCTTTTCTATGTCAATCTAGAACTTGATGCTAAGCAAATAGACTAGATAAACGAAAATATAATAAAATTTTACTTAATTTCATCAAATGTATCACATAATGTATTAAATGTACAATGATACTTAAAAAATATCATATATGGTACTTAGAGTCAATGGCAATGTTAGTCAACAGCATAGACTGCAAAACACTGACAATCAGGATGGTATGCTGGTTTATGCTCGAACCTTCTTTAATATTGAAATGATTTGAGTGTATTGATATAAAATACAGGATAATAAAATGGTCGCAATTCGTAGCGCGCACCTTAATAGTAAAGAATTTATTCTTAAAAGCTGGGTCGATAGTTTAGCCCAAGAAACCATTGTTTCTGAGACATTGATTAATGCTTATCGTCATTGTCAGTCATTGAGTAATGAAGATAGTCTCGGACAACCACTTTGGTGTGGGCGTGAAATGATTGAGATCCTTGTCACATTGAGTATGGACCAGGAGACGTTATTGTCCGCACTTCTTTTTTCCGTTGTGGAAGAAGGTTTGTTAGACAACGAAGCATTGACTGAAAAATACGGCAATGCCATTGCGAAAATAGTTGATGGCGTTCAAAAAATGGCAACAATTCGATATTTAAATGCAACAACTGGAGCAGCTGCAGCATCAACGCAAATCAATAATGTCCGTCGCATGTTACTCTCGATGGTTGATGATTTGCGTTGTGTGGTTATTAAGCTTGCCGAACGTATAACCCATTTACGACAAGTGAAAAATGAACCAGATGAAGTTCGCCGAACCGTTGCAAAAGAGTGTGCAAATATCTATGTTCCACTTGCAAATTGTTTGGGTATTGGCCAGCTTAAATGGGAAATTGAAGATTATGCTTTTCGCTATCAGGATTCTTTTACCTATAAACAGATTGCTAAACAGTTGGCTGAAAGGCGTATAGATCGCGAGCAATATATTGATGTGTTTGTGACAGATTTGCAGCAGTCAATGGAAGCTTTAAACATTAACGCACAGGTGTATGGTCGGCCAAAGCACATCTACAGCATCTGGCAAAAAATGCAGGAAAAAAATCTTAATTTTGGTGAGCTTTTTGATGTGCGTGCCGTGCGTATCATTGCAAACCAGCTGCAGGACTGTTACGCAGCATTAGGTGTGGTACACACCAAGTACTGCCACCTCCCCAAAGAGTTTGATGATTACGTGGCACATCCTAAACCGAATGGCTATCAATCCATCCATACTGTTGTGTTAGGGCTGGAAGGCAAAATAGTTGAGATTCAAATACGCACCAAACAAATGCACGAGAATGCTGAGTTAGGGGTTGCGGCTCACTGGAAATACAAAGAAGGTGCCACTGCAAGCCATAGCTGTTGCGACGAGAGAATCATTTGGTTACGTAAACTACTTGAGTGGCAGGAAGAAATGTCTGATTCTAGTACAATGCTGGATGAGTTACGTAGCCAAGTTTTTGATGATCGTGTGTATGCATTTACGCCTCGTGGTGATGTTGTAAATTTACCGGTTGGTGCCACACCCTTGGATTTTGCCTATCACATTCACTCTGAAGTGGGTCATCGCTGCATTGGCGCAAAAGTGGAAGGGCGCATTGTACCATTCACATACCACCTGCAAATGGGTGATACAGTTGAGATTATTACGCAAAAGGAATCAAACCCTTCACGTGATTGGCTAAACTTTAGGCAAGGTTTCGTCAATTCAGGTCGTGCTCGTGCGAAAATCAACGCATGGTTCCGTAAGCAATCACGTGTTAACGACACTATTACAGGCAAAGAAATGCTCGGTACTGAGCTCGCAAAAATTGGTGCTACCAGTAAAGATGCATTACTCGTGGTGAAACGCTTTAACATGAACAGTTTGGAAGAAGTTTATGCGGGGGTCGGTAGTGGCGACTTACGTATCAATCAAGTGTTACATTATATTAATTTTTTGGTAAATAAACCTACCAAAGTTAAAGTAAAGCCATATCTTTTTAAAAAATTTAACCGAACAGAAACGTCGACAACTGCACAAAAAATACGCCGTGATGCAGTGGTGAAAGGAGTCGATAACATAATGACGCACCTAGCCAATTGTTGTAAGCCTATTTCGGGTGATGTAATTACAGGCTATATCACTCGAAGTCGGGGTATCTCTGTTCACCGCGCGGATTGCGATAGGCTTAAAGAACTTCGTCATCATGTCCCTGAACGTTTTATTGAAACAGTGTGGAGAGGTAATTTTAATGGTACTTTTCAAATTAGAGTGCGCGTGTTAGTGACTGAACG
Organism: Candidatus Enterovibrio altilux; assembly: GCF_002381345.1. GTDB lineage: Bacteria > Pseudomonadota > Gammaproteobacteria > Enterobacterales > Vibrionaceae > Enterovibrio > Enterovibrio altilux. The sequence continues at coordinate 1,494,128 of NZ_CP020660.1, forward strand.
AAATGGTTTAATCAAAGATCTTACGAATGCACTGACTATTGAAAAAGTGCAAATTTTTGGCATGCAAAGTCGCGCCCATTATAAGCAAGAAATATCAATCATAGACTTTGATTTAGAGCTCAGTTACCTGGGAATTTTAAGTCGCGTAGTAGGTCGACTCAAGCGAGTGCAAGATGTGCATGAGGTAAAACGTCTGCACTGAACATTGGAAAAATACATAAAGTGAGAGCATTGGCGTCTCTTTTTTTAAAATGACATATATTTTAGTTCAAATAAAATATGCGTGTAGACATTGCTCGATTTTATTTACTCATTAAAATGTAGATAACAAATTTCAACATGATTAACGATTAAATAATCTCTTTCGTTTCAGGCATCACTAGTCTAGTCAGCTGACTTAAAGCTTTTATTGTTACGGAGGTTTCATCTGTCAGGGCATTACAATCCTGTAGGCTCAATGTTTCTCCGAGCAGCTTGTCGATTCGAGAACACTGCCGTTTCTGCTAGGACATGTTTATGGTAACCGACTTTGTTTTCTGCAGTAGGGAATTAAATTACCAATTTATGCTCTAAACAACTAGGCTCACTTAAATATTCAGGTACATGAACAAATTTCGCTACAAAATAACTAACCGAAAGCAATATAATTAAGCTATTAATCAATAGTGGCTTACTAATCTCCTGAATTGATGAAGAAGCCATGCAACTATAGAATCAAATGAATAGGATCATGATGGAAACCTAACTTATTTAGCGACTTAGCTATTACGAAAGGTTATCATAGTTAAACGTGTATTTTCACTGCCATCAAGAGGACTGCAAGGATTCATAAGGTCTGTCTTCAAATTTGCCCCATTACCGTTGTCATGCCATCATTATTCATGTATTAGCAAGCAAACTAAAACGATTGGCGTTATCTTTAAGACTAAGACTAAGACTAAGACTAAGACTAAGACTAAAGGAACCATCCGGCACTTAGTCATTGATTCTACGGAGCTAAAAATTTATAGAGAGGGTGACGGGAAAGTACAAAAGCATGGCACTGATGGGGAATCGTGAATTTGGCGTAAATCATGTTTAGCGGTAGGTATAAATACGCATGAAATAATTGCTGCTGCGTTAACTGCATCAAGTGTGGCTGAAGGTGAAGTGCTGCCTAACTTGCTAAAATAAACCTATCGAAGAATCCATAAGATATCAAGTGATGGCGCTTATGATACCAGACAATCTTACAAAACCCTTTATATCAAAAAAGCGGGTTTACTCATCCTACCAAGAAAAAATAACTTTATGGGAATGAGATTATCTGTATAATTGCTGGTAACTGACCGTTAAATGTAATTTGCTCTAGACTCTCCGTTTCCCATCAGTACTATGCCTTTTTATTTTTCATGCTTCTTACCGTAAATTTTGAGCCCCGTAAAATTAATGGCTAAGTGCTGTTTGCTTCTTTTATTCTTCGTCTTGAACGTGACGTTCATTGCTTCGGCTCGCTTGTGCATGCATTAATGGTGAGGGTATGACAATGGTAGCTGAGCAAGTTTGCAAACAAAATTAAGAAATCCTTGAAGACTTCTTAATGCATTGTAAATACGCATTTCACCATGTGTGCCATTGTAGTGGCTAAACCGCTAAATAAACGAGGTTTTTCCATGATTATCCGGTTTAGTTTGATTCGATAGCTGAATAACTTTTTCATTAATCTAGTAATATTGGTGAGCCATGATCAATTAAAGCTTGATTATATTGTTTCCAGTTAGTTATTTTATAGTGAAGATTGTTCATACACCTGAATATTTAAGTGAGCTTAATTATTTAGAGTGTTGATTGAGAATTTTATTTCTTTATTTAGGAAATAAAGCTGGTTACCACCAACGTTCCTTAACAAAAATAGCAATGGTTCGAGCCAATAAACTACTGGTAGGAACATCAAGCTTAAGGAATTACGCAACTCAGATTAGTGAAATCAACGGCATGATAAAATGTTAAAGATGTTGATAGAGTTAGATATGCCTAACACGAAAGTGATCGTCTAATAGTGATATGTTGGGATTTGCTATCTAAATGCGAATTGGTAAATAAAGTTAGTTAGATAGAAAGTAATTATTTAGTTCCTTGACTTAAAAAATAATGCCACATATTTATAATATAAAGGTTTTTGATAAATATAAAAATTTATTTTTAGATGCCTTTATAAAAATGCAATGTACGGTGAAATTAGGTGTGGTCCTTTGCAAATGTTTTCATGTAATCTACAAGAGATTGAACTCCTTCCAGCAACATAGCGTTATAGATAGAAGCGCGTATTCCACCCACGTTACGGTGACCTTTTAATCCGACAAGGTATTGTGCTTGTGCATTTACCAAAAAACTAGATTCTAATTCAGAATTCGTCAATTGGAACGGAATGTTCATCAAAGAACGATTAGTTTCATGAATATTATTTAAATAAAAATTTGATGTGTCAACACAATCATACAGTAGAGCTGCTTTTTTTTCATTCTTCATATGTATTGCTTCAACGCCACCTTGGGCAAGAAGCCACTTATAAATTTCACCCGCCAGATACCAACTAAAAGTAGGAGGAGTATTGAACATTGACTTTTTATCAACAAGCGTGGTATAGTTTAAGACACTTGGGAGAAATGTTTTTGCCTTACCAAGTAAGTCATCATGAATAATAACTAGCGTAATGCCTGCAATACCAATATTCTTCTGAGCACTAGCATAAATCACGCCATACTTAGATACATCGATTGGACGAGACAAAATCGTTGAAGACATATCTGCAACAATTGGCTTATTAGTCTCAGGCAGATCCCGAATTTCGATGCCATCAATCGTTTCATTTGAGCAAAAATGGATATACGCTGCGTCCGAGCTCAACTTCCAACTTTTAGCTGGTAATACTGTGCGCTTTCCATCAACCGTGGCTAGCACCTTGACTATGTTTGGTGTACAGTATTTTTTCGCTTCTTGAGCCGCACTGTTAGCCCAAAAACCAGTATCAATATAGTCAGCACTAGTGTTATTGCCGAGAAGGTTCATTGGTACTGCCGCAAATTGTGCTCGTGCTCCACCCTGACAATACACAACATGGTAGTCATCAGGAATAGACAGCAAAGTACGGAGAGCTTTTTCTGCATCAGAAACAATCATCAAAAATTCTTTACTGCGGTGAGATATTTCCATGACTGACGAACCAATTCCATCCCAGTTTGCTAATTTTGATTGGATACTTACCAAAACTTTTTGTGGTAACATTGAAGGACCAGCTGAGAAGTTGCATACTTTTTTCATTATGAGTAATTATTCCTCTACTATAGTAATAAATTTCAATTATATAAATATTTTACTTAATATTTTCAAATGTGATTAATACCTTAAGTATGATGGAGAGAGCCTTACTCAAAGTAATATTTATTCTATCAGTGTTCTTTCGATATTAGAATGCAGCTTTATTTTTAAATCAGGAAACTAAATTATCAATTTATATTTTAAACAGCTAGGCTCACTTAAATATTTAGATATATGAGTAAGCTACTCCACAAAAAACAACTGAACGTAGTATAATCGAGGGCTAATCAATCGTGATTCACTAATATTTTGAATGGATGAAGAAGCTATTTCATCATGGAATTAAACTAAGCCGCATTATCACGAGAGACCTCGTTTATTTAGTAACTTAACCATTACGACGGCTTTCATGGTGAAACGTCTATTCTCAATGCCATTGATGGGTCTCAAGGATTCATGCATTTTGTTTTTAATTTATTTAACTGCTGTTTCCATGCTCTCATTATTAGATCATAGGTTTCGCTAATCTGAGCATTGTGCTCCCTTAGATTCAATATTCCTCCTAGGAGCTTTTAACTTGAAACATTGCCCTCTTTGATAGAGAAGGTTTATGATAACCATACCTCGTTTCCTAATGTTTATTTGAATAACATAATTACTGATAACTAACCGCTAAATGATGTAGATGATTTCATTCCCCCAAAATCGTTCCTTTCTTAGTGGTATGAGTGGAACTACTCGTTTAATCCGAACGGTTCCGGAACATTTTTTGGTGTCGTAAGCTCTATCACTTGATATTTTATTGATGCTTCGGTGGGTCTATTTACGGAAGTTAGGTAGCACTGTATCGTCAGTCACATATGATGCACTTAACTCAGCCATAATGATTGTATGCATATTTATAGCTACCGTTAAATGCAACTTGCACCAAACTTGCCATTTTTTATTAGTACCATACTGTTTTGCTTTTTATTCGTTCCCATCGTAGCTTTTAGCCTCTGAGAATAATGGCTAAGTGCTAGATGATTCCTTTAGTCTTTTTCTTGATTACGATGTTAATCGCTTTGGTTCATTTGCTAATTCATGAATAGTGAGGGCATGAAAATGGCAGTTAAGCAAGCTTGACAATAACATTAATGAATCTTTGCAGACCTCTCAATGGTATTGAAGATACGCGTTTAACTATGAGGATCGCTGTAATGACTAAATTGCTAAATAAATGAGGTCTTCCATAATTACCCTGCTTAGTTTGATGCCATAGCTGAATGGCTTCTTCACTAATTCAAAATATTAGGGAGCCCAATCAATTAAAATTTGATTATACTGCTTCCAGTTAGTTGTTTTGCAGCAAAATTGATGCACAGACCTGAATATTTGAGTTAGCTTAGTTATTTTGAGCATAGATTGGTAATTAAGTTCCTTAATACAGGAAATAAAGTAGATCATAGGCGATAATATTTTGAGTAATAAAATTACTCGGAAAGACATTAGACCTCAGGGATTACAACGCCCACATTTTCGGCTAAAGTGACTTTTTTGCCTAATTCGAGTTCAGATAGCAAATCCCAACATGATTAACGATCAAATCATTACTTTTGTGTTAGACATACTTAGCCTAGTCAGCTTATTTCACGCTTTGGTCACGGGGTAAGTTTCGCTAATCTGAGCACTATAATCTTTTAAACTGAATGTCCCTCCGCTTAGTTTTATAATTCAAAACATTGTCGTTTATAATAGGGAATGTTTATGGTAACGATACCTCGTTTTCAATGCTGGTTCAAACCGTATAATTTTTGGTAACTAATCGCCAAATTGCGCTGATGACCTTGCTTCCCAAAAGTTGCTACTTTTTCTGGTAGTATGAGTGGGACTACTCGTTTAATATGAATGGTTTCGTAGCATGGTCTGGTGTCGTAAGCACCATAGGCTGATATTTCATTAATTTTTCGACGGATCTGTTTGAGTAAGTTAGGTCGCACTTCACCGCCAGTTATATTTGATGCATTGAACTTAGCAGCAATAATTTTATGTGAATTTATATCTATCGCTAAATGCAACTTGCGCTAGATTGGCCTGTTATCATCAGTACCATGCTTTTTTACTTTCCCTTTTCCTTTATCGTAGATTTTGAGCCTCGTAGAGTCCATAGCTAAATGGCTTCTTCATCAATCCAGAATGTTATTGAGCCACGATTGATTACAGTTTTATTATATGATTTCCAGTAATAGTTTTGTAGCGAAGATTGTTCATAGATTTGAATATTTAAGTGAGCCTAACTGTTTAGAATGTTGACTGAAAATTTAGTTCCCTAAGTTAGAGAATAAAACTGCTTTATAAACTACGATTAAGACTTCGAAAGTTGCCTTTATTATATAGGTGTGGTATAATTAATACATTTTGTAATTAAAATAATTGTAACGCAGCTATTTATGCATGTTTGAAATTATATTCTTAATGTTAAGATATGCCCTCATATCGCGTATGACTTGATGTAAAGGATAAAAAGTATCCTCAGTAAAGTTCTCTATTAAAATTTTAGTTTATATTAACATTAGATAACATAACTAATCACTTTTTTCAAAGGATAGTTTTGCTGATAATTTGTAGCCTTCAATATGGCGTAACACTATTTTTTGATGAGCACTCAATGCTTATGAAATTATTATAATATTCAACCTTAAAATGTGGCAAGGACCTATTTACGAGATTACTCACATAATTAGTATAAATTTTATTATGCCGTACGCGGGGGTTTATTTTTGGTTATTAATTAAAGTAAATTGTATAGTTTATAGAATGGTCTTGTATCATATTACAAATAAAGCACCTTCAATAACTACGTGTACATGCTGCATCTGTCAGCTTCTGGCTGTCTAGGGTAAATAAGATAAATTAACCAATAGAGAAAGATGAATGATGGCTTGGGGGAAAGTACTGGGGGCATGTTTTGGCTTCCTATTGGGGAATATACCTGGCTTACTGTTAGGCCTTTTTTTAGGAAATAAATTTGACAAAGCAAAACAAAATATTGTTTTTGGCGGAGGGGTAGGAAGCGGCAATCAGCAACAACGTCAGCAAACGTATTTTCATGGTGCTTTTGCCGTTATGGGGCATGTTGCTAAGTCTAAAGGGAGGGTGACGCAGAATGAAATCCGTTTAGCCTCAGAGATCATGGATCGCATGGATTTACGAGGCGAAGCTCGCAGATTAGCTCAAGAGGCCTTTCGAGAGGGTCAAAATAGAAGTTTTCCTCTAGAAGATGTACTCAATGATATGCGTCGACACTGCGGCGAACGTTTTGATTTACTCCAGTTTTTCTTGGAATTGCAAATTCAAGCTACGTATGCTGATGGCGTAATTCATCCGAGTGAACGTCAAATTCTTTATACGGTGGCTAATGTATTAGGCTTTTCTCAAGAGCAACTTGAGCAGCGCCTTACAATGCAAGATGCCACATTTAAGTTCTACCAATATAGTGGTCAAAGTGGTCAGCAACATTGGCCTCCTGAGAATGCATCCAATAGGCTACATGATGCGTATAAAATTTTGGGTGTTACTGAACTTGCGCATGGACAAGCAATTAAACGTGCTCATCGCAAGCTGATGAATGAATATCATCCTGATAAACTAGTAGCTAAAGGTTTGCCGCCAGAAATGATGGAAATAGCAAAACAAAAGGCACAAGAAATTCAAACGGCATATGACATGATAAAAAAAGAAAAAGGTTTTAGGTAAATCTTGCATTTAACTGAAGCCACTCATTTAAGAGCGAATGGTTTACTATTTTTTATTTCCATCAAGAATGCCGTTATTTTTCTTAGCAGCTTTAGGCTTGGTTCCCTAATTTGAAATTAGATAGCAAATCCCAACATGATTAGTGATTAAATAATCGCTTTTATTTTAGATATATTTAGCCCTTTAGTTTCTTTAACGTTTTTATGATTTTATTAGTTACCTAACCTAGGCATTCTTATTCCTTTGGCTCAATATCACTTTGAGCAGTTTTTGATTTGAAACATTGCCGTTTCTGACAGAGAACATTTATGGTAATCATACCTTATTTCTTAAGGCTAATTTAAACCATATATAATTGACCGCTAAATGACGCGGATAATATTTTTTCAAAAAAATTGTTTCTTTTCTTAGTGGGATGCGTAAAACTAATTGTTTAATATGGATGGTTTCATAATATGGTATGATGTCGCAAGTACAGCTGCCTAATATTTTATTGATTTTTCGATGTGACTGTTGGAGGAAGTTAAGTAGTACTTCACCGTTAATCACATTTGATGCACTTAACTCAGCAGTAATGATTTGATGTGTATTTATAGCTACTGCTAAATGTGACTTGGCCAGATTCACCGTTTCCCATCAGTACTATTTTTTATTTTTTTATTCGCTTTCTTTGTAGATTTTTAGCTCCGTAAAATTAATGGCTAAGTGCGGGATGGTTCTTTTAGCCTTCGCCTTGAACGCGAGGATTCGTTTCCTAATTTGAGTTCAGATAAAAAATCTTAACATGATTCACTATTAGATAATCGTTTTCGTGTTAGAGATACCTAGTCCTGTCAGCTTATTTAATGTTTTTATCAGGACATAGATTTTGCTAATCTAAGCAGTGTATTTTCCTAGGATCAATGTTCCTCCCAGTAGTCTTGTGACTCGAACCATTACTATTTTTGCTAAAAAAATGTTTATAATAACTAGTTATATTTTTTAAATTAGGGAACTGCTTTTCAATTAACCCTCTAAACCTAGCTGTTTAAAGCGTAGATTGATCATTGAATGCCCCTAATGCCCCTACTTAGAAAATAAAGTCATGCTTTCTTTTAGGATTTAAAAGATAACGGCATAAGCTGCAAGCACACATAATATCTGTGGCTACAATTACATAAAGGCTATTATAGCCACGGCATTGCTGATATGTGTTTTCTTTGCTGTGGTAGAATGAATCCTTCAGCCTGATTTTTGAGGTTTTATGCTCAATTTTTTAAAGCTAATATCCAACGTTCAAACATTATGCAAAAAACGGGGTGTACGATTAACCGTACAACGCGAACGGGTATATGGGATAATTATCCAAAGTAAGCGGGCAATTAGTGCCTATGATTTATTGGATATTTTAAGAGAGACAGAGCCTAAAGCTAAGCCACCAACAGTGTATCGAGCACTTGAATTTTTGCTTTCTCAGGGGTTTGTGCACAAAGTTGAATCGACTAATAGCTTTATAGCTTGCTGCTTGCCTGGTCATGCGCGACACTGTTCACAACTGCTGTTTTGTGATTCATGTGGTACTGTTGAAGAATGCCATGCAGATTCTCTTTCTGTGGCATTGCAGACAAGAGCACGTCAAGAAGGCTTTTCTGTAAGCCATCACGTAATTGAAACACATGGTACTTGTCAGTATTGTCAGGTGATGACACATTAGATGTATTAGGATGGTAAACGAATATTATGCGTGCAGAATTTATAAATCCATTTTTGTCTTCTTTGGTCAATGTCCTGATGACTATGGCGCAACTGGAAATTACACCAAAGAAGCCGCAGTTAAAAACCACGGAAGTTGCAAAAGGCGATGTGTCAGGTTTAATTGGCATGGTTGGTCCAAAAACAAAAGGATCTCTTTCAGTTACATTTGAAGAAAAACTTGCGCTAGAAATAATGAACCGTATGCTGGGCGAAAGACCCACCTTTATTAATGCGGATGTCACTGATATGGTCGGTGAAATCACTAATATGGTAACTGGTGGTGCTAAATGTCAATTATCCGAACAAGGTTTTGATTTTGATATGGCAACACCAATTGTGGTATCAGGGCGTGATCACACCATTACGCATAAGTGCGAAGGTCAAATTATTATTATGCCATTTAATTCCGAGTTCGGGAGAGCCTACATTGAAATTTGTTTTGATGATTAATGGTTTTATAAATTAAACAATAAACGCCGCTATTCGCGGTATTTATTGTTTTTTGTGGAATTCACACTTATAAAAAGGCAATTTATGCACGCCATTGCTTAAATGTATTAATCAAACCATTAGTAGAACTGTCATGATTCTCTATCTTACTTTGACCTGATAGTTCAGGTAAAATTTGATCAGCTAATTGCTTGCCTAGTTCCACACCCCACTGATCGAAGCTCAAGATATTCCAGATGACACCTTGCGCAAAAATCTTATGCTCATACATCGCAATCAACGCACCTAATGTCCGGGGGGTGATTTGCTTAACCAAAATTGAGTTAGTTGGACAATTACCTTTAAATACTTTAAATGGCACAATAGCAGTCATGTCTTCAATCGTTTTACCAGCCGCAACAAATTCCGCTTCTACTTGCACGCGTGTTTTACCAAATGCTAAAGCTTCAGTTTGTGCGAAAAAATTCGCCATTAGTTTGGAATGATGATCACCCAAAGGGTTGTGACTAATTACCGGCGCAATAAAATCACAAGGAATGATTTTTGTGCCTTGATGGAGCAACTGATAGAATGCATGCTGACTGTTAGTACCAGGTTCGCCCCAAATAATTGGACCTGTTTGATAAGTAACAACTAAACCATCACGGTCCACATACTTACCGTTAGATTCCATGTTACCTTGTTGAAAGTAAGCTGCAAAGCGGTGCATTGATTGATCGTATGGTAAAATAGCTTCTGTCTCTGCACCGTAGAAATTATTGTACAAAATACCAAGCAGTGCCAGTATAACAGGCAAATTTTTAGAAAAAGGCGCTTGTTGAAAATGGTTATCCATGTCATGCGCGCCAGCCAATAACTCGACGAAACGATCATAGCCAACTGCCAAGCAAATAGATAGACCAATTGCAGACCACAGTGAATAGCGGCCACCGACCCAGTCCCAAAACTCAAACATATTGTCTGTATCAATGCCAAACTCTGCCACTAATTTTGTATTGGTAGACAGAGCTACAAAATGCTTAGCTACGTGTATTTGCTCACCAGCTTTCACAAGAAACCAGTGACGTGCAGATAATGCATTAGTCATTGTTTCTTGTGTAGTAAAGGTTTTTGATGCCACTAAGAACAAAGTGGTCTCTGGATCCAAATCCTTCAATGTTTTTACAATATGTGTACCATCAATATTAGAAACGAAGTGTAAAGTAAGACGCATTTTGTACGCAGCCAGTGCTTCTGACACCATATAAGGACCAAGGTCAGAGCCACCAATACCAATGTTGACTATATCTGTGATGTTTTTTCCTGTATAACCTCTCCACTTACCACTAATGACAGAGTCAGAAAATATTTTCATTTTTTCAAGCACCGTATTTACGTGTGGCATGACGTCTTCGCCATTAACAATGATTGGAGTATTGCTGCGATTACGAAGTGCCGTATGTAATACTGCGCGGTCTTCAGTTTGATTGATTTTATCTCCACCTAGCAATGCACTAATGGCTGCTTTTAACTCAGTTTGATCAGCCAATGCAAATAACTTATCAAGAAGTTTTTCGTCAATAAGATTTTTTGAATAGTCTAACAAAATATTATCACCAAAAGTAACAGAAAATTTCTGAAAACGGTTAGGATCATTGGCAAAAAGTGAGCTAAGAGTTAAATTCTGTGCATCCTCAAAATGTGTTGCAAGCGATTTCCACGCTGCAGTTTGCGTCGGATTAATAGACTTCAACATAGTTATTGTTCCTTATATATTCAATAAACTTGAAGATGCAAACTTGCATACCTGAAAGTTATTATTTATTATAAATATTAAATGGTCTGCAATGTCTGGTAGTGTGATAGTAACATTCAACATGGTTAACTATTAGGCGTCCGCTTTTATTTTAGGCATACTTAGTGCTATCAGCTCACTTAATGCTTTTATTATTGCATAGGTTTCGTTAATTTAGACATTATCATTTCTTAGTTTCAATGTTCCTCCGAGGAGTTTTTTGATTCAAAATATTATCCCTCTGTTAGGGAACGTTTATGGTAACTATGCCTCATTTTTAAATGCTAATGTGAACTGTATAACTACTGGTAACAGACCGTTAAACTGTGAGAATAATTTTGTTCTCCCAAAAATTGTTGCTTTTCTTAGTAGGATAAGTGAAATCGTTCGTTTAATACGAACGGTTTCGTCAAAGTATCTGGTGTCGTAAGCACTATCGCCTGATATTTTATTGATTCTTCAACGAACCTGTTTGAGCACATTAGATAGCACTTTTCCATCAGTCACATTGAATGAATTTAATTCAGCAGTAATGATTTCATACGTATTTATATCTATTGCTAAATGTAACTTGCGCTTAACTTGACGTTAACCGTTAGTGCCATGTTTTTTTATTTCCCTTTCGTTTTTTTCGTAGACTCTGAGGCCTGTAAAATTGAGGGCCAAGTACTAAATGGGTCCTTTAGTCTTCGGCTCAAATGCCACGTTAGTCGTTTTGGCTCGCCTGCTAATGCATGAATAATGAGAGCATGACAATGGCAGTTGAACAAGTTTGAAAGCAGAATTAATGAGTTCTTACAACTTTCTTAATGGCATGCAAAATATACGAGTGAGCATGAGAGCTGTCGTAACGGCTAAGTCGCTCAATAAATGAGGTCTTCTATGATTACCCGGCTTAGTTTGATTTCATTGCTGAATCACTTCTTCAATGTTAGTGAGCCGCTATTGACTAAAGCTTGATTATACAGCTTCTAGTTAGTTGTGTTGTAGCGAAGATTATGTATAGACTTGAATATTTAAGTGAACCTAATTGTTTAGGGTGTTGCTTAAATATTTAGTTTCCTTATTTCGGCAGTAAAGTCGGTTACCATAAATGCTTCCTAGAAGAGCCAACAATGGTTTGAGTTAAAAAATTCCTAGGAGGAACGTTAAACTTAAAAAATCACAACGTTCAAATTAGCGAAACTTATGCCATGATAAAAGCGTTAAAGAAGTTGGCCGAGCTAGGCATGGCGAGCAACATATACATGTAATACAACTTAGAAATTGAGCTTCACACCGGCTGAAATGGTGCTAGTCTTTGTATTACCAAGGTTTTAATAACCTATTTCTAAGGCTAAATCAGGGCCTATTGCTGGTACCAAATTGATACCTGTGCTCCCAGTAGTCCTCAATCATCATCGGAGCCGGTTCCATATGTATTATCATAATAATTACCGTCACCATGCACATAAATATCACCTAAAAAATTAGCAGGTTGACTTGTAGTGCAAGAGGAATGTATGTTGATATAAAATGTTGGTTAACACCAAGTCCATCAGAGATCTTTGCAGTGTCATACTGCGAGTCTCCAAATTCAACAGTATAATTCACTATTGATACGTGTGAATGAATTAAGTTTTAATGTTGTCTGTAGTATCTTTAAAAATTTCATTAATTTGATGCCTTTTTGAAGTGGGCATTGTGACGTGTTCGACTGGGAGTTAAAGACACTACAAACGCTCCGGTGAATACGATGGTAAATCACCATTATGACTTTCAATCTTCACTTTCTGCATTGGCGGTTCATCATTTTTTGAATTAACATATGATTTTGAAACACTTTTTTGTGTGTAGTATTTATTCGTGGTATCTAGGTCGGAGTATGTCACGGTATTTTTTATACTTAACTACCAAAATGATTGATCGAAAATTTGATTACGCTATTCAAGTATGGGGGGGAGACCATGCTGACGAATAGCATCATGACAAGCATGGAGTTGCTTAAGCATCTTTATATGCGCGGTACGGTGAGAGCTATTGATTATCAGTTTGCGCATTTCATCAGTCAGCAAATGGACGATGAAAATTCACCAGTGGTGGGATGGGCTGCATTGGTTAGCTTTGAACTTGGGAAAGGCAATGTATGTGTCGATCTTGCTTCGCTCGATGTGACGAAACTCTTTGACTTATCTGCGGCTGAGTCTGCAAGAGTGGCGGCATTGCTTGAGTCAAAAAATGCGATAGAGACATTGTTGACAACTTCGGTGGTGGATAATGGGAGCACGCCAACTCCTTTAGTTCTAGATGGTACTCGCTTGTATCTTCATAGATACTGGCAAGCTGAACGTATAATAGCGGAAGAGATTAAAAAGCGTACAGTGAAGATCGAACTTTCCGTTAATGTGAAGATTATTCTGAATGAATTATTTATACCCGATATTTTAGGGTTAAAAGTGCATTATATTGATTGGAATAATCACGCAAAGTTATCTTTTGAGTCACGTCAACAAAAGCTGGTGGACTACTTGGATATTGTTGTCCCTGAAAAAATAGACTTTGTTACATTAGATTCGCAACTTAATGCTGATGCGTCCCATGATGTTTTATTAGCGTTAATACCAGAAGATGCAAGATTAAATTGGCAAAAAGTAGCTGCTGCGGTAGCATTAAGTTATCGCTTTGCTGTAATATCTGGAGGTCCAGGAACAGGCAAAACCACTACTGTGGCTAAGTTACTTGCTGCGCTTATTTATAACAGTGATAAAACCAATGGGCTAGACATTAAATTGGTCGCGCCGACAGGTAAAGCGGCGAATCGTTTGACGGAATCTATTGGGAAAGCAGTGACTTTATTACATGTTGAACCTAGGCTTAGAGAAAAGATACCGATTCAAGCGACAACGATCCACCGTTTACTGGGTGCTATCCCAAATCGTGTTGAGTTTCATCATCATGAGAGCAATCGTCTTCACCTAGATGTTTTGGTGGTGGATGAAGCTTCAATGGTGGATTTGCCTTTGATGGCGAGGTTACTATCTGCATTGCCAGATCATGCGCGTGTTATTTTACTAGGTGACCACGATCAACTGGCTTCTGTAGAAGCGGGAGCGGTGTTAGGTGATATTTGTGCCAATGCTGAAAATAATTATAGCGCGCCGCGCGCTAAGTTGCTGGAAGCACTGACTGACTTTGCCTTACCAACTACATCGGCAGCACAAGTTGTTACTGATGGTGTTTGTCTATTGCGGAAGAGTTATCGTTTTCACTCAAAATTAGGTATTGGTCAGTTAGCGAACGCTATTAATTTAGGTGATACTAGCCGTTTGCAGCAGGTACTAACAGCAGGATATAAAGATATTACTCTGCATGATTTAAATGGTGATGTGTATGCCTCAGCAATTCATCGCTCTGTCAATGAGTATAGCCAATACTTAAAAGCGTTAGTTGGTGGTGAAGATATGGTGAAAGTAATGGAGCACTTCACCCGAATCCGCTTACTGTGCGCGTTGACAGATGGACCATTTGGTGTTGTGGGTTTGAATCATGCAATTGAAGAAGCTTTAGTTTTAAAATATCTCATTGCGCCGAGTGAAGAGCTTTTTTATCGAGGGCGCCCCATAATGATAACACAAAATGATTATAGCTTAGGACTATACAATGGTGACATCGGTATTGTGGTACAAGAAGATGATAGACTTCGTGTGGCATTTAAAATGTCAAATGGTTCAATCAAGGCGTTTTTACCTAGTCGTTTACCTCAGCACCAAACAGCATATGCTATGACAATCCATAAATCACAAGGATCAGAGTTTTCGCATACCATTTTGGTCTTACCGCCAACACCAACGCCTGTTATGACGAGAGAACTTGTGTATACAGGAGTAACACGTGCGAAAGATCGACTCGATCTTTATACCACTCGTTTAAGCTTAGAGCGAGCAATAAGGAATAAAACCCAAAGATTTAGTGGGTTGGCTGATATGTTGCATGACCATTAAAAGTAAATATAATACTTTTGAATGTTATTATAAATTATACATCCAAGCAACAGAAATATACAGGTTCTTTGATGTCCCGAATAAATGATAGGTTTCAGATGCTGAAGCATGTATTTTTAACCTTGTTGAAATCTTCATTTAAAAAGGTATATGTGTGAAATTAAGGAGAATATAATGTTCTTAATTTTGCTATGTCAGATTTGATCATTTGACGTGGATATTTTAATAGTGACAGTCATTATAATGTTCAGCTAGCTTATCTAACATAGCTATTGAAGAAATGAACAACTTTTAGAGAGAATATTGATGTTCCATGCAAAAATTTTTATTTAGTCAGTGATTTGAGTGCTTTATTTAAGCATTGTACTCCCTTAGGCGCAATGTTCTGCTCAGTAGTTTTTTGATTTGTAGCATTACTTTCTCTTATAGGGAATGTTTATGGTAATCATGCCTCGTTTTCTAATTTTTATTTGAACTGTATGACTTCTGGTGACTGGTGGCTAGATTATACAGGTGACTTCACTTTCTAAAAATTGTTTTTTTGGGCGGGATTATTGAGACTGCTTGTTTAATATGAACAGTTTTGTAACATTGCTTGGTGTCGTAAACTCCGTCGCCTGATGTTTCATTGATTTTTCGGTAAGTCTGTTTGAGCAAGTTAGGTAGCACTTCACCGTCAGTCACATGCCATGAAATTTACTCTGCACCAATCATTTTATGCGTATTGAGATTTACCGCTAAATGTAACTCGCACCAAGTTCGCAATTTTGCGTCAGTACCATGCTTTTTTACTTTCCATTAGTTCTCACTGTAAATTTTGAGCCCCGTAAAATCAACGGCTAAGTGCTGTATGATTCCCTTATTTTTCGTCTTTAATGTGACACTCACCATTTTGGCTCGCTTGCTAATGCATGATATAGTGAGGACATGATAATAACAGTGGAGCAAGTTTAAAAATAAAATTAATGAACATTTGCTGTTATAGCTACGAATCAATTTAGTGAAAAGATGGTACAGGTAAACTTCTTAGGGAATCATCACATGATGATGGGTTGCTTAGAATGCAGCTATTGGGTGTGTGTGTGTCGTTCTGTTTACGGATACTGGTGTTGCATGGACAAGAAGCAGTGTATTGAAAGATCTATCGGTATGGTAGGACTGAATGTCGTTCATGGATTTGAAAACATAAAAAATGACTTTTAATTGCGCTTTAGTTTAGGGACCAAACTATCATGCGTTGGATAAAAAATTTTTTTATCGCCATCATTGGATTACTAATGATAGTTTCCGTCGCAATCGGTGCATTTTTTATCATGCCAGGCGGCGTGAAGTTTGCTGTGTTGGGATTCCAAGAAATTTTACCAGCATTGAGCATAGATGACCAAGAAGGCTCGGTTCTTAATGGTTTCACTTTAACAGGAGTGTCCTACCAATCCCCATCTTTGTCTCTCACGAGTAAATCGTTGTCATTGGACATCAATGCGAAGTGTTTGTTGACGCTAGTTTTGTGCATCGATGGATTTATTGCGGAAGATATGGTAGTGACGGTAAGTGAAATTGAGTCGTCACCAGAAGAAGATACGCCATTCGATCTTGCTCCTATTACTGAGATCTCTACGCCGGTTCCGTTATTTTTAAGTAACATAGTACTGAATAATATAACCTTTAATATTCTTGGTACTAAAGTATATTGGGATTCATTGATTACAGCAGCCCAGATGCAGCAGAGCACATTGACACTGAAACACACGGAATGGAAAGGCATTAACGTTGAGCTGGCACCTTCGGAAGTAGATAGCGAAGACAAGGAAACATATGTCACTACATTGAACAAAGAAAGCTCGCAGGAAGCATTCACTTTACCAGATGTGAATATACCATTTAACTTAGTTATTGAGCATTTTGAGGTTATTGAAGCTGATTTTTTCTTGCCTGAAAAGCAGACTATCCATCAGTTTTTGTTGCAAGGCCATGGATTTGGTAATGATGTATCTTTAGAGCAAGTTGTTCTTGATGCGGAGCAAGGAAAGGTCACCCTGAAAGGAGATATTTCACTGAAAGGGGAATACCCCCTGATATTAGAAGGCGATGCTAGTATTAGCATGGCGCCGTTGGGTAGTCACACGCTCAAGTTTGATGCGAAAGGCGACCTGAAAAAATTAGATGTAGTTGCAAAATTGAAAGGTACGTTATTTGCGACTTTATCGGGTCATATGAATGTATTGGATCCAGATATGCCGTTTTCTTTGATGTTAACCAGCAAGAGTCTCCAGTGGCCAATTAATGCATCTGCGGAATACCGCTTAATATCTACGGCATTGTGTGTTAATGGTAGTTTGGCTGATTATCATGCTACATTGAACACCAGTGTAATGGGTGAGATGATTCCTAATATAAAACTTAGTATGGATTTGTTTGGTAACTTATCGAAAGTTTCTTTAACCAATATCAAACTTGACACTCTGGATGGTTACATTGCTGGTAGTGCTAATATAAGTTGGATTAATGAGGTGAAATGGCAAACATCCTTGAACTTTAATCATATTCAACCGGGTATGAAATGGCCAGTTGCAGCAGGTCAGTTTTCAGGTAAATTGAAGCATTCGGGCCAATTAACATCGCAAGGTGGATGGCAAGTTGATGTGGATGCAGTGGATATTCAAGGTAAGCTATACGATCAAGAATTAACGCTTGTCGGTCAAGTTGATGTGTCTGATATTCAAGGTGAAGGAAACGTTACGTTGAAAACGACAGGTCTGTGGCTTCGGCATGGACCGAATATGATTGTGGTGGCTGGGCGTACTGATAAGGAACTTAAGCTGGATTTGACATTGGATTTATCGTCTCTGGCTGTAGCGGTCCCACAAGCAGCCGGAAGCATTAAAGGTAATGTTATTTTAGCAGGTACTTTGAAGGCACCAACTGCATCACTGAATCTTAGAGCCTTAGCCCTGCATTGGG
Source organism: Candidatus Enterovibrio altilux (assembly GCF_002381345.1). GTDB lineage: Bacteria > Pseudomonadota > Gammaproteobacteria > Enterobacterales > Vibrionaceae > Enterovibrio > Enterovibrio altilux. The sequence goes on from NZ_CP020660.1 coordinate 1,512,059, forward strand.
ATGAGCTTGTGTCCGTGAGTAGTGCTAAGATTAGGGGCTCGGTGTCTCTATTACCAATAATTAGTGGTAGTTTTATTATTGATGTAGAAGGAGTAAAAGCGAAAGGTATTGATGTATCTACGTTGTTGCTTAAGATCTCTGGCAATGAATATCATCATTCTGTCTCGCTTAACGTTAATGGCCAGCCAGTAAGTGCTAATGTTGCTATACGAGGAAGTTTAGATCGAAAGAAGGGGTGGAAAGGTACCTTGTATGATTCAAAAATTACCACGCCAGTTGGTCCATGGGTATTGCAAAATGATGTGTCTATTTTCGTCGACTTTGATTCACGTGTTGTTGATATTGAAACGTTTTGTTGGACACAACATAAAAGCTATATTTGTTTAGATAAACCCGCAAACATATCTGAAAAAGGCGAGGTTGAATTCACTGTTGTTAATTTTAACCTTGATAGTCTTCAATTCTATTTACCTATAACTACCACGATTCAAGGTGAAATGGATGCGCATGCGAATGTCAGTTGGAAACCTAATACGCTGCCAACGGCAAATGTAAGCGTATCGATGCTCAAAGGTCAAGTTACAGAGTTGCTTGATGAACCATTGACGATAGGCTGGAACAAAATTCAACTAAACGCTGTGTTGGTAGATGAAAAACTGAGCGTTGATTTTATGCTAGATATAATTAACAATGGTTCTTTGTCGCTTAACATTGAAATGAATAATTTATCAAATAAAAAACATACATTAAAAAGCACTTTTTTTCTTAACGCATTAAATCTCGATGTTCTGGCACCGCTTCTAGGAGAAGGTACTAGATTGGGTGGTCAACTTAACGGTAACGTGGTATTGAATGGTGCGTTGAATGCACCTACAGCAAACGGTAGCATTAATTTTACCGGGTTAAAACTGCAAAGTTATACCATGCCAGTCAAAGTGCATAAAGGTCAGATTTCATTGTATTTAGCAGGTTACAAAGGCCAACTTAATGGTGAAATTAAAACACCAGATGGTACTGTAACTTTGACTGGTCAGGCGGACTGGACCAAGTTTAATGAATGGTTGGCTTCGCTGAAGATCACAAGTGAGCGACTTAAAGTTGTCGCATCCCCAATGGTGGCATTGGAAGTGAACCCTGATCTAACGCTTACTGCTAACCCAAAGCAGATTGATATAATGGGAACAATTAATGTCCCCTGGGGTAGGATTGTTGTTAAGGAACTGCCAGAAATTGCTGTTCAAATATCGAGCGACATTGTGATCTTGGATGACGAGTTGAAATCTATCAATAAGAGAAAACGTTCACCCATGACGATTCACGCTGAAATTGATGTCAATATTAGCAATGATGTCAGACTAGAAGCTTTTGGCTTAAAAACGATGCTTGAAGGTCAGCTTAGTATGGTGAGTAATAAGAAAGGGCCGGTTATTAATGGTAAGATTAATCTGAAAGAGGGAACATATCGTTCATTTGGCCAAGATCTCTTGATCAAAAAAGGACAAATTTTATTTAATGGGCCGCCATTGCAACCTTATTTACAGATTGAGGCTATTCGAAACCCAGATAACATTATTGACAGGATAGAGGCTGGTATTCGTGTGCATGGCCCTGCTAATAAGCCTGAGATTTGGGTGTTCTCTGATCCTGCAATGCCGTTAGCAAATGCAGTTTCTTATTTAGTGCGCGGAATAGCGTTGGATAGTGCATCTGATCGTCAAGCGATAGTATCAATGCTTATGAATCTTAGTCTATTAGAAAGTGGCCCGCTTGTGAGTCAACTTGGTGACGTTTTTGGTGTGCAAGATTTAATGTTCGATATTTCGGGTATTGGTAAGGCCGAAAAAGTCGAGGTGTCAGGGTATATTTTGCCTAAATTACGTGTAAAGTATGGGATGGTTATTTTTACCCACTCACCCGAGTTTACAGTGCGTTATCAATTATTAAAAAATTTATATGTTGAAGTGATGTCAGGTGCAAGTAGTGCAGTTGATTTACTTTATCAATTCAATATTAAGTGACTATGTTCAATCATTTTTAGGACGCTTGGGTATAAATATTAGTCTAGTATTATATTTGCATGAGCACTTTCTCATTAAGCCTAGTCAGCTTGACGCTAGACTTCTTTAGTTGAAATAGAAACACGTTAAGACCTGTTGGCAAATCGATTATTAAAATTAATATAAGAATAACATGGCTTTATTTCCTAAATCTAGTTTTCAGATAATAAGTCCTAACATAATTAACTATACGATGATAGCTTTCGCATTAGACATACCTGATTCATCTTGTTTTTTGTATCTGAAGATATGTGTAAGGAAAAACGTCAATTACTGCCTGTATTAATGCCTTCGAGTTCTTCATATAGGTTTTGCAAAAATGTACCCAACTCTCCATACATAAGTGATAAATTAGCATCTATGTGTTGAACAATATTTGCACGATCGATATCTACATTTTGATCGCGTATTTCTGTAGAGAACTTAATACGTTTGATAGACATGTCTTCGCAAAGTATAAAGTCTATACGATCTTGCCAGTTCAATGCTAGCTTAGTGACTAGTTTATCTGCTTCAATGTGCGCAAGGATTTCGTCACTAGACAGATCTTGTTGCTTACAACGGATCACGCCTCCTTGTTCCAAAATCGCTTTAAGTTCCACTTCGTCACCAATAGTAAAACCTTGTGGAGCAGTATTTGAGTGCACCCATTCAGTCATCGCGAGTGCTCCTAGCTTATTGGTTATCACGGGCACAACCGGAAGACTACCCAATGATTTACGTAATAATGTTAACACATCTTCTGTTTTTTTCACACTGCTCGCATCAACAATCAGCAAACCTATTTTTAGCATGATCAGTGCATAAATTTGGCTGAAACGACTGAAAGCATGTGGTAAGAGATCAAAAATAATATCGTCTTTAAGGCTGTCTTTTTCTTTTTTCCACAGTGGACGGCCTTGCTCTATTTCCATGGTATCGATACGTGCGTTTAGCGAATCTTTAATGACAGAGGCTGGTAGTATTTTCTCTTCTTTGCGTGCACATATTAAAATATTACCATCACTGACATGAGTCATCATATTGCCATATTTACCTAATGCAGTAGTCCAACCAAACTTTTGCATGTCTTGGCTACCACAAGGCGTAAAGCTGAACTTAGACAACTTCTCCTCAATATTGTTTGAGTCTAGGTCGGTTTTGTGCAAAAGGCGGTAGATAAAAATATTTTTGAACCAAATCATAGCAAGATTTTATCCATTCATTATGACGAAAATTACATGATATTGCATTCCAGGGAGAATGTCGCTTCAAATGAACTTTATTTTTTAAATCATGGAACTAAATATTAAGTTATGTTTTCAACCGCTAGGCTATTTAAATATTTAGCTGTGGGGCCTTGTTTTTTAATTTAAATTCAGGTGATAAATTTCAACATGACTGACTCTGAGATAATCGCTTTCGTATTAAGCATGCTTAACCCCATCAGTTTGTTTAAAGCTTTTATTATTACGTAGATTCTTCTGATCTAGGTCTTATGATCTCTTAGGCTCAATGCTTTTCTGAGTAATTTTTTGATTCGAAACATTACCGTCAGTCACCTTTGATGAACTTAATTTAGCAGCAATAATTTTATGTGTATTTATGTGATAGTACTAAATATAACTTCTGCTAGACTCGCAATTTTTCATCAAAGCCATGTTTTTTACTTGCCACTTGTCTTCACTGTAGATTGTTAACCTGTCGAATAAATGGTTAAATGTTGGATGATTTCTGTAATCTGCGTCTTCCGTTAAACATTAACTGTTTTGGTTTGCTTGCTAATACATAGATAGTGAGAGCATAGCAATGAAAATCGAGTAAGTTTGAAAACAAAATTAATGAATCCTTGCAAACTTATTAATGGCATTGAAAACATTCGTTTACTATGAAAATCGCCGTCACGGATAAGTTGTTGAATAAACGATGTCTCCCCCCCCCCTCGATTATCCTACTTAGTTTAATTCTATAGCTGAATGGCTTCTGCATCACTCCAAAATACTAGTGGGCCACGATTAATTAAAGTTTGAGGGTATTGCTGTCAGTTGGTTACTTTGTGTAAAAGTTGTTTATAGACTTGAATATTTAAATGAACCTAGCTGTTTAGATAATAGATTGATAATCTGGCTGCTTTCTTTAGGAAGTTCAGTCGGTCAGTTACCAAAAATTATACAATTCAAAGTAGCATTGTCAAAAAAAGTATGATTACTATAAATGTTCTCTATCAGGAACGGCGATGTTCCTAGTCAAAAAATTACTCGAAGGAATATTCAGCCTAAGGAATTGCTATGCCTCGATTGACAAAACCTACGCCATGATAAAAGCCCTAAACCTAAATAAGCTGACTGAGCTAGGTCTGACTCTTTTTTGAACCTCAGTGACCTAACGCTTTACAAACATCTTCTGATCATAAGCGGCAACTGATTTTTCAAAGGTCATTATTTCATTGCGTGGAACCGATATTGACATTGGAATGTTCGCCGTCATTGGGTTTACAGCTCGACCCCGAATCAACAGTTCATAGTGAATGTGTGGACCAGTGACACGACCGCTATTGCCTGACAGTGCAATAGGTTGCCCACGCGTGACATGCTGGCCTTTTTTTACTAAAATTTTACTGTTGTGCAAATAACGCGTACGGAATTGGTTTCCATGATCCACTACAATGTATTTACCTGCATAAGGATGATTTTGTACGATTATGATAACACCGTCTCCTGTCGAGACCACAGGAGTACCTATTGGTACAGCAAAGTCAATGCCATTGTGTGGTGACACTCGTCCGGTTACTGGATGCTTACGCATTGGGTTAAATTCAGAACTGATACGTTTTTTGCTTAACGTAGGATAACGTTGAAACGCTCGCTGCAAGCTATTACCACGGTTGTCGTAATAATTACCATCTGTGTGCAAGTACGCCGTAATTGGAGTGCCACGCTGTTCTATGCGTATAGATTGAATTTCACTTTGCCCACTAAACTCACCGTTTACAGTTTGTTCAGCACGAACTATTTCAAATCGATCACCAGCACGTAAGTCTTGAGAAAAATCGATCTTATCTTTAAGTAAGTTTGTGATCGTATTAATATCATTATAACTAAGGCCTGCTTTGTGTGCTGAGATAGAAAAACTGCCTTCAATATTACCGACTGATACTGTTTGCACCCAAGATCCCAGTATATCAACATCACTAAATTTATACGTGCCATCATCTAAACGCTGGTATATTACCTTTGAGGCTATGTTGAATTCAAGCTCTAACTTGTTCAAATTCTTTGCCGTGTCATGGATCCAAAAACGTAGGATATCTCCTGGCTGTAGGGTATCAATCCGTAGGTGATTCAGATCTGTTTCCATTAAACTCAACAAATTTTTATAAGGTATGTTGAGTTTTGTAAATATTTGGCTCAAATTATCTCCCGATTGAATAGTGTATTCATAATCTGGCATCTCAAAGACTTCCAGTACAGGAGACCTGGCAACAAATAATTCATTTGCAGTAAACGATGGTAATAATGAGTTGGAAGCATTCAAAGGAATTATGCGTATAACATCATTATTTAGGTTGATTGAAACTCCAACCGTCACAAGTGACAGTCCCATTAAGCAAAGCGCCGATTTAGACAGCTTTCTAAACGTCTTGGTTTTCTTCTCGTACATTAATCTGTTTCTCAATCATACGGTATATATTCATCACAAAGCTTAGTTTCCTAATTCGAGTTTAGGTAGTAAATCTTAATATTATTCGCCATTAGACGATCTCCTTCGTTTTAGGTATATCTGGCCCGGTCAGCTTATTTAATGCTTTTATTACTCATAGGTTTCACCAATCTGGGCATTGTAATTCCATAGGTATTATGTTTTTTTAAGTGAATTTTTGACCCGCAACATTGCCGTCTCTAATTGGGAACGTTGATGGTAGCCATATCTTTTTTTCCAAGACTTATTTGAATCGTATGACTGCTGGTAATGGACTATTAAATTATGCGGATAAGCGCATTTTTCAAAAATTTATTCCTTTTTTGGGTGGGATGAGTGGAACCCTTGTTTAATACGAACAGTTTCGTAACATTGTCTGGTGTTGTAAGCACCATCACCTAATATTTCATTGATTCTGCGACTGGTATGCTTGAATAAGTTAGGTAGAACTTCACTGTCAGTCACTTTCAATGAATGTAACTCAGTAATAATCAATGATTTAATGCGTATGTATGTCTACTTTTACATGTAATTTGTGCTAAATTCGATGTGTACCGTGGGCTATGCTTTTGAACTTACCATTCATCTTTACCGTAGACTGTCATCCCCGTAGAATCAATGGCTAAGTGCGGGATGGTTCTTTGAGTTGTCGTCTTGAACGTGACGTCAATTGGTTTGACTTGCTTGTTAAGGCATGAATAATGTGGGTATGACAGCGGTAGTTGAACCTGTTTAACAAACAAAATTAATAAATTTTTGTGAACTTTTTCAATGGTATTAAAAATACTTGCTTGATGATGAGTCATCATAATAACTAAGTTTCTAGATAGACGAGAACTCTCGCGATTACTTTTCTGCTTTGTAACGAAGCTTGCCCATAAACTTTAATATTTTAGTGAACTATTCTGTTTAGAATGTAGATTAATAATTGGATTTCTTGATTTAGGCAACAAAGTTTAGTATAAATAATAATTTAGTTAATGATATTAAGAAATAAGCAACTTTACGTAGAGATATATCGATTTTAAAATAGTTAATTTTTTTTCATTATTTTGATATTTTATTGCTAGCTTTTCTAGATTTATCATGTAGTTTGGCATGCTAGTTTTAAAATAATTTCTTCGATAAATATGCCACTGCTTTTGTTCAGCATCCGTCAACGTGTTCGGGAAGTTACGGGCACGGTAACGAAATAAAAGAGATTTTATACGATTATCCGTAGTTTGAATATCTAAATTTGATAGGTTTTCTGGTGTAGTCAGACGAATAATATCCATTATCGAACGATCAGAAGGAGAGAAAAATCCTTCATACAGAGCAGAATCGACATCTTGGGAGCTCTCATACTTGGACTTGTCTGCATAAAGAGCAGTGAGTTTTTCACGCACGTTTAGTCTTGTTTGAATTTTTTTTAAGTTATTCCAACATAGTTGGCGATTAATGCCTAGTCTTTCTTCGTCTTCTGGCCTTAGTGTCTTTGCTTCAGCAAGAACCGGGCACTGATTGAGGTGAATCAGTTTGATTGGGACTGGTAATTCATCAGGTCTGAGATCTGAGTGGCGAGTATATAAGCGTTCTAGCAGGGCTTCAACATTAAGATCAAATAATGGTTGTGGATCATGAGCAAGATCGATTGCAATAATTGTATTTTTATTCTTGGGATGCCATGCTATGGGTACAATCCAACTTATGTTGCTGCGATCGGTTCCAAACATTCCAGAGACGTGGACCAGTGGTTTCAGGGATTCCACGTCAATTAATGATATTAGTTTATTTTTATTGCGGTAAGTAAACAGATAATTAAACAAGCAAGGTTGCGCATCTTTTAATTTTTTTGCCAGCTCAATGGTAGCGATAACATCTGCCATTGCATCATGAGCATTCTTGTGTTCAATGTTGTTCACTACAGAAAGATGTTCCAGTTTGAAACTGACGTTTCCTTCTGCATTAGTAGACCACTCCATACCTGTTGGACGTAGAGCATAGCAAGCGCGCATGACATCAAGCAAGTCCCATCTGGAGTTACCATTCTGCCAACTCCAACCATAAGGATCGTAAAAATTACGATACAAAGTATAGCGCGTTACTTCATCGTCAAATTTAATATTGTTGTAACCAACAGCACAAGTGCCTGGAATAGAAAGCTGTGCGTGAATTTTGGCAATGAATTTAGGTTCTGACAACCCAAAGCTAACTGCGGTTTGGGGGGTAATACCTGTGATTAAACATGCTTCCGGATGGGGTAGATAGTCATTTGGTGGTTGGCAGTAAATCACCAGTGGTTCGTCAATGATGTTGAAGTTCTTGTCTGTTCTCACGCCAGCAAACTGACAGGGCCTGTCTTGTGCTGGGCTAACACCAAAAGTTTCATAATCTAAGAAGAAGAATGTTGGTTGTACGATGCTTTTCATAATTATGGCTTCATGTCTAATAATTGCATTTTAACCATTAAAATTGGGTGATTAAAAATTTTATTATGCTATTTTTTAGGTTTAGCTAACTTTTTTGAGCGTCTGATATTGATACAAACGTTTAAATTATTTTCAGTTGATAAATACTACGCCTTGACTTTACTAGTAAATTGAAGTGAGGATAACAGATAAGCCACTAAAAGTCATCGCGAAGTAGACTAATGATAATGAACTGGCAGAGTTAAATGATGGATAAGTACTGATTGCAAAGATATCCCACAAAACTAATATGACCTGTCAACATCTATGTCATTTGAATGGTAAAAACAAGCGAGTACATATTAATAATTATTAGATAATTCTTTTTAAGAAAGTAAAGCATATTTATGAAAAAATGCTTACACTAAAAAATGAAGGGTGCAACCGGCTTTGTGTTTCAATTCGAATTCAGATAGCAAATGTCAATAGGATCAATTATTAGATCCTTGCTTTCGTTTGATGGATATTTAGCCTCATCAGCTTATTTAACACTTTTATCATGACGCAGTTTTAGTTAACCAGAAAATTTTGATCTCTTAAATTCCATGTTCCTCCCAGTAATTTTTGACTCGAACCATTACTGTCTCTATTTTAAACAGCTAAGCTCACTAAAATATTTAAGTTTTCCATGATTATCCTGCTTAGTTTTATTTTATAGCTGCATAGCTTCTTCACCAATTCAGAATGTTAGTGAGTCCCAATTGATTAAATATTGATGATACTGCTGTCAGTTACTTGTTTTGTAGCGAAGATTATTCATAGACCTGAATATTTCAGTGAGCCTAACTGTTTATAATGTTGATTAAAAATGTAGTTCCCTGATTTAGAAAATAAAGCTGGTTATCATAAACGTTACTACCTAGCAGAGACAGCAATAGTTCGAGTCAAAAATTACTGGTAGGAGCATTGAGTTTAAGGAATTATAAAGCTCAGATTAGTGAAACCTACGCTATGATAAAAGCCTTAAATAAACTAACAGGATTAGGTATGCCTAATACGAAAACGATTGTCTAATAATTAATTATGAGGGATTTGCTACCTGGACTCAAATTAGGAAACAAAGCCCTTAGAAAATTATAATATTCAGATTAAAGGAATCTACGCAATGCATTGTAAGGCAGAATCGGCTCCTTTATTACATGAAAAATGCATTACAAAACCATTGGATATTCATTAAATGTGAATACGACCTTTAAATGATAACTGATTGATTCAAAACATCACTCGTAAATATATATATCATTAAAGTGATAAACTATCATTAAAGTACTCAGCCAGATACTGCTCAAAGCTAAGATCATTGGCTTTTTCAATGTTTAGTTGACGTACTAGGCTCGCTGAGGTTTCCTCACGAAATTGTGTTTCAGTAAATGTTGCATAATTACCATTTGAAAATAATTTAGCATTATTTGCAGCGATAGTTAATCCCACTTTGCCAATGCTTTCTTGCTCAAGAATCTCTTTCATCAAACGAGCTGATAACGTTTTGTCTGAATCATCAAACCATGTAACCAATTCACGACAAACTCTTTGGTATTGGTCACTAGCATAAGCTTGATCCATAATAACTGCAAGTTCTGCCAACTCAGCAAAGACTCTATATCCCCATTCAGCTTGCGTAAGTCGCTCACCATTGCAACCGATTTGCAATGTTAGACCCGGCTTGCGCCCTTCTATTACTACTTTGTTCCAGTTATCGTGCCAGCACCCTAATTCGTAATCTGTCATGCGTTCTGAATCAGCTAGTGCACACCACGTGACAAATAAATCGAGGAAGTATATTTGAGTGTCATCAATACCAGTTGGGCTGAATGGATTAACATCCAACGAGCGCACTTCTATGTACTCTACCCCACCACGAGCCAATGCTTCTGAGGGCTTTTCACTATTTTTTGCTATGCGTTTGGGCCGAATAGGCGCGTATAATTCGTTTTCAATTTGCAGAATATTGGTATTTAGCTGACGATAACCATCTTCATTTTTTACGCCAATATTTGCAAATTCTTTCGATGGAGTTTGAATTGCATTACGTACGCCTTCGAGATATTGTTCAAGGTTATTAAAACCAATTTTGAGTACATTTTGAGCTCTGTTTGTATAACCTAAATCGCTGAGGCGAAGTGATGTTGTGTATGGCAAATAATAGATATCAGCACTAATTTGCTTGAAATTCAATGAAACTGTAGATTTTTTGAAAAATGAGCCACATAGCGCAGGCGATGAGCCAAATAAATACGGAATTATCCAACCAAAGCGATAGTAGTTGCGAATTAAATTAAAGTACGCATTAGAAATAGATTTTTGTCGAGTATCTTCTGTTTGAACACCAAACAACGCGTTCCAGAAACTCTGAGGAAATGAAAAATTAAAATGTACACCGGAAATTATTTGCATTATACTACCATAGCGGTGCTTCAAGCCTTCACGATAGAGGGCCTTCATTCGCCCGACGTTCGACGTGCCATATTGCGCTAACATTATGTCATCATCATTCGCGACATAGCATGGCATAGATAAAGGCCAGAGCAATTCTTCGTTGAGCTGACGATAGGTAAAGCGATGAATATCATGCAGTTGAGTCAAAGTTTCCAACGCCGAATAACTCACGGGTGTAATAAACTCCAACAATGATTCTGCAAAGTCTGTTGTAATCCATTGATGCGTTAATGCGGAACCTAACGCCTTAGGATGAACAAGAGAAGAAAGCACTCCTTCTGGCGTGATTCGTAAGGCTTCTCGTTCTATTCCGCGGGCGATACCCTTGAGCGCATTTGGATGTTTAGCTAGTGTCGCTAATCGTAGAGGAAAGCTAGTCAAATTTATACTCATTTATGTTTGTTAACAGTTGAATATTTAGCATAATTATTCTTAATTACGAAACGTTTTACTAGTAACCCCCCAATGCAATAATGTAGATTGAAGTGTCCTCTCATTACTATGGGTGATGATAATTTGACAATCTGGAGATTTCAACCATGTATGTATAAGTGTATTAAATTTTTTTGATACAGAATCACTGTTCACTTTTTATCGTGGTTTGTAATCTAAAGATAATTCACGCTGAATGATTCTAGCTATAAGATTAGTGCTGTTATTTGTGTTTTATAGCTAAGTGTATATAGATGACCCAAAAGCAATAATATAATTTCTTCTCTTAGAGGAGCCTTTCATTTACCATTTTCAAAATTTTTTGCATTTCTTCCATAGTGTTTATGATGCTATCAGTTCGCGATTATTTTTGATAAACAATTATTTACCATGTTGTTCGCAAACTAAATAGCCACTAGTACCATAAATGGAACCTTTATCTTAATGTAGATTGGAACATGTATTCAATAAGTTGATTATGGTGCAAAAATTATGACAAAATTAATGGCAACTTTTTTTAAATTTCAGCTTCCGATACCTTTTCTAATCTTTAAGTTGGCGAAAAAATTTTTTTCATGGGCACGGAGGAAACTTAAAAAATTAGGACTGTATTCTAGTCTTTATTTGTAAGAAGTACTACCTTTATGCGGTTATGTTCTTAACTATCGATTGAAAAGATTTCAATGAGTCATAGTATGACTAGGAATCATTAAAAAATCAAGCACGATCAATGCTGACGAACATACACAATCATGATAACTGCAATAATTAGCCCGATGAATACCAAAATAGATAACCATGAAAATATTTAAAAACAACGTTAACAGATTGCTTACTGTTAATTGTTTTGTAGCGATTTTTTCATAGAGCTTAAATATTTGAACCAACCTAGCTGTTTAGAGTGAGATTGATAACTTAGTCCTTCATTTACAAATAAAGTCCTTATGAATTAACAATAACCGTAATTCAAAAGACGCTGATAACGACGCTCGCATAATGCATCTTCATCCAATTGAATGAGTTCATCCAATTGTTCAACTAATAGTCCTTTAATGCTTGCTGCGGTTTGAACAGCATTTCGGTGAGCCCCCCCTATTGGCTCTGAAATTATCTTGTCAATTAAATTAAGTTCTTTCAAACGAGGAGCTGTGATTCCCATTGCTTGGGCTGCTATAGGTGCTTTGCTAGAATCACGCCATAAGATAGACGCACACCCTTCCGGAGAGATAACTGAATAGGTCGAGTATTGGAGCATGTTAACGTAATCACCTACGCCGATAGCCAATGCACCACCAGAACCACCTTCACCAACAACATTACAGATGATCGGTACTATTAAACCTGCCATTTTTTTAAGGTTATGTGCAATTGCTTCAGCTTGACCACGTTCTTCAGCACCAACACCAGGGTATGCGCCTGCAGTATCAATGAAAGTAATGATAGGCATTTTAAAACGTTCTGCCATCTTCATGAGACGTAATGCTTTACGATAACCTTCAGGCTTTGGCATACCAAAATTACGAATTACTTTTTCACGGGTTCCGCGACCTTTTTGATGACCAATGACCATCACTGTACGACCATCAAGACGTGCTATGCCACCAACCATTGCTTTGTCGTCCGCATACGTCCGGTCTCCTGCAAGTTCATCAAACTCAGTAAAAATAAGAGCCACATAATCCAAGGTATAAGGGCGACACGGATGACGAGCAAGTTGAGCAATTTGCCATGCTCCTAAGTCACTAAAAATTTTTTTAGTTAATTCAGTGCTTTTTGCCTCCAGTTGCTCGATTTTTTTAGTAAGATTGATAGCTTCTAGAGCGTCACTGCGCCGAGATACAACACGTAGAGCTGCAATTTTTGCTTCCAATTCAGCAATAGGCTGTTCAAATTCAAGAAAATTAAGACTCATGGGGGGAATAATCCTGTTCTGGTAGTGAAATGCCACGTTAATCATTTAACGAAGTAAGAGAATTAATCAAATTCCAACTCAACTTGTTTCTCGCCGAGTAAAATTTTTAAATCCTCGATTAGTTTATCGTCAGGCACTACATGCCATTCTGTTCCTAAGACTAACTTAGCATATGCATTGTTGCGTTTATAATACAAGTTTACTGGAATCGTTCCTGCGCGATGCGGTTTAAGAATCTCACTGAGTCGTTCGAAGAATTTGTTATCAATTTGCCTTTCAGTTACTGATATTGCAAGGCTACGCAAGTATTTCTTACGAGCTTGAGCAAGATCTAATACCTCGTGGGCAGATATTTTAAGGCCACCATTAAACTCATCAAAGCTGACCGATCCAGAAACCACTAAAATTCGGTCTTTTTCGACAAAATTTAAGTATTTTTCTAATATGTCTGAGAATAATATCACTTCTATGCGTCCAGATCGATCATCCAGTGTCAAAATACCAATGCGTGTACTACGCTTTGTTGTTATTATTCGCGCAGCAATTACTAAACCAGCAACAGTAGAAACAATATTACGCTTTGTTGCATGTGCATCTTCTAAACGCCATGTTGTATAATGCTTAAGTTCTTTCACGTAACTATCAATGGGATGCCCAGTTAAATATAAACCTAAAGTTTCACGTTCACCTTCAAGCCATACTTTGTCTGACCAGGGCGGGATATTTGCATACTTGTGCTCAATTTCTTCAGGTGCATTCGTCAATATACCAAACATATCAACTTGCCCAAATGCTTCAGCATGATGATGCTGATTTGCTGATTTAATCGCATCATTTAATGATGCAATCATTGCAGCTCGGTGTGGGCCAAGTCTATCCATAGCCCCTGATTGAATTAATTTTTTAATTATACTTTTGTTTACTTTTTTAGTGTCAATACGCGCACAGAAGTCAAATAAATTTTTAAAATACCCACCCTTGTTACGTGTTTTAATGATATTATCTATTGGTGTTTCACCTATGCCTTTAATCGCCCCTATACCGTAAACGATTCCGCTTTTTTTGTTAACTTTGAAGTGATATGAACCAGCGTTAACGTCAGGTGACAACAGAATAAGTTTCATTCGACGGCATTCTTCCACTAAACCAACGATTTTATCTGTGTTATCCATATCTGCAGTCATGACCGCCGCCATGAATTCTGCTGGGTAGTGTGTTTTGAGCCATAGCGTTTGATATGATACCAAAGCATAAGCGGCAGAGTGTGATTTATTAAAACCGTAGCCCGCAAAATGTTCCACCAAGTCGAAAATTTTCATCGCCAACTCGCTGTTAATGCCATTCTTCACTGCCCCATCTTCAAAGGTTGCACGTTGTTTGGCCATTTCTTTAAAATTTTTTTTACTCATTGCGCGCCGAAGCATATCGGCACCACCAAGGGTGTAGCCCGATAGCACCTGTGCTATTTGCATGACCTGTTCTTGGTAGAGAATAATGCCATAGGTAGGTTCAAGAATTTTTTTTAGTGAATTGTGTTGCCACTTTTCATCTGGATACGACACCACTTCGCGACCACGTTTACGAGCGATAAAGTTATCTACCATTCCTGATTGCAGTGGACCAGGGCGAAATAGCGCTACCAATGCAATCATGTCCTCAAAGCAGTCCGGTTGCAAACGCTTGATCAGGTCTTTCATACCACGAGATTCCAATTGAAATACTGCGGTAGTTTCAGAGTCTTGTAGCATTTTAAAAGATGCCTGATCATCTATAGGTATCGTTTCAATACGAATAGGTTCTACTCCTTTCGCCTGTAGACGAGGATTAATCATCTTCAATGCCCAATCAATGATTGTTAGCGTGCGTAATCCCAGGAAATCAAATTTAACCAATCCCACAGTTTCTACATCGTTTTTATCAAACTGAGTCACTGGAAAATGACCTTCACTGTCACAATAAAGTGGTGCAAAATCGGTAATTGTCGTCGGTGATATCACGACACCACCAGCATGTTTCCCAGCGTTACGTGTACATCCTTCAAGGATGCAACACATATCAATCAGTTCTCGAACATCTTCATCAGTTTTATAGGACTGACCTAATTGTGGTTCTATGTTAAGTGCTTTGGCTAGTGTTATACCCGGGTCTGGTGGCACTAGTTTAGATATTCGGTCAATCAATCCATAAGGATGCCCTAATACACGGCCTACATCTCGGATTACTGCTTTTGCCGCCATAGTGCCAAACGTAATTATTTGGGATACCGCATCACGACCATACAATTCAGCAACGTGGTCAATAACCTTATCACGTTTATCCATACAAAAATCGATATCAAAATCAGGCATTGATACACGCTCTGAGTTCAAGAAACGTTCGAATAGAAGGCCAAATTTTAACGGATCAAGATCTGTAATTTTCAATGCATAGGCCACTAACGAACCAGCACCTGAGCCACGTCCAGGACCAACAGGAATATCATTGTCTTTTGACCACTGAATGAATTCCATTACAATGAGAAAGTATCCAGGAAAACCCATTTGGTTCACAATCTCAAGTTCAGTCTTTAAACGATAATCATACTCTGGTTGATGTCTAGCACGTACAACAGGATCTGGGAAAAGAAGGGCTAAGCGGTCTTCAAGCCCTTCTTTTGATTTTTTAACCAGGAATTCGCCAATTTCCAACCCTTCTGTTGGAAAATTTGGTAAAAAGTATTCGTTTAAGCGGAGGGTGACGTTACAGCGTTTTGCTACTTCTACAGCATTAGTTAACGCTGCTGGGATATCTTGGAACAGTTCACACATTTCTTCTTCTGTTCGAAGATATTGCTGCGAGCTGTAATTTTTCGGGCGACGAGGATCAATAAGAGTATAACCATCATGAATTGCAACGCGAATTTCATGAGCATCAAATTGATCTGGAGAAATGAAACAGACCTCATTGGTCGCAACAACAGGCAAATTATTATTTAATGAAAAATTAAGAGCAAAATGAAGATAAACTTCTTCGTTAGGACGGCCTGTTCGCATTAACTCAATGTAATATGCATCAGGGAAGTGTGTTTGGTAAAAAGATACGCATTGCTTCGCCAGTGTTACATTTTTCTGTAATAGGGCTTTCCCTAAATCACCTCTGCGACCCCCAGACAGTATAATTAAGCCATCTTTAAGCTCTTTTAACCAGACTTGATCGATGACAGGTTGATGTTGGATATGTCCACGTAAATATGCTTTCGAAATAAGCAGTGTTAAGTTTTTGTAACCAATATTATTTGCTGCCAGTACTGTAAGTTGGCAAAGATCATCGCCAAAGACATCTGACTGCATTTTAAAATCAGCGCCAATAATTGGCTTCACACCAAAATTTTGTGCAGTTTTATAAAATTTTACTAAACCGCATAAATTTGTAAAATCTGTTAATGCCATGGCTGGCATGCCAAAGTCAGCGACTTTTTTGACTAAAGAAGGGACTTTTGACAGGCCATCAATCATGGAATAGTCACTGTGAACTCGGAGATGAATATATTGTGGGTCTGACATAGAACTCGTTCGTTTGTTGGTTTATGAATAGATGTGAATGGAATACTTTTTTATAAATATTATGTAAAAATTAAAAATTTTTTTATAGGCTTAAAACTTTTTCGATATCCTTCAATGATACCGTGTTTTTTTAATGCAGCCATGTGCATTTTAGTTGAGTAACCTTTGTGCTTTGCAAAGCCATATTGAGGATAAATAACATCCAGTTCCTTCATTTCACGGTCTCGTATTACTTTAGCAAGAATAGATGCCGCGCTGATTTCAGCAACACGTAAATCTCCTTTTACAATAGCTTGAACAGGTAGTGTCAACCCTGAAGGGATATTATTGCCATCAATCAAAACAAAATCAGGAGTGATAGAAAGCCCTTCAATCGCCCGTTTCATAGCCAGCATTGTCGCAGCAAGAACATTAATTTCATCAATTTCGTCAGCCTCAGCACGCCCAAGAGACCATGCCAATGCTTTTTTTTTGATTTTTTTAAATAATATTTCGCGTTTTTTATCGGTTATCTTCTTTGAATCCGTCAGTTTTTCAATATGATTATTAGGATCAAGAATGACCGCAGCAGTGATCACAGCCCCTATTAAGGGGCCTCTTCCGACTTCATCAACACCAGCAAACAACCCTGCGCTGGGATATATCCATGGTTCTGAATTCATTGATTTAACGTCCTATTAAATTAAGTACAGCACGCACAGATAATTGGTTTGCATTGCATCGAATCATATTATGTAAACGAGTAAATTCAGCTAATAACTCAGCGTTATCAATGTCAAAAAAAGAAGACACTTTTTTTGCCAGTATCTCAGGTGTGCACTCTGTTTGTATGCATTCAGGAACCAACTCACGCCCTGCTAAGATATTAGGTAATGAAACGAATTCCATTTTAATAAGCCGTTTTGCAATCCAAGCAGTAATAGCATTGACCTTATAGCCAACAACCATTGGCCGCTTAACTAGCATGCACTCAAGCGCAACCGTACCAGAAGCAAGAAGCACCATGTCAGACGCAGCGATAACATTTCGAGCAGTACCATCTATTAAAGTAAACTTAAGCTTAGAAGCAACATTTTTCCATGCTTGCTCAAATTGAAGTCGCCGCTTCTTATTCACAACCGCAACGACAAAGCCAAGATCTGGATAATGCTCTTTGAGTAACTTGCAGGTTTTAATGAATATTGGGCTGAGTAGTTTCATCTCGCCACTTCGGCTTCCAGGAAGCACTGCAAGATAACGTTTGTCTTGTATTAATCCCAATAGTCCACGTGCAACATATTTATCACTCCGAAGAGGAATATCATCTGCCATGTTGTGACCTACAAATTTACACGGAACCTCGAATTTATCGTAAAATGTTTTTTCAAATGGTAGTAAGGCAAGCACAAGATTAGTAGCTGCGGCTATCTTAAAAATTCGTTTTTGTCGCCATGCCCAAACACTAGGACTAACGTAATGCACCGTTTTAATGCCGCTTTCTTTCAATGACTTTTCGAGACGCAAATTAAAATCAGGAGCATCAATACCTATAAAAATATCTGGGGGATCAGCAGTAAAATAAGCAACTAATTCACGCTTTACGGTCAGTAGGCGAAAAAGGCGCGCAAGTACCTCAATAATTCCCATGACTGAAAGCTCCTCTATGTCGAATAGTGTTTCGCAGCCTAAAGCTGTCATCAGAGGGCCACCAATACCTACAAATTCAGCATCTGGATATTCTATTTTTACGGCTTTAATAAAGCCGGCACCTAAAATATCGCCGGATGCTTCACCAGCAACGATGCCTATGCGTAGCGGTTTTGATACAACAACCATTAGCGAATAATACCTCGGTTAGACTTTTCAAAAAAGTCAATAAACAGCTGCAATGCTTTTTTGTTGTCAGCCATTTCAGCAATTTCTTTTTTTGCCTCTTCTAATGTTTTGCCGGAACGGTATATTATTTTATACACTGTACGAATATCTTTAATTACACTTTTTTCAAAACCACGGCGCTTCAATCCTTCTACATTAATACCAAATGGAGAACAGTGGTTACCTTGTGCCATGACATACGGGAGCACATCCTTGACAATAATTGAGCCACCCCCAATCATACTGTGACTACCAATGGTGCAGAACTGATGAATGGCAGTCATACCACCAATAATGGCAAAGTCGTCAACAGTCACATGCCCCGCTAGGGTTACATTGTTTGCGAAGATACAGCGATCGCCAATTATGCAATCATGGGCGACGTGAGTATTGATCATAAATAAGTTATCACTACCTACTTGGGTGTTACCACCGTTTTGAACAGTACCGCGGTGCATGGTTACGCTTTCACGAATAGTATTGCGATCACCAATTTCTAGTGTTGTGGGCTCTCCTGCATATTTAAGATCTTGAGATTCTTCACCAATAGACGCGAACTGAAAAATTTTGTTATCACACCCAATTTTAGTTGCACCTTTAATGATTACATGCATTTTTACCTCTGTTCCTGCGCCGATTTTCACGCCAGTACCAATGTAGGAAAATGCACCAACTCGTACATTAGCGTCAAGAGTCACCCCTTCCTCAACTATAGCTGTTGAGTGAATTTGTACAGATTCATGAATCACGTTTAAAATTCTCTTCTGGCACACTTCAGGTCAGCGGAACAAACTACTTTATCATCAACTTTAGCTACACCTTTAAATGCAGCGATACCAAAGCGTTCTTTTATGAACTCAACTTCAAGTACCATTTGATCACCAGGCGTTACTGGCGCACGAAATTTAGCATTGTTAATGCTGGCAAAATAATAAAGCTCATTTTCAGCAGGTGCCCCGAAAGTTTTAAACGCTAACAAACCTGTTGCTTGCGCCATCGCCTCAAGAATAAGCACCCCCGGAAAAACCGAGAGTTGAGGAAAATGACCTGTGAACTGAGGTTCATTCACTGATACATTTTTAATCGCATGAAGGTACTTACCTTCTGCAAAATCGATGACGCGGTCAATCAACAGAAATGGATAACGATGAGGCAGCAGCTCTCTAATTTCTTTAATAGTCAAAACATTATTTTCGCAAATCAAAGTAATATTCCTGTGTGAAAAGCTTATTATTCATGTTGATTAACGCAAAATGGCCCACTTTGCAGGCCATGGCTATACGTTGAGCGTAAAGACACTACTGATGTAGACCCTAGTCACCAGAATATGCCATTCGAGACAGCAGTTACTAGCTATCTTTTATTTGTTTTTCAATGGCTTTTAATCTTTTTTGCATATCTCCAATTTTCATAACTCTTGCTGTGGTCTTTCGCCACTCATGATTTGTCTGCAAAGGAATACCAGAAGAATATATGCCAGGTTCAGTGATAGAACGCATCACCATACCCATACCGGTGATCGATACGCTATCCGTGATTTCAAGATGCCCATTAATGACACATGCTCCGCCAATGATGCAGTGTTTGCCTATGTTAGTACTACCTCCGATTACTGTTGCTCCAGCAATGGCGGTATTTTCACCTATCGAAACATTATGCGCGATTTGACACTGATTGTCGATAATGACACCATCCTCAATAAGGGTGTTATTCAATGCGCCACGATCAATCGTTGTATTGGCACCCACCTCAACTCGGTTACCAATAATCACACTTCCAACCTGCGGAATTTTAATCCAGCAGCCTCTATCATTTGCGTAACCAAAGCCATCAGAACCAATGACTGCCCCTGATTGAATAAGACACGATTTGCCTAATGTTACACCATGATAAATCGATACATTTGTCCATAAGCGAGTCCCTGAACCAAGTGATGCATTTTTACCTACAAAGCAACCTGCCCCAATTTGTACGTTATCACCCAGCTCAACACCATCTTCAACCACCGCATTATATCCGATTGCAACGCCTACGCCGATGATTGCCATTGGAGAAATGTATGCTGATGGAGCAATGTCAATCGCACATGCAGGTGAAGTGTAGAGCAGTTGTGCTGTCAACGCATAGCCTAGATAAGGATCCTTAACAACAAGTGCATTATTATTGCAATATGAAAGATCTGCTTTCTGGAGCATCACTGCGCTAGCCTTACATTCAGCAAGATGTTTGCGATATTTACTGTTTGCAAGAAACGTCAATTGTCCCTCTTTAGCTTTATCTATACCCGCAATTGAGTGAATAACGATGGCACCATCACCATGGAGTTCAGCACCCAGTTTTTCCACTAGTTCAATAAGAGTAATAGAAGCCATTTTTTACCTTACTTATTTTATTGCGTTCAAAACTTTTTCAGAGATATCATCTTTAGGGTCAGCAAACAGAATAGCTTGGCGGTCCAAAATTAAATCATAATCTTCTTTTTGTGCCAACAATGAGATTGTTTTTTGTAATTTTTCAATAAGCTGACGTTGCTCTTCTGAGCTACGTTTACGCTCATCTTCTTTCAAGTTATTAACTTTGAGTTTGTAATCAGCATCTAGAGATTGCAGTTTTCGCTGGAGTTTAGTGCGTTCTTTCTCACTCATCAATTCACCATTGCGCTTGAGCTTATCAATACCCATGCCTAACTTTTTTTCTAGGGACTCAACTTCTGCTATTCGATCTTTGAATTCATTATGCAACTTTTCACTGACATTACTTTGTTTTGCCATTTGCGCAAGAACAGAACCTGTCGAAACATAGCCAATTTTTTGAACAGTATCAGCTGCTGAAACAGGCATTGAAGCGCTAAGAATGGTGAGGCTAATACCTGCCGCTTTAATAAATGATTTCAAAATATGCTCCTGAATTAAAAAGTCAGAACACCTGACCTATCGTAAAATTGAAGAATTCTTTTCTATCACCTTTATAACGTTTAATAGGCTTAGAAAGTGAAAATATTAGTGGACCTACTGGGGAATGCCACTCCAATGCAACACCATATGAAGCACGATAATTTGTTGGATTACTATAGTCATAGATGTATTCTTGACCATCAATAATTTTTGCATTCTTAAGATCGTACTCGGTATCCCACACTGATGCTACGTCAACAAACACACTGGTACGGATTGAATTTCGTACTTGCGCAGGTATAAGTGGTGTTGGAAAAATCAATTCAACACTAGTTAATGCCGTTGCATTACCACCTACAGAGTTATGACTACCAACTAACGCAGGATTATTACCTGCACCCTGGTCATAAACTGCTTTTGGACCAGCAGAATTTGAGCGGAAACCACGTAATGTTGAAAAGCCACCAATATAAAAATTTTCATAAAATGGCATCAAGTAATCATTCTTGCCATTATTGCCGTAGCCATTACCGTAGCCAAGGCTACCACGCATCAATAAAGTAAAACTGTGTGATTTAGTCAGAGGCATATATTGGCGAGCCTCATACTGTGTCTTGAAAAATTGAACATTTGATCCCGGCACTGTCATGTGGAAAGATGCACGTTGATAATTACCATTCGTTGGAAATAAACCTAGATTGAGGTTGTTTCGACTCCAACTTACAGACCAGTCAAAAGCATTGACTTTAAGACTACCATTCTCTGTAATATTATTTTCTTGGGAATCAAGAAATTTTTTCATTTGGTAAGATCCACCAAGATTTCCTATCAAACGATGCGTATAACCCAACATAAAGTCGAAGTAATTCAAATCATCAAATGGGAAACCCCATGTCAAATTGGTACCATAACTTTTATCTGTGTAATCAACAATATTTGCATGTGACGCTTCAAATTCATTGTGGAATACCTTGCCACCCAAACTGATACCATCTAAGGTCCAGTAAGGATTACGATATTCAAGTGTCAGGTTTTTTTGATAACGATTACGCGTGGCATGAATACCTAATCGATTACCGGTACCAGCAAAGTTTTCCTGTTTAAAACTAGTTTGAAAACTAAGGCCTGATGAGCTCCCGTAGCCAACACCAAAGTCAGCAGCGCCTGAATGGGCTTCTTTTACGGTATAATCAATATCGACTTGATCATTAAATTCTGTTACTGGTGTCATACGTACATCTACCGTTTCAAAATATCCAAGACGGCTAATGTGTTTTTTACTGGCTTCTATAAATTTGGTATTTAGCCAAGAACCTTCCATTTGTCGCATTTCTCGACGTAATACTTCATCTCGTGTATTTTGGTTACCAGAAAATTTGATTTTTCTTACATAAACACGATTACCTAATTCAATGTTTACATTTAATGCGACAGTTTGATTATCCTCATTAAATTCAGGAATTGTTGCGACTTGTGTATAAGCATAGCCCTGTTCACTAAGCTGGCGTTTAATCGCATCTTCTAACGCAGTGACCTTTTCACCTTTGTATGTTTCACCAGCTTTAATAGTCACAAGAGATGAATAATCGTCTCCCTTTTTTCCGCCACGGAAATTAATGTTAGAAACATTAAAAGGAAGTCCTTCATCGATAGTAAGGGTAATGTATACGCCTTTTTTATCTGGGGAGAGAGATATATGTGTCGATGCAACATGAAACTTTAGATAACCGTGATTTAAATAAAATAATTTAAGGTTTTCTATGTCCCTTGCAAGAATTTGTTCTTGATACTTGTCATCAGCAAGAAAGTTCCACCAAGGCACGTCGGCACGAAGTTTAAAGTTTGACTGCAGTTCTTCATCGCTAAAAACATCATTGCCAATAAAATTAATTTGTTGCACTTTTGTAGAAACACTTTCAGTGAATACAAACTTAACATCCGCTCGGTTGCGTGGTAACGGTGTGATTATCGTACTCACTTGAGCATTGTATTTACCTACACTGTAATAAAAATTTTTTAGTTTTTTCTCAATATGCGATAGCGCAGCACGGTCTAAATATGTTCCTGCATGTAAGCCTGATGCTGTCAGATGTTTGTTAAGTTTCTCATCTGCAATTATCTTGTTACCAGAAAATGAAATACGGGTTATTATGGGACATTCTATGACTTTAACTAAGATATCTTCGCCATCTTTAAAGACACGTATATTTTCAAAATTACTTGTCGAATACAAGGACTTGATAATTCCTGCAACATTATTATCATCTATATTATCGCCGGATTGTACCATCATAGAAAGTAATGCCGTATCGAGGCTGACTCTTTGAAGCCCTTCAAATCGAATATCTTTCACCACAAACTCAGTTGCTGTGATAGAACTTGAAAATAAAAGCGCGACTATTAAGAAATTTTTCATCACCATTGCTGCTCTGGTTTCTCCTTGTTAACTGTTGAATCCTACAGTCGGGTAATATCGTTAAATAACGCCATGGCCATCAACACCACAATAATAGTTGAGCCAATACGGTATCCCATATCCTGCACGCGTTCAGGGATGGGGTGACGTGTCACGGCTTCAATGCCAAAAAACAACAGATACCCACCATCAAGAACCGGTAACGGTAATAAATTAATAATTCCTAAATTAATGCTGATAAGTGCGAGGAAACTTAGGAAATGAACTAAACCTAAGTTTGCGGTCATTCCTGCACCTTTTGCGATTGAAATAGGCCCACTTAAATTTTTCATATCTACATCACCCGTGATGAATTTTTTGATCATACCAACGGTGAGGGTTACCATCTGCCAGGTCTTATTTATGGCTTGTGGTATAGCCTTTAAAGGGCCATACTGCATTGTAATTTTGTGTGACTCAGGCCAAGATTCTGCTCTTGGCGTAAATCCTGCGTAACCAATATTTATGCCATCTTGTTCACGTGAGTCAGGAACAAGTTCTAACATAATATTTTGTTCATTTCGACGTATTGAAATTGGTAACGACATTTGTGGATGAGCACGAACATATATGATCACTTGGTTCCAATTATCGATTGGGAGACCATCAATTGTCAGCACTTCATCTCCCTCCAGCATACCTATACGCTCTGCTGGACTTCCTTTAACCACTTGAGCAATAACGTTCGTTATCTGTGGGAAGTACGGCACAATACCTAGTGTATGTAGCGGTGATTCTGTATCTGGATCATAAGCCCATTCCGTCAAATCGAGAGACTTGGTCACAACATAATCTACACTGTTATTTGGTTGCAGAGTAAGCGTCATGTTGTCATCGCCTATGTGCGAAATAAATTGCACATTTACCGATACCCAATCAGGTGTTTTGACGCCAGATACTTCGGTAAGTTCCATGCCAGACTCAATTCCAGCCTTCGCCGCAATAGATTGAGGAACCACGTTACCAATTACTGGTTTTACAGTTTGTATACCGATAAGCATAACAAGCCAGTAAGCAAATATTGCAAACAGAATATTCGCAACAGGACCTGCAGCAACTATCGCACTTCGTTGCCATAATGGACGATAGTTGAACGTGTGAGTCTTCATTGTTTCTGGCACATCATCTACTCGTTCATCGAGCATCTTAACGTAACCGCCAAGCGGTATCATTGCTAAGGTGTATTCAGTGCCATTCTTTCCAACATGTTGCCAAATCGCTTTACCAAAGCCAATAGAAAAACGTTCAACTTTTACATCACAACAACGTGCAACCCAAAAGTGACCAAATTCATGCACCACGACTAGTAAACCTAACGCCATCAAAAAAAATATTAAATTCCATAATATTGCACTCATCGTGCGATCCTATAAAGCCATTTCTTTGCCATTAATCGTGCCTCGGTATCAATATCGAGCAAACATTCAATGCTTGACGGTTCTTCAAATATAGACTGTTGTAACACAGCATCATTCATTTCAGCAATTTGCGTAAATCCAATGATCCCACGCAGAAAGGCATCGACAGCGATCTCATTGGTAGCATTTAGCGTTGTTGTCACGGCTTGGCCAGCGTAACACGCATCAATAGCTAGCTTTAAACAAGGATAACGTTTGAAGTCAGGCTTTAAAAAGCTGAACTCACCCACAGATGTGAAATCAATCGCTTTCACTCCAGCATCAATACGTTGCGGGTATGCCATGGAATATGCAATTGGCGTATTCATATCAGGGTGTCCCATTTGGACCATTACTGATCCATCTCGATATTGAACCATAGAATGAATAATTGATTGAGGATGAATTAAAACATCTAATTGTTCGCGTTTTGCGTTAAATAGCCAACGAGCTTCAATGTACTCAAGACCTTTATTCATCATCGTCGCGGAATCGACCGAAACCTTCGGGCCCATAACCCAATTAGGATGAGCGATAGCTTGAGCTGGCGTCACAGTAGATAAAACATCTATTTTACTATGACGAAAAGGACCACCAGAACCGGTTAGTAATATTTTACTAACCCCTTCAGATTCAAGATCACAAATACCTAATTGTGATTGAATAGAAGCAGGCAGGCATTGAAAAATAGCGTTGTGCTCACTGTCAATGGGCAATAATTTCGCACCATAGCGATGTACCGCATCAATAAAAAATTGGCCTGACATGACCAAGGCTTCTTTATTCGCGAGTAGGATACGTTTTCCAGATTTAATCGCAGCCATAGTAGGAATGAGGCCCACAGCCCCAACCACTGCGGCCATGACAGTATCCACGTCCGAATGTGATGCAAGTGAAGACAAACCATCGATGCCACTAAACACTTGAGTTTTCACTCCCTGCTGTTGTAGCGTGCTCCGCAGCTGTCTAGCAGCATGGTCATCAGACATCGCTGCAAAACGAGGCTGCCACTTCATACAAAGGATAATCATTTTCTTTACATTAGTATTTGCAGCTAATGCAAATACTTCAAAAGCATGAGGGTTTTTTTCAACCACTGCAAGTGTGCTGTTACCGATAGAACCTGTCGCACCAAGAATCATTAATTTACGCATAGATAACTCAATTATTATTTACTTACAATCAGTAGATAAAGCACATCATCGGCAATTGATTAGTGATATATTTACGCTAACCAGAAATATAATACTGTGAAAATAGGGAAAGCAGCGGTAAGGCTATCGATTCGATCAAGTATCCCACCGTGTCCAGGTAAAATACTACCGCTATCTTTCACACCAGCGACACGTTTAAACATGCTTTCAGTCAAATCACCTAATACTGATGCAAAAGAGGTAATTAGCGCGATGATGCACAATATGTAAATAGAAGAAAATGGAATTGAAATAGTAGTTGCTGTCACGGTTGTCACAAGTACTGACGCAATCAAACCACCAACTAAACCTTCAACAGTTTTATTTGGGCTAACGGATGGCGCTATTTTTCTTTTACCAAAATGTTTTCCCGTAAAGTAAGCACCAATATCAGCAGACCATACAAGCAAACATACCAATAGCACTAACTTAGCACCTAAATATGGGTGCACGTGATAGTCACTAGCACGGAGCAACAAGACGCTCCACAAAAAAGGAAGCAAAGTAAGAACGCTGAAAATCTGTTGAAAAAAAGTACTGTCAGACCACCAGCATGTATCCTTTGGGTATTTCAGCACCATCACAGTAGCAAATAACCACCAAACAGTACCACTAAGTGCAATAATGCTTCCATTCATGGTTGTGATGTTCCACCCTGAATAATTAACAGGCAAGACATAAAGAGAACCGATTAAAATGAACGCAGGGGTAGTAATTCCATTGAAGCGAGAAGACACATCAATGAGCTTTGTCCATTCCCAGTGACCAAGCAAAGTTACACTAGAGATGGCAATAACAAAAATATGAAACGGCAAGAAAAATATGCCTGCGATAACCAAAGGGGCTAACACAGAGGCTGTTAAGACGCGTTGTTTCAGCAAACGGAACCCCTCTTTATTTTTTTACTGGTAATAAAGCCTGAATTTGCTCACCCGTACACCCAAAACGACGTTCACGGTTGAGATACCATGCTATGGCATCGGTTAGACTCGCTTCGTTAAAATCGGGCCAAAATTGTTCAGTGAAGTACAGTTCGGCGTAGGCCACTTGCCATAGCATAAAGTTGCTAATACGACATTCTCCGCTAGTGCGGATCATTAGGTCTACATCAGGAACATGTCCTGTTGTCAGTTGCGCTGAGATCTTCGCTTCTGTTAACTGCTCTGCACTAAGTACTCCACGTTCGACCTGACTTGCCAATTTTTGCATAGCTTGTAGAATATCCCATTGTCCACCATAGTTGGCAGCAACATT
Source organism: Candidatus Enterovibrio altilux (assembly GCF_002381345.1). GTDB lineage: Bacteria > Pseudomonadota > Gammaproteobacteria > Enterobacterales > Vibrionaceae > Enterovibrio > Enterovibrio altilux. The sequence goes on from NZ_CP020660.1 coordinate 1,539,613, forward strand.
TAGAATAAGACCAATATTGTTTGCAGTAAGTGCTTCCGCAGAAGCAATTTTATCTTGGAGTGAGTTACTGAATCGAGATGTATCACCGATTACTTTTAATCGAACGCTATTTTTATGTAGTTGTTTTATTTCACGTCCTAACACAGTGACAAATAGTTCCATTAACAAGCGAACTTCTTCTTCAGAACGCCGCCAATTTTCACTACTAAAAGCAAAAAGTGTTAACACTTGAATACCGAGACGATTAGCGGCTGAAACCGTTTTTTTGACGGCGTCAACACCGGCTTTATGCCCAAACATGCGGGCTTTACCACGTGATTGAGCCCAACGACCATTGCCATCCATGATGATAGCAATGTGTTTTGGTAATAGGCTTGAATCCGTAATGAAATTTGGAGATTGGGAACTCATGATTATCCTTCGCAAATAAAAAGCGCTGTATTGCTAGCACAGCGCTTCGGCAACGGAATCAGACTGTAGCCAGAATTAAATTTCCATCAACTCTTTTTCTTTCGCTTCAAGAATCGTATCAATGTTTTTTACTGTTGCATCAGTTAACTTTTGAATATCATCTTGACCACGACGTTCATCATCTTCTGAAATGTTTTTATTTTTCAGTAAACCTTTTAGATGACCATTAGCGTCACGGCGAATATTGCGAACAGCTACACGCCCTTGTTCCCCTTCACCACGAACAGTCTTAACGAGGTTACGACGCCGTTCTTCTGTTAGTGGAGGCAATGGAACATGAATAACCGCACCTGCGGACATTGGGTTAAGCCCGAGATTAGATGTCATGATAGCTTTTTCAACAGTTTGAGTTAATGATCTATCAAAAACAGTAATAGCCAATGTACGTGCGTCTTCAACAATGATAGAAGCAAGTTGCTTTAGTGGCGTTGCTGCACCGTAGTAATCTATCAAGATACTATCAAGCAGTCCAGGATGAGCACGGCCAGTCCGGATTTTAGACAGCGTATTTTTCAGTGTTTCAATGCTTTTGTGCATACGTTCTTTTGCATCTGCGTTAATTTCATTAATCACGAGAGTATCCTTGAAGATTCTTTCTCTAATTAGTGAATTATGCCACTAATTTTGATTAACCGTTATTAATTAGTGTGCCTTCTTCCTCACCCATCACAACTCGGCGCAATGCGCCTGGCTTATTCATGTTAAATATACGGATTGGCATCTTATGATCACGCGCGAGCGTGAAAGCAGCCAAGTCCATTACTTGTAATTCTTTTTCCAGCACATCTTGGTACAATAGGTGATTATATAACTCAGCGTTAGAATTTTTAGCTGGATCGTCAGTATAAACACCATCAACTTTAGTCGCTTTAATCACGATCTCTGATTCTATTTCAATACCGCGTAAGCACGCAGCAGAGTCCGTGGTGAAAAATGGGTTACCGGTACCAGCAGAAAAGATCACTACGCGTCCGTTCCGCAGTTGGCTAATAGCTTCAGCCCAGTTATAACTATCACAAACACCATTTAATGGAATAGCGGACATTACTCGTGCATTCACATAGGCACGATGTAACGCATCACGCATAGCCAAACCATTCATTACGGTAGCTAGCATACCCATGTGGTCACCAACAACCCGGTTCATACCTGCTTCAGCAAGGCCAGCACCGCGGAATAAGTTGCCACCACCGATAACTAAGCCAACTTGAACACCAAGTACAACAAGCTCTTTAATGTCTTGCGCCATCCTGTCTAGAGCTGCAGGATCAATACCGAACCCGCCTTTTCCTTGCAGCGCTTCTCCGCTTAATTTAAGCAAAATACGTTGATAGGCTGGTTTTGGGTTTGTAGTCATTATCATAACCTTTAGGCATTTACGTTTATGGATGTGTTTATAAAAAGACCGTAGGATTCTGCGGCCTTTTTTATATTCAAAGAAGGATTAACCTTTTTGAACTGCAGCTATTTCGTCTGCGTAGCTTATTTTTGGAGCCTTTTCGATACCTTCTCCTACTTCTAAGCGAGCAAAGTTAGAAACTGATGTGTTTTTTTCTTTTAAGAATTCACCAACAGAGCTCTTAGGTTCCATAATGAATGGTTGACTAAGCAGAGAAACTTCACTTATGAATTTATTCATGCGTCCAATAACTATTTTTTCGGCAATTCCATGTGGTTTCCCTTCGTTCATAGCAATTTCAACTTGAATCTGTTGTTCTTTCGCTATGATGTCAGCTGGGATGTCTTTTGGATTAATGTACTCTGGTCTAGAAGCCGCAATGTGCATTGCAATGCGTTGAAGAATTGTTTTATCGCCTGCACCAGCAACAATAACACCAATGCGCTCACCATGACGGTAAGAAGCAGTTAATACACCTTGAACATATCGAACACGACGGATAGAAATATTTTCACCGATCTTAGTTACTAGAGCGATACGTGCTTCTTCAAATTGAGCTTGCAGTTCTTCAATCGTAGATTTAGACGTTAATGCAGCGTCAGCAACTGAGTTTGCAAATACAGTAAAACTGTCATCTTTAGCAACGAAATCCGTTTGACAATTAATCTCTACTAATACTGCGACGTCATTAACATTTTTGATGGTGATTGTGCCTTCAGCTGCAATGTTACCAGCTTTTTTAGCAGCTTTAGCTGCGCCACTTTTACGCATGTTTTCGATTGCTAGCTCAATGCAGCCATCACTTTCAACAAGCGCTGTTTTGCATTTTATTATACCTGCGGCTGTGCGCTCACGCAGTTCTTTAATTAGAGCAGTGGTAACAATTGCCATTGTTCAAACCTCGATTTGAAATTTTTGGGTAAAAACTAGGGGCCGTGTATTGGGCTTTCCTAGCCTATAGCACCGTTCATAACAGTCTGATTGCTAAGAATGCTCATAGTGAGTAATTGTATCACTCCGCGACTTCAATTAATTCGTCTTCAGCTTGAACGATGATGTCCTGACTACGGCCTTTAGTGTAAGACTTAGATGCAGCATTCAAGTAAAGTTGAACAGCGCGGATTGCGTCATCGTTACCTGGAATAACTAGATCAACACCATCTGGGTTAGAGTTGGTATCAACTACAGCGTATACTGGAATACCCAGATTGTTCGCTTCTTTGATAGCAATGTGTTCGCGATCTGCATCAATTAGAAATAGTGCGTCAGGAAGCCCACCCATATTTTTGATACCGCCAAGAGACTTTTCAAGTTTCTCCATTTCTCTGGTACGCATAAGAGCTTCTTTTTTAGTTAACTTTTCAAAAGTACCGTCGGTTGCTTGAACTTCTAGCTCTTTAAGACGCTTGATTGACATCCGAACTGTTTTCCAGTTAGTCAACATGCCTCCCAACCAACGATTGTTTACATAGAACTGGTCACAGCTTTCAGCTGCTGCTTTTATAGAATCACTAGCGGCTCGCTTAGTACCCACGAAAAGAACTTTACCTTTACGTTTGCCGATTTTAGCTAGCTCGCCAAGCACTTCGTTGAATAGTGGTACAGTTTTTTCTAAGTTAATGATATGAACTTTATTTCGTGCCCCAAAGATAAATGGTTTCATCTTTGGATTCCAGTAACGGGTTTGGTGGCCGAAGTGAACTCCAGCTTTAAGCATGTCACGCATTGAAACAGTAACCATTATAAATCCTCTAGGGGTTAGGCCTCCACATATCTCATACGTCCGACCCTAATGGGCACCCCGGAGCATGCGTCGATATGTGTGTGAGTTAAATTAAAATAACATTGATAATACCCTTATTAAAATCTATCAAGTAGACTTATTAAGGAGGAATATTTCGGCGCGCTTTATACCATAAAAAGCAAACGTAAATCTAGTATAACAAAGTCATTGGAGATTCGCTTGGGGTTCCTATATGGAGATGCGATGGATAATATGTAATGATAACAGTAAATATATTCCTTGCTAAACAGGGATCCAACTGAGAGATAATAATGAGCGTAATTATTAAATCGGTAGAAGAAATCAGGAAAATGCGTGAAGTTGGGCGTCTTGCAGCACAAGTTTTGGAAATGATTGAGCCGTATGTTAAAGTAGGTGTAACCACGAAAGCCCTCGATGATCAATGCCATACATTTATCACTGAAACGCAAAACGCGATTCCAGCACCGCTCAATTATTATGGTTTCCCTAAGTCTATTTGCACGTCTATTAACCATATTATTTGCCATGGTATTCCGAATAATCGTGATGTTCTTCAAAATGGTGACATTATCAATATTGATATTACAGTCATTAAAGATAGCTACCATGGTGACACATCAAAGATGTTTTTGGTGGGAGATGTTTCTCAAGAAGATAAAGCTTTGTGCTATGCGGCTCAAGCAAGCTTATATCAAGCCTTAATGAAAGTAAGACCAGGCGCGCGCTTTGGCGATCTAGGCACTGCAATTCAAAAATTTATTAAAAACCTCCCTAAGCGCTACTCCATTGTGAAAGATTACTGTGGACATGGTATTGGTGCAGTATTTCATGAGGACCCGCAAATAGTACACTATAAAAACAACAACTGCACACTGATTAAACCAGGCATGTGCTTTACCATTGAACCTATGATTAATGCAGGTAAGTGTGAGACTATGCTAGATAATGAAGATGGATGGACGGTGTATACGGTGGATGGCAAAAAATCCGCACAGTGGGAACATACAATTTTAGTGACTGACACTGGGTGTGAAATTCTAACCCTTCGCAAAGAAGAAATATTGTCTCGCATTTTAAACAATACATAATCATTATTTTAAAGTAGATTTTGCACCGACTTGTTATGACTCGCAAATTAATTATCTAACATAAGTTAGTGCCACCAAGGAAGATAATGAATAACCTTTTGCTTACTTTCAACAAACTAACTCACGAACAATTCAATATAGTTGAACTCAAGCATCAACTATCAGAGTTCGGCGAAGCACAAAAAGAGGCTTTTATTACGCATGTGTCAGTGAATGACTTAGTATATAAGCGCTCCCAATACATAGATGAACTCTTGAAGCATCTTTGGACTCATTTTAGATTACATCATAATCCAAATCTCTTATTGATTGCAGTGGGCGGTTATGGACGTCGTGAATTACACCCACTTTCAGATATTGATCTTTTAATTTTTCGTAAAAATGAATTAAATAAACAAGATGAAAGCCGTATAAGTAAATTTATTGCCTCAGTGTGGGATTTGAAGCTAAAAATTGGACATAGCGTCAGAACGCTATCCGAGTGCGTTAACGTAGGGCTCAATAATCTTACCGTAGCTACCAACCTTCAAGAAGCTCGCTTACTTTACGGTAGTGAATCCATCTTCTATCAACTCAAAAACTGCATTTATTCAGAACAATTCTGGCCCATCTCTAAATTTTTTAAAGCAAAAGTCCAAGAGCAGCATGATCGGCATGCACGTTATCATAATACCGCCTATAATCTTGAACCTGATATTAAGTCTAGTCCCGGTGGTTTGAGAGATATTCATATTATCAGCTGGATAGCTAATCGACATTTTGGGACAACCAGTTTACGTGAGATGAGTAAGTATGGCTTTTTAACAGATGCTGAATGTTTGGAATTAGACGAGTGTCAAACGATGCTTTGGCGTATACGGTTTGCTCTGCACATAGAACTGCGTCGATACGATGATCGTTTGAGATTTTCCCACCAATCTTCGGTGGCGGATACGCTTGAATATAAAGGAAAAGGAAACCACGGCATCGAATTAATGATGGAAGATTTTTTTGATATATTTGGTCGTGTTTTAGAACTCAATAAAATGCTAATTCATTTATTTGCTCAAGTTATAGAAGATGAACCAAATTATAAAAATATAGAAGTAATAAGTGGTGATTTGCAACGTCGTGAACGTCAGATTAAAACACGCAAACTAACTTTTTTTAAATGTGTTCCGCCACTATAGTTACTATATTTTAGTACATTGCTAACGATAATTATACTGAGTTTATTGTAGCACCAACACTGCGCCAACTGAGAACAATAAGGCGTCAATTAAATCGGTTTTTATGTGATGAACCAGCAGCAAAAGAGAAATTTATAGAATGAACTCATCACCCTAATGCTTTGTATAAAGGATTTTTTAATGCATAAACATGGTGTGCTTTCAGCGGATCTGCCTCAATGGAACCAAATGATCAGCAAAATATAGTTCAATTTTTTTATGCATATGCCGTTAATGAACACACTATATGTTTACTTAAGCATATTAAGGGTTATTGTCTAGGAGAAAGCTGAAAAAAACACCTAATTTGCTACGGTGTTTATCCATGTTTGACTAAGCTTGAATTCTTATTGCTTTCTGTGATATATTCATAATATAGGTAAAAATCGCGGTGGAGACCACTCTAAAATTGGAGCAAAAAAATTTATACTTTTGTGCATTGAACATGGATTGTTCGCGCCCTAAATAAAACTTCGCTAGTTGGTTGATAAAAGATCGTTCGCTGGTATCAGTCACCACACAACGACGTGATATTTACAATCCAGAAGTAATCACCTCATTTGCAAATTTCGTGCGTAATGAAGAACATTTGGATTATCTCATTTGTCTCACTGTGGCAGATGTGCATGCAACCAGTCCTGAATTTTTGAACAGTTAGGAGCGCACCTTACGGACAGAACTTTATTAATCCACTCAAAAATTTGTGTAACGTGATTTAGGACCCCCCCCCCCGACATTTACGAAGAGACTCATCACAATCAACATCTTGCTTCCACAGTTTTGCGTCAGAATGAGTATACTTTTAAAAAATTGAAATTGTATAGCAACATTTTAAAGCTAACTACTTCTTTATGCCAGATTCATAAGTAAATCGCATGGCATAGCGAACATCTTCTAGGGCATACGATGATCCGATGGTTCTTGTAAGTGAACATTCAATGCGCGGTGGTACGAAAATCTTAATTTATAGCCCAAACAGACCTAGCTTGTTTGCACGTGCCGTTGTATCGTTCGCGAAGAACAACCTTAATGTTTATGATGCTCAGATTATGATAAGTAAAGATGGATTTACACTGGACATATTCGTGATTTTAGACGCGAGAAATAACGTAATATCATCCAGATCGCCATGTAGGGATTAAAGAGGCCGTAACGCATGCATTGTTACAAAAAAGCGTAATCACGATAACCTATTATAGAAGCCCCCCGTAAGTTAATGGCGTTCAACGCGAAAACCCAGATTAATTTTTTGGTCAACACATACTAGCAGACGCATATTACTAGAGCTAATAGTCCTTGATACACCAGAGTTACTGAATAACCTCCATTGGAGATCGAGTAGAAAATTTTTTTATTGTTACCCATAATAATTTATAATTTTTATTTGAAGAGGCACAAGCTTCATTAAAAAATAGTATTTTTTAAAAAACTAAACAATATTGCGTAGCAAAATAAGACAGTACAGCATATAGTAACGCATATTAGCCATGTATCCAATGAATTGATTGTGATGTAAAGGTAATATTCATGTTCTATGAATGACTAATCGCTTTTGTTTTAGGAATGCTTAGCTTTGTTAGTTTATCTGATGCTTTTATCATTGCGTCAGTTTCACTAATCTGAGCGTTGTTATCTCTTAAGCTCAATATTTCTCCGAGGAGTTATTTGACTCGATATAGTGTCGTTTTTGGTAGGGAACGTTTGTGGTAACTACACCTTATTTTTTAATGCTGATTTGAACCATTAGTTTAATACTAACGGTTTCGTAATATTGTCTGGTATCGTAAGCACTATCAGCTGATATTGCGTTAATATTTGGTATATTTGTTTGAGCAAGTTAGATAGTACTTTACTGTCAGTCATATTTAATGCACTTAACTCAGCTGTAATGATCTTATGCGCATTTATATCTACTTGCTCCATGTCACTTGCACTTGACTCGTCGTTGCCCATTAGTCTAATGCTTTTTTATTGTTTATTCGTCTTCACCGTAGACTTTCAGCCTCGTAGAATCATTGGTTAAGTGCTAAATGGTTCCTTTATTCTTCGTCTTGAACGTATATGGTAACCGTTTTGGCTCGCGCACTAATGCATGAATAGTGAGAGTATGACAATGGTAGTTGAGCAAGTTTAAAAAGAAAAGTGAGGAATCCCATGATTACCCTGCTTAGTTTAATGCCATAACTAAATAACTTTTTGATTAACCCAGAATGTTAGTGAGCTATGATTGATTAAAGTTTGATTATACTGCTTCCAGTTAGCTATTTTTATAGCTAAGCTTCTTCATAGACCTGAATATTGAAATAATCCTAGCTGTTTAGAGTGTTGATTTAAAATGTAGCTTACTTATTTAGGAAGTAAAGCCGGTTGCTATAAATGGTTCTTTAGCAGAAACAGCAATGGTTAAAATCAAAAAACTACTGGAAGGGATATTGAGCCTAAGGGATTATACAATTCAGATTAGAGAGGCTTCCATCATCGCAACGTTAAATATGGATAACCGATTGAGAATTATATGAAATATTTTCATTACAATCAAATACGTAAGCAATGATTTTTTCAATTATCGCTCCTATACATACTAGAATCAGCAAGGTTTTTTGTTACCCACTAAAGATCACAATTCTTCCACTGCGTAGATACGCACTTCTTTCTGCACGTCAAGAGGAAAAAGTAGTTATACAGTGGGGTGCGGATTTTTAAAAATATGGCTTTATTTTCTGAATTAGGAAACAAAGCTTTCTAAGGTAGCAGATCGCCAGATCTGTGTGCAATACACATTGTATAAATAAATAAATTTATTTCTTCGTTTTCAGATAATTACTCACAAGATATTTCTTTATGATGTCATCGCCTACTATTAGCCGAAGGCAAATGTAATAAAGTTATTTGTGATTACCTACAGATCTGCCTAAATTCAATCAACTAATAAGCGAGAGTGTTTAATGGATATAGATGCTTTTTGGCAATATAAACCTCCGTGTCTAAGTCTCGTAAAATTTGGGGAAGATGGCATACGCATTGGATTTAAAAATAAATTAATCAATTAAGAAGGAGATAATGCGGAAAGTAATGCCGGATTAAATTTTTTGAATAATCAAGCTATCTTAAAAGATGAACTTAAATATGAATTTTGCGATAAATTTAAAAAATGTCTTTTATAACTTTGAAGCGTGAATCCTAACTCTTACGATTAAACAATGATTTTTAAATAATTTTATTGCAGACCTAAGTCATAAATTATTTATAAATGGCGGACTAGCACTGAGCAAACAACTATATTTTTGACAAGGAACATAAAGAATGAAAATGTTAAAAGCTGCTATTGTAGTAATAAATTTTGCAGCTGTTGTAGGTACTACCGTGCCAGTACAAGCCAACCAATTCGTTACAATCGGTACCGGAAGTGTAACTGGTGTTTACTATCCTACAGGCGGTGCAATTTGTCGTTTAGTCAATAACTTTACAAAAGACCATGGTATCCATTGTTCCGTAGAAAGTACCGGAGGTTCTATCTACAACATCAATACCATTCGTGCAGGTGAGCTCGACATGGGTATTGCTCAGTCTGACTGGCAGTTTCATGCCTACAATGGCAGCAGTAAATTTTTTGACCAAGGTTCTTTCAAAGGTCTTCGAGCAGTATTTGCAGTTCATTTTGAACCGTTCACCGTAGTTGCTCGTGCAGACTCTGGCATTAAAATATTTGACGACTTAAAAGGAAAGCGTGTAAATATAGGTAACCCAGGTGCAGGTCAGCGCGGCACCATTGAAGTGCTGATGGACAGGATGGGTTGGACCATGAACGATTTTAAAAAAGTGTCAGAGTTAAAAGCAACAGAACAATCTAAGGCTCTATGTGATAACAAGATTGATGCTATGGTTTATACTGTTGGTCACCCAAGCGGTGCAATTCAAGAAGCAACCACAGCTTGTGACAGTGTAGTTGTTGAAGTAGACAATGCAGCTGTACAGAAGCTAGTATCAGACAATGATTATTATCGTTCAGCAACCATTTATGGTGGTATGTACCGTGGCAACGATGGGGATGTAAGTACTTTTGGTGTAGCAGCGACCTTAATATCTTCGTCTGAGGTACCTGATGAAATTATTTACAACGTAGTTAAAGCAGTATTCGAAAATTTTGACGATTTTCGACGTTTACACCCTGCATTTACAAACCTAAAGAAGGAAGAAATGATTTTTGATGGTTTATCAGTCCCTCTTCACTCAGGTGCCGTAAAATATTATAAAGAAGCAGGCTTGCTCAAATAAAAAACTAGTCATGTATTCAATTAGTTAACTATGGCGTAAAGGCAATACTGTTTTATTTTTAATTCAAGTTCAGATAGCAAATCTTCACATGATTCACGATTAGACGCTCTTTTTCGCTTCCGCATACCTAGTTTTGTTAGTTTATTTAATGCTTTTATTATGACATAAGTTTTGTTAATCTGAGTATTGTAATCTCTTGGGATTCATGTCCCTTCTGGTAACTGACCGCTGAATTACGAGGGTGACTTCGTTTCTAAAAAGTTGATTCTTTTCTTGGTGGTAAGAGTGGAACCGCTCGTTTAATATAAATGGTTGCGTAACCATGTTAGGTGTTGTAAGCACTATTGGCTGATATTTCATTAATCCTACTGCGTGCCTGTTTGAGCAAATTTAAAAATAGAATGCATGAATTTTTGTAGACATCTCAATGGTATTAAAAATACGCATTTAACTCCATGAGGGCCATCGTAATAGCTAAGTTGCTAAATAAACGAGGTCTTTCATGATTACCCTTTTTAGTTTAATTCTATAGCCGAATAGCTTTTTCATTAATTCAAAATGTTAGTGATCCACGATTGATTACAGCTTGATTATATTGCTTCCGATTAGTTATTTTGTGGCGAAGCTTCTGCATAAACCTGAATATTTAAGTTAGTCTAGCTGTTTAGAGTGTTGATTAAAAATCTAGTTCCCTGATTTAAAAAATAAAGCTAGTTATCATAAACGTTTCTTAGCAGAGACGGCAATGGTTTAGTCAAAATACTCCTCGCAGAGACATTGAGCCTAAAGGATCACACAACTTAGATTAGTCAAACCTACGACATGATAAAAGCGTTACATAAGCTGACAAGACTAGGTAGGTCTAAAATAAAAGAAGTTGTCTAATAGTGAATCATGTTGGGATTTGCCATCTGAACTCTTATTAGGAAACAAAGCTACTAAGCCATTACTAGAGCTTTCATGATTAAACAGGTATTTTTAATGTCGTTGAAAAATCCGCAAAGATTTATTAATGCTGTTTCTTAACTTGCCCAACATCCATTGTCATGCCCTCATGATTTATGCAATTTCGAGCGAGCCTAAATGATTAACGTTGCGCTCAAAACTAAGACTAAAGGAGTTATACAGCACTTAGCCATTGATTCTGCGGGACTCAAAGTCTACGGTGAAGGTGAATAGCCAGTAAACAAACATGACATTGATGGTAAACGGCGAGTTTGGCGTAATTGCATTGAGTTGTGAGTATAAATATGTATTAAATGATTGCTGCTGAGTTCGGTGTATCAAATGTGACTGATAGTGAAGTGCTACCTAACTTGTTCAAATAGATCTTGCGCAGAATCCATGAACTATCAAGAGGTGGTGCTTACGGCACCAACTACGGTTGCACTTATCCCCTCAAAAAAAGGAGTAACGTTTTAGGAGCGTAGTTATCCGCTCAATTTAGCGGTCAGTTACCTGAAGTTATATAGTTCAAATAAGCATTAAAAAACGAGGTATAGCCACCATAAATGTTTCTCTACGAGAGACGGCAATGTTTCGAGTTAAAAAACTACCTGTAGGGATATTGATCCTAAGGGATTGCAATGCCCAGATTGATAAAATCTATGCAATGATAAAAGCGTTAAATAAGCTGACAGAGCTAGGGGATATCCAAAATAAAAGTGAGTATCTAATAGTGAGTTATTTTGGGATTTGCCATCTGCACTCGAATCAGGAATAAAATTTTTAAAACTGAGCTTTCAACACATTAAATAATAAAAGAACAATTGCTCCTGTTTTCGCCTTTACTTAGTTTGCAGGTGATTATTTTTACATAGGAAGTGTAAGTGTACTTGCACTATTCACGACATTTTTAAATGTTATATTTTGTTTGTCATGAGTTATAGCCTCATCTGACTTAACATCTACTATCGGTTTAGTCAGCTTCCATACACGCCCAAAATGTTTGTGATAGCCTGCTTTGATACCAGCAGCCTTTCCTATGCCATGATACAAATCGAGGTGATTTTCTTTCACTGCACTACCTGTATCCAAAGCCAGAAGAAGTTTGAGAACATGCTTGCCATTCCAATCACCTTCCTCATTAAGTTGGGGTACTTCAGCCATTAATATTGTTCCCATGGGTAAAAAATTTTTGTCAGCTGCGACAGAAGTATAAGGAAGCAACGGAATTCCTGCCGTTCCTGTTACAGGTGCTGACTGTTTAGGCAAAAAGAAAATATAAGACGGGTTCTGGTTCAGTAATTCTATCACTGAAGTTTCGTCTTGCATTGATACCCAGTCTTTAATTGCTTTTAGAGACATCTTTTCACGAGAGACTAAACCACGTTCAATCAATACTTTACCGATGCTTACATATGGGTGACCATTTTTTCCACCATAGGCAAAATATTCCAACTGATCTCTATTATCAAAATGGATAAAACCACTGCCTTGTATTTCCATTATAAAGTTATCAATCAGTGAGGCACTATAACCTAATTCAAGACCTAAACCGTCTAACGCACCATTATAAACTTCTTCACGCGTAGGACAGCGTTCAACACACGTTGGAAAGGCATACATTGGGTAACGGAATACTGTATCCGCTTGGTGTCGCATTTCAATCACTGGCGAGAAATACCCCGTGAACAATACGTTGCCTTCGCCATCACTGCCCCCCATTTGTTCTAATTTAATGCCGTAGTCTGTCAATGCTGTCGGTTCACCACTCTCAGAAAGCCATATTTTAACACCATTATAGAGAGGTTGGTTGGATCTAGATAATAAGGGCGATTGTATTTCCACTTTTTCCAGTTGCGCAAGGAAACGCAAATAGTCATGAGGCTTATCAGAAGCAATAAATGTCACAGGGTTGAGTACGTTATTAAACCCTCCATCAATGTACTGCTGGCCACGGTCAGTTGGTTGATTGCATCCAACTAAAAGTAAAGCAAAGCTCACAGTATAGAATGTATAATTCACATTAAATCCTGATGGTGAAAACATGTTTAAAAGAGTGACAGATACTAGTATTTTCTGCAATTAAATAATTTTGTTGTTTGACTTGAGTTCAGATAGACAGTCCTAAAATGATTAATTGATGACTTTTATTTTAGGTACACTGAGCCTTATCAGCTGATTTAACTTTCTTATTATTGCATAGGTTACGTTAATCTGGGCAGTGTAATTTTTTATGCTTACTGCTCCCCCCTAATAGCTTTTTAACTTCAACCATTGCTGTCTCTACTGTAGAACGGTTATGATAATCAGCCTTATTTCTTAGATCAGGGAATTAGATTTTTAATTAGTATTTTAAACAGCTAAGCTAATGTAAATATTTAAGTCGATGAAGAAACTTCGCTACGGCACAATTAACTGGAAGCAGTATAATTAAGCGCAGTTAATTAACATTCTGGATTGATGAAGAAGCCGTTCAACTATGGAATTAAACTAAGTAAGATAATCATTGAAGACTTTCGTTTATTGAGCGACTTAGCCATTACGACTGTCTCCTCGTGGTTAACCGCATATTTTCGATGTCATGAAGAGGTCTGCAAGGATTCATTAATTCTATTTTTAAATTTGTTCAATTGTCGTTAGCATGCCCTCGCTATTCATGAATTTATAAGCGCACCAAAACGATTAATGTCGCGTTCAAGATGGAGACTCAAGGAGTCATTCGGCACTTAGTTATTAATTTTACAGGGCCTAAAGTCTACGATGAAGGTGAATGAACAGTGAAAGAGTATGGTTCTGATGGGCAGAAGCGAGTCTGGTGCAAGTTATATTGAGCAGTAGCTATAAATACGCATGAAATAATTGCTGCTGAGTTAAGTGTACCAAGTGTGACTGTTGGTGAGGTATTACTTAATTTGCTCAAGCAGACTGACCGGAGAATCAATGAAATATTAGGAGATGGTGCTTACGACACCGCTTGTATTAAATGAGCGATTTTACTCGTCCCACACAAAAGAAATAACTTGTTGTGAACGAAGTTATCCGCATCATCTAGCGATCAGATACCAGAAGTTATACGGTTCAAATGAACATGAAAAAACGAAGCATGGTTACCGTAAACGTTCTCTATCAGATACAGCATTGCTTTGAATCAAAAAATTGCTAGTAGGAAGATGGAGTTTAAGAGATTATAATGCTCAGATTAACGTAGCCTATATTGTGATAAGTGCCTTAAATAAGCTGATAGGACTAAGTATGTTTAATCCAAAAGTAATTATCTAATGTTCATCCTGTTGAGGTGTATTATCTGAACTAAAATTAGGAAACAAAGCCGATATGACAATGACAGATGAGCAAATTTTAGAGCAGAATAAATGTATTTTGCTGCTTTATAAATGATATTGAGAATGCTTGTTTGATTATGATAATCATCGTAATAGCTCAGTCATTAAACAAAAAAATTTCCTCTGATTACTATATTTAGTTTTATTCCATAACTGAATGGCTGCTTCATCAATCCAAAAGCCTAGTGAGCTACTATTGATTAAAGCTTGATTATGCTGTTTCTTGCTTTGTAGCGCAGCGTGTCCATAAACCTAGATATTTATGTGAGTCTAGTTGTTTAGAGAGCAGATTGACAATTAAATTTTTTAATATATGAAATAAAACCTTAGGATTCAATGCTGCAAATTATTATTAATAATATGCATATGAAGATTAATGCATCAATAAATTCGACTAATGTCACTGTATTTTGTACAATATTTTATAATTAAATGATAAAAAGTAACCTAAACAATGATCATGACAAAATCAACCAAGTTATGTCAACAAGCCTGCAAAACCATCCCGGGAGGCGTGAATTCTCCTATTCGTGCCTTTGTAAACGTTGGTGGCGACCCAATTTTCATTGAGCGAGCAAACGGTGCTTATATTTATGATGTCGATGGTAACGCTTATATTGATTATATTGGTTCATGGGGGCCAATGATTTTAGGCCACAACAATATCGTAATTCGTGATGCTGTCATTGAAGCAGTGCAGAGAGGTTTAAGCTTTGGCACACCAACAGCAAGTGAAATCGCACTAGCAGAATTGGTGAGTCAATTAGTGCCATCAATGGAAATGGTTCGTATGGTGAGTTCAGGGACTGAAGCCACCATGAGTGCTATACGCCTTGCTCGTGGTTTTACTCACCGTGATAAATTGATTAAATTCGAAGGTTGCTATCATGGCCACGCGGATTGTTTACTTGTGAAAGCAAGTTCTGGCACCCTAATGCTTGGTGAGCCAACATCATCCGGTGTACCAGCAGGCTTTGCCAAGCACACACTAACGTGTACATTCAATGATCTCGACTCCGTTCGTGCAGTATGCGAGCAATATCCCGACGAAATTGCTTGTATTATCGTGGAACCTGTCGCTGGTAACATGAATTGCATTTTACCACAACCTGGCTTTCTTGAAGGTCTGCGCGAGTTATGTGATGAATTTGGTGTACTATTGATCTTTGATGAAGTGATGACGGGTTTCCGTGTTGCTCTAGGTGGAGCTCAAGCGTATTATAATATTAAACCGGATCTCACCACATTAGGTAAAGTCATCGGTGGCGGGATGCCTGTGGGTGCATTTGGTGGTCGTCGTAATATAATGGAATATATCGCCCCAATAGGACCTGTTTACCAAGCAGGTACGTTATCTGGAAACCCAGTAGCAATGGCTGCAGGTGAAGCTGCTTTGAATGAACTTCGTAAAGAAGGTAATGAAGCATACTTAGAGAGTACTACTCAACGTTTGGCTCAGGGCTTTAAAGCTACAGCAAAAAAACATGGCGTATCATTAGTCATCAACCAAGTAGGCGGTATGTTTGGCTTCTTCTTCACGGATAAAAACAGCATTACATGCTTCTCAGATGTTCATCAATGTGACATCAAAAAATTCAAATGCTTTTTTCATTTGATGTTAGAACAAGGCATATATTTGGCACCTTCGGCATTTGAAGCAAGCTTTACATCACTTGCTCATGGCGAGAAAGAACTAAAAGTAACACTAAAAGCCGCTGACAATGCTTTTGCCGAACTTGCATATCGTAAAAAGTGCCAATATATATAATGTTTACATGATGCTAATGTGTAGTTTTTCAAGTTATGTGCTTAAACGGTTGAATTTCGTGTAATGAACTATCTTTTGTGAGGACATCATTGTGATTGTCCTGAATGTTAGTGCCATGTTTATAAACAAACAAGTGTAGTTTAAAAATGCGAAACAGGTCAGGAGTGGATACTCATGCTATCGTTGTAAGTAATGCTGTTCCACCTTTCAGTTTGCATATACTGACAAAATGTGTCAGCCGAATATAATATAACACATTATTACATTTGCTATGGGCAATGCCGGCACTTGTGATGCACTTCGAGTGCTACATATTAGTACTAATGTGACTGTTCGTGTTTTAAAAAGTCCAATTTAGCTGTTTAACTATGCTTTTTCTTGACGTGCAGAAAGTAGCTTGTATCTTCAAAGTAAGTGAGTAATAATTTTTGTGAGTAGCAAAAGAGGGGCTGTACTTTTTCAAGTTATGGAACTGAAGTATTAGTCTATGTTCTAAACAGCTAGGCTTGCTGAAATATTCAGGTTTATGGATAAGTTTCACTATAACACAGCCAATAAGAGGCGATATGAGAAAGCTGTAATCAATTGTGGCTCACTAACATTCTGGATTGGTGAAGAAGCTATGCAGCTATGCAATCAAATCAAAAAGGGTAATCATGGGAGATCTTGTGTCTTTAGCGGCTTGGTTATGATGACGGCTTGCATGGCCAAACGTGTGTTTGAAATGCGATTTATAGATTTGCAAGGATTCATCAATTTTATTTTCAAACTTACTTAGCTACCGTTATCATATTCTTATTACTCATGCATTAGTAAGCAATCCAAAATGGTTAATGTGGCGTTCGAGACGACGACTAAAGATTTACGATGTAAGCGAATAGCAAGTAAAAAAGCATGGCATTGGTGGTAAATGTTGAGTCTGGTGCAAGTTAAATTTAGTGATAGACATAAATACGCATGAAATCATTGAGACTGACTCAAGTTCATTAAATGTGACTTACAGTGAAGTGCTACCTAACTTACTTAAATAGACCCGCCGAACAATCAATGAAGTATCGGTAGATGGTGCTTATACGACACCAGACAACATTACGAAATCGTTTATATTAAACGAGTGGTTTCAATCATCCCACAAAGAAAAGAAAAAATTTTGGAAAACGAGATTATTCGTGCAATCTAGCGGTTAGTTGTCAGAAGTTATGCAGTTTAAATCAGTATCGAAAAATGAGGTATGGTTACCATAGATGTTCCCGATCAGAGACAGTAATGTTTCGGGTTAAAAAACTCTTCAAAGGGATATTGAGTCTAAGAGATCATAATGCTTAGATTAGCGAAATTTACGCTATGACAAAAGCGTGAAATAAATTGAGCTTGCTAGGCATGCCTAAAATAAAAGTGATTGTTTAATCGTTAATCATGTTGTGATTGTTATCTGCACTTAAGTTAGAAAACAAAGCTTTTTAAATGTAACGTAAATTATTTTAGCTATCATGATAATGCATGAATACTGAGGGCAAAGCAATAGCAGTTGAACAAATTTAAAAAATAGAATTAATGAATTTTTACTAAGAATTTAATGGGATTAAAAATACTCGCTTGACCATACGAACTATTGAATGGCGAAGTCACTAAATACACAAGGTTTCTTACGGTTACTCTATTTGATTTGATTCCATGGCTGCATGGCATATTCATTAATCCATCGTTGCCAACGCCACGATTAATTAAAACTTACTAATACTACTTCCAGTGGGTTGTTTTGTAGCGAAACTCATCTATGATCTAAATGTTTAAATAAATTTAGCAGGTTAGAGCTTAGATTAATAATTTAGCTCTCTAATTTAAGAAACAAAGCTTAGATTTATGGCTTTTTTCAGCGAGAGAAAGTTGATAGTCAAATTTTAATAGAACATTAGTTACTGGTGTTGCCGTGCACGTAAGTATTTCTCCTACGCTGATATATGCCAATGCATTTTTTTTCATCACTTCGCCGCCGTTGAGTTTGCATCGACAAGCACCACACACACCATCACGGCAATGAAATTCAGGTTGTAGACCTAGGTATTCCATTTGTTCAAGTAATGATTGTTGGGTATTACCCACAAATGTGTGGTGATTTACTGTGATAGTGATTTGACTCATAGCTCAAAGTCGCTTAGATCTTCAAAATTAACATCATTGTCTATTTGACCAACAAGATACGAACTCATTTCTGCTTCTTGAGGCGCGACTTGAACGTTGTCTGAAGATAACCACGCGTTGATCCATGGGATTGGGTTTTGTGATGCATTACTGTAAGCAGGCTTCAAGCCAACTGCTGACATGCGTAAATTGGAAATATATTCGACGTATTGACAAAGAATATTTTTATTTAACCCAATCATTGACCCATCTTTGAATAAGTATTCTGCCCACTCTTTTTCTTGCTCTGCTGCGTCCTTGAAAAGGGTAAAGCATTCTTGTTCACACTCTTTTGCGATTTTGGCTATTTCTGGGTCATCATCACCACTACGTAGAATATTCAGCATGTGTTGAGTACTGGCTAGGTGAAGAGCTTCATCGCGAGCAATGAGCTTGATTATTTTAGCATTCCCTTCCATCAACTCTCGCTCAGCAAATGCGAATGAGCAGGCAAAACTTACGTAGAAACGAATGGCCTCAAGGGCATTTATAGACATTAAGCAAATATACAGTTTTTTTTTCAAGGCTCGCAGTGAAACAATTAAGGTTTCACCATTAACTGTGTGCTTTCCTTCGCCTAGACGATGATAGTCACTGGTTGCCTGAATTAAATCGTCATAATACTTTGAAATGTCGTCAGCACGTTTAATAATGTATGCATTGATGACTATATCATCGAATACCACCGCTGGATTATTTACTATGTTTCGAATGATGTGTGTGTACGAACGTGAGTGAATAGTTTCCGAAAATGACCACGTTTCAATCCACGTTTCTAATTCGGGGATAGACACCAGTGGAAGCAGTGCAACATTTGGGCTACGGCCTTGAATTGAATCCAACAGCGTCTGGTATTTCAAGTTACTAATGAAAATGTGCTTTTCGTGTTCAGGTAATTTATTGTAATCAATTCGATCGCCTGATACATCCACTTCTTCTGGACGCCAGAAAAAACTTAGCTGCTTCTCAATTAAATTCTCAAAAATTTCGTATTTTTGCTGATCATAGCGAGAAACGTTAACAGACTGACCAAAAAACATTGGTTCATTAAGTGCATTATTATTGTGTTTTGAAAAAGTGCTATAAATCATTATCGTTAAAATACCATTTAGAATTAAACTTTCAAAGGGAGTTTTTGCCCCTTCCCATTTTTATAATTAAATCTTGCAAGCTCCACCTATGCAGTCATTATCTTGAGCTGCTAAGTCTTGTTGTGCATCATCTGCACCATCACGCGTGTTGTGATAATAAAGGGTTTTTACACCGAGCTTATAAGCAGTAAGTAAATCTTTGAGCAGAAGCTTCATGGGTGTTTTGCCAGCAGCTTGCTTGCTTGGATCGTAATTGGTGTTTGCAGAAATAGCTTGGTCGATAAATTTTTGCATGATACCTACTAACTGAAGGTATCCAGTGTTCGATTCAATGTTCCACAGAAGTTCGTAGCTTTCCTTGTATTTTTCGTACTCAGGAACAACTTGTTTAAGGATGCCGTCTTTAGACGCCTTTACTGAAACGAAACCACGCGGTGGTTCAATACCATTGGTTGCGTTAGAAATTTGAGACGAAGTTTCTGATGGCATTAATGCTGACAAGGTTGAATTTCGCAGGCCATGCTCGATGATTTCGCCGCGCAAGGTTTCCCAGTCGTAGTGAAGAGGCTCTTCACATACTGTGTCCAAATCACGTTTGTAGCTGTCGATTGGTAGAATGCCTTTTGAGTATGTGGTTTCGTTGAAAAGCGGGCAAGCACCTTTCTCTTTCGCCAATCCTACTGACGCTTTAAGCAAATAGTATTGAATAGCTTCAAAAGTACGGTGCGTTAAACCATTCGCGCTGCCATCTGAATAACGAACGCCATTTTTTGCAAGATAGTATGCGTAGTTGATGACACCCACACCTAAGGTACGACGATTCATGGTCGCTTTATGCGCGGCAGGTAGTGGATAGTCTTGATAATCGAGCAATGAATCTAATGCCCGGATTGTTAAGTCTGCAAGATTTTTCAATTCATCAAGATTATTAAGCGCACCTAAGTTGAATGCTGACAAGGTGCAAAGCGCGATTTCTCCTTTGTCATCTTCAACGTTGGTTATAGGTTTAGTTGGAAGTGCAATCTCCAAGCATAAGTTTGATTGGCGAATAGGAGCAACTGTGGGATCAAATGGGCTGTGTGTGTTACAGTGGTCGACGTTTTGTATGTAAACTCGACCAGTAGATGCGCGCTCTTGCATCAGCAAAGAAAACAGTTCTATAGCCTTTACAGTCTTACGTTGAATAGAAGTGTCTTGTTCATATTGTGTATACAAACGTTCAAATTCTTCTTGGTCTGCAAAAAATGAATCATAAAGTCCTGACACATCAGATGGAGAAAATAATGATATATTTTCACTTTTAATTAGACGAGTGTAAATTAATTTATTGATTTGCACACCGTAGTCCATATGACGGACCCGGTTTTCTTCAATACCACGGTTGTTTTTTAGTACTAATAAATTTTCTACTTCACGGTGCCATATTGGGTAAAACAGTGTAGCTGCGCCGCCACGAATTCCGCCTTGTGAGCAGCATTTAACTGCAGTTTGAAAATATTTGTAAAATGGGATACAGCCAGTATGAAATGCCTCACCGTTGCGAATAGAGCTACCTAATGCTCGAATACGTCCTGCATTAATACCAATGCCAGCACGTTGGCTAACATAACGCACGATGGCACTTGCTGTCGCATTGATTGAATTTAAGCTGTCATCACATTCAATCAGTACACATGAGCTAAACTGGCGGGTTGGCGTGCGAACGCCAGACATGATTGGCGTGGGCAATGAAATTTTAAATTGAGAAATTGCATCATAGAAACGATGAATATAATCAAAGCGCGTTTCTTGTGGATAATTAGCAAACAGGCATGCAGCTACCATTATGTACAAAAATTGTGGACTCTCGTAGATTTCGCCAGTAACACGATTTTGTACTAAATATTTACCCTCCAATTGTTTCACAGCAGCATATGAAAAATTCATATCACGCCAATGATCGATGTAGCTATCTAAAATATTTAGCTCTGCAGTGGAATAGTCTTTTGTGATATGTTTATCGTATTTACCATTAGCGATCATCTTGTCAACATGAACTACGAGTGTTGGTGGCTCAAATTTACCATAAGCCTTTTTACGTAAATGAAAAATGGCCAAACGCGCCGCAAGATATTGGTAGTCTGGTGTTTGTTCTGATATTAAGTCAGCGGCAGCTTTGATTATGGTCTCATGAATGTCCTCAGTTTTGATACCGTCGTAAAATTGGATATGAGAACGAAGTTCAACTTGTGAAACTGAGACATTATTGAGGCTCTTTGCAGCCCAGCCGATAACGCGATGTATTTTGTCTAGATCAATCTTTTCCTTCACACCATTACGTTTCTGAACGGTCATCTGTTGGTTCATTTATTTTGTTCCTAGTGTATCCATGTTTGAAGACGTGTTCTCGTTAATTTTATTTTTATAGCCTGATTTTGTGACGAATATAAAATTAATGAAGTAGAAGTTCAAACACTACATGTGGGTCTTTAACATTATTAAAATAGCAAGATAATGGTGAAGAAAGGATATTGCAAGTTATTAGGAGGCGATCGAGGTGTGGATATCCTGGGGATGAAAGTTGTATTATTTATGTCCACCAACCTCTTTATCCCAATGATGGCAATAACATAGAAGAGACTTATGTCATTTTTATAAGGGAGTGAAATAAAATTTTTTTATTTTGTCATAAGCCGTAAAAAATGAATTAAAATAAAGTACTATTATTCGTTTAAAATGTATTTTTGTATGATAATTCATCAAGCTGGTATTCACTATTAGACAATAGTTTTAGTGTTAGGGATACTTAATCTTATTAGCTTATTTAATGCTTTTATTATTGCGTCGATTTTACTAATCTGAGTTGTCTGATTCCTTAGGCTCAATGTCCCCCCCCAGTAGTTTTTGATGCGAACCATTTCAGTCTCTGCTATGAAACCTTTATGGTAATCGGCTTTATTTTCTAAACAAGGGAACTAAATTTTCAATCAACACTTTAAACAGTTAGACTCACTGAAATATTCAGATCTATGAACAATCTTCGCTACAGAACAATTAGCTGAAAGCCGTATAATCAGGCTTTAATAAATTGCGGTTCACTGACATTCTGGATTGATGAAGAAGCTATTTAGCTATGGAATAAAACTAAGCAGAGTAATCATAGGAGACCTCGTTTATTTAGCGACTCAGCTACTATGATGACCCTCATGATTAAATATGTATTTTTAATGCCATGAAGAAGTCTGCAGGCATTCATTAATTCTATTCTCCAACTTATTCAACTGCTATCATTATGCTTTCACTATTTATGCATTAGCAAGCGAGCCAAAACGGTTAACGTCACGTTCAAATGAAGAATAAAGAAAGTATTGTACTGATGAAAAACGGCGAATCTGGCGCAAGTTACATTTAGCGGTAGACATAAATACGCATGAAATCATTGCTGCTGAATTAAGTGCATTAAATGTGATTGACACCTAACTTACTCAAACAGACCCATCGAAAAATCAATGAAATATCAGCCGACGGTGCTTATGACACCAGATAATGTTACGAAATCGTTTGTATTAAGTGAGCGGTTCCACTCATTTTACCAACAAAAGGAGTAATTTTTTGAAAACGAAGTCATCCACGTAATTTAGGGTCAGTTACCAAAAATTATGCGGTTCAAATGAGCATTGGAAAACTAGGTATGGTTACCATAAACGTTCCCTAGCAGGAACAGCAATGGTTTGAATTAAAAAGCTACTAGGGGGATATTGATCTTAAGGGATCACACAACTCAGATTAGCGAAGCTGATGCCATGATACAAATGTTAAATAAGCTGACCGGGCTAGGTATGCCCGCAATAATATTGGGATTTGCTATCTGAACTTAAATTAAAAAACAAAACTGTGTTGAGGCAACAATTGGGAAGTTGAATTATGGTAGATGCTAAGAACAGAAAGATAAGAGACACGGGTAATATATCTAATTATCAGTAGTGTTATTTAGTAGCTACCTAATTATATTTGAAGAATAATACAAAGTATTTTTTAAAATATTGTGACAAAATTTAACAAGGCCACTTTCCCTTAGGCGAGTAGCCTTAAGTGACGAAGCTGGTTTCTGAAATGCTTTTTTTGTGAAAGTGGCATTAATACGTACTATTTTGGGGTAGCAAACTCATTAAAGACTGTTGCATAACAGAAATTTGTTTAAGTTTTTGGTTCTCGGCATCTGCAAGTCCTAGCTCTGCGCAAGCTTCGTCAAAGCTCATGCCTAAGTGACAGCAAAGTATATCGATTGCAACACGATAATTTTCTTTGTTAGTCATAATTTTTTCTCCTTAGAATCGCATTCTTAGTTAGGCACAATAGCATATCAACTGATATACTAACCGTTCAAGGTGCACTATGCCTGATTTTGACTATATACAATTCGAGCAAAGTCTAATTTGTGCAGTTTTATACGTAAGATCTGACTATTTATATCAGTAATAATTGAAGATGCTTGATTTATGAATGATTCAGAATAATGTAATAGACTGATTTTATTTTTTAATGTTAGTACAAGTAACAAACTTTTACATGATTCACCATTAAACTATCGCTTTTAACTGCACTAGTTTACTGATTAAATGATACTTAACATCAAGGATAGTCATAATAATTACTTCACAAAAGACGATATATTACACTACGTTATACCAATCGAATACAGAACTATCCACTTATTAAAAATATAATTTAAAAAATAACTTATTCATTACTGGGGAGGAGATGTTAAATTTTTTTTACATGCTCTATAATTGAGCGTAATCCAGTGCTTCTAGACTGACTAATATGGTTGAGTAAATTCATTACTTCAAAATAGCTCTCAAAATTAATATTTTTTAGATGATCGCGTGTTTTACCTTCGATTAATGCTAGAATTAGCGCTAATAAACCTTTAATAATTTTTGCGTCTGAGTCTGCTGCAAAATAATAATATCCATCAATATTTTGCCAAGCTAACCATACCTTGCTCTCACATCCGAGTATTGGAATACTTTCATGTTTTAACGTCGAGTTCCAAGGAGGAATTTTTTTACCTAATTGAATGATAAGGCGATATTTATCCTCCCAACTGCGACACGCTGCCATTTTTTTAAGAATATAGTTGCTTGTTATGTCCGTGCCAAACGGATGTGCAGGTAATGTATGCATGGAACTCTTTTTTGCTTAAACTAGTTCATAAGCTGTTCAAATGGTAGCGATAGAACTTGTAATGTTATCCAACGTATTGCACAAAACAATAGAAACGTACCCACAACTTTTAATTTCATGTGTATTTATTAATGTGTACCCGTAGTGATAACCTAGAGCAAATAGTAACACCCTATTGATTTAATAGGGTTATGATGTGAGACTAGTACGCATTATTAATGGTAAACGTCATGATGGTTACACCTGTCTGCAAATTAATTATTGCAAAGTTATTGACGTTTTTATACATTTAATTAGCTGGAATGATATTCTTACAACTTGTATTTTAGCTTTTGTCTGTTGAGTGATAATGGCTTTAGAAAGCGTGACAATTCAGGCTGCATTTGACGTGCTAATTTTAAATTTAACTAAACATTAGGTAAATTATATTTCTTTAAAAGTAATTTTTGCTACTATTTTTCTCCACTAATGTCATGGTGGCATTGCATCTAGCAATTCAGTTTCATCATATAATACTTTAATCACTACAGTGTATGACACTTTATGGCATAAAAACGGAGAAGTTTGCATTTACAGTGGCTTGGTTTCCTAATGTGAGTTTAGAGAGCAAATCCCAACATGATTAACGATTAAACAATTGCTTTTATTTTAGGCATACTTAACCATGCCAGCTTATGTAACGTTTTTATCATGGCTTAAGTCTCGCTAACCTGAGAAAAAAATCTTTTAGGCTTAATGTCCTTCCAAGTATTTTTTTGACTCGAAACATTGCCGTTTCTGATAGGCAATGTTTCTGGTGACATGCCTCATTTTTCAATGTTGATTTAAACCATATTGCTTTTGATAACTGACCGCTAAATTGCACGGATAACTTCGTTTTCCAAAAGCTGTTTCTTTTTTGGTGGGATGAGTGAAACCGCTTGTTTAATACGAGCGATTTCGTAATATTGTTTGGTGTCATAAGCACTATTGGTTGATATTTCATTAATTTTTAGGGGGGTCTGTTGTTTAAGGAGGTTAGGTAACAGTTCACCGTCAGTCACATGTGAGGCACTTAACTCAGAAGCAATGACTTCATGCGTATTTATATATACCACTAAATGTCACTTGCGTCAAACTCCTCGTTTTTCATGAGTACCATGCAATTTTATTCTCCATTTTCCTGCACCGCAGACCTTGAGTTCCGTAGAATCAATGACTAAGTGCTTAATAGTTTCTTTGCTCTTTGTCTTGAACGTGACGTTAACTGTTTTGACTCGCTTGCGAATGCATGAATAGTGAGGGTATGACAATGGCAGTTGAGCAAATTTAAAAACAGATTAATGAATACTTACAAACCTCTTAATGGCATTGGAAATACTTATTTAACCAAGAGGGATGCCGTAAGGGCTAAGTGGCTCAATAAACGAGGTCTCCATGATTATCCTGCTTAGTTTGATTCCCTAGTAAAAACAGCAATGGTTTGAGTTCAAAAAACTATTGGAAGGGACATTGATCCTAAGGGATTACATAACTTAGATTAGCGAAATTTATGCCATGATAAAAATGTTGAATAAGTTGACAAAACTAGATATACCTAACACGAAAACGATTGTCTAACAGTGAATTATCTTGGAGTTTGCTATCTGAACTTGAGTCAGGAAATACAGATCCTTAATTATCATCATTGCAAGTAAGTATTTACTGCTTCGCTGTAATTCACGTATCCTTATCGCATTATCCTAAAATTTAGTAATTTTGCAGGTCACCGTGACAGAACAAATATCAGCGAATCACACACCGATGATGCAACAATACCTAAAATTAAAAGCGCAACATCCAGAAGAGTTTCTCTTCTATAGAATGGGTGATTTCTATGAACTCTTTTTTGATGATGCAAAACGCGCTTCGCAATTACTAGATATTACTTTAACAAAACGCGGAGTAGCCGAAGGTGAACCCATCCCAATGGCAGGCATGCCGTACCATTCTGTAGAAGGTTATCTGGTACGTCTGGTTCAGCTTGGAGAATCTGCAGCGATTTGCGAACAAATCGGAGATCCTACTACTAGTAAAGGACCGGTTGACCGACAGGTTGTTAGAATTATTACACCTGGAACGGTATCAGATGAAGCGTTACTCAATGAACGCATAGACAATCTTCTTGCTGCAATTTATGCTCAAGGTGATCACTTTGGTTACGTTACACTTGATATTACGTCAGGTCGATTTGTACTCATCGAACCAGCAACCGAAGAAGAAATGGCTGCAGAACTTCAACGGACCCACCCTGCAGAACTGCTGTATCCCGAAAATTTCAATAACTTAGCACTGCTTGAAAGCTGCAAAAGCAGTCGACGTCGTCCTCTTTGGGAATTTGATGTGGATACAGCCAAGCAGCAGTTAAACCAGCAATTTAGTACGCGTGATTTAATTGGTCTTGGTGTAGAAGAGTGCACATTGGGTCTCGCTGCTGCTGGTTGCTTAATGCAATACATTAAAAACACGCAGCGTACTGCATTACCGCACATTCGAGCGCTGGTCAAAGAGCACAAAGATCAATCTGTTATTTTGGATGCAGCAACACGTCGTAATCTTGAACTTACACAAAACTTGTCAGGTGGATTAGAAAATACGCTTGCTGCGGTTCTGGATAAAACTATTACTGCTATGGGCAGTCGATTGCTCAAACGCTGGCTTCATCAGCCAATTAGAAATTTCACTGTCGTCAATGAGCGGTTAAATGCCATTACGGCGTTAAAAAAGACCGGTTTGTACGTTGATCTTACCAACGCATTACGCCCTGTTGGTGATATGGAGCGTATTCTTGCTCGGTTAGCACTTAGGTCTGCAAGACCTCGTGACATGGCACGATTACGTAATGGGTTGCAACAATTACCAGAGATTGAAGCCTTGCTTGATGCACTGTCTGACAGCGCTCTTGAACCATTAAAGAAAGCTTCTTCTCCAATGCCGGTACTTACCACTTTGCTTGAAGAAGCAGTTGTGGAAGCACCACCTGTGGTTATTCGTGATGGAGGGGTAATTGCTCCGGGTTACAACGCTGAGCTCGATGAATGGAGAGCGCTGGCGGATGGTGCAACATGCTATCTTGACGAGTTAGAGAAGCGTGAACGTAAT
Organism: Candidatus Enterovibrio altilux; assembly: GCF_002381345.1. GTDB lineage: Bacteria > Pseudomonadota > Gammaproteobacteria > Enterobacterales > Vibrionaceae > Enterovibrio > Enterovibrio altilux. The sequence continues at coordinate 1,567,431 of NZ_CP020660.1, forward strand.
CGTCATGACATCGATACTCTTAAAATTGGTTTCAATCAGGTACATGGCTTCTTCATTCAAGTTAGTCGTGGTCAAAGTCACTTGGTGCCGCCTCATTATGTACGTCGTCAAACGTTGAAAAACGCAGAGCGTTATATTATTCCTGAGTTAAAAGAGTACGAAGATAAAGTGCTTAATTCAAAGTCAAAAGCGCTGGCGATTGAAAAAAAATTATGGGAAGGATTGTTTGATCAATTACTACCTCATCTTGAAACTTTACAGCATATTGCAGATGCACTTTCAACGCTTGATGTACTTTCTAACTTGGCGGAACGTGCCGAAACGCTCCATTATTGTCGGCCAACATTGACAGACAATCGTGGTATTAATATTGCTGGGGGCCGCCACCCAGTGGTTGAGCAAGTTCTTGACGCACCGTTTATTGCAAACTCTACAGTGCTGCATCCTCGTCGCCGTATCTTAATCATTACAGGCCCAAATATGGGTGGTAAATCAACCTACATGCGTCAAACAACATTAATCACCTTGCTAGCTCATATTGGTTCTTATGTTCCAGCAGAGTCCGTGACACTTGGCCCTGTAGACCGTATTTTTACTCGTATTGGTGCATCAGATGATTTAGCATCAGGCCGCTCAACCTTCATGGTTGAAATGACAGAAACAGCCAATATCCTGCATAATGCGACGAAAAATAGTCTCGTTTTGATGGACGAGATAGGCCGAGGAACAAGCACGTACGATGGTTTATCTTTAGCTTGGGCGAGTGTGGAATGGCTAGCAAAAAGACTTAAATCAATGACACTATTTGCGACGCATTATTTTGAATTGACAGAACTATCAAATCAGATTGATGGATTGGTTAATGTACACCTAGATGTTGTCGAACACGGCGATGAAGTTGCCTTTATGCACTCCGTACAAGAGGGTGCAGCGAGCAAGTCTTATGGGTTAGCTGTGGCGGGGTTAGCTGGTGTCCCTAAAACAGTAATACAACGGGCAAAAAATAAACTTCGTCAATTGGAAGAAAGTATGCATGATATTGTGACTGGAGAGCATACCACACAGGCAACAACACAATTATCTTTATTACCAGAGTTGAGCAATATAGAAAAAGAACTTGCTAAGATTGAACCAGATAATCTCACACCACGCCAAGCATTAGACGTACTGTACATGCTTAAAACCCTGTGCTAGCTACTTTGATGATAGCATTCTGGCTCAAGACACTAGATACCTAAAGTGCCAAAATTAAAACTTTTTTTATGAAACTTTTTACGAACGCATAGAATGGGTATAATAATTAATGTTGCTGCGCATTCGTCACTAAACACAATAGCCAAGGCGAGATCCCTAATCTATAAACACGCTTAATGCTCCGCATTAAATAATGACTCGATATTTAAACCTTGGTGAGTTAACATATCGTGAAGACGTTTTAGTCCTTCAACTTGAATTTGACGTACACGCTCTCGGGTTAATCCAATTTCACGACCAACATCTTCCAATGTCGATGCCTCATGACCTAACAAGCCAAATCTACGTGCTAACACTTCTCTTTGTTTAGGGTTCAGTTCTTGCAACCAATGCACTATAGAATTTTTCATGTCATCATCTTGCGTTGTACTCTCAGGGCCACCTGCTTTTTCATCAGGAATTATATCAAGAAGTGCTTTTTCAGAATCACCTCCAATAGGATTGTCAACAGAGCTGATGCGTTCATTTAAACGCAGCATACAATTGATATCTTCAACTGGCTTATCTAATTGAAAAGCAATGTCTTCAGCCGTAGGTTCATGGTCTAGCGTTTGTGCCAGTTCACGAGCAGTACGTAAGTAGACATTCAATTCTTTAACAACATGAATTGGAAGACGAATAGTACGCGTCTGGTTCATGATGGCGCGTTCGATTGTTTGACGGATCCACCATGTGGCATATGTTGAAAAACGGAACCCACGTTCTGGATCAAATTTTTCTACCGCCCGGATTAAACCAAGGTTACCTTCTTCAACGAGGTCAAGCAGTGCAAGACCTCGATTCGAATAGCGACGAGAAATTTTTACCACTAAACGTAGATTACTTTCAATCATACGTTTGCGGGCTGCCTCATCACCACGCAATGCGCGCCGAGAATAAAGCACTTCCTCTTCTGCTGTCAGTAGCGGTGAATAGCCAATTTCACTTAAATATAGTTGCGTAGCGTCCAAAGCTTTGGACGATACCGTGAAGGATACTGACTCCTCGTTATTATCAGTCTGTTCCAATCGTTCCATTTCTGTTGCATCGATTGCCAAGTGTTCAATTTTTTTTACAGCATTATTCTCACTCATAGCGCCTCCCAATATGGTGTAGCAGCAAGATAGTACAGCAAAACTGTCAGGGTTTACCGTTTTGGCAAATACCTTAACGGGTTTACCGATTTTCCTTTATGATGTATTTCAAAGTGCAATCGTACACTGTTCGTACCAGAGCTACCCATCGAAGCTATTTTTTGCCCCTTCTTGACGTTATCATGTTCCTCAACAAAAATGTTGTCATTATGTGCATAAGCACTTAAGTACTCATCGCTGTGTTTAACAATTATTAAATTGCCATATCCACGTAGGGCACTTCCTGCATAGACCACTTTGCCATCTGCCGAGGCTTCTATGCTTTGACCACGTTTACTCGCGATATCTATCCCTTTGTTACCTACTTCGGAACTAGAAAAACTAGAAATAACACGTCCTCGCGATGGCCATTGCCAAGATATAGCTTTATTTGACATCGTTAACTTATTAATAACTTTGTCAACAGATCGTTTATTTTTTATTACAGACTGACTGTACTCTTTCGTTTTTGGCGGTTCAACTAATTTCTTTTTATAAGATGCAGAATCTGATTTATTTTGCAAAGTAATTTTTTGGTTGTTTTTCGCTGCTGTAAAAGATAATGCTGTGGTCGGTAAAGAGGGAGGCACAACTGGTACAATAGGCATCACAGTAATCTGATGCTTCTTGCTGCTCATGGATGACACGTATTTTTTTGTCCAAAGATTTAAGTGTTGACCAGGAAAAATTATGTAAGGTTTTTTAAGATTGTTTGCAACAACAATTTCTTTAACGTGACGCCCGGTAATGTACGCAATATAATACAATGTGTCGCCTTTTTGGACGTTATAATAGCTTCCATGGTAATTTCCGCGAGTAATCTTTCCGTAATCAAATCCCACACTTATAACAGGGGCAGGAGTGGATACAGTACAAGCAGTGAGTAATACCAATAATAAAAGCAACATTGAAATTTTCAATTGCATTGAAACCTCTACGATTCTAAGTAGCTTAAACTAAATCGCTCGTAACAAGAGGAACAAATCTAGCTTTTCTTACTGCGGATGTTTCAAGAGCATCGCCATTACGCGTTACTTGTTAGAAGTTATGTGTTTTTAACAGTCATAATTAATGCGTTACCGTTTGAAAGTTAATCGCAGAGAGTGTATTCCATATTGGAAGCCGTAGCGGTTACTATAGTGGTATCACAAGGCTATTTACTTAGCCAATTTCGTTAGCTACCACTATGCTTAGTAGAAATATTATAAAGCTCTAGCTGTTTGAAGATACGTTATTTTACAATTATTTGTAGCTGGCTTTGTTTCCTAATGCGAGTTCAAATAGCCCATTCCAACATAATTCACTATTAAATAAATTTTTTCATTTTAAGCATACTTAGCCTTGTCCATTTATTTAGCGCTTTTATTATGGAATAGGTTTCGCTAATTTAAGTATTGTGCTCTTTTAGTCTCAATGTCTCTTCAAATATTTTTTGACTCGAAACATTGCCGTTTATGGTAACCATACCACATTTGTCTATACTTATTGGAATTGTGCATTTAATCCGAACGGTGTCGCAAACATTATCGTCTGATATTTCATTCATTCTATTGGCGAGTTTGTTTGAGTAAATTAGGTAGGACTTTACCATCAGGCACATGTAATGCACTTCACTCAGCGGCAATGATTTCATATGTATTTATAGTTACCGCTAAATGTGACTTGCGCCAGATTTACCGTTTTCCATTAGTATCATACTTTTTTACTTTCAATTCTCCTTCACCGTAGATTTTGAGCCGCCCGTAGAATCAATGGCTAAGCGCTGGATTCTTCCTTTATTTTTCATTTGAACGTGACGTTAACCGCTTTGGCTCGCTTGCTAATGCATAAATAGTACAAGCATGATAATGGCAATTGAACAAGCTTGAAAACAGGATTAATGAAGCCATGCAGACCTCTTAATGGCATTGAAAATACGTATTTAACCATGCGGGCCATCGTAATGGCTAAGTTGCTAAATACATCAGGTTTTCCATGATTACCCTGTTTAGTTTGATTCCATAGCTGAACAGTTTCTTCATCAGTTCAGGATATTAGTGAGCCATAATTAATGAACGCTTGATTATACTGCTCCAAGTTAATTATTTTATAGCAAAAATTGCTCATAGATCTGAATATTTAAGTTAATCTAACTGTTTAAAGCGTTGATTAAAAATTTAGTTCTCTTATTGAGGAAGTCAAGCCGGTTACCATAAACGTTACTTAGCATAGACAGCGAGGATTCGAGTTAAAAGACTACTGGTAGGGACATTGAGCTTAAGGGATCACGCAACTTAGATTAGTGAAAGCTATGCCATGATAAAAGCGTTAAATAAGTCTTACAAGACTAGGTATGTCTAACGCGAAAGCGATTGCCTAGTAGTGAATAATGTTAAGATTGGCTATCTGAACTCAAATTAAGAAACAAAGCTTAACTTAGGTAATACTTCACCGTCAGTCACATTTGATGTACTTCATGCAGTAGCAATGATTTCATACGTATTTATATTTATCTCTAAATGTAACTTGGTCCAGATTCGCTGTTTTTCACCAGAGCCATGCTTTTTTACTTTCCCTTCTCCTTTACCGTAGACGTTGAGCACCGTAGAATCAAGTGTTAAGTGCTGGATGGTTCGTTTATTCTTCATCTTGAACGTAACGTTAACTATTTTGGTTTATTTGCTAATGCATTAATAGCGAGGGTATGACAATGGCAGCTGAGTAAGTTTGAAAACAGCATTGAGGAATCCTTGAGACCTCGCAATGGCATTGAAAATACGCATCTAACTAGGCAGGCCGGCATAATGACTAAGTTGCTAAATAAACGAGGTCTTTCATGATTACCCTGTTTAGTTTGATTCTATATATGAATAATTTTTTCATTAAAACAGAATGTTAGCGAGTCACGATTGATTAAAGCTTGATTATACTGCTTTCAGTTAGTGGTTTTGTAGCGAAGCTTGTTCATAGACCTGAATATTTAAGTGAGCCTACCTGTTTAGAATATTGATTGAAAATTTAGTTCCTTTATTTAAAAATAAAGCCGGTTAGCATAAACGTTCCATAGAAGAGACAGCAATGGTTTGAGTCAAAAAAATTATTGGAAGGAATATAGAGCTTAAGGGAGATCACATAACTCAGGTTAGGGAATTCTACGCCATAATAAAAGTATTAAATAAGCTGACAGGCTAGGTATGCCTAAAGCAAAAGCGATTGTTTAATCATTAATTATATTGGGATTTAATATCTAAATTTGAATTACAAACAAAGCTTTTATAGCTGTAAAATTAGCTCTACAAAATGTACATGCTTAACTAATTGTGTTAGTACACATGTCTGAAATGTAGAGCCAGTCTAGGCTTCTAATACACGGATACTGTGCGTAAGATTCCACAGCATTATTATCCTCGCTATTATGTAAAGTTCATAAATTTTCTGACCAGAACCGATCGTCAACTTATTGTTGCCATGCGTTTGATGTGGCATCATTATCGACATAAATAGGTGGCATGGTAAACAATCAATTGTATCAAGTCTGTGGGGGGGAGTTATAATCTTTGATTATCGTAATAATTCAATACGTGAATACATAGAGTTCACTAATGATATTCTTAGTTATTCCGTTGCATTTTTAACCCATTGCGATAGCTCATTCAAAGTATCATGCGCTGTCAAATCTACTTGTAGGGGAGTTAAGGATACATAATTATTTTCAATGGCATAAAAATCGGTACCAGGTCCAGCATCTTGTGTGGTACCAGGAGGACCAACCCAATAGATGGTGTGCCCTCTAGGATCGGTTTCTTTAATCATTCCTTCCGCGCGATGCCTTGCACCCAAGCGTGTTACTTGCCAACCTTTTAATTTATCCCACGCACAGTCTGGGACATTAATATTAAAAATTCTATTTTTTGGCAGCGGCTTATCTTTATCAGCCAGTACCATATATTTTACAACCTGAGCTGCGGTTTGAAAATGCGTTGACCCACATAAGGAAATTGCAATTGCAGGCACTCCAAGGAAAAAACCTTCAGTTGCTGCGGCAACTGTACCAGAATACAGTACATCGTCACCAAGATTTGCACCGTGATTAATCCCCGAAATCATGAAATCTACCTTTTCTGTAAGCAATTCATTTAGTGCAATGTGCACACAGTCCGTCGGAGTGCCTTGAATGGCATAACGTCTTTCGTGGATCTGACGAATACGCAAAGGGCTTTCCAGTGTGAGAGAGTTTGACGCACCAGAACGATTTCGATCAGGTGCAACAACGGTTACGGCTGCGATATCAGAAAAAATATCCACTAGTATATTTATGCCATCAGCAAAGACGCCATCGTCGTTACTGATCAAAAGGTGCATTAAGTTCTCCATTTATATGATCTTCAATTACTTGTTACATTACCGCTGTTGCAAAACATCTTGTTGACAACGTAAGTAAAATTATTGATATTTTGTTATTTATAGTGTGGGAAAAACGGCCGTGTTTGACGAGCACCCCTCATGCAATTATTGCGGTGCACTGTTAAAAATTTGGATTTTAGTTGATAATCTTCTGTTTAAATTTATGCACCTTCACTTTTATTAGTGGAATATTAGTCCTTGTTATTGAACCAAAAATTTGTTAAATTTGTCTTTCAATAAATGCATTATTTTGCTCGGTATTAAATACCGATTCTAGATAATCGGTGTCATCAATCAAATATCGTCATGTATAGGTGTATACACTCAACTCTGCTCTATATGCGTAGGAAATACTTGGTTAAATAAGTAATAATGGAGGGTTGACAAGGAAAGCTGAGTGTATTTTTATCGCACACATGAAACTTATTTTGACCTCCATTTACGTATTAAGACAACGTTATGATCATGTTGACTAAAATACTGGTTTCTTCAATAGTTCGATGTTCTTTTATCACCGACGTTAGTCAGATGGGGTTTCATCTCACCATAATCGCTAAACATTGCTATCATTAGCGAAGCTTTATTTTTTAATTTGCGTTTAGATAGCAAGCCTCAACATGATTAATTATTATACGCTTGCTAGCGTTTTAGGTATACTTAGTCCTGCTAGATTATTTAACGTTCCAATCATGGCATAGGTTTCACTAACCTATGCATTGTGATCCCTGAAGCTCAATGTTCCTAAGAGGAGTTTTGTAATTCAAACTATTGCCGTCCCTGATAGGGAACATTTATGGTAACTATACCTCGTTTTTTAATGTCAATTTGAACCGTATAACTACTGGCAATGGATCGTTAAATGATGCGGATGAACTCGTTTTTAAAAAGTGCTTTTTTGGGGGTTGGATGAGTAGGATCGCTCGCTTAATACGAGCGGTTTCGTAATATTGTTTGGTGTCATAAACATCATCGCCTGATATTGCATTGATTCTTCGGCGAGCCTGTTTGAGCAAGTTGGGTAGCACTTCGTCGTTAGATACATTTGATGCGCTTAACTTAAGCAGTAATGATTTCATAAATATTTATATCTACCGCTAGATGTAACTTGCCTCAGGCTAGCCATTTTTAATCAAAATGATACTATTTTATTTCTTATTTACCGTCACCATACACTTTGAGTTCGGTAAAATCAATGGCTAAGTGCTAGATAGTTTTTTTAGTCTTCGTCTTGAACGTGACGTTAATCGTTTTAGTTGGCTTGCTAATGCATGAATTGTGAGGGTATGATTATGATAGTTGAACAAGTTGGTAAACAAAATTAATGAACCTTTGGATACCTCTCAATGGCACTGTGAAAATACGTGCTTAACCATGAGAGCCGCCGTAATGGCTAAGCCGCTAAATAAATGCAGTCTCCCACGATTGCCTTGCTTAGTTTAATGTCATCACTGAATCGCTTTTTCGTCAATTTAGCAGGTTAGTGGCCACGATTGATCCAAGCTTGATTACACTACTGTCAGTCAATTGTTTGGCAGGGAAGTTTGTTAATAGACTTGAAATTTACTATCTATTTGGGGCGTCAAAGAACCTGTAATCCCCTGGGAGCAACGGAGTGAAAATATGTTCCATCTCTTCTTTAAAACGATGTTTACTTTTATGCTGTGTCTTGATCGTTCATTGCGTATTATTCCATAATGATTCTATCTGGTTTAAAATTTCGCCACAAGGAGGAAAGCAGTGAGGTCAAGATTAAGAATAAATATTGCGTTTTTGATAAGGTTACTTCAATGGTATTCTGTTTCATTGAAAATGTTATGATGTTAATCAGTTAATAGGCAATTTTTTTAATTTATTGAAAAATGGAAATATTTTACTGCTGATTGTCTCATACTAGTTGCTTTATTCCCTACATAAAGGAATCTAATTATTAATCTACGCTCCAAACAATTAGGTTTACTTAAACATGTAGGCTTATGAACAAGCTTAGCTATAAAAAAGTTTTGTTCCTTAATTCGAGTTGAGATAGCAAATCTTCAGATGATTCACTATTAGACAATCGCTTTCATATTAAACATACTTAGTCTTGTTAGTTTATGTGATGCCTTTATCATGGCGTTGGTTTTACTGATCTGAGCAGCGTGATCCCTTAGGTTCAATGTTTCTTCCAGTAGTTTTTTGACTCGCATCATTGCTGTCTTTGCTAGGTAATATTTATGGTAACAGGCTTCATTCCTTAAATCAGAAAACTAAATTTTATTCAACACTCTAAACAGCTAGGTTTACTTAAGTATTCAGATTTAAAAAAATTATATTAGAAAACAACTGGCTGGGAGCCGTATAGTCAAGCTTGAATTAATCGCGGCCCACTAATATTTTGGATTGATGAAGAAGGCATTCAGCTATGGCATTAAATGAAGTAGGGTAATCATGGGAGATCTCGCTTATGCAGTGACTGAACCATTACGATGTCCATCATGGTTAAATGTGTATTTTAATGCCATTGAGAGGCTGCAAGAAGTCATTAATTTTGTTTATAAACTTACTCAATTGCCGTTGTTATGCCATGGCAATTGGTGTATTAGCATGCGAGCTAAATGATTAATGTCACGTTTAAAACGAAGAATAAAGGAACTATATAGCATTTAATCATTGGGTCCAAGGTTCTAAGAATTTACGATGAAAGCACATGAAAAATGAAAAATCATGGCGCTAATGGTAAACGGTGAGTTTGACGCAAGTTACATTTAGCGATAGATGTAACTACGAATAAAATTATTGCTGTTGAGTTAAGTGCATCAAGTGTGACTGACGGTAACTTGCTTAAACAGACTCGCCGAAGAATCAATGACACATGAGGTGATGGTGTTTACGACGCTAGCAATGCTACGAAACCGGTCGTATTAAACGAGCGATTCCGTTCATGCCATTAAAAATAAGAACAATTTTTTTGAAACGCAGTCATCCGGTAATTTAATGGTCAGTTACTAATAGTTATACGGTTCAAATCACATTGAAAAATGAAGTATAGTTACAATAAATATTTTCTATCAAAGACGGTAATGTTTTGAGTTAAAAACTATTGAGGGGGGCATTGATCCTAAGGAATTATAATGCTCAGGTTTGGTTTTCAAACAATCCGTTTTTGTTCATTTACCATGCATAGGCGGGCCACCAGTATTATTACCTCAGTCATAGGTTTCCCTGCGAATAATTACTACAGCTGCACAGGCAATGCCTTCTTTTCGCCCAGTAAAACCCAAATATTCAGTCGTTGTGGCTTTTACATTAATATTACTAATATTAGTTTCTAGATTCTGGGCGATGACTGCACACATTGAATCAATGTGTGGTGCGATTTTTGGTGCTTGCGCTATAATAGTCATATCTAGGTTACCAATCATGTATCCTTTCGCTTTTACTTTTGCGTAAACATCATGTAACATAAGTTGGCTGTTTGCACCTTCCCACTCTACATCTGTGTCAGGGAAATGACGACCAATATCACCATCGGCAATAGCACCAAGTAAAGCATCACAGACTGCATGTAATGCCACATCTCCATCTGAATGAGCAATGAGACCTTGTTTATAAGGAATTTTGACACCACCAATGACTATTGGGCCTTTGCCACCAAATTTATGAACATCAAAACCTTGTCCAATACGCATTTTAATTTGTTTTCTTTCGCTCATTCCAGCTCAGCGCGTTGCATTAAAAAGGACGCTACCAATGCTAAATCTTCCGGTTGCGTGACTTTAATATTATCTGTATGTCCAACAACTAACTTAGGCGCTCCGCCTACTAACTCAATTGCAGAAGCTTCATCTGTTATCGCGAAGGATTGTTCTAGTGCGTGTTGCAGAGCATTCAACAGTTGTTTACGGTGAAACATTTGTGGCGTCAACGCATGCCATAGATGTTCGCGACACACAGTATGATCCACATAACCTAGCACATCTGAACGTTTCATTGTGTCTCTCACGGGAGAAGCCAGAATCGCACCATCATGATGTGTGGTGGCGACTTTAATTAGTGCATCAATGTCTCCATGACGCACGCACGGTCTAGAGGCATCATGTATTATTACCCATTCAGAGTCTGTAGCGTTTAGCCCCGCAAAAACTGAATCTGCTCGTTTAGCACCGCCATATGTTACCGCAACACGCGTATCTGATGCTAGTGATGTATCTTGAAAATATTCATCTTCTGCACTGATAGCAATCACAACTTTAGATACGGCAGAGTGATCAAGCAGGTAATGTACTGTGTGTTCAAGCAAGGTTTTATTATTGATGGCAAGATATTGCTTAGGACATGCGGCATGCATACGCTTTCCTGCCCCTGCAGCGGGTACAATCGCTACCAAATTTAGAGTGGTAGATTGCAGCATACACGTCTGTTTTTTATTCACTAGGGTATTCATAATTCTCTTCGTTTTACTAAGACAAGCGCGGTTTATTTTTGTACAAGACGAAAAAAAATTTCTCCCTTCTTTATCATGCCTAATTCATTACGTGCGTGTTCTTCAATGGCTTCTTGTCCGTGTTTAAGATCAGCAATTTCTGTATACATATGCTGATTACGATGTATGAGTTTTTTATTGATTTGCGTGGCTAGTTCAGATACAGCATTGACCTCAAGATAATCGGTAATGCCATTTTTTCCCCACCAGAGATGATATTGAAGCCATCCAAACACAACTAACAGAATCAATCTTAGTATTCGCATCGTGTTTTACCCTACGCTTTTTTGTAACTTATTTTATATAATGCGTTAATCACTCTGTATAATATATCATGAGATAATAAATACTAATAATCTCACATTTATTTTTTCATACCAGTAGTAGTTATAAGCTTTGTTTCCTCATTCAAATTTAAATAACAAATTTCAGCATAATCAACTATTAGATGCTCGCTTGTATTTTAGGTATATCTAACTCTGCCAGCTCATTGAACGCCTTTATTATTACGTAAGTTTCGTTAATCTGGGCATTGTAATACCTTAGACTCAACGTGCCTCTAAGTAGTTTTTTGACTCAGAACATTGCTGTGTCTGATCGGGAACATTTATGGTAACTATACTTTGCTTTTTAATGCTGATTTGAACTGTATAACTGCTGTTAATAAACTGTTAAATTACGCGGATAACTTCGATCCTCAAAAATGTGTTCTTTCTTGATGATATGAATGCAATCACTTGTTTAATATAAAGTGTTTCATGATACTAATTTGTGTCGTAAGTATGATCATTTGATATATTATTGATTCTACAGTGGTTTTATTTGGACAAATTAAATCGCACTTCACTGTCAACCACATCCAATGAATTTAACCCAGTAGAAATTATTTTATACGTATTTATATCTATTTTTAAATTTAACTCACGCCAGACTCACTGTTTTTCCTCAGGGTATGCTTTTTTACTTGTTGCTCGCTTTTGCCGTTTATTTTCTTTTTCGTAGCACCAATGAATAAGTGCTGAATAGTTCCTTTAGTTTCGTTTTGAATACGATGTTCATCGTTTTGACTCGTTTACTAATGCATTAAGAATGAGAGCATAACAACGGCAGTTGAGTAAGTTTATAAACACCATTAAAAAATTTTGTAGACTTCTCAACGGCATTGTAAATACACTTTTTTCCAGGAAAACCATTTGTTATGGTTCCGTCGCTAGATAAAAGAAATCTCTCCCTAGATTACTCGGCTTGCTAAGTTTACTTATGGCCTAAATGTTTCAGTAAACTTAGCCTGTTCGGAGCGTAGCTCTATGGTGTTGGCCTCTGATTTAGAAAGCAAAGCGCAAACTAAGAGAGATAGCTATCCATTAACTCATCGGTTCTATATTGTTCTCGATTGAATGGGATATAACCAAAGTAACTTCGTCAAGAATGCCGGCCCTTTAACATCTCGAATAAATGAAAAGTTGTAATACCTCAAATCAATATCTTCAAGTTGGTTGCGTATATTACGTTAGGTTCAATCTGATGAATGTGTAACTAAAAAAGCGATTATATGCATTATTATTTTATTTTAATTGGAACTTCGGCTTCGTGGCTTGTGCTGTAGAACGGTTAGTTGCTGTTTCACTACCTGCTTGTTTTGACTGTTTTTGTGCAATACGAAAGTCAGCAATACCTATCTGAATTGGCGAACTGTTTTTTGTTTCCGGTGTCGGTACTTTTATCATTGGAGACATTGCACAGTGAAGGTTAATCATCAGTTTTTTTATAGATTTAGTTGTTTCAACAGCTGTGATATTGTTCACTTCAACCATTTTTTTTATGCTCTCTTCTTCAGATAGTATTGCATCTATAGAATCAGTAACTGTAGTTGTTGTTACCTTAACGGAAGCAACATTCATGACTGATGTAATTTTTTTAATATGTGATACTGAATCGGTTACAGTTATGGGCAGGTTTTTTTTCAATATTTCTGCGCCTTCTGATTTTGTTTTTTGTTCTAAAATCATTGGTACTTGTCGTTGAGGTACTATTGTACTCATTACCGTTTTTGGAGAAGCTATACCACCAAGCAATGGTGCTAATACAACTGCACTAGTATGTACTGGTGAACCTGTTACTATATCTTGAGTTACCATAGGTGCTTTGATTGCAGTTTTAGAAGACCACACCTTCCCCATTGCAATTTCTGGCGAAGCAACCCCAGATTTCAAGACAACTTTGTTCCGTTTTTCAACAATAGAAATGGATGCATCCAGTATGTTCAATTGTTCAAGTTCTTGTTCAGTAAACTCAGCTTCGTTTTCATTTCGATAGTTACGGCGGCGATGCTGTCCGCTTGCACGAATATGGCGAGGAAAGCGGCGGTTGTGGCGCTTCTCATCACGTTGTTCTGCATTATTTGATGCTGCGATTATATTGCGCACATCAGTTTGTTTTGTTTGTTCTTTTACTACTACTGTGACCGCGTTTTGAAGTGGCTTCATTGATGGTTTATCTTGTTCTTGAGAAGCATCGCCTATGCGAATTTTTTTGTTGAGCTGGTGTTGCTGGCGGCGTTCATTCACTTTTTTTGTCATTTCTACAATTTCTTGTTGTGCGATTAGTGCAGGTACGTCTTCTTTAACTGAGCTGGCAATTGGCGCTTGTGAAAAGCGTTGTTCTATATTTTTAGTAAGGTTATGATTCTGCTTTTTGGTATGCTTTTCCTGATGTTCAAAATCAGCACTATGTTCGGTGCTCTTATTAGTGTTTCCAATGTTACGTTCAGTAGACTCAGTACGGTTTTTACTACGGTGTAGTTTGTGCTCTCCATGTCCCGGTGTCTGATCGTTATCGTTTCGTTGGTTATTATTGCGTGAGTTATGGCGAGTACGCACTTGTGAGTGTTTGTGATCGCAATGATTATGTGTCTCTTGTTTTGGCTCTGTTACTTTTTTTTTCACAAAATGTGCTGTAAAAAGACCAGAAACGAACGATACTAAGCAAAATTTTACTGATTTTTTCACGGTAGACTTAACCGTTGGTGTAAAAGATTCTGGTACAGGAGATGTAGGGGTGGTAAAGCCTTGTAGTGCAGGTTCTTCACGTTTCTTAGTAATACGTTCAGTCGGTGCGTCTTCCTTGCTTTCGGCTTCACGAAGCGCTTCTAATTTTTGGGGCAATTGGTAAGATAATGTGGTGTTTGTATCACCGCTACGGACACGCAATACATCAAAATGAGGTGTTTCCATGTCTGAATTTGGAACAATGACAACATAAACGTTATGGTATTTTTCTACGTATTGAATAGAACGCCGTTTTTCGTTTAATAAGTAAGATGCTACTGGTACTGGAACGATTGCCATTACTTGTGAAGTGTTCTCTTTCAGTGCTTCTTCTTCGATAAGGCGAAGAATAGAAAGTGACAGAGATTCATTATCACGAATAACGCCTGTGCCTGTACAACGTGGACAAATGTGATGGCTCGCTTCTGCTAGAGATGGGCTTAAACGTTGACGAGACATTTCTAACAAACCAAAGCGAGAAATTCGACCGATTTGCACGCGAGCCCGATCCATGCGAACGACTTCACGAAGGCGGTTTTCCACTTCGCGTTGGTGACGGACTGGTGTCATATCGATGAAGTCGATAACAACTAAACCTCCAAGATCACGAAGGCGCAATTGGCGAGAAATTTCATCAGCAGCTTCTAGATTAGTTTGAAGAGCTGTTTCTTCGATATCAGAACCTTTAGTAGCACGGGCTGAATTAATATCTATGGAGGTAAGTGCTTCTGTAGGATCGATAACAACCGAGCCACCTGATGGTAGACGTACTTCGCGTTGAAATGCCGACTCAATCTGACTTTCGATTTGGTAGTGGCTGAAGAGAGGTACTTCACCTTCATAACGTTTGATGCGCTGCAAAAAGTCAGGACGAGTCGCTTGAATACGCTTACAAGCTTGATTGAAGATAGTTTCACTATCGATGAGTATTTCACCGATATCGCGGCGAAGGTAATCACGAAATGCACGCGCAATAACGTCACTTTCTTGATAAATTAGGAAAGGACTATTTTGCGATTCGCCAGCGCTTAAAATGCGCTCCCAATTATTGAGTAGATAATTTAAGTCCCATTCAAGTTCTTCTGCAGATTTACCGACGCCAGCAGTCCGAACAATGAGACCCATGCCTTGTGGCAGTTTAAGATCAGACATTGCTTCTTTTAGTTGGCTGCGTTCTTCACCTTCAATGCGTCGTGAAATACCACCAGCACGAGGATTATTAGGCATCAATACAAGATAACTTCCTGCAAGAGAGATAAATGTTGTTAAGGCTGCACCTTTATTACCGCGTTCTTCTTTATCTACCTGAATAACTACTTCCTGTCCTTCCTTTAACACATCTTTAATGTTAGGACGACCTTGGTAACTGTAATTAGCAGGGAAGCACTCGCGAGCAATTTCTTTAAGAGGAAGGAAACCATTACGTTCAGAACCGTAATCTACAAAAGCAGCTTCAAGACTTGGCTCAATACGTGTGATACGTCCTCTATAAATGTTGGCTTTCTTCGATTCATGGCCAGGGCTTTCGATGTCTAGATCGTATAATCGTTGCCCATCAACCAATGCGACGCGCAACTCTTCTTTTTGAGTTGCGTTGATCAACATTCTTTTCATATTAATTTTTCTCGATTATTTATCATTGTTATTAGTTGTCGGATACGAGACAAAAAAACGCAATACTGCCAGATCCCGAGTCTGACATTAATGCAACCTCACGGAAGGAGAATCAGGGACACTCTAGGGCACTATTTATTAACCAACTGACACTGAGTTTAAAAATTTATTCAGCTTATTCAGTTGATTCTCCATCATAAATAGCAGTCGTCTCTGTGACACTGGTTATTCTCCAGTTATGCCAACAAACTAACGGGCGCTTTATGCCTCATGTCTTAAGCCAATTGCAGCATGATTAAAACTAGTTGAACTTTCATCGGAATTAAAATCACTAAGTAGTGCCGTGAATGATCAATGTGTCTTGGATAAAACAGTATATATATTCTATATGATGGTTTTTTCACCGTAGTGTGTAAAAAAACTACAAAATTTTCTATAATAATAATATTACTATAGCAGGGACATTTTTTTGCAGCAAATTACTTTAATATAATGTAATATATATATCCTATGAATAAAGAGAAATTTAAAGTACAATTCATTGAAATTTTTGATGATATTGCTGGCCAACGGCTAGATAATTTTCTTAAAAATAAACTTAAAAATGTTCCTAAAAGTAGGATCTATCGCATTCTCCGTAAAGGTGAAATTAGAGTAAATAAAAAACGAGTAAAACCAGAGTATAAACTTAAAGAAGGAGATTTAATCCGGCTCCCACCGATTATGGTTCCTGAAGCAGCTCAAATTAAGGTGTCTAGTATCAAATTAGATCGTGTTGCTGAGCTAGAAAATTGCGTGATTTATGAAGACGATTACATGTTGATTCTTAATAAACCCTCAGGAACAGCTGTGCACGGAGGGAGTGGGCTGCATTTTGGTGTAATTGAGGCGATGCGTGCACTTCGTCCTGCTGCTCGTTTTCTTGAGTTGGTCCATCGCATTGATCGAGATACATCAGGAATTTTATTGATCGCGAAGAAACGTTCTGCACTTCTCCATCTTCAAGCACAGTTTCGTGAAAAATTGGTACAAAAATATTATTTTGCATTGGTAATGGGAAACTGGCAACCCACTTTTCGCAAGGTGGCGGCTCCATTATTAAAAAATGCAGTGAACAGTCTTGTGCGTGTTAACCAGAATGGTAAGCCTGCTGAAACTCACTTTAAAATTCTGGAAAATTTTGAACAAGCGACCCTTGTTCAAGCGAGTCCAATTACTGGTCGTACGCATCAAATACGCGTACATGCCCAGTATGTAGGTCATCCGTTGGCATGGGATGATAAATATGGAGACCTGCGTTTTGATGCTTATACGAAAAAATTTGGGTTGAACCGTTTATTTCTTCATGCCGCAAATATTAAGTTTACTCATCCTGAAACAAAATTGCCAATGGATATTTCTGCAATGATGGTTAAACAACTAGAACATACATTAGAAAGATTACGCGAGTTTATTTCCTAAATAAAGGAACGAAATTATTAACCTGAGCTCTAAACAGCAAGGTTCATTTAAATATTGAGATTTCTGCATAAGCTTTGTTACAAAATAACTAATCGGAAATAGTATAACTAAGCTTGAATCAATCATGGCTCACTAATATTCTGGATTGTTGAAGCAGCCATTCAGCTATGGGATTAAACCAAGCAGAGTAATCATGGAGACTTTGTTTTTTTAACAATTTAGCTATCACGGTGGCTCTCATGGTTAAACGTGTATTTCCAGCGTCATTGAGAGTCTGCAAGGATTAATGAATTTTGTCTTGAAGCTTGCTTAATTGCTGTTGTCATTCCCTCATCATTCATGCATTAGCAAACGAGTCAAAATGATTGACGTTGCGTTCAAGATTAAGTTTAAAAAAACTATTTATCATTTAGTTATTAATTCTACGGGCTTAAAGTTTACGGTGAAGGAGAATGGAAAGTCAAAAAGCATGGTACTGGCAAAAAATAGTGAGTCTGGCATAAGCTGCATTTAGCGGTAAATATAAAAATGCATGAAATCATTGCTTCTGAATTAAGTGCATCAAATATGACTGATGGTGAAGTGTTGCTTAACTTGTTCAAACAGACCCGTCGAAAAATTAATGAAATATCAGCCTCATGGTGCTTACAACATGAGACAATGTTATTGAACCGTTTGTATCAAACGAGTGGCTCCATTCATCCTATTAAGAACAGGAGCAATTTTTTAAAAATGAAATCATCTGCGTAATTTATCAGTCAGTTACTAGAAGTCATATGAGTTTAATTAGCCTTGAAAAACGTCGTATGGTTATCGGAAACGTTTTCTATCAAAAGCGGCAGTGTTTTGAATTAAAAACTACTGGAAAGAACGCTGTACATAAGCAAGTACACTGCTTAAAATAACGAAACCTACGGCATGATAAAAGTGTTAAATAAGCTGACAGCTTAGGTATATTTATAACGAAAGCAAGCGGTTAATAGTGAATTGTGTTGGTATTTGCTATCTGCACTCGAATTAGGAAACAAAGTCTAAAATAAGCATGTGGGTGCGCTGGAGTTATGTATTTTTAATTTAATAACTAATTATCGTTCAAAAACGCAGCGGTTGAAGGGCCTTCCTTGAATTAACGCTTTACAACACGGCGTCTGCTTATTAATATGTGTTCTACTCATGGAGAGATGGCTGAGTGGTTGAAAGCACTGGTCTTGAAAACCGGCGTGCGTTTATAGCGCACCTAGGGTTCAAATCCCTATCTCTCCACCACATTCAAAAAAGTCCGTGGACTCTTGATAAAAGAGCATACGGGCTTTTTTGTTTCTGCTCATTTTTAAGCAGCGAATGGCGATAAGTATTCAAACATGATGATAGAAGGATATGAGAGGTTAATATAAAAAGCTTCTTCAGGATGTATGTTCCGAACTATAGTGGACACAGTGATTCTTTTCCTCCAAAAATACTGTGTTATTTAACTGAGAATAAAATTTATGAGCTTCACCTCGTTAGGTCTCTCTGCTCCAATCCTCAAAGCTATTCATGAACAGGGTTATGACACGCCGTCGCTAATCCAAGCGAAAGCGATCCCCGTTGTTCTAGAAGGTAAAGATGTAATGGCAATAGCCCAAACTGGGACAGGAAAAACTGCAGGTTTTACGCTTCCAATTTTGGAGCGTTTAAGTGCAGGTCAACGTGTCAAGAATAACTATGTGCGTGCGTTGATTTTGGCACCGACACGAGAACTTGTTGCACAAATTAATGAAAGTTTAATAAAATATGGTCGTTATCTAAACGTCAGTTCTTGCGCCGTTTTCGGTGGTGTGAAGATTAACCCACAATTACTACGTCTTCGCAAAGGTAGCGATATTTTAGTTGCGACCCCTGGCCGCCTACTAGATCTTTATAACCAAAATGCAGTGAAGTTCTCGCAATTAGAAGTACTGGTACTTGATGAAGCAGATCGCATGCTGGATATGGGTTTTATTCGTGATATTCGTAAAGTTCTTGCTGTGTTGCCGAAGCAACGTCAAAATTTACTGTTTTCTGCGACTTTTACTGATGCAATTCGCGAATTAACAAAAGGTTTAGTAAATCATTTAATTGAAATTTTTGTTACGCCACATGATCTTACCGCACAAACGGTTGAACAAAGTATCTATCCAGTCGACAAGCACCAAAAAGCTCCAGTGTTGGTGCGATTGATAAAAGAAGGTAATTGGCGCCAGGTGTTGGTATTTAACCGCACTAAGCATGGTGCCAACAAGCTTGCGCATTACCTTAATGAAAAAGGTATCAGCGCTGTTCCTATGCATGGCAACAAGAGTCAGGGTGCACGCACTAAAGCTTTGGCTGATTTCAAAGCAGGTGCAGTCCGTGTTTTAGTTGCTACTGATATTGCTGCTCGAGGCATTGATATTCCCCAGCTACAACAAGTTATTAATTTTGATTTACCAAACGTGTCTGAAGATTATGTCCATCGCATCGGTCGTACAGGACGTGCAGGCGAAACTGGTAAAGCAATTTCATTGGTATGTGCAGATGAAGCGGCTGAATTGTTTGATATTGAGCGTTTGATTCAACAAGTGTTAACACGCATTGAAATGGAAGGATTCAAGCCAAGCAATCGATTAATGGCTTCTTGCCTAGACTTGCGACCAACCCGGTCTAAGAAACCAAAGGCTGTAGATTCTGGCAGTCAACGCTCTGGTGAAAATATGCGTCATTATAAGCCGTCAAAAAGTAAAACTTCACGTTATTTAGGAGGTAAGAGTCATAAAAGTGGTAATGGTATTTGTGGAAATAACGCTAATTGAAGTACGAATGCGACAAAAAGTGGTGGCGTATGCAACGGTAATTAACGCTTTAATGCTGGCGCAGGAGAGTCTGCACCTTGCCATTAGCACCATTTTGCACTTAAAGGTTATGAGTAGCGCCAATACTATATCCAGTTTATGAATTATAGAAAGTTGCAGTATAAATATGTTTAGATTTTTTTATCCAGTTGCATATTCAGTGTTATATTTTCAGTAGCTTTTCCTATTACTTGATAGTTCCAAAGTAATAGTAGTATGAAATAATATTCATGATAGTGGTGAATTTTCAACCAAAACTATTTTGGAGTAGTAAATGGCTATGTTTCTTGATCCAAGTTCAGATAACAAATCCCAATGACATTGAAAATACGCGTTTAACCATGAGGAACATCGTAATGGTTAAGTTACTAAATAAACGAAGTCTCTCACGATTTTCCTGCTTTATTTGATGCCATAGCTGAATGGCTTCTTCAGTAATCCAGAATGTTTAAGTGAGCTTAACTGTTTTATAGTGTTGATTTAAAATTGAGTTTACGAATTTAGAAAATAAAGTCCTTTCGTTTTTAACGTTACGTTCAAGATGAAGAATAAAGGGAGCATCCAGCATTTAGTCATTGATTCTATCGAGCACGAAGCCTACGGTAAAGGATAATGGAAAGTAAAAAAGTATGGTACTGATGGAAAACGGCGAGTCTGGAATAAGTTACATTTAGTGGTAGATATCAAAATGCATGAAATCATTGATGCTCAGTTTAGTGTATCATATGTGGCTGACGGTGAAGTGCTATCTAGTGTGTTTAAACAGCCCTGTTGAAAAATCAATGAAATATCAGCCGATAGAGCTTATGACACTAGACAATACTGTAAAACCGCTGATATTAAGTAAGCGGTTCTACTCAGTCTACCAAGAAAAGGAGCAACTTTTTAAAAATTTAGTTATCCGTGTGATTTGATGGTAAGTTACTAGGAGTTATAAGATTCAAATAAGTTTTGTAAAATAAGGTATGGTTACCATAAACATCCTTTATCAGAGACGATGATATTTCTGGTCAAAAAATTACTGTGAGAGGAGATTAAATCTAAGGTCTGACAATACTCAGATTAGCGAAACCTACGCTATGATAAAAGCGTTCAATAAGCTGATAGGGTTAGATATGCCTAAAATAAAAGCGATTATTTAATAGTCAATCATACTGAGATTTGCTATCTGAACTTAAATTAGGAAATAGAATTTTGTTCAACAGACAATCTATTGTTCCATTTTAGAAATTTTTATTTTCCATGTATCTGGGCCGATTTGATGTGCATTGACGCCCCGTGAGTCAACAGCAACGGTAACTGGCATATTTTCTACCGTAAATTCGTAGATAGCTTCCATGCCTAAATCTTCGAATGCAACAACACGGGCTTTCTTGATTGCTTTCGCAACAAGATAAGCCGCGCCGCCTACTGCCATTAGGTAAACTGCTTTGTGTTTTTTAATGGATGCTACTGTTGCTGGGCCGCGTTCAGCTTTACCGATCATGCCTATCAGACCTATATCATTCAACATCATATCAGTAAATTTATCCATACGAGTTGACGTTGTGGGGCCTGCTGGACCAACAATTTCATCACCTACTGCATTAACTGGACCTACATAATAAATAAAGCGACCATTCAGATCAACACCTTTTGGCAGGCCTTCGCCGTTATTCAATCTTTCTTGAATGCGTTTGTGTGCTGCGTCGCGACCAGTAAAGATCTTGCCAGAAAGCAGCACTGTTTCACCGGTTTTCCATTCTTGTATGTCATTTTTCGTTATCACATCCAAGTTCACATAGCGGGCATTATTTCCCACTTCCCACGTTACTTCAGGCCACTCATCCTGTTTCGGTGGTTGAAGGTTGGCTGGTCCTGAACCATCAAGCGTGAAGTGAATGTGGCGTGTTGCTGCACAATTAGGAATCAAACAAACAGGTTTCGATGCTGCATGCGTTGGTGCTGTTTTAATTTTTACATCAACAACCGTGGTTAAACCGCCAAGGCCTTGTGCGCCAATACCGAGCTTGTTTACACGGTTAAAAATGTCTAACCGCAATTCTTCTTCTGCATTTTGTGGGCCACGATCAATAAGCTCTTGAATATCTATGTGTTCCATCAGCGATTCTTTCGCCAGTATAGCTGCTTTTTCAGCCGTTCCACCAATGCCTATTCCTAGTATACCCGGTGGGCACCAACCTGCACCCATGGTTTGTAGGGTTTCCTCTACCCATGCCGCCACATCATCCGACGGATTTAGCATTACCATTTTGGTTTTGTTTTCTGAACCACCGCCTTTGGCAGCGATTTGAACTCCTATCGCATTGCCAGGTACTAAGTTAATGTGGACAACCGCTGGCGTGTTGTCTTTTGTGTTCGTTCTTTTTCCTGCAGGATCTGCAACTATAGATGCACGAAGTGGATTATTTGGGTTATTATAGGCACGACGAACACCCTCATCCACCATTTGCTGCACTGTCAGATCACTTTCCCACTGAACGTTCATTCCAATATTCACAAAACAGGTAACAATACCAGTGTCTTGGCAGATAGGGCGCTTGCCTTCTGCTGACATACGAGAGTTGATCAATATTTGGGCAATAGCATCTTTTGCTGCTTGATTCTGCTCTTTATTATATGCCTTCTCAA
Organism: Candidatus Enterovibrio altilux; assembly: GCF_002381345.1. Taxonomy (GTDB): domain Bacteria; phylum Pseudomonadota; class Gammaproteobacteria; order Enterobacterales; family Vibrionaceae; genus Enterovibrio; species Enterovibrio altilux. The sequence goes on from NZ_CP020660.1 coordinate 1,590,244, forward strand.
GTGCTTTAATAAAATCAAGTGGATGATAGTAAGAAATATACTGTAGTGCGTCAGCGATACTGTCGATGACATCTTCTTTACGGATAACAGTCATAATTGCCTCTGTTATTATAATAAATCCCATGGTGCCGTTTGTCAGTTGTATTTACAAGCCACACAGTTATGTATTTAATAAAGCGATTATGATTCAAAGGTAAGACGTATATTTAATGAATCAATTATTTTACCGTATATTTTCGTTGATTTGGAGTATCCAACTGTTTTTCGGTTGAATCTTTGTAAACTTCTACGGAAGGTTAAATTTTTCCTTAATGAAGTGTGTATAGAACTTGTCTAGCACATGTCTATCTTGGGTAGGATGTGTGTTATTTCCTCATTTGAGCGTAGATCGAGGTGATAACATGGTTAGCTATGAAATGACCGCTAAATTACCCGGATGACATCATTTTTTAAAAGCTATGCTCTCTATTAATGGGATGAATGGAACCATTTATTTAACACTATCGCTATACATCTCATTGATACTTCAGTGAGTCTGTTTGAGCAAGTTAAGCCGTGCTTCACCCCCCAATTACATTCGTTGAATTTAACTTAGCAGCAATGATCTCATGGGGATTTATCTCTATTGCTAAATGTAATTTGCATAAAATTAGATATTTCCCATTAGTCGTATATTTTTTATTTTATATACGCTTTTACCGTAGACTTTGAGCCCAGTAGAATCAATGCTCAGTCTTGTTTATTTCCTTAGTCTTCGTCTGGAACGTGACGTGAGTTATTCTGATTTGCTTACTGACACGAGAATAATGAATCCATACAAATGACAGTTGAGCAAGCTCGAAAACAGGATTAATGAATCCTTCTAGACCCCCCTCAATGACTGGTCTTATTTCCTAATTCGAGTTCAAATAGTCAATTTCAACATGATTCACTATGAGACCATCGCTTTCGTGTTAGACATAGGCTAGCCCTGTTAGCTTATTTAATACTTTTACCATGTGTAGGCTTCGCTAATCTGAGTACTCTGATCCTTTAGGATGAATGGCTTCCCAGTAGTTTGTTGATTCTAAACCCTGCCGTTTTTGATAGGCTTTGTTTCTTAAATCAGGGAACTAAATTATCAATTTACGTTCTAAACAGTTAGTCTCATTTAAATGTTCAATTCTCTGAATAAGCTTAGTTACAAAACAACCAATGGGAAACAATATAATCAAGCTTTAATGAATTGTGGTGCACTAACATTATGGATTGATGAAGAAGCCATTCAGCTATGGAATTAAACTAAGCAGAGTAATCGTGGAAGACCCCTCGTGTATTTAGTGGCTTAGCCATTACGATGGCTTTCATGGTTAAATGAGCATTTCCATTACCGTTGAGAGTCTGCAACGGTTCATTAATTTTGTTTTCAAGCTTGTTTAACTGCCGTTGTCATGTCTTTACTATTCATGCATTAGAAAGTAAGCCAAAATGGTAAATGTTGCGTTGAAAACGAAGACTAAAGAAATTGTTTAGCGTGCTTAGCTATTGATTTGATGGGGTTCAAAGTCTACGTGAGGGAGCAAGGAAAGTAAAAAAAATCATGGTACTAATGGGAAACGACGAGTCTGGTATAAGTGACATTTAATGGTAGATATAAATACGCATGAAATCATTGCAGCTGAGTTAAATGCATTAGATATGACTGACAGTGTAGTGCGACCTAACTTGCTCAAACAGATCTGCCGAGGCACTAATGCAATATCAGACGATGAAGCTTATGACACGAGACAATGTTACGCGACCGTTTGAGTGAAAAAATCGGTTCCAATCATCCCACCAAGAAAAGGAGTAACTTCTTGAAAACAAGGTTATCCGCGTTATTTAGCGGTTCGTTACCAAAAGTTATATGATGCCAATCAACATTAAAAAATGAGGTATGGTTGCCATAAACATTTCCTATAAAAGGTGGTAATGTTGCAAGTTCAAAAGTTACTAGGAGGAACATTGAGCCTAAGCGATCATAATGCTAAAATTAGCGAAACCTATGGCATGATAAAAGTGTGTAAATATGCTGATAGGGTTAGGTATGTTTAAAATGAAAACGATCGTTTAATAATTCACCATAGATGCTTCAGCCGGTCTGTGTGAGCAAGTTCGGTAACACTGCACCGTCACTGTTTCCAATTGATTGTTTTGTAGCGAAGCTTGCCTATAAATCTAAATATTTAGGTGAAACTAGTAGTTTATAATATAGATTAATAATTTAGTCCTCTAATTTAGAAAATATAGTCTATCTTAAATTGAGTATTTTCGGTACCATCATGCATTAGAGATATGGTTAATTTACTAGTGGGCTCATCGAGCATTGATTTTAACTAAAGAAGTTGATCATGAAGATGGCTAGGTTTGATGAGTAAGCGCTTATGCAGCGCTGAGGTTCAATTTACGACTCTGCAACGAGTTTTCTAACCAGTTCAAGATCTTCCGCCGTATCAACACCTGCCGGAGGTGCTTCAATCGCGGTATCAACGTGAATTTTTTCTCCATACCAAAGCACGCGAAGTTGCTCCAAACATTCGATGTGTTCAATCGGGCTTGGCGGCCAGTGAATGTAGGTATTGATGAACCCTGCACGATAACTATAAATGCCAATATGACGTTTTAAATTATGGTGTATTTTTGTTGGGACTTTTGTTAAATGATCATGTTCCCAAGGAATAGCAGCGCGGCTGAAATATAGTGCATAACTATCTTTATCTGTGACGACTTTCACTGTATTAGGGTTAAAGATCTCACTGGTGTGATAGATGTTCACCGCAAGTGTGGCCATTGGCGCAGCACTACGCTCTAAGTTTTCAGCGACCTGGTGAATAGTATTCGGTGGAAGCAGTGGTTCATCACCTTGAACATTTACGACGATTTCATCGGTAGTTAAATTGTATTTTTTTATTACTTCAGCAAGGCGTTGAGTGCCAGATTGATGATATGGGCTAGTCAGACACACTTCACCACCAAATGTTTTTACAGCATCAACGATGCGCTGATCGTCTGTTGCGACGATCACTTTTTCTGCACCAGATTTAATCGATTGTTCGTAAACCAACTGCACCATTGGTTTGCCTCCTATATCCACCAACGGTTTTGCAGGTAAACGACTGGATTTATAGCGAGCAGGTATGACGACCGTGAACCTCATGATTTCACTTCTTCCGATAATATTTCTCGTGCTTCCGTGGTTAGCATAACTGGGATACCATCATGAATCGGATAAGCCAAACGGTCAAATTTACACACAAGTTCACTATCTCCTATATTGTAACTCAACTTTCCTTTACACGCTGGGCATGCAATGATGTCAAGCAGTCGGTGATCCATATTCATCCTTCACTTTCTTAATGGTTCTTAGTATATTGTTGGTATCATCTTGACAGATAAAAGCATCAACAGGAAGATACCACCAATTTTCGCTATTTAGGTTACCTACGAGCATATGACGACACTTTACGGCATCTTTTTCTGTCATGATTAAGTGTTGCCCTTTCTCAGATAATTCAGATATTTTTTTAAATGAAAATGTTTTGTGATCCGCAAACGGTTCGCAGTGAACTGGGGTGACACCCAATGAAAATAGTGTATTAAAAAATTGCTGTGGGTTACCAATGCCTGCCATTGCTACCGTATTTTTCAATGAGCGAGCAGGAACATGCTTTCCTGTTTTTAAGTTAACAAACTCTCTCGGTGTCAAGCTCATTTGGACTTCGCCTTGTAACGCATGACCACCGTTACACACTACAAAATCAACGCTTGCTAGTCGGTCTGTTTGCTCTCTGAGCGGGCCATATGGTATGTAATGTGTGTTGCCGAATCGGCGCTCGCCATCGATGACCACGAATTCTATATCTCTCGCCAATTTATAGTGTTGAAGACCATCATCAGTAATAATGATATCAACACCCAAAGGTAACAATGCTTTTACAGCATCACTACGGACAGGTGAAATGGCAACAGGAACCTGCATACGCTGATAAATCAGCACAGGTTCATCACCTGCTTTTTTTGTGGTTGTCATTGCATTAAGCACAAATGGATAGCGATCAGAAGTTCCTTTATAACCACGCGATACTACACCTGGCGACATGCCTAACGCTTTGAGTTGCTCAACTAACCAAATAACGATTGGTGTTTTTCCATTACCACCCACGGTGATATTACCCACTACAATCACTGGGACTGGTGCGCGATAAACATTATTTTTACCGTTGATATAATCTAAACGATGTTTTCTAGCAATCGCACCAAATACTTTGCTTAGTGGCCACAAAAGTGGAGCGCTAAGAAATCTTAGAGGATGATTATCAAACCAAATTTTTTCTATCCATCCCGCCAAGGTTTACTCTCCAAGTTGAATGCGATATAATTGTGCGTAAGCACCATCTTTCGCCATTAGTGTTGAATGATTACCCCTCTCAATAATATCACCTTCATCAATAACGAGAATTTCATCTGCATTTTCAATGGTCGATAATCGATGTGCAATAATTAAAACGGTACGATTTTTTTGAAGTTTATCCAGCGCTGCTTGAATTGTTCGCTCAGATTCAGTATCCAGCGCCGATGTGGCTTCATCTAAAATAAGGATAGGAGCATCACGTAGCAACGCACGTGCTATCGCAATACGCTGGCATTGCCCCCCCGATAAATTGACGCCATTTTCGCCAATTATAGTATCAAATCCATGCGTCATCTCGCGCACGAAATAGGCAGCATAAGATAGCTCTGCAGCATGCTCTATTTGCTCACGAGTATATTTATCTTTCGCAGCATACGCAATATTGTTCGCAATTGTGTCATTAAACAAATGAACATTTTGCGAAACGATAGCCACGTGGTTACGCAAGTTAGTCAAGGTATAATCTTCAATGCGAACACCATCAATAGTGATGTCACCACTGTCAATATCATAGAAACGAGTCAACAAGTTTGCAATGGTACTTTTACCAGAGCCAGAACGGCCAACTAGTGCTAATGTTTTGCCTGCTGGCAAATCGAAACTAACATTGTTCAGTGCTGGAGTGTCTTTGTTTGGATAGGTAAATACTACATTATTGACGGTTAAATTCCCTTTTATACGCTTGACACTGTGCTCACCATTGTCTTGTTCAGTTTCCATGGCCATCAGCTCAAAGAGGCTGTTACAAGCTGCCATACCCCGTTGAAACTGTGAAATCACATTGGTTAATGCTTTCAACGGACGCATCAAACTAAACATGGCACCAAATACAACCGCAAATGTACCAGCGGTTAACTCAGAACGGATTGACTCGGTGTTTGCTAGCATAAGAACAGCCACCAAAGCAAAAGACGCAATGAGTTGGATCACAGGGTTTGCGATTGCCTGAGCAGACACAAGCTTCATGGTTTGTTGTCGCATGCTATTGCTAACGTTTTCGAAACGTATTTTTTCTACTTTTTGACCACAAAAGCTAAGAACAATTTTATGACCTTTTAGCATTTGTTCCGCTGAAGAGGTAACAGAACCCATGGCTTCTTGCATGTTCGAGGAAATTTTACGAAAGCGTTTCGACACGAAGCCGATGACCCAAGCCACAACTGGGACGATAACCGATAAAATAGCGGAAAGCTGCCAACTATAGTAAAACATGAGGGTCATCAAACCGATGATCGATGCACCTTCACGCACCAAACTGACTAATGCACCACTAGTTGCATTCGCAACTTGCTCAGAGTCGTAGGTAATACGAGAAAGCAATGCGCCTGAAGATTCTTTATTAAAGAAACTCACTGGCATTTTCATGAAGTGGTTAAACATGTGGCGACGCATTATCATAACTACTTTGCCTGAAACCCATGATAAACTATACGTAGAAACAAAACTAGACGCACCGCGTACCAACATTAAAATGACGAGGTAAATAGGTATCATTTTAAGAAAATTACTATCCACGCTATTGTAAGTAAATCCTTCATCGAGAAGCGGTTTGATCATCGACAGCATTAAGGTGTCACTTGCCGCATTAATGATCAGAGCGATGACGGCAACCACTAAGCCAGTTTTATAACTAGCAATAAATGGCCACAGTTTTGTGAACGTATCCCACGTGGTTCTATATTGGTATATTGTCATTTGAATTGCTTATATTACGGCAAGTAACAAGCATTCTACTCTTTTCTTTGAGGTGCTCAAAACATCTTACGGCATTCAAAAGGTTTAATATCATATCTTGGGTTAAGGACTGAATTGATTTATTGATTCGAGCTCAGATAGTAAATTTCAACATGATCCACTATTAGACAATTTCTTTCGTGTTAGGCATACTTAGTCTTACCAGTTCATTTAATGCTTTTATTATGGTGCAGGTTTCACTAATCTGAATTATGTGATTCCTGAGGCTCAATATCTCTTTCAGTAGTTTTTTGACTCGAGTCATTGCTGTCTCTGCTAGGATGCGTTTATAGTAACCGGCTTTATTTTTCAAATAAAGGAACTAAATTTTCAGTCAATATTCTAAACAGTTAGGTTCACTTAAATATTCAGTTCTATGAACAATCTTCGTTACACAATCACTAATTGGAAGCAGTGTAATCAATCGTGTCTCACTAACATTCTGTATTGATGAGGGAGCTATTCAACTATTGAACCAAATTAAGCGAGGTAATCATGAAAAATTTTATTTATTTAGCGATTTAACCATTACGACGAGCCTCATGGATAGGTGCGTATGTTCAATGTTATTGAGAGGCTTACAAGGGTTCATTAATTCTGTTTTTAAGTTTTTTCAACTACCATTTTCATGCCCCCACTATTGATGCATTAGCAAACGATCCAAAAGGATTAACGTTACGTTCAAAATGAAGAATAAAGGAAGCATCCAGCACTCACCCCACTAAGAAAAGAAGCAATTTTTAAAAACGAAGTTATCTACGTATTTTAGCGGCCCGTTACCAGAAGTAATACGGTTCAAATAAAAATAAAAAAATGAGGTATGGTTACCATCAACATTACTTATTAAAGACGGTAATGTTGCGAGTCAAAAAACTACTGGGAGGGACAGTGAGCCTCAAGGGTTACAATGCCTAGATTGGTGAAACCCTCGCAAAGATAAAAGCGTTAAACAAGTTGACAGGACTAAATATGCCTAAAGCGAAACCGACCGTTGAATAGTTTATTATGTTGGGATCTGCTATCTGGGTTAAGATTAGGAAACATAGTTTTCGTGCATTGAAGTTTACAAAAAGTAACTATTTAGTATTGTTTAGTATGGAAAAATTGATGTCAACATATCAGCGAGAGCGTAAACTAATCCTAAAATTCAGGTGGGAGTAGGAGAATAATCATGTTACATGAAACAAAAACAATGGAAGTGCCATTAGCAATTGCTGACAAAGTGCGGACATTAATTAAGGCTTATGAAGCCAAAGAAACATTTAAAGCTGAGCGTAAGATTGTGGTCTATAATTTGATTTCTATGGATAATCTTAGTTGTGAAATAGCAGTTTATAGTTTACCTCAGGAGGAACTGCTCGATACTCTTAGGTTTGTGTACGAACTTTCTGGTACTAATAGTCGATTTATTACCAAAATCCTTGCTGAATCCCGAAAAAACCCTAAAAAAATTCTATCCGATGCTCACAGAACATCAGCAAAGAGTTTATTGTTTAATTTGATTAATAAACCTTCTGTGATTTCAGCGCTGAGAGAAAATTAATATTTAAATGCAAGTCACCTATTACAATGTTTGCATGATTATTCCTGCGCTCAGTTTGCGTAGTGTTCCACGTACAGTGTGTGAATAATCAATAAGGATAATCCACCTGTATTACTTTTATGACGCCTTTATCTATTTTTAGCTAAAAAAAGCGATTATACAATAAAAATATATTTATAATGATAGGAAAAATTTAATTTCTTAATGAGTTAAAACCATACTATACATGGTGAAAGTTTGAGACATGTATAGTATAGATTAATTATATTTACCGTTGAGATTAAATTAGTTTTTTTAACAAACTAAGGGCTGTATTTTTTAAGGCTAGTTAAAATAGCAAATTTCAACGTGATTAACGCTTTTATTACGGCGTAAATCTTGTTAATTTAAGCATCATGATCTCTGAAACTTAATTTTTCTCCAAGTAGTTCTTTGACTCAAAATATTACCGTTCCTGATAGGGAATGTTTATGATAACCAGACCTCGTTTTTCAATGCTGCTTGGAGCCGTGTAACTTCTGGTAACTGACTGCTAAATTATGCAGATGACTTCGCTTTCCAAAAGTCGCTCCTTTTCTTGGTGGTATGGGTGGAATTGCTCGTTTAATACGAACGATTTCGTAATATTGTTTAGCGTCATAAGCACCATTCGCTGATATTTCATTGGCTTTCGGTGGATCGGCTTTAGTAAGCTAAGCAGTACTTCACCGTCAGCCACATTTGGTGCACTTAACTCAGCAGTAATTATTTGATGCGTGTTTATATCTACCGCTAAATGTAGCTTGCATCAAATTTGCCGTTCCCCACCAGTACCATGCTTTTTTACTTTCCATTCTTCTTCACCGTAGACTTTGAGTTTGTAGAATCAAGGATTAAGTGCTCTATGCTTCCTTTATCCTTAGTCTTGAACGTGGCGTTAACCGTTTTAGTTCGCTTGCTAATGCATCAATAGTGAGGGCATGACATTAGTAGTTAAGAAGTTTGAAAGTAGAATTAATGAATCCTTTCAGATCTATTAATGGCATTGAAAATACGCATTTAACCATGAGGGCCATCATAATGGCTAAGTAGCTAAATCAACGGGGTCTTCCATGATTATCGTGCTTAGTTTGATTCCATAGCTGAATAGCTTTTTCATTAATCCAGAATATTAGTAAGCCGCGATTGATTAAGGTTTGATTATGCTGCTTCCAGTTAGTTATTTTGTAGAAACACTTGTTCATAAACCGAAAAATTTAAGTGAGCCTAGTTGTTTAAAGCGTGATTAGCAAGTTAGTTCCCTGATTTAGGAAATAAAATCGATTACCATAACGTTTCCTAACAGAGACAGTAATGGCTCAATCCAAAAAACTACTCTAAAGGACATTGAGCCAGAGGGATTATAATGCTCAGATTGACGAAACTTACGCCATGATAAAGTATTAAGTACACTGAGAGGGTTAGATATGCCTATAATGAAAGTGAGCATCAAATAATGAACTATGTTGGGACTTGCTGTTTGAATTCGAATTAGGAAATAAAGCTTGAAGGTGAGGCTAGAATTTTTTTATTATGGTACAGGTGATAGTGCTTCATTATAATAAGCTTTAACATAGTGAAAAAATATAGCGTATAAAGGGTTATTTTAACATAATACATGTTAAATGAGATTTCATTTGAAGCCTTTTTCACAATATTGGCGCCTGTGAAGGCGACAGTAAGGTATATGTAAATGAGCGAAAAATTACAAAAAGTATTAGCCCGTGCCGGCCTTGGTTCACGTCGTGAAATTGAAACCATGATTCAAGCTGGTCGTGTCAGTGTTAATGGTACGGCTGCGAAACTGGGTAATCGCCTAGATAGTTTAAGCAAAAACATTTGTATTGATGGATACACGGTGAAAGTTGCTGTACCTTCTGAAATTATGTGTCGTGTATTGGTATATAATAAACCAGAAGGTGAACTGTGTACACGTAGCGACCCACAAGGCCGTCGAACAGTGTTTGATCGTCTTCCGCGTATAAAGGGTGCCCGCTGGGTTGCTGTAGGTCGTTTGGATGCTAATACATCAGGTCTTATGTTTTTCACCACAGATGGTGAATTGGCTAACCGTTTAATGCATCCAAGCTGTCAAGTGCAACGTGAATACATGGTGCGTGTGTTTGGTAAAGTGAATGAGATGATAATTAAAAATCTTGTTTGTGGCGTAGCACTTGAAGATGGAAAAGCTCGTTTTGAAGATGTTGTTTATGTTGGTGGCAAAGGCATGAATCACACATTTTATGTTGTTATTACTGAAGGTCGTAATCGTGAAGTTCGTCGTATGTGGGAATCTCAAGGTGTAACAGTAAGTCGCTTGAAACGTATTCGCTACGGAAATCTATATCTAAATAAAGAATTACCACGAGGCGGTTGGGTCGAGCTTGAACTGGCTGACGTTAACTATCTACGTGGACTGGTTAAAATGCTTCCAGAGCTCGAAACTATAATTACATCAAAAACGAAGAACCATAAAATTCATAGTCAAAAGATCCGTCGTGCGGTTTATAAACACGCAGAGCGTATTGATACAAGTGAACCCCACAAATATTATTCAGCGTATCGTGGTACTCAAGGAGAGCAAACTGTTGCACCTAGCAATCTTTTTCAAGATAAATTAGGTTATGGTAAGCTAAATCATGGTCAACTGGTACAAGGTAAACGTAGTGGTTGTGTTGTTAATTCAACTAAAAATCGTTTAGATAAGTCTTCATCTGGTAGATCACGTATTCGATAAGTTTATTGTAATTTAAAGGTAATACTTACGTTCGATCTTGCTACCTTATTCAAATCCAGATAGCACATCCTAACATAATTAACTATAAGATGATCACCTTCATTGAAGGGAAAGTTAATTTTACTAACGTATGTAATGCTTTCATCATCGCGTAAAGTTCGTCAATTTAGGCATGATAATTTTTTAGGTTCAATCTTCTTACCAGTAGTTTTTGACTCGAAACATTGCTTTCTCTGATAGGAAAGTTATGAGAACTATATTTGTTTTCCCGTGTTGGCTTGAACTTTATAATGGTTGGTAATTAACCGTTAAACTACGCGGATAATCTCGTTCCTAAAAAGTTGTTCTTTTGCTTGGTAGGATGATTGGAAGTGCTCGTTTAATACGAGTGGTTGCGTAACCTTATCTGGTATCGTAATCACCGTCGTCTGATATCTATGGATTCTTAGGCGAGTTTACTTGAGCAAGTTAGGTAGTGCTCTGCCATCAGTTGCATTTAGTGCGCTTAACTCAGCAGCAATGATTTTATGCGCATTGATCGTTACGGCTACATGTAACTTAAGCTAGACTAGCAGTTTCCTAGCAGTGCTATACTTGTTACTTTCCATGTGCGGCGCCCGTAGACTTCCAGTCCCGTGGAGTCAATGGTTAAGTGCAGGATGGTTCCTTTAGTATTCGTCTTGAATGCGACGTTAATCATTTTGGATCGTTTGTTAATGTATGAATAGTAAGAGCATAACAATAGCAGTTGAGCAAGTTTTAAATAAAATTAATGAATTTTTGCAAATTTTTTCGCGGCATTGAAAATACGCGTTTGACCATGAGAGCCGTCGTAATAGCTAAACCATTAAATAAACGAGGTTTCCTACGATTACCCGTCTTCACTTGATTCCATAGCTGAATAATTTTTTATCAATCTAAACTACTAGTGAGCTATGATTGATTATACTGTTTCCAGTTAATTGCTTTTAGTTAGTTGTTTTGTAGTAAAGCTTATTCATACCATAAATTAGCTTTGTTTCCTAATTCGAGTTCAGAGAGCAAATCTTAAGATGATTCACTATTAAATAATCGCTTTCATGTTATGCATATCTAGTTTTGTCAGCTTATTGAACGCTTTTATCATTACGTAGGTTTCGCTAATCTAAGCATTTTTATTCCTTAGGAGCAATGTCCCTCTCAGTAGTTTTTTGATTTAAATCATTGCTATTTTTGCTAGGGAACATTTATGGTAATCGGCTTAATGTCCTCCTTTAGGAAATTAAGTTTCCAATTAACACTGCTAAACAGCTAGGTTCATTTATTAAATATTCAGGTCTATGAATAAGCTTTGCTACAAAATAACTAACTGGAAGTAGTATAATCAAGTTTTCATAAATCGTGGTTCACGAACATTCTGGATTGATGAAGAAGCCATTTAACTATGGAATTAAACTAAGTAGGGTAAGCATAGGAAATCTCGTTTATTTAGCGACTTAACCGTCACGATGGTCCTCATGGTTAGACGAGTGTTTTCAATACCATTGAAAGGTCTACAAGAATGCATGATGTCTGTTTTTTAACCCTGCTTAACGGTCGTTGTCATGCCTACACTATTTATACATTAGCAAGCGAACTAAAATGGTTTACGTTATGTTCAAGATGAGAATTAAAGGAGCCTATCCCGCACTTAGTCATGGAGTTTACGGTGATAGCGCATGGAAGTAAAAAAACATGGAACTGATGGTAACGGAGAATTTGGTGTAAGTTATATTTAGTGGTAGAGATTAATACGTATGAAATCATTGCTGCTAAGTTAAGTGCATAAAATGTGACTGACGGCGAAGTACTACCTAACTTGTTTAAACCGCCCCGTTTAAAAGTCAATAAAACATTAGGCGATAGAGCTTACGATACCATTAGTATTAAACGAGCGGTTTTATTAATTTCATCAAAAAAGGAAGAACTTTTTAGAACGAGATTATCTGTATAATTTGGCGGTCAGTTACCATAAATGTCCCCTATCAGAGATGGTAATGTTTCGAGCCAAGCAACTTTTCGGGGGAATATTGAGTTTAAGGGAACATAATGCTTAGATTAGTGAAGTCCACGTCACGATAAAAGCGTTAAATAAACTGGCAGGGATAGGTACGCTTAACATGAAAGCGATTGTTTAATAGTGCATTATCTTGGGATTTATTATCTGAATCGAATTAGGAAACAAAACCTTGTAGACTGCTCAAGGGTACTGAAAATACTCGTTTGACTATTATAACTGTCATAATGGCTCAGTTACGAAATAAATGAGGTATTTCATGATGCTCCTGTTTAGTTTGGTTATATTGCTTCTCATTGGTTGTATTGCGGCGAAGTTTATTCATAGAGCTGAGTATCTAAGTGAATATAGTTATTTAAAATGTAGATTAATAGTTAGTTGCCTAGCTTAGAAAACAAAGTCCATTGGGTGTAATATGTACCACATTTATGCGGTCACATACTTGACTATCATGAATTTTATTATGGTTAACTTTAAATTTTATTTTTGATCATGAGTCAAAAATTTTTATCATATTACATGATTTATTTAATAAATTGAAAACATTAAATACTTGCTAGTATATGCGAAATTCCACTGAGCAAAAAAATAAATATATTATGTTAGGTCCACTTTAATGAATACATGACTATTAATTAAATATATGATCATAATTAAAATGCTTAGATTGTCAGTAAAAATAGTTATTTATCTAGACATTGCATTCTTAAAGTTATTTTATATATTTTATATACTCTTGATAAATTGTAATTTTACTATATTTTTTTAAATTAAATATTTTCAATTAGATTTTATTTTGCTTTATTAATACACTTATAAATAAAAATATAGAAACCGTCGAACGATAGGAGTATTACATGCCAAATTCAATTATTGGTAAATTGGCAGGAAATGCATATATCGTAAAGTCAGATGGTGCAATTAAAATTGCAAATACAAGTTCTGTGCTAGATGAAGGAGACATATTTATTTCATCTAAGTTTGGGCATGGAGCACAACTAAATACACATTTAACCAATGATGTTGACGGAAATACGATACAGATTCAAAAACAAGAGCGACTTACTAGCTTAGCACTGTCAGATGATATCTCTCAAATTTTGTTAGCATTGCAGGAAGGCGAAGACCCTACACAAATTGAAGGAACAGAGACTGCTGCTGGTGATATAAGTGCGAGTTCTTATATTGCGACTCAGTCAGCAATTCTATCTTCCAATGAACACGTCCAAATTGTCGCAGGATTTACAACCACCGCCCAAATTTTATCTGATTTACCGGTTACTCAGCGAGATTCGCTGAATCGTACCCTATTCGTTACTCTAGACAACCCTATTGTTTTATTAAGTGGCAACAATGTTATTATGGAAGGTCAGTCCGCTTTTTATACCATCACATTATCTAGAGCAATGAACATTGACACAACCATTAGTTTAATTGTTGTTCATAAAACGTCAGAGGAAGAGGATGTAATTCCTGTCACTCGAGAGGTTGTTATTCCTGCAGGCCAAACATCCGTCATATTCAGCATAAAAGTACTTGATGATATTTTCGACGAAAGGAATGACAATGATATATTTATTGTCTCTATTACTGATACTTTGGGCGGAGAGTTTGAACAACAGCCTGTCGCACGTAATGTTATTGAGACAGTAATCAATGACAGCATATTTACTGGCCCTAAGTTAACGTTAGTTGGTGACACTAATATTGATGAAGGTAATGCTGCTAATTACACTTTAGCACTTTCTGAAGCGCCAATATCCGATTTAACTGTAGATGTGGTCGTAGGCCATAAGACCTCAGAAGCTGGGGATGTAACATCAGTGATGCGCCAAGAAGTAATTACTGCGAATACCATGTCTACTTATTTCACCGTCGCAACTTTTGATGATAGTATCCTAGAAATTAACGATGAGGACGTGTTCGAGGTTTCAGTCTCCAGCACTTCTGGC